>NZ_JBIARE010000005.1:367703-631474 GCF_042889645.1 Streptomyces sp. NPDC002564 | reverse complement strand
TTGATCAGGCCGATCGTGCCGACCTGGACGATGTCCTCCATCTCCTGCGGACCACGGTGCTTGAAACGCGAGGCCGCGTACTGCACCAGCGACAGGTTCATCTCGATCAGGCAGTTGCGCACGTACTGGTACTCACGCGTGCCCTCCTCAAGACCGGTCAGCCGATCGAAGAAATGCCGCCCGATCTCCCGGGCATCCTTCGGCCGGACCGAGGCGGGATCGGCGTAGGCGCGCTCGATCAGAGCCTCCCCGACCGACCCGGCCGTGGTGTGCGTCCGCTCCTCGACTGCCACGCTCTTCATTGCGTCCCGCCCCTTTTCTCGCTCTTCCTGCCTGATCTCTCCCGCAGGCTTGCGGTTACCCCCGATCAGAAGGCACATACCTGCGAGCGCAGATGTTTTCGCAGGCAAACCGGCACCTGCGGCCCGGCCCCCGGTCAGGGCAGCGCCAGCACCGCGGTGATCGTCTTGCCCTCCGGCTCCACGGCGACGTCGAGGCGCGAGCACAGGCGCTGGACGACCATCCAGCCGTGGCCGCCCGGACGGCCACGCACGGCCGCCAGGCGCTGCGGCACTTCGCGGCTGCCATCGCTCACGCGCAGCTGGATCTCGTCGCCCTCCAGGCCGACGCTGAAGCGGGTCACGCCGCCCGCGTGCAGGAGCGCGTTGGCGGTCAGCTCGCTGACCACGAGCAGCGCGTCGTCCCGCAGGCGCTGCGCGTCGGGCAGTGGCAGGCCGCAGCACACCTCCATCAGCACCTCGCGGACCGCGGACCGCGCGTCCGCACAGCTGATGTCCTCGGTTTCCACTGCCTCGGCAACGCTCATCGACGCGTCGGTCCTTTCCCCGTACATGTCCAGTCACCGCTCTCGTATCGTCGGTACCTCTCCACCTGCCCTGCGCGGCGGTCTCCACACTCCCCTGATCACTCGACCCCGGGTGTGTGGGAGGGTCAGGGCATGGTTCCCGACAGACAGAGCATCGACGTCACCCACCAGGATCAGGTGACCGTCATCTCCTTCCGCAACGAGCTCGACCTCGAGGACACGGCCGAGGCGACGCTCGCGCTGTCCGGCGCGCTCACCGAGGCCGACACCGCAGGGACGCTCCTCGACCTGGCGGACCTCACCTTCGCCGACAGCACCCTGCTCAACGTGATCCTGCGCGCGCACGCCGAGCACCAGGAGGCGCTGCGCCCGTTCGTCCTGACCGGCCCGTACCACACCGGCATATCCCGCCTCTTCGAGGTCACCGGCGTCACCACGGTCCTGGACATGGCCGACACCCTCGACGAGGGCGCACGGCGCGTCCGCGAGGCGCTCGACACGAACAGCTCGGCGGCGCCGGACGAGAACGCCCGCTGAAGCGGGAGCGCCGGTGGCGCTTCCCAGAGACCGACGAAGGGTGGGCCCGGCCGTCACCGGCCGGGCCCACCCTTCGTCGGTCCTTCAGGGGGTCATCTCGTCGGTCCTTCAGGGGGTCATCGCGAGGCGCCGGCACCCGTAGTCGGCAGGTAGCGCGGGGCCCGCCACGCCTTCAGGCGGTGTTCCACCGCGGCCCCCAGGGACAGCAGCCCGGTGTCCTGACGGTCGCCGGCCATCAGGAGCAGGCCGACCGGCAGGTCGCCCACGGATCCCGCGGGGACGGAGAGGGACGGGTAGCCGGCGACGGCGGCGGGGGTGGAGGACGGGATGACGTCGTTGTCGCCGCGTGCGCAGTCCGTCGTCCAGGCGGGCGGGTTCGTGGGGGCGGCGATGGCGTCCAGGCGGTGGGCGGCCATGGTGTCGTCGAGGGAGCGCTGCGAGAGGTCCTTGAGCTCGGCCCGCATCGCCCGGTATCCGGGGTCGGTGGTGGGCGGCGCCGCGAGGGCCTGCTCGAACAGTTCCTGACCGGCGAAGCAGGTCCGCTCCTCGGCGTGCGTGCGGTTGAACGCGATCAGCCCGGCGAGGTTCTCCGGGCCCTTGCGGGTGGCGAGATAGGCGTCGATGTCCCGGTGGAACTCGCTGAGCAGCGCCGGGAATTCGAGTTCGGCGAGCCGCGCCTGGTACGGCGGGGTCACCTCGACGACCACCGCGCCGGCCTTGCGCAGCCGCGTCGCCGTGCGGGTCATCACCGCGTCCACGGCGGGGCCGAGCGAGGGCAGCCGCCACAGGCCGATCCGTTTGCCGCGGAGGCCGGTGGCGTCCGTGCGCGCGCTCTTGCGCCCGCTCAGCACCGACAGCGTGAGCGCGGTGTCGGTCACGTTGCGCGCCATGGGCCCCGCCGTGTCCTGCTCGGCGGAGATCGGCACGACGCCCGACGGGCTGACCAGGCCGAGGCTGGGTTTGTGGCCGACGACGCCGTTCATCCCGGCCGGGCACACGATGGAGCCGTCCGTCTCGGTGCCGATCGCCACCTGTGCCAGGGAGGCGGCCAGCGCGGCGGCGGACCCGGACGACGATCCGCACGGGTTGCGGTCGAGGACGTAGGGGTTCTTGGTCTGGCCGCCCACCGCGGACCACCCCGAGGTCGGCTTCGCCGCACGGAAGTTGGCCCATTCCGACAGGTTGGTCTTGCCCAGGATCACCGCTCCGGCCCTGCGCAGCCGGGTCACCAGTGCGGCATCCGTGTCCGGCGGGCTCCCGGCGAGCGCGAGCGAACCGGCCGTCGTCGGCATGGCACGGGTGTTCACGTTGTCCTTGAGCAGGACCGGGATGCCGTCCAGCGGCCCGAGGGTCTTGCCGTGCCGGTGCCTGGCATCGCTGGCGGCCGCCTCGCGCAGGGCCGTCGGGCTGGTGCGCAGCACCGCGTGGATCTTCGGGTCGACCTTTTCGATCCGCCGCAGGTAGGCGCGGGTCAGCGCCGACGAGGTGAGCGAGCCGCGGGCCATGCGCGCCTGCAGCTGCGGGATGGTGACGGTGTCGAGGTCGACGCCGTGCAGGGGCGATGCCTCGGGTGACGGCGGCCCTGCGGCCCCCCGCCCGGCGGGTTGCGCACCCGCATGCGGTACGCCGGTCAGAAGTGCCCCCGTGACGAGGACGGTGGTCAGTGCGGCAATGCTCCTCTTCCCCATGCGGCTCAGCGGACTACAGGGGTGACGTCCGGCGCAAGGGGCTCGGCGCGCCACCGGCGCCGCAAAGCCACATGGCTCCGTCTACGGCCGACGCGTGAGATCCGCGCCCCACTCGTCCCGGCCGACCGGCATGTCCTGGACGAAGGGGACGGTCTCCTCCTCGTCCGGCGCGGGGCCGGGCGCGAACCGCCGGGTCACGGCGACGGTGCCGTCGGGGCCGGCGCCGGGCACGGCGGCGGCCACGCTCCCGCTCCCGCCGCGCGGATCCGCCGCACCGGCCGGCGCACCCGCGGTCGCCGCCTCCAGGCTCTCGGACGCCCGCTCGGCGGCCTCCTCCAGCACCTCGGCCGCGCGACGCGCGTACTTCGCGGCGGAGAAGCTGCGCCACCTGGACCGGCACGGATAAGCGGCCGCGAGCCCCACGGCGAGAAGCGACCCGATCCACACCGGCCGGCTCTCGACGATGTGCGCCGCGATGCGCACCAGGAACACCGCGGCGCACAACAGGATCGCGACGAGCACGAAGAGGAAGGACGTGGCCCGCAGATCGAACCGCCGCACGCGGTCCCGACGCCCGCGGTACCCGTAGCGAACCTGGCGCGAGGACACGGTCATTCCACTTCCCAACGACGGCGGACGGCAACGAAGATCACTCGCCTCCGGTTACCCGTGATCGACAGCACCAAAAGGCGCTGATCCGGCCCGTCGTCGGTCCGCGGCGGGTCGACCGCGGGCTCCGCCTCGCAGACGTCGTACGGCAGACGTCGTACGGCAGACATCGCGCGCCAGACGTCGTACGGCGGCGTCGGTCGGGGTGTTTGCTACGCTGCGAAGGACTGGACCGTTTGATCGAGGAGTCACAGACGTGGTGGGTGAAGACGACATCTCCGGATGAGATCCGGATGTGAACCGGCCGTCGGACGGCGCCGCCAGAGCGCCGATGCCGTGGCCGTACTCGTCGTACCCCTTCCCCACCCCGCCCAGGGCAGAGGTCTGTCTGCCCGCGCGTCTTCTTCGAGGTCACCTCCATGTCCATCGCCCTGTCCGACGCCGCCGTCGTGTGCTCCCACCTCTCCTTCAGCTGGCCGGACGACACTCCGGTCTTCGAGGACCTGTCCTTCACCGTGGCCACCGGCCGCACCGGCCTGGTCGCCCCCAACGGCGCCGGCAAGAGCACCCTGCTCCAGCTGATCGCCGGTGAACTGCGGCCCGCCACCGGCTCGGTCACGGTCGCCGGTACGCTCGGCCACCTCCCCCAGAGCCTCCCGCTGACCAGCGACCTCACGGTCGCCGAGGTGCTCGGCATCGCCGAGGTGGTCCGCGCGCTGGACGCCGTCGAGTCGGGCGACGTGAGCGAGGCCCACTTCACCACCATCGGCGACGACTGGGACATCGAGGAGCGCACCCGCGCCCAGCTCGACCGTCTTGGCCTCGACGGGCTCGCCCTCGACCGCCGTCTGAACACGCTCAGCGGCGGCCAGGTCGTCTCCCTCGGTCTCGCCGCCCACCTGCTCCGGCGCCCCGACGTCCTGCTGCTCGACGAACCGACCAACAACCTCGACCTGACGGCGAGGCACCGGCTCTACGACGTGCTCGACGACTTCACCGGCTGTCTGCTGCTGGTCAGCCACGACCGGGCGCTGCTCGACCGGATGGACCGCATCGCCGAGCTCGGCGGCGACGAACTGCGCTTCCACGGAGGCAACTTCACCGCCTACGAGGAAGCCGTGCGCGCCGAGCAGGAGGTCGCCGAGAAGAACATCCGCAACGCCGAGCAGGAGCTGAAGCGCGAGAAGCGCGAGCTGCAGCAGGCCAGGGAGCGCGCCGAACGGCGGCAGAGCAACGCCGCCCGCAACCTGAAGAGCGCCGGGCTGCCCCGCATCTTCGCCGGGAACATGAAGCGCGGCGCGCAGGAGTCGGCGGGCCGGGCGGGCCAGGTGCACTCGGCGCGGGTCAGCGAGGCCAGGGCGCGCCTCGACGAGGCCGGGCGCGCGCTGCGCGACGAGCAGCGCATCGCCCTGGAGCTGCCGGACACGCGCGTGCCCACCGGGCGCAACCTGTTCCTCGGCGAGGGCCTCCAGGTGCATCACGACGGCCGCGCGGTGTTCGCCGACGGGGGTGTCGACCTGACCGTGCGCGGCCCCGAACGCATCGCGCTGACCGGGTCCAACGGCGCGGGCAAGACGACGCTGCTGCGCCTGGTGACCGGCGACCTCCGCCCGGACAGCGGTGATCTCCGGCGCGGCGACGGCCGCATCGCGTACCTCTCGCAGCGTCTCGACCTGCTGGACCCGGACCGCACCGTGGCGGAGAACTTCGCCGCCTTCGCCCCCGAGCGGCCGGAGGCGGAGCGGATGAACCTGCTCGCCCGCTTCCTCTTCCGGGGCGCTCGGGCGCACCTTCCGGTCGGGGTGCTCTCCGGCGGCGAGCGGCTGCGCGCCACCCTGGCGTGCGTCCTGTGCGCCGAACCGGCTCCGCAGCTGCTGCTCCTCGACGAGCCGACCAACAACCTCGACCTGGTCAGCGCGGGCCAGTTGGAGAGCGCCCTCGACTCCTACCAGGGCGCCTTCGTGGTGATCAGTCACGACGAGCGGTTCCTCACCGAGATCGGCGTGGACCGCTGGCTCCTGCTGGCCGACGGGGTGCTCAAGGAAGCCGGGGCGCCCGAGGTGTGAGCCGTCGGTGTGCCGTGGCCCGCGCGCGGCGCTGCGCCCCGCGGGCCGACCACCCGACCCCTCGGAGGGAACCCCTGTGCCCCAGCCTGCTCTCCTCGCTCATGAACTCGTCCGCGACCTCGGCGGACGCCGGGTCCTCGACGGCATCTCCCTGACCGCCTCCCCCGGTCGGAGGATCGGCCTGATCGGGGAGAACGGCGTCGGCAAGACCACCTTGTTGCGGGTCCTCGCCGGTGTCGACGCACCGCAGGCCGGACATGTCTCGCGCCCCGCCGACCTGGGCTTCCTGCACCAGGAGATGCCCTACGACGCGGACTCCACCCTCGCCGCCGTGCTGGACGGGGCGCTGCGCGAGGCCCGTGCCGACCTCGCGGAGCTCGACCGGCTCGGCGCGGAGCTCGCACGCGTCCCCGAGGACGACCCGCGCCACGCGGAGCTGCTCGCCGCCTACGGCAGGCGCCTGGAACAGGCCCAGGACCGGGAGTCCTGGGACGCCGACCGCCGCGCCGCGCTGGTCCTGGACGGCCTCGGTCTGGGCCGGATCGCGCACGACCGCACACTCGGCTCGCTGTCCGGCGGGCAGCGCGGCCGCCTCGCCCTGGCCGCGCTCCTCGTACGGCGGCCGTCGGCACTGCTTCTCGACGAGCCCACCAACCACCTGGACGACGCTGCCGCCGCGTTCCTGGAGCAGCAACTGCGCGCGCTCCCCGGAACCGTGCTCGCCGCCAGTCACGACCGGGCGTTCCTCGACGCGGTCTGCACCGACCTGATCGACCTCGACCCGGCCGTGGGAGGCCCGGTCCGGTACGGCGGCGCCTACAGCTCCTACCTGGGCGAGAAGCGCGCCGAGCGGGAGCGCTGGGAGCGGCGGTACGCGCAGGAGCAGGAGGAGTTGGCGCTGCTGCGGCACGCGGCGGGGGTCACCGCCCGCCGGGTCGCGCCGGACCGGGGTCCCCGGGACAACGAGAAGATGGGGTACGGCCACCGGGCGGGCCGCGTGCAGCAGCAGATCTCCCGCCGGGTGCGCCAGGCGGAACGGCGGCTCGACGCGCTGGAGCGCGGGCAGGTCGCCGAGCCGCCGATGCCCCTGCGGTTCGCGGCCGAGGCGCTGGCCGCCACGGCCGCGGACGAGGACGGTGCGCCGCCTCTCGTGTCGCTGCGGGACGTACGGGTGCCGGGGCGTCTCGCGCTCGACGCACTGGACGTGTCGGCGACGGACCGGCTGCTGGTGACCGGCGACAACGGGGCCGGCAAGTCGACCCTGCTCGATGTGCTCGCCGGACGTCTCGGCGCCGGGGGCGGGGTGCGCAGGCGGCACGGTCTGACGGTGGGGCTCCTCGCGCAGGACACGGTGTTCGAGCGGCCCGGCCGCACGGTCCGCGACACGTATCGGCTGGCGTTGGGCCAGAGACGTGCGGAGCAGGTGCCGTTGAGCTCGCTCGGCCTGCTGCGCGCGGAGGATCTGGACCGGCCCGTCGGGCTGCTCTCGGTCGGGCAGCGCAGGCGGCTCGCGCTCGCCCTGCTGGTGGCGCGTCCACCCGAGCTCCTGCTGCTCGACGAGCCGACCAACCACTTGTCCCCGCGCCTGTGCGACGAGCTGGAGGAGGCCCTGGGCAGCGGACCGGGCGCGATCGTCGTCGCGAGCCACGACCGGTGGCTGCGCGGGCGGTGGCAGGGGCGCGAGGTGCGGCTGGTGCGGGGGCAGGGGGAGGCGTTCGCTCCGAGGGGCGGTGGCCGGGGGCGGACGCGGCGTTGACGGGGCTGCGGAGAGTCGGTCACCGATCCGTCGGCCTCACCGCGTCAGGAAGTCGCGCAACGCGGTGATCAGCGCGGCGGGGGCGTCCTCCTGGACGTTGTGGCCCGCGTCCGGCACGGTCACGAGTCGACCGCCGGGGACGCGCTCGACGAAGCGTTCGGCGGCGGCCCGGGAGAGCACCCTGCTGCGGCCCCCGCGCACGAGGAGGACCGGCACACCGGTGAGCTGCCCGGGCAGGCCGTCGATCGCGGCGAGGGTGGCGGCGAAGTCGTGCGGGCGCGGGTCGCCCTTCGGCACCCAGTCGCCGCCGGGCCCGCGGCGGAACAGGGTCCGCATCCGGTACGCGACGCTCGCGCGGTGGGCCCGCGGACCGACCCGCAGCGCGGCGTCCACGACGGTGTCGAGGTCGGCGACGGGCCCCAGTCCGGCCAGGAACTCCCGTACCCGCCGGGTGCTGTCGAAGTCGACGCCGGGTGCGACGTCGATCAGCGCGAGCCGCTCCACGCGGCCCCGATGGGCGTCGGCGACCTGTGCGGCGATCACACCGCCGAGCGACATCCCCACCAGCCGTACCCGGTCGAGTCCGAGGTGGTCGGCCACCGCGACGACGTCCTCGGCCAGCGTCGCGAGGCGGTAGTCGTCGGACCAGTCGCTGTCCCCGTGGCCGCGCAGGTCCAGCGCGACGAGGCGGGCGTCCCCGCGCAGGCCGAGGCAGACGAAGTCCCAGGTGTGCGCGGTCAGTCCACCGCCGTGCAGCAGAAGCACCGCGGGTCCCGTGCCGCCCCAGTCGTACGCGTGCAGCCGGCACCCGGCCCGGGAACAGAAGACGTCGGCCGGTGGCGTCGGCTCCTGGATCCGCACGCCCAGCGACCTCGCGAGGCCGGTCATCGACGGGGCCGGGTTCCGTCCGGCGGCCGCAGCGGGACTTCTTCGCACCACAGCACCCCCTTACCTTGAGCACTCAAGGTAAGCCTCTTACCTTGGGCAGTCAAGGTAAGGTGGGCGCATGGCTCCCCGTGTGCGTCGCGCCCCCGAAGAAGCCCGTCGGCTGATTCTGGAGGCCGCGGGCGCGTTGCTCGCGGCGGGCGGTCCCGCCGCGGTGCAGGTACGGGCCGTGGCCGCCGCCGTCGGAATGTCCGACGCCGCCGTCAACCACCACTTCGGCACCCGCGACCAGCTCCTCACGGCGCTGCTGCGCTTCGGAGGCCAGAAGCTCAGGTCCGCGCTGCACGCGGCCCTGGGCTCGTGGTCCGGCGGCCCCGCCGACCCCGCCCCGCTGGTCCGCGCACTGTCCGCGCTCTACGCCGAGGGCTACGCCGAACTGGCCCTGGCCCTGCACCGGTCGGGCTGGCGCGACCAGGGCAGCGGCATGCTCGCCGAGGTCGTGGACCGCCTGCACGCACGGGCGCGGACCGACTGCGCCACCACCGGGCGGTCCGCCCCGACCCGTGAGGCGGTACAACTGACGGTGGCCGCCCTGCACCAGGCCCTGCTCACCGAACCGCTGTTCGGCGGCGAGTTCCGCAGGAGCGTCGGCCTCGACGGCGCCGCGCGCGAGCGTACGCTCGACTGGTGGACCGAGGTCCTGCGCACGACGCTCGCCGGGCACCCGGCGGCGCCGCCTCAGGCCGCCTCCGCGGCGGCGGCCGCCGCGTCGAGCAGCTCCTGCAGGGCGAGGCCCGCGGCACGGCCCTCGGAGAGGTAGAAGTGACCGCCGGGGAACCCGCGGAGCGTGACGTCGGCCGGGCCGCAGTCCGACCAGCCGCGCAGGTCGTCGGGGGTCAGCGTGTCGTCCTCCGTGCCGTGCCAGACCTCGAAGGGAACGCCGTCGAAGCAGCCGTCGGCCGTCCGGTAGGTGTCGGCCAGATGGAGGTCGTGCCCCAGCACGTCGACGAAGTGCTCGACGATTTGCGGCTCGTCGAAGAACTCGGGCGGGCAGCCGCCGAACCGGCGCAGGTCCGCGAGGACCGACGCACGGGTACGGGTCACGAAGGGCGCCGCCGGACGCGTCGCCAGGCCGGCCGCGGAGCGCGGTGAGCGGGCGGCGGAGACGACGACGGTGCGGACCAGGCCGCGCTGATCGGCGGGGAGTTCGCCGACCAGCCGGTGCGCGAACAGGGCGCCCATGCTGTGGGCGAACACCACGCACGGCCGGTCGACCGCGGACCGGAAGTCCGCGGCGAGGCGCCGCACCGCGTCCTCGAAGTCCCTGGCCCTGAGGCCGGCCTCGCCCTCGTCGCGGCCGGGGAGCTCGAAGAGCAGCGCCTCGTGGCCGGGGCGCAGGCTCTGGACGAACGGCAGGTAGGCGGCGGCCGAGCCGCCCGCGTGGTGGAAGGCGAGCAGCCGCACGGGGGCGCCGGGGTCCCCGACGCGCAGGAACGCGTGGTGCATGGGTGTCAGGCTCCCTTCGGGCGGCCGTGCAGGCTGACCGGCAGGCTCGTGGTGCCGTTGATGAAGTTCGACCGGAGCCGCCGGGGCGACCCGGCGGGGGCGAACACCGCCGGGAGTCCGGCGACCTGCCGGAAGAGGACGGAGAGCTCGGTCTGCGCGAGCATCGCCCCGATGCAGCGGTGCAGTCCCACGCCGTACGACAGGTGCCGGTTGGGGGTGCGGGCGAGGTCGAAGGTGCCGGGGTCGGTGAACTGTTTGGCGTCGCGGTTCGCCGAGACGTTCCACAGGGTGACGACGTCGCCGCCGCGGATCGTCCGGCCGCCGATCTCCATGTCCCGCAGCGCGCCGCGGCGGACGTACAGGTTGGTGGAGCTCCAGCGCAGGATCTCGTTGACGGCACTGTCCAACAGCGTCGGCCTCGTGCGGAGTTGCCCGTACTGTTCGGGGTGTCCGGTCAGTGCTTCCAGGCCGGAGCAGGCCGTGTACGACGAGGTCTCGTTGCCGCCGACCGCGATGTTCATGCAGTTGTAGAGGATCTCGTCCTCGGTCCAGGGGCGGCCGTTCATCTCGGCGCCGAGCAGGCGGCTGACGAGGTCGGGGCCGGGTTTCTTGCGGCGGTCCCGGAGGACCTCCGCGAAGAACTCGAAGATGTCGGCCTGTGTCATCGCCAGGACGAGCCGCTCGTCCTCCGTCGGGTCCGCGAAGTGCGGGTCGCGGAAACCGATCATGCGGCGGGTCATGCCGATGAGTTCGTGGGCGTCCCGGTGCGAGACGCCGGTGATGGCCATCACCGCGCCGGCGGGGAGTTCGGTGGCCACGTCGGTGGCGAAGTCGCAGCCGCCGTCGGCCAGCGCCCGGTCCAGGGCGGCCGTCACCAGCGTGCCGACCTGCTCGGCGACCCTGCGGATCATGTCCTGGCTGAAGGCCCAGTGCAGTTCCTGACGGATCATCCGGTGCCGGGGCAGGTCGGTGGCGACCATCATCAGTCCGGCCGAGGGGTCCCGTTCGCTGCGGAACGACCCGCCGAGCATCGGTCCGCTCTCGGAGCTGAAGCCGGTGTGGTCGAGGTAGGCCCGCGAGACGTCGTCGTAGCCGGTCAGCGCCCAGAATCCGGTGTCCTGCCCGGTCGCGTGCCAGTGCACCGGGTCGTGCTCGCGCAGCCAGGCGAGCATCCCGTGGTGTTCCTGGCGGACGAAGCGGTCCGGGTCGGTCAGGTCGATGTCGGGACGGCTCATGGTCGCACCAGTTCCTTGCGGTCACGGATGAGCGTGGCGAGGGACTCCAGCCTGCTGGTCGTGAGCACCTCGCGGGAGCTGAGGGTCACTCCCAGCTCCTTGGACACACGGCGCAGGAGCCGGAAGGAGAGCAGGGAGTTGCCGCCGAGCTCGAAGAAGTCGTCGGTGACGCCGACCCGTTCCACGGCGAGCAGGTCCTGCCAGATGCCGGCGAGGTAGCGCTCCTCGTCGTCGCGCGGGGTGACGTGTCCGGCGTCGCGGCGCAGGTGGTCGTCGATGACGGTGCGCAGCCGGTCCAGGTCCCGCTTGCCGTGCGCGGTGGCGGGGATCTCCGGGACGCGGATCAGCGCGCTGGGCACCATGAAGTCGGGCAGCGCGGCCTCGGCGTACGTGCGCAGGTCGGTCAGGGAGACCGCGCCGTCGGCGACGACGAGACCCACCAGGTGGCGGTCCTCTCCGTCGCCCACGGTGAGCACGGCCATCTCGCGCACGTCGGGGTGGCGGGCCAGGGTCCGCTCGACCTCGCGGGGTTCGACGCGGTAGCCGCGGATCTTGACCTGGTCGTCGGTGCGGCCGAGGTAGTGCAGCAGCCCCTCGGCGTCGCGGCGGACGAGGTCGCCGGTGGCGTACATGCGGGTGCCGTCGGCGGCGAACGGGTCGGCCGGGAAGCGCGCGTCGGACAGCTCCGGCTGGTCCAGGTAGCCGACGGCGACGCCGGGTCCCGCCACGTGCAGTTCGCCCGGCTCCCCCGGCGCCGCCTCGGCACCGGACGCGTCGAGGACGCGCAGTGTGACCCCGTGCAGGGGGCGGCCGATCGGGACCGAGTCCGCGTCCGGCGCCACGTCCGTGATCTCGTGGGCCGCGCAGGCGGTGGTCGCCTCGGTGGGTCCGTAGAGGTTGAACAGGCGCCCGGAGAACGCGCCCGCCAGCAGGTCGCGGCACGTCCGCGGCAGGATGACGTCGCCTCCGGTGCACAGGACGCGCAGCGGCGAGAAGGCGTCCCGGTCCTCGCGGACCACATGGTTGACGGCCATCGTGGGCACCAGCATCGCGCTGATGCGGTATCTGCGGAGCTCGCGCCGGATGTCCCGGCCGACGAGGTCCGGCATGGTCGGCAGGACGACGATCTCGGCGCCGCCCGCGAAGGCGCACCAGGTCTCGTAGTGGAAGGCGTCGAAGGACAGGCTCGACACGTGGCCGACCCGGTCGTCGGGGCCGAGCCGCGGGAGGGCGTCGTTGCGGGCGAACTGGTGGAGGTTGCCGTGGGTGAGGACGACGGCCTTCGGGGTGCCGGACGAGCCGGACGTGAAGAGCAGGGCGGCGGCGTCCGTGGTGTCGGGGCCCGGCCCGGCGGCCGGTGCCGGGGCCGCCGGGGCGTCCTCGGAGCCGTCCAGGACGAGCACCTTCGTGCCGAGCGCGGCGAGAGGCGCGGTGTCGGCCGTGTCGGTGAGGACGAGCGCCGGGCGGCTCCGCGTGATCATCAGGTCGCGGCGCGCGTCGGGGTAGCGGGTGTCGACGGGCACGTAGGCCGCGCCCGCCTTGAGGACGGCGAGCAGGGCGACGAAGACCTGGACGCCCCGTTCGAGGTGGTAGACGACGCGGTCGCCGCGGGTGACTCCGGCGGCGCGCAGCCGGGCGGCCAGCGCGTCGGAGGCCCGGTCGAGGTCCCGGTAGCTCAGGTCCGTCCGGTCGTCGCGGACCGCGGGCCGGTCGCCGTGCCGCAGGACGGTCTCCCGGAACAGCCCGGTCAGGGTCGCCCCGGACACCGGCTCGCCGGGGAGGGAAGTGTTGTTTTCCACTGCTCCAGAGTTTCTGACTCGACTGCACCGGGGTGGCGGTGCGGCGTGGCGGACGGGGTTCAGAAGTCGTAGTGCGTCGTGCCCCAGTCGGGCTCGGTGCCGGGCCGGTCGGCGGGTTCGGCGGGTGCGTCGGACACGGGCGTCGCCGGGGCCGTCGTCACCTCGCCGACCAGCGCGACCAGGCGGTCGGCGAAGGCGTCGGCCTCGTCGGCCGTCACGAGGCGGTCGTCGTAGGTGAGGTCGAGGCGCAGCTCGTCGCCGCGCCGGCTCGCGTAGAGCCACAGGTCGCTGTTGGCGGGCAGCTCGTCGGGCAGGACGTCCTCGACCAGGTACGTCTCGGCGCGCATGCTCGCGTTCTCCCAGCTGACGCCCAGGTCGAGCAGGACGCTGCGGCCGGGGCCGCCGGGCATCGGGATGCGTTCGGCGAGGACGTCGAAGGGCAGCCGGGAGTGTTCGTAGGCCTCGAAGACCCGGTCCTGGACGTGGTCGAGGAGGCCGGCCAGGTCGGCTTCGGGGCCGAACTCCAGGCGCAGGGCGACGGCGTTGGCGAGGTAGCCGATCAGCGGGTCGGCGTCGGCGTGCCGGCGCAGGCTCGCGGGGCAGCCGACGACGACGTCGCGGCTGCCGGTGACGCGGTGCACGAGCGTGGTGAAGGCGGTGACGACGACGGCGAAGGGGGTGCCCGCGGCGCCGTCGAGGACGGCGGCGGGGACGCTGCGCCGGGCGACCCCGACGGTGCCGCGGCGCGGGCCGCGGCGGGCGGCGTCGACGAGGTCGCCGGACTGCGGGGCGCCGAGGAGCCTCTTGCGCCAGAAGTCCTCCTGCTCGCGGGCCTCTTCGCCGTCGAGCCAGGCGTGCTCCTCGGCGATCCAGTCGCGGTAGTCGTACTCCAGTTCCGGCAGGTCCGCCGGTTCGCCGGCGGCCAGTCGGTCGTAGGCCGTGAACAGGTCGGTGAGCAGCACCTCGACGCTGGCCCCGTCGTAGACCAGGTGGTGGGCGGTGACGGTCAGCAGGTCGCCGCCCGCCGGTCCCTGGAGCAGCCGGACGTCCAGGAGCGGGGGGCGCGCCAGGTCGAAGGTGACCTGGCGGGCCGCTTGCAGCGCGTCCGTGACCTGCGGGCCGTGCGGGTCCGCGCCGGGCAGCGGGACGACGGTGAGCGGCGGGCCTTGGGGCAGCCGGTCCACGACGGCCAGTTCGGCGTTGCGCCCTTCGGCGCGGACGCAGGCGCGCAGCATCGACTGCCGTGCCACGACGGCGGCGAGCGCGGCGCGCAGCACGTCGGAGTCGAGACTGCGGCCGGTGCGGACGAGGTCGGAGATGACGAACGCGTCGGCCGCGGTCCGCCGCGAGGTCAGCCAGACCCGGCGCTGCGCCCGGGACAGCGGCCCCGTGACGCCGGCGTCCCGGTGTGCCGCGGTGGCGGGGGCGGGCGCCGGTCGCGCCGCGGTCTCCTGCGGTGTCTCGCCGATTGCCGCGGCCAGGGCGCGGATGGTCGGTCCGGTGAACACGGTGCTGACGCTCAGGCCCAGTTCCTGGGCGATGCGGGCGGCGACCAGGCTGTGGCCGCCGACGGTGAACAGGTCGGCGTCGAGGTCGCCGACCGGGTGGCCGAGCAGTTTCGCCCAGAGCCGGGCGACCTGGTGTTCGGCCGGGGTCCAGGTGCTCTCGGCGGCCGGGGCGTGCGTCGGCCCGTCGGGGACCGGGGGCAGCGCGCGCCGGTCCAGCTTGCCGCTCGGGGAGAGCGGCAGCGCGGCCACGGCGACGAAGGCCTCCGGCACCATGAAGGAGGGCAGGCGTGCGGCGAGGAAGGCGCGCAGCTCCGGGTGCCCGGTGTCCCCCACCACGTAGGCGACGAGGCGGAGTTCGGCGCCCGGTCCGGGGGCCGCGACGACGGCGGCGGCGCGCACGCCGGGCGCGAGTTCGAGGACGGCGGCGATCTCGCCCGGCTCGACCCGGTTGCCGCGGATCTTCACCTGGTCGTCGATGCGGCCGAGGTAGAGGAGGGTGCCGTCGGGGAGGACGCGGGCGAGGTCGCCGGTGCGGTACATGCGGGTGCCGTCGCGCTCGGGGTGCGGGACGAACCGGCGGCGGGTCAGCTCCGGGGCGCCGAGGTAGCCGCGGGCCAGGCCCACGCCGCCGACGCAGAGTTCCCCGGGGGTGCCGAACGGCACGAGTCGGCCGTCCGCGTCGAGGATGTCGACCCACCGGTCGGGCAGCGGGCGCCCGATGGGCACCTCTTCGCCGGGGGTGAGCCGGTGCAGGGTAGACAGGACGCTGTCCTCGCTGGGTCCGTACTCGTTGAACAGGTCGGAGTGGGGCAGCAGTTGGGCGTGCCGGGCGGCGAGTGCCTCGGTGATCCGTTCGCCGCCGAGGACGACCTGCCGTACGGAGCCGAGTGCGGGGCCCGCGTAGTCGAGGAGCAGTTGGTAGAGGCTCGGCACCATCTGGGCGTGGGTGATGCCTTCGCGCCGGATGACGTCGGCGACCTCGTCGGGGTCGAGCAGTTGCTCGCGGGTGATGACGGTGAGCGGGGTGCCGGCGGCCAGCGCCGTGAAGACGTCGGAGATGCCCGCGTCGGCGTGGACCGGGTCGACCTGCAGGACCCGCGCGTCGGGTCCGAGACCGTAGTAACCGATCCTGAACCGGACGGTGTTGATGATGCCGCGGTGTTCCACCATGACGCCCTTGGGGGTGCCGGTGGAGCCCGAGGTGTAGACGACGTACGCGAGGTCGTCGGGGCCGGCCGCCGGGAAGGCGGGGCGGGCGGGGGCGTGGCCGGTGGCGGCGGGGTGCGCCGTGACGACCGGGGCGCCGGCCTCGGCCAGTGCCGCGTCCGGGGCTCCGTCGGTCACCACGGCGACGGCGGCGCTGTCCCGGACGAGGCCCGCGAGGCGGTGCGCGGGCTGTTCGGGGTCCAGGGGCAGGAAGGCGGACCCGGTCTTCAGGACGGCGAGGAGGGTCACCACCATCAGTTCGGAGCGGGCGCAGGCGAAAGCGACCACGCGGTCCGGGCCGACCGGTGCGGAGGCGGCGATGCGGGACGCCAGCTCGGCCGCCCGGATGTCGAGTTCCGCGTACGTCAGGGTGCGGTCGGCGCAGCGCACGGCGGGTGCGTCCGGGCGCAGGCGCACCTGGGCCTCGACGAGCTCCAGCAGGGTGCGGAGGGCCGGGAGGTCGTCGGCGCCGCCGGAGCCGAGGGCGAGGAGTTCGGCGCGGTGGGCGGGCGGCAGGTGCCAGGACGACGCGAGCGGGGCCTTCGGGTCCGACGTCAGGCTCTCCAGGAGGGCGTGGAGGTGGTCGAGCGTGCGCCGGGCCGCCCGCTCCCCCAGGACGTCGGTCCGGTACGTGACGGCGAGCTCGCGGGTCGCGTCCGGGCGGTCCCGTCCCAGGGTGAACGTCAGCTCGACGGGCGGGGTGGCGTCGGCCGCGCCCTGCACCTGTTCCTGCTCCTGCTCCTGCTCCTGCTCCTGCCGTACGGCGACGTCGAGGACGGCGTGGCGGCCGGCGCCCCGGGCCTGGCCCAGGGCGTCGAGGGCCGGGGCGAGGCCGGGCGCGTGTCGGGCGGCGGAGGCGAGCTCCGCGGCCTCGGCGCGCACCAGGTCGAGGAAGGACTGGTCGCCGTGGACCGCGCCGCGCACCACGAGGGGCGTCGGGGGTCCGGCGGGCGGGGCGGTGGCGTCGTCCGGCACCACGCCGAGGGGCACGTCCGGGTGGCCGGTGAGCCGGGTGAGCAGGACGCGCGCGGCCGCGGCCGTGACGGTGAGCGGTGTCGTGCCGGTCTGCGTGCCGAGGGCGGCGAGCAGCGTGCCGGTCCGCGCGTCCAGGGTGGTCCGGACGGTGGCGGTCGCGGTGTCGCGGACGGCGCCCGGGCGTCGGTCCAGAGGCAGTTCCACCGCGGTGAGGCCGGTCAGCTTCTCGTGCCAGTGGGTGACCTGGCGCGCGTCGGCGCCGGTCGACTGTTCCTTGATCAACTGAAGACCCTTCACAACCGGGGGCCGGACAGGTGCTCGGCCAGGTCGCCGAGGAGAACGGGAAGCGCGTCGATCAGGTAGAAGTGGCCGCCGGGGTAGCGGCGGGCGGTGAAGTCGGCCGTCGTCTCCTTGGACCACGCGGTGAGCACGTCGCCGGGGACCCGCTCGTCGTCGTCGCCCGCGTGGGCGGAGAGGGGGCAGTCGAGCGGTGGCCGCGGAGCGGGCCGGTAGGCCTCCAGCCAGGCGAGGTCGGCGCGCACCGCGGGCAGGGCCAGTTCGAGGAGTTCGGGGTGGGCCAGGAGTGTGTCGGGCATGCCGCCCTGTTCCATCATCCAGTCGAGCAGTTCCGCGTCGTCGGCCTGTGACACGGCCCGGCTCGGGGCGGCCAGGGCCGGGGGCGGCGAGCCCGAGACGGCCAGGTGGGCGGGGCCGGGGCCGGTGGCGGCGAGCCGGTGGGCGAGTTCGATCGCGAGCAGCGCGCCGTTGCTGTGGCCGAACAGGGCGTACGGCAGGCCCCGGTGGTCGGCGGCGATGGCGTCCGCCAAGGCGTCGAGGTCGATCGCGGGCCGCTCCCGGATGCGGTTCTCACGGCCGGGGAGCTGGACCGCGACGACATCGATCCCGGCGGGCAGTCCGTTCGCCCAGTCCCGGTAGGCGGAGGCGCCGCCACCGGCATGCGGCAGGCAATAGAGCACGAGCCGGGCGTCGGGACGGTGTTCCGCGCGCATCAGCCAGGGGTTTGCCGGTCGCGCGGATTCCTGCTGGTTCATGGGATCAGCCACCTCGTCGGTGCGGTTGCCGGACTACCGGATGCGTGGATGCCGTGTGCGGCGGAATGTCGGCAGGGGGGCCGCCGCCTCGCGGATCGCGCGGGGCGGGCGGCGCGTGCGGGCGACGGCGGTGGGCCGCGCGCTGTCAGAGTGCGGGCCGGGCCCGCCGCGACGTACGGAAAGGCCGGTGGCCGTGCGGCGAAAGGCCGAATTGCGGGGCGGTGCACCCAGGGGGTTTCGCCGGACCGTGCGGGGCGGTGCGCCGGCACGTCGGTTGCCGTTGCGCGCCGATGGGGCGCGGATACATTCTCTGGTCGGCCGACACGGTTCCCCCACGTAGTCGAGATCGATGACGATCACGCCAGTTCGCGGCATTTCGCATGCGCATGAACACGAACTGGACCAAGACGGCAAGAAAGCGGGACCGCGCATTGTGGATCGGCGCCCCCGGAGGGGCTGAAGCGCCCCTCCACCTCAATACAAGATCCATGTCTACCACAGGACAAGTCCATGGACTCCCCTGATTTACCGGAATTTTGCGGCGCCCGATTCGACCCATTCGATTGCCACAACTCACGGTGACATCGGGCTTGTTGATGTCGGCCCCGCATCACATGGAGTTACCGCGCAAGATCGCTTTCCGGCGGCCGACGGGCCCTGTGAGCAGGGGCGCGTTTACCGGTGGAGACCTCAGGGAAAGGCGGGACCGCCGCGGCGGTCCCGCCTTTCCCTGTCGAGTTCCGCTGCCACCCGTCCGGAATTCGAGATTCATCACGGAATTCATGCCGGGCCGCTCGGTCCGGGTGCGGGCGTTCGCTCACCCGGGTATATCGCCCAATGCGGTGTCAGGCGCCGCCAGGAGTGCGGCGAGAAGGGCCCGCAGACGCTCTCCGAGGCGCTGGGCGGCGGCGCGGCTGAACAGGTCGCTGCGGTGCCCCACCCACACCTCGGTGTCCCCGGCCAGGGCCGTCCCGGTGTCGTCCGCGGGTCCCGTCGGCGGGATCAGGAAGCTGAACGACAGGTCGAAGTCCGAGACCTGGTCCTCCGTACGCAGATGGCGCACCGTCTCGCCGTCCGCTCCCGGCGTCTCGGCCGTGCCGGAGATCACCGTCTCCACCAGCACGTCGAAGAGCGGATTGCGGCCCTGCCTGCGCGGCACGCCGAGATCGCGCACCAGCTGGTCGAAGGGGTATTCCTCGTGCTCCTGGGCGTCCAGCGCCGTCCGCACGCAGTCCTCGACGAGCCGGGTGAAGCCCGCGCCGGTGTCGAGCGGGGTGCGCAGCACCACCGTGTTAGCGAACAGTCCTGCCTCATGGGCGAGTTCGAGGGAGGTGCGCCCGGCGGAGACAGTGCCGAGCGCCAGGTCGGTCGCGCCGGTCAGGCGGTGCAGCAGCACCCGGACGGCGGCCGTGCACACCATGAACGGCGTGGCACCGCACCGCACCGCGAGCTCCTGGACGCCGCGGCTCACCTCGTCCGTCAGGGCGACCCGCACGAAGCCTCCCGCGTTGGCCCGCTCCGGACCCGGGGCGAGGTCGCCGGTCAGCGGCGGCGCGGGCGGCAGGCCGGCCAGCGCGGTGCGCCAGTAGGCGGCGTGCTCCGCGCCCCGCGGGCCCGCCAGGTCGATGTCGAGGCGGGCCGTGTGGGCCAGGTAGCCGGACGTCGCCGGGAGGTCCGGCGCCGCACCCCGCTCGAAGGCGCGGGCCGCGAGGAGCAGGTCCCGCACCAGGACCCCGTAGGACCAGCCGTCGTTGACCGAGTGGTGGATGTTGAAGAGCAGGACCGGCGGCCGGCCCGCGGTGGTCAGGCAGCGCAGCCGGAACAGCGGCCCCCCGGCCAGGTCGAAGCGCCAACGGCCTTCTTCCGCGCGGGCCTCGGCGAGGGCGTCGTCGAACGCCTCCGGCGCGACCCGCTGGAAGCGGGGCCGCACCCGCAGCCGCCCGGCCGGGCGGACCACCTGGAGGAGCTCGCTGGAGTCCTGGTCGCCGGACATCTGGAAGACCGTGCGCAGGGCCTCATGACGGTCCATCACATAGCCGACGGCGGCTTCCAGCGCGGCGGGGTCCAGCGGCCGCTCCGGCTGGTAGGCCTCGACCATGTTGTACGTGCGCAACGTCCCCTCGTCGAGGGACTCCAGGAGCCAGATGCGCGCCTGGGCGTGGGACGCGGGGCGGCTCGCGGCCCGGCCCGCGACGGGTGCGGGGGCGGGCGGGGCGGCCGGGGTGCGCCCGGTGGCCGCGGCCCGCAGCGCGGTGGCCAGCGCGCCGGGTGTGCGGGCGGTGAAGACCTGGCGTACCGGCAGGTCGCGGCCGTCCTGGCCCGCGCACAGGACGCCGACCAGCTGGGCGGCGGTCAGGCTGTGGCCGCCCGCGGCGAAGAAGTCCTCGTCCGCGGACCTCGGCGGCCGGCCGAACACGGCCTCCCAGGCGGTGGCCACCGCGCGGTCGGCCTCGTCGGCGGGGGTCCAGGTGGTGTCGGGTGCCTCGTCGGGTCCGGCGGCCAGGGCCGTCCGGTCCGTCTTGCCGTGCTGGGTCCGCGGCAGTTCGTCCACCTGGTGCAGTCGCGCGGGCACCATGTGCGCGGGCAACTGCTCGGCGAGCGCGGCCCGTACGGCGTCCGGGGCGAGCGCGCGGTCCGCGGTGTACCAGGCGCCGAGGACGAGACCGGCGGCTCCGGCGGGCAGGGGCAGCACGACCGCCTCACGGACGCCGTCCAGGGCGACCAGCGTCTGCTCCACCTCGCCGGGCTCGATCCGGTTGCCGTGCAGCTGGATCTGGTCGTCCGACCGGCCCAGGAAGTCCAGCGTCCCGTCGGCGTTCCAGCGGGCGAGGTCACCGGTGCGGAAGGCCCGGCCGACGCCCGGCAGCGGGCAGTCGACGAAGCGTGCCGCGGTGGCCTCGGGCGCGCCGAGGTAGCCCCCGGCCGCGACGGCGGGGCCGCCCACGTACATCTCCCCCGGCACGCCGACGGGTGCGAGGTCGCCGCTCGGCGTCAGGGGCAGGACCGCGAAGCCGGGGGTCGGTCGGCCGATGGGCACGGCGCCGAGCCCGGCGGCCTCCGCGCCATCGCAGGTGAACGTCGTGCAGGCGATGGTGGTCTCGCTCGGGCCGTACAGGTTCGCGAAGGTGCCGACGCGCAGCCGTCCCCGGGTGCGGGCGAGCAGGCCGCGGGGGATCGCGTCGCCGCCCAAAAGGAGGTGGGGCACGTCGAATCCGGCGTCCGGCGGGAGCACCTCGATCATCGTGGAGAGCAGGCTCGGCACGCAGTTGACCATCGTGACGCGGTGCTCGCGCAGGCGTGCCCAGAACGTCAGCGGGTCCAGTTCGTCCGGGGCGCCGACGGCGACCACCGAGCCGCCGGCACCGAGGGCGAGGAAGATCTGGAAGGTGGTGGCGTCCGAGGAGATGGCCGAAAGCAGTGCGCAGCGCAGGTCCTCGTCGACGCCCAGCAGGCCGGCCGACGCGACCACGTGATGGGCGATCTGGTCGTGCCGCAGCACCACGGGTTTGGGCAGGCCGGTGGAGCCCGAGGTGAAGAAGACGACCGCGTCGTCCTGCGGGCGGGGTGCGGGCAGCGGGTGCAGGACCTCGTCGTCCTGCGCCGCCTCGGCGGCGGTGCGCAGGTCGGGGGCGCGCAGCAGGGGCGGCCCGTCGTCGCCGACGGCCGTCTCGCCGATGAGCAGGCGGGCCGCGCTGCCGTCCAGCAGCCGCCGGACGCGGGCGGCCGGGTGGCGCGGGTCGACGGGGACGTAGGCGGCGCCCGCCCGGAGGACGGCCAGCACGGCGAGGACGAGGTCGGCGCCGCGCGGCAGGGCGACCGCGACCCGGTCGCCGGGCCGGATGCCGTAGTGGTCCACGAGGTGGTGCGCCGCGCGTGCGGAGCGCGCGGCGAGGTCGGCGTGGGTCCAGGTGAGGCCGGACTCGATCACGGCGGGCCGCCGCGGGTGCCGTTCGGCGGCGGCCCCGGCCAGTCCGGGCAGGGTGCGGGGCGCGAAGGACGCGGGCAGCGGCAGGCCGCTCCACGCCGTCAGCTCGGCCCGCTGGGCGGAGGTGAGCGGGTCGGTCTCGCCCGCGGTGCGGTGCGGGTCCTCGGCGATGGCGTCGAGGGTGGCGGCGAGGCAGCGGGGCAGGTCGGCGGCGGCCGCGGGCACGCGGCCGCCGGGGCCGTCCACGCTCAGCAGGATCGATCCCTCGTCCGTCAGCCGACCGCGGACCAGCAGGTCGGCGGGGGCGGTGAGCCGTGACGCGCCCCAGGCGACGGCGAGTTGCCCGAGGGCGGATCCGTCCGCCTCGCCGACGGCGTCGAGTTGGCCGCGCAGCACCTCGCGGTCCTGCCACGGCTGCGCCGACGCCTCGGCGAGGTCCGCGTGCAGGGCCTGGAGGAAGTCGCTGACCTTGCGGTCCGGCCCAAGTGCGGTGCGCAGCACCACTTCGGCGGGGGACGCGCCCGGCAGCGGGCACAGGACCGCGAGGTCGTCCCCGGCGCCGAAACGGCCGAGGGCGAGCCGGGTGGCGGCGATGAGCAGCAGATGCAGGCCGGTCGGGTCGTCACCGGCGAGGCGGCGCAGGACGGCCGCCCGCTCGCGCGGGACCTCGGCGTCGGCGGGGGCCTGCGCCGTGGGCCCGCCGACGGGGAGCAACGCCTCGCGGGTCATTCCGCGGAGCGCGGTCAGCCAGTGCACTCGGACGGCCGCTTGTTCCAACAATGATTTCCCCCTCGAAAGCCAGGACGACGGCAGAGACCGCCTCTGGGATCCGGACACCCGATGGAATAACAGCAGGGTGGAGGCTGAGATTTCTAGAGGGGGGCCAGGCGAATAGCCGAAACGCAGTCGGCCGCTAGATCGGCCCGACACCCCGTCCTTGGCACGTGGTCAGCCGACAATCCCCCGCTGACATCAGGCAACTGACGCAGCGTCATGAACGTTGGCATGGGCCCTACAGACCGTCAATGTGACCTGCGCCACAGGCAATTCGATTGAGGGCCGAGAACGACAGTGGTTAGGTTGTGGTCGCTTCTTACGGCCGACTTACCGGCCCAGGCTCGTGCCAAAACATTTTCGGGGGATGAAACGGGGCGCCCGGTCAGCGGCAACGACCACTCCTTCACGCACTCCCCCCTGGGAAATAAGGAACTGTGTGAGTTCGTTCCAGCTCTTCCGCGCGAATCCGGCATTTCGGCGGTACTGGTCCGCCCGGTCGGTTTCCCTCGTGGGGGACGGCGTAGCCACCGTCGCCCTGCTGCTGCTCATCACCGGGAGCGGGGCGAGCGCCACCGGAGTCGCGGCACTGTTGCTGGCCCAGGCGGTCCCGAGGTTCTTCGGACCGGTGGCCGGCGCGCTGCCCGACCGGTTCGAGGTGAAGCGCCTCCTGCTCTTCGCGGAGATCGGTCAGGGCGCCGTCTTCATCGCCATCGCCCTGGTGCCCTCCAACACCGCGCTCCTGGTCCCCCTCGTCGCCCTCGCCTCGTCGCTCTCGACGGTCTTCAACGCCGCCGGACGCACCGTCATGCCACGCCTCGTCGAAGCCGACCAACTGGTGCCCGCCAACGCCTGGATGGGGACGGCGTTCAACCTCCAGGCGGCGCTCGGCCCGGTGCTCGGCGGCACGGTCGCCGCGCTCATCGAGCCCCGCGGCGCGCTGCTGGTCAACGCGGTGACGTTCTTCGTGGGCGCCGCGCTGCTGCTCGGCATGCCCCGGATGGAACCGAGCGGCCCCGCCCCCGGCGACGGCCCCGGATTCCTCGCGGGCATCGGCGCCGGCATCGCCTTCACCTGGCGGCACCGGCTGGCCCGTTCGATCTTCCTGCTGCTGCTCCTGGGCATCATGTTCGCCTCCCTGGACAACGTGGTCCTGGTCTTCCTCGCCCGGGACGTCCTCGATTCCGGTTCCTTCGGCTTCGGTCTGCTCGGCACCGGATCGGGCGCCGCGATGGTGCTCGCCTCGCTCTGGCTGACCCGGTCCACGACGAAGGTGTCGGCCGTGGCGCTGCTGGCCGGCGGCTGGCTCGTGGCGGGCCTGGGCATCGCGCTGACCGGTATCGCCCCGGTGCTCGCGGTGGCCGTGGCCACCCAGGCCGTCATGGGGGTGGGCAACAGCGTCGCGATGATCGGCGAGGAGACGCTGCTGCAGAAGGGCGTGCCGCCCGAGATGCTGGGGCGCGTCGGCGGGGCGCTCTCCTCCGCCGCCTTCGCGGGCAGCGCCCTTGCCTACGCGGTCGGCGGTTTCGTCGCCACCGCGCTGGAGCCCCGGGCCTCCCTGGTCATCGCCGGTGTCGGCCTGATGGTCGTGACCGTGTGCTGTCTGCCGGGCCTGCGCTCGGGCGACCGCGTCGACGACACCGAGGCGCCGGCGCCCGACGACGACCCGACGCGCGGCACGGCACCCACGCCCTCCGCATGACCGGCGTACGCCCGCAGGCCCGCGGCAGCGGCCCGCGCCCCGACGTCCGCCCGGTCGCCGGGGAGCGCGCGCGGTGACGGCTGGGCGCGGCGGAGTGCTCGCCTGGGACCCGCCCCGGACCGCCCGCGTCCACCTCGTGTGCCTGCCGCACGCGGGCTCCGGGGCCTACCAGTTCCGGTCCTGGCAGAAGCTGCTAGGCCCGGAGGTCTCCGTCCTCGCCGTGCAGTTGCCCGGGCGCGAGGACCGCTGGCAGGAGCCGCCCGCCACCCGGGTCGACGACGTGGTCGACGCGCTGGTGCCGGAGCTCCTCGACCGCCTCCACCTGCCCTATGTGGTCTACGGGCACAGCATGGGAGCGCTGCTCGGGTACGAGACGGCGCTGCGGCTCGGCGCCCGGCACGGCCGCCCGCCCGCGCACTTCGTGGCCGCGGCCGCCCGGGCACCGCACGAACCGCCGGAGCCCGGCGGGATCGACGGGCTGAGCGACGCCGCGCTGGTGGCCGACCTGATCGCGCAGGGCGCACTGCCGGAGCGCGTCGCCCGCGACGAGCGCCTGATCCGGCTCGTGACCCGTCCGCTGCGCGGCGACGTCACCCTCTGCGAGAGCTACACGCCCCGGCCCGGCGCACGGCTGCCCTGCCCGCTCGACAGCTGGCGGGGAGCGGACGACCCCGGGGTGTCCCGTGCCCAGGCCGAGCGGTGGAGCGCGTGCGCCACCGGCCGTACGACGGTCCGCGCCTTCCCCGGCGGCCACCTCTTCCATCTGGACGATCCGCTGCCCGTCGTCGACGGACTCCGCCGGATCGCCGCCGAGGCACTGTCCCGGGACGCGCCGGCCGGGGACGCGCCGCTCTCCGACCGCCGGCCAGTCGACAAGGAGTCACGGTGACCACCACGGACACCTCCTCGGGCAGCGGGCCCGCCGTGCACGCGGCGGGACGGTACGGGCGGCGCGCCCCTACGCGCCACGAAGGAACGGGCCGTCCGGTCCGGCCTCTCGCCCACGACCTGCGCACGTCCGTCGTCCTGCGCCGGCCCGCCCCGGCACGCCTCATCGCCTGAAGCCCACCCGCCCCCACCACCCCTACGCCCTTCTCCCTTCTCCACCCACTCATCTCCTCTCGCCTGCACACCGAAAGGATCCCGCCATGACTTCTGCCGAGCCGACGGCTCACGCTCCGGAAGGCTGGACGGTTCCGGAACCCGACGTCCTGATCGCCGCGACCATCGCCGTCCTGGGCCACTTCGACGGCGACGCCGATCAGCTCCTGACGGTGTGGCAGGACGGCGCCGCCCGTACGATCCGTGTCGCCACTGACACGGACGCGGTGACCGCCGACCTCCTCGATGCCACGCGGACCGCGCTGCGGCACGCGGACCCCGCACCGGCCGCCGGGGCGGCCCGGCTGCTCGACGTCTCCGGGGACTGCCCCGCACCGGCCGAGCCCGACCTCTTCGTACGCCTCGCGTCCGGCCGGGACGGCGTGCACGTCACGGCAGGACCGGCGTGGGCCCGCACCGCGAGCCCGCAACGGCTCGCCGACATCGTGCTGCGCGTCGCCCGGCACCTCGCCGAACCGGGCGCCGCCGACGCCCCGCTCTCCCGCCTGCCGTTCCTCACCGCCGACGAGCACCGCCGCCTGGTCGTGGAGCTCAACGACACGGCGGGAGACGTTCCCGCGCGCACGGTCGCCGAGGCGATCGCCGACCTCGCGCGCCAGGACCCGCACGCCCCGGCCGTCATCACCCGCGACCGCACCCTCAGCCGCGGCCGCCTCCAGGACCTGGCCCGCACGGTGGCCGCCGATCTGGCCGCGGCGGGCCTGGGCCGGGGCGACGCGGTCTACGTCTGCCTCCCCCGCTCCGCCGAACTCGTGGTCGCCTGGACCGCCGCGCTCGGCGCCGGCATCGTGTGCGTCCCCGTGGACCCCGCCTACCCGCGGGCCCGGATCGAGCAGATCGTCCGGGGCGACTCCCCCGTCGTCCTCACCACCGCCTCGACGCACGACCTGATCCCGCACGCGCACCGGATCCCGGTCGACTTGGAGCGGCCGGCCGAGGCCCCCGCCGACGCCCCCTGGCCCGTGACGGCCGCGCCGGAGTCGACGGTCTACGTCATGCACACCTCCGGCTCGACGGGCGTCCCCAAGGGCGTCGCGATCCGTGAGATCGGGCTGCGCAACCTGATGCACGTCTCCGCCCGGCAGTTCGGCCTCGGTCCCGGGCGCCGCTCGCTCAGCCTGGCCAGCCCCGGCTTCGACGCCAACGTCTGGGAGTTGCTCGCCCCGCTCTACGCGGGGGCCGCCGTGGTGCCCTACGACGACCAGCTGATCTCGGCGAAGGGCCTCGCCGAGTGCGTGCGCGAGACCGACGCCGACACCTTCTTCCCGTTCTCCCCGCTGCTGATCCGGCTCGACCCGGAGGACTTCCCCGGCATCCGGACCGTCATCACCGCGGGCGAGCTGTTCAGCCAGGACCTGGTCGACCGCTGGCAGCCCGGCCGCGACATGATCTACGCCTTCGGCCCCACCGAGGCGACGGCCCTCCAGTCCTGGCACCACTGCCACGCCGGCGCACCCGACCCCGCCCCCTCCATCGGCCGCCCCATGACCAACCTGCGGATGTGGCTGGTCGACCCGTGGGGCGGGCACGCGGCACCCGGCGCCGTCGGGGAGCTCTTCATCGGCGGCCTCGGGGTCGGCGCGGGCTACGCCGGGCAGCCCGAGGCCACGGCCGCCAAGTTCGTCGTCCGGCCCGAACTGGACGGCGACCGTACGCTCTACCGCACCGGAGACCTGGCGAGCTTCCGCCCGGACGGCGCCATCGACTTCCGCGGCCGCAAGGACAACCAGGTCAAGCTCCGCGGCTTCCGCGTCGAGCTCGGCGAGGTGGAGACGGTGCTCGGCGCCCTGCCCGGCATCGACACCGCGATCGCCGTGGTCCACGAGACGAGCGGCGAACGCCTCCTGGTCGCGCACCTCATCCCGCGCCCGGGCGGCGAGCTCCCCGACGCGGCCGAGTTGCGCGAGCGGCTGGCCGACGTGCTGCCGTACTACATGCTCCCGAGCGCCTTCGTCCCGCTCACCGAAGTCCCGTACACCCCGAACGGCAAGATCGACCGGACGGTGCTCGCCGCGCGGCCGCTGCCCGGGACGCCGGTGGCTACGGCGGTCGCGGAGCCGCCTCGGGACGGCGGTGTCCTCACCGAGGTCAGCGCGGTCTTCGCCGATGTGCTCCGGCTCCCCGGCGTCGCGCCCGACCAGGACTTCTTCGCCTCCGGCGGCCACAGCCTCGGCGTCGCGGAGATCGCCGCGCGCCTCAACGACCACTACGGCACGGACATCCGCGCCCGCGACCTCTTCGAGCACCCCACGCCCGGGTCCCTCACCGCCCGCCTCACCGAACTGCTGCCCGCCGGGGCGGACCCGGCGGGCGCGGCCGACGCGGCCCCCGCGCCGACGGCCGACGGCGCCGAGGGAGCGACGGGGCTGCTGCCCGTGCAGGCCTGGCAGTGGCTGCTGCGCCAGGCCAGGCCCGAGGACGACGCCGCCTACAACGTCCCGACGCTCTTCACCTGCGGGGGCGACGTCGATGCCGACCGGCTCCGCGCCGCGCTGGCCGACGTCCGGCTGCGGCACCCGATGCTGCGGGCCACCGTGCACGAGGCCAAGGGCACTCCGCAGGTCACGCTCGACGGGCCGCCGCTGCCCCTGGAGGTCGTCGACCTGCGCGCGGCGGCCGACCCGGAGGCCGCTTGCACCGAGGCCGTCCGGCAGCGCGCCAACCGGACGGTCGACCTGGCGAGCGGCCCCGCGCTCCGCACCACGCTCTTCCGGCTGCCCGACGGCGTGCACCGCCTCCTGACGGTCTGCCACCACATCGTCAGCGACGGTCCCGGCATCGATGTCCTCACCCGCGACCTGGTGGCCGCCTACGAGGGCACCGCGGCCGGGCTGCCGCCGCTGACCCGCGACCCCCTGGCCGTCGGCGGCAACGAGTCCCGGCTCCTCGCCGAGGGCGCCTTCGACGGACAGCTCGACCACTGGCGCGCCGTCCTCACACCCCCGCCCGCCCCGCTGGCGCTGCCCGTGGACCGGCCCCGCACCCGGCCCGGCGGCGCCCGTACGGCGGCCGTCGAGGTCGAGTTCGGCGCGGCGTCCACCGCGGCCCTGCGCGAGGTGGCCCGGCAGGCCCTGACCGGCCTCGCGGCTCCGCTCGCCGCGGCGGCGGCCGTCGTCCTGCGCCGGGCCACCGGCGACGACGACATCTGCCTGGGCACCCCGGTCAACCTCCGGGGCCAGCTCGGCCTGTCCGAGCACCTCACCAACGGAGCCAACTCCACGGCCCTGCGCCTGCGTCCGGGACCGGCCACGCTCGCGGAGCTGGTCGCCGAGGTCGCGGGCCAGATGCACCAGGCCATCGACCACGCGCGCCTGCCCTTCCACCATGTGGTGGACCGGCTCGCGGTGCCGGCCGAGCCGCTGCGCAACGCGCTGTTCGACGTGTTCGTGACGTGTTACCGGCAGAGCGAGGCGGGCACCGCGCCCGGCCTCACCCTGTCCGGGCGGGTCGTCCCGCTGGACTCGGGCCTGTGCGACCTGTCGTTCCAGGGCTGCGAACACCGCGACGGGCTCACGCTGATCCTGCAGTACGACAGCGACCTCTACCACGAGGACTCCGCCCGGCTGTTCCTCGACCGGTGGCGGACCGCGCTGGAGGCCGTCGCCACCGAGCCCGGAACGCCGTGGCAGGAACTGGGCCTCGGTGGCACGGCCGTGCGCAGCGCCCCGGTCGCCGGTTTCGGCGGATTCCGCTTCGACGCCCCCGCCGGTGAGGGGGTGGCCGGATGAGCGTCCCGCCGCCCGCCGTGCGGGAGAGGTCCCGGCCGACGGATCCGCGCTCCGTCAACCTGGCCGACCCGTCCGTGCACGCCGAGTTCGACCTCGGCGAGCTGTGGCGCCGCCAGCGCGCCGAGGAGCCGGTCGCCCGGCACGACCACGTCCCGGGCCAGGACCCCTTCTGGGTCGTCTCCCGGCACGCCGACGTCATGGACGCCTACCGGCGCCCGCAGGACTTCGGTTCGGCGTCGGGCAACGTCATGGACACCCTGCTGCACGGCGGCGACTCGTCGTCCGGGCGGATGCTCGCGGTCTCCGACGGCGAACAGCACCGGGGCGTCCGGCGGGTGGTGCAGCGCGGGTTCTCCCCCGCGCTCCTGGACCGGCTCGGCGCCTCGATCCGGGCGGCGACGCGCAAGCTCGTGGCCCGGGCGGTGGAGCGGGGCCGCTGCGACTTCATGAAGGACGTCGCCGCGCACATCCCGATCGCCGCGCTCTGCGAGCTCCTCGGCGTGCCCGACGCGGACAGCGACTACCTCATGAAGCTGGCCAACTCGGCGCTCGGTTCGGACGCGCCCGGGCAGACGGCACGCGACGCGCAACTGGCGCAGAGCGAGATCCTCGTCTACTTCGCCCAGCACGCCCGCAAGCTGCGGACCGCGCCGCGCGACGACCTGCTGAGCATGCTGACGACGAGCGAGCTCGACGGCAGTCCGCTGCGGGACGACGTCATCGTCTTCAACTGCTACAGCCTGGTGCTCGGCGGGGACGAGACGACCCGACTCGGCATGGTCGGCGGGCTGCTCGCCCTGATCGAGCACCCCGAGCAGTGGGACCGGTTCAAGAACGGGCACACGCCGGTCGAGCTGCTGGTGGAAGAGGTCATGCGGTGGACCACGCCCGCGATCCACGTGGGCCGTACGGCGCTGCGCGACACCGAGCTGGGCGGGCGGCGGATCGCCGCGGGTGACGTGGTCACGCTGTGGAACACCTCGGCCAACCGGGACGAGCGCGTCTTCGCCGACCCGGAGTCCTTCGACGGCGCGCGCCGCCCCAACCGGCACGTGAGCTTCGGCTTCGGCCCGCACTTCTGCGTGGGCGCCCAGCTCGGCCGGGTGGAGCTGGGCGCGCTGTTCGAGGCGCTGCGGGCCGAGGTGGGCCACGCGGAGGTCACGGGGCCGCCGGGGCGCTTCTACTCCAACTTCCTCAGCGGGATCAGCAGCCTCCCGGTGGAGCTGCACCGCTGAGGGCGCGGGCGGACGGGGGCCGGCGGAGCGGAACCGCCGTCGGTCCCGTACGCGTGTGCGGTCCTGTCCCGGTTCCCGTGACCGGCAGCGGAATTGAAGGATTGCCGCGCCGGAAGAACGAAACGCCAAATGGCCCCGCCGGGCAATTGCGGGGCGATATCGGGACTCCCCGGCACAGGGCTATCCCCTATTCGTCCCGGCACGATACTGCAAAGTTGATCACGGCCGTCAAGGGCGGTTCGAATCCTTTTCCTTCCTTTTCCCTTTCCCTGCGGAGTCGCCAATTCCCCTTACTGACAGCCTTGCTGATCAATCGCCACTCTGGCATTGTCTTCCAATAGATGGGTCGGCGGACGGGGTGCAGCGATAGCCGCCGATAAACTCATCGAGAGGTATCTGCTGCTCCACCGAAGCCGGCCGACGCCCGACCGGAAGTCCGCTGTGCGGCCACTCGGGCCCACGGCGTGGAGAACGCTCCGCGCACGGCGCGGAACCCGCCCCGGATGCTCGCTTCCAGCGGGTCACTGCTGTGGCGAGCGTCTCGACCACACAGCCCCCGTGCCAGCCGATCGCACCGTCGAAGGGCAGGTCGCCGCACCGTGTTCGCCTCCCAGAGCATTCGCACGCTCCCCGGCCGCTATGTGATCGACCTCCTCGACGACGGCCGACTGCCCCCGGGGGGCTGGCTGGCCGCCGTCCGCGGGCCGGAAGGCCTGACGGTCGTCGTCCCCGCGGACCAGGAACAGGACCAGGAACGGGACCAGGACCCGGCCCCGGGCGGCACCGGCACCGGCACCGGAACCGGCCGAACGGTGTGGGTGCCGCTCTACAGCGGCGCCACCGCGCACGGCCTGGACGTGCCGGGCATGCTGGCGGGCCTGCTCACACCGCTGGCGGCGGGCGGCGTGCCCGTCTTCGTCGCCTCCACCCACGATGCCGACGTGGTCCTGGTGCCGGAGGACCGGCTCGAAGGGGCCGCCCGGTTGCTGCGCGCGGCCGGACACCAGGTCACCGGGCTGCCGCGCGCGGCCGGACACCGGATCACCGAGACGGAAGAGCGCCACCGACCAACCCCCCGAAGCAACGAGGAGAGCACTGCGATGGACCTCTCGACTCCCCGAGCCGTGGGCGAGCTCCCGCTGCGCCCGAAGGACGGATCGCCCTGCCTGGAGCTGACCGCCGAGGAGCGCGCGGAGATCCGGGAACTCGCGGACAGCCTGCTGGACGCGCCCGGGGACGTCCCGCTCGACCAGCGGCTCGACCAGATCGCCCTCGCCGCCCACGACGTACCGGCCAGACTCCGGGCGCAGCTCATCGACTTCCGGCTGACCGGCCGCCCCTACGGCGGCCTCGTCCTGTCCAACCTCCCCGTCGACGAGGGGCTCGTCGGCCCGACCCCGACCAGTTACACCACCGAGCCGGACAGCCGCGAGGCGGACCGGGCCACGGCGCTGCTCCTGCTGATCGGCTCGCTGATGGGCGACCCGGTGTCCTATCTGACCCAGCAGCGCGGGCGCATGACGCTCGACGTCTTCCCGATCAAGGGGCACGAGTACCAGCAGCTGGGGTCCAGCTCCACCACCAACCTGGAGTGGCACAACGAGGACGCCTTCCACCCGCTGCGTGCCGACTGGATCATGCTGATCGGCCTGCGCAACCACGACGGGGTGCCGACCACGTTCGCCCCCGTGCAGGATCTCGACCTCGACGAGGCGACGCGGGAGTTGCTGTTCCAGGAGCGGTTCGTGATCCTCCCCGACGAGTCGCACACGGCGGCCTTCAACAGCGAGACCACCGGGATGGGCGAGGCGAGCTGGGTCAAGGACGCCTTCGCCAAGATCGCGGAGATGAACGAGACCCCGCGCCGCACGGCGATCCTGTCCGGCGACCGGGACGCGCCGTTCGTGCGGATCGACCCCGCGTTCATGCCCAAGGACCTGGGGACCGAGGCGACGGCCGCACTCGAGGCGGTCATCGCCGCCTTCGACGCGAAGCTGCGCGACGTCGTCCTCGGCCCGGGCGACCTGCTCATCGTCGACAACATGCGCGCGGTGCACGGCCGTCGGCCCTTCACCGCCCGGTACGACGGCACCGACCGGTGGCTGCGGCGCATCAACGTCCTGGCCGACCTGCGCCGGGCGGCGGGCCGTCGCTACACCGCGCACGGACGCGCGCTCGTCTGACCGGCCGGCCCGGTCCTGCCGCGCGGTGGCGAACCGCGCGGCAGGCCGAACGCCCTCCTCCGTCGCGGCTGACTCCGGCCATCCGCGCGGCAGTTCTTCCTTTCTCTGGACAAAGTGTGGACGCGCCTGGACGCCGTCCCTACGCTGAGCGTCGCTCCGGCACAGAGATCTGCGTACCCCCCGACGGAACCACGCAGGAGGAAGAGTGTCGCCACGCCGTACGCCCACGCCGTTGTCCGGCCCGTACCGCCGCAGGGCCCGAAGATCCAGTCGCAGGGCCCGAAGATCCACCGGTCTGCTGCTCACCGTCCTGCTCGGCGGCGGGCTGCTCGCGCCCACCGCGACCGCGAAGGACGGCCCACGCCCCTTCGCGGACCTGCCGCCGCAGGAACCGGGCGTCACCCTGCGGGTGTTCGACGTGCAGACCCCGCTGAAGAAGCTGTGCGACCTCAAACCCGCGCAGACCCCCAACGTAGACAAACTGATCCCGACGGCCGACTGGACGTCCACCGACGGCTTCGGGTTCAGCAACAACTTCGTGTCGCAGATCATCGGCAACCTGAAGGTGCCCGAGGCGGGCTCCTACGACTTCCGGCTGATCAGCGACGACGGCTCGCGGCTCTTCCTCGGCCAGCAGAAGGTCGTCGACCACGACGGGCTGCACGGCGCCGAGCCCAAGGACGGCAGCGTCACGCTCAACGCCGGCTACCAGCCGCTGCGCATCGACCACTTCGACGCGGGCGGCGACCAGCAGGTCACGCTGCAGTGGAAGCCGCCGGGCGCGGACGGGTTCAGCACCGTGCCCCAGTCCGCGCTGAGCACGGACGCCGGAGTCGTGCGGGTGACGGCGCCCGGCCGCAAGGAGTGCGAGGGCACGTACGACACGCCCGGCGACGGGCTGCCGCTCACCGAGGTCAACCCCGGGTACAAGCTGACCGACCTGCGCCCGAAGGGCTTCGAGCCGCAGGTGTCCGCGATGGACTGGCTGCCGGACGGCCGCCTCGCGATCTCCACGTGGGGCGGCAGCACGGAGACGAAGGGCGAGGTGTACCTCCTCGACCACGTCACCGGGGACACCGGGCCCGACAAGGTCACGTACAAGAAGGTCGCCGACGGGCTCAAGGAGCCGATGGGCATCAAGTACGTGGACGGGAAGCTGTACGTCTCGGAGAAGCACCAGCTGACCGAGCTGAACGACAAGGACGGCGACGACGTCGCCGACGAGAAGCGCAAGATCGCCGAGTGGCCGTACGGCGGCAACTTCCACGAGTTCGCCTTCGGCCTGCTCTACGACAAGGGCGACTTCTACCTGAACCTCTCCGTCGCCATCAACTACGGCGGCGCGACGACCGACCCGCAGCCCGCACCGAACCGGGGCACGACCATCAAGGTCAACAAGGCGACGGGCAAGGTCAGTTATCTCGCGGGCGGCCTGCGCACGCCGAACGGCATCGGGCGCGGCCCCGGCGGCGACCTGTTCGTCACGGACAACCAGGGCGGCTGGCTGCCCGCCTCCAAGCTGGTGCACGTCAAGCAGGACCGGTTCTTCAACCACTACATGAACCCGGACGGGCCCTACGACGACAAGCCCGTCACCAAGCCGGTGCTGTGGCTGCCGCAGAACGAGATCGCCAACTCGCCCAGCACGCCGATGCAGTTGAAGCAGGGGCCGTTCGCCGGGCAGATGGTCTTCGGTGACGTCACCTACGGCGGGCTGCAGCGCGCCGACCTGGAGAAGGTCGACGGCGAGTACCAGGGAGCGGTGTTCCGGCACACGCAGGGCCTGGAGTCCGGCATCACGCGGATCAGCACGGGGCCCGACGGCGCGATCTACACCGGGGGGCTCGGCGCCGACGGGAACTGGGGCCAGGAGGGCAAGCTCCGCTTCGGCCTGCAGAAGCTGACACCGACCGGCAGGACGGCGTTCGACATCAAGACGATGCGCGCCACCCGGGACGGCTTCGCCCTCACCTACACCAAGCCGCTGTCGGCGGAGACCGCGGCCAAGCTGACCAAGGGCGCCTACTCCGTCGAGCAGTGGCGCTACGTGCCGACGCCCGCGTACGGCGGCCCGAAGGTCGACGAGGAGTCGCTGCCGGTCGCCGCGGCGACGCTGTCCAAGGACCGCCGCACGGTGCAACTGAGCATCCCCGGACTGAAGTCGGACCGGGTGGTGCACGTGCGCTCGCCGCGCCCGTTCTCCTCCGCCGAGGGCGAGCAGCTGTGGTCCACCGAGGCCTGGTACACGCTCAACGCCAAACCGGGACCGAAGGAGCCCGTCACCACCTACGACGCCGAGTCCGCGAAGCTGTCCGGCGGCGCGGGCATCGACACCGAGCACGCGGGCTACACCGGCGGCGGCTTCGTCGACGGTTTCGGCGACAAGGGCGCGAAGGCGGCCTTCGACGTGGTGGTCGACAAGGCCGGCCCGTACGACGTGGGCCTGCGCTACGCCAACGGCCCGCACCCCGCCCCCGGCACCAAGACGGTCGGCATCGGCGTCAACGGCGCCCCGGCGCAGCGGACGAGCCTGCCCTCGACGGGCGAGTGGAACCGCTGGTCCACCAAGTCCGAACGGCTCACCCTGCGCCAGGGGCACAACACGATCACCTACTCCGTGGGCCCCGACGACACCGGCCATGTGAACCTCGACGCGCTCGACGTGCGCACCCCCGGCAGCCGCGTCGACCTGTTCTCCGGCGGCAGCCTCGCCACGGCCTGGCAGCACTCCGACGGCCGCAGCGCCACCTGGCCGCACGCCGCGGAGAGGTCGGTGGAGGTCGGCAGCGGGGACCTGCGCACCAAGCAGCACTTCGGGGACTTCAAGCTGCACGTCGAGTTCCGCGTCCCGAAGCTGCCGGACGACGTCACCGGGCAGGACCGCGGCAACAGCGGGGTCTACCTCCAGGAGCGGTACGAGGTGCAGATCCTCGACTCGTACGGCGTGGCGAAGCTGGCGGACAACGAGGCGGCGGCGATCTACCAGAAGAAGGCCGCCGACCTCAACGCGTCCACGGCTCCGGAGACATGGCAGACGTACGACATCACCTTCCGCGCCGCCCGGTTCGGTGCGGACGGCAAGAAGACGTCGGACGCGCGGGTCACGCTGGTGTGGAACGGCAAGAAGGTCCACGACGACGTGGCCGTGGACGGGCCGACCGGGGCGGGCGACCCGGAGTCGGCCGCGGCGGGCGCGATCCGGCTGCAGGACCACGGCAACAAGGTCCGCTTCCGCGACGTGTGGGTGGAACCGCTGAACTGAGCGGGCCACCGGACCCAGCGGGCCCCGACGACGGCACACGGGCCGTCGTCGGGGCCCGCTCCCGCGGGGCGGGGGCTAGCCTCCCGCGAACAGGATCGTCCCGTCCGGGCCCTGCGCCTCGACGCGGGCGCCGTGTTCGACGGTGCGGCTGACCGTGCAGTACTTCTCGTGGGTCAGCCGGATGGCGCGCTCCAGCGCCTCGGCGGCCCGGGTGTCGCCCTCCGGCAGGTCCAGCTCGTAGGAGACCCGGACGACGCCGACACGGCCGTCGTCCTCGGGCCGCGAGACCGAGTCCACCGTGATGCGCAGGCCGTCGTGGTCGACGGTGCGCGCGGTGCGGTCCACGACGAGCCCGCCGCAGCCGCCGAGCGCGGCGAGCAGGAGCTCCACGGGGGTGAAGGAGGGCTGGGCGTCGGGGTCGTCGGCGGCGGCGATCCGGACCTCGGCGCCCCGGTCGTTGCGTGCGGTCCAGTCGCGTTCGCCATTGCGAACGGTCTCGATGCGATAGTCGGCCATGGCGGAACGGTAACCAGGGGGCGGCGCTCCGGCGCGCAGGCCGGTCCGGCGAGTGTCGGTCCGGGCGGTCCGGTCAGGGCGCCTGCTGGACGTCGCCCCGGGTGGAGGAGGCGACGGTGTCGCGGTGGGCGAAGTCGCCGGGCGGGATGCCGGGGTGGTGGCCGGGCAGCGGCTCGGCGGTGGTCGCGGCGGGGCCGAGGGTGAGCCGGGAGACGATGCGGTAGCGGTCGCCGCGGTAGAGGGAGTGCACGTACTCGACGGGCCGCCCGGAGGTGTCCGAGGTGAGCCGCTCGAAGAGCAGCGCGGGGGACAGTTCCGGCACGTCGAGGAGGTCGGCCTCCGCGCGGGTGACCACGGTCGGCTCGATGGCCTGGACGGCTTCGCGGACGTGCACGTCGTGGTGTTCGCGCAGGTGCTCGTAGAGGTCGCCGCTCTCCAGCTCCTGGGCGCTGAGGCCGGGCACCAGGTCGGCGCGGATGTGCAGGTGCTCGATGGCCATGGGCGAGCCGTCGACGAGCCGGAGCCTGGCGACGTAGACGATCCGGGCGGCGGGCGACAGGCGCAGCTTGCGGCCGACGCGGGCGCCCGCCTGGATGGTGGTGAATTCGAGCAGGCGGCTGGACCAGGCGCCCGCGGCCGGGGGCACCGCGAGGGCCTGCTCCCGCGAGACGAGCTCCTGGGTGATCTTCTCGGGGGCGACGAACATGCCGCGGCCGTGTTCGCGGACGAGAAGACCCGCGGCGACGAGCTCGTCGACGGCGGCGCGCAGGGTCGGCCGTGACACGCCGAGGTCCGCGCAGAGGGTGCGCTCGGAGGGGATGGCGTCACCGGGGCGCTGCGACTCGATGAGTTCGAGGATGTGGTCGCGCACGCGCTCCCGCTTGAGCACCGCTCCCGGCGCCTGCCTGTTCGTGTCGGCCACCGTCCGCCCCCTCGCGCCGTCCGTCCGCCCCGTAGGACCAGTTGCCTGACCAGTTGACCACACGGGCCCGGTGATCGACAACTGACCAGCATTTACCGGGGGGTTGACGCCTCCATTGGTCCATGCCACCTTTCTCCATCACCAGAGGTCACCTGACCAGTTGCCCAACTGGTCAGGTCCGACTCCCAGAGGTGGCCCGTGAAGCTCCGCTTGCTCGCCGGTCTGTCCGCGCTCGTCGCGGCCGCCGGGCTCAGTGCCTGCAGTTCGTCCGGCTCCGGCGACGGGGTGTCCGGGGACGGCGGGCGGACGACCATCGACGTGTGGCTGATGCGCGACAGCGTCTCGGCCGCCTTCCAGAAGGACTTCGAGAAGGGTTTCGAGGCCGCGCACCCCGACATCGACGTACGGGTGCAGGTCCAGGAGTGGGACGGCATCGGCGAGAAGGTCACCGCCGCGCTGGCCAGCAACGACGCACCCGACGTCATCGAGACCGGCAATACCCAGGTCGCCCAGTTCGCGCAGAGCGGCGGACTGCTCGACCTCAGCGACAAGGTCGGCGAACTCGGCGGCAAGGACTGGCTGAAGGGCCTGGCCGAGCCGGGCGCGTACGAGGGCAAGCAGTACGGCATCCCGTACTACGCGGCGAACCGCGTCGTCGTCTACCGCACGGACCTGTTCAAGAAGGCGGGCATCGACGCCGGGACCATCACGACACGCGCCCGGTGGATCGCCGCGACGAAGAAACTCGACCGGGGCGACGGGCAGGGGATCTATCTGCCCGGACAGAACTGGTACACCCTCTCCGGCTTCGTCTGGGACGAGGGCGGCGACCTCGCCACCGAGACCGACGGCACCTGGCGGGGCACCCTCGACTCGCCCGGGGCGCTGCGCGCGATGGCCTTCTACGCGAAGCTGCAGGCGCTCGGCAAGGGCCCCGAGGACTCCGACGAGGCACAGCCGCCGCAGGCCGAGGTCATGGCCAAGGGCAACGTCGCGCAGATCGTCGCCACCCCCGGGGCCGCCAACGTCGTGGTGCAGAACAACGCGGCGCTCAAGGGCAAGCTGGGCTTCTTCCCGATCCCGGGGAAGACGGCGAAGACGCCCGGCGCGGTCTTCACCGGCGGCTCCGACCTGGTGATCCCCACGGTGTCGCAGCACCACGACGCCGCGTACACCTTCGTCAAGGAGCTCACGGGCGACGCCTGGCAGAAGAAGCTCGCCGTCGCGATGAGCTACGTGCCCAACAAGACGACGCTGGCCGGCGCCGTCGCCGAGGACCCCGGGGCGTCCGCGATGGCGGTCGGCGCCGCCGTCGGGCACGCCACGCCGAACACCCCGGGATGGGCCGCCGTCGAGGCGAAGAACCCCGTCAAGGACTACATGACGGCCGTCCTGACCGGCGGCGATCCGGCACGGGAGGCGAAGAGGGCGTCCGAGGCGATCACCTCGGCGATGAAGTCCGGGTCCTGACCGGCCCCCACCGGACCGGGTCCCGGACGCTTCCCACCGAAAGGAGTGCGCGCCGTGTCGGTCGTCCACGAGCGGACCACGCCCCGCCCCCTCACCCGCCCGCCCCGCCGTCCGGCGCGCGCCGCCCGCCGGCCCACCGCCGCCGGCATCTGGCCGTACCTGCTGGTCGCCCCCACCGTGCTCGGCATGCTGTACCTGCTCGCCTATCCGCTGGCCCGGGCGGTGGTGATCTCCTTCCAGGACTTCGGTCTGCGCCAGCTCATCCTCGGCGACGCGCACTTCACCGGGCTCGACAACTACACGACCCTGCTGTCCGACCCCCGCTTCTGGACGGTGGTGCGCCGCACCTTCCTCTTCATGGCGGTCAACGTCGTGCTGATCATGGTGCTGGCCACGCTGGTGGCGCTGATGGTGGAGCGGCTGGGCCGGTTCGGGCGGGCCGCCGTGCTCAGCGCCCTCGTCCTCGCCTGGGCGATGCCGGTGGTCGCGGCCACGACGGTGTTCCAGTGGCTGTTCCACTCGGAGTTCGGGATCGTCAACCACACGCTGACCCGCCTCGGCTTCGGCTCGTTCGAGGGCTATCCCTGGCTGGCGCACGGCCCGGCCGCCTTCACCATCCTGGTCGCCCTCGTGGTGTGGCAGTCGGTGCCGTTCGCCGCGATCACGCTGTACTCGGCGCTCACCACCGTGCCGGTCGAGCTGTACGAGGCCGCGCGCATCGACGGCGCGTCCGGGGCGCGCGTCTTCCGGTCCGTCACGCTGCCGATCGTGCGGCCCATCTTCATGCTGGTGCTCTCCCTGGAGGTGATCTGGACGTTCAAGGCGTTCGTGCAGATCTGGGTGATGACCCGCGGCGGGCCGGGCGACGCGACGACGATCCTGCCGGTGTACGCGGTGCAGACGGCCCTGTCCGGCCAGCACTACGACCTCGGCTCGGCGGCGTCGATGCTGACGGTGCTGCTGATGTCGGGCGTGCTCGTCCTCTACTTCCGGCAGATGTTCCGACAGGAGGCCGAGCGGTGACGGCCCCGCGCGCGCTGCGCCGCCTGCCGCTGCGGATCGCCGCGGCCTGCACGGTCGTCGTGTGTCTCTTCCCCGTCTACTGGATGGTGACGACGGCCTTCAAGCCGTCCCGTGACATCCAGTCGGAGAACCCCCGGCTGCTGCCGCAGAGCTGGACCCTTGACCACTTCCGGCGGGCCGTCGACGCGGACGGCTTCGGCCTGTTCTGGCGCAACAGCGTGCTCGTGACGCTCGCCGCGGTGGTGCTGGCGCTCCTGGTGGCGCTGGGCGCGTCCTTCGCGGTGGCCCGCATGCGGTGGCGGGGCCGGCGGCAGTTCATGCTCCTGGTGTTCGTCGCGCAGATGGCGCCGTGGGAGTCGCTGATCATTCCCGTGTACATCATCGCGCGGGACACCGACATGCTGGACCGGCTGCCGACGCTGACGCTGGTGTACTTCATGATGACGCTGCCGTTCACCATCGTCGTGCTGCGCGGCTTCATCGCCACGATCCCGCCGGAGCTGGAGGAGTCGGCGCAGGTCGACGGCTGCACCCGGGCCGGCGCGTTCCGGCACGTGGCGTTCCCGCTGCTCGCACCCGGGCTGATGGCGACCTCGCTGTTCGGCTACATCACGGCGTGGAACGAGTTCGCGTACGCCAACTTCCTGATCATCAAGCAGCAGGACCACCGGACGCTGCCGGTGTGGCTGTCCTCGTTCCACAACACGTTCGGCACCGACTGGGGCGCCACGATGGCCGCCTCCACCCTGTTCGCGCTGCCCGCCCTCGTGATCTTCCTGCTGCTGCAGCGGCAGGTGACCTCGGGATTCGCGGCCGGCGCCGTGAAGGGCTGACCCGCCCGCCCAGGACCGATCCGCCCGCCCACTGGAGGTTCGCCGTGCCCGCACACCGCCCCGCGCCGGTCCCGCTGCCCGCCCACCTGTCCTGGCGCCCCGGCCACTTCACCCTGACCAGGGACACCGCCGTCCGGACGAGCCCGGGCGCCGGCCCCGCCGCCGACCTGCTGCGCACCCTGCTGGCCCCGGCCACCGCCCTGCCCCTGCCGCCCTCCCCCGACGGCACGGTGGTGCTGGCACTCGACCCCCAGCTGCGCGGCCTGGGCGAGGAGGGGTACGGCCTCACCGTGGGCCCGGACGCGCTGCTCCTGCGGGCCGCACACCTCACCGGGCTGCTCCGGGGCGTCCAGACGATCCGTCAGCTCCTGCCGCCCGAAGCCCTCTCCCGCACGCCGCGGCGCGGCACGCCGTGGCGCCTGCCGTGCGCGGAGATCACCGACGTCCCCCGGCACGCCTGGCGCGGCTTCATGCTCGACGTGGCACGCCACTTCCAGCCGGTGTCCCTGCTGCGCCGCTACGTCGATCTGCTCGCCCTGCACCAGCTGAACGTGCTGCACCTGCACCTGACCGACGACCAGGGCTGGCGCATGCCGGTCGCCGCGTACCCGCGCCTGACCGAGGTCGGAGGCCGGCGCGCCGAGTCGATGGTCGGCCCGGCGGGCAGCACCGGCTTCGACGGCGTACCCCACCAAGGCTTCTACACCCGGGCCGAGTTGACGGATCTCGTCGCCTACGCCGCCGCGCGGGGCGTCACCGTCGTGCCGGAGCTGGAGATGCCGGGACACGCCCGGGCCGCCCTCGCCGCGCACCCCGAACTCGGCAACGACCCGGGGCGGCGGCTGGACGTCTGGACCCGCTGGGGCGTGTGCGACACCGTCCTCGCCGTCGACGACCGGGTGCTCGACTTCTGGCGCACCGTCCTCGACGAGGTGATGGAGGTCTTCCCCTCGCCCCATGTGCACATCGGCGGCGACGAGTGCCCCACGACGGAGTGGGCGGCGAGCCCGGCGGCCCGCGCCCGCGCCGCCGCCGAGGGACTGCCGGACACGGACGCGCTGCGCGGCTGGTTCCTCGGCCGGATCGGCGCGCACCTCGTCGGGCGGGGCCGGATCCCGACCGCGTGGGCGGAGACGGGCGAGGGCCTGCCGCCGGAGTTCACCGTCATGACGTGGCGGGACCCCGAGCACACCCGCATGGCCCTCAAGCGCGGCCACCGGGTCATCAGCTGCCACCACCGGGCCGCCTACCTCGACTACGCCCAGTCGGCCGACCCCGCCGAACCGCAGGGGCAGCCGGGGGCGGTGGTCGACCTGCGCGCCGTGCACGGGCACGAACTGCCCGACGACACCGAGACGTCCGGCACGCTGCTCGGCGTACAGGCGGAGCTGTGGACGGAGTTCGCCGCCACGGCGGACCAGGTGGACCGGCTGGTCTTCCCCCGACTGTGCGCCCTCGCCGACCGCGCCTGGCACGGCACCACGCCCTGGTCCGGCTTCCACGACCGGCTGCGCGCCCACGGAGCGCGGCTCGCCGCGCTGGGCGTCCGGCACGGCCCCCTCGACCCGTACGCCCCTCTCCCCCACCGTTCCCGGAAGGAACAGTCATGAGCAGGACGATCCTCAGCAGATCGGCGAAGCGCTCCCTGACCTGCGCGGTCGCCGCCGCGCTCGGCTGCGCGGGCCTCCTCGCGCTGCCCGCCGACGCCACCGCGGCCGCCGGCGACCTGACCGTGCAGTACCACACCGGCTCCACCGGCACCGACCAGGCCGAACCGTGGCTGAAGGTCAAGAACACCGGCACCTCCGCCGTCGCGCTCAGCGGCGTCAAGGTCCGCTACTACTTCAAGTCCGACGCGGGCGCGCCCAGTTACCGCTTCGCCTGTTCGTGGGCGGTGAAGGGCTGCGCCAACGTCACCGGGACGTTCGGCACGCTCGCCCACCCGACCGCCACCGCCGACCGCTACCTGGAGATCGGCTTCACCCCGGGGGCCGGCTCGCTCGCGGCGGGCGCCGACACCGGCGATCTGCAGCTGCGCTTCCACCGCGCCGACTGGCAGGCGCTGAACCAGCGGGACGACTACTCCTTCGGCGCCGACCGGTCCACGTACGCGAACTGGCCGAAGGTCACCGCGCAGGTCGACGGCGCCACGGTGTGGGGCACCGCGCCCGAGGGCAACGACCCGACCGACCCCACGGACCCGACCGACCCGCCGGGCGACGGCGCCACGCTCTTCGACGACTTCAGCTACACCGCGTACAACGACCCGAAGATCGCGGCGCACGGCTGGAACGTCCGCTCCAACTCCGGCGGGCCCGGGGTGCCCGGCGCGACCTGGGACCCGACGAACGTGACGTTCGCGCCCTCGGGCGGCGGCACGGTGATGAACCTGGAGACGTCGACGGCGGGCACGGGCGCGAGCACCGAGCAGACCGAAGTGCTCACCAAGGCCATGAAGTTCAAGAACGGGACCTACGCGGCCCGCGTCAAGTTCAGCGACGCGCCGCGCGGCGGGCCCGACGGCGACCACCTGGTGCAGACGTTCTTCACCATCAACGACCTCAAGGAGCCGATGGCCGACGACTACGCCGAGTACGACTTCGAGTACCTGCCCAACGGCGGCTGGGGCGAGCAGTCGAACATCCTCTACACGACCTCCTGGGAGACCTACAACCCCGATCCGTGGCAGGCCGTCAACCAGCACACCGAGAGCCGGCAGAGCTACGCGGGCTGGCACGACCTGGTGGTGACCATCGACAACAGCGCCATCCGGTACTACGTCGACGGGCAGCCGTTCGGCACGCACGACGCCGCGTACCTGCCGGAGCGCCCCATGTCGATCAACTTCAACCAGTGGCTGATCGACTTCGCGGGCCAGTCGAGCACCACGCCCCGCTCGTACGACCAGCAGGTCGACTACGTCCTGCACGTGAAGGACCAGGTGCTGACCCCGGCCCAGGTGTCCGCCAAGGTCGCCGCCTACCGGGCCGCGGGCACCGCGTTCGAGGACACGGTGCCGGGTTCGTGAGGGCACGGGGGACGGGGCCCGGCCGCCGCGCGTGAACCGGCGCTCCGTCCCTCAGGCGGCGTCCACCCGGGCGCGTCCGGCCCCGAGGAAGGCGGCCAGGGCCCGGCCCTCCGCGAGGACGTCGGCGCGCTCGGCGCGGGAGAAGCGGCGCAAGGGCTTCGCCACGACGGTGTCGTCCTCCACCGTCCAGGTCGCCGCGACCCGGCCGTCGACCAGGACGACGCGCTCCCCGGCCACCGAGAGGCCGCGGTGGGCATCGTCGATGATGCGGCTGCGGTCGTCGAAGCCGAGGATCGCGTTGTCGAAGGCGGGCAGGAACCGCACGGGGGCGGGCGTGTCGGGGTCCGGGCGCGGCGCGTCGGGCAGGTCGAGCAGTTCGCGGCCCCGCTCGTCCCGGAAGGAGACCAGCTCGTCGCGGGCCGCGGTGACCGCGGCCGGCAGCCCCGCGAGGCCGCTCCAGGCCCGCAGGTCGGCCGTGGCTGCGGGGCCGAACGCGGCCAGGTAGCGGCGCAGCAGGGCCTGTCCGACCGGGTCGGCGCCGTCGGCCGGGAGCGGTTCGATCTCCCGCCCCAGCCAGGTCGACAGCGGCAGATTGCGTACGCCGCCCTTGGTGCGCCACAGGCCGCGCGGCGGGAGCTGGGCCATCGGCACGAGTGCCGCGACGAGCATCTCCCCGAGGGCCCGCGGGGCGGTCGTCGGCCAGCGGTCGGCGACCGCCCGGGTGAGCTCGGCCATGGAGCGCGGCTCGTCGTCGGACAGCACGGCCCGGCCCGCCGCGGCGAGTTCGTCGAGGTCCACGCCGTCGAGGTCGCGGCGGTACACGCCGAGCACGCGCTGGCGCAGCATCGCGTCGTGCCGGGCCCGCCACGCCAGGACGTCGTCGGCGGCGACGAGGTGGACCGTGCGGCGCATGAGGTGCGTACGCACGACACGCCGCTCGACGAGCAGGTCGGAGAGGTCCCCGGGGGCGAAGGCCCGCACCCGGGACCAGAGTCCGACGAACGGCTCCTGCGGTTCCTGCGCCTGGAGACCGCACAGGTGCGCGACCGCGTCCAGGGGCGACAGGTCGGCGCGGTCGAGGAGCAGTTGGCGGGCGAGCGTGGCGCGGCCGAGCGCGCGGGCGTCGAGCACGGTCACCGGGCCGCCCCCGGGCGTGCGTCGGCCGACGGGGAGGCCGGTCGGCGGGACAGGTGGGGCGGGGCGGTGATCACGGGCATGGGGGCGGCTCCGGGGCTCTCGGGGCGGGGTGGGGCGGATCGGGGCGGTTCTGTGCCGTGGCAGGGGCGGATCGGGGCGGTTCTGTGCCGTGGTGGGGCGGGGTCGCGAGGTCGGCGGGGCAGTGGTGGGGGGCGCGAGGTCGGGACAGCGGTGCGGGGCCGGTGCGGCTGGCGTGCTCCGAACCCGGCCGGGGCCCGTACCCCGGTCGCTCACCCGGTGGGGCGGTCGGTCGATGACCACACTCCCAGACGATGCGGTCAGGTTCTGTCCGCTGTACGCCGACCCGCCGCACTTCCCCTGACCGGTGCCCACGACTCACCCCGGCAGGCCGCGCCCAGCCGCACCTCCCGCGACACACCATCGGGTTGACCGGACGTCGCCCTCGGGGCGCCTCGAAAACCCCGGGGCGGGCGGCAGGCAGGATGCCGCCATGCACCGCCGACAGATCAGCTCCATCGCCCACACCCTCCACCCCGTCGCCGCGCCGCTGAGCGACGCGTCCGTGCGGACGCTGCTCGACCGGGCCGTGCCGGACGGCGACGCCCGGCTCCTCGACCTCGGCTGCGGATCCGGCACCTGGCTGCTGCGCGCGCAGGCCGGCCGCCCCGGCCTCCGGGCCGACGGCGTCGACAGCGACGCCGACACCATCGCGGCCGCCCGTGCCGCCGCCGAGGCGGCGGGGCTGGGCGACCGGGTGGCCTTCCACGCGCAGGACGCCGCCGACTTCAGCGCAGCGCACCGCTACGACCTCGTCCTCAGCATCGGCGCCAGCCACGCCTTCGGCGGCCTGCTCCCCACCCTGAAGGCGGCCGACGGCCACCTCGCCCCGGGCGGGACCGTGCTGGTCGGCGACTGCTTCTGGGAGCACGAGCCCGGACAGAGCACCCTGGACGCCGGTTTCTCCGCCGACGAGTACGACGACCTCGCGACGACCGTCGACCAGGTGATGGCCGAGGGCTGGGTGCCGCTCTACGGACACGTCAGCACCCGCGAGGAGTGGGACGACTACGAGTGGTCCTGGACCGGCTCCGTCTCCCGGTGGGCCCTGGAGCACCCCGAGGACCCCGACCACGGTCAGGCCCTCGACGCCGCCGCCGAACACCGCGCCGCCTGGCTCCACGGCTACCGCGGCACGCTCGGGTTCGTCACCCTGCTCCTGGGCAAGGAGCCCCGTCCCTGAGCCGGGTGGCCGCGGTACCGGCCGCCCCTAGCGCCGGGACCAGGTGAGCGGCAGCGCGCCAAGGCCGCCCAGGAAGTTGGAGTAGATCCGCCGGGCGGGACCCGCCGGGCCGAGGTCGGCCACCAGTTCCCGCATGTCGCCGAGCACGGCACTGATCTCCGCCCGGGCCAGGAACGCGCCCAGGCAGAAGTGGGTGCCGTAGGCGAAGGTCAGGTGGCGGTTCGGGGTCCGGTCGAGGCGGAACGCGTCCGGTTCCTCGAAGGCGGCCTCGTCGCGGTTGGCCGAGGCGTTCCACAGCGTCACGATGTCACCGGCCGCGATCTCACGGCCCCGCACGACGAGGTCCGTCCCGGCCGTGCGGGCCACGTGCAGCGTGGGCGAGGTCCAGCGCAGCACTTCCTCGACGGCGGATTCGGTACCGATGTCACCGGCCTGGTAGCGGGCCCACTGCTCGGGGTGCGCCAGGAGCGCGGCGACGCCCCCGACGAGCGCCAGGCGGGTGGTCTCGTCGCCGCCGATGATCAGGCTGTAGCAGTTGAGGATGACCTCCTCGTCGGTCAGCGGGACGCCGCCGACGCGGACCTGCGTGAGCAGGCTGACGATGTCGTCCCGCGGGGCGGCGCGGCGGCGTGCGGCCAGGTCGGCGAAGTAGAAGAGGATCTCGTTCTTGGAGACCCAGGCGTCGCGCCGCAGTCCCTGTTCGCTCTCCGCTCCGAGCGCCGACGACGTCATGTCGAGCAGGTGCTGACGGTCGGACCGGGGCACGTCCAGGAGGTCGCAGATCGCCCGCAGCGGCAGCTGTCCCGCCACGTCCTGGGCGAAGTCGCACTCCCCGTCCTCCAGCGTCTCGGTGACCAACTCCCGTGACGCGGCGCGGATGCTGTCGACGACTCCGGCCAGCGCGCGGGGCGAGAAGCACTTCATGAGGGCGCCGCGCAGTTCGGCGTGGCGCGGCCCCTCCATGAGCGGCAGCATCAGACCCGCCGCGTGGTCGCCGCCGCCGAGCAGGGTGTCGAGCACGTTCCCCCGGTCCGAGCGGAAGCGCTCCGGGTCGCGGTAGGCCGCGGACACGTCCTCGTACCGTGTCAGGACCCAGAAGCCGGGCCGGGGGCCCCGCTCGGGCTGCCGGTGGACGGGCTCGTGCGTGCGCAGGTGCCGCCACACCGGTGACAGGTCCTCCTCCGCGTGCAGGGCCGGGTCCGCGAGATCCATCTCCGGGAGCAGCGGCACGCCGTCCCCTTTCGGTGTCGGTTTCAGTGTCGGTCCAGATGGCCGGACAGGGCGCCGCAGAGGGCGGCGAGCGGCCGCGGGTCCATCATCCGGTGGTGGCCGCAGTCGATGTCGTACGCGGTGAACCGGCCGCCGCCGTACGGTTTCCAGGCCTCCCGCGCGACGTCGGCGGGCGGGCCGTCGGCGGTGGCGCGGAAGTGCACGAGGTCGACGCCCACGGCACGCGGGGGCGTCGTCCGCAGCACCTCCACGGCGGAGTGGGCCGCGAGCCGCACGCCCTCGACGGTCCGCTCCCCGAGGATCGCGACCTGCTCCGACAGACGTCCGTCGGCCGCGATGCCGACCTCGGCGAGGACGCCGCGCAGCATGTCGGGCGGGTCCGGCAGCGCGCTCGGGTCCGGCGGCGGGTAGGAGTCGAGGAGGGCCACGAACTCGACGGGCTCGCCCTCCTGGGCGAGGTGGGCCGCGACGGCGAAGGCGATGTTGCCGCCGACCGACCAGCCGAGCAGCCGGTAGGGGCCTCGCGGCTGTACCGCGCGCATCCGGTCGGCGTACTCGCGTACCAGGTCGTCGAGTTTCCAGGCGCCGCTCTCCGGCGCGCCCACGGTGGGCGACTGCAGTCCGTAGACGGGGGTGTCGGGCCCGAGGTGGGGCAGCAGGCGCGCGTACGGCCAGGCGAGTCCGCCCGCCGCGTGGACGCAGAACAGCGGGCGTCCGCCGCCCGCGCGCCGCAGTGGCAGCAGTACGTCGAGCCCCGCACCGTGGCCGGCGTCGTCGAGCCTGTTCGCCAGGGCGGCCACCGTCGGGGCCTCGAACAGGGCGCGGGGCGAGAGCGCGAGCCCGAGGACCGTGCGGACGCGGCCGGCCAGCCGTGTCGCGAGGAGGGAGTCGCCGCCCAGGTCGAAGAAGCCGTCGTCGACGCCCACGCCGTCCGCGCCGAGCACCTCGGCGAACAGCGCGCTCAGCGCCTCCTCGCGGGCGTTGCGCGAGGCCCGGCCCGCGGCCCCGTACACCGGGGCGGGCAGCGCCCTGCGGTCCAGTTTGCCGTTGGGCAGCAACGGGAGGCGCGGCAGCGGTACGACGGCCGCGGGGACCATGTGCTCCGGCAGCGTCCTGCCGAGCAGGCGCCGGACGTCCTGCGGGTCGACGGCGGCCGCGGGACCGGCCGCCACCACGTAGGCGACGAGCTTGCGGTCGTCGGCGCGGTCCTCCCGTACCAGCGCGACCGCCTGCGCGACGTGGTCGTGGCGCAGCAGGGCGGCCTCGACCTCGCCGAGCTCGACGCGGAAGCCGCGGATCTTCACCTGGTCGTCGAGGCGGCCGAGGTAGTCGAGGCCGCCGTCGGACCGCAGCCGCACCCGGTCCCCGGTCCGGTACATCCGGGTCCCGGGCGGGCCGAAGGGGCAGGCGACGAACCGGCCCGCGGTGAGGCCGGGCCGGTTCAGGTAGCCGCGGGCGACGCCGGCGCCCGCGACGTAGAGCTCGCCGGGCACGCCGACGGGCACGGGGGCGAGCCGCCCGTCCAGCACGTACACCTGGGCGTTGGGCACGGGGCGGCCGATGGGCGGGGGGCCGTCCGCCGGGCCGTCGGTGCTGCGCCAGGAGGTGCAGTAGCCGGTGGCCTCGGTGGGGCCGTAGCTGTTGGTGACGACGCAGCCGGGGACGCGCCTCTGGAGCTCGCGCACCAGGCCGCGCGGGACCGCCTCGCCGCCGAGCATGACATGGGGTGCCGACAGTGCGGCGCCGCCGCCCGCGAGCAGGCCCGCGACCGCCGAGGGCACTCCGCAGAGCAGGCTGCCCTCCCAACGGCCGCGCTCCAGGAGGGCGAAGAGGTCGTCGACGAGGTCCAGGTGGCCGCCGATGGCGAGCGTCGTGACGATCTCGAAGACGGACACGTCGAAGCTCAGGGAGGTCGCCGCGAGCACCCGGGACATCCCGTCGCCGCCGAAGTCCTTCCGCACCGTGGCCACGAAGTTGACCACGTTGCCCTGCTCGATCACCACGCCCTTGGGCACGCCGGTGGAACCCGAGGTGTAGATGACGTACGCGGGGTCCTGGCGCCGCAGCGGCCGGGTGCGTTCGGCGTCGGTGACGGGGCCGTCGGGGCGGTCGCCCAGGGCGCGGGTCACGGCTCCGGCGTCGATGACGAGCCGGTGGGTGCCTTCGGGCAGGGCGAGTCGGGCCTGCTCGGTCACGACGGCGATCCGGGCGCGGGAGTCCGTCAGCATGTGGGTGACGCGCTCGGCGGGGTAGCCGACGTCGACGGGCACGTAGGCCGCGCCGGACTTGAGGACCGCCAGCAGCGCGACGACCATGTCGGGGTTCCTGGGCAGGGCGAGCGCGACGAGCGTGTCGGGCCCGGCCCCGAGCTCGATGAGCAGCCGCGCCAACCGGTTGGCACGGGTGTCGAGTTCGCCGTACGTGAGGGTGGTGCCGTCGCAGGTCAGCGCGGGGGCGCCGGGGTCGGTGGCGGCCCGGGCGGCGAACAGGTCGGGCAGCGTGACCGGGTCGACCGGGTGGTGGGTCGCGTTGCGGTCGACGAGGATCTCGTGGCGCTCGTCGTCGCTGAGCACGGACAGGTCGCCGACCGTCCGGTCCGGGTCGTCGGCGATCGCCTCCAGCATCCGGACGAACCAGTCGCAGAAGCGGTCCGCCTCGGCGCGGTCGAACACGTCGGGCCGGTAGTCGAGACGGATCCCCAGCGCGTCGCCCGGCGTGCAGATCAGCGACAGCGGGTAGTGCGTGGCGTCGAACCCGCCGACGCCGACGCACTCCGCGTCGCCCAGGCGGAGTTCGCCGCCCGACGGGTAGTTCTCGAACGCGGTCGTGGTGTCGAAGAGCCGCCCGATCCCGGCCTGCCGCTGGATCTCGGTGAGCCCCAGATGGTGGTGCTCGAACAGGTCGAGCTGCTCGTCCTGCACGCGCTCCAGGAGGTCCGCCAGGGTGTCCGCGGGCTGTGCCCGTACCCGCGCGGGCAGGGTGTTGATGAGGAGCCCCACCATCGACTCGACGCCCTCGACGTCCGCGGTCCGGCCCGAGACGGTCATGCCGAACAGGACGTCGTCCCGGCCGGTGAGTCTGCGCAGGACCAGCGCCCAGGCCACCTGGACCACGGTATTGAGGGTGACGCCGAAGTGCCGTGCCAGGTCGGCGAGGGCCGCGCTGCGCCCCGCGGGGAGGGTCCGCACGACCCGCAGCGGGACGACGGCCGCCCGGTCGGCGGCCTCCGGTGCGACGAGCGTGGGCTCCTCGGCACCGTCGAGTGTCTCGGCCCAGGCGTCGCGCGCCTCGTCGAGGTCGGTGTCCGCGAGCCACTCCAGGTAGTCGGCGTACTCGGGTGCGGGCGCGAGACCGGCCCGGTCCGGGTGGGCGCCGTACAGCCGGAGCAGTTCGTCGAGGAGGACGGAGGTGGACCAGCCGTCAAGGATGATGTGGTGGTTCGTCAGCACGAACCGCCAGCTCCCCTCGGCGACGCGGATCAGCAGGAAGCGGACCAGCGGCGGCCGGTCGAGGTCGAAGCGCCGACGGCGCTCCTCCGCCGCGATGCGGTCGGCCTCGGCCCGGCGCGCCTCGGCGTCCCCGGCGGACACGTCGACCGTCCGCCAGTCGAGCGGCGGGTCGGGGACGACGAACCGTACGGGTTCGCCGGTCGGCCCGGTGCGGAACCCGGAGCGCAGGCTGTCGTGCCGGCGCTGCAGCGCACGGCAGGCGTCGGACAGCGCGACGGGATCGAGGTCGCCCTCGAAGTCGAGGGTCAGCTGGGTGGTGTAGATGTCCTGGCCGTCCGCGTCGAACGCGGTGAGGAAGAACAGGCCCTGCTGCAGCGGGGCCGGCGGGACCGCCGTGGCCCGCTCCATGTCCGCGCCGGTCATGCCGTCTCCCCCTGCTCCTGTTGCTTCTGCTGCTCCTGTTGCTTCTGCTGCTGCTTCCGCTCTGCCGGGGCCTGCTCCTGGGTGCGGGCGGTCGTCGCCGCCAGTGCCGCCTCCCACAGGTCGGCCAGTTCCGCCACCCGCTCCGCGTCGAGCAGAGCGGTGGGGTAGGCCCAGGTGACGTGCAGTTCCGGGCCGTCGTCCTGGTCCATGGTGACCGCGGAGATCTCCAGGAGATGGGTCTGCGGCATCTCGGGGTCGCCGCCGCCCGCGACGGCGCCGACCTCCGGGGCGAGCCCCCACGCGGTGCCGTCCGGGCGGTCGAACCTGCCCAGATAGTTGAACATGACGTCCGCGCGCGGCAGTCGGGCCAGCGCCGGGGCGGTCTCCGGGTTGAGGTACCGCAGCAGGCCGTACCCCAGCCCCTTGTCGGGCATGGTGGTCAGCTGGTCGTCCACGGCGCGCAGGGCGGCTTCCGCGCCGTCCGCCGGACCGCCGAGACGGACGGGGAACATGCTGGTGAACCAGCCGACCGTCGACGACAGGTCGAGGTCGTCGGCGATCTCCTCCCGGCCGTGCCCCTCGACGTCGACCAGGAAGGGTGCCCCGGGGTCCGCGGTGTGTCCCGTACGCCACTGCCGTACCGCCTCGCCGAGCGCGGTCAGCAGGACGGTGTTGATGCCGGTGCCCAACGCGGCCGGTACGCGCGTCAGGAGCTGTTCCGTCCGGTCGGCGGGCAGGATGCGGGCCACGGAGCCCTGGGTGCCGAGGACGTCGCGGTCCGCGGCGAGCGCGGCCCCGGGGAGGAGGCCGTCCGCTCCCCCGACCACACCGGTCCAGAAGGGGAGTTCGCCGGTGCGCGCCAGCGCGCTGCGTGTCAGGTGTGCGCCCCAGTCCGCGAAGGAGATCCCGGTGCCGTCCACGGTCGTCGCGCCTGCGGCCCCTCGCTCCTCGGTCTCCCAGGCCGTCCGCAGGTCCTGGAGCAGGATCCGCCACGAGATGCCGTCGACCACCAGGTGGTTGATCATCAGCATGAGCCGCCCGTCGTGTCCCGGCCCCGCGTCGAACCACACCGCCTGCAGCATGGTGCCCCGCTCCGGGGCCAGCCGTCGCCGCGCCGCGTCCCGCTGGTCGCGGACCGTGCGCGCGAGCTCCTCGGCGTCGCTGCCCGCGGTGTCGACCCGTACGAGCGGCTCGGTCGCGGGGGCCGCGTCGCGGGGCAGCACGTCGATGTGCCAGTCGGCGCCGCGCCGCAGTCGCATGCGCAGGGCGTCGTGCCGGTCGAGGAGGTGCTGGATCATCGCCCGCAGCCGCGGCATCCGCAGGCCGGCCGGGGTGCGGACGAGCACGGACTGGTGGAAGCCGTCGACCGGACCGCCGCGGTCGCGCTGCCACCGGATGATCGGCGTCAGGGTGATCGCCTCGGAGGCGGCCGACGTGGGCGTGGGCTGTGCGGAACTGGTCGGCGTCGGTGTGGTCGGCGCCACGGTGGCTGGCGTGGAGGGTGCGAGAAGCTCTCGCGTGCTCGTTCCGTCGGATGCCGTGGCCGCGCGGGCGGATGCCGTGGCCGAGCGGGCCGGTGTCCCGGGAGCCGGGTCCGTCGTCCGTGCCGGACGCTTCGCCTTCGGCGCCCGTTCCTTGGCGTGCTTGGCGAGTTCGGCGACGGTCTTGCGGCGGAAGACGTCACGGGCGGAGATCACCAGGCCCCGGGCGCGCGCCCGGGCGACGAGGCGGATGGAGACGATGCTGTCCCCGCCGAGTTCGAAGAAGTCGTCGTCGACGCCGACCTCGGGCAGCCCGAGGATGTCGGCGAACAACTCGCACAACAACACCTCCGCCGGAGACTGCGGCTCACGCCCCGCCGCCACCACGGTCACCTCCGGCACCGGCAGAGCCGCCCGATCCACCTTCCCGTTCACCGACAACGGCAGCCCCTCAGACATCACCACCACCACCGGCACCATGTAATCCGGCAACGCCTCCGCCAACCAGCCCGACAACTCCCCCGCCACACCCTCCACCGAAACGCCACCGGTAGGCACCACGTAGGCGGCCAGACGCCGATCCCCCGGCCGGTCCTCCCGCACCACCACCACCGCCCGGGACACCCACCGATGCCCCTCCAACACCGCCTCCACCTCACCCAACTCGACCCGGAAACCACGCACCTTCACCTGATCGTCCGCCCGCCCCACGAACTCCAGAACACCCCCGGCCCGCCACCGCACCAGATCCCCCGTCCGGTACAACCGCTCCCCCGCCCCACCGAACGGATCCGCCACGAACCGACCCGCCGTCAACCCCGGCCGCCCCACATAGCCACGACCCACCCCCACACCACCGACATAGAGCTCGCCGACGACGCCCACCGGCACCAACCTCAGCCCGTCGTCCAGCACATGGACCCGCTCGTTCACCATCGGACGGCCGATGGGAGGGCGTGGTGCGCTGTCCGCGTCGATGCGTGCGGCGAGGGACCAGATGGTCGTCTCGGTGGGGCCGTAGAGGTTGGTGACCTCGGCGGCCAGTGAGCCCAGTTCGGTGGCGAGGCCGCCCGGAAGGGCCTCGCCACCGACGAGGACGCGGAGTCCGCGGAGCGCCTTCGGGGTGTTCTCGGCGAGGGCGGCCCAGAGCGAGGGGGTCGCCTGCATGGCGGTGCCCCCGTGCTCCCGGACGAGGTCGGCGAGGGCGAAGGGGTCGCCCGCCGCGTCGTCGGACGCGATGACGACGGCGGCGCCGTGGCACAGGGGCAGGAGCAGCTCCAGGTGGGCGATGTCGAAGGCGACGGTGGTCACCGCGAGCAGGCGGTCCTCGGGCAGCAGCGGCAGGTGGTCGCCCATGCCGTCGAGCAGGGCGGCGAGGTTGCGGTGGGTGACCGTGACGCCCTTGGGCCGGCCCGTCGAGCCCGAGGTGTAGATGACGTACGCGGCGGCGTCGGGGTGGGCGGCGCCCGGAACCCGCGTCATGTCGGGGTCGGAGCCGCGACGCCGGGCGAGGGCGGCGGTGACGCCGGGGTCGTCGAGGGCCACCCAGTCGGGGGCGCCGACCTCCTCGCGGGTGACGAGGTCGGTCAGGACCAGCGTGGGCGCGGCGTCGGACAGGATGGTGCGGATGCGCTCCTTCGGGTGGCCGGGGTCGATGGGCAGGTACGCGGCGCCGGTCTTGTGGACGGCCAGGAGGGCGACCAGCAGGTCGGCGGAGCGTGCCATGGCGACGGCGACGAGCCGGCCGGGGCCCGCGTCCCGCGCGATCAGCTCGTGCGCCAGGCGGTTCGCCCGGGTGTTCAGCTCGGCGTAGCTGAGCGTCGTGCCCGCGCACACCACGGCGGTGTGGTCGGGGGTCCGTGCGGCCTGCCGCTCGATCCACCGCGGCGCGAGGCCGTCGGGGGCCGGGCGGGAGGTGCCGTTCCACTCCTCCAGGACGGCACGGCGCTCGGCGTCGGGCAGGAAGTCGACCCGTGCGACGGGTCGGGCGGGGTCCTGGGCCACCCGGCCGAGGAACCGCTCGAAGTGGCGTGCGAGGCGTTCCGCCGTGGCCCGGTCGAACAGATCCTCCGCGTAGACGAGCCGTCCTTCGATGCGGCCGTCCGCCTCGCCGAGGTCGAAGAGCAGGTCGAAGGCGGTGGAGGGGTAGCTCCCGTCGTCCAGGGACGTCGCGTCGAGGCCCGGGAAGTCCGCGGCGGCCTCCGCGTTGTTCTGCAGGCTGAGCATGACCTGGAAGAGCGGGTGCCGGGCCGCGGACCGCTGCGGGTCGACCGCGTCGACGACACGCTCGAAGGGGACGTCCTGGTGCTCCATGACGGTCAGTACGGTCTCGCGTACCCGGCGGGTCAGTTCGGCGAAAGTGGGGTCGCCGGACGTGTCGGTGCGGACGACGACGGTGTTCAGGAAGCAGCCGACGAGGTCGTCCAGAGCCGAGTCGGTGCGGCCCGCGACCGGGCTGCCGACGGCGAGGTCGGTCCCGGCGCCCCAGCGGGTCAGCAGCCCGGCGAGGCCCGCGTGCAGCACCATGAACAGGCTCGCGCCCTCCCGGCGGGCCAGGTCGGCGAGCCGTCGCCGGGTCCGCGCGTCGAGGCGGACCGTGACGGCTCCGGCCCGGTGCGAGGCGGTCGCGGGGCGGGTCCGGTCGGTGGGCAGCGTCAGCTCGTCCGGGAGGCCGGCCAAGGTCTCGCGCCAGTGGGCGAGTTGTCCGGCGAAGAGGCTGTCGGCGTCCGCCGGGGTGCCCAGGAGGTCGCGCTGCCAGAGGGTGAAGTCGGCGTACTGGACCGGCAACCCGGCCCACTGCGGCGCCTTCCCGCCCAGTCGTGCGGTGTACGCCGTCGACAGGTCGCGCACGAAGGGTGCCGCCGACCAGCCGTCGAACACGATGTGGTGCACGGAGAGGACCAGCACGTGGGCCTCGGCCGCCGAAGGCGCGGCAGGGCTCTCGTCCGGGTCCCCGTCGGAGTCGCCCTCCGCGCGTCGCTCCGGGCCGAACAGCACGGCCCGCAGGGGCACCTCGCGCTCCAGGTCGAAGGGGACGCCCGCCACCTCGGACACCGCCTGCGCCGGACTCCGCGGCGCGCGCGGCCGTACCTCCAGCTCGACCTGGAGCCCCGCCGCGTCGAGCACCCGCTGCCGCGGTTCGCCGTCCGTCACGGGGAAGACCGTGCGCAGACTCTCGTGGCGCACGACCACGTCACGCAGGGCCGCCCGCAGCGCGACGACGTCCAGCGGTCCCGTCAGGCGCAGCGCCGTGGTGATCGTGTGCGCGTCACCTGCGGTGACCAGTTCGTTCTGGAACCAGAACCGGAGCTGGGAGAAGGAGAGCGGGAGCCGGTCGGGTCGCGGGCGCGCCGTCAGGGCCGGGCGGCCGGTGTCCGACGCCGTGAACCGGGCGGCGAGTTCGGCCGGCCGGGGTGCCTCGAAGATGGCCCGCATGTCGATCTCGGTGCTGAGGACCGACCGCAGCCTGCTCACCAGCCGGATGGCCAGCAGGGAATTCCCGCCGAGTACGAAGAAGTCGTCGTCGACGCCGACCTCGGGCAGCCCCAGGATGTCGGCGAACAACTCGCACAACAACACCTCCGCCGGAGACTGCGGCTCACGCCCCGCCGCCACCACCGTCACCTCCGGCACCGGCAGAGCCGCCCGATCCACCTTCCCGTTCACCGACAACGGCAGCCCCTCAGACATCACCACCACCACCGGCACCATGTAATCCGGCAACGCCTCCGCCAACCAGCCCGACAACTCCCCCGCCACACCCTCCACCAGAACACCAGCGCCAGGCACCACGTAGGCAGCCAGACGCCGATCCCCCGGCCGATCCTCCCGCACCACCACCACCGCCCGGGACACCCACCGATGCCCCTCCAACACCGCCTCCACCTCACCCAACTCGACCCGGAAACCACGCACCTTCACCTGGTCATCGGCCCGCCCCACGAACTCCAGAACGCCCCCGGCCCGCCACCGCACCAGATCCCCCGTCCGGTACAACCGCTCCCCCGCCCCACCGAACGGATCCGCCACGAACCGACCCGCCGTCAACCCCGGCCGCCCCACATAACCACGGCCCACCCCCACACCACCGACATACAGCTCCCCCACCACCCCCACCGGCACCAACCCCATTCCGCCGTCCAGCACATGGACCCGCCCGTTCGCCATCGGACGGCCCAGGGGGATACGCCCGGTCTCCTCGCCGGGGGCGTCGAGGCGGTGCAGGGTGGTGAACGTGGTGTTCTCGGTCGGGCCGTAGGCATTGGTCAGCGCCGTGCCGGGGAATTCCTCCCGCATCCGTCGCACGGCGGCGGCCGACGGTTCCTCGCCGCCGACCAGGACGTGCCGGAGCGCGCCCAGGACGGGGCTCCGGTCCTCGACGAGGGAGTGGAAGAGGGAGGCGGTCAGGAAGGCTCCGGTGACGCCGTGCTCGGCGACGGTCCGGTGCCAGGCGTCCGCGGTGGTCTCCTCGGCCAGGGGCATGACGACGGTGCCGCCGTTGAGGAGCGGCACCCACAGCTCGTAGGTGGAGGCGTCGAAGGAGTGCGGCGCGTGGGCCAGTACGCGGGTGTGCGTGCCGTCCGCCCAGCAGGGGTCCGCGGCGAGACCCACGATGTTGCGATGGGTGATGACGACCCCCTTGGGGCGCCCGGTGGATCCCGAGGTGTACATCACGTAGGCGGTGCCCTGCTCGGAGGCACCCGACGACCCCGGCGCCTCCGGCAGCAGGGTCTGGTTCTCCATTGCCCGGTCGGCAGCGGAGAGCGGGACCACGGGTGACGTCAGGTCCGGGACCTGCCACGCGGTGGCGCGCGGGCGGCTCGCCTCGTCGGCGAGCACGAGGCACGGGCGTGCCTCCGCGAGGATCGTGCGCAGTCGGTCGTCCGGGCTGCGCAGGTCGAGCGGGAGGTAGGCCGCGCCGCTCTTCAGCACGGCCAGCAGCGCGACGGCCAGGTCGGCGGAGCGCACCATGGCGACGGCGACGAGCCGGTCGGGGCCCGCGCCGTGTGCGGTCAGCGCGTGCGCCAGGCGGTTCGCCCGGGTGTCGAGCTCCTCGTACGTGAGACGGGTGTCGCCGCAGATGACCGCGGTGTCCCCCGGTGTCTCGGCGGCGCGCCGCGCGAAGACGTCCGGCACGGACCCGGTGGGCAGCGGGAAGGTGCCGCCGTCGCCCGCGGCGAGGAGGTCGTCCCGCTCTGCCGGTGTGACGACCTCCAGCCGGGCGACGGTCCGGGAGGGGTGCGCGGCCGCCTGCGTCAGGAAGCTCTCGAAGGAGCGGGCCAGCCGCTCCGCGGTCGTCCGGTCGAAGAGGTCCTCGGCGTACACGAGCCGGCCCGCCAGGCCGTCCGGCTCCTCGGTGACGTCGAAGACCAGGTCGAAGCTGATGGACCGGTCGACGCGGTCGCCCTCCACCGTCGTGGTCAGGCCCGGCAGGTCCGCCTCGGTGGCGGCGTTGTTCTGCAGGACGAGCATGGTCTGGAAGAGGGGGTGCCGGGCCGCGGAGCGGGCCGGGTTGACCGCCTCGACGACGTGCTCGAAGGGCACGTCCTGGTGCTCGAACGCGGCCAGGACGTCGGCGCGCACGCGGTCGAGCAGCTCGCCGAACGACGGGTCCGCCGACACGTCCGTGCGGACCACCACCGTGTTGACGAAGCAGCCGATCAGGTCTTCGAGGCCGGCGTCGGTGCGGCCCGCGACCGGGCTGCCGACGGGAACGTCCGTCCCGGCACCCCAGCGGGCCAGCAGTCCCGCGAGGCCCGCGTGCAGCACCATGAACAGGCTCGCCCCGTGCTCCCTGGCGAGCGCGGCGAGCCTGTCGCGGGTCGCTGCGTCCAGCCGGAAGGCGACCGATCCCGCGCGGTGCGACGCGGTGGCCGGGCGCGCCCGGTCGGTGGGCAGCGCCGTCTCGTCGGGCAGGTCGGCGAGCCGCTTGCGCCAGTACGACAGCTGCTCGGCGAACAGGCTCCCCGGGTCCTCGGGGGCGCCCAGGAGGTCACGCTGCCAGAGGGTGAAGTCGGCGTACTGGACGGGGAGTTCGTCCCACTGCGGCGCCTTCCCGCCCAGTCGTGCCGCGTACGCCGCCGACAGGTCGCGCACGAACGGCGCCACCGACCAGCCGTCGAACACGATGTGGTGCACCGCGACCACCAACGCATGATCCCCTGCCCCCGATGCCGCCGCGGAGCCCCCGCCCGGGCCCGCCGCCGCGCCCGCCCCGGCGCCGAGGAGCACCGCCCGCAGCGGCAGCTCACGCTCCAGGTCGAAGGTGTGCTGCAGGTGGGACGCCACGGCCTGCGCCAGGTCGTCGGGGGCGACCTGGCGCACCGGCAGGTCCAGGCGCTCCGCCGCGGCCCCCGCGTCCAGGATCACTTGCGCCGCCCGGCCGTCGACGGCCGGGAACAGCGTGCGCAGGCTCTCGTGGCGGACGACCACGTCCCGCAGCGCCGCCCGGAGGGCCACCACGTCCAGCGGTCCCGTCAGGCGCAGGACGAAGGAGGCGACCGGCGAGGCGGCGCCGTCCGCGCCCAGCTCGCCCTGGATCCAGAACCGCAGCTGCGAAAACGACAGGGGGATCATGTGTTTCTCGGCCTCCAAGCCCTATTCCGACGCTTCTCGCAGCGCGTTCACCTGGCGCAACCCGGCCAGTACGGTCTTCGTGTCGACACCGAAGTCGATCAGGCAGGCGATCTCGTCCACCCCGATGTCCCGCAGGCGCGCGACCGTCGCGGAGGCCTCCGGCACGGTGCCGAACAGCCCGCGTTCGTCGAAGTACGTGTCGAAGGACCGCGACACGATGAAGTCGATGTCCTCCTCGTCGAGGTCGTCGACGTCGAAGTCGGGGTCGGCCTCGCGGAACGACCGGGTGATGAGTTCGATCGAGCTCTTGAGGTACTCCTGCAGCGGCCCGCGCACGATGTCGCGGGCCTCGTCCCGGCTGTCGGCGAGGAAGGTGTGCAGCATCAGCGTGACGTGGCCGTCCCAGCCGTCGTGGGCCTCCCGTGCGCACCGCCGGTACTCGGTGATCTTGTCGGCGAGTTCGGCGACGTCCTGGTGCAGCAGATGGGTCAGCACCCCGGCCCGGGCGGTGGCCGCCGCGCGGAACGTGCCGGCGTCACCCGCGCTGGTGATCCAGACGGGCAGCTCGGGCTGCACGGGGGGCGGGAAGACGCGCACCGGCGTGGTCAGGCCGGTGCCGTCCACCACGTCGAGGGCCTCGCCGCGCCACAGTTGCCGCACCTGGCCGATGTTCTCGATCATGGTGCGCTTGCGGTCGTCGTAGGGCACTTGGCTCAGCGCGAAGTCGACGGGGTGCCAGCCGGACGCGAAGGAGACACCGACGCGGCCGCCCGAGAGGTTGTCGACGACCGACCACTCCTCGGCGATCCGTACCGGGTGGTGCAGCGGTGACACCACGCTGCCGGCCCTGATCCCGATGCGTTCCGTGGCCGCGGCCAGGGCCGCGCCGACGACCGCGGGGTTGGGGTAGAGCCCGCCGAAGGCGTGGAAGTGGCGCTCGGGGGTCCACACGGCGGTGAAGCCGTGCCGGTCGGCGAAGCGGGCTCCTTCGAGGAGCAGTTCGTACCGTCCGCCGTCGCCGTCGGGTGTGCTGTCGTCCGCGAAGTAGAAGAGACTGAAGTCCATTGATCACCCTCGTGGTTCGTGGGCCGCTGGGCCGGTCGGGTCAGTCCTTGGGGCGCATTCTGCGCAGCGCGGGCCGGGCCTTGCGCGCGCCGGGCAGCCGCTCGGTGAGCGCGGCCACGCTCGGTGCGTCGAAGACCGCGGTGATCGGCACCTCGATCCCGAACTCCACCCGGATACGGCTGATCAGCCGCGTCACGAGCAGGGAGTGGCCGCCGAGGTCGAAGAAGCTGTCGTCGATGCCCACTTCGTCGACGCCGAGGAGCTCCGCGTACATCCGGCACAGCGCCTCTTCCCGCGGGGTGCGCGGCGCGCGGCTGCCCGCGCTGACCGCCACGTCGGGTGCGGGCAGGGCGGCGCGGTCGAGCTTGCCGTTCGGCGTCCGGGGGAAGCCGTCCAGGACGACGACCGCCGAGGGCACCATGACAGCGGGCAGGAAGGCCTCGGCGCGCCGGGTGACCGACTGCTTCAGGCGGGCGTCCCGCGGTGTCACGAAGGGGATGTTGACGTGCTTGTCCTCGTCGTCGGTGGCGGGCCCGGCGCGGTCGGCCGGGGGGACCGTGCCGGGCGGGAGGACGTGCGCGCGGACCGTCGCGGGATCGGTGGCCCGGGGCACGAGCACCGCGTCGAAGCACGTGGGGCCGCCCGTCTCGGACCAGCGCAGCACGACCGCGCACCCGGACTCCTCCGCCGCACTGGCGAGTTCCTCGGGGTCGAGCCCATCGGGCGGCGCCGTGCCCAGGGTGGCCAGGTCGTGTGCCAGGCGGGTGTTGGGGATCCCCGTGACGAGCGTGGTGACCGGTGTCCGGTCCGCGGGGTGCCTGCGGGGATGTTCGCGGGGGTCCGCGTATTTGCGTACGTCGTCGAGCGACCGCACCTCGGTGCCCCAGCGAAGCGGGTGGACCGGCGGCGCCGTGTCCGGGGCGGGCGTCGTGCGGAGCACCACGTCGTAGCGGTAGCGGCTCAGTTCGTTGGCGTATGCGCCGCGCTTCAGTCTGATGTCGCAGGACGTGAACCGGTCGGACGCCGCGACCAGTGCCGGGAAGAACGCCGGGTCGACCAGGAGCTCCTGCTCCCTGGCCAGGCCCAGCCCGGTGGCGCGCGCGTGGGCGGGGCTGCCGGGCTCGGCTCCGGTGCGGCGCAGGGCGGCGGCGGAGTGGAAGCACCGCAGCAGGCGCAGGTTCCGCACGTCGCCCACGAAGAGGGAGCCGCCGGGCGCCAGGGCCCGGGCGGCGCGCCGCAGGACGCGGGTGAGGTAGTCCCCGCCGGGGAAGTACTGGGCCACCGAGTTGAGGACCACGACGTCGAAGTGGCCGTCCGGGATGCCGGTGAAGTCGTCGGCCGACTGGGTGCGCAGGTCGACGCGGCCGGCCAGGCCGGGGCGCGCGGCCACGTGCCGGCGCAGTTTCCCGATGACCTCCGGGGAGTGGTCGAGGCCCCAGTACGCCTCGGTACCGGGAGCCAGCTCGGCGAGCAGCAAGCCGCTGCCGACGCCCAGTTCGAGGATTCGGCGCGGGGCGAGCGCGGCGATGGACCGGACCGTCTCGCGACGCCAGTGCCGCATCTCGTCCAGCGGGATCGCGGTGCCGTCGTAGCCGCTGCGCCATCCGGTGAAGTCCTCGCCGAACACGGCCTCTTCGTCCTGGCCGGGCACCGCGTCGTGCAGCTGCCGCCAGGCGGCGACCGAGGCGTCCGGCGACGTCTCGTCCTCTGCGGACCCCGGTGCGGCGGCCGCGTCGTCCGGTACGACGTAGGCGACGATCCTGCGGTCCCCCTGGTCGTCCTGGCGCACCGTCACCGCGACGTCCGCGACCCCGGGATGTCCGGCGAGCACCGCCTCGATCTCGCCCAGCTCGATGCGGTGGCCGCGCACCTTGACCTGGTCGTCGGCGCGCCCCAGGAATTCCAGTTCGCCCTCGGCGTTCCAGCGGGCCAGGTCGCCGGTGCGGTACATCCGGGTGCCGGGCGGGCCGAAGGGGTCCGCGACGAACCGTTCGGCGGTGGTGCCCGGCCGGTTGAGGTAGCCGTGCGCCAGGCCCGCGCCCGCCACGTACAGCTCGCCGCCGACGCCCGTGGGCGCGGGCCGCAGCCGTGCGTCGAGGACGTGGATGCGGGTGTCGCGGATCGGGCGGCCGATCGGTGCCGTGCGGCCGTGCGGTGTCAGGGGTGCGCTCATGCTGGCGCACACCGTGGTCTCGGTCGGACCGTAGCCGTTGATCAGGGTCCGGCCGGGGGCCCAGCGGCGCACCTGCTCGGTGCCCAGCGCTTCTCCGGCGGCGATCAGCGTGTGGACGCCGCGCAGCGCGTCGGGCGACAGGACGCTCAGGACGGCGGGCGGCAGGGTGAGGTGGGTGATGCCGTGGTCCTCGACGAGCTTCTGGAGGCCCGGGCCCGGCAGGAGCTGGGGGGCGGGTGCGAGGACGAGGGCGGCGCCCGCGGACAGCGCCATGGACAGTTCCCAGAAGAAGGCGTCGAAGCTCGGCGAGGCGAACTGCAGCACCCGGTCGGACGGCCGCAGGCCGAGGGAGTCGATCTGGTGGGCGGCCATGGTGGCGAGCCCGGAGTGCGCGACGACGACGCCCTTGGGGCGGCCGGTGGACCCCGACGTGTAGATCACGTACGCGGGTCGCCCGGTGGGGAGGGGCCCGCGCTCGTGGTCCGTGGGCCGCGCGGACGGGCAGGCGCGCAGCGCGGCGACGGTCTCCGGCGCGTCGAGGCGCAGGTGGGGCAGCCCGTGCGTCACCTCGGCCGGCAGGGCGGTGTCCGCGCAGGTCAGCAGGAGGGCGGGGCCGGCGTCGCCGAGGACGTGGGCGATGCGTTCGACGGGGTAGTCCGGGTCGACCGGAAGGTAGGCGGCGCCCGTCTTCATGACGGCGAGGACGGCGACGACGAGGTCCGTCGACCGGGGCACGGCGGAGGCCACCACCGCGCCCGCGCCGATGCCGCGTTCCAGCAGGAGGCGGGCCAGGCGGTTGGCGCGGGCCTCGACCTGCCCGTAGGAGAGCTGGTCGGCCCGGAACAGCACGGCGGGCGTGGCCGGGTCCCGGTCGGCGCGCTCCTCGAACAGGTCGAGCAGCGTGGGGGCGGGCGCGGTGCTCGCCGTGTCGTTGCGCTCGGCCAGCAGGCGGGCGTCCCGGGCGGTCGAGACGTCGAAGTCGCCGAGGGGCAGGTCCGGGTCGGCGACGGCCGTCTCCAGGACGCGGCGCAGCCGGGCCAGCAGGTCGGCCGCGCTGCGCGGGCCGAAGAGGCCGGTGGCGTATTCGAGGGTTCCGCGCAGGCCCGCGGGGGTGCCGTCGGCCGCGAGCAGTTCGGTGACCGACAGGGCGAGGTCGAACTTGGCGGTGCCGGCCGCGACGGGCTCCGGCCGCATGTCGGCGTCGCCGAAGTCCCACACGGCGCCCTCGGCGTTCTGGAAGGCCAGCAGGACCTGGAAGAGCGGCTGGCGTCCGGCGACGCGGGCCGGGTTGAGGGCCTCCACGAGGCGGTCGAAGGGGAGGTCCTGGTGTTCGGCGGCGGCGAGGTCGGTGTCCCTGACCCGTGCGAGGAGGTGGCGGAAGGCCGGGTCGCCCGAGGTGTCGGTGCGCAGGACCAGGGTGTTGGCGAAGAAGCCGACCAGGTCGTCGAGGGCCGGGTCGCCGCGGCCCGCCGTCACCGCGCCGACGGGAATGTCCTCGCCGGCCCCCAGACGCGTCAGGAGGGCGGCGAGCGCCGCGTGCACCACCATGAACAGCGTGCAGCCGTGCGCGCGGGCCAGGTCCACGAGGCCGCGGTGCAGTGGTGCGTCACAGGTGAAGGTCTCGGTCGCGCCCGCGTGCCCGGACCCGGCCGGGCGCGGGCCGTCCACGGGCAGGCTGAGGTGCTCGGGCATCCCGTCGAGCGTCTTGGTCCAGTACGCGAGTTGCTCGTCGAGCAGGCCGTCCGGGTCGCCGGGGCGGCCCAGGAGCTCGTCCTGCCACTGGGTGTAGTCGGCGTACTGGACGGGCAGTTCGGGCCAGTCGGGCTCCTCGCCGGTCCGGCGCGCCCGGTAGGCCACGGCGAGGTCGCGCGCCAGGGGCCGCAGGGACCAGCCGTCGCTGGTGATGTGGTGCATCACCAGGAGCAGGACGTGGGTGTTCGGGGCGGGTGCGAACAGGACGGCGCGGAAGGGCGGTTCGGACGCCAGGTCGAAGGGGGCGCGGACCTCCTCGCGCAGCGCGTCGGCCAGCTCTTCCTCGGTCACCGCCCGCAGCGGGACGGCGGGGCGGTCCGCGCCGGGGGCGAGGATGTGCTGGTGGGGTTCGCCGTCGAGGTCGGGGAAGACCGTGCGCAGCGCCTCGTGGCGGGTGACGACGTCCGTGACGGCCGAGCGCAGCGCCCGCGTGTCGAGGTGCCCGGTGAACCGGAACGCCACGTGCTCGTTGTAGGTGGGGTTCGGGCCGTCCAGCCGGTCGAGGAACCACAGCCGCCGCTGGGCCGCCGAGAGCGGCAGCCGCGCCGGGCGGGGGCGGCGGCCGAGCACGGGCCGGGTCGACCGCCGGACGCCGATCCGGTGGGCGAGGCCCGTCGGCGTCGGGGACTCGAAGACGTCACGGACCGTCAGCTCCGCGCCGAGGCCCGCACGGACGCGGCCCACGAGCCGCATGGCGAGCAGCGAGTGGCCGCCCGCGGCGAAGAAGTCGGTGTCGGCGTGGACGTGGGGCAGGCCCAGCACGTCGGCGAAGAGGCCGCACAGCAGTTCCTCGGCGGCCGACGCGGGGGCGCGTCCGGGCCCGGCTCCCCGGGGCGTGGGCGCGGGCAGCGCCGACCGGTCGGTCTTGCCGTTCGGTGTCAGCGGGAAGGCGTCGACCAGGACGACGGCGGAGGGGACGACGGGGGCGGGCAGCCGGGCCGCGCAGTGGGCGAGGAGCGCCGCGGGCTCGACGGCGCCCGCGCCGGGGGCCGTCGTGGCGTAGGCGACGAGCCGTCGGTCGCCGGGCGCGTCCTCCCGTACGACGACGACGGCGCGGTGCACGCCCGGGTGCTCGGACAGGACCGCTTCGATCTCGGCCGGCTCGACGCGGTGGCCGCGCACCTTCACCTGGTCGTCCGAGCGGCCGAGATGGGCGAGGTGTCCGCCGGGCAGGCGGCGCACCACGTCACCGGTGCGGTACATCCGGGCCCCGGGCGGGCCGAAGGGGTCCGCGACGAACCGCTCGGCGGTCGCCCCGGCGCGCCCGGCATAGCCCTGTGCCACGCCCTCGCCGGAGAGGTAGAGCTCGCCGGTGCCGTCCTCCGGCACGGGGCGCAGCGCGGGGTCGAGGACGTGCGCGCGCACGCCCGGCAGCGGCGGGCCGATCGTCGGGGCGCGGCCCGTGATCCGGGCGGCGGTCGAGTCGACGGTGCACTCGGTGGGGCCGTACAGGTTGACGGCGCTCACCAGGCCCCGGTCGGTGAGGTCCGCCAGGTCCGTCCACATCCCCGCGGGCACCGGTTCGCCGCCGAGGAAGAGGCGCAGCGGGCCGGTGGCTGCGGGCTCTTCCGCCAGGTACGGGCGCAGCACCTCCCAGTGCGAGGGGGTCGCGTCGAGGTCGGTGGCGCGTTCGGCGCGGAGGAACGCGGCGAACAGGGCCGGTTCGTGGCGCAGTTGGTCGGTGGGCAGGATCAAGGTGTCGCCGCGGCAGATCCTGGTCCACTGCTGGACCGAGGCGTCGAAACCGAGCCCGGCGTTCCACACCACGCGGGCGGGCTCCGGCGGGTAGACGCCGGACCGCTCCAGGGCGCGCATCAGGTGGGCGGCGTTGCCGCGGGTGACGACGACTCCCTTGGGGCGGCCCGTGGTGCCCGAGGTGTGCACGACGTACGCCGGGCTCAGCGCGGGGACGGCCGTCGCGGGCGCCGGGGCCGCGTCGGAGCGGCGGCCGAGGGGGCCGGGGCGCAGGGCGGCGAGGTCCACCGGGACCAGGGGCGCGGGGAATGCGTGGGTCGCGCCGCCGCTGGTGAGGACCAGGCGGGCTCCGGCGTCCCGGGCCAGGAAGCGCAGCCGCTCGCCGGGGTGGGCGGGATCGAGCGGCACGTAGGCCGCGCCCACCTGCCACACGGCCAGCATCGCGGGGACCAGGTCCGCGCACCGGGGCAGGCAGAGGCCGACCGTGCTGCCGGGGCCCACGGCGCGGGCGCGCAGGGCCGCCGCGAGCCGCGCCGCGCGGTCGCGGACCGCGCGGAAGTCGAGCGTGTCCGAGGGGGTGGTCAGCGCGACGCGGTCCGGGTGGCGGGACGCCGTCTCGGCGAAGCGCGTCAGGAGATCGTTTTCGCCACTGTCCACAAAGGCTCCTTGAACTGAAGCGCGAAAGCTGAGAGGTTCGCGGCCCCGCTCGCCGCGTGTCGAAGGTCGGTTCGCGGTCGCGGCGTCGGGACGGTCGGCTGCTTCCGGTTCTCTGTGGTTCCGCTGCGGTCGGCCACTCGGCGGCCCCCGTCCGTGACCCTAAGCGGCAGGTATGACCTTGCAGAACGCCGCTAGTTGGAATGTGAAGTTGCTAACATGTGCCGCCGTCGCGCCCGCCTGGGCGCCGGCCGTCCCCGGCGGCTCCCCGCGTGGTTCCGGGCCGTTCCGCGGCACGGCACGACCTGGCGAAAGGCCCGTCGAGCGATGAGAGACCCCGGGGCCCCGGACGACCGGGAGGAACCGTCGCGGCCGGCGGCACCGGCGGCCGGTCCGGCGCGGACGTTCTGGGGGCTGCTGGCCCGCCCCGACTTCCGCATGCTGCTGATCGGCGAGACGACGAGCAAGCTCGGCACGAGCGTCACGTCGGTCCTGCTGCCGCTGGTGGCCGTCAGCACACTGGACGCGTCGCCCTTCCTGGTCGGCCTGCTGACCGCCGCGCCCTGGCTGCCGTGGCTGCTCGTCGGGCTGCCCGCGGGGGCGTGGGTGGACCGGCTCCCGTGCCGGCCGGTGATGCTGGTGTGCAACGCGGTGTCCGCCACGCTGTTCGCCGCGGTGCCGGTCGCCTGGTGGCTCGGCGTCCTCGACATCGTTCACCTCCTCGTGGTGGCGCTCCTGACGGGCGCCGCGTCCGTGTTCTTCTCCACCGCGTACTCCACGTACCTGCCCTCCCTGGTCGGCGCGGACGAACTCCTGGAGGGAAACGCGAAGTTGCAGGTGGGTGACCAGGCCGCGCGGGTGGCGGGGCCCGGTCTCGGCGGTGTGGTCGCGCAGGCGGTGGGCAGTGCGCCGGGCCTGCTCCTGGACGTGCTGTCCTTCCTGGTCTCCTCGGTGTGCCTGCTGCGTATCAAGGCGACCGAGCGACGCCCCGCCCCGCGCCGTCGCCGGCTGCGGCAGGAGATCCACGACGGACTCCGGTTCGTCGCGCACGACCCGTACGTCCGCCTCATCACCGTCTTCGGTGCGGCGCTGAACCTGGCGCTGGCCTCCTACCAGGCCGTCCAAGTCGTCTTCCTGGTCCGCGCGGTGGGCGCCGAGCCCGGACTCGTCGGGGTCCTGATCTCCTTCGGCGGTCTGGGCGGGGTGGCGGGCGGGCTCGCCGCCCGGGGCCTCGCGCGCCGCTTCGGGAGCGCCCGCGCGCTGCTGCGCATCCAGTTCGTCGCGGCCCCCTTCGCCCTGCTCATCCCCCTGACCGAGCCGGGCCCCCGGCTCGCGTTGTTCGTCATCGGGTCCACCGTGCTCCTCGCGGGCGTCGTGGCCTGCAACGTCATCATCGTCAGCTTCCGGCAGGCCTACTGTCCCGCCGGGCTCATCGGCCGCGTCACCGCGACCACGCTGGTGCTGAACTTCAGCACCATTCCGCTCGGTGCGGTCATCGGCGGCACGGTGAACACCTTCCTGGGTTCCCGGGCGACCATGTGGCTCGTCGCCGCCGCCCTGCTCGTCGTGAACCTCCCGCTGCTCGGCTCCGCCCTGCGCGGCCTGCGGGACCTGCCGGCCCCGGCTGCGGCGCACGGCGACGGGAACACCTCGGCGAGCCGGTCGCCGGAGGCCCGGGACCGGCGCGCCACGTGAGGTGAGCCGCCCGCGTCACGCAGCGCGCGTCACGCGTGACGCCTCACGCGTCGAGCCGCTCCCCGGGCCCCGGCTCCCCACCGGCGTCGAGCCGGTACAGATGCCTCAGCACGGCGTGCGGGAGCGCCATGTCGACGACGGCCGCGGCCACCGGCGGCGCGCCACCGGCCCCCGCCGGGAGCAGCAGGGTGGCCCGCAGCGCGGCGGCGAGCGCCCCGGCCGCGTCGACCGCGCTCAGGTGCCGGATGCCCCCTCGCGCGTCGTACGCGATGCTCGACACCACGGGGATGCGGCCGCTGTCGAGGAACAGGCGGACCACCCCCGTGTCGACCACGATGTCCGCGCCGTCGCGTACCACCAGGGTGCGGCCGTCCTCGCCCGTGATGCCCACGGCCAGCCGGGTGTGGTCGCCCAGGCTGCCGACCAGCCCGCGCTGCACGTGTCCCGCGACGTGCCGGCGCAGTGCCTCCGGATCGCCGGCCGCCCGCGCCGGGGGGTGCGGGCCGCCGTCGTGCACCACGACGGTCCGCACCCCGCCGAACCGCAGGAACGCGATGTCGCCGCAGAACGCGTGCCGCAGCTTCTCGTCGGCCAGGACGTGGTCGCCCGCCACCACGACCACCGTCCGGCCGTGGAGTTCCCTGAGCCGGGGCAGCGTGGCGACGAGGGACGCGGCCGCGCCCTGGGCGGCGGCCGCCGGGCGTTCCTCCCCGCTCACGCCTCCGGCTGGGCGTCGGTCCGCCGGTGGAGCGTCCCGTCGCTCCAGATCCGGGAGACCCTGCCCCACCGCGCGGCGGACGCCACGTCGGGGAAGAAGCCGTGGCCGTTGAGGTTGGCGCTGGTGTTGCAGAGCACGGGGACGCCGCTGAGCCGGTGGTAGGCGGACAGCACGGTGAAGAGCAGCTCGTCGTCGCCCCGGCCGACCGTCTGGAGCCGCGCCGTCCCGTCGAGGTGGATGACCGCGGGGATGCGCTCCACCCAGTCCGGCCGCACGTCGTGGTCGAAGAGCATGTGCGGGTCCGGCGTGCCCGGCGAGAAGATCTTCGGCGCCTCCTCCTCCAGACAGATGGGGGCGACGGGACGGTAGGGTTCGCGGTCCTTGACGCGGTTCAGCTCGTCCTTCATCGTCGCGCTGACCGGCGCCGCCAGGATGCTGCGCCCGCCCAGCGCGCGCGGGCCGAGCTCGGCGCGGCCGTGCAGGACGACGACGGGCTCCCCCGTCTCGTGGAGGATCTCCGCGAGCTCCTGCGGGGTGCACGGCGACGCCGACCAGCCGGCCGGCAGCTCGGGCGACGGCGTCAGCGCCGGGCCGAGCCGCGGGTTCCAGTCGAGGGCCGTGAGGCCGGTGTGCTGGGCCCGGCCGAGGACGGCGGCGCCGATGGCGGACCCCGAGTCGTTGGGGAACGGCGGCACCCACACGTCGTGGAAGGCGGGCGCCGCGCGCAGCGCGCTGTTCCACTTGATGTTGAGCGCGCAGCCGCCGGCGAAGCAGAGGTTCCAGGGTCCCTCGCCCCGCGCGGCGAGCACCTTGGCGGTGATCCGCTCGACGAGGAGTTCCTCGAAGAAGGCGTGCACGCTGGCGAGTACGTCCTCGTCGCTCGCCCGGTCCGACACCCGGGCGCGCACCGCGGAGAAGAACTCGTGCACGGGGGGCACGGACTGCTCGAAGAGGCTGCCGTACCCGCCGACCGTCGCCCGGTACTCCACGGCGGCCGGTGCGTCGCTCTCGAAGACCCGGTGGAACTCCTCGCGCAGCACGGAGATCACGGCGTCGTCCGGCTGCCCCAGCGCGATGTACGCCATGAGCTTGCCGGCCACCGAGAGGTCGTCGACCGTGGGCGACTGGACGGTCTTGCGGAAGGGACCGAAGTGGTGTCCCGCGATGGCGTACGCGTGGCCGAGGACGGGGAAGAGCTCGCCCAGGTTCTGTACGCCCTCACGCGGGTCGACCCAGTAGAGGCGGGGGAAGAGGCCGCCGTCCCAGACCAGGACGAACGAGGCCTCGCCGCGCCGCGCGAAGGGGCTGGAGACGTACGCGCTGGACACGTGACCCGCCGCGTGCGGGAAGCTCGTGTACGCGTAGGACCCGCCGTCCATGGGAAAGGTCCCCGAGACGCTCGGCGCGTCGAGTGCCGGGCAGGCCGCCGACTCGCGGTAGGGGCCGACCGTGATCTCAGTGGGCGCGCCCTGGTCGAGCAGGGACACCGTGCCGGACACGTCGCCGTCCCAGCCGTCGACGACCCATTCGTCGACGTCCTCGGGTTTGTAGCCGAAGTCGGAGAGGATTCCGGGGATCAGGCTGAAGTCGGCGACGGTGCTGTAGCGCAGACCGTTTCCCAACTTCTCCATCTCGACGCTGAAAACGAGGCGGTCGTCGTCGAGCAGGGCGACGGCACCATCATGCGTGAGTTTCAACCCGCAGATTATCAACTGTGTCACTCCTAGGTCTGCTTGAGCAAGCACACGGGCATGCTTCAGTCTCTGGACGACTCGGAGGCCAGTCTCAACCGATAGAGACTCGACCTACGGCCGGGACGGAAAAGAGTGCGCCATTCATCACGGGTCTCGCTCGCCGGGACATTCGAGAACCCCAGCTTCCCGAACCATTCTCCGCCGTATCGGGTCAGAGCCAGCAGGGATTGATACCCCTGCTCTCTGCCGATACTCGCGGCGAGGCCGACCAATTGTCGGCCGATTCCTCTGCCCTGCCAATCGGCGGCAATGCAGAGGTTGTAGACCACCAGGCTCTCGCCGACCGGCGCCATCCCGGCGCACCCGACCAGCCGCTCCTCGTGACAGGCGACCAGGAATTCCTGCGCCTTCTCCGCCAGTTCGGCCGCGGTGCGGTCTATCAACAGGCCCTTCTCGACGAAGGGGGCGGAGAGCGACGCGATCTGCCGCGCGTCGTCGGGGCGTGCGGGCCGTGCGACGAGGCCGTCCCGCGCGCTCGCGCGCCGGGGGGCGGTCCGCACCGACTCAGGCGCCATCCGTGCCGCCGGGCGCGGCGGGCGGGCTCCCCGCGAAGCCGAGTCCGAAGTGCTGCTCGGACGGCATCAGTTCGATGAGGTTGACGTTGACCCGGGCGGGCTGCGCGAGACACCACGCCACCGCCTCCGCCACGTCCTCGGCGGTGAGCGGTTCAAGCCCCGCGTAGAGCGCGTCCGCGCGCTCCTCGTCGCCGTCGTAACGGACCTTGGCGAACTCGGTCTTCGCCATGCCGGGCGCCACACAGCTGACCCGGACCCCGGTGCCCTGGAGGTCGACCCGCATGTTCAGCGACAGCTGGTGCACGAATGCCTTGGTCGCGGCATACACATTGCCGCCCATGTAGGGGTAACTCGCGGCGATCGAGCCGATGTTCACCACATGTCCCGATCCGCGGGCAACGATGCGGGGAAGGACCAGGCCGCTCACGTTGAGCAGACCGGTGATGTTCGTGTCGATCATTTCGCGCCAGGCCTCGTCGCGGCCCGACTGGAGCGGCCCGAACCCGCGGGAATGGCCGGCGTTGTTGACGAGCACCGAGATGTCACGGAAGTCCGCCGGCAGCCCGTCCAGGGCCCGGGCCAGCCCGTCGCGGTCCCGGACGTCGGCGACCACCGGTAGGATCGCCCCGGTGGGGTCCTGCTCCGCCAGTGCCTTGAGCCGGTCCTCCCTGCGGGCCAGGGCGACCACCAAGTAGCCCTGCCGGGACAACACTTGTGCAATTCTCTCGCCGAATCCCGACGATGCACCCGAAATCACGGCTACGCCACGTTCGTCCTGCGCCATGCACACATCCCCTCGTCCCCGTCGCGCTGTATCGCCACGAGGACTTCACGCGCTCACCCCGCGCCCCGGTCGAGGGCGGGGTTCCGGACACCTGTTCAGCGGCATTGGGGTCTCCGTGCACGCTGGCCGACCGGAGGTACTCCTCCTTACGTCGAACATCCCCCGCCGGCAAGGCATCAGGTCGGCTTGACCACTGACCCGTAAATTCCTGGCCAGTGAATCACGTGCCGACACGGCTCAACCATGTGACGTACAGCACAGCCTGAAGGGGTTGATGCACGGTCCGTGAACGGGAGCATCCTCCTGTCGGGCCAGGACACGGACACAACGGACGGGGGCCATTTATCCCTTGCCATTACAAGTCCATTCCGTGATAGGAATGTTGGCAACGGGGCTGGGGGCACGCGTATTTACGATTCGCGTCGCACCCGTCGAGCAAGGCCCGCCACTCCTCCCCCCAACTTCCGATACCGCGACCGCCGTTGATGTCATGTCCGGCCGCCGAGCACGGACCCTTCCCCACCTCTGAACGTCACCTTCGACTGACAAGGGAAACAGCGTGTCTGCCCTCCAGAAGCGTCACATTCACGTGTCCGTCGCAGACCGGCGCCCATGACCGCGGGCCCCCTGGTGGAGTGGGACCCTCCACGCACGGCGACGGCGCTCCTCGTGTGCCTCCCGCACGCCGGCTCCGGCGCCTTCCAGTTCCGCTCCTGGCAGGAGCTGCTCGGACCCGACATCGCGCTCCTCGCCGTCCAGTTGCCGGGCCGGGAGAACCGCTGGCGCGAGGAGCCCGCCACCGGCATGGCCGAGGTGCTGGACGAGGTCGCCGCACCGCTCGCGGCCCGCCTCGATCTCCCCTACGTCATGTTCGGCCACAGCATGGGAGCGCTGATCGGGTACGAGCTGGCGCGCCTCCTGGGCCGCAAGGAAGGACGCTGGCCGAGCGGCTTCGTCGCCTCGGCCTGCCGGGCGCCGGACGACCAGGGCGAGCCGTCGAACACCCCCGGGCTGACCGACGAGCAGCTCGTGGCCGAACTCGTCGCGGACGGCGTCGTTCCCGCGGCCGTCGGCGCCAACAGCCGGCTCGCCGCCGCGGTGACGCGGCCCCTGCGCGGCGACAGCGCCCTCTGCGACAGCTACCGCCCGCCCGGCACCGACCCGCTCCTGCCCTGCCCGCTCGGCGCGTGGCGCGGCCAGGACGACGAGGGCGTGACGGACGGGCACATCCGCAAGTGGCAGCAGTGGACCACCGGCCCCAGCGCCCTGCGGACGTTCCCCGGCGACCACTTCTACCACCTCGACGCTCCCCATCAAGTGATCGCCGAGCTCAGGACGTTCGTCACGGACCTGCTGCCACCACGCAGCTGACGGGGCCGCCCCCGGGCGTCCCCACCACCAGCACCACCAGCGCCGCCCGTACCGCCCGTACCGCCCGTACAGCAGACCCTCTCCGTCCCCTGACCGTCCCGGCCGTCCGGGACGGGACAACCCCGAAGGAATCCGCATTGCCAAGCAACAATCCGCTGCCCGAGCTGGGAGACCCGGATCTCCGCTCGCCCAGGAGCTATCTGCGATGGCTGATCGGCAGGCAGTCGAGCACACTGTTCCTCGGGGTGTTCTGGGGCTGCCTGTGGATGGCCAGCATGGGGCTGACCCCCTTCGCCATCGGGCGGGCCATCGACGCCGTGTCGGACAAGGACACCGGGCGACTGTGGACCTGGACCGGCGTCATCATCGGGCTCGCCCTGGTGACCACCGTCGGCAGTGTGCTGCGGCACCGCTGTGACACCATCGGCCGGCTCAAGGCCAACTACCTGACGTTCCGCCTCGTGGCGGCGCACGCCGTGCGGCTCGGCGCCACGCTGCCGGGACGCGTCTCCAAGGGGGAGGTGGTCGCCATCGGCACGGCGGACATCACCCGCATCGGGGCGCTGCCCGGCGCCCTGGCCCGCGGCATCGGCAGTGTCGTCACCGTCGTCCTCGTCGCCGTGGCGCTGCTCTCCACCTCGGTGACGCTCGGCCTGCTCGTCCTCATCGGTGTCCCGGCCCTCCTCGCGGGTACCGGGCCGCTGCTCAGCCCCCTGCACAAGCGCATCGGCAACTACCGCGATCTGCAAGGCGATCTGACCGGCCGGGCCGGTGACATCGTGTCCGGGCTGCGCGTCCTGCGCGGCATCGGCGGCGAGGCCGCGTTCGGCGAGCGCTACCGCAAGGACTCGCAGCGCGTACGGCACGCGGGCGTCCAGGTGGCCAAGATCGAGTCGGTGCTGCCGGCCGCCGAGGTGCTGCTGCCCGGCATCTTCGTGGTCGCGGTCGTCTGGATCGGCGCCCGGCTGGCCGTCGGCGGCGACCTGTCCGCCGGTGACCTCGTCGCCGCCTACGGCTACGCCGCCTTCCTCATGCTGCCGATGCGCACGGCGACCTCCGCGGTCCAGTCGTTCGTCGGCGCCGACGTCGCGGCCAAGCGGGTCGTGCGCGTGCTGGCCCTGGAGCCCGACCCCACCGCCGACACCGCGAAGGCGGACCTCTCCGAGGCGCCCGACCTGTACGACGCGACGTCGGGCCTGCGGGTCCGGCCGGGCGTGATGACGGCGATCGCGGCCGCCACGCCGGAGCAGGGCGCCGAGATCGCCGAACGGCTCGGGCGGTACGCCCAGGGCCAGGTGACCGTCGGCGGCGTACCGCTGGAGACCCTGCCGCTGGAGCAGGTGCGCGACCTGGTCCTGGTCGCCCGCAACGACGACGCCCTCTTCTCCGGCGTCCTCGCCGAGGACCTGGGCGGCCGCTCCGAGCAGGTGCGGGCCCAGGCGCTGCACAACGCCAACGCCGAGGACATCGTCGAGGCGCTGCCCGAAGGCCTGGACACCGTCGTCTCCGAAGGCGGCTCCAGCTTCTCCGGCGGCCAGCAGCAGCGGCTGCGGCTCGCGCGCGCCCTGGCCGCGCAGCCCCAGGTGCTCGTCCTCGTCGACCCCACCAGCGCGGTCGACGCGCACACCGAGTCCGTGATCGCCGAACGGCTGCACGCCTCCCGGTCGGAGCTCACCACGGTGGTGGTCAGCAACAGCCCCCTGCTGCTCGACCGGGCCGACGAGGTCGCCTTCGTGGAGGACGGCAAGGTCGTCCTGACCGGTACGCACCGTGAGCTCGCCTCCGGCACGTCCCAGTACGCCGCCGTGGTGATGCGGGAGGAGACGTGAACGTCATCGTCCCCGTTCCTTCCGACAGCCGCCCCCAGAGGAGTGCACAGTGAGTCTTCCGGTAGCCGACGCGAAGACGGTCCGCCGTCATGTACGCGGTCTGGTGCGCAGCCACACCGGGCTGCTGACGCGCACCGTGCTCTGGTTCGTCCTCGCCACCGTCTGCGGTCTGGTCGTCCCCGCCCTGCTGGGTGATCTGGTCGAGCACGTGGAGAAGGGCATCACCACCACCCGGGTCGACGTCACCGTGCTGGTGATCGCCGGACTCCTGCTGCTCCAGGGCGTGTTCACCCGTACCGCCCGCCTGGAGGGGGCCCGGCTCGGCGAGCTGGTCCTCGCCGACATCCGCGAGGGGTTCATCCGGCGCGTCCTGACGCTGCCGCTGAACACCGTGGAGCGGGCCGGCGGCGGCGACCTGCTGACCCGCAGCACGCGGGACGTGGACGCGCTGTCGCAGGCCGTGCGCATGGGCGCGCCCTCGATCCTGGTGGCCAGCCTCTCGGTGGTGCTGACGCTGGTGGCCCTCGTCGTCACCAGTCCGATCATGGTCCTGCCGTGCCTGGTGGCCGTCCCGGTCATCGTCTGGTCGACCCGCTGGTACCTGCAGCGCGCCAGGGAGGCCTATCTCGCCGAGGCGGCGAGCTACTCCGACCTGACCCAGGGACTCAACGAGACCGTGTCCGGCGCCCGCACCGTGGAGGCGCTGCGCCGGTCGGGTCCGCGCGTGCGCCGCACGGACGAGGACGTCGAGCGGGCCAACGGCGCCGAGCGGCGCACGCTGTTCCTGCGCAGCGTCTGGTTCCCGCTGATGGACTTCGGCTACATCCTGCCGGTCGCCGCGACCCTGCTGTTCGGCGGCCTCTTCTACATCGAGGGCTGGGTGAGCCTCGGCGAGGTGACCGCCGCGACCCTGTACACCCGGGCCGTGATCGACCCGCTGGACGAACTCCTCGGCTGGCTGGAGGAGTTGCAGGTGGGCGACGCCTCGATGGCCCGCCTCATCGGCGTGGAGTCGGTGGCCGGACCGGAGAAGACCACCGACCGCCGCCCGGCCGACGACCGGCTCACCGCGGAGGGCATCGCCTACGCCTACCGGCCCGGCCACGACGTGATCGAGGACGTGCACCTGAGCACCGGCGCCGGTGAGCGCGTCGCCATCGTCGGACCGTCGGGCGCGGGCAAGTCGACACTCGGCCGGATCCTCACCGGCATCCACGAGCCGCGCACCGGCTCGGTCACGCTGGGCGGAGTGCCGGTGCACGAGCTCCCGCTGGAGGAGCTGCGCCGCCATGTCGCGCTCGTCACGCAGGAGCACCACGTCTTCCTCGGTTCGGTGCGCGACAACGTGGCGCTGGCCGCGCCGGACGCCACCGACGCCCAGGTGACCGCGGCCCTCGCGGCCGTGTCGGCCGAGGAGTGGGTGCGGGCGCTGCCGGACGGCATCGACACGGAGCTGGGCACCGACGAGACCCCGGTGTCCCCCGCCCAGGCGCAGCAACTGGCGCTGGCCCGGCTGGTGCTGGCCGACCCGCACACCCTGGTGCTCGACGAGGCCACGTCGCTCCTCGACCCGCGGGCCGCCCGTGACCTGGAGCGTTCGCTGGCCGGTGTGCTGCGCGGGCGCACCGTCATCGCCATCGCCCACCGGCTGCACACCGCGCACGACGCGGACCGTGTGGTCGTGATGGAGGAAGGCCGCATCACCGAGCAGGGCCCGCACGACGAGCTCGTGGCGGCCGGCGGCGCCTATGCCGGCCTGTGGGAGTCCTGGCACGGGCGTGGCCCCTCGACCTCCGCGAAGTCCGCTGCCTCTTCGACCCCGTTGGAAAAGCCCGAACTCTGAGCTCCGGGAGAGACCCTTGCAAGCTGAGCGCACGCACATCGTCGACGCCGAAGCCATCGCCACCATCGTCACGAAGGTGGGACTGGGGCAACTCTACGATCTGACCATCGCCCGCATGGAGGCCGTCCTCGCCGGTGGCTCCGGCGCGCCGGTGGAGATGAAGCAGCGGGACGGGTTCCTGCTGGAGACACCGCAGTTGGGCCTACTGGAGTGGATGCCGGCGGTCCGCCAGGGCGCCACGGTCTCCATCAAGCTGGTCGGCTACAACCCGCACAATCCGGTCAAGAACCAGTTGCCCACCATCCTGTCGACGCTCTGCGCCTTCGACGCGGACAGCGGCCACCTGCGGGCGGTCGTCGACGGCACGTTCGCCACCGCCGTCCGGACGGGTGCGGCGTCCGCGCTGGCCAGCCGGGTGCTCGCGCGCCCGGACTCCCGGGTGCTGGGCCTGGTGGGCTGCGGGGCCCAGGCGGTGACCCAACTGCACGCCCTGGCGCGGGTCTTCCCGTTCTCCGAGGTGCTCGTCTGCGACAAGGACGTGCGGGCGGAGAACTCCTTCGCGGCCCGGGCCAGGATGCCCGAGGGGCTGGTGCGGGTCGCGCCGCTCGCGGAGGTGGAGGAGCGGGCGGACGTGCTGTGCACGGCCACCTCGGTCGGACCGCACGAGGGCCCGGTCATCCGCGGCACGTCGCTCAAGCCCTGGGTGCACGTCAACACCATCGGCTCCGACATGCCGGGGAAGACGGAGCTCCCGCTCGACCTGCTGCGCGCGGCCTACGTCTGCCCCGACCACCTGGAGCAGGCGCGGGCCGAGGGCGACTGCCAGCAGCTCGTCCCGGCGGAGATAGGGGCCCCGCTCCCCGATCTCCTGCGCGACCCGGACGCGCACCGCAGGCTGTCCCCGGTCACCACCGTGTACGACTCCACTGGCCTCGCGCTCCAGGACCTCGTCATGGTGGAGGTGTTCGAGGAGCTGGCGCGGGAGCTCGGTGTCGGCCACCGCATCTCCGTCGAGGCGACGGCCGACGATCCGCAGGACCCGTACTCGTTCCTCCCCGCGGAGGTCGCCCGGTCGCTGGCCGGACAGTCCGGGGCGCAGCGATGACGGCCGCGCCGCCGCCGGGGCACGCGGGTCCGGTGGTGGACACCGGTGTCGCGACGGTGCTCGAGCTCGTCGACCGTGAGGTGGCCGCACACCCCGAGGCCCCCGCGGTGCGGGAGCCGGGCCGGGTGGTGACGTACGCGGAACTGGACCGGCTCGCGGACACCGTGGCGGGCCGGCTCGGGCGGGAGTTCGGGATCGGCCGCGGTGACGTCGTCCTCATCGCCGCGCGGGCGGGGGTGGACTTCACCGCGGCCCTGCTGGGCACGCTGCGGGCCGGGGCCGCGTATCTGCCGGTGGACACGACGTATCCGCCCGAGCGCGTCGAGCAGATCCTGCGGGCGAGCAGCGCGGCGCTGCTGGTCCTCGCCGAGCCCGGGGTCGCGGACGCGATGTCGCCGTCGGCACGGACGACCGGTCTCGCGGATCTGGTGGCGCCCGGTGCGGCGGGTGCTCCCGCCGCGCCGGGCGGCCGGGCCGGGCCCGCGCCGGAGGATGCCGCGTACGTCATCTTCTCCTCGGGGTCGACGGGCGTGCCCAAGGGCATCGTGCAGACGCACCGGTGCCTGGCCAACTTCGTCTCGTGGCAGGTCGACGGCTCCGGTCTGGGGCGCGGCCGGCGGGTGCTGCAGGTGGCTCCGCTCACCTTCGACGTGTCGGTGCAGGAGATGTTCTACACCCTCGCGTCGGGCGGCTGCCTGTACGTGCCGGAGCCGTATGTGCGGCGCGACCCGCGGGACCTCGTCGACTACGTGATCGACGAGCGCATCGAGGTCGTGGACTTCCCGCAGTCGCTCATCGACGTGGTCATGGCGCTGCCGACGAACTTCGCGCACGCGCCGGAGCTGCGCCACATCATCAGCGCGGGCGAGACGGTACGGGTCACCGAGGCCCTGCGGGAGCTGCTCACCGCCCGCCCGGAGCTCACCCTGCACAACCACTACGGGCCCGCCGAGAACCACATGGTCGCCAGCCACTCGGTGAGCGGTGCGGCGGGGAACCTCGAAGCGCGGCCCCCGGTCGGGTCTCTGGTGTGGAACACCTACGTCTACCTGCTGGACGAGCAGGGCGAGCCGGTGCCCGACGGGGAGGTGGGCGAGATCTACATCGGCGGCGTGGGCGTGGCCATCGGCTACACCGACGCGGAGCTGAGCCGCCGGGCGTTCGTGCCCGATCCGTTCCGCCCCGGCGCCCGGCTCTACCGCACCCGCGACCGCGGGGTGTGGCGGGCGGACCGGACGCTGCAGCTCCTGGGCCGGATGGACGACCTGATCAAGATCCGGGGCAATGCCGTGGAGCCCCGGGAGGTCGAGGCGCACCTCATGGACTTCCCGGGGGTACGTGACGCGGCGGCGTTCCCGGTGGTGCGGGCCGACGGGGCGGTGGAGCTGCACGCGGCGCTCACCGGTGATCCGCCGTCGGCCCCTGACCTGCGCCGCGCGCTGCTCGCCGTGCTGCCCGACTACATGGTGCCGGTGCGCTGGTGGCTCACGGAGGACCTGCCGGTCTCACCCAACGGGAAGCTGGACCGCAAGGCCCTGCCCGGGCCCGGGGCCCAGCCCCTGTCCCTGGTCCCTCACCACTCGAACGCCTCGCGGTAACCGCGCTTCTCGATGCAGTACGTACGGAACGCCCTGGCCTTGTCGACCAGCGCGTCGTCCCCGGTGCGCGCGGCGGCCTCGACGAACCAGTCGAAGGCCGCCGTCGCGTCGGCCTGCCGCGTGAAGTGGACCGCCGCGAAGCGCCGGAACGCGGCGCGCTGGGTGGTCGCGTCCAGCTCGGCCGACGAGGACAGCAGCTCCTCCACCTCGGCGTCCGTCACCGGCGGGCGCTCCATGATGCGGACCGGCAGTTCGGCCGGCACCGCGTTCTTGATCTCGACCGGTTCCTCGGCGCCGGAGAAATCGAGGCAGAGCGAGAGCCGGGGGAAAGAAGAGACGCTCCGGGCCGAATGCGGGACCGTCGTGTGTATTTTCCAGACCTCGCCGCGACGGAGGTGGTACACGATGTCTTCCTCGGAGTGCAGGGAATCCTCGTCCGTGCGCAACGGAATCTGAAGTCGCGTACCCGGCTCGGAGAATTCGAGGAAATCGACGTGCGGCGCGAGAATTCCATCACTGAGACTGAAGATCCGGACCCACTGCAGCCTTTCGAGCGGGAAGTTGTCGGTGACGATCGACATGATCCCGGGCAGCTTCCGCCCCAGCTCCGTCAGGGCGAGCTGCCCCTCGTAGGGCCGGAACGACGTGTCCTCGTCACTTCCCCCGGAATTGGCGAGAACATGCGCGGACCAGGACCCGAAGGTAAACGCGTCGTACTCACCCCCGGCGTCGTTCGAATCGATGATCGAAAGCTCTTCGTCGAAATCGTAGGAGTCGATCGGAAGCGTGGCGAGCCTTTGCGACTTGAGCATGCGAGATCCCGTCGGTTGATGAGTGCACAGGGCACCGGACGCCGATGATCGGCAATCGTAACGGCTGGCAAGAGGGAGGGCAATGATCGGCTTCGGGCCCCGGATTGATGATTGACAAGATCTATTTCTCTTGCGCAGGATCTTACGGTGCCGTCATGTTCGTCAGAATCATCGAAGGTATTGGGTGAGCGTGAGAAATGCTGATTGACAATGCCCTGAGTGAATCCTGGCTCCCCCGCCTGGCGGCCGCCCACGGGGTCCCGTTCCTGGACGTCGTGGCCCCGGCGGGAGAGACTCCCGAGTGCGTCGTCGAGCCCGCGGCCACCGAGCGGCTCGACGCCCTGACGGGCGGCGACGCGACCGGCCTCCTGCTGCTGACGGTCGCCGCGGCACGGCTCGCGCTGGCCGCCCTCGACGAGGAGTCCCGGCACGTCGTCCTGGTGCCCGCCCCCGCCCCCCGGGGCACCGGCAGGGCCGCCACGGACGCCACCCCGCGCGAACTCGCCCTGTGCGCCCCCCTCGACCGCGGGGCGCCCGCCGCCGCCTTCCTCACGGCGCTGCACGCCGAACTCGAATCCGCGCTGCCGCTCGCCTGGACCGACCGCGAGACGGTCGCCGCGCGCCTGCGGCTCGCCGGCCTGCCCGCCGGCCGTGCGCTGTCCCGGCTCGGCGTCGTCTGCGAGGAGACGGGCGGCAAGCTCCTGGACCCCGTCGACCTGCGCCTGACCCTGCGGCGCTCCGGTGACCGGCTGGTGCTGACCGCCGAGGCGGGCGGCGAACTGCCGGTGGCCGCGACGGCCCTGCTGCGCTGCACCGCGGCCGCCCTCACGGGCCTGGGCCACGCGCCCCGGCAGCCGGCCGGTGACCTCGACGTCCTCGGCCCCGCACAGCGCGCCGAGGTGGAGCGGTGGTCCGGCCTGCCCGTACCGCCCGACTTCCCCGACGCGACGCTCACCGGCATCGTCGACGCCGCCGCGGACCGCTTCCCGGAGCACGAGGCGGTCGCCGACGGCACGGTGAACTGGAGCCACCGCGAGCTCGCCGCGCGCACCTCGCGCGCGGCGCGGGCCCTCGTCGCGGCCCACGGCCTGGGGCGGGGCGACCGGGTCGCGCTGCTGCTGCCCAAGGGCCCGGAGCTGGTCCTCGCCATCCTGGCGGTGCTGCGCGCGGGCGCCTCGTTCGTGCCCCTCGACCCGTCCCACCCGCCCGCGCGGGTCGCCCGTCAACTGCGCCTGAGCGGGGCCGCGTGCGTCATCTCGGCCTCGGCCAAACTCCCCGGTGACGTGGACCTCCCGGTGGTGCCGCCGCGGGCACTGGTCACCGCCCCCGACGCGGCCGACGTGGTCGCCACCGCGCCCGCACCCGACGACGAGGCCATCCTCTTCTTCACCTCCGGATCGACCGGACTGCCCCGCCCCGTCGCCCTGACCCACCGCCAGCTCGCCCACAAGACGGCCGCCTCGGGACGCCTCCTCGGCTTCGACGCGGAGATCCGGTGCGCCCTGCTCTCCGCGGTGACCTCCGACGCCCTGACGTACCAGGTCTTCACCACGCTCGCGGCCGGCGGCTGCGTGGTGCCCATGGGGTCCCCGCAGGCCCTCTCCCCCGCGGAGTTCTGGGCGGCGACACGGCGCCTGCGCGTGAACGTCCTCAACTGCGTGCCGTCCCTGCTCGCCGTCATGGCCGAGGGACTGCCCGCGGGCGCCGCCGAGGAGGTCCGCATCGTGCTGCTCGGCGGCGACGAGATCCCGGCGAGGCTGCTGCCCCGGCTGGCCGACCGGCTGCGCGTGGGCACCTTCGCCAACCTGTACGGGCCCACCGAGGCCACCATCGAGGCGACCACCTTCACCTGCCCGGGGTCCGCCTTCGCCGAGCTGACCACCGTGCCGGTCGGCAGCCCCTCGGACGGCTTCGGCGTCCTGGTGCTCACCCCGCACGGGGACCACGCACCGCCCGGCGTGCCCGGCGAGATCCACGTGCTCGGCCCCGGCGTGGCCCGCGGCTACCTCGACGACGAGCCGACGGGACCCGGCCGGTTCGTCGAGCTCCCCGCGCACCCGGGCGTCCGGACCTTCCGCACCGGCGACTTCGGCCGCTGGAACCACCGGGGCGAGCTGGTCTTCCTCGGCCGCCGCGACAACCAGATCCAGATCCACGGCAACCGCGTCGAACTCGGCGAGGTGGAGGCGGCCCTCAGCGCCGTGCCCGGCGTCGTCGCCGCCACGGTCCTGCCCCGCACCGACGGCTCAGGACCGCCCTCCCTCGCGGCCGTCTACACCTCGGACCGGGACACCGGACCGGACGCGGTCCGGGCGGAGTTGGACCGCCGACTGCCCGGGTACATGGTCCCCGGCCGCATCCTGCGCCTGGACGAACTGCCCGTCACCCTGCACGGCAAGATCGACCGCTCGGCGCTCCTCGCGCACCTGGCGGGCCAGGACGGCGAGGTCTGGCGGCCCACCGACGCGACCGGGCGGACCGTCGCCCGCGTCTGGGCCGACGTGCTCGGCGCTCCGCCGCGCGCCGGGGACGAGGACCTCTTCGCGGCGGGCGGCCACAGCCTCACCGCCGCCGTCCTCGCGGGCCGCCTCGGCCGGGCGGCCGACGGCGTGATCACCGTCCGCGACGTGTTCACCGCCCGTACCCCCGAGGGCATGGCGGCGCTCTTGCACCGCGCCGCGGCCGACGGCCGGGACGCCCCCGCCGGGCAGACCCCCTGGCCCCTGACCCCCGGCCCGCTCCCCGCGTCCAACGCCCAGCGCCGGATGTGGTTCCTCGAACAGTACGAGGCCGGGGAGGCCGGGGAGCCGCGCCCGTACAACATGGTGGAGGCCTTCCGCCTGCCCGGCTCCCGCGCGGCGGCCGACGTCGCGGCCGCGCTGGAGCAGGTCGTCCGGCGCCACCAGGCCCTGCGCACCGTGTTCCGCACGGAGTCCGACGGCCTGCGGCAGATCGTCCTCGCGCCCGACCGGGCGCGGCCCGAACTGCGGGTCCACCGGGCCGGGGCCGAGGGGGCGCAGGCACTCCTGCGGCGCGTCGCGGCGGCGGAGCAGCGCCACGTCTTCGACCAGGCCGAGGGACCGCTGCTGCGCGCCCACTGGCTCACCGACGGCCCGGGACCCGGCACGCTCCTCCTCTGCGTGCACCACAGCGTCTGCGACGGCTGGTCGTTCGCCGTGATCCTGCGCGACCTGCTGCGGTTCCTGGACGGGACTAAGCAGGTGCCGGCGCCCACCCAGTACGGCGCGTACGCCCTCGCGCGGCACGAGCGCCCGGACGCCCCGGAGAGCGCCGCGTTCTGGCGCGGCACCCTGGAGGGCGCACCCAGCACCGACCTGCCGCTGGACCGCCCCCGTCCCGCGGAGCGCGGTGCCGCCGCGGGCACGGTCCGCCGTACGGTCGCCGCGGACACCAGCCGGGCCGTGCAGCGCCTGTGCCGGGACCTCGGCACCACCTCGTTCACGGCGATGGTCGCCGCGGTCCGGGTCCTGCTGCTGCGCTGGAGCGGGGCGGACGACGTCGTGCTCGGCACCGTCGTGTCGGGCCGCGACCGGCCCGAACTCGCCGACTCGGTCGGCCTGTTCGTCAACACGGTGGCGCTGCGCACCGCGGTCGACCCCGGGCTCGGCTTCGCCGATCTGGTGACGGCGGTGGACGCGCACGCCCGTCGGGCCCGCGCCCACGAGGAGTACCCCTTCGAGAGCCTCGTCGAGACGCTGGGCCTGGAACGGACCACCGGACGCAACCCGCTGTTCGACGTGCTGGTCGAGGCCGCCGTCTCCGGCACGGACCCGCTGGGCACCGAGGGCGGCCCGGCCGCCGAGCACCTCCGCCTCGACAGCGGCACGGAGGGCTTCGACCTGTCCCTCAGCTTCTCCGAGCCCGGCCCCGGCCGTCCCGTCGAGATGGCCGTCACCTACCGCGAGGACGTCTTCGACGCGGCGACCGCGGAACGGATCGCCGGACAGCTCGACCACCTCCTGACCGCCCTGGTCGCCGATCCCGCGGCGGCCGTCGGCACCGTCCCGGTACTGCCCGCCGACCAGCGCGCCGCACTCCTCGCCGCGGGCACCGGCCCGGGCCTCCCGGCCCCGCACCCGCCGGCCACCCTGCTCGACGTCGTGCTCGCCCAAGTGCGGCGCGCGCCCGACGACCGGGCCGTCGTCTGCGGCGACCGCACCCTCACCTACCGCGAACTGGACCGCAGGGCCGATGCCCTGGCCGCCCGCCTCGCCGCCGCCGCGCCGACCGGGCCCGGCCGTGTCGTCGCCGTGCTCTGCGACCGCTCCGAGTGGCTGCCGGTGGCGCTGCTCGCCGTCCTCAAGACCGGCTCGGCGTTCCTGCCCCTGGACCCGCAGCAGTCGGCGGCCCGGCTCGCGGCCGTGCTCGGCGACAGCGGTGCCGTGGCCGCCGTGACGTCGGCGCGGTTCACCGGCACGGCAGCGGACGCGGGCCTGCCCACGCTGGTCACCGGCGACACGGCCGCCGCGGAACCGGCCCCGGCGCAGCAGCCCGGGCCGCGGCCCGCGGGGCCCGACGACCTCGCGTACGTCGTCTACACCTCCGGCTCCACCGGAACGCCCAAGGGCGTGATGGTGGAGCACGCCGGCATCGTCAACTCGGTGCTGTTCCGCATCGGTCACTACGGGCTCGCCGCCGACGGCGCCGTCCTCCAGGTCGACCCGATCCACGCCGACGCCGGCATCGTCGACGTGTTCAGCGCGCTCGGCTCCGGCGCGCCCATGGTGATCGTCACCCGCGACGAACTGCTCACCCCGGCGGACGTCGCCGCGGTCGTGCGGCGGCACCCGATCCGGCACGTGCTGCTCGTGCCGAGCCTCTACCAGGTGCTGCTCGACGAGGTCGGGCCGGCGTTCCGCGCGGTCCGCGAGGTCGTCCTGGGCGGCGAACGGGTCACCCGCGCCCTGGCCGCCCGGCACGCCGAACTGCTGCCCGGGGTCAAGCTGTTCAACGAGTACGGGCCCGCCGAGGACAGCGTGCTCAGCACGGTGGAGCAGGTGGTCCCCGCGCCCCCGCCCGGCACCCCCGGCACGGTGTCCGGCGACGCCTCGATCGGCCGCCCGCTGCCCGGCAAGACCGTGGACCTGCTCGACCCGCACGGCGAGCTCGTGCCGCTCGGCGCCCCGGGTGAACTGTGCGTCGGCGGCGCGGGCCTGGCCCGCGGCTACCTCGGCGACGCCGGGCTGACCGCCGCCCGCTTCGTGCCCAGCCGGGTCCGTCCGGGCGAGCGCGTCTACCGCACCGGGGACCTGGCGCGCCGGCTGCCCGACGGCCGCCTGGAGTATCTGGGGCGGACCGACGACCAGCTCAAGATCCGGGGCAACCGGGTCGAGCCCAACGAGGTGGCCGCGGTCCTCGCCGAGGCCCCCGGCCTGCGCACCGCCGCCGTGCTCCCGGTGCCGGGGCCGGACGGCGAACACCGGCTCGTCGCCTACGTGGTGGGCGGGGCGGACCGGGCGGCGCTCCGCGGGCACCTGGCCGGGCGGCTGCCCGCGTACATGATGCCCGCCGCCTTCGTGTACCTGCCCGCGCTCCCCGTGGCGGCGGGCGGCAAACTCGACCGGCGGGCGCTGCCCTCGCCCGAGGAGGCCCTGGCCGCCGCCGCGTCCCCGGCCCCCGTACGGCCGTTGACGGCGGACGAGGAGCCCGTCGCCGAGGTGTGGGCGCGGGTCCTCGAACGTCCCGTCACCGACCCGGACGCGAACCTGTTCGAGCTGGGCGGCCACAGTCTGGCCGCCGCGCGCATCGCCCACGCCCTGCGCGTCAAGGTGGCCACCGTCTTCACGTACCAGACCGTGGCCACGCTCACCGCGGCGCTGGCCGAGCGGGCCGGGCCGCACACCCGGCAGCCGGTGGGCGGCACCACGCAGGGCCCGGCCGCCGGGGCGTCCTCGCCGGGCGCGTTCCTGCCGCTGTCGCGCGCGCAGCGCCGCGTCTGGCTGACCTCGCGCCGGGCGGGCTCGGACACCTTCCTCATCTCCGACCTGGTACGGCTGGGCCGCCGTGTCGACCCCGACGCGCTGCACACCGCCCTGGAGGCCGTCGTCGCCCGCCAGGACATGCTGCGCGCCCAGGTCCTGCCCCGCGGCACGGAGGCGGAACTGACCGTCCTCGACGGGCTGCCGGACGGCGTGCCCCTGGTCGTCGTCGACCTGCCCGGCGCGGACCCGGCGGGCCCGGAGGTGGCCGCGGCGCTGCACGACGCCCGCCGGGTCGACCTCGACCTGGAACGGGCCCCGCTGTTCGAGCTGCGGCTGCTCACGGGCCCCGCCGGGGGTGATCTGCTCACCGTCACGGCTCACCACCTGATCTACGACGGCGCGAGCGTCGACGTCCTGCTGCGCGACCTGTTCACCGCGTACGACCAGGTGACCGCCGGTGCGTCGGCCGCACTGCCCCGGCTCGCCTACACCTACCAGGAGTGGGTCCGCGAGGAGCAGGAGTGGCTGGCAGGGCCCGAGGCGGAAGGGGAGGTGGCGTTCTGGCGGGAGCGGCTGCGCGGCGTCACCGACGGGCCCGATCCGGTGGACCCGGCCCGCCGCGGCAGCCGTCGCGGCCGGACCGGACTCGTCCACAGGACCGTGCCCGCGGCGCTGCTCGGCGACGCCCCCGGCACACCGTTCGCGCAGGTGGTGACCGCGTTCTCGGTCACCCTGCACCAGCACACCCGGGCCACCGACCTGGTCATCGGCTTCGCCGCGGGCCTGCGTCACCGCCCCGAGGCCGACGCGCTGATCGGCTACCTGGTCAACGCGGTGCCGCTGCGGGTCACGTTCGACGACACGGTGACCGGCAAGGACCTGCTGCCCCGGGTCCAGAGCGGCATCGTCGAGGCGTACGAGCACTCCCGGCTGCCCTTCGACGTCCTGGCCGAGCGGCTCGGCCTGCGCGCCGCACCGGGCCGCAGCCTGCTGCTCGACCTCGGCGTGAGCTGGGAGAACGCGGGCCTGCGCGCCGAGAGCGAAGTCGTCGAGGACCTGCTCCCCGACGACCTGCCCGCCACCAGCGACCTGTGGCTGTACGCCCGCGTCAAGGGCGAGGACCTGCACCTCGACCTCACCTACGACGACCATCTGCTCGACGCGGCGGAGGCGGGCGGCTACGCCGACCATGTCGTGGCCGCGCTGCGCGCCCTGACCACCGGCCGCGCCGCACCGCCGACCGGCCCCCCGCCCCCGACCGCGACCCCGAACCCGTCCGCACCCGGCCCTGTTTGGAGCGACACCCACTATGACTTCTGACACCGCCCGCACGTGCCCGGGATCGGGCCGCCGTGGCTGACCTCGACCCGACGCGGCGCCTGTGCACGCTCTTCGCCGAGGCGCTCGAACTCGACCACGTCACCCCGGACACCGACTTCTTCCTCGCCGGCGGACACAGCCTGTCCGCGCTGGCCCTCGCCGTCTCCGTGGAGGAGGCCTTCGGCGTCCGCGTGCGGGTGCGGGACGTCTTCGAGTCCGCCACCCCGGAGCTCCTCGCCGCCCGACTGGCCAATCTCGCGCCCGGCACCGTTCCGTCCGCCGCCGCACCGCACCGGCCCCCGGCCGCGGCACCGGACGTTCCGGCGCCCGGCAGCACGCCGCCCGGGACGGCGGTCGCCGACGCCACCCGCTGGCTGTGGCTCGAACGGCAGCGCGCCGAGGGCGACTTCGGCGCGTACACCGTGCCCTGCCTGCTGCACGGCGAGGGCCCCGTCGACCCCGGCCGGCTGCGGGCCGCGCTGGCCGCCCTGGCCCGGCGCCACCCGGCGCTGCGGACCGTCTTCGTCGAGTTCCGTGGCGAGCCGCGCGCGGTGCTCACCGACGACGAGCCGCTGTTCGACGTGGTGGACGTGAGCGCGCGGGAGCTGAGCCAGGCACGGTTCGGCGCGCTGGTGGACGACCGGATCGCGGTGCCCTTCGACCCGGCGACGGGCCCGCTCACCCGCGCCACCCTCTTCCTGCGCACCGAGGCGCGCTGGTCGCTCCTGCTGCTCGCGGACCACCTCGTGTGCGACGGCCGCAGCCTGGAGATCCTCGCCCGACAGCTCGTGGCCGCCTACGCGGACCCGTCGGCCGCCGAGGCGCCGCGGGGGCCGTCCGTGCCCCGGCCCACGGACCCGGAGGCCGCGCTTCGCCACTGGCGGGAGGTCCTCCTGCCGCCCCCGGCGCCGCTGCCCCTGCCGGTGCGCGGCCCGCGCACCGAACCGGCCGGCGCGACCACCGCCATCGCCGCCCAGGAGATCGGCCCCGAAGCCCTGCGGCACCTCACCGACCTGGGCCGACGGCACCACGCCGGACCCTTCGCGCCGCTCACCGCCGCCGTCGCGCGCACCCTGGCCGGGCTCACCGGCAGCACGGACATCTGCCTGGGCACCCCGGTGGACCGCAGGGCGCTGCTCGGCGCGGAGGACGCGGTCGGCTTCCACATCGCGACGGTCCCGCTGCGCCTCGACGTCCGGGCGGACACGTCGGCGGACGACCTCGTGCGCCACGTCGCACAGCGCACGATGGACGCCGTCGACCACAGCGAAGTCGCCTTCGACGCGCTCGTGGCGGCGCTCGACCCGCCGCGCTCCCCCGGCCGCCCGCCGTTCTTCGACGTCTGGGTGGCGCTGTACCCGCACATCGACACCGGCCCGTGCGCGCCGGACGGCATCGCCCTGCGCGGCGGGCCGACCCCGCTGCGCGTCGGCATGTTCGAGCTGTCGTTCCAGTTCGTGGAGCACGCGCACGGGATGCGTCTGGTGCTCCAGTACGACACCCGCCGCTACGCCTCCGACACGGCGGAGCGGATCGTCCAGCGGCTCGTCGACGAGGTGACGCTCCTGCTGCGGGACCCCGCGGAGCCCGTACCCGCCGCGGAGCCCGCCCACCAGACCTTCGGCGGCTTCCGGTTCGACGCCTGATCCGGCCCCGGCACCCGGCCATCGCATCTGAGGAGAACGACCATGACCACGTCCATCACCCCCGATACCGGGACCGAGCTGCGGCTGACCGCGGACGAGGCCCGGCAGGTGTCCGACCTGACCCTGCGCCTGGCCGAGAAGTACCTCGCGGCCGACGACGAGCGGCTGCTGCAGGACCTGCCGCTGCTCACCGGTGACCTGCCGGAGCGGGTCCGGCGGTTCCTGCGCGCCTTCTCCCTGGACCAGGCCCGCGGCTTCTGCGCGGTCAGCGGACACCTGGTGGACGACGCGCGCATCGGCGCCACCCCCGCGCACTGGAAGGACGAGGAGCGCGTCCACCACGAACTGCCCGAGGAGATCCTGGTCCTGCTCTACGGTTCGCTGCTCGGCGAACCGTTCGGCTGGGCCACCCAGCAGGACGGGCACCTGGTCAACGACGTCTTCCCGATACGCGAGTACGAGCGCGCGCTGCTCGGCACCGGGAGCAAGACGCCGCTGACCCTGCACACCGAGGACGCCTTCCACCCCTACCGCGCCGACTACATCCTGCTGTCGTCGCTGCGCAATCCGGACTCGGTGCCGGTGACCGTCGCCGAGGCGGACTTCTCGGTGCTGCCCGACGACGTCCTCGACGTGCTGTTCCAGGACCGTTTCCACATCATCCCCGACACCTCGCACCTGCCGGAGAACAACACCGTGCGCACCGAGGAGGACCGGCTGGTCTTCGAGAACATCGCGCGGCTCATCGACGGACTCGGCCTGGTGCCGGTGCTGACCGGTTCCCGGGCCCGCCCGCTGCTCTGCTTCGACGCGACGCACATGTCGGCGCCGCCCGAGGACCCCGAGGCCGTGCGGGCCTTCGCGGCCGCCGCGGAGCTGCTGGACGCCAACCTGACCGACTGCGCGCTGGAGCCGGGCAGTTGCGTCTTCATGAACAACCACCGGGTGGTGCACAGCCGTACCGCCTTCGAGGCGCGCTACGACGGGACGGACCGCTGGCTCAAGCGCGTCAACGTCACCCACGACCTGCGCAAGTCCGGTGCGATGCGCCGGTCGCTCGGCTCCCGGCTCATCGGCTAGCGCCCCCGCGGGGGAACAGCGCGGCGGCCCCGGTCCTGGGTGGACCGGGGCCGCCGCCGTGCGTGGTGCGGGTTACTCCTTCGGGTCGGGCTTGGCGTTGCGGACCAGCTCGGCGACCTCGCGGATCGTGGGCGTCAGGAAGAAGTCGCCGAGGTCCACGCCGGCCCCCAACCGCTTCTCGATGGCGTCCAGGACGTTGATCGCGAGCAGGCTGTGGCCGCCCTCGTCGAAGAAGTCGGCGTCGGGGTCGACGGGCCCGGAGCCGAGGACCTCCTCGAAGATGGCCGCGACCGTCGCCGTCACCTCGTCGCCACCGGACGCCGCCTGCGCGGACGCCCCGGCGGACGCTCCGGTGGCCGGCTCGGCGGACCGCTGCGCCGGGACGGCCGCCTCGGCGAGCCCGACCAGGGCGCCCCGGTCGATCTTTCCGCTGACCATCCTCGGCAGGTCGTCGAGGAGGGTGAGGGAGGTCGGCACCATCGCGGGCGGCAGCGCGGCCGCGGCGCCCGCCCGGATCTCCTCCACCGTGGTGTCGGGGGCGGTCAGCCAGGCCGCGAGCGAGGGGGCGCCGTCCGGTCCCGGCACCACGGCGACCGCGGCCTGGGAGACGCCCGGCAGCAGCGTCAGCACGCTCTCCACCTCGCCCGGCTCCACCCGGTGCCCGCGGATCTTCACCTGGTCGTCGGCGCGCCCGGCGAACTCCAGCATGCCGTCCGGACGCCACCACACCAGGTCCCCGGTGCGGTAGCTGCGTCCGCCCGGCGCCCCGGCGTCGGCGACGAACGCCGCGGCCGTCAGATCGGGACGGTTGCGGTACCCGTCGGCCAGGCCGTGGCCCGCCAGGCGCAGTTCGCCGACGAAGCCGACCGGCAGGGCGCGGCCGTCGGCGCCGGTCACGGTGGCGACGGTGTTGCCGATGACGTGGCCGATCGGCAGGCCGGGGCCCGCGTCCGTGCCGTGGTCGAAGGCGGTGGCGCCCACCGAGCTCTCGGTCGGGCCGTACTCGTTGATGAGCCGGACGCCGGGCAGCCGCTCGTGGTGGCGGCGCACCAGGTCGGCCGTGGTGGCCTCGCCCGCGACGGTGACGGCGTGCAGCGCGTCACCGGCGCCCGCGAGGTCGTCCAGGAGGACCCGGTACAGGCTCGGGACGGTCGTCAGATGGGTGACCCGGTGCCGCCGCGCCAGCTCGGCGAGCTGGCGCGGAAGCAGGCTGTGGGTGTCCGCGAGGATCAGGTGGCCGCCGGTGGCGAGGACCGGGAAGAGGTCGGCGACGGAGCTGTCGAACGCCAGCGACGGCAGCTGCAGCAGGCGGGTGTCGGCGTCGAACCGGTGGTTGCCGATCTTCCAGTGCACGTAGCTGGCGATGGCGCGGTGCCGGACCTCGACGCCCTTGGGCCTGCCGGTCGAACCCGAGGTGTACACGACGTACGCGAGGTCGTCGGGGAGCGGGCCCGCGGTGTCGGGCACGCCCGCGTCGGTGGACGTCTCGGCGGCGGCGCGGATGTCGAGGACCGGGGCGGTGAGCCCGGCGGGCAGCAGCGCGCGCATCTCGGGTGCGGCGAGCACGGCCGAGCAGGCGGCGTCGTCGAGGATCTCGGCGAGCCGGGGTGCCGGTGAGCGCGGGTCGAGGGGTACGTAGGCCGCGCCGGCGAGCAGGGTGCCGGTGATCGCGGGCACGGCGTGGACGGACTTGCCGGTGAGCACCGCGACCCGGTCGCCCCGGCCGATGCCCGACGCGTGCAGTCGGCCGGCCACGGCACGCGCGGCCTGCCAGAACTCCCGGTAGGTCAGGGTGTCGGGGCCCGCGACGACCGCGGTGCGGTCCGGGTGGGCGCGGACGGCTTCCTCGATCGGCGCGGTCAACGTCGTGCTGACGGCGTCCGGTTCGAAGGTGCGGCGGCCGAACGCGGTCGCCGTCGTCACGTCGTCGGGGGCGGCCTGCGCCAGTGCGGCGACGGCGCCGTGCGGGTCGCCGAATCCGGCCAGCACCTGGGAGACGGCCCGCAGCAGGATGTCCAGGAACCATGCCTCGGCGCGCTCGGGGCCCGCGTCGGCGACGAGTTCGCGGCCGCCGTCGGCGGCGGGCGCGGTCAGGGTCAGTTCGACGGTGTCCCGCTCGGGTGCCGGCTCGGCGGGGGCCGCGCCGACCCGGGCCGAGCGGACCAGGACGGCGCCGGTGAGGGCGGTCGCCGCGTCGGCCGGGGCGGGTGCCGAACGCAGCGCGGCGTCGACGGCCCGGATCACGTGCGCGACGGTGGGCAGTGCGGCCAGGTCGACGCCGCACAGCACCGGGCCCGCCGGTCCCGACACGGCCAGCGCGGGTTCGGCGGTGTGCTCCGCCGCGCCGACCACCACCGTGGTCGCCGCGGTGAGGCCGACCAGCTCCTCCAGGGGTCGTCCGCCGGACACCTTGGCGAGGCCTGCGGCCGCGGCGGTGGTGAGCGGGAGTCGCGCGTGGGCCCGCGCGGGCCGCGGGGCGTCCTGGCGGCGCGGGCGGATCGTGGTGGCGGGCACAGCAGAGTCGGATGTCACTGGCGCATTCCCTTGCTCTGGGACCGATTCCGGGATCGATGGGGACAACTGCCCGTCGGCACGGCGGTGTTCGGCGCGCGGCGCGCCGCCACCGGATCCGGGGCAGGCGCGTCGTGACCGGCTGTGAACACCGCCCCGGGCGCGCGGGTGGGCGCGCCCCTCACGGAGAACTGAGACGACCTGTGCGGGGCCGGGACGCGGGCGGGCAGGCGGGTGCCTGCCCGCCCGGGGTCCGGCCGGGTTCGCGCCGCGCGTCAGCCGCGCTTGGCGTGCATGTTGGCCATGCCTTCCTTGCCCTGCGCCTTCAGGGCCTTCAGCCGGTCCTGGCGCAGGCGCGCGTCGCTGCGCGAGGCGATCCACTGGTTCTCCCGGACCAGCTTGCGGTAGCTGTCCAGGCGGCGCTGCTGCAGCATGCCGTCCTCGATGGCCTCGATCACCGCGCAGCCGGGCTCGGCGACGTGCTCGCAGTCGCGGAAGCGGCACTCCTCGGCGAGCTCCTCGATCTCCGAGAACGTCTGCTGCAGGCCGTCGGTGGCGTCGTACATGCCGACGCCGCGGATGCCGGGGGTGTCGATGAGCACGCCGCCGCCGGGCAGCGGCATCAGCTCGCGGGTGGTCGTGGTGTGGCGGCCCTTGCCGTCGCTGCGGGTCTGCCGGGTCTCCATCACGGAGCGGCCCAGCAGGACGTTCGCGATGGTGGACTTGCCCGCGCCCGACTGGCCGACCAGGACGCTCGTCCCGGTCAGGAGCGCCGAGAGGATGTCCATGCCGTCGTCGGTGGTGGCGCTGACGACGAGGACGTCCACGCCGGGCGAGGCCTGCTCGACGGTCTCGCGGACGGCTTCCGCGTTCTCCGCGAGGTCCGACTTGGTGAGGATCATCAGCGGCTGGGCGCCGCTCTCCCAGGCGAGGGCGAGGAACCGCTCGATCCTGCCGAGGTCCGGCTCGGTGTCCAGCGCCACGACGACGCCGATGGTGTCGACGTTCGAGGCGAGCACCTGGCCCTCGGAGCGCTGCGACGCACTGGAGCGGACCATCGCCGTACGCCGGGGCAGCAGCGCCTGGACGTACGTCCCCGCGGCACTGACCGAGACCGCCGCCCAGTCGCCCGTACAGGGCATCTTCATCGGGTCGGGGTCCGCGACCGGACCGGTGTCGGCGTGCACGACGGTCACCTCGGAGTCGCCGTCGGCGATCACGACGTCGCAGCGGCCGCGGTCGACGCGGATGACCCGGCCGGGCACCCATGAGGCGTCCGCCACGGAGGAGAAGTGGTCGTCGAGTTCAGGGGACCATCCGTAGGCCTCCAGCGGCCGCGGGTAGATCGAATCGGCCGAAGAAGATGAGTGACGCAACGCGATGAGCCCTTCGGGAGGCGTTTCCGGCCGGGGGGACGCAAGTCGGGATTGCACCGGCGGCTGGTCGAGGAGACGGAGGGGTGGGCTGCTTTGTGGGGCGCCGCAATGGCGGTGGCGGCAAATAGCCGCCCCCGGCCTTGGCCGACTCCGACGCACCAGGCATTTAATGCCGTTGACGCTACGACAGCCCCGGGCGCCCCGCAACACCTTTCAATGGTGATCGGCTTGAACTTCCCGATCAAGAGCGCAAGTTCCCTCTATCGGAGATCATCCTCCGTTAGAGTGAGCGCACCATCCCCCGTTGCACGCGCGTCGAGTTCCACTCCGCCGGGGGCAATCACCCACATCAGTGCGGACGCCCCGATCCCATCAACGATCACCGGGCGTCCCGTCCACCGCACTCAACTCAACTCCACTCCTGCGTAAACCGATATCAGGGGGATTTCTGTGAGCCCGGACGAGACCATCACCCATCTCATGGGTGCGACCGCCGTGATCCTGGCGGCCGCCCACGGGGCGGGCATGCTGGCACGCAAACTAGGACAACCTTCCATAATAGGCCAGTTGATAGCGGGCATCGCCCTGGGGCCGAGCCTGCTGTCCCAACTCCCGGCCTCCGTGGGCGAGACGCTCTTCCCGGCCGAGATCGCACCGATGCTGACGGCCCTGGGCCAGGTGTCGCTCGTGCTCTTCCTCTACTTCGTCGGCTACGAACTGGACCTGGGCCTGCTGCGCGGCCGCTCCCGGTCCACGCTGTCCGTGGCGATGGCGGGTTTCCTGGTCCCGATGGCGCTCGGCGCGGGTGCCGCACTGCTGTTCCGCGGCACCCTGCACGACCTCGGGCTCCCCGAGGACATGTCGGCGCGCTCGGTCGTCTTCCTCGCCGTCTCGCTGTCCATCACGGCCGTCCCCGTGCTGATCGTCGTGGTGCGGGAGAACGGCCTGGCCGGCACCGTGCCCGGTGTCGTCGCCGTGTCCGCCGCCGGTCTGATCGACGTGGTGGGCTGGTCGGTCCTGCTCGGCACCATCATGGACAGCGGCGACGGCTCGGGCATGTCGCTGCCGGTGCGCCTGGCCCTGCTCGTCGTGCTGATCGCGGTGCTGGTCTGGCCCGCGCGCCTGCTGCTGCGCCGCCTGATGCGCTCCCCCAATGTGTCCTCGGCGGCCCGCCTCTCGGTGCTGATCGGGTTCGCGTTCGCGGCGGCCTGGGCGACCAGCGCCCTGGGCCTGCACGTCATCTTCGGCGCGCTGCTCGCCGGCGTGGTGACACCGCGGGAGCCGGACGGCACGCTCAGCCCGGACCTGGTGCGCTCGCTGGACAGCATCGGCTCCCTGCTGCTGCCGTTCTTCTTCGTGGTGTCGGGCCGGAGCGTGTCCATCGGCTCCCTGGACGGCACCGCGGTCGCGGTCCTCGTCGGGGTCACGGTCCTCGCGGTCTTCGCCAAGGTGGTGCCGGGGGCGCTGGCGGCCCGGATGTCGAAGCTGGACAACCGGACGTCGATGACGATCGGGGTCCTGCTGAGCACCCGCGGCCTGACCGAGCTGATCGCGCTCAACGCCGGGTACCAGGCCGGTCTGCTGAGCGGCCCGCTCTACACCGTCCTCGTCCTCATGGCGATCGCGACGACGCTCCTGACCCAGCCGCTGCTGGTCCTGGTGCAGCGCGTCTGGAAGAAGGACGAGGAGGCCGGGGCCCGGGGCGCCGAGGGCGCCCCGGACGGCGCGGCGAAGACCGTGGGCGCCGGCCACAAGCAGGCCTGACCCTCGCGGGCAGCACGAAAGGGCGGAGGGGAAAACCCCCTCCGCCCTTTCGTGCTGTGCGTTACGCGGGGGCGGACGACCGCGTGCGGTACAGCGCCCGCATCTCCTCCTCCAGGGCCTTCACCTCGTCCAGGCGCGGGCGGCTCTTCGGCTCGAAGAGGCCGTCCTTCTCCCAGCGCTCCGGGTCCAGGCTCAGCACCGCCACGTTGAGCCAGCCGCGCGCCCTGACCTCCTCCAGGCGCTCGGGCAGCGCGTCCTCCAGGGCGAGGTAGAAGATGACGTGCGCCAGCTCCTCGATGCGGTCCAGGCCGTCGCGCACGCTGGTGAGGACCGTGCCGTAGTCGGGAGTCCGTTCGCCGGGCAGGTTCTGCACGAAGAGCCGGGCGAGCGTCGGCACGTCGTCGAAGTAGTCGATGTAGTCGTACTCGAAGGCGCCGCGATAGGCGCGGGCCCAGCTCTGGAAGAGGTTCATGATGTTGCCCTGGGTCGCGATGGCGTGCGCGCCCAGCGAGCTGAGCGTGGTGCTCGCCGACTCGTCCAGGAAGGTCTTCCCGTAGAACTGCGGGTCGGAGAAGGACCATCCGACGTAGTAGTCCCAGATGGTCTTCAGCGACATGATGACGGCGTTGTCGTGGAAGACGTACGAGCCCTGGATGTTGTTGGTGAGCCCCTCGGCCAGCGAGAGGAACCAGCGGTTGGCGTAGCGGACGTAGCCCTCGTCGAAGGAGTCCTTCGCGTCGCGCCCGACCATCTCGGTCACGAAGCTGTTCGCGTAGCCGATCAGGTTGGAGCCCACCGAGTAGTACGGGTCGGCGAAGACGCCCGCGTCGCCGACGCACGCCCAGCGGTCCTGCGAGAACACCTGGTGCGAGGAGTGGCTGTAGTTCTTCAGGACGCGGAAGTCCAGGACCGGCAGTTCGCGGATGGCCGGGTCGAAGCCCGGGACCCGCTCGACCACGAAGTCGATGGCCTTCTCGATGCGGTTGAACTTCGTGACGGGGTGCAGGTCGTCGGAGACGACGATGCCCACGCTGGTGTGGTCGGGGGCCAGCGGGATGGCCCAGACCCAGCCGCCCTTGAACATGAAGTGGTTGGTGGAGTTCCAGCGCGGCTCGGTGATCCGCTCGTGCCAGTCGGTGTGCTCGGCGTCGACCACCTGGTCGGTGTCGAGGCGGCCCTCCAGGCGGAACCAGACCGAGTTGTGCGGCTTGGGGTAGCGCTTGGTCAGGTCGAGCTTGCGCTGCAGCAGCCGGTGCCTGCCGGTCGCGTCGACCACCCAGCGGCAGGTGACGGTGGTGGGCTCCTGCTCGCCCTCGCCCTCGCCGTCGGGCTGATAGGTGACCCGGTGCGGCGCGTCCTGCTCGCCGAGCTCGATGTCGAGGACCTTGACGCCCTGGGTGAGCACGGCTCCGGCGCCCTCGGCCACCACCCGCAGGTGCTCCTCCAAGGAGCCGCGGTTGAGCTGGTAGGACTTCGCGGGCAGGAACCGGTTGACGCCGAACTCGGTCTCCTGCTGGAGCCCGCCGCCGTCGCCGTCCCCGTAGAAGTACCGCAGGCCCAGCTTCTCCAGCTGGTGCTCGTCGAGGTATTCGCGCAGGCCGATGACGGTGTCGAAGTAGTACGCCCCCACCTCGACCGACGACTCGCCGACCTTGAAGGCCGACAGCGGGATCGGCGAGCGCTCCCGCTCGCACACGAGGACCGAGAGCGACGGGTACGCGTCCTTGAGCTGCTTGGCCAGGCAGAGCCCGGCCAGTCCGCCGCCCGCGATGACCACGTCGTAGTCGACACCGGTGAATATGGATTCCGTACCGCGTTTTCCGCTCAAGATGTACCCGCCTTGTCGTTCTGTCGGTTCTCGATGGTTCGGGCCAGACTCCGGATGGTCCGGTCCGTGTAGACAGCCGAGTTGTCCAGTTGGACGCCGAGCCGCTCCTCGACGCCCGCGACCAGGTCCATGACGCTGAGGGAGTCGCCGCCGAGGTCGAAGAAGTCGTCGTCGAGGTCGATGCGCAGGGGCGCGAAGAGCTTCTGCCAGATCTCCAGGAGAACGGCCTCCACCCGCGTCGCGGGCTCGGGGCCGGAGCCGGTGCGGCCCACGGACTCCTCGTACAGGATGCCGAGGGCCGCCTCGTCGGCCTTGCCGTGCGGGGTGAGGGGCAGCGAGTCGACCGGGACGATCGCCGACGGCACCATGTAGCCGGGCAGGTTGTCCTGCGCGAACGCCCGCAGCCGGTCCACGTCCTGGGCCGCGGGGCCCTCGACGAAGGCGATCAGGAGCGGCGTGTCCGCGTCCGTGTCGCGGCGCAGGAGGTGGACGTGGCGGACCCCGTCCTCCTTGGAGAGGATCTGGGCCACGTGTCCCAGTTCCACGCGGCGGCCGCGGATCTTCACCTGCCCGTCCCGCCGCTCGATGAACTGCAGGTCACCGCCCTCGAACCGGCGGACGATGTCCCCGGTGCGGTAGAGCCGCTTGCCCGCGGCCGGCGCGGTGGCGGGCGTGAAGAACCGCTCCGCGGTCAGCTCCGGGTTGCCCAGGTAGCCGCGGGCCAGGCCCACTCCGGCCAGGTGGAGTTCGCCGATGCCGCCGGGCGCGACGGGTGCGCCGTCCTCGTCGAGGACGAAGGCCTCGGTGTTGTCGATCGGTTTGCCGATGAGCACGCTCTCGTCGGTGGCGGCCAGGGCGTGCACGGTGGAGCAGACGGCGTTCTCGGAGGGGCCGTACTCGTTGTACAGGCGCACGTCGGGAAGCCGCAGGAAGTGTTCCTGGGTCACCTTGGTCGTGAACCACTCCCCGGCGATCGTGACGCTGCGCAGGGAGGTCAGCCGCTGGGCCGTCATGGCGCCCAGGAGGCGCTGGTACAGCGCGGGGGTGATCAGGAAGTGGGAGACGCCGCGGTGTTCCATCAGGCCGGTCAGGTACGACCGGTCGGTGATGCGGTCCCGGCGCGGCAGGAGCAGCCGGGCGCCCGACGTCAGGGCGCAGAAGGTGTCCGCGACGGCGCTGTCGAACGACGGCCGCGGCATCGCCAGGGTCACGTCGTCGGGGCCGAATCCGTAGTAGGCGTTGCGCCAGGTCAGCGTGTTGACGATCGAGTGGTGCTCGACGGCGATGCCCTTGGGGGCGCCGGTCGTGCCCGACGTGTACATCACGTACGCGAGGTCGGTGGACGTGGCCGTCGGCTCCGGGTCGGACTCCGGGGTGGTGAGGCCGGGGCCCATGACGTCGATGACGAACAGTCCGCCGCCGAAGAACACGGCGCCCGCCGCCGACGACGACTCGATGACCATCGCGGCGGGTGCCACGTCCTCGATGATCCGCTGGGTCACCCCGGGCGGATTGTCGGGGTCCAGGGGGACATAGGCGCCACCGGCCTTGAGAGTGGCCAGCATGGCGACGATCATGTCCGGTGGCCGCCGGACCAGGATCGCCACCCGGTCATCGGGGCGTATTCCGCAGTTGTCGCGCAGGTGGTGGGCCAGTCTGTTGGCCCTGCGATTGAGCTCGCCGTAGGTAAAGAATTCGTCTTCGAATTCCAGGGCGATGTTTTCCGGGGCCGTTCGTACGCATTCCTCGAAAAGGAAAGTCAGGGTCTTCGGATCGTCACGGTTCATCGACAAACGTCCCCCTGCGGAATTAACGTGAATTCTCAGCTCGAGTAGCCTAGCCGCCGCCGATCGGGTGATCAAGGGGCCAATTAATGCTGCTGTGATGTCATTTCGGGGCCGGGCGCATGTCGAAACACCCGGCCCGCGAAAGGCCCGGTCAGCACTGTTCCTGCCTAGCAATCAAGGGCGCGGACGAGTGCGCCGGTCGTCTCGGCCCGCGCCGTCTGCGGAAAGAAGTGGCCGCCCGGGACGGGGACGACCTCGAACGGCCCTGCGCACAGCGATCGCCAGCTCGCCGCCTCGCCGGCCGTCACCACGGGGTCCTCGTCCCCGTACATCACCGTGACCGGTGTGGTCAGGTGCGAGCGGACCGACGGCGGGCAGTAGGCCGCCTGTGCGGTGAAGTCCGCGCGCAGCACGGGGAAGAGCCATTCGCGGTAGCCGGGGCGGCTCAGGCCCGCGGGGTTGGCGCCGAGTCGCTTCCAGAGCAGTTCGATCTCGTGGTCGTCGCCGGGCGGCTCCAGTTCCGTCGCGCCCGGCGCGACCGCCGCGAGGACGATCAGGTGCTGCGGCGGCCGTCCGGCCCGCGTCAGACGGTGCGTCAGTTCGTAGGCCAGGGCGGCCCCGAAGCTGTGTCCGACCAGGACCAGCGGATCCGGCAGCGCGAGGACGTCCGGGAGCACCTCGTCGATCAGCTCGTCGACGGAGGCGAGTGGTCTCTCGCCGCCGCGCTCCTCACGGCCGGGACCCACGTGACCGTAGAGGGTGAGCCGGTCGGGGAGCAGGCGCCGCCAGGGCGCGAAGCCGGTCGCTCCCCCGCCCGCGCACGGGAAGCAGACGAGGGTGGCGCGGCCGGTGCCGCCCGCGCCCGGGTGAGGAGTCGACGTCGGCGGTGGGGCCGGTGGACCGAAACGGCGCAGCGGCGCGGCGCCGTGCCCGGTGTTGCTCTGCATGTACGCACCACCCAAGAGGTTCTGTGACGGGCACAGCGGGGACGGGGTACCGCTCGGCGGCTACTGGCCGTTCGGGGGGACGACTGGCCAGGTGCGCTCGCCGCGGTCGCGCAGCAGCTCGGCGGTGACGCCGCGCTCGGCGGTGAGTCGGCCGAGCACGGCGGCCTGCTGGACCGGCTCGGCGTCCGCCTCGTACTCGGATCCGGTGAGGTGCTTGAGCCAGGGTTCGAGACCCATGGCGTAGGCGTAGACGTGGCGGGCGTTGAGCTGCCGGGCGAGCTGGTCGGCCTGGGCGGCGTCGCTGCCCTTGAGGCGGCGGCCCTTGTTGTGCTCACGGGAGAGCTTGCCCTCGAGGAAGGGCCCGTAGAGCCAGCTGAGGGGGGCTCCGACGCATTCGAGGCCGATGAAGAGGGCGTCGAGCGGGGCCTCGGTCAGGCCGGGGACGTTGTCGTAGAGGGCGGGTTCGAGCGGGGTGATGTCGGTGGCGAAGAGGAACCTGCGGCCGCCGGCCCGGACCAGGGGCACCATCTTGGTACGGATGTCGAGGTCGGCGTGCTCGCCCAGGAAGGGCAGGCCGGTGACCTCGACGTCGCCCGCTATGCGGCGGGTCTCCAGCTCGCTGAGCTCCTGGACGTCGGGGAAGCCGAGCGCTTCGAGCATGGTCTTGAGGCTCGGGTCCGCCAGTGAGCCGCCGGAGGCGCGCGGGACGAGGATCGTGCCGATGCGGGTGCGCAGTTGGAGCAGCGTCTCCAGCGAGAAGTGGTCCGAGTGGAAGTGGCTGATGACCACGGCGTCGATGCGCCGCGGGAGGTCCTCGATGGTGAAGTGCTCGTGGCCGTCCTCGGTGTAGCCGATGAGGGGGTCCAGGAGGACGGAGGTGTCGCCGGTCTCGATGAGCACGGACGCGTGGTTCAGGTAGCGCACCCGGACGTCCCCGGCCGGGGGCGGGGTGTGGGCCGCGGGCGGGGTCGCGTGGAACAGCGCGGTGAACGCGGGGAGATCGGCGTCGTCGATGCCGAGGCGCTCGGCGAGGCCGGGGACGTCGACGGGTTCGAGGCGGGCGGCGAACAGCTCGTCCCACAGCGGCGAGTCGAAGGGCACGTCGATGTCCAGGCGGTCGGCGCTCGGCAGCACGGGGCTGCTGTACACGAACGGCTGGGCCTTGGGCGCGGCCAGCAGGGAGACGCACTGCCCGTGGCGCTCGAAGGCCGGCGAGGCGTACATCAGCGACTCGAAGAACCGGAAGGTGGGCCGGTGGGCGGTGTCGTAGACGAGCTCGACGCGTCCGCGGAGCGAGGCGGGGACCTGGGGGTAGAGGGACTCCATCGACCCGCCGAGCGCCTGTTCCCGCAGCAGGGTGCGGAGTTGGTCGATGTCGTCGGCGAGCTGGAGCTTGGCCGCGCCGTCCTTGACCATGGCCTCGCGGGCGGCCTGTACGTCGTCCTGGCCGGCGCCCTGCGGATCGAGGAAGGGCGCGCCGTAGCGGTGCGGGTCCGCGACGACCGAGTCGTGGATGTGCGGAGCCTTCAAGTAGCTGTCCACGATGGGCAGGAGGCGGTCCCGCAGGTTGAGGGCACCGGTCTGGGGAGCCAGGAGATAGGGCCACGCGTACCAGCGGTGCAGCAGGGGCTGCGCGACCACGGACGGGCGGAGGTAGAGCTTCTGGTGTGCCGGCACGGTACTTCCCTCACTGTCGATGATGTCGGTGGGTGGGGATGGTTCGCGGCATGGGCGTGCGTGCGCGCGTCGGTCGTCAGGAGGGCGCAGGGCGCGGGGTGTGCGGCCTGGCCCCGGGGGAGACGGTCGTGTCACCGGGGGTTCGAAGCGGTCGTGTCACCCGGTTCGAAGGACTCGGGTGGCCGGGTTCGTGGCAGTGGTGCGGTGCCCTGTATGAGGTTGGGTCGGCCCTCTACGTCGCAGCTCCGTTCATGTCTATCACAGACGGCAGTTCATGAATCCGGCGATTTCGACAGGCCAGTTGGGAATCGATCAACGCGCTGATGCATCTCTAACTTCGATCCCCCGAGTGATTCAAGGCGAACGCAAAGTGACATGGATTACATGGAGCGGGGCCGCGCGTTCGTGCTTCACTGAGCCCTCTTCGGCCGCCCCACCGGCAGGTTCGGCCCGCGGGCTCCGCACCGACCGCCGGGTGGCCCCGCACCCGCGCCGGTCAGCGACGATGCCGTCGCACGGGTGGGCGCGGGCCCCGCCGCCGGGCACCCGGAAGACCGCCCCGGCCGGGTCAACTCGCCGGTCGCCGGGGCCAATTGAGGGCACCCCTCGGAATCCGCATTCATACGGCCCGTCGAGGGTGGGTAGGAATCAAGGTCCCGACTCCGCGGCCCCGTCTTTGTCGGCGTCTTGGCGCCCCCAACTCCCTTTCGGCAAAGCCTTAGGCAAAGCCGGGGATAAACGGGTGACGGCAGGGGTAAGAAGGAGCCGGGTCATACGATCACACGCCTGAAGACAGGAGCGTTCATGTCCCGGGCGCACCTCTGCCGTGCCGTCGGCGCACCCGGCCGCGACGGCGCCGTCCGGCACACCGTCCCCGCGTCCGCCCCGCCCCGGCGCCACGGACAGGGGCTCGCCGGCGCCGGACGGAGACGGCCTACTTGCCGGGGTCCCGGAAGCGGCCGAAGACCTTCGTGAGCGTGTTCAGCGGCGAGCCCTCGCCCTTGGCCGCGCCCGCCGCGGGCGGCCGGGGCACCCCGTCGCCACCGGTCACCTCGGCCAGTGCGGACTGCGCCGCCTCGGCCGCCTCCCGGTACAGGTCACGGGAGTTCGTCATCGCTTCGAGGGCTTCGGCGTACCGCGTCACCATGGCCCGGGCGTGGGTGAGCTCCTCGTCCGGGGTGAGCAGGTGCCAGCCCTGGCGCAGCCGGTTCAGGGCCTGCTCCGCCTCGGCGGACAGCGGTCGCGGCAGCGCGGCGAACTCCTGGATCCGGTCGAGGAACTCCGTCGGCTCCGAGCCGTCCAGGAAGACGCTGCGCACCGTGAACCGGTCCGCGTCATACTCCGCACCGGGCGGCACCGTGGGCAGGACGACTCCGCCGCCGCGCGGCATGCGCACGCTCAGCTCGCGCTTCAGCGCGAAGTCGGCGATCTGCGCCTGCTCGGGCGTGGCCCGGTGCTCGATCACCTGGTGGCGCAGGCTCGGCGGCAGGAACGTGGCGACGGGCCGCTGCCCCTGGGCGTCCGGCGTCATCGCCTCGTGCACCACGAGGTGGATGTACCAGCTCTGCCGGGCGCAGTCCCGCAGCAGGTGCCGCAGTTCGTCGTCGTCCTTCGGCAGGTGGTTCGTCGCGCGCAGCCGGACGTCGGCGACCGTGTCGTGGTCCCAGGGGACCCGGTCGCTGTCGGGCCAGAACATGGTGGCGGGCGAGGGCCAGTGCGCGTCCCACACCTGCTCCGCCTCGGCGGCCAGGACCCAGGTGACGCCCTCGCCCTCCTTGCGGCGGGTCTCGGGGTCGTACGTGGTCAGCTGGGCACGCACGGTCACCTCGTCGGCCACGCGCCAGCGGGCCTCGAAGAGACGGCGGGCCGCGGGGCCGGGGTCGGCGGCCTCGTCCCGCGGGTGCAGGACGGAGGTGCGGGCCGCCTCGACGGGGTCGAGGTCCGCGAAGTCGTCGAGCACCCCGGCCGCCTTGAGGGCGATCAGGTTGCGCCGGACGTCCTGCTCGGGCTCGGGCCCGAGGTGACGGCCGCGCGCCAGCCAGACGGTGTCGGGGGCGGTGGTCGGTGAGCTGGTGTTCTTGGCCATGGAGTCGTTCTGTGGGTGATCGGGGCTCGACCAGTATGGTCCGTCAGCCTGTCAATGGAAGCAGTTTCCCGCTCCCGGTCCGACCATGCGTGTCTCGGTCCCCGAGATCATCGGTGAGACGGATGCCCCCATAAGGCGCGGAAGAAGGATGAAGGGTGACACGCCTGACGGGCGCCGGCGCGCCCCCGCGGGCCGTTCGGCGGGCACGTCGCCGTCAGGCGATGGGGCGCCTCCGTCGTGCCGTCGGGGCCGTCCGTCGGCCCGCGGGCCGCGCCGCGGGGGCCCCGGGCGGCAGGACGAAGCCGACCTCGGCGCCCCCGCCGTCGGCCCCGGTGGCGAAGACGGTGCCGCCGTCGGCGGTGACGATGTCGTGCACGATCGCGAGGCCGAGGCCGGAGCCGGGGGTCGCCTGGGTGCGCGGTCCGCGGTAGAAGCGGTCGAAGACGGCGTCGCGCTCGCCGGGGGCGATGCCGGGGCCCCGGTCGCGCACGGCGAGCCCGCGCCCCGCGACGTGCACGGTGATCGGCGTGCCCGCGGGGCTGAACTTCACGGCGTTGCTGAGCAGGTTGTCGACGCAGCGCTGCAGCGCGCGGGGCCGGGCCCGCACGGCCTCGGGCCCCTCGGTGGTGACGGTGATCGTGCGCCCGGTCCGCGTCCGGTGGCGCTCCGCGGTGTCCTCTGCGAGGCCCACCAGGTCGACGGCCGCCGGGTCCTCGTCGGTGTGGCGGTCGGTGGCGAGATCGACGAGCTCGCGGACGAGGTCGTCGAGGGCCGCCGTCTCGGTGACCAGGGTGGTGAGGATCTGCTCCTCGTCCCGGGGGTCGAGCCGGCCGCGGGCCCGCTGCAGGAGTTCGGCGCTCCCCCGCACCGAGGTCAGCGGGGTGCGCAGCTCGTGGCTCGCGTCCTGCACGAGCTGCTGCTGCTGGGCGCGGGAGCGGCGCAGGGCGGTGAGCATCGTCTCGAAGCTGCGGGTCAGCCGGCCGATCTCGTCGGTTCCGGCGGGCGGCAGGGCGGTGGACAGGTCCCGGGTGGCGGTGATGTGTCCGGTGGTACGGACGAGGTCGCGCACCGGGCGCAGGATCCGGCCCAGGACCAGCCAGCTGAGCAGCGCCGACAGGGCGAGGGCGGCCGCGGTGGTGCCGGAGACGCGCCACAGGAACGCGTCGTCGACGCGCGCGGCGCCCGCGTAGCTCTGGCCGACGGTGACCGCTCCCCCGCCGGGCAGCGGCCGGGTCAGGGTGCCGTACTCGGTGCCGTCGACGACGAGGTCCGCGCGGCTCTCCCCCTGCCCCGACCTGGCCACCCGCAGGGCCCCGGCGGACACCGGCAGCCGGGGCCCGCCGGGGGCCAGGGTGCGGACGGTCCCGTCGGCGGACAGCACCTGCTCGGTCATGTCGTCCCGGGGCGGCGGGGTCAGGTCGGCCGTGAGCAGCCGGACGGCGGTGTTCGCGCGGTCCTCCAGCCCCCGGTCGAGCTCGCCGGCGACCAGGTCGCTGACGCCGCGGTACGACATGACGGCGGCCAGGGCCATGGCGAGCGCGGCGGCCGCCACCGCGACGGCCGTGACCTTCGTACGCAGCATCAGGCGTCCCGGACCGTGTAGCCGACGCCCCGGACGGTGTGGATCAGCCGGGGCGCCCCGTCCTGCTCGGTCTTCTGCCGGAGGTAGCCGATGTAGACGTCCAGCGAGCGGGAGGTGGTGTCGAAGTCGTAGCCCCAGATGCGCTCGTAGATCCGGGAGCGGCCGAGCACCGTGCCCGGGTGGCACAGCAGGAGTTCCAGGACGTCGAACTCGGTCCTGGTCAGGTCGAGTTCACGCGTGCCGCGGAACGCCCGGCGCTGCTCCGGGTCGAGGCGCAGGTCGGCCACCGAGAGCGCGCCGCTCTCGATGGCCGCCGGGTCGGCGCGCCGGAGCAAGGCGCGGATCCGGGCGAGGAGTTCCTCGGTCGCGAAGGGCTTGGCGAGATAGTCGTCGGCGCCCGCGTCGAGGCCCGCGACCCGGTCGCCGACCTCGTGCCGGGCCGTCAGGACCAGCAGGGGCAGCCGGTCGCCGCGCCGGCGCAGCATGCGGCACAGGCCCAGGCCGTCGAGGCCCGGCATGACGACGTCCACCACGGCCAGGTCGGGCCGCTCCTGTTCGAGCAGGGGGAGGGCCTGCAGGCCGTCGGCGGCCGTCAGGACCCGGTACCCCTCGAACCGCAACAGCTGGTCCAGGGTGCTGCGCACCCCCGGATCATCCTCGACGACCAACACCGTCCGGGGCTGCCCCGTTTCCTCTGTCATGTGATCATTTTCGTCGGTGCCGGCCGAGGTCACGACACCGGCCCGTCAGGGGCGCACGGGCGCCACGGCGATCGGCGGGAGCGCGCGCAGGCAGGACGTGTCGCCCGGGTCGCCGGTGCGCAGGAAGCGCGTGGAGACGCCCGTCACGCAGCCGCTCTGTTCGAGTTCGGGGACGTGCCCGGTGTTGCGCACGGACAGGAACCGGCTGTCGTCGAACTGCCGTGCCGCCGCGCGTCCGTTGGCGTCCGGCGTGTTCGCGTCGAGGTCGCCGGAGAGCACCAGGACGGGGACGTCCGGCAGGGCGGGACGGGTCGGCTGGGGGTGCGGCGTGCCCTCGCGCGGCCAGCCGATGCACACGTCACCGCCGTCCGTGGGGCCCTCGTTGAAGCCCCGGGCGCCGAACGCGCCGTGCGCGCCGACTCCCGCGCCCGCGAGGGCCGCGCGGTACTGGCGCCACCGCTCGGCCCGCGGCGCGTCCTTCGACCACGCCTTGCGGTAGTCGTTGCACACGACGGCCACGTAGGGCGCCTGGTCCTCCTCGCCGCCCGAGGCCGCGTCCTCCCGGACGAGCGTGCGCAGCGGTCCGGGGTCGCCCGCGGCGAACCGGTCCAGTGCGTGGGGCAGCCGCCCCAGCAGGGACGGCTCCGCGGGGGCCAGGCCCACCTCGCGACTGGCGGCCTCGTAGAGGAGGTTGGCGAGCTTGCCCTCGGTGAACCGCACGCGGAACCGGCCGTGGCCGGTGGTGACCGGCACGGTCATCGGCCGGGCCCGCAGCCGCGTGGCCGTCGTGCCGAGGTCGCGCACGGCCTTCTTCCCGTCGCAGGCCACCGGCACGCTCCGCGCGCACACGCGCCGCAGGGACAGCGAGACGGCCTGCGCGCTGGGCCGCGCGAGCGGATCGAACCCGAGGGGGTAGGCGCCCGACAGCACCATGGACCGCACGCGGGTGGGGTGGCGGGAGGCGTACACCGGCATCAGGTAGGTGCCGTACGACAGGCCGTACAGGCTCAGTCGGCGCACGCCGACCCGGGCGCGGACGGCGTCGAGGTCGTCGGCGGTCGCCGCGGTCGTGTACGCGGCGGCCTTGGGGCCGAGGGTACGGGCGCAGCGCTCGACGGCGTCCCGCTGTGCGGCCCGGGTGCCGAAGCGGTACTCGGCGTCGCCGACCCCGCACGGCAGCCGCCCGGAGCGTCCGGTGCCGCGCGGGTCGACGAGCAGCAGGTCGTGGTCCTTCAGGAGGCCCGCGAGGGCCGGGGCGAACACCTCCGCCCGGTCGATCGCGACCTCACCGGGACCACCCGGGTTGACGGCCACGGTGCCCTTGGCCGGGCCGGGCCCGGCGTGCCGTACGACCGCGTAACTCACCTTGATCGTGCCGAGCCCGGGGCGGGCCGCGACCAGCGGGCGGTCCACGGAGCCGCAGTCGGTCCGGTGGCCGGGCACGGTGGGACACCAGCCGGGCGCCGTGCGTGCCGCGTCGGCCACGGCGGCGCGTGGCTCGGGTGCCGCGTGGGCGGTGGCCGGCAGCGCCGACGCCAGGACGGCCAGCACGCTCACGGCCAGTCCCGCGCGTCGCGCCCGGCGCATGCGCCTGTCCGTCGTGCGGTCCGTCATGCCCGCTCCTTCATTCATGTCCGCCGTCATGGCCGTCGTCATGTCCGCTCCTTCGTCCCTTCGGTACGAACACGACCTTGCCCGGCGCGTTTTACGGCTCCGGCAGAGTCATGGAAGAGCCGCGTAAGAATCCGCGCGGCGGGCCGAGGGGCGGCGCGGCGGCCCGCGTCCCACCGGCGGGAATCAGCCCCTCGCCGGGGCCATACGGCGCGCCTGGCCGAATCACGTCAGTACCCGGGCAAACATCGCGCGGCCGCGATCATCGTATCGAGTTAATGTCGGCGGCTTTCCTTGGTCCGGGTGGCGGGGCGGCCGTTACTGTCCTCCTGGATCTGGACGGATTCCCGTTCGTATACACCTCTTACCCCTGTTTCCCTCCTCTTGCCCGGTGGCGTCCGCAGACGTGCGCCACCGCACCCGACCAAGGAGAGCTCGCCCGATGACAGTTGATTCGAGCCCGGAGACGCGGCAGGACCAGCCGCGGCAGTCCAGCCTGGGCACGGCGGCCGCCCGCAACCTCGCGACCACGACCAAGTCCGCCCCGCAGATGCAGGAGATCACCTCGCGGTGGCTGCTGCGGATGCTGCCCTGGGTGGAGACCAAAGGCGGCGCGTACCGGGTGAACCGCCGGCTGACGTACACCGTCGGCGACGGGCGGGTGGACTTCATCCAGGACGGCGCCGACGTGCGGGTCATCCCCCGCGAGCTCGGTGAGCTGCCGCTGCTGCGCGGCTACGACGACGTGGAGGTGCTCCGCGCCCTCGCGGACCGGTGCGTGCAGCGCGACTTCGGGGCGGGCGAGACGCTGCTGTCGCGCGGCGCGCCCGCGGACAAGCTCCACCTGGTGGCCCACGGCCGCATCGGCCAGAGCTCCGTCGGCGCCTACGGCGACGAGGTCACGCTGGACGTGCTCGCCGACGGCGACCACTTCGGCGAGCACACGTTGCTGGACGAGGACGCCCGGTGGGAGGTCACCGCCACCGCGGAGACCTCGGGCACCCTGCTGACGCTCGCCCGGTCCGACTTCGAGGCCGTCCTGTCCTCCGCGCCGGGACTGCGGGCCCACGTCGAGGAGTTCAGGTCGCTCCCCCGCCAGCGGCAGAACCACCGCGGCGAGGCGGAGATCGCGATGTCCTCCGGCCACACCGGCGAGCACGAACTGCCCGGCGCGTTCGTGGACTACGAATCCAACCCCCGTGAGTACGAGCTGTCGGTCGCGCAGACCATCCTGCGGGTCCACACCCGGGTCGCCGACCTCTACAACGGGCCGATGAACCAGACCGAGGAGCAACTCCGGCTCACCATCGAGGCGTTGCGGGAGCGCCAGGAGCACGAGCTGATCAACAACAAGGAGTTCGGCCTGCTCCACAACGCCGACTTCAAGCAGCGCATCCAGCCGCACTCCGGCCCGCCCACCCCGGACGACCTGGACGAACTGCTCTGCCGCAGGCGCGGGTCGAAGTTCTTCCTCGCCCACCCCAAGACGATCGCGGCGATCGGGCGCGAGTTCAACGCGAGCGGTCTCTACCCGGACCACGTCGACCTCGGCGGCCAGCAGGTCCCGGCCTGGCGCGGCGTCCCGATCCTGCCCTGCAACAAGATCCCGATCACCAAGGAGAAGACCAGCTCGATCCTGGTCATGCGAACCGGCGAGGACAACCAGGGCGTCATCGGCCTGCACCAGACCGGCCTGCCCGACGAGTACGAACCGGGTCTCTCCGTCCGCTTCATGGGCCTCGACGAGCAGGCGATCACGTCCTACCTCGTCAGCACCTACTACTCCGCCGCCATCCTCGTGCCCGACGCGGTCGGCGTGCTGGAGAACGTGCAGATCGCCCGCTGGCCCAAGTAGCGGACCCGGCCGCCCACCCCACCTAGGAGCCAAGGATGCCCGCGCCCGAGCCGACACCACCTCAGTCGAGCCCGCCCGGGGCCACCGCCGACGCCGGGGCGCAGGTCCTCGCCGCCGCCGCGGCCCGCGCCCGTGACATCGGGGCCGCACTCGGCACCCGGCCCGCCGCCCCGCCGCCGGCCGCCGGGGTGTCCTCGCCCGGCGTCGACCTGGAGCGGATCCTGCGCGGCCCCCGTGGCCTCGGCACGGCGGGCCTGCGCCTGGTCCCCGCGCAGGCCCCCGCCGACCCGCCCACGCCGCCGCGGGAACCGCCCGCCGCCGCGCAGGGCAGGCCGATCCCCGGCCTGTACCACCACCCGGTGCCCGAGCCCGACCCGGTGCGGGTCGCCGAGGTCAGCCGCCGCATCAAGGACTGGGCGCTGGACGAGGTGTCCCTGTACCCGGACGACTGGGAGGAGGAGTTCGACGGATTCTCCGTCGGCAGCTACATGGTCGGCTGCCATCCGGACGCGCCCAGTGTCGACCACCTGATGCTCGCCACCCGCCTGATGGTGGCCGAGAACGCGGTGGACGACTGCTACTGCGAGGACCACGGAGGCTCGCCCGTCGGGCTCGGCGGACGCCTCCTGCTCGCCCACACCGCGCTCGACCCGCTGCACACCACGCGGGAGTACGCGCCGCACTGGGCCGAGTCGCTGCACGCGGACGCGCCCCGGCGCGCCTACCGCTCCGCCATGGAGTACTTCGTGCGGGCGGCGAGTCCCTCGCAGACCGACCGGTACCGGCACGACATGGCGCGGCTGCACCTGGGCTACCTCGCCGAGGCCTCCTGGGCCCAGGAGGACCGGGTACCGGAGGTGTGGGAGTACCTGGCGATGCGCCAGTTCAACAACTTCCGCCCCTGCCCCACCATCACCGACACCGTCGGCGGCTACGAACTGCCGGCGGACCTGCACGCACAGCCCGCCATGCAGAAGGTCATCGCGCTCGCGGGGAACGCGACGACCATCGTGAACGACCTGTACTCGTACATGAAGGAACTCGACGCTCCCGGCCGCCACCTGAACCTGCCGGTCGTCATCGCGGAACGTGAGGGGCTGTCCGACCAGGACGCCTATCTGAAGTCGGTCGAGGTCCACAACGACCTCATGCACGACTTCGAGACCGAGGCCGCCGCCCTCGCCGCCGACTGTCCCCTGCCGGGCGTGCAGCGCTTCCTGCGCGGCGTGGCCGCCTGGGTCGACGGCAACCACCACTGGCATTGCACCAACACCTATCGCTACAGCCTGCCCGACTTCTGGTAGGAAGAATGGACGCATCTGTGACCAGCACCGAACTCACCGCCACCACCGCCGGCACGCCGCTGTACATCCCGGGCCCCGCGACGCCCTATCAGGGTGACATCGCCCGCTACTGGGACGGCGAGGCCAGGCCGGTGAACCTGCGCCTGGGCGATGTCGACGGTCTCTACCACCACCACTACGGCATCGGTGCCGTCGACCGTGCCGCGCTCGGCGACCCCGCCGACAGCGAGAGCGAGAAGCGTCTGGTGGCCGAGCTGCACCGGCTGGAGTCGGCGCAGGCCGAGGTCCTCCTGGACCACCTCGGCGACATCGGGCGCGAGGACACCCTGGTGGACGCCGGGTGCGGCCGGGGCGGTTCGATGGTGATGGCCCACCAGCGCTTCGGCTGCAAGGTCGAGGGCGTCACGCTCTCCGCCAAGCAGGCCGACTTCGCCAACCGGCGGGCCCGCGAACTGCACATCGAGGACCATGTGCAGGCCCGCGTCTGCAACATGCTCGCCACTCCCTTCGAGACCGGCCAGGCCGCCGCCTCGTGGAACAACGAGTCGAGCATGTACGTCGACCTGCAGGACCTCTTCGCCGAGCACTCCCGCGTCCTGGAGGTCGGCGGCCGGTACGTGACCATCACCGGCTGCTGGAACCCCCGGTACGGCCAGCCCTCGAAGTGGGTCTCCCAGATCAACGCGCACTTCGAGTGCAACATCCACTCGCGCCGGGAGTACCTGCGCGCGATGGCGGACAACCGCCTGGTGCCGCAGGCCGTCATCGACCTCACCCCGGACACGCTGCCCTACTGGGAGCTGCGGGCCACCTCGTCGCTGGTCACCGGCATCGAGGAGGCGTTCATCAACTCGTACAAGGACGGGTCGTTCCAGTACGTGCTGATCGCGGCCGACCGCGTCTGAGCCGACACGGATCGCGGGGGCCGGGCACCACACACCCGGCCCCCGTGGCCGTCGTCCTACGGTGTCCGCGCCCGCGTGCGCGGGAGCCGGGTCGCGCCCGCGGCGGCGAGCAGGCAGAAGCCGAGCACCCACCAGAAGGTGTCGGCGAACGCCGCGGAGACGTCCGCTCCCCGGGCGGAGAGCCGGTTCTCCAGGACGACCGCCAGGGCCGCCGTGCCGACCGAACCGCCCACGGTGTTCAGGAGGTTCAGCGCTCCCGACGCGCGCGGCAGGTGTTCCGGCTCGATGCGGCTGTAGACGATGTTCATCACCGGCGCGCCGATCATCGCCATGCCGACGCCGCGCACCACGAGCGCCGCGACGATCACGGCGTCCGGCGGCTGGTGGCCGAGCTGGGTGAACGGGACGGTGCCCGCGAGGATCAGCACGATGCCGACGACCACCAGGGTGCGCGGCGCCACCTTGTCGATGGTGCGGTTGACCAGGACCGATCCGGCCGCCGCGCCCAGGCCCTGGGGCGCGAGCAGCAGTCCTGCCTCCCACGCCGACAGATCCCGCCCGGTCTGGAAGTACAGCGGCAGCAGGAACGTCGTGCCGAACACCGACGCGCCGAGGACGAGCAGCGCGAGAGCGGCGGCCCCGAACGGCGGCCGGGCGAACAGGCGCGGGTCGACCAGCGGGGTGCCGCTGGTGCGCAGCCCGTGCACGGCGAAGCCCGCGAGCATCGCGAGGCCCGCCGTCACACCGATCGCGGCCGGCACGTCCCGCCCGTGGGCGACCTCGGTCAGCCCGTACACCAGGACGGCGAGGCCGGGCGAGAGCAGCGCGGCGCCGCGCAGGTCGAACGCCGTGCGCCGGGCCGCGGGCGGCACCACGGGCACGTACGTGCGGGCGAGCACCACGGCGACCAGGCCGATGGGCAGGTTGACGAGGAACAGCCAGGGCCAGGACGCCACGGCGAGGATGGTGCCGCCGGCCAGCGGGCCGAACACCGGCGAGAGCAGCGGCACGACGGCGACGACGCTGATGACGCGGCCGGTGCGGTGGCGTCCGGCGATGCGGGCGAGCAGGGCCTGTCCGGTGGCGGGCAGCAGTCCGCCGCCGAGGCCCTGGATCACCCGGAACACGATCAGGCTGGGCGCCGACCAGGCCAGGGCGCACAGCACCGAGCCGAGCAGGAAGACGCCCACCGCGGCGAGCCAGGTCCGCCGGCCGCCGAAACGGTCGGCCAGCCAGCCGGACGCGGGCACGGCGGCGACCACGGCCAGCAGGTAGGCGGTGCTCACCCACTGGATGTCGGCGACGGAGGCGTCGAACTCCTCGGTGAGGCGGTCGATCCCGACGCTGACGATCGTGGCGTCCAGGGTGGCCATGAAGGTGCCGAGCACCAGGATGAACGCGATCCGCAGCAGTTGTCCGTCCACCCGCTCGGGCGGTGGCGCGACCTGGCCGGTCATCGGGCCTCCAGGAGGTGGCGCACGTCGTGGTCGAGGTGCTGCTCCAGCGTGCGGAGCAGGTCGAGCAGCTCGTCGGCGAGGCCGGTGACGTCCACGCCGGCCCGGTGGGCGAGCACTCCGGTCCAGCCCTCGCCGTCCGGCATGACGGTCAGGGTGACCGGGTGGTGGGTGGACTCGCGGAAGCGGGTGCCGACGACGGTGAGCCCGGGGGCGGGTTCACGCAGGCGGTCCGGGTCGACGGGGTAGTTCTCGAAGACGACGAGGCTGTCGAACAGCCTGCGTCGTCCGGTCAGCCGCTCCAGGTCGGTGAGGGCGACGTGGTGATGTTCCACCAGGGCCCGCTGTCCGGCCTGCAGCCCGGTGAGCGTGTCGGCGAGGGTGCCGGTGAGGCGGGCGCGGACCGGCACGGTGTTGGCGAGCAGGCCGACGATCTCCTCGACGCCCGCCAGCTCCGGGGGACGGCAGGCGACCATCGCGCCGAAGCAGACGTCCGACCGGCCCGAGCGCCGCGCGAGCAGCACCGACCACGCGCCCTGCACCAGGGTGTTGCGGGTCCATCCGCGCCGGGCGGCGAGCCGGGAGAGACGGGCCACGAGGTCCGCGTCGAACGTGAGGAGTTCGGGCTCCTGCCAGGCCGGTCCGGCCTCGCCCGACGACAGGTAGTCCCCTTCGGGCAGGCCGTCCAACTCGGTCGCCCAGGTGTCGATTTCGGGCTCGTTGTCGGCGCGCCAACGCAGGTAGTCGCCGAACGGTACGGGCGCGGGCAGGTCCGGTGCCGCACCGCGGACCCGGGCCGTGTAGAGGTCGAACAGCTCGGCGAGCATGCGCGGCGCCGACCAGCCGTCGGAGAGCACGTGGTGGCTGGTCATGACCAGGTCGGCACGGTCGGGTCCGGTCCGCACGACGGTCAGCCGCAGCAGCGGCCCGCGGGCGAGGTCGAACCCTTCGGCCAGGTCGGCCGCGAGGACCGGCCCGGCCGGGCCCTCCACGACACGGAACTCCGGCCGGGGCTCCTTGGGGATCACCGCGAGGTCGGCGGGGAACACGGCGCCCAGGTTCGGGTGGCGGGCCATCAGGTCGGCGCCCGCGGCGTCCAGCGCGTCGAGGTCGAGCGGGCCCGCCAGGGAGAACGCCGACTGCACGGTGTACGGGTCGGGGTGCTCGGTGCGCGCGTGCCGCAGCATCACCTCCTGCAGCGGGGTGAGCGGCTGGATCTCGGCGACGGGCCGGTCGCCGTCCAGCGCGCTGATCTCCGGGGCGGCCGCGAGGTCCAGGAGCGCGGTGCGCAGGCAGGCGCCCAGGTCCGCCACCTCGGCCTCGGTGAACAGGGCGGCGGGCCAGGTGATCCGCACCCCGAGCGCGTCGTCGCGGACCAGCGCGTTGACCATCAGGCTGTGCGGCAGGGGCAGTTCGCCGGTGCCGCCGGAGCCGAGCGGGTCGGCGTCGGGGGCGGGCCGCCAGGGGGTCTCGTCGGCGGGGGCACCGGGGAACTGTCCGAGGTAGTTCCAGGCGAGCTCCGGCTCGACCGGGTCGAGCAGGCCGGCCGAGGTGAGGATGCCGTGGCCGAGGGCGTCGCCCTGGGCCCGCAGCCGATCCCTGACCGCCCGCACGTCGTCGTCCGCGTCGAGGCGTACGGGGTGCACCGCGGTGAACCAGCCGACGGTCTGGGACAGGTCGACGTGCTGGGGGCGGCCGTGGCTCTCCAGGGCGACGAGCACCCGGGGAGTGCCGCGCCAGGCCCGGACCGCCCGGCCGAGCGCGGTCAGGAGGACGGCGTCGGGGGTGCTGCGGTGGGCGGCGGGCAGGGTGGTGATCAGGGCGCGGGTGGCGTCGGTGTCGAGCCGGATCTCGTGGTGCCGCGCGGTGGCCACGGTGTCCCTGGCCGGGTCGAGGGGTGCGGCGAGGGCGGGGGTCGCGGTCATCCGGCGCCAGTGCGGGAGTTCGGCGGTGCGGTCGGCCTCGCGCAGAGCGCGGGCCCAGCCGAGGAAGGACTGGCCGTGCCGGGTCAGTTCGCCGCCGGCGTACGCGTGCGCCAGGTCGTCGAGGAGGACGCGCCAGGACACGCCGTCGGCGACGAGGTGGTGGGCGAGCAGGGCGAGCCGGCCGGGCCGGTCGGGTCCCGCGTCCACCCAGACGGCGCGCAGCAGCGGGCCGGTGCGCGGGTCCATGGTGTCGCGGGCCTCGGCGATGTGGGCGTCGACCAGGGCGCGCGGTTCACCGTCCGTGACGCCGACGCAGGTCAGCACGTCGGCCGCGGTCACGGCGCCGGCCGCGGGGATGTGCAGGACGTCGTCGCCGAGGCGGGCGCGCAGCACGTCGTGCCGGGCCAGGACGGCGTCGAGCACGGCCCGCCAGGTGGCGGCGTCGCCGCCCGGCGGGACGCAGATCTCCACCCACTGGCAGAAGCCGTCGGCGGCGGTGCCCGCGCGGCGCAGCAGGTCCCGCATGATCGGGGTGAGCGGGGCGTCGCCGGTCGCCGGGGCGTCGCCGGCGTCGAGGGCGCGGGCGCGGGCCGCGATGCCGGCGACGGTGGCCCCCTCGAAGACGTCGCGGGCGGTGAGGCCGAGACCCTGGCGCCGGGCCCGGGAGACCACTTGGAGGGACACGATGCTGTCGCCGCCGATGGCGAAGAAGTCGTCGTCGGGTCCGACGGCGTCGGTGCCGAGGACGTCCCGGAAGACGCCGATCAGGATCTCCTCGGCCTCGGTGGCCGGTGCGCGGCGGGCCGCGACGGCGGTCTCGGGGGCGGGCAGCGCGGCGGGGTCGAGCTTGCCGCTGGGGCTCAGCGGCAGCCGGTCGATCGGGACGAGGACGGTCGGGACCATGTGGTCGGGCAGTTCCGCGGCCAGGTACTGGCGGATCCGCGCGGGGTCCGGGTCGGCGCCGTCGGTCGGGATGACGTAGCCGACGAGGCGGTTGTCGCGCACGATCACGGCGCAGGCGCGGACGTCGGGGTGAGCGGTCAGCGCGGACTCGATCTCGCCGAGCTCGACGCGGAAGCCGCGGACCTTGACCTGGTGGTCGACGCGGCCGAGGAAGACGAGGTGCCCGTCGGGCCGCCAGCGCACCAGGTCGCCGGTGCGGTACATGCGCTCGCCGGGCGGCCCGAACGGGTCGGCGACGAACCGTTCCGCGGTCAGGCCGGGGCGGCCGAGGTAGCCGCGGGCCAGGCTCGGTCCCGCGAGGTGGAGTTCGCCGGTGACGCCGACGCCGACGGGCTGGAGGCCGCTGTCGAGGACGTAGGCGCGGACGTGCGGGTCGGGCAGGCCGATCGGCAGCGGACCCGCGTCGTCCGGGTCGTAGTGCCAGGTCACGGAGTTGATGGTGACCTCGGTCGGGCCGTAGGCGTTGAAGAACGCCCGGCGGCCCCGGCCCCAGCGGCGGGCCAGCTCGGGGTCGAGCCGTTCGGCGCCGACGACGAAGAACACGTCGGGGTCGACGGTGCGGTCGTCGGGCATGGCGGCGAGGAAGGACGGCAGCAGGTTCACGCCGGTCACCCGGTGTTCGACGATGTAGTCGAGGAGTTCGTCGCCGGGGACGCGCACCTCCTCGGGCGCGATGACGGAGGTGCCGCCGGACAGCAGCGGCACCATGGTCTGCCAGAACGCCACGTCGAAGCTGGTCGACGCGAAGTGCAGGTACCGGTCGTGCTCGGTGACGCCGACGACCTCCTCCTGCAGCGCGATCAGGTCGGGCACGCCCCGGTGGGTGACGCCGACGCCCTTGGGGCGCCCGGTGGTCCCGGAGGTGTAGATGACGTACGCGAGCGCGTCGTCGGTGAGCCGGGCGCGGGCGTCGGCCGGGTCGGTGTCCGGGGCGTCGGCGAGGGTGGCGGGGTCGTCGATGCGCAGTACCGGCAGTTCGCGGGCGACGGGGAGGGCGGCGCCGGTCGACACGACGGCGGCGGGGACGATGTCGTCGAACATGTACGCGAGGCGCTCCCGCGGGTAGCTCGCGTCCATCGGCACGTACACCGCGCCCGCCTTGGCGACGGCGAACAGCGCCACGGTCATCTCGATGTCGCGTCCGAGCAGGACCGCGACGGGGTCCTGGGGGCGTACGCCGTGCGCGATCAGCGCGTGGGCGAGGCGGTTGGCCTCGCGGTCCAGCTCCCGGTAGGTCAGGCTGCGGTCGCGACAGACCAGCGCCTCGGCGTCGGGCTTGCGGTCCACCCAGGCGGCGAACTCCGTCAGCCAGGGGCCGCGGACCTTGGCGGGGACGGTCCCAGTGCCGGTGCGCAGGATCCGGGCGCGCTCCTCGGCGTCCAGCGCGGGCAGCGCGAGCGCGGGCCGGGCCGGGTCGTCGACGAGCTCCCGCAGCAGGTTGTGCAGCCAGCGGCCGTAGTCGCGCACGGCGGAACCGGTGAAGGCGCGCGGCTGGTAGCCGAGGCCGATGGTGATCTCGTCGTCGGGGATGACGATGACGGTCAGGGCGTAGTGGGTGGCGTCGGTGATGTCGACGCCGGCCAGGTCGAGCCCGGGGGCGAGCGGAGTGCGCGTGCGGCTGGAGAGCGGGAAGTTCTCCATCACCAGCATGGTGTCGAAGAGTTCGCCGATGCCGACGGCCCGCTGGATCTCGGGGAGCCCCACGTGGTGGTGCTCGGCGAGCGCGACGCTCTCGGCGTGCACCTGGGCCATGAGGTCGCGGGCGCTCTGGTCCTGGGTGTGCCGCACGCGCACCGGGATGGTGGTGCCGAGCTGGCCGATCATCGACTCGACGCCGTCGACCTCGGCGGGCCGTCCGGAGACGGGGCAGCCGAAGACGACGTCGCGGCGCCCGGTGAGGCGGCCGAGCAGCAGTCCCCACGCGGTCTGCAGGACCGTGGTGAGGGTGACGCCCTGTTCGCGGGCGAAGGCGCGCAGACGGTCGCTGAACTCACGGCCGAGGGCGACCGTTTCACGGCCGGGCCGCTCCACGCCGGTGCCGTGGCCGGCGGGGGCGAGCCGGGTCGCGTCGTCGACGCCGGCCAGCGCGGCGCGCCACGCGGCGACGGACGCGTGGTGGTCGCGTGCGGCGAGCCACCGGAAGTACGCGGACAGGGGCGGGGCCGCGGGGACGGCGGGGCCGCCGCTCAGCTCGGCGTAGAGGGCGAGCAGGGTGCGGCCGACGAGCGGCATGGACCAGCCGTCGAGCAGCGCGTGGTGGTTGGTGATGACCAGCTTGTGCTCGCCGGGTCCGACCCGGGACAGCAGGAAGCGGATCAGCGGCGGGCGGGCCGGGTCGAAGGGGCGCTCCAGGTCGGCGCGGGCGGCTTCGGGGAACGTGTCGTCCCGCCGCCAGTCCAGCGCCACGTCGGCGGGGATCACCTGGACGACGTCGTCGCCAGCCGCGCCCAGGTACACCCGCAACGCGGGCTGCCGGCGCAGGAGTTCGCGGGCGGCCTGTTCCATCCGCTCGGGGACGAGGTCGCCGACGAGGGTGGTGACGGCCTGGACGACGTAGACGTCGGCGTCCTGGTCGTCGCGGACCAGGGTGTGGAAGGAGAGGCCGACCTGGAGCGGGGTGGCGGGCAGCACGTCGGCGATGCGGCCGGTGCGTTCCAGGGCGTCGATGGCGAGCTGGTCGAGGTCGACGAGCGGCAGGTCCGAGGGGGTGAGTCCGCCGGTGGTGTGCTCGGCGTGCCCGGCCAGGGCGTCCAGTGCGGCGGCCCAGGCGTGCTGCAGGGCGGTCACGGCGTCGGCGCCGAGGATCTCGCTCGCCGCGGTCCACTCGACGGCGAGCCGGGGCGTGCCCTCCTCGTGGACGAAGCAGTTGAGGGCGAGGACCTGTTCCAGCGCCTTGGCGCCGGGTTCGACGACGGAGAACGCGTCCCGTTCGGGCAGGCGCCATCCGGTGCCGGGCAGCGAGCCGAACCGGCCGAGGTAGTTGAGCAGCACGTCCGGCGGCGGGACGGCCGCGAATCCGGGGGCGGTCGTCGGGTCGAGGTGGCGCAGGACGCCGTAGCCGATGCCGCCGTCGGGGACCCCGCGCCGGGCCTCCTTGGCCGCGCGGAGCACCTGCCCGACGCCTTCGGCCCGGGGGACGCGCACCGGGTACTCGCTGGTGAACCAGCCGACGGTGCGGGACAGGTCGAGGTGTTCGCGGCCGTGTCCCTCCATCGACACGGTGACCGCGTCGCCCGGGACGCCCCACTCCCGCAGGGCCAGCACGAGGGCGGCGAGGAGGACTTCGTCGACTCCGGCGCGGTAGGCGGCGGGCAGCGTGGTGAGCAGGGCCTCGGTGACCTCGGGCGAGGCGACGGTGACCGACTGGCGGGCGGTCGACACGGTGTCGCGCGCCGGGTCGAGGGGGCGGGGGCCGAGCCGGGTCGCGGCGTCCAGGGCGGTGCGCCAGTGGGCGAGTTCGCCGCGGCGGGCGCCGCTCTCGCCCTGTTCGGCGAGGAGCAGGGCGTGCCGTCGCCAGGACGCGCCGGTCCCTTCGAGGGCGGTGCCGGTGCAGGCGGCGTGCAGGTCGGGGAGCAGGATGCGCCAGGACACGCCGTCCATGGCGAGGTGGTGCACGACGACGACGAGGCGGTCGGGGGTGCCGTCGCCGGTACGGAGCAGGGCCGCGCGCAGCAGGTCGCCGGAGGCCGGGTCGAGTTGCCCGGCCAGCCGGTGGGCCAGGGCGGTGGCGTCCTCGCCGTGCACCTCGTCGACGACGGCGCGTGCCGTGCCGCGGGGCAGCACCTCGAGGCCGTCGGCCACGCGCAGCCGCAGCGCGTCGTGGTGGTCGAGCACGGCCTGGACGCCCGCGACCAGCTCGTCGCGGGTGAGCGCGTCGACGCGCAGGGCGGTCCACTGGGCGTAGGCGGCGACGGTGTCCACGTCCGGGTGCGGGTCGAGCAGACCCCGCACGATCGGTGGCGCCGGGACGGGTCCCGTCGGGTCGTCCGCCGGGCCCGCGACGTCCTCGACCAGGTCGGCGGAGGCGGCGAGGGCGGCGAAGCTGCGGCGGGCCAGCAGGTCGCGCGGCCGCAGTTCCAGGCCCTTGGCCCGCAGGCGGCTGCTGATGGTGATGGCGGTGATGCTGTCACCGCCGAGGGTGAAGAAGTCGTCGTCCACGCCGACGCGTTCGACCTCGAACACCTCGGCGAGGACGGCGCACAGGAGCCGCTCCCGCTCGGTGCTCGCCTCCCGGCCGCCGGCCGCGGTCGCGGGGGCGGGCAGGGCAGCGCGGTCGAGCTTGCCGTTGGTGGTGACCGGCAGGGCGTCGAGGACCACGACGACGGCGGGCACCAGGTGGTCGGGCAGCCGTTCGGCGAGTCGGGCGCGCACGGCGTCGCCGGTGACGGTGCCGGACACGACGTACCCGATGAGGCGGGACGCGCGGACGGTGGCGGCGGCGGCCGTGACGCCGGGCAGGGCGCCGAGGGCGGCCTCGACCTCGCCGGTCTCCACGCGGTGGCCGCGGATCTTGACCTGCCCGTCGCCTCGGCCCAGGTATTCCAGGCCCCGGCCCGGCACCCAGCGGGCGACGTCGCCGGTGCGGTACATCCGGTCGCCGGGGGCGCCGAAGGGGTCGGCGACGAAGCGTTCGGCGCTCGCGCCGGGCCTGCCGAGGTAGCCGCGGGCCAGGTGCGGTCCGGCGAGGTACAGCTCGCCGGACCTGCCGTGCGGCACCGGCCGCAGGGCGCTGTCCAGGACGTAGGCGCGGGTGCCCGCGAGGGGGTCGCCGATGGTCGGTTCGCCGGTGTCGATCCGGGCGGTCGTGGCGTCGACGGTCGCCTCGGTGGGGCCGTAGATGTTGCGCGCGGTGGTGCCGGACGCGGCGATCCGCCGCCACAGGGCGGGCGGCGTCGCCTCGCCGCCGAGGACCAGGAGGGTGGGCCGCAGGTCGAGGAGGCCGCCGTCGATGAGGGGCGTGGCCATGGACGGCGTGGTGTCGACGACGTCGATGCCGTCGCGGGCGTAGGCGGCGAGCAGGGCGTCGGCGTCGCGGATGGTCTCGGCGTCGTAGACGTGCAGTTCGTGGCCGCACAGCAGCCACACCAGGTGGTCGAAGGCGGAGTCGAAGGCGAACGAGTAGGTGTGCGAGACGCGCAGGCGTCGGCCCGCGGCGGACCGGGCCTCGGCGACGACCGTCGACCGCTGGTGGTGCAGCAGCGAGGCCAGTCCGCCGACCCGGCCGAGCACGCCCTTGGGACGGCCGGTGGAGCCGGAGGTGTGGATGACGTAGGCGAGGTGCTCGGGGTGGCGGGGCGCGGCGAGTTCGCCGTCGGTCAGCGGGGCGCCGGACAGCGTGGCGGACTCGGCGAGCAGGGTGGACCAGGGCAGCCCGTCGATCACGTCGGTGGCGGTCAGGACGAGCGCGGGGCGGGTGTCGGCGACGAGGTCGTGCAGGCGCTCGGGCGGGTACGCGGTGTCCAGGGGCAGGAACGCGGCGCCCGCGTCGAGGACCGCGAGGAGGGCGACCACGGAGTCGGCCGAGCGGGGCAGGGCGAGGGCCACGACGTCGTCGGTGCCGATGCCGCGGGCCCGCAGCGCGCGGGCGACGCGGTGCACCCGGTCGGCCAGGGCGGCGGCGGACAGCCGGTCCGCGCCGCACACGAGGGCGGTGGCCGCGGGGTCGGCGGCGACGGTGGCGGCGAAGGCTGTGGGCAGGTCGACGGGGGTGCCGGGCAGGGCGGGCGGGGACCAGGCGGCGAGGACGCGGTCCGCGTCGTCGGCCAGGGTGATCCGGCCGGCCGGCCGCCCGTCGACGAGCCCGGACACCAGGGCACGCAGGCCGGACAGCAGGGCGTCGACGGAGGCCTGGTCGTGGGTGCGGGCGTCGACCTCGAAGCCGAGGAGCAGTCCGCCGTCGCGGGCGGGCAGCACGCTCAGGCCCATGTCCTCGGGCGGGCCGCCCGCGACGTTGCGCATCACGCCGCTGGATCCGGCGAAGTCGAGTGCCAGGTCGAAGGCCTTGAGGTTGATGCCGCGGCCGTGCAGCAGCGCGCCCGCGCCGGGCACGCCGAGGTCGCGGGGCAGGTCCTCGCCGCGGTAGCGCTGGTGGTCGCGCATCTCCTTCATCGCGGTGGCGACCCGGTGGGCGAGCTCCGTGAGGCCGTCGGCGGGGTGCACGCGGACGCGCAGCGGCAGGACGTTGACCGCCATCGCGGGGGTGCGCAGGGCCACCGAGCCGGTCCGGCACATCAGGGGCAGCGCGAACACGACGTCGGTGCGGCCCAGCATGCGGTGCAGGAAGGCGGCGTAGCAGGCGATGAGCGCCTCGCCCCAGGTGACGCCCTGTGCGTCGGCGAAGGCGCGCAGCCGGGCCGTCTCCTCGGGGGTGAGGGCGGCGCGGGCGGTCAGGGTGCGGTCGGGCGTGCCCCCGGCGGTGTCCGTCTCGCCGGTGTCGGGGAGCGGGGTGAAGCGTTCGACCCAGTACGCCCGGTCCTCGGTGAAGCGGTCGCTCTCGCGGTAGGCCCGGTCGGCGGCGACGAGGGCGGCGAAGGAGCCGAAGGTGGACGGGCGCGGCGCGGTGCCCCGCACGAGGGCGGTGTAGCGGGCGGCCGTGCGGCGGGCGAGCATCGCGGCGGTGTAGCCGTCGAAGACGAGGTGGTGGCCGAGCTGGGTGTACCAGACCTCGCGGTCGGAGAGCCGGATGACGGTACGGGCGTACAGCGGCCGGTCCACCATGCCCCGGCAGGCGGCGCCCGCCCGGGCGCGTTCGGCGTCGACGAGCGCGTGGGCGGCGGCGACGGGGTCGGCCTCCGCGGTGAGGTCGACGACCTCGGGCGGCGCGACCGGTTCCGCGCTGATCTCCTGGCGCGGCCCCTCGGGGGTGTCGTGGATCCGCAGCCGCAGCGTCTCGGCCTCTTCGGTGGTCGCGCGGACCGCCTCGACCAGCGCGTCGACGTCGACGGGTCCGCCGCCGGATATCTCCACCACGTCGCCGACCACGTAGTACGGCGAGTCGGGCTCCAGGCGCTGCGCGTGCCAGATGCCCAACTGGGCTCCGGTCAGGGCGAGCAGGCCGTCCGAGGAGGCGCTTGCGGTGCTCAACTTACTCTCCTTGAAGTGTGGGGACGACCATCGGCGTATCGGTCACCGGGTCGGGGACGATGACGCTCGGCAGGTCGAACACGTCCTTGATCAGCGCGGCGTCCACGATGTCCCCGGGGTCGCCCTCGGCGATCACCCGGCCGTCCTTCATGGCGACCAGGTGGTCGGCGAAGCGGCACGCCTGGTTGATGTCGTGCAGGACGGCGATGACCGTGCGGCCCTCGTCGCGCAACCTGGCCAGCAGGCCGAGCAGTTGGTACTGGTGGGTGATGTCGAGGAACGACGTGGGTTCGTCGAGCAGCAGGTAGGGCGTCTGCTGGGCGAGCACCATGGCCATCCACACCCGCTGGCGCTGTCCGCCGGACAGTTCCTGCACGGGCCGGTCGCCGAGGTCCTCGACACCGGCGGCGATCATCGCCCCGGTGACGGCGGCCTCGTCGTCCGGCGACCAGAGGGCGAGCAGGGACTGGTGCGGGAAGCGGCCGCGGCCCACGAGTCGGCGGACCTTGATGTCGTCGGGGGCCAGCGGGTCCTGGGGCAGGAAGCCGAGTTGCTTGGCGAGGGCCTTGGCCGGGTAGCCCGCGACCTCGCGGCCGTCGAACTCCACGTGCCCCTCGTCGGGGCGCAGGAGCCGGACGAGTGCGCGCAGCATCGTCGACTTCCCGCAGGCGTTGGGGCCGACGATGGCGGTGAACTTGCCGTCGGGGACGTCGAGGCTGAGCCGCGTGGACACCACCCGGTCTCCGTAGCGCAGGGTGATGTCCCGTGCGGTCAGGCGTGCGGTCACGCGCGCCCCACCTCCTTGGTGAGCAGCCAGATCAGATAGCAGCCGCCGATCGCGGTGCTCACCACGCCGACCGGCAGGGCGACGGGCGCCAGCAGCATCTGGGCGAGCAGGTCGGCGCCTTGGAGCAGCACGGCGCCGGTGAGCGCGGCGGGGAGCAGCGGGATGCCGGCCGCGCCCGCGAGTCTGCGGCCGATCTGCGGGGCGGCGAGGGCGATGAACGCGATCGGTCCGGCGACGGCGGTCACCGTGGCGGTGCAGCCGACGCCGACCAGGACCATGAGCAGGCGCAGCCGGTTGAGGGCGACGCCGGTGGTCACCGCGACGGCGTCGCCGAGCGCGGCCTGGTGCATGGCGTGGGCCCGCGAGGCGATCAGCGCGAGGAGCACGGCGATCACCGTGAAGGGGATCCCCAGGTCCTCCCAGCCGATCCCGGCCAGGGAGCCCGCGCTCCAGCCGACCGCGGCGATGGCCACCTCCAGATCGGCGCGGAGCACGATCCACGAGTTGACGGCGGTCACCATCGCGTTGACGGCGATGCCGATGACCACGAGCCGCAGCCCGGAGAAGCCTCGGTCGAACGAGAGCAGGTAGATGACGCCCGCGACGACCAGGCCGCCGACGACCGAGCCGGTGGCCAGTTGGGCGGAGGTGCCCGACAGGACGGTGAGGGCGATCAGGGCGCCGGTGTAGGCGCCCGCGTCCAGGCCGATCACGTCGGGGCTGCCCAGCGGGTTGCGGGTGAGGTTCTGGAAGAGGGCTCCGGCCACGCCGAGCGCGGCGCCGAAGACGAGTCCGGCCAGCACCCGGGGCAGCCGCCAGTCGGAGATGACCACGGAGGGTTCGGTGCCGCTCAGTGCGCCGAACACCTCGTCCGGCGTGGACCAGGAGGCGCCGTAGCAGAGCCCGAGCAGGCCGAGGCCGAGCATGAGGGCGGCGAGTGTCGCCACCAGGACGACGAGGCGACGGTCGATCCGCAGGGCGCGGATGCCGGCGGGGGCTTTCCGTACGGAGGTGCTCACAGCGACCCCGCCCCGTGGCGCCGGACGGCCCAGATCAGCATCGGGCCGCCGAGGAAGGCGGTCACGATGGCCACCGGCACCTCGCCGGTGGGCAGCAGCACCCGCGACCCGATGTCGGCGACGAGCAGCAGGACCGGGCCGAGCACCATCGTGTAGAGGATCAGCCAGGGCACGGAGCCGCCGGCGGGTCTGCGGGCCAGGTGTGGCACGATCAGGCCGACGAACAGGATCGGGCCCGCGACCGCCGTGGCGGCGCCGCTGAGCACGGTGATCAGGACGAGGGCGGCGGTCCGCACGCGGCCGACCTTCGCGCCCAGGGTGTGCGCCACGGTCTCGCCGAGGGTGAGGGCGTTGAGCGCCCGGCTCAGCAGCAGCGCGCCGAGCAGGGCGAGTCCGATGACGGTCAACGGCAGGGCGAGGGGGGCCTGTTCGCGGGCCGCGAGGGATCCGACCGACCAGAAGCGGTAGGCGTCGAAGGTGTCGGGGAGCATCAGTCGCATGCCGAGGGCGACGCCGCCGAGGACCGCGGTCAGGGCCACGCCGGCGAGCACCAGGCGCAGCGGCGAGTGGCGTCCGACGGCGGCGACGAGCAGGGCGGCGAGGACGGCGCCGACGACGGCGAAGCCCAGTTCGCCCGCCTGATGGGTGGTCAGGCCGAGCGCGGAGCCGAGGGTGACGGCGAACCCGGCGCCCGCGGTGACCCCGAGGATGCCGGGCTCGGCCAGCGGGTTGCGGGCCAGCGTCTGGATCAGCGCGCCCGCCACCGCGAGGGCGGCGCCCACCGCGATGGCGAGCAACGCCCGCGGTGCCCGGACGTCCCGCACGATGACGTGGTCGTCGGTGCCCCGGTAGTCGAACAGTGCCCGCACGACCTCGCCGGGTGCCACCGAGCGGGCGCCGATGCCGATGCTGAGCACGGCGACGGCGGCCAGCAGGACCAGACCGGCGACGAGCAGGCCGATCCGGGGGACGGCCCGCCGGGTTCCGGGCGCCGCGGCGGCGCGGCCCGCGACGGTCACCGCTTCAGCAGCGGCGCGAACGACGTGTCGATCGCGTCCAGGGTCTTCATGGCCTGCCCGTAGGTCGCGGCCTCGGTGTAGCGCAGCGGGAAGGTCTTGCCCGCCTTGACGGCGGGCAGGTTCTTCCACAGCTTGGAGTCCATGACGTACTTGACCGGCTTGGGCACGCTGCCGTCGGGGTTGACCGAGTAGGTGAGGGCGTCGGCCTTGCCGAACGCGGCGGGGAGTTCCTCGATGGAGGGGTACTCGCTGACCGCCTTGGAGCCGGGACCCGGCTCCTTGACCTTGCCGTAGTACGTCGCGCCGACGTCCTGGGCGATGTTGGTGCCCCAGGAGCCGCCGAACTCGCGCTGGAAGGTGCCCTTGGCGGTCTCGCCGTAGGCGCCGACGTGGCCGAGCTTCAGGCCGGGCAGGACGTCCTTGTACTTCTTGGCGAGGGCGTCGGCCTTGGCCTCGTACCTGTCCTTGGCGACGTCGTACTTCTTGAGGGCGCCGGCCGCGTCGGACTGCTTGTGGGTCAGCTTGCGCCAGGCGGAGGGCACGGTCGGGCCGATGGCGACGACCGGGGCGATGCCCTCCAGCCGCTTGACGTCGATATCGCCGAGGACCGGGGCGGGGACGCCGATGACGATGAGGTCGGGCTTGGCCTCGGCGATGGCCTCGTAGTTGGTCTCGGTCGCCAACTCGCCCGCCACCTTGGGGGTCTTCCGGTAGGTGGCGAGGTCCTTCTTGCTCATCATCGGCTCGCCGCGCTTCCACGAGGAGATGCCGACGAGCGGCGCGCCGCCCTCGATCATGGCCGGGACGGCGTAGCCGGTGGCCACCACACGCTTCGGGTCGTCCGGGATGGTGATCCTGCCGTTGTCGGCGGCGAACACCCGGGTCCCGCCCTTGCCGGAGGAGTCGTCGGACCCTCCGTCGGACGACCCGCATCCGGTCACCACCAGGGCCAGGGTCACGGCGCCGATGAGGCCCGACGATCTGCGTATGGACATGCGATGCTCCTCGTTACTTAGGTAAGGCTCACCTTAGTAGATGGCCCCGTCGGCAGGACAATCGGGCAGCCGTCACGCCCGCCTCGTCCGGCCGGTCGATCAGTGGTCGTCCTCGTCGAAGTCGGCGATGCCGCGCTTCCAGTAGCCGGTGATGTCGTGATCGGCCTTGTCCAGGCCCCACACGTCGCGCACCCAGCGGCGCAGGGGCTTGATCTGCCCCGCCTCGCCGGCGACCCACACGTAGAGCCGCTCCCCCGCGGGGACGGTCACCGCGGTCACGGCGCGCTCCAGGGCGCCGCCGGTGCCCGGCGGCAGGTCGCCGCGGTGCAGCCAGTGCACCTCGACGCCGTCCGGCGCGGACAGCTCGATCTCCTGTGCGGCGTCGGCGACTTCGACGAACGCCCAGCCCCGCGCGGTGCGGGGCATCTCCTCCAGCCAGCGCGCGATGGCGGGCAGGGCGGTGAGGTCACCGGCCAGCAGATAGCGGTCGTACGTGGTGGGGACGATCAGCCCGCCGGGCGGTCCCGCGATGTGCACGACGGCGCCGGGCTCGACCCGGTGCGCCCAGTCCGAGGCGAGGCCGCCGTCGTGCGGGACGATGTCGATGTCGATCTCGCCGGTGGCCGGGTCGTAGCGGCGCACCGTGTACTCGCGCGAGGTGGGGGCGGGCCGCGGCCAGCGCAGCATCGATCCGTTCCGCTCGGGCAGCCGCAACGAGCCGTCGGGTTCGGGGAAGACGAGCTTCACGTGCTCGTCCGGCGCGTGCGCCTCGAACCCCTCGGTGCCGGTCCCGCCGAGCGTCAGCCGCAGCAGGCCGGAGCCGACCATGGCGGTGCGGACGACCTCGGCCTCCCGGATGCCGATCGGGTAGCCCACCTTCTCGGCGTGCCGGCCGGCCCGGACCTCGGCGATCCGGTCCAGGTGCCGGTGGCGGTGGTCGACGCGGCTCATGCGGCACGACCCGCCAGAAGCGCGGTCCAGTGCCCCAGTTCGGGCTGCTCGGCCAGGTCGGGGAACTCCAGCGTGGCGGCCCCCGCCTCGCGCCAGCGCTGCACCAGGGTCATGATGCGCACGGAGTCGAGGCCGAGGTCGAACAGGTCCTCCTCCGGCGCAATCTCGGAGGGGTCGCAGTCGAGCAGCTCCGCGATGTCGGCGCGGACCCGCTCGGGCGACAGGGGCTGGTTCATCGGAGGACTCCTTCAAAGGCGGGCGCCGACGGCGGGTCGGCGCGTGGCGAACGGCGACCGCGCGCGGGAAGCGGCGGCCGGACCGGGGCGGTGGGGACTACGTGAGGGCGGTGGCGGGCATCCGACGCCGGGCGGCGCACGTATGCGCGTACGCCCGGCCGTGACCCGTGCACGCGCGGCGGACGACATCCTCGATCGCGGGCACTCGCCCCCCATTCACGGCCGACACGGATCTTTCCCCCCTCGCGGTTACTCAGGGCAGGCTAACCTAACTTAATCATGACGGATTCGTGAAAGCCCGCGGCCCGCGGTGTGGCCTCGCACGATGCGCCGCGTTCTGACGTCACGTCACATACCGCTCGGGAAAGGCCCCTTGAACGTGACGACGGACCGCCCCCTGCCGGGCCGAAGCGGCAGGGGGCGGTCCGTGGTGAGGTCTCGGCGCTCCCGTCGAGGGGACGTCTCCTGGTGTCAGCCGGCCGTGTCCAGGTCACGGAGGGCGTTCTCGACGACCTCGGTGAGGGCCGGGTGGATCCACAGCGGCCGTTCGGCGATCTCGCGCGCCGTCAGCCCGAAGGTCATGGCGAGGACGAGGGGCTGGATGAGAGTGGCGGCCTGGGGCCCGAACACGTGCGCTCCCAGCAGGAGCCCGGTGTCCCGGTCGGCGAGCACCTTGCAGAACCCCTGCCGGTCCTCCAGCGACCAGCCGTACGCGACGTCCTCGTACCGGCGCGATCCGACCGCGTAGGCACGGCCCTGCTCGCGGGCCTGCTGCTCGGTGAGCCCGACCTGGGCGATCTGGGGCCGGGTGAACACCGCCGAGGGAACGACGTCGTAGGTCATCGCGCGCGGGTCGTCGGGGTGCAGGAGGTTGTGGGCCACCACTTCGGCCTCGCGGTTGGCCACGTGCTTGAGGGGCGGCCCGGCCGTGATGTCACCGAGCGCCCAGACTCCGGGCGCGCTGGTGCACAGGTGGGCGTCGACCTCGATCAGGCCGTCGTCGTCACAGGTGATGCCGGCCCGGTCCAGGGCGAGGCGGTCGCTGTTCGGCTTGCGGCCGACCGCCACCAGGAGGGTGTCGGCCCGGAGCACGGAGTCGTCGTCCAGGGTGAGCCGCAGGTCGCCGGGGGCGCCCGCCACGCCGGTCAGTTCCCTGCCGAGCCGCAGGTCGTAGTCGGAGCGCACGATGTCGGTGAAGGCCTGTGCGATCGACTCGTCCTGCTCGGCGAGCAGGCTGTCCCGCTGCTCGACGACGGTGACGTGGCTGCCCGCCGAGTGGAAGACGTGCGCGAGCTCGGCGGCGATGTAGCCGCCGCCGAGCACCACGAGGCGCTCGGGCACCGCGTCGAGCCGCATCACGGTGTCGGACGTCTCGTACGGCAGTCCGGCGTCGGCGACGACCGGCGGGACCACGGGGCGGCCGCCCGCCACGACGACGATCCGGTCCGCGCTCAGTTCCTGCGTCCCGTCCTCGGTCTCCACCGCCAGCTCGCGCTCGCCGGTGAACCGGGCCCGCCCACGGTACACGGTGACGAAGTCCGAGGCCCGGCGGCCCTTCTCGCCCTCGCGCGCATCGGCGTCGAGCCGCCCGAAGACCCGCTCCTGGACGTCGGGCCACGAGATGCCGGCCAGGCTCGCCCGCACGTCGTGCCGTCCGGACTCGCGGACGCCGTCCGCGACCTCGGCCGTGACGCTGAGCATCTTGCTGGGGATGCACCCGGCGTTGAGGCAGGTGCCGCCGAAGGGGCCCGCCGAGACGACGGCGACGTCCAGGTGGGCGAAGCGGTCGTCGATCAGCGCGTTGCCGGTGCCGGCGCCGATGACGACGAGATCATGGTGTCGCATATGCGGAGGTTATCCGCGTTTGGCTCGTTCATGCCTCCGGAGCACCACCGCGGTGTCCGCAAGGTGCCGCCGCTCCCCCGGCGCGTTCCGGGAGCGAGGTCTCACAGGTGGCGCGGCGGGTTGTTCCGGATGGCCGAGCGGCGGGCCCACAGCCCGCAGCCCAGCAGGACGAGCCCGACGAGGCTGTACGCCCAGGCGTTCTCCGTACCGGTGGCGGCGCCGACACCCCAGGCCAGCGTCCACATCGCGAGCAGCAGGCACAGGGCGGTCCATGCCAGGGCCCACATCCGGTGGCGCGCTTCCAGCCGCTGCGGGGTGCCGCGCTCCATGTCCCCCAGGCCGCCGTCGGCCACCGACACGGACGGGCTTCTGTTCTCCTCATGTGGCGTCATACTCCGCCGCATGCCCCGGACTTGACGTACGAACCAGCCACGTCAGCGGCGAACCCCGGACCGCCGGCCGCCAGGGGCCCGCCCCAGCGCCCGGATCCCCCTGAACGGTCCCCGAGCCAACCCTGAAAAGCCCCTGACAAGGCCACCACGTGGGGAACGGGACCCCTAACGTGACGACGGCGCCCCGGCCGGGCCCACCCACCTGGGACCACCGCTTTCTCACGAGGAGGATTCATGCCGTCAAGGGGCAGATCCGCATGTCGGCGGATCGCCGCGCGGGGCACGGCCACGGCTGTGGGAGCCGCCCTGGCCGTCATCACCGGCCTGGCCGCCGCTCCCGTCGTCCACGCGTCGCCGCCCGCCACAGGGGCGCTGCGGTGGACACCGTGTGACGCCCCGGAGAAGCCGGGAGCCGAATGCGCCACTTTCTCGGTGCCGGTCGACTGGGCCCGTCCGGACGGGCCGAGGCTCGACCTGGCCGTGGCCCGCCGCCGAGCCGCCGACCCCGGCGCCCGGGTCGGCGGCTCGGCCCCGGCGGTCCGGGCGATTCGGGCGTGGACATGGTGGTGGACCGTGTCGACCGGTTCAGCTCCGAGGTCCGACGGCGGTTCGACGTCGTCAGCTTCGACCCGCGCGGCGTGGGCGGCAGCAACCCCGTGGCCTGCTCCGGCGACCTGCTGGCCGAGCGGCCGTCACCGGAGCTGAGGAGTCGGGCCGACTTCGACGCCACCCTGGCGTACAACGCACGGCTCCGCGCCGACTGCCGCGCCCGGACCGGCCCGGTGTTCGACCACCTCGACACCGCCCAGACGGTCCGGGACCTGGACGCCTCCGGGCCGCCCTGGGCGAGCGGGAGCTGACCTTCCACGGCAGCTCGTACGGCACGCTGCTCGGGGCGCAGTACGCCGAGACGTATCCGCGCCGCGTGCGCGCGATGGTGCTGGAGAGCGTCATGGACCACAGCGTCCCGACCACCCGTGCGTTCCTGCGGGCCGAGGCGGACTCGGCCGAGGACTCGTTCGAGGAGTTCGTGAAGTGGTGCGACGGGGCCGCGGCCTGCGCGCTGCACGGCCGCGACGTCCGCGCCGTCTGGCAGGGCCTGGTGGCCCGGGCCGCGCGCGGCGAGCTGGAGGATCCGGCGAAGCCGGGCACCTCGCTGTCGGCTTCGGACCTGGTCAACAAGACGGCGTTCCGGAAGTTCTACGGTGCCGACTACGCGGGCCTGGCCACGGCGATCGCGGAGCGGGACGCGAGCAGACCACTGCCCGCGGCGCCCACCACGACGGCCCCGCTGCATCCGGCCACCCCGGTCTTCTGCTCCGACCGGCACCTGCCGGTGCGCGACTACCGCGAGTACGCCTCGCTCGTCGCCATGATGGACCGGGCCGCGCCCGACCTGCCCCACCTGCTGCCGATCCACATGGTGGCGGCGTGTCTGGGCGCTCCGACCGCCAACCCCCAGCACCGCCTGCACGCACCCGGCGCCCCGCCGATCCTGCTGTCCAACGCGCTGCACGACCCCGCCACCGGCCACCCGTGGGCGGTCTCGGTGGCCCGGCAACTCGGCCGCGGCGGTGTGCTCCTCACCTACGAGGGCCGGGGGCACGGCAGCGTCACCAGCGGCCCGTGCATGGAGAACGCCGTGGACGGCTACCTCACCGACCTCGCCGTCCCGCACCGCGGTACCAGGTGCCCCGCCGTGCCCTCCTGACAGCTTCACGACGCCCCCCCCTGGGCCCTAGTCGACGTCCGCCCTGGACTCCCCCATCGCCAGACCGTCGATCCAGTTGATGGACGCCGTGCTTCCATCGGTGCCCCAATAGGTGCCCCAGCGGGGCTTGTTGCCCAGGTCGTCCCAGGTGCGGGCGCCCGAACGGGACGCGATCTCCTGGCCGTCCAGGTGGACGGAGAGGGTTCCCGAACTGCCGGAGCTGGTGGTGATGCCGAGCTGGATCGCGTGCCAGGTCCCGGCCGACCAGGGGGCCGAGCCGATGGAGATCCACTCCTCGCCGGGCGCGACGTACCAGACCTTCAGCCTGCCGTCCTCCACCTTCATGATCACGGGGTAGTTCTGGCTGTGCTGGTCGTTGGTGCCGTTGGACTTCCACTGGAAGACCGTCTGGGCGTCGCCCGTCTTGGTCATCGAGTCCCAGCCGAACCAGTACGTGCTGTTGTCCCGGAAGGTGTACTCGCCGCTCGCGGTCCGCACGTTGTGCGCCTCGCAGCGGGGCACGCCGATGGGCTTGTTGAACTTGAAGATGTCGCCGCGGGAGCCGCCCCAGTTGTCGACGGTGACACTGCCCGGCGCGTCGCACAGGGTGGTGCCGAAGACGTCGAGGCCGTGGGAGGCGTCACCGTCCCACAGGACGCTCCTGGGTGACGCCGCCCCGTCGCCGCGCGCGGGCGGCGCGTCGGTCCGGGCGGCGGCGTGCCGTACGGCCTGCGGCGGGCCGGTGGGGGCGGCCGGGTTGCCGAAGGAGTCGGGGGCGGTGACGGCCCAGGCGGCGAGGGCCGCGGCGAGGACGCCGCCTGCCGAGGTCAGGGTCTTCCCGGTGCGTTTCACTGCGTGCTCCTGCGCGTCGGGGGTGGGGGGATCGGCCCGTCGGCCGTGCGCGGCGGACCGCCCCGCGGCTACCGGGGACGGGCGCGCGGACGGCACGGCCGGTGCCGTGCGCGCGGCGCGGCGCGCCTCGCGGGCAAGAGAGTGTCACCAGCTCGCGGCGGCAGCAAGCGCTTGCACAACAGTGGTCTCAACCCTTCACGACTCCGGCGCGTCCGACGCCCGCGCGTCACCCGTCGGGCACCTCCCCGGCACCGCGGGCCCGACCCGTCCGTCGCCGGGCAGGCGTGACGGCGCGTCACCGGCCTTCCTGCCGGTGACGCGCCGTCGGGTCGAAGCGTCGCAGCCGCCCCTCACCGGTGCCGGGCGACCGCCTCCTGCGCGCTGCCGGACAGCGAGCGGACCGCCCCGGCGGCGTTCCCCGCGGCACCGGTCACCGCCTCCGCGGCCCCGCTCACCGCACCCGTCACCGCGTCCGCCGCCCCACTGACGGCGCCGGTGACCGCGTCCGCCGCGCCGCTCAGCGCGCCCGTGGCGTCGCGCCCGGTGCGCCGGACCGTGCGCCGCCCGCTCGTGGCCGCCGCGCGGGTGCGGTAGGCCACCGACGGCTTCCCGTGCGTGTCGGCGGCCGCGATCAGCAGCCCGCCGAAGAGCGAGAGGTTCTTGACGAACTGGGTCCGCTGGGCGGCCCGTTCCTCCGGGTCCTTCTCCTTCCACCAGGCGTGGCCGGCCAGCGTGGTCGGCACCAGCGAGCCCGCGAGGGCGAGCGCGGCCACCCGCGGCAGGCGTCCGGTCGCCAGCATCAGCCCGGCGCCCAGCTGCACGGCGCCGTTGATGCGGACCAGCCGCTCGGGGTCGTCGGTGAGCCAGGGGATCCGGGAGCTGACCGGCACCGCGACGGGCTCCGCGACGGGCGCGAGGGCCTGCGGGCTCCTGACGGTCCGCAGCCCTCCCGTGACGAAGACGGACGCGAGCAGCGGACGTGCGCATTTCCTGAGAACAGCCATGCCATCCGGCTTCCCTCAACGCGGTCGCTCAGACACGATTCACGGTGGCGCGTTGGCCGTGCCGCGACGGCCGGCGGCCGGTGTGCCGCACGCCGGTCCGCCTCCGGCCGCATCACGGGGTCAGCTCCGGGTACCGGAACGGGGACGGAAAACCGACACCCCGCCGCCACGGCGGTGAGAGCCCGGGAGGACCTCATGGCCGGACTGTTCGCACGGATCAAGGCATACAGCCGCACACCGCAGGGCCGACGGACGGTGGAGGGCGTGCGGCGCGCCGCCGCCGACCCGCGCAAGCGCGCCCAGGCCCGCTCGCTCCTGTCCCGCCTGCGCGGCGGTCGCCGCTGAACCGGGGCCGGAGCCGACGGACGACATGCGAGCAGATTCCCCTGGTCCTGCCCTCGTCCCACCGATGTCGATCCACCGATGTCCATCCACCGATGTCGATGAGTTTCTCCTCGCTCCACGGTCTTGAATGACAGGTGGTGCACACCTCGGCCGCGCGGGCGGCCGACCGAGCGCCGGCCGCCCGTACCGAGCAGCACACCAGGACCCCAGGAGATCTCCCATGCGCACCCTGATCAGCACCGCCTTCGTCTCGCTCGACGGAGTGATGGAGGCCCCCGGTGGCGAGCCCGGCTACCGCAACTCCGGCTGGACCTTCAAGGACGTCGAGTTCCTCCCGGAGGCCTTCGAGATCAAGGGCCGGGAGCAGCAGGAGGCGGCCGCGATGATGATGGGCCGCCTCAGCTACGAGGCGTTCAGCCCCGTCTGGCCGGGCATGGAGGACTTCGCCGGCTACAAGGTGATGCCGAAGTTCGTCGTCTCCACGACCCTCGGCGAGCAGGACCTCGTCGACGACTGGGGCGAGACCACGATCCTGCGCACCCTCGACGACGTCGCCGCCCTCAAGGAGACCGAGGGCGGCCCGATCATCATCCACGGCAGCGCCTCCCTCACCCGCGACCTCGCGGACGCCGATCTGATCGACCGCTACCACCTGCTGGTCTTCCCGCTGCTGCTCGGCGCGGGCAAGCGGCTGTTCAGCGGCACCGACAAGGACACCCAGAAGCTGCGCCTGGTCGAGCACGAGGCGTACGGGAACGGCCTGCAGAAGAACGTGTTCGACGTCGTGCGCTGACGGGCCGGGCTGACAGGCCGGGGGACGCGGGTCCGGGGCGTGGACCTACTCTGTGCGGATGTTGCTCTACGCCCCGGCGGCCCTGCTCTTCCTCGTCTTCTGCTGGCGGATGGTGCGCGAGCGCCGCCGCTTCGGCAACGCCGTGTACCTGGGGCTCGCCGTGCTCAGCGCCCTCGCGGCCTGGATGTTCGACCTGGTCAGCTCCGGGTCGACGGCGGGACGTGTCGGCGCCGCCGCGCTGCTGGGCCTGATGGCCGTCGGTCTCCTCGTGCTGGTGTGCCTGCTGTTCGTCAACGGCCTGCAGATGCTGCGCAAGGAGGGCAGGAGCCCCGCCAACCTGCTGTCGCTGATGGGCGCGCTGGGCATCGTCGGGGTGGTGGCGCTGGTCGTGACCGCGGCCGTGCTGCGCACGCCGGTCCTGGTCGGCGTGGGCGTGGCGGCGCTCGGCCTCACCTGCTACCTCTCGTTCCTCTTCCTGAGCTTCGTGGCTTACGCGTTCCTGTACGGCAGGCTCCGGGTGCGCCGCAAGGCCGACTACGTGGTCGTGCTCGGCTCCGGGCTGATCGGCGGCTCCAAGGTGCCGCCGCTGCTGGCCAGCCGCCTGCTGCGGGCCCAGTCGGTGCACACGCGGCTCACCGAGCGCGGCGGCACCCCGGTACTCATCACCTCGGGCGGTCAGGGACCGGACGAGCACCTGCCGGAATCCCACGCCATGGCCGACTACCTGACGGAGCGTGGCTTCCCCGCCGACCTCATCGAGCGTGAGGACCGGTCGACGACGACCGAGGAGAACCTGCGGTTCAGCAAGGCGATCATGGAGAAGGGCGATCCCGGCTACCGGTGCGTGATCGTGACGAACAACTACCACGCCTTCCGGACCGCGCTCACCGCGCGCCGGACGGGGGTCAGGGGCCAGGTCGTCGGCTCGACCACGGCGGCGTACTTCTGGCCCAACGCGACGATCCGTGAGTTCGTCGCCGTACTCGTCGACTACAAGCGGACGAACATCGCCGTGGGCCTGCTGTTCGTCCTCGGCGGCGTCCTGGCCTGGGCCCTGCGCTGAGCGGGCCGTCCGGGCCGGATGGAGGGACGGGCCGGGATGTGCGGGACGGGCCGGGACGTGCGGGACGCCGCGCCGGGCCCGGCGGTGCCGGGCTCGCGTGAGCGGCCGCAGCCCTGTCCCACGAAGGCGCGGCCGCTCCGCTCGGAGGTGGGACCGCCCACTGACCTTTCAGCGGCCCCGGCAGGATGTCACCCCTGCACTGGGGCGCCTGCCCACAGCCGATCCGCTTACACGTACGTGTCGCTCCCGACCTTCTCGCATGTTCCGCATGTCATTTCAGTGCAATTGCGGCTTTTCTTCCTACGGTGAGCGGGTCGTGCCCCACGCTCACCTGGAGTGCTCATGCGTCCTGCCCTGACCCGTACCGTCACCCTGGCCACCGGCCTGCTGCTCTGCGCCGCTCCCCTGACGACGGCCCCGGCCGCCGCCGCGCCGGGGGCCGACGCACCCGCGCACGTGCGCCAGGCGCCGCCCAAGAAGCCGACGCTGACCGCCAAGGCCACCGTGAAGTCCATCCCCGCCTGGCACCAGTTCCGGGTCTACGGATCCAGCACCCGGATGCGGGCGGGCACGCAGGTGACGCTGCAGCAGCTCCAGAAGAAGCGCGGCTGGGTGTCGCTGCCGATCCGGATGCACACCAACCGGGCCGGCGCCTACAACCTGCGCGTCAAGCTCGGCATCAAGGGGCTGAACAAGATCCGCATCGTCGGCGGGAGCGCGGTGTCCAACGTCGTACAGGTCTCCATCCGCTGACGCGGCCGACCGACTGCCCGGCCGGCGCGGGACGGGCCGCCGTCAGGTGGAGTCCCGCACCACGAGCTCCGGCTCGAAGATCAACGACGTCGGTTCGGTGCGGCTGCCCTGGACGTGTTCCTGGAGCAGCCGCGCCATGGCGGCGGTCATCTCCTCGACCGGCTGCCGCACGGTGGTCAGCGGCGGGCGGCAGGTGACGGCGACGCTGGAGTCGTCGAATCCCACCACGGCCACGTCCTGCGGCACGCCCCGGCCCCGCTCCCGCAGGAGCTCGCAGACTCCCTGGGCCATCAGGTCGTTCGCGACGAACACCCCGTCCAGGCCGGGGTGTTCGGCCAGCAGCCGCGCCATCGCCTCCGCGCCGCTCTCCCGGGTGAAGCCGCCTTCGGCGATCGGCACGTACGCCGTTCCCGCGCGCTCCAGCGCCGCCCGGAAACCGGCCAGCCGCTCCTGTCCCGCCGGCAGGTCCAGCGGGCCCGTGACGGTTGCGAGCCTGCGCCGGCCGCGCGCCAGCAGATGCTCCGCCGCCAGCCGCCCGCCCTCGCGGTGCGCCAGATCGACGTAGCTGATCGGGACGGGCCTGGCGGGCCGCGCGAAGCACACCGCGGGCAGCCCCTCGGCGACGAGCCGGCCGGGCAGCGGATCCTGCGCGTGCGTGGACACCACGAGGGCGCCGTCGGCGCTGCCCTGCCGGAGGAACCCGGTGACCTGCCGCCTGGCCGCCTCGCTGTCGGCGACCATCAGGACCGGGTGCATCGACCGCGGCCGCAGATACCCGACCACGCCGCTGACCACGCGCCCGAAGAAGGGGTCCGCGAACACCCGGGCCGCGAAGGCGTTCTGCGGGCCCCCGTCCGGCCGGTCCGGGGCGGTGGACGGGTCGCCGCCGGGCTCGCCGCCCGGGCGCCCGCCCTCTTCCTCGTTCTCCTCGCCCGCACCCGAGATGACCAGGGCGATGGTCTCCGTGCGCCGGGTGACCAGGGAGCGTGCCGCCCGGTTGGGCGCGTAGCCGGTGCGCTCGATCGCCTCGCGGACCACGTCCCTGATGGCCGGGTCCACGTTGCGCACCCCGTTGATCACCCGGGACACCGTCGCCCGGGAGACCCCCGCCTCCCGTGCCACGTCCTCGAGCGTCAGCGACTGTCTCTCCATGCGTGCACTCTAACTTCCCTGCGCAGCAAGGAGATAGAGCGCTCTCCCATCGTGGGACCGCTGGTCATGGGCCGTCCCGGAGGTCCACGTCGACGGTGAGCGGCAGGTCCCCCGCGCTGCGGCCCACCCGGACGGTGAACCGGCCCGGTTCCGTCCGCCAGGCACCGGCGGCCGTCGACCAGTGGCGTGCGGCGCGTCCGGGAACGCGGACGACGGCCTCCACCGTCTCGCCCGGCGCGGCCGTCACCGCGGTGTGGCCCGCCAGCCACAGGACCGGCCGCTCGACGGCGGAGTCCGGCCGGGACAGGTACGCCTGGACGACCTCGCGCCCCGTGCGGCCACCGGTGTTGCGCAGCCGCACGCGCACGCCGAAGTCGTCGCCCGCCCGCACCACGGCCGGGGCCTCGGCCCGCTCGTACGCCCAGGTCGTGTAGCCCAGGCCGTGGCCGAACCAGTACGCGGGGGTGCGGCCCGCGCGCAGCCACGCCCGGTGGCCGATGTGCAGCCCTTCCGGGTACGCGAGGGTGTCGTTCGCGGGGACGGTGTCGCTGACCGGCGCGTCCTGGAGCCGGGCGCCCCAGGTGGTGGGCAGGCGGCCGCCGGGCTCGGCCCGGCCGAAGAGGACGTCGGCGAGCGCGGCGCCCGCTTCCTGGCCGGGGAACCAGGTGAGCAGCACGGCCGCGGGCGTCTCGCGCCAGGGCAGTTCGACGGGCCCGCCCGCGTTGACGACCACCACGGTGCGCCGGTTGGCGGCCGCGACGGCGGCGACCAGCTCGTCCTGGTGGCCCGGCAGGGCGAGCGAGGCGCGGTCGTGGCCCTCCGCCTCGCTGCCCTCGGTGGTGCCGACCACGACGACGGCCACGTCGGCCCGGCGGGCGGTGTCGACGGCCCGGGCGATCGCCCGGCGCGGGTCCGGGGCGGGCGGTGCGGCGGTGACGATCGTGGCGCGCCCGGTGTCCGGAGCCAGTTCCCGCCGCGCCACCACGAGGACCGGCTCGCCCCGGCCGAGCTCGGCCCGCCCGTACTGGCAGGGCGGTGCGACGTGGACGACGGCCGGGTCGTCCGTGCGGCGCGGGAAAGTGCCGTCGAGGACCGTCCGCCCGCCGACGCTCAGCGACATCCGGCCGAAGCCGCCGATGCCGAAGGACCACGCTCCCGCCGCCTCGGGGGTCAGCCGGGCGCGGATCTCCACGGTGTGCGCGCCCGGCACGAGGGTCGGCTCCAACAGCCGCCCCGTGGTGCGGTGTTCGGCGTACAGCTCGTGGCCGTCGGCGTCGAGCATGCGGAGCAGGACGCCGGGGGCACCCGTGCGGGGGTCGGTGCAGTTCCCGGTGCCCAGCGCGGCGGGCGGGGCGCCGGTGGCCGGGCCGGGGGCGTACCGGACCCGGGCCCTGCCGGGCAGCCGGCGTTCGATGCCGTCCAGCGGCGTGACGACATGGGCGGGGTGGACGCCCGCGCTGCCGCCGCCCTGGACCCGGGGGCGTACGGCATGGGTGCCGATGACCGCCAGCGTGCCGATCTCCGTCTCGCGCAGGGGCAGGAGGCCCGTGTTGCGCAGCAGGACGGTACCGGCCGCCGCGGCGCGGCGCAGCAGACGGCGGGCGTCGGGGGCGGGCGCGGCCGGGCGGGGCCGGCGAGGTTCGAGCGCGCCGACGCGCCGGGCCAGGCGCAGCACCCGGAGGACTTTGTCGTCGACGGCTTCCTGGGTGACACGGCCCGCGCGGACGGCGTCGAGGAGCGCCTCGCCCCAGGGCCCGGCCGGGCCCGGCATGGCGAGGTCGAGGCCCGCGGCCGCGGTGTCGGCCGTCGTGCGGGTGGCACCCCAGTCCGAGAGCACGACCCCGTCGAACTCCCAGTCGTCCTTCAGGGGGTGGGCGAGCAGCGGGCTGGCCGTCATCGTGGCCCCGTTGACCCGGTTGTAGCCGGCCATCACCGCCCAGGCCCCGGCCCGCACCGCCGCCTCGAAGGGGGCGAGGTACACCTCGCGCAGGGTCCGCTCGCAGACCTGGACGTCCACGGTCATGCGCCCCGTCTCGGAGTCGTTGGCCACGTAGTGCTTGGCGGTGGCGGCGACGCCGTGCGCCTGGATGCCGCGGACCAGGGCGGCGCCGGTCCGCCCGGCCAGTTCCGGGTCCTCGGCGGGACATTCGAAGTGGCGGCCGCCCAGCGGCGAGCGGTGCAGGTTCAGGGTGGGGGCGAGGACGACGTGGACGCCCTTGCGCCGTGCCTCGTGCGCGAGGAGCCCGCCGATCTCCTCGACCAGCCGGTCGTCCCACAGGGCCGCGAGCGCCGACATCGACGGGAGCAGGGCGGAGGTCTCCCGCTCGTCCCAGGACTCGCCGCGGACGCCCGCGGGTCCGTCCGACATGACCATCTGCGCGAGGCCGACGGCCGGTTCGGCGTGGGTGCGCCAGGTCGACGCGCCGGTCAGCAGCCGCACCTTCTCTTCCGGACCCAGCTTGTCGACCAGCCGGACCAGTTCCTCGTCGGTCATCCGCACCGCCTTCCGGGCCCTCGGGCCGAGATCGTGGGAGAGCGCTCTCCTCGTACGGGCCCTCCTGGGCCTCGTGGGGACGTGGTGCTGAGGGGGCCGTCGCGGGGCGGGGCGTGCTGGGTCCGCGACGGCCCGTTCCCCCGTGCGGCGGCTCCTGGGGGAGGTCCGCCGCACGGGGGCGTTCAGGGGGCCGGGCTCAGCTGTAGACGCCGAACTCGTAGAGGGAGTAGCCCCATCCGGTGCCGCGGGCGGTGCCGTGGACGCGGACGTAGCGGCCGGTGCCGCTGACGTCGAAGTCGTCGATGCCGCCGTTGCCGTCGCGCACCTCGTGGACGGTCCGCCAGTTCTGCCCGTCGTCGGAGGTCTGGAGGGTGTACGCCTTCGCGTACGAGGTCTCCCAGTTGAGCTGGACGTGCTTGAAGCTCCGGCGGGAGCCGAGGTCGACCTGGAGCCACTGGGGGTCGCTCCAGTCGCTGGCCCAGCGGGTCGTCACCTTGCCGTCGACGGCACCTGCGGCGGTGCAGGGGCAGTCGCCGCCGCCCTGCTGGGCCGAGGAGGCCGTCGCGGGCCGGCCCAGGGCGATGTTCGTGCCGTTGACCGGCGGGGCGACCACGCGCACCGAACGGGTCTCGACGCCCACGTTGCCCTTGCCGTCGGTGACCTTGACGTAGATCTTCCAGGGGCCGGTGCGGTCGGGTGCGGTGACCTTCAGGCGGCCGGAGCCCTCATGGGTGAAGCGCAGGGGCGTGAGGTTCTTGTCCTTGTCGATGTACATGCTGTTGCCGAGGACCTCGTAGCTCAGGGCGTCCCCGTCGGGGTCGGTCGTCCGCGTGGTGAGGGTGAGCGTGCCGCCCGCGGGCACCTTCGCGGCGTCCCCCTCGACGTTCATCTCGGAGATGACCGGCGGGGTGTTGTCGCCCGCGGTGCTCGCGCCGTAGGCCCGCTTCACCGCGTAGTAGGAGAGGCGCTTCTGGCCGGCGGGCAGCAGGTTGAACCAGATGCCGCCGAAGTCGTACTCGGTCCCGTAGTGGAACAGCGTGGCGCCGAGCGCGACGCCCTTGTGTCCGGTGACGCAGTTCCAGGCCTTGGTGTAGCCGTCGGCCTTGGCGCGGTCGGTGGGCTCCGTGGGGACGCCGTTGGCGTCGTCGGGCACCTCCCACTCCCCGGCGGGACCCGACTCGGTGACGATGTACGGCTTGGTGTAACCGCCCTGCTGCCAGGCGGACTTGATGTCGCAGACCGCGTTGTAGGAGTTCACCGCGTACAGGTCGAGGTCGGGTGCGTTCTTCTTGTAGTAGGGCCAGGCGCCGGTCCACGCGTCGGTCGAGGTGACCGGGTGGTCCGGGTCGACGGCGTGGATCTTCTTGGCGACGTCGTTGACGAAGGTGGTGTAGGCGTCACGCTGACGCTCCAGCTCGGCGCCGGTGTAGCAGTTCTGCAGGCCCAGCACCGACTCGTTGCCGACGTTCCACATGAGCACCCCGGGGTGGCTCTTGTAGGTCTGCACCCACTTCGGGAACTCCTCCAGCATCTGGTTCTTGTACGTGGTGTCGGTGAGGTAGTTGACGCAGCCGCCGCTGCCGGGGCCGCCGCCCGGCTGCAGCCAGAAGCCGGCGATCACCTTGACGCCGTTGGCCGCCGCCGAGTCGAACAGCGGCTTGCTGGAGGCGTCGGTGCCCCAGGTGCGGATCGTGTTGACGCCCATGGACTTCACGTCGGGCATGTACTTGTCGGCGTCGGCGACGGAGGGTCCCCAGGTCAGGCCCTTGACCTGGTACGGCGAACCGTTCACGGACAACTGCCAGTTGCCCTGCGATCCGGTCACCTTGACGACGTTGCCTGCGGCCGTCGCCTGCTGGGCGGGCAGCGCGAGGGCGCCGGTGCTGAGCAGGGCGACCGTGAGCGGTACGGCGAGGCGTCTGCTCGCCGGTCGGGCTGCGCGGACTGTGGGCATGCGGGTGTCTCCTGTGGGGGTGGGGCGAGGGGGTGGTGCGCCGGGGCGGGGTGCGGCGGCGCGCGGGCACTCCGGGGTGGGCAGGGGGGAGCCTGTCCACCCCGGGGTGCGGGGCCGGAGTGGGCCGGTGCGCCCGGGGGCGGGCGCGGCGGAGCGGGCCCGCCGGTCAGTCGGGGGCGGTCACGGCAGTTCGTAGTTCTCGTCGAGCGCCGCGCCCGCCTCGGGGTGCGTCTCGTCGTACCCGCGGGCGTTGCACTGCAGCCCGCCGACGACACAGTGGTCGACCAGCGCCTTGAGGGTCGGGGCGTCCCACGCGTTGAAGAAGTCGTAGTGGAACGAGTAGCCCGCGCCGCTCGCCAGTCGCACCTGTGACATGTCGCCGTTGACGGGCCACGCCATCTTGAACTCGATCATGGGCAGCGCGACCGGGTGGGACGACGGGCAGACGTTGTCGTTCGTGCCCGGCTTCACCGTCGGGTAGGACATGTGGCTCTGGTGGTCCGGGGTGTCCAGGTGCTTGCCGTCCCAGCAGCTGGGCGCCTGGAACCGAATGTTGAGCTGGACGTCCCGCGCGGTGGGACAGTTCTTGGGGATGTCGACGTTGAAGAAGCTGTCCCCGCACTCCCAGCCCTCGACGAAGCCGGGGTGACGGCGGAACTCCTCCGCGCTCTGCAGGGGGCTGCCGACGACGTAGCGCAGCCCCTCCGGGAACGGGCGCACGCTGGTGTAGTCGGTGACGCCGGCCTTGTAGTAGATGACCTGGGGACCCACCGGCAGCACCGGCGTGTTCCCCTTGAACAGGGTGGGCATCCAGTACGCGGACTTGTCGCCGGGCGCCTTGCAGGTGGTGTTCCCCCGCTTCAGGGAGTCCGTGGTGGTGCGGGCGTCCGTGGTCGTGTTGCCCATGAAGGTGTGGTCGTGCGACTTGCCCGGCTGGTTCGGGTAGACGATCGGGTCGTCGGGCCTGGTGTGCGACACCGAGCAGTTGGCCTGGAACTCGTGGAAGTAGCGGTGGGGCGGCGCCTTCACCGCCGGCTTCACGCCGGTGACCGGCGCTTTCGCCATGATGAAGCCGTCGCTGTCGCGGTCCTCCGCCGAGACGGCGGTGGACGGCGCCATGGTGTGCCCCTGGTGCGCGGAGTGCGCGGGGGCACCGGCGGACGTTCGGGCCCGTGCGGGGGCGTTGTCGGCTCCCGATGCCATCCCGGCCACCCCCAGCGAGGTCGCGAGGAGTGCGCCGGACATCAGTAACCCTGAGATGATCTTCGATCTCCGTGCCATGGAGACCTCCTGCCACGTCAGAAACGGACTGCGGTGGGGGCGGGCGGGGCGGACGTGGGGGCGAACCGTCCGCCGCCACCCGCGAACCATGGGTCCCCCGGCTGGAATCCGTCGGGAGACCGCTCCGGAAAGCGTCTGGGAGAGCGCTCTCCCGTTTCCGGAGTGTTGCGGTCCTGGCGTGAGCGTGTCAATAGAAAGTGAACGCTCGGCCGTGCCGCCCCCGGCACCGCACCCCGCCCCCGCAGGACAACCCCGGCTTTGCGTCACTTCTCGACAACAGGGTTGCTGCATACGTTTTTTGATGATTCATCAGCGAGAACCACGGTTACTGCAGAGCTACCTCTTGACGCGCCCTTCACACGGATGAACTATTCCCGGTCAAGAGAGCGCTCCCCCGGCCCCTGATCGTTCACTTCCTGAAACAGGAGAGCCCCATGCCAACCTCCCCCACACGCCGCACCGTGCTGGGCGCCATCGCCGCGTCGGCCGCCACCGCCGGCCTCGCCTCCACCGCCGCGCCCGCCGCGGCGCAGACACCAGGACTGCGCCTGCCCGGCGGCGGCGACCTCGGACCCAACGTGATCGTCTTCTCGCCGTCCACCTCCGGCATCCAGGGCAGACTCGACCAGATCTTCAAGCAGCAGGAGAGCGCGCAGTTCGGCACCGGGCGCTACCAGCTGCTCTTCAAGCCGGGCACGTACAACGGGCTCAACGCCCAGCTCGGCTTCTACACCTCGATCTCGGGCCTCGGCCTCTCCCCCGACGACACGACGATCAACGGCGACGTGACGGTCGACGCCGGCTGGTTCAACGGCAACGCGACGCAGAACTTCTGGCGTTCGGCGGAGAACCTCGCGCTCGTCCCGGTCAACGGCACCAACCGGTGGGCCGTCGCCCAGGCCGCCCCGTTCCGCCGCATGCACATCCGCGGCGGCCTCAACCTCGCGCCCAACGGCTACGGCTGGGCCAGCGGGGGCTACATCGCCGACAGCCGCATCGACGGCAGTGTCGGCCCGTACTCGCAGCAGCAGTGGTACACCCGCGACAGCTCGGTCGGCGGCTGGGTCAACGCCGTCTGGAACATGGTGTTCTCGGGCGTCCAGGGCGCGCCCGCGCAGACCTTCCCCAACCCCCCGTACACCACGCTGGAGACCACGCCGATCTCCCGCGAGAAGCCCTTCCTCTACCTCGACGGCGCCGACTACAAGGTGTTCCTGCCGGAGAAGCGGACCAACGCGCGGGGCACGACCTGGGGCAACGGCACCCCGCGCGGCACCTCCCTGCCGCTCACCCAGTTCTACGTCGCCAAGCCCGGCACCAGCGCCGCCACCATGAACCAGGCGCTGGCCCAGGGCCTGCACCTGCTGCTGACCCCGGGCATCTACCACCTGGACCGGGCCGTCGAGGTGAACCGCGCGGGCACCGTCGTGCTCGGTCTCGGCTACGCCACGCTCGTACCCGACGGCGGGGTGGCCGCGATGAAGGTCGCCGACGTGGACGGGGTGCGCCTGGCCGGGTTCCTCATCGACGCCGGACCCGTCAACTCCCCCGTCCTGCTGCAGGTCGGCCCGCGCGGCGCCAACCGCGACCACTCCGCCAACCCGATCAGCGTCCAGGACGTCTTCATCCGGATCGGTGGCGCGGGTCCCGGCAAGGCCACGGTCAGCATGGAGGTCAACAGCCGCCACACGATCATCGACCACACCTGGGTGTGGCGCGCCGACCACGGCGCCGGGGTGGGCTGGGAGACGAACCGCGCCGACTACGGGGTGCGCGTCTACGGGGACGACGTCCTGGCGACCGGCCTGTTCGTCGAGCACTTCAACAAGTACGACGTGCAGTGGTTCGGCCAGCGCGGGCGCACCATCTTCTTCCAGAACGAGAAGGCCTACGACGCCCCGAACCAGGCGGCGATCCAGGACGGGAACATCAAGGGCTTCGCCGCGTACAAGGTCGACGCCTCCGTGACGTCGCACGAGGGCTGGGGGCTCGGCAGCTACTGCAACTACACGTCCGACTCGTCGATCCGCCAGGGCCACGGCTTCGGGGCGCCGAAGGTGCCGGGCGTGAAGTTCCACAACCTGCTGGTCGTCTCGCTCGGCGGCATGGGCCAGTACGACCACGTCATCAACGACACCGGTGCCGCCACCTCGGGCACCTCGACCGTGCCGTCGACGGTGGTCTCCTACCCGTGACCGGTGCCCCCACGGGGTGAACCGGGCACGGCCCCGCGGAGCGTGCCGCTCCGCGGGGTGCGGTCCACCGTGCGCCCGCGGCGGCTACCGGCAGCCGAGGCAGTCGGCCCGCCGGGGGTGGAAGCCCGCGTGCCACGTCGGTTCCCGCATCCCGCGGACTATGACGTGCAGGTCGTCGGCGCCCGTGCCGAGCAGGTCGAGGAAGTCGCTGTCCGCCTCCAGGTGGCGGTCGAACTCGGCGATGCTCAGGCGGGGGTGGGCGGCGATCCACACCGCCGCGGTGCGCAGGGCCAGCGGAAGGTAGCCGCAGCGCAGGGCCACCCGGGCCAGCGCGGCCGGTTCCACGTCGGCCCGGTGCCCGCCGATCACGGAGCGCAGCAGGTCCGTGGCGTCCGGCGGCGCCAGGGGGCCGAGCGTCAGTCGCATCGCGGGGGCGGGTGAGATCTGCAGGCCCGCGAGGTGTCTGCGGCTGGTCACCAGGACCGCGCAGCCGTCGGAGCCGGGCAGCAGCGGCTCGACCTGCGCCGAGGTCGCCGCGTCGTCCAGGACGACCAGGACCGACCGGCCCGAGAGCAGGGAGCGGTACATCGCGGCCCGCTCCTGGCGGTCGTCGGGGATCCGGCCGGGCTGGACGCCCAGCGCCCGCAGGAAGCCGCCCAATACTTGTCCTGAATCCAACGCTCCGTCGACGCGGTCCTCGCCGCGCAGGTTCACGAACAGCGCCCCGTCGGCGAACCGGCCCGCCACCGCGTGGGCGCACCGCAGGACCAGGGTGGTCTTGCCGACGCCGGGCAGTCCGTCGACGCACACCATGGGCACCCGGCCCGGCATGTCGGCCCGGCCCGCGAGCAGTCCTTCGAGCCGCAGCGACGCGTCCGAGCGGCCGAACACCCCGCGGGGCGCGGCGGGCAGCTGGGCCAAGGGCGGCCGGTCCCCGCCGCGGGCCTTGGCCGCGGCGGACTGGGCGCGCTCGACGAGTTCGCCGCCGGTGCCGAGGACCTGGTCACAGGCCTGGGCCAGCTCGACGCTCATCGGCTTCCTGCCGTTCTCGACCTTGGAGAGGTAGCCCTTGTCGTAGTGGGCGAGCTCCGCCATCCGGGGCAGCGAGAGACCGGCTTCCTTGCGCCGTCGCTGCAGCAGCTGACCGTCGGTCGCGGTGCCCGGCGCCCGCTCGGGCAGCGGGCTTGTGCGGCACTCCCCGCCCCGCGGGGGTCCGGGCGGCGGGGGGCCCGCCGCCGTCCACGGTAATCGGCCGCCGCGGTCGCTCAGCCACCCAGGGTGATCACACATGTACGGATGATCCCTCGGCATCATCCGGGCCGCAACAGGGCAAATCCGGCGGGGAGTTGAACCACGCCACGCGCGCCCCGGGGGCGGGCCGGCGGCGCCCTGGGCACCCTCACCCCACCCGGCGCGCGGGCCATCCGGTGTAGGCCTCGGCGAGATAGGCCGAACCGGCGGCCGACTCCACCACCCCGGCCAGCTCCCCGAGTTGGCGCCGCACGTCGAAGTCGGTGTCGCCCGGCTGCCGGTGCAGCATCGAGGTCATCCAGTACGAGAAGTGCTGCGCGCGCCAGACGCGGCGCAGCGCGCGGGGGCCGTACGAGTCGAGGGCGGCACGGTCGCGTCGCAGCACGGCCTCCTCCACCGCTTCGGCGAGGACCCGCACGTCGGCGAGGGCGAGGTTGAGTCCCTTCGCACCGGTGGGCGGGACGGTGTGGGCGGCGTCCCCGGCCAGCAGCATGCCGCCGTACCGCATCGGCTCGCACACCAGGCTGCGGAACGGCAGCACCGAACGGTCGGTGACCGGACCCTCCTTGAGGGCGAAGCCGTCCACGCCGCCCACCCGCGCCTGCAGTTCCGCCCAGATGCGGTCGTCGGACCAGGCGGCGGGGTCCTCCGCCGGGTCGCACTGGAAGTACATCCGCTGCACCGTCTCGGTGCGCTGGCTGATGAGCGCGAAGCCCCGCTCGGAGTGGGTGTAGACGAGTTCGGCGGCGCTGGGCGGGGCGTCGACGAGGACGCCGAACCAGGCGTACGGGTAGGCGCGGTAGTAGTGCGTACGGGCGGACTCGGGCACCGCGGAGCGGCACACGCCGTGGGAGCCGTCGGCGCCGACCAGGATGTCGCAGCGCACTTCGTGGGGTCGTCCGTCCGCGTCGGTGAACAGGATGCCCGGGCGGTCGGTGAGCAGGTCGGTCACCCGGGTGTCCGTGATGCCGAAGCGGACGTCCCCGCCGTCGCGGGCGCGGGCGTCGGCGAGGTCGGTGAACACGTCGGTCTGCGGGTAGAGCCACACGCTCTCGCCGACCAGGGCCCGGAAGTCGATCCGGTGGCTCGTGCCCGCGAAGCGCAGCTCGATGCCGTCGTGCGGCCGGCCGTCGCGCAGGACGCGGTCGCCGACGCCGGTGTCGGTCAGCAGCCGGACGCTGTCGGCCTCCAGGATGCCCGCGCGGCTCGTGCCCTCGATCTGCGCGCGGGTGCGGTGGTCGACCACGGTCGACGCGATGCCCCGGCGGGCCAGCAGATGCGAGAGCATGAGCCCCGCCGGGCCCGCGCCGACGATGCCGACGGTGGTACGCGTGAGGCCTTGGGGCATGACTCGTCCCTTCCGGTTCGGTGGTCCGCGGCGCCGTCCGAGCGTAGGCGCGCGGGGCCACGCACAGGAGGCCGCCCCTGGTTGCCCGTGACGGAGGGCAACCAGGCAACTACTTGAAGCCGTGGTTCCGTCGGCGAAGGCTTGAGGGGTTCCCCACCGGCGCGAGAGGAGGCCCTCCTCGGCCTCCGCTCCCCGCACCGTGCCCGAACGGGCTGCCGCGGCAAGGGTGTCGAGGCCTTCGTGCGACCCGCTCGGGGCCGCCGCGGGCCGGACGCGGGAACCGGAGTGCGAACTCCACCGATTGCGCCGCCATCAAGTGAGCCGTCCGCACACCATCGCCACTTGGGGAGTCATGTCGATTGCTTCCGTCCCTGCCCGGGACCACGACCGCGCCGATCACGTCCCGGCGCTCCAGAGTTGCGTCAGCGACGCCTGCGTGTCCCTGCCCATCGCATCGCTGCTGCCGGCCGACTCCCCACGTCTGGAGGGCGAGGACCCGCACCACGTGCGGCTGATGGCGGAGCTGGGCGACGAGTTGCAGCCCATCGTCGTGCACAAGGACTCCCTGCGGGTCATCGACGGGATGCACCGGCTCCGGGCCAGGGCCGGGCAGGGGGACACGACCATTCGGGCCCGGTATTTCCACGGCACGGACAACGAGGCGTTCCTGTTCGCCGTCCAGTCCAATACCCGGCACGGTCTTCCGCTGACCCGCGAGGAGCGCCGGGCGGCCGCACGGCGCATCATCGGCGCCTTTCCCGCGATGTCGGACCGGGCCCTTTCCAAGTACACCGGACTGGCCCAGCAGACCGTCACGCGCATTCGCAAGGAGTTGCCGTCGCACGGTCTTCAGGGAAAACGGATCGGGGTCGACGGGCGGGCCCGTCCCATCAATCCCGACGAGCACCGCAGGATTGCCGAAGAGTACCTCAGGGAGAATCCGCACGCGTCGTTGCGGGAGATCGCGCGGGCGGCGAACATCTCGCCGTCGACCGCGCAGGACGTGCGCCGCCGCGCCGCGCCGGGCGAGCGCACGCGCGAGTCCGCCGCCCGGCAGACCGCGCCGGTGCCGCGCGCGGACGCGGACACCCGGCCGTCCGGCGCGGCCCAGTTGCGCACGCTGGAACTGCTGGCCCGGGACCCGTCGGTGCGGCACACCGAGGCCGGCCGGCTGCTGGTCCAGTGGCTGCGGCTGACGACGGCGGTCAATCAGAACCGGCAGCTGATCGCGGCCAGCGTGCCCGAGCACTGCGCGGAGATCGTGGCGCGGGCCGTGCGGGTGTGCATGGCGGACCTGGACGAGTTCGCCGGACGTCTGGAGCGGCCGTAGGGACGCGTGGCGGGTGTCCAACTGCACCACGTTGTGCAGTCGAACACCGCTTGACCCACAACTTCACGGCCTCCTAGCCTGATTTGCGTATTCCCTGTCTTCCGGAGCCACGCGGATTTCCCGCCGTCTCACGGAAATCCATTCCGGAATACGGCCACCGCACATACGAGCAGGCACATACGAGCAGAGTGACAAGGATCGCGATGATTCCGAATGCACTGGTCGTTCCGCAGTATGCGACGGCACCGAAATGACAGAGCAGTTGAAGGAATTCCCCTCGGCTCCGCCGCAGACGCGGATGCTCGTGTGCGCGGACGGTTCGACGACCGTGCTGCTGGACGCCCTGGTGGGCGAGCAGCTCAGCGTGCTCGTCGACCACCAGCGGCACGTGCCCGCGGCCCGCGTCGAGCGCATCGGGTGCGGGATCCTGGGCGCCGCCCCCGCCACCGTGGTGGTCGACCGCCAGTCCCGGATCCTCACGCCGGACCGGGAGGTCATCAGCGTGAACCGGGTGGTGATCGCCGGACGGGGCGGCGACCGGCTCGTGCCGCCGCCCGAGGAGCTGCTCGGTCCGTACCTGAAGCGGGCGGGTCTGGCGCTCAAGCGGGAGCTCATCGCCGTGTCGCGCGGCAGCTGGCCGTTGAGCGGCGGCTCGCCCGACTGCGTGAGCAAGGAGTACATCATCGACTGCGGCGACGCGGGTCGGGTGTACGTCCACGAGAGGTTCAACCCCCGGTTCGTCCCGCTGGAGGAGGGCGGCTGACCGCGGACCTGCCACCGGGACGCCCCCGAGCCACGCGCCGCCACCGAGAGGATCACCGTGAAGCGGGCACTGATCACCGGCATCACGGGTCAGGACGGTTCCTACCTGGCTGACCTGCTGTTAGAGAAGGACTACGAGGTACACGGCATAGTCCGCCGCAGCTCCACCTTCAACACCCGCCGGCTCGACCACATCTACCGCGATCCGCACGACGCGGGGCGGCGGCTGTTCCTGCACTACGGCGACATCGGGGACGCGAGCCGCCTGGTCACGCTGCTGATGCGGATCCGGCCCGACGAGGTCTACCACCTGGCGGCGCAGTCCCATGTCCGGGTCAGCTTCGACGAGCCCGAACACACCGGCGACACCACCGGGATGGGCACGACGCGGCTGCTCGAGGCCATCCTCATGTCGGGCACGGACATCCGCTACTACCAGGCGTCCTCCTCGGAGATGTTCGGTGCCACCCCGCCGCCGCAGAGCGAGGAGACCGTCTTCCACCCGCGCAGCCCGTACGGCGCGGCGAAGGTCTACAGCTACTGGATGACCCGCAACTACCGTGAGGCGCACGGGCTGTTCGCGGTCAACGGCATCCTCTTCAACCACGAGTCGCCCCGGCGCGGCGAGACGTTCGTGACCCGCAAGATCGCCCGCGCGGCGGCCCGCATCAAGGCCGGCCTGGAGGAGTACGTCTACCTCGGCAACATCGACGCGGTCCGCGACTGGGGCTACGCCCCCGAGTACGTCGAGGGCATGTGGCGCATGCTGCAGCTCGCCGAGCCCGACGACTACGTGCTGGCGACCGGGGTCGGCTCCACCGTGCGGGAGTTCGCCGGGCACTGCTTCGCCCACGTCGGCCTCGACTGGCACGACCACGTGCGCTACGACGAGGCGTACGTGCGCCCGACGGAGGTGGACGCGCTGGTGGGCGACGCGGGCAAGGCGCGGCGCGACTTCGGCTGGACCGCGCGCACCCCGGTGGACCGGCTGGCCCAGATCATGGTCGACGCGGAGCTCGGCCGCCTCGGCCCGCCCGGCCGCGAGGCCTGGAACGCGATCCCCTTCCCGGACTCCCGGACGCCCTTCGACCGGACGAGACCGGTGCTTCCGCGCTGACCCGCACGGCCGCCGCGGACCGCGGCCGAGCCGGCTATGCCCCACCCGATCCGCCCATCCGTCGCGCCCCGCACCGCCCCCAGGGCCCCTACCCGGAGCAGGTTGTGCCATGACCACACCCGACCGCACCGTCTGGCGGACCGAACTCGACCGGCGCTCGCGCACGGCCGGAATCGGTGGCCTCGCGCACCGTCTGCGCCACCCCGTGCGCACCTCGTACCCGAGCACGCGGACCCTGCGCGCCCGGCGGCACCGCGGCGAGGGCCGCCCCTCGACCACGCGGACGTTCTGGGGCCAGGAGATGACGATCGCGCTGCCCGAGGAGGTCTCGATCTCCCTCCACCGGCGCGGCTACGTCGACTACGACCTCACCGCGTTCCTCCTGTCCCATCTGCGCCCCGGCATGACCGTCCTCGACGTCGGCGCGCACATCGGTTACTACACGATGCTGTCGGCCGCGCTGGTGGGCCCTGGCGGCACGGTGGTCGCCTTCGAGCCGACGCCGTCGACGCTCACGGTCCTGCGGGCCAACGCCGCCCGTCTCCCCCAGATCTCCGTGGTGCCCTCGGCGGTCTGGTCGCGGCGCGACGAACTCGTCTTCTACGACCGGGGGCTCGGCTACAGCGCGTACAACTCGGCGTTCGAGGCCCGTCTGCCGGACGTCGTGCGCCGGCGCGTCCCGTCCGAGCCGATCCCGGTGGACGCGGTCAGCCTGGACGACCACGTGGCCGCCGCGGGCCTGGCCGTCGACTTCGTGAAGATCGACGCCGAGAGCGCGGAGGCCCATGTCCTGGCCGGCATGCGGGACCTGCTCGCGGGCCGCGGGCCCGTGCTGTCCCTGGAGGTCGGCGACCTCGACGTGGCCGACGCCCCCGCCAGCCGTGAGCTGGTCGACACGCTGCTCGGCGCGGGATACGCGCCGTGGGAGCTGCGCCGCGGCGCTCCCGTGCCGCACGCCCCGCAGGACCGCTACGCCTACCAGAACCTGCTCTTCGCACCGGTGGGCCGCGACCTCGCGTCGCCGGCGACCCGGGGGTCGCACGCGGCGCACCCGCCCCACCCGCTCCCCACGAAGGAGGCCTGACCTCAGTGCACGACCTGATTGTTCGAAACGGCTCGGTCTGCGACGGGTCCGGTATCCCCGCGCGCAGGGCCGACATCGCGGTGGACCACGGCGTGATCACCAAGGTCGGCCGGGTCACCGGGCGCGCCCGTCAGGAGATCGACGCCGAGGGCCACCTGGTGACGCCGGGCTTCGTCGACATCCACACCCACTTCGACGGGCAGGTCAGCTGGGATCCCCGGCTCACCCCGAGCTGCTGGCACGGGGTGACGTCGGTGGTGATGGGCAACTGCGGCGTCGGCTTCGCGCCCGCGCGCCCGGACCGCCACGACTGGCTGATCGGTCTCATGGAGGGCGTCGAGGACATCCCCGGCGCCTCGCTGTCCGAGGGCATCACCTGGGAGTGGGAGTCCTTCCCCGAGTATCTGGACGCCGTGGAGCGGGTGCCCCGCGTGATGGACGTCGCCGCGCAGGTCCCGCACGGCGCGCTGCGCGCCTACGTGATGGGCGACCGGGGCGCCGACAACGAACCGCCCACGGAGGACGATCTGCGGCGGATGTGCGCGCTGGTCCGCGAGGGCCTGGAGGCGGGCGCCATCGGGTTCTCCACCTCGCGCACGCTGACCCATCTGGCCATCACCGGCGTCCCGGTGCCGGGCACCTTCGCCGCCGAGGACGAGCTGTTCGCGCTCGGCGGCGTGCTCGGCGAGGTGGGCACCGGGGTGTTCCAGCTGGTGCCGCTGGGCGCGGGCGGCGAGCAGGTCGACGACCCGCTCGGCGAGATCAAGTGGATGCGCAGGCTGTCGGCCGCCGTCGGACGGCCCATCACCTTCGGCCTGTTCCAGAACGACAACGACCCCGACGGGTGGCGCGAGCTGCTGCAGATCGCCGAGGACGCGGTGGCGGGCGGCGCGGACCTGCACCCGCAGGTCGCGGGCCGGCCGTTCAGCGTCATCATCAGCCTCGACTCGACCCACCCCTTCCACAAGCGGCCCTCGTACAAGAAGATCGCCCATCTGCCCGCCGCCGAACGGCGCGTGGCGATGCGGGACCCGGCGCTGCGGGAGCGGATCCTCGGCGAGCTGCCGGAGAACTCCGACCCCCGTTCGGCGCTGTTCCCGCAGGGCTACGAGCGGCACTTCCCGATGACCGCGAACGCGCCGGACTACGAGCCCGCCGCCGACCAGTCCTTCGACGCGCTGGCCCGGCGCACCGGGCAGAACCCGGAGGCGCTGATCTACGACTTCCTCGCCTCCGAGGAGACCAGCGGCATGATCTTCCGGCCGCTGCTCGGGTACGCGGAGTACACGCTCGACCCGATCCGCGAGATGCTGCTGCACCCGCAGGCCGTGCTCGGGCTCAGCGACGCCGGGGCGCACTGCCGGCTCATCTGCGACGCCAGCACCCCCACGTCGATGCTGACGCACTGGGTGCGCGACCGTGACCGGGGCGAGCGGCTGCCGCTGGAGTTCATCGTCAAGAAGCAGACCTCGGAGCCCGCGCGGCTCTACGGGCTGCGCGACCGGGGGCTGCTGCGCCCCGGCTACCGGGCGGACATCAACGTCATCGACCTCGACCGGCTCAGCCTGCGCGCACCCGAGTTCGTGCACGACCTGCCCGCGGGCGGCGGGCGGCTGATCCAGCAGGCGGACGGCTACGCCGCCACGGTGGTCGCCGGCGAGGTGACCTTCCGCGAGGGCACGCCCACCGGGGCGCTGCCGGGCAAGCTCGTCCGCGGCACCCGCCGGGGACCGGTCACCCTGTGACCGCGCGCGGCCCGTACCCGGCGGCGACCCGGGGACCGAGGACGTCAAGCGACGAAGGAGAGCAGGCCGTGACCGACGTGACCGGAGAGCTCCGGCTCGACAATTCGACGAAGCTGCTCGCCCGCGGCCGGCTGGTCGACGCGACGCTGTCCGAGGAGGACTACGTCATCGAGCGGGACCGGCTGGTGGACGGGGCCTATCCCGTCTACGGCGAGCGGGCGCGCGGCGCCCGGGTGTGGGACGCCGACGGCAACGAGTACCTCGACTACATCCTGGCCTACGGCACGATCATCCTCGGGCACGTGGACCCGGTGGTGACCGAGGCCGCCCTGCGGGAGATCGAGGAAGGCTTCTCGATCACGCTGCGCAAGCGCACGCACATCGAGCTCGCCGAACGGCTCGTGCGCGTGATCCCGGGCGCGGAGCGGGTGTTCCTGCTCAAGACGGGGTCGGACGCGACCAGTGCGGCGGTGCGCCTGGCCCGCGCGTACACCGGCCGGGACCGGGTGGTGCGGTGGGGCTACAACGGCTGGCACGACTGGGCGGCCCAGCGGCCCGGCGGCATCCCCGACACCGTACGGACGCAGGTCGACACCTTCCGGTACAACGACCTGGACAGCCTGCGGGAGGTCTTCCGCGCCCACCCGGGCGAGGTGGCCTGCCTGCTCCTGATGCCCTTCGAACTCGACAGCCCCGAGCCGGGGTTCCTGCGGGGCGCGATCGATCTGGCCCACGAGTACGGGGCGTTGGTCGTCTTCGACGAGATGCGCTCCGGGTTCCGGGTGGCGCTGGGCGGGGCGCAGGAGCTGTTCGGGGTGCGCGCCGACCTCGCGACGTTCAGCAAGGCGATGGCGAACGGCTGGGCGGTCTCGGCGCTGACCGGCCGCGCCGACGTGATGGCCATGGTGGGCCGCACGCACATCTCGTCGACGTTCTACTCCAACACCGTGGCGATGGCCGCGGCGGTGGCGACGATCGACCAGCTGTCCGACGGCGTGCTGCTGCGGCGCGTGCGCGGGCTCGGCGAGCGGCTGCAGGGCGGGCTCGCCGCGCTGGTACGGCGGCACGGCGTGCCCGCCGAGGTGCGGGGCGTGCCCCAGATGCCGTTCCTGACCTTCACCCATCCCGATCCGGGCCGCGCGCGGCTGATGCAGGACGCCTTCTTCCGGGAGACCACCCGCCGGGGCGTCCTGCTGCACCCCACGCATCACTGGTTCATCTGCGCCGCCACCACGGACGCCGACCTGGACCGCACCCTGGCCGCCTGCGACGAGGCGTTCCGGGCCGCCGCGAAGGTGGCCTGAGATGAGCGTGGACACCCAGGAGGCGCTGCGGTCCCGGGTGCGGGCCAAGCTCGCCGCGCGCCTGCAGGAGGAGCCGGGCCTGCCGTGGCTCTCCGACACCGAGCCGCTGGCGTCGGCCGGCATCGACTCGGTGCTGCTGATCACGGTGGTCGGGGAGCTGGAGCAGGAGCTGGGCGCGGTCCTGCCGGACGACGCCGTCCTGGACGGGGCGAGCATCGAGTCGCTGGCCGCGGCCCTGCACCGGGGAGAGCGGCGGTGAGCGGCGCACGCGGCGCGCTCGCCGTCACCGCGCTCGGTGTGTGCAGTCCGGGCGGGGTCGGCGTCACCGCGCTGTGGGAGGCGCTGGCCACCGGGCGGGCGCACCACCCGCCGATCACCGAGTTCGACGTCGAGGGCGCCACGCTGGGCGCGGCGGGCCGGGTGCCCGGCCACAGCGGGGCGCAGGACACCTGGCGCGCGCTCGACCTCGCCGAGTCGGCGGTGCGGGAGGCGCTGGACGGCGTCGACGACACCGGGCGCGAGCGGACCGCGCTGGTCCTGGGGACGACGGACCCCGGCCTGGTGCCGGCCGAGCCGGGGCGCCTCGCGGGGGACCTGGCGGCGGCCTGCGCGGAGCGGACCGGGCTTGGCGGCGAGGCCATCACCGTCGCGAACGCGTCCGCGTCGGGCGCCGCGGCCATCGCGGTGGCCCGCGACCTGGTGGCCTCGGGCGACGCGCCGGCCGCGGTGGTGGGCGGCGCGGACGCGGTGACCGACATGGCCTTCCTCGGCCTCAACTCGCTGCGCACGCTGGGCCCCGAGGGCTGCCGGCCGTTCAGCACCCGGCGGCGCGGCATCGGCCTGTCCGAAGGCGCCGCGGTGCTGCGGCTCGAACCGTACGCCCCCCACGACACCGACACCGCCGAGCCGCTCGCGGTGCTGGCCGGGTGCGGTCTGACGAACGCCACCGGGCATCTGGCCGCCCCCGGGGCCGACGGCATCGAGCAGGCCGTGCGGCTCGCGCTCGACGATGCCGGTCTCGGGCCCGAGGACGTGGACCTCGTCAATACGCACGGCCCCGGCACGCGCCGCGGCGACACCGCGGAAGTCACGGCGCTGCGGGCGGTGTTCGGCGCGCGCCTGCCCTCGATCCCGGTGAACAGCGTCAAGGGCGTGCTCTGGCATCTGCAGGGCGGCGCGGGCGCCGTCGAGGCGCTGGCCTGCGTCCTGTCCCTGACCCACCGCGCGGCCACCCCCACCTGGGGCGCCGAACCGGTCGACCCGTTCTGCGCCGACCTCGACCTGGTCCTGGACGACGGGCCGCGGCCCGTGCCGAAGCTGCGGACCGCGCTGAGCATCTCCTGCGGCCTGGGCGGCATGAACACCGCGCTCGTACTCCGGAGGCCCTGATGGACGACACCTTCGCGATCACCGCGGCGGCCTCCGGCGAGGTCGACGCCGCCGACCTGTGGCGCGCGCTGGCCGACGGCGCCGACGCCTGGCGCGACGTGAACAAATGGACGCAGGAACTGCCCGAACGCGTGGCGGAGCTGGCGGGCCACGCGCTCGACGGCACGGGCGACACGGAGCCGGGCGACATCAGCTGCGTCATCGGGTCGGTGTACGGCTCCGGGCATGTCGCCGAGACCATCCGGGCCCGGCTCGACTCGGGTGCCCGCGCGTCGCTGGCGCCGGAGTCCTTCCTGTACTTCAACGCGCACGGCGTGACGTCCCTGATCTGTCTGCGCCACCGGCTGAGCGGCTTCTGCGCCACGCTGCTGGGTTCCGGGGCCGGGCTGCAGGCCCTCGCGGTCGCCCAGCGCAGGCTGCGCACCGCGCCCGGCACGCCGGTGCTGTGCGGGGCGTACGACCTGCTCAGCCCGGCCGCCACCCGGGCGCTGGGCGGTGTACGGCCCACCGGCTGGGCGGCGTTCGTGGTGCTGGAGAGCGCCGAGCGGGCCCGGCGGCGCGGCGCCCGGGTGCTCGCCCGGATCGGCCCGGTCCGTACGTGCGCGCCGACGGCGGCGCACACGGCCGACGTGCGCGCGAGCGCCCCGCTGGCCGAGCTGGCCGCGGCGCTCGCCGACGACACCGCCGCTCCCGCGCTGACCCTGACCGCCGCGGGCAGCAGGCACGGCTACCGCTGCACGGCGCACAAGGAGGGATGACGTGGACGACACCCTGATCGACGTGCTGGCCGGACACCGCAGGGCCGGGCGGGGCGACCGCCTCGCCCTGGTGGACCAGCGGGCGTCGGTGACGTACGCCGAGCTGGAACGCGCGGTCGTCGCGCGGGCCAGGGAGCTGCGCGCGGCGGGGATCGGCCCGGGGCTGCGGGTCGGTGTCGTGCTGACGTCGTCGCTCGGCTCGGTCGTCGACTTCGCCGCCGTGACGTCCCTGCACGCCGCCGTCCTCGTGCTGCAGGACCGGGCCGGGGCCGCGGAGCGTGCGGCGGCGCTCGCCGACTTCGGCGCCGCACGGAGCCTGGTGGACGGCCTGGTGACGGAGCTCGGGCCGGTCGAACCGGGGGACGGCGGCTGGTCCTTCGCGGTGACGAGCTCGGGTACCAGCGGGCGGCCCAAGGTGATCTCCCGTGCGTGGGCGGGGACCCTGCGCAACTCCGCCGGTTTCGCCCGGGGGTTCGGTCTCGGCCCCGACGACGTGGTGCTCACCACCAGCCCGCTCGGCCACAGCTACGCGATCGAGGCGGGCACCCTGGCCGTCCTGTCGGCGGGCGCCTGCCAGGTGGTGCCGCCCGGGCCGCTGACCCCGGCGCGGGCCGCGCTCCTGGCCGAACGGCACCGGCCCACCGTCCTGCAGAGCGTGCCGGTGGTCCTGGACTGGTGGGGGCGTGGCGAGGTGCCCCGTGCGGGCGGCTGGCAGCGCTGCGTCAGCGCGGGCGACGTCCTCACCGCGGGGGCGGTCGCCGCCTGGCACGAGGCGGGCGTTCCCGTCTACGACCACTACGGCAACTCCGAGCTGGGCCAGCTGACGCTCACCCCGGCGGGCGGACAGGGCGCGGTCGGACGGCCGCTGCCGGACGTCGGCCTGACCGCGGGCAGCGACACGCCCGCGCCGGTCGCCGCCCAGTACCCGGGGCTCGCGCCGGTCCGCATGGAGGCGGGGCGCGCGGTGCCGCTGGCGGACGGGGCCGGCTGGGTCACCACCGGCGACCTCGGGGTGCTGGGCGACGACGGGCTGCGGCTGACCGGCCGCAGCGACCTGCTCATCAACATCGGCGGGAACAAGATCTCCCCGGCCGAGGTGGAGACCGCGCTGCGCGGACTGCCCGGGGTGAGCGACTGCGCCGTGGTGGGGCGCCCCGGGCCCGCGGGCGAGAGCCAGGTGTGGGCGTTCGTCGAGGCGGGCGCCGACGAGTTCGACGCCGCGGCGCTGCGGCGCGGGGCCCGGGAGCTGCTCGTCGCGGTGAAGGTGCCCTCGGTGATCCGCCGCGTGGACCGGCTGCCCCGCACGGGCAGCGGAAAGATCCGCAGGGGTCTGCTGATGGAGGCCGACGCCTGACGGCCCGTCCGCCGGGCGGGCCACGCACCGCACCCGGGCCGCCACCCGGCCCCGGGTGCCGACGAGAAAGGGACCAAGAACGTGACCGACGCGACGACCCCGCAGACGACCGAACGCCAGCTCGTCCTCGACCTGATCACGAGCGTGCTCGCCGAACGCCCCCACCTGCCCGACCGGCTCGACGGGTCCACCACGCTCGACGAGATCGGCATGGACTCGCTCGACCTGATCGTGGTGCTCTCCCGCTTCGAGGAGCGCTGGGGCGTGCCGTACGCGGACGACGAGACCGACTGGACCGTCTTCAAGGACCTCGGGCACCTCGCCGACAGCCTGGTGGCGCGCGCCCGGGCGGCCGGACGAGAGATCCGGTGACCGGCGCGAGCGCCCCGCGCTTCGACCAGGCGGGCGCCCTGGGCTGGCGGGACCGTGCGCTGGACGGCCTGAACTGCGTGCTGCGCTGCGTGGAGGCCGTGCTGCGCCACCGGGGGCTCGAACCCCTGGCCGTCGCGCGCGCCCTGAGCGGCCCGCTGGACCCGGTGGGCCGCGACCTGGCCAAGGACTTCGACGGCTGCCGGGTGGAGTACCGCACCGCGTTCGACGACGGCGCCCGCAACGTGCCGTTCGTCCTGGAGCGGCTGACCGCGGGCGAGCCGGTGATGGTCCTGCCGGACCGCTTCCACCTGCCGGGCGACGTGTACGAGGGCCGCTACCACTTCCACGACCACGCGGTCCTCGCCGCCCGGTGGTCGCCCGGCGACGCGGTCCTGACCGTCCTGGACACCGACGCGGACCCCGACGACGGTTTCCGGCGCGAGTGGACGCTGACGCCCGCGCTGCACGCCCTGTTCACCTGGGTGGGCACGGTCACCGTGACCGACGCCCCCGACACCAGTGACGCCGAGGCGTACTTCGCCGCGCGCCTGGACCGCGACACGGCCCTGCTCTCGGTGGGCGCCGCCGCGCTCGGCGGCCTCCTGGACGAACTGACCGAGGAGGGGCTCGGCCTGGTCACGGCGCGCGCCCTGCACGTGCTGGTCCTCGGCGACATCCAGCCCCAGCTGTTCGTCTACGGCAACGCGCTCGCCGTACCGCCCCCGGCGGGCGGGACCCCGGCGCTGCCCCCGGAGATCGCGGCGGTGCGCACCGCGGCGCTCGGCGCGCGGGTGTGCGCCAAGCGGCTCGGCATCGCCCTGATCGCGGCGCACGAGCAGCCGGAGCCGCTCGCCGCGTACCCCCGCGTCCTGGAGCTCGCCCGGCCCCTTCGCACCGCCCTGGACCGGCTGCGGGAGGCCCTCGTCGCCGCCGGTGGCCGGGAGGGTCCCGCCGACCCCGGTGCCGCCGCGCGGCTGCGCGCGCGGTTCACGCACATCGAGCGGACCTGTTTCCCGCTGCACGAGGACGCGCCGGCATGAGCGGGCGGGCCGCCCTGGTGACCGGGGGCTCCGGGCCGCTGGGCCGCGCCGTCGCGCACGAACTGGCCCAGCAGGGGCACGCCGTCGCGGTGCACGCGCACCGCAACGAGGACGCGGCGCGCGCCGTGGTCGGCGAGCTCCGCGCGGCGGGCGCGGCGGCGACCGCGGTGACGGCGGACCTGTCCCTGCCGGACGGCGGCCGGCGGGTCGTGGAGGGGACCGTGGCGGAGTTCGGCCGCCTGGACACGCTGGTGGTCAACGCCGGGGTGCACCGGGACCGGCTGCTGCTCGCGGTGTCCGAGGAGGAGTGGGACGAGCAGGTCGCGGTGAATCTGAGCGGTGCGTTCCGCTGCGTACGGGCCGGGCTGAAGGAGATGACGCGGCACGGGGGCGGCCGCGTCGTCCTGGTGTCGTCGGTGGCGGGGCTGCGCGGGCAGCCGGGGCAGGCGGCCTACGCGGCGGCCAAGTCCGGCCTGCACGGCCTGGCCTGGACCACCGCCCGGGAGTACGGGCGCTTCGGCATCACCTGCAACTGCGTGGCGCCGGGCCTCGTCGCCGACACCCCCGCCGAGGCGGCGATGCCCGCGGCGGCCCGCCGTGAGGTGCTCGGCCGGACCCCGCTGGGCCGGGCGGGCCGCGTGGAGGAGATCGCCGCGGTCGTGGCCTTCCTGTGCTCGCCCCCGGCGTCCTACGTCTCCGGGCAGGTGATCGCGGTCGACGGCGGGATGACGGCCTGAGTGACGAGGACGAGACATCGAGCAGGAGGACCCGTGAGCGAGCGAGTGTTGTTCTTCCCCTGGGGCTGGGGCGGTGGTGCCGCCTACACGGGGCGCTGCCTCGTCCTGGCCTCGGCCCTGGCCGAGGCGGGCGACGAGGTGGCGTTCGCGGACTGCGGCATCACCGCGATGGTGCGCGAGGCCGGGTTCCCCGTCCTGGCCTCGGAGCCCGAGGCGCCGAGTCCGCCCGACCGGCACCCGATGCCGCCGTTCCTGCCCTTCGCCGACGTGGAGCGGGTGTTCGCCGTCGCGGCGACGTACCACCGCGCCGAGCGCGTGCGGCAGCGGATCGCGGCGGACACCCGGCTGATCGAGGAGTTCCGGCCGACGCTGGTCGTCATCGACATGTGCCCGACGGCGGCGCTCGCCGCGCGCGCCCGGGGCGTCCCGGTGGTCTCGCTGGCCGACGCGGACTTCGTCACGCCGCGCGCCAACGGATGGATGCCGTGGTCGACGGTGGCACCGCGCGATCTGCTGCCGCACCCGTCCAGCCTGCCCGTGTGGGACGCGGTCTCGCGGGAGCTCGGCCTCGGCCCGGTCGAGCGGGCGGAGCACCTGCTGTGGGGCGAGGTCACCCTGGTGTCCAGCCTGCCGGGGCTCGAACCCCTCGAAGGGCCGCCGCACCGCGGGGCGTTGCACTACGTGGGGCCGATGTACTGGAACCCGGTGCGGCCCGTCGACGGTCCGCCGCCCCCGCGCACCGGCCTGCCCCGGGTGTACGTCACCATCGGCAGCGGCGGCACCGTGGGGCGCCTGGCGCTGCAGAACGTGCTGGACGCCTGCGCCGGCCAGCCGTGGTCGGTGTACGTCTCCAGCGGCTTCGCCTTCGAGGGCGGCCTCAAGGCGCCGGACAACGTGGTGGTGGCGGGTTTCACCGGCCTGGACACCCCGCTGGAGTGGGCCGACGTGGTGGTCAGCCACGGGGGTTCGGCGACGGTCCTCGCGACGCTGACGCACGGCAAGCCGTCGGTGGTCATGCCGTTCATGTCCGAGCAGGAGATGAACGGACGGCAGCTGGTCGCGGACACCGGGGCCGGGGTGCTGCTGCGGACCAGTGAGACGACGCCCCGTGGCCGGCTGGCCTTCCGCGACCGCTACTCCGGACCGTCCGACTCGGCGTGCGTGCCCGTGGACGACATCCGCCGGGGCATCGCCGACGTGCTCGCCGACCCGGCGTTCACCGCGGGCGCGGCACGGTGGGGCGAGCTCCTGCGCGCGTGCCGGGCGTCGACGGATCTGGCCGCGCTGGCCCGGTCCGCGGTCGCCGTCGGTGCGGAGGCGGGCCGGTGAGCGCGGGCCTGCGCGTCGGCATCGTGGGCTGCGGCCAGATCGGCGCGATGTACGCCCACCACCTCGTGGCGCTGGGGCCGCACCGGCCCGTGTGCGTGGACGCGGACCGCCCCCGTGCGGAGAAGCTCGCCCTGGACGTGCGCGCGGCGACCGTCGCGGACTCGGTCGGGGAGCTGATCGCGCGGGGCTGCGACGCGGCGCTGGTGACGGCGGGCACCACGGCGCACCCCGAGCTGGTCGCCGCGCTGGTCGAGGCCGGTGTGCCGACGCTGTGCGAGAAGCCCCTGGCGATCGACCTCGGGCGCACCGAGGCGCTGGGCCGGCTGGCCGAGCGGCGGGGCGTCCCGCTGTGGGTGGGCTTCCAGCGGCACTTCGACCCCGGCTTCGCCGACCTGCGGGCCCGCACGGTGGGCTCGGAACTCGGCCGCGTGCAGCTGCTCAGGCTGGTCTCGCACGACGTGGCGCCGCCCCCGGTGGCGCGGCTGCGGCAGAGCGGCACGGTCTTCACCGACCTGATGCTGCACGACTTCGACCTGGTGCAGTGGCTCACCGGCCGCCGGATCGTGCAGGTCTCGGCGGACGGTGCCGCGCTGTCCAGCCCGGAGCTCGCGGACATCGGCGACTTCGACACGGTCACGGCGATGGTCCGGCTCGACGACGGCACGCTGGCGGTCCTGTCCGCGGGGCGCTGGCAGCCGCTCGGCTACGACGTGCGCGCCGAGGTCCTCGGCGAGCGCGGCAACCTGGAGGCGGGCGCGGCGGGGGCGTCCCGCGCGGATCCGCCGGGGGCCGGCGGGGCGCCGCACTTCCGCGGGTACTGGGACCGGTTCGCCGTCGCCTACCGCGCCCAGCTGCGGTCGTTCCTCGCGACGGCGGCGGGCGGCCCCGCCGACCCGGCCGCGGGCACCTGGCGCGACTCCCACGACGCGCTGCGCTGCGCGCTGGCGGCCGAGCGCTCGGCCGCCTCGGGAGCCGCCCCGGTGGCTCCGTGAAACGCCCCTGACAGTGCGATCCACCGACCGGTGAAGGGACAACGATGGGCAAGATACGCGTGGCCATGGCGGGGATCGGCAACTGCGCCGCCTCCCTGGTCCAAGGAGTGCGGTACTACGCCGACGCCGACCCGGCGCTCCGCGTCCCCGGGCTCATGCACGTCGAGTTCGGCGGCTACCACGTGCGCGACCTGGAGTTCGTGGCCGCGTTCGACGTGGACGCCAAGAAGGTCGGGCAGGACCTCGCGTCCGCCGTCTTCCAGTCGGAGAACAACACGATCACCATCTGCGACGTGCCGCCGACCGGCGTGACGGTGCAGCGGGGGCCGACCCTGGACGGGCTCGGCCGCTACTACCGGGAGACCATCACGGAGTCCGCCGAGGAGCCCGTCGACGTCGTCGCCGCGCTGCGTGCGTCCGGGGCCGACGTGCTGATCTCCTATCTGCCGGTCGGCAGCGAGGACGCGGACCGGTACTACGCGCAGTGCGCGCTCGACGCGGGCGTCGCGTTCGTGAACGCGCTGCCGGTGTTCATCGCGTCGGATCCGGCGTGGGCGGCGAAGTTCACCGAGGCGGGCGTGCCGATCATCGGCGACGACATCAAGTCGCAGGTGGGCGCCACGATCACGCACCGGGTGCTGGCCCGGCTCTTCGAGGACCGCGGGGTCCACCTCGACCGCACGCTGCAGCTGAACGTCGGCGGCAACATGGACTTCCGCAACATGCTGGAGCGCGAGCGCCTGGAGTCCAAGAAGACGTCCAAGACCCAGTCCGTGACCTCGCAGCTCGACCGCACCCTGGGCCGGGACTCCGTGCACATCGGCCCGTCGGACCACGTGCCGTGGCTGGACGACCGCAAGTGGGCCTACGTACGCCTGGAGGGACGGGCGTTCGGCGATGTGCCGCTGTCCCTGGAGTACAAGCTGGAGGTGTGGGACTCGCCGAACTCGGCGGGCGTCATCATCGACGCCGTGCGGGCCGCGAAGATCGCGCTGGACCGCGGCATCGGCGGACCGCTGCTCGCGCCGTCGTCGTACTTCATGAAGTCGCCGCCCGAGCAGTACCGCGACTCACAGGCCTTCGACGCGGTCGAGGCGTTCATCGGGTCGCAGGAACGGCACGGCCGGCCGGCCCGAGAACAGGCATAGGACCGGCACGAGAACAGGCACGGAAAAGTGCAGGCATCAGAAGAGGAAGAGGCCACCTGTCATGTCCGGTTCCGCCACCCTGGTGGCCGAAGCCGTCCGCCTGCGGGACTTCCGGCTGTTGTGGATCGGCAGCAGCATCAGCCAGTTGTGCGGGATGGCCACGGTGGTCGCCTTCCCGCTGCTCGCCGCCCAGGCACTCGGGGCGTCGGTCGGCGAGGTCGGGCTCATCACCGCGGCCGGGTACCTGCCCTGGCTCATCATCACGCTGCCCGCGGGCGTGTACAGCTCGCGGCTGCCGCCGCGGACCGTGCTGCTGCTCACCGACCTGAGCCGCGCCCTGATCGTGACGATGGTGCCGGTCCTCGCCGCGACGGGCCATCTGGCCCTGTGGCACCTGTACTTGTCCAACGTCCTGGTCAGCTGCGCGACGGTGTTCTACGAGATCGTGTACCTCTCGATGCCGCCCCGGCTGCTGCCCAAGGACAAGCTCGTCTACGGCAACGTCCGCCTGCAGATGGCCCGCGCGATGTCGCTGGCCTTCGGTCCGACGCTCGCGGGCTTCACCGTGCAGTTCCTGGGCGCCGAGCACGCCCCGCTGCTGAACACGGGGGGCTTCCTGGTCTCCGCGTCCTGCAATCTGCTGATGCGGGAGCGGATCGGCGCGGGCGGCGCGCAGGGCGGCGCCCGGGGCCTGTGGGCCGAACTCGGCGAGGCCGCCCGGTTCATCGGCCGAAGACGGGTGATCCTGGCCTCCATCGCGGGCTCGGCCGTCGGCAACTGCTGTTTCGCCGCCTACGAGGCCCTGGTCGTCATCTTCCTCGCGCACGACGTCGGGGTCGCCCCCGGCACGCTGGGCATGCTGCTCGGCTCGGTCGGCATCGGCGGCCTGATCGGCGCGTTCGGTGCGGGCCGGGTCAGCCGCAGGCTCGGCACGGCGCGGGCCGTCTGGCTGCCGGCCGCCACCATGGCACCGGCCGGGCTGCTGCTGCCGCTGACCACGCCCGGCTCGGGGCTCTTCCTCTTCCTGAGCGGCGCGCTGCTCTTCCACGCCGGGTACGCCGTGTTCACGGTCGGCCAGGCGACGCTCGTGCAACTCCTGACACCACCCGAACTCCTCCCACGCACGGTCGCCTGCGTCCGGTTCGTCAGCCGAGGGATGCTCTTCGTCGGCGGGCTGGTCGGCGGCGGCCTCGGCACCCTGTTCGGCCCGCGGGTCGGGCTGGCCGTCGTGATGCTTCTCTGGCTCAGCGCCCCGCTCATCGCCGCCTCGTCGAAGCTGCGGCAGTGGCGGGACATCCCCACTCTGGAGTGACTACATGACTGAGACGATCGACATCGTCATGACGACCATCGGTTCCGGGTCGTTCCTCAAGCACTTCACCGACACCCTCGCCGAGGACGGCGCGCGGCTCGTCGTCATCCCCGACCGCAAGACCCCCGCCGCCTTCTACGAGGCCTGTGAGCGGGCCCGCGCACGGGGCGCCCGGATCGTCTCGCCCGACGTGCCGGAACAGGACCGGTTCCTGGCCCGGCTCGGCGTGCCGGACCTCGTCCCGTACGACTCCGACAACCGGCGCAACATCGGCTACCTCCTCTCGTACCTGAACAACAGCGCCTTCGCCGTGTCCATGGACGACGACAACCTGCCCGTGGACCGGCCGTTCCTCGACGAGCACCGGGTGGTCCTGCGGGGGCCTGAGCGGCACCGCACGGTGTCCGCCGCCACCGGCTGGTTCAACGCGTGCGACCTGCTGAGCGTGGACCCCTGCCGGGTCTTCCCGCGCGGCTTCCCCTACGGGCCGCGGGAGGCGGCGGCCGAGGTCACCCGGGCCGACGAGGTGGTCGACGTGCGGGTCAACGCCGGTCTGTGGCTGGACGATCCGGACGTGGACGCGGTCACCCGCCTCGCGGTGCGGCCCCGGGTCATCGCCTACGACGGCGAGCCCGCGGTGCTGGCCAAGGACACCTGGTGCCCGGTCAACTCGCAGAACACCGCCCTGCACCACGACGCGCTGCCCGCGTACTACTTCCTGCGCATGGGCCAGCCCATCGGCGGGGCCGCCCTCGAGCGCTTCGGCGACATCTTCAGCGGCTACTTCGTGGCCGCGTGCGCCAAGCACCTGGGCCACGGGGTGCGGTTCGGCGGGCCGATCGTGAACCACGAGCGCAACGAGCACGATCTGCTCGACGACCTCGCCATCGAACTGCCCGCGATCCGCTTCATGGACGAACTCCTCGACTGGCTCCTGGAGTTCCGGCCGGAGGGCAGCGACTACGCCGAGGCGTACGAGTCGCTCAGCCACGGCCTGCAGGACTTCGCCGAGCAGGCCCGCGGGCCCGCCTGGACGCCGGACGCGCGGGCGTTCCTGCACCGCAGCGCCCATCTGATGCGCACCTGGCTGACGGCCGTCCGGCGTGTCAACGGGGGCTGACAGCACGCGAGTCCGGCGCGGGCGCCGTCGCCCGTGCCGGACTCGCGCCCGGTGTGCCGGTCCCGCGCCGGCGGGTGGGTCAGCCCTGCGCGAGGATGGCGTCGACCGTCTCGTCCAGCGACAGGTCGGAGCTGTCGAACCACTCCCCCTCGCCCGCGAGTTCGTTGCGCAGCGCCTCGTCCAGGAACGACCAGTCGTCCGCGAGGACCTTGTCGCGGTCGGTGAGCCGCCGGGAGACGACGTCCATGGACGGGGTGAGCACGATCAGGCGCAGCGGCAGGTCCTTCAGCTGCTCCCGGTAGAACTCCAGGTGCGCGCGCCGCACCACCACGTCGTCGATGACGGCGACGACCCCCGCGGCGTGGAAACTGCGGGCGAGGACCGCGCCGTTGCGGGCGCGCAGCAGCAGCTGGCGGTCCGCCTCCAGGTCCTCCTCCGGCTTGGGCAGGTGGCTGCCCGACACGATCAGCTCCTGGAGGTGGTCGCCCTCGATGTGCGCGCCGAGCTCGAACCGGCGGGCCAGGGCCGCCGAAACGGAACTCTTTCCCGATCCCGGAATGCCGACGACGAGAAATACGTGCGGGGCCGGGGTGGTATCGACGACCTGGCCCTGAAACGAGGTTTCCGGCATGCTTCTTCTACTCCTTTTTCGCCCTGTTTTCGCTCTGTCGAACGGCGGTCCGAAACGGCTGACGCCGGGATCGTAGCAACTGCCGACCACCGGTCCGACTGTCCTGTCCGACTCAATTCCGGTTGCAGGAAGTGCATATGCCATTCAACAGCGTAGTGTCCTCTCCGCCGCCCTGGTTACTGATGTTTTCGGCCACCGAGCACACGGAGTTGGTGGCCGCCGCGAAATCGGCCGCGGAATTGCTGGTCGAGGGCCGGCGGCCCGAATCGGTGGCGCCCGCGCGCCTTCCGGCCGGACGGCCGGGCGAGGAGCGGCTCGCCGTCGTCGCGGCCGACGCGGCGGGTCTGGCGGAGGGGCTCGTCTCCTTCGCCGACGACATCCCGAGCCCCCGGTGGACGTCGGGCCGGGCCGACGGCGGCGCCGCCCGCGCCGCCTGGTGCTTCGGCGGCCACGGCAGCCAGTGGCCGGGCATGGGCCAGGCCCTGCTGTACGGGTCGCCGGCCGCGGCCCGGGTCCTCACCGAGCTCGACGGGCTGCTGCCCGGCGGTGTCGTGGGACCGCTGCGCGATCCCACCGCCACGGAGGCGGGCGGCCCCGAGGCGACGCAGCCGCTCATCTTCGCCGTGCAGGTCGCGACCGCGCACTGGCTGCTGTCGCTGGGCCTGCGGCCGGAGGCGGTGGTGGGGCACAGCCTCGGCGAGGTCGCCGCCGCCCATGTCGCGGGCGCCCTCACCCTGGCCGACGCGGCCCGGGTGGTCACCGTGCGCTCGGCGCTGCTGGCGCGGGCCGCGGGCGGCGGGTCGATGGCCACCATCGGCCTGGACCGGCACACCGTCGAGCGGCGCTGCGCCGAGATCCCGGGCACGGTGGTCGTCGCGGCGCACAGCGCGCCCCGGGAGACGGTGGTCACCGGGGAGGCCGAGGCGACCCGGGCGCTGGTGGCACGACTGGAGGCGGAGGGCGCGCGGTGCCGGCCGATCCGCATCAACGCCGCCTCGCACAGCCCGTTCGTCGACGGCGTGCTGCCGCTGATGCGCGAGGAGCTGGCCGGACTCTCCCCCGCCGCACCGCACACGCCGTGGCTCTCGACCGTCGACGCGGTCCCCGACCCGGCGGACACGGCGACCGCGGCGTACTGGACGCGCAATCTGCGCCGGCCGGTGCGCTACACGCAGGCGATCGCCGCGCTGGCGCGCCGGGGCATCCGCACGTTCGTCGAGGTGGGGCCGCACCCGGTGCTCGTCAGGCCGACCCGGGAGACGTTGCGGTCCGAGCACGTGGCCGATCCGCTGGTGGCCGCCACCGGCCACCGCAACACTCCCGAACCGGTGAGCGTGCAGCGCCTGTTGGGCGCCCTGCACTGCCGGGGGCTCGCCATCCCCGGCACGCTCCACGACCAGGGGCCCCTCGCGGCCCACGACCGAGGCTGAGAGGCGCCCATGTCCGTCCGTCCAACCGCCCTCGACCGCTCGGCGACCGTGCTGGTCGCCGGCTCGTCCGGGCTCGTCGGCTCGGCGGTCGTCCGCCGGCTCCGTGCCGAGGGCTTCACCTCGGTCGTGGGGATCCGCTCCACGGACGTGGACCTCACCGACGAGCGGGCGACCCTCGCCCACCTCAGGTCGCTGCGGCCCGCCGTGGTCGTCGACGCCGCGGCCCGGGTCGGCGGCATCGCCGCCAACGACGCGGAGCCGGTGGAGTTCCTCGCGGACAACCTGCGGATCCAGACCAACCTGTTCGCCGCCGCGCACGCGGCGGACGTGGACCGGCTGCTGTTCCTCGGCTCCTCGTGCATCTACCCGAAGCACGCCCCGCAGCCGATCCCGGAGTCCGCGCTGCTCACCGGGCCCCTCGAAGAGACCAACAGCGCCTACGCGATCGCCAAGATCGCCGGGGTGATCGCGGTGCAGTCCTACCGTAGGCAGTACGGGCGCCGCTGGATCTGCGCGATGCCGACGAACGTCTACGGCCCCGGTGACACCTTCGACCCGGCCCGCTCGCACGTGCTCCCCGCGCTGCTGCAGCGCTTCCACACGGCCCGCGCCGAGGGGGCCGGGGAGGTCGTCGTGTGGGGCAGCGGCACCCCGCGGCGCGAATTCGTCCACGTCGACGACCTGGCGGCGGCCTGCCTGCATCTCCTCGACCACTACGACGACCCGGCGCCGGTCAACGTCGGCGTCGGCGAGGACCTCTCCATCGCGGAGCTCGCCCGGCTGGTGGCCGACGCGGTGGGCTTCACCGGCCGGATCTCCTGGGACACGGGCAGACCGGACGGGACGCCCCGCAAACTGCTCGACGTCAGCCGGCTGCGCGCCACCGGCTGGCGCCCGCGGATCGGGCTGCCGGAGGGAATCCGGGACACGCTCGGCTGGTACGTGGAGCACGTCGCGGCCCCGGCCGGGGCGGGCGGGAGCCGGGGCGGGGGCTGAGCGCGCCGCCCGCCGGGGCGCGGCCGGTTCACCCCGTGTCCGGGCGCCGTTCGAACCTGCCCCGGTCCACGACGACCCCGCGGTCCGAGCGGACCTCGAACAGCGCGGGACCGCCGCGGTCCCAGATGCGCACGGTCAGGTCCTGTCCGGGCAGCACCGGCGCGGTGAAGGACGCGGACATCGTCCCGAACCGGCCGGTGTCGCCGTCGCACAGCGTGTGCAGGAGGGCCCGGCCCGCGTATCCGAAGGTGCACAGGCCGTGCAGCAGCGGTCGGCGGAATCCCACGCGTGCGGCGAGCACGGGGTCGGAGTGCAGCGGGTTGCGGTCGCCGCTGAGCCGGTACAGAAGGGCCTGGTTGGGCGCGGTGCGGTAGCCGACGGTGTGGTCGGGAGCGCCCGCGGGACGCTCCCACGGGTCCGGGGTCCGGGCCCCTTCCGTCCCCCGGTTACCGCCGAAGCCGCCTTCGTGCCGGATGGTCAGTCCGGTGCGCAGTTCGGCGAGCGGCCGGCCGGTGCGCGCGTCCACGCAGGACGACTCGACGACCGCGAGGGCGCCGCGGCCCCGGTCCTGGAGCGCGGCCAGCCGGGAGGTGCTGCGCGCCGCCCCGTCGACGGGCAGCGGGCCGTGCAGGGTCACGGACTGCTCGGTGTGCAGCAGTTGCGACACGTCGAAGTCGCCGAGGGCCGGTTCGGTCTCGCGGGAGAGGAGGGTGGTGGCGAACGTCGGCAGGACGGCGGGCGCCGCTCCCCCGGAATGCTCCGTGGTGAACCGCAGTTCGCGGGCCGGATCCTCCGCACCGGCGCCGACCCCGAGCGCATAGAGCGCGACATCTCGGAATGTCCACGTCCGCATTCCGGCGTCCCAGCTTTCACCCACCATTTCGTGGTAAAGCGCCATTGCATCCCACTTCCCTCTCGTGCCAGGTCGGCTGGCTCGTACTGAAATTCCCGGACACCCGAGACAGGGGTTGCGCAGTGATCCACGCATTGCTGATCGACGCAGGCGGAGTTCTGTTCAACAACATCACGGAGGAGACCTCGTTCGTCCCGGAGCTGGCCCGGCGGTACGCGGTCGACGCGGAGCGTCTGCTGCGGGCCGTCCAGGCGGCGGCGCCCGGTTACGAGCGCGGTGACCGCGGCGTGCACGACGTCCTGCGCCGACTCCTCGCTGAGGCGGGCAGTCCCCGCGCGGGCGCCTACGACCCGGACGGGGTGGACCGCCTGTACGCGGACAGCGTCCGCTGCCACGACGCGAACGTGGCGGAACTGGCGGCGGTGGCCCGCGACCACCCGGAGCTCACGCTGGTCCTGGCCAACAACGAGGCGGAGCACTGGGATCACCTCAAGAACGAGCGCCATCACCACTACGGGCTCTTCGACCACCTGTGCTCGTCGTGGCGGGTCGGCCGGGTCAAGCCGTCCGCCGCGTACTTCGCCGCGGTTCTGGAGCATTGCGGCGCCGCGGCGCACGAGGCGCTGATGGTCGACGACCGGGCCGCGGTCGTCGCGGCTGCCCGGGCGCTGGGGCTGCGGACCCTGCACGTGACCAGCCCGCCGGTGCTGCGGGCCGACCTGCGGGCGACCGTCGAGCGTCTGACCCGGGATGCGTCCCGGCAGGGGATCAGAACTCGCTGACCCCGGCGTCGACGGCCATGGCGTGCGCGGTGATGTGCCGGGACGCGTCCGACACCAGGAACAGCACGGCGTCGGCGACGTCCCGGGCCGAGATCCCGGGCACGTCCAGCATGTTGACCAGCATGCCGCGCAGCCGCGGATCGGCCATGCTCGCCCTGGCGACCTGGGCGAGCATGGGCCGGCCGCCCATCGTGGTGTCGACGCCGGTCGGGTGCACGCTGTTCACGCGGATGCGGAACCGCGCCAGTTCGGCGGCGAAGGCCTTCGCCATCCCGCGTACCGCGAACTTGCTGGTGGTGTAGGGGATCATGAACGGCTGGACCTTCAGGCCGGCCGACGAACTCATCAGGACGACGGAGCCGCCGCCCGCGTCCACCAGGTGCGGCGCGGTCGCCATGACCGTGTTCCAGGTGCCGCCGACGTTGATGTCCATGGTGTCGCGGAAGATCTCCTCGGTGACCTCGTCCCAGGCGCACGGGATGCAGATGCCCGCGTTGGCCACCACGGCATCCAGGCGGCCGAGGGTCTTCACCGCGCCGTCCACCGCGTCCCGCAGCGCGTCGAGTTCACGGACGTCGGCCACCACGGGAACGATCCGCCGGCCGGTCTCCCGCGCGAGGGCCACGGTCTCGTCGAGGTCGGTCCGCTCCGAGGAGGCGTAGGCGACGCCGGGCAGGGTCCCGCACAGGTCGACGGCGATCACGTCCGCGCCCTCGCCCGCCATCCGCAGGACGTGCTCTCGCCCCTGGCCCCGGGCCGCGCCCGTCACCAGGACGGCCTTTCCCTGCATCAGTCCACTCACCGCATGCGTCCTTTCCCGATACTCCCGATACATTCGCAGCCGCGTCCGCCATTGCCGGAACCGGAATTCGACCCGATCCACGGTAGCGACCCGCCTTTCGTTGTCCACCATTTCCGATGGACAGCACCGATCGGCCGGACGGCACGGCGCAGTCCAACTCGCTTTTCCCTTCCGGCATTTGTTCCGAGCGGAACAGGCGATAGACTCGGCCCGTCCGCAGGGCCGGCGCGACATCGTTTCTCTTTCCGGTTTCCATCCGGTTTCCATCCGCCCTCCATCCGGCACGGATGCCCGTCGCGCACGGCACCACCGACCCGTTTCCGCCCCGCCGAACCGCACGAGGGGGACCGTTGACCGGACAAGCGCCCGTGACTCCCCGGCCCGGCACCACGCGGCCCGCGCCGCTGCCGGTCCGGCTCAGGTCCGCGGTGGAGGACGCGCTCGGCCGCCCCGCCGCTCAGCAGCCGCCCTGGCGTGACGCCACGGCGGTACGGCGGGTGCGGGCGGTCCTCGAACGCGTGGAGGAGGTGGTGCGCGTCGAGGAGGTCGACCGCTTGCGCGCACGCCTCGCGGCGGTGGCGGACGGCGCCGCCTTCCTCCTCCAGGGCGGCGACTGCGCCGAGACCTTCGCGGCAGCGACCGAGCGGCACATCGCGGGGACGGTCGGCACGCTGTCCCACATGGCCGCGACGCTGACGTCCGGCGGCGGACTGCCGGTGGTGACGGTCGGCCGGATCGCCGGGCAGTACGCCAAGCCCCGTTCGGCCGCACGCGACGCGCAGGGCCTGCCGAGCTACCGGGGGGACATCGTCAACGCGCCCGACGCGAGCCCCGAGGCGCGCGTCCCCGATCCGGACCGGATGCTCCGCGCCTACGTCAACTCCAGCGCCACCATGGCAGTGGTGCGCGCCCTGACCGCCACCGCGCCGCACGGGCCCGGCGGCCCCCACCTGCCGGACGGCGGGTTCTACACCAGCCACGAGGCGCTGCTCCTCGACTACGAGCGCGCCCTGCTGCGAGCCGTCGGCGACGCCGGGGACGGTCCCGCGCTCTACGACCTCTCGGCGCACTTCCTGTGGATCGGCGAGCGCACCCGGCAGCCGGACGGCGCGCACATCGCCCTCGCCGGGCTGCTCGCCAACCCGATCGGCCTCAAGCTCGGCCCGACGGCCACACCGGAGCAGGCCATCGAGTACGTGGAGCGGCTCGACCCGCACCACGAGCCGGGCCGGCTGACCCTCATCAGCCGGATGGGCAGCGCCCGCGTGCGGGAGGTGCTGCCGCCGATCGTGGAGAAGGTCAGCGCCTCCGGGCATCCGGTGATCTGGCAGTGCGACCCGATGCACGGCAACACCGAGCGGTGCGGCGGCTTCAAGACCCGGCACTTCGACCGCATCGCCGACGAGGTGCGGGGGTTCTTCGCCGTGCACCGGGCGCTGGGCACCCATCCGGGCGGCCTGCATCTGGAGCTGACCGGCGGTGACGTGACGGAGTGCCTCGGCGGCGCGCAGCGGCTCTCCGGCGCCGACCTGTGCCACCGCTACGAGACGGCGTGCGACCCCCGCCTGAACGGGGCGCAGGCGCGCGAGCTCGCCGGTCTCGTCGCCGAGCTGGTGCGCGGCGCGGCGTAGCGGGCGTACCCCCGGGGCTGCGGGAACCGAGGGGGCCTGTGGGGCGACGCGGCACGGGCCGTCCGGCGGTGCGAGTGCAACGCAGTGCGAACAAATGTGCTTCACACCGCCCACACAATCTCCACCGCGATCTTTACCCAACGGTTGATTGCCGTACCAACTTGCAGCTCAGGGGCGTTAATTACTCATTCTTTGGCAGAATTTTGCTCTGTCAACGAACCGTAATGCGATGGCAAAGTGGGAGTCACGTCAGCCGTCCAGGCTGTCTCCGGGGCGACCGCCACCCGCTGCTGCCAGAGCGGGCCGGCACGCCCCACCGTCACCATCGACCCGACCACACCGCGTCCCGGCCCGCCGGAGCGACGCAGGAGGCAGGCCACCTTGAAGTCACTGATCGACAACGCCCGTTCGTTCGCCTCGACCCACGTGGCGGACCCCCGGAACGCCGCGGCCTTTGAAGCCCTGGGCACCGGACAGTCACCCGAAGCCCTGTTCGTCACGTGTTCCGACTCACGCGTCGTCCCGGCCCTGATCACGGGAGCGCGCCCCGGCGAACTCTTCGAACTCCGCACGGCGGGCAATGTCGTCCCGCCCTACCCCGCCCCCGGCCGCGACGACCCCGCGGGCCACCACGGCCGTGTCGGCGCCGTGACCGGCTCCGGCCACCCGCTGAGCGAGGCGGCCACCATCGAGTACGCGGTGTGCGTGCTCGGCGTCCGCGACATCGTCGTCTGCGGGCACTCCCACTGCGGCGCCGTGGGCGCGCTGGTGCGCGGCGAGGACCTGTCGTCCGTGCCCGCCGTGCGCGACTGGCTGGAGCACTCCGTCGCCCCGGACGCCGCCCTGCGCTCGCTCACCCCGGCCTCGCCGGACGTGGCGGAGGCCGTGCAGACGCACGTACTCGCCCAGGTGGAGCGGCTGCGGGCCTACCCCTGCGTGCGGGAGCGGACCGCCGACGGCTCGCTCACCCTGCACGCCTGGTACTACGAGGTGCACACCGGCGCCGTCACCGCCCACCGGAGCGCCGAGGGCGACCGCCCGGCGTTCGGTCCGTTGTGAGAGCCGCCGCGACCCGCTGACCGGACCGCTCGCTCCCACGACAGGACCCCCCACCCTCATGTCCTCCCAGCCCACACCCCCATCCCCCCTGCCCTCGCCCTACCGCGCCCTGCGCGAACCGGGCGTGCTGCGCCGGGACATCCTCGCCTCACTCGTCGTCTTCCTGGTCGCCCTGCCGCTGTGCGTCGGCGTGGCGGTGGCCTCCGGCGTGCCCGCCGAACTGGGCCTGGTCACCGGCATCGTCGGCGGCATCGTCGTCGGATTCCTGCCGGGCAGCGCCCTGCAGGTGAGCGGCCCGGCCGCCGGGCTGACCGTGCTGGTCTTCGAGGCGGTACGCGAGTTCGGGCTCCCCATGCTCGGCGCGATCGTGCTGCTCACCGGCCTGTTCCAGGTGACCCTCGGCCTGCTGCGCTGCGGCCGGTGGTTCCGCGCGATATCCGTCTCCGTCGTCCAGGGCATGCTGGCCGGTATCGGCCTCGTGCTGATCTTCGGCCAGCTCTACACCATGGCGGGGGCGGAACAGCCGCGCTCCGGCCTCGACAAGATCACCGGCCTGCCCGGGCTGCTGGTCGACACGGTGCAGGACACCACCGCGCTGACCGCCGCCGCCCTCGGTCTCGGCACGATCGCCGTCCTCGTGCTGTGGCCGAAGCTGCCCGCGGCCGCCCGGGTGGTCCCGGCCCCGCTGGCCGCCGTCGCCCTCGCCACCGCCGTCACCGCGGGGTTCCGCCTGGACGTGGCGAACGTGTCGGTGCGCGGCATGATCGACGCCGTCCAGCCGCCGGGCCTTAGCCAACTGGCCGACCTCGGCGGCATGGCGGTGCTCGGCACCGTCCTCGCCTTCACCCTGATCGCCTCGGCCGAGTCGCTGTTCAGCGCGGCGGCCGTGGACCGCATGCACGACGGTCCGCGTACGCAGTACGACAAGGAGCTCGTCGCCCAGGGCGTCGGCAACACCGTGTGCGGTGTGCTCGGGGCCCTGCCGATGACCGCGGTCATCGTCCGCAGCTCGGCCAACGTGCAGGCGGGGGCGCGCACCCCGCTCTCCCGGATCCTGCACGGCGTGTGGCTCCTGCTGTTCGCGGTGCTCCTGCCGGCCGCCCTCGGCATCATTCCGCTGGCGGCGCTCGCCGGTGTCCTGGTGCACGCGGGCTGCAAGCTGATCCCCGTCAAGGAGATCGTGCCGCTGGCCCGCGCCCACCGGGGCGAGGCCGTCGTCCTCGGGGTCACGGCGATCGCCATCGTGGTGACCAACATGTTCGAGGGCGTCGTCCTCGGCCTGGTGCTGGCCGTGGTCAAGTCCGCCTGGGACACCTCCCATGTGCACGTGGCCGTAAGGGAGTTGACCGACGGTCGACTGGTCGTGACGCTCACCGGCAACGCCACCTTCCTGCGCCTGCCGCGCATCCTGGAGACGCTGGAGGCCATGCCCAAGGACCGGCCCATCGAGCTGGACCTGACGGCCGTGCGCCATCTGGACCACGCCTGCCGCACGACCCTGGAGAACTGGGCGCTGCGGCACAACGACAGCGACACGGAAGCCGTACGGATGAAGACGGCACCGGTGGCCGGGTCCTGACCGGCCCGCGTACCGCCCACCGTTCATCGTTGTCCCCGACTCCGGGTGCCGGGCCCTCCACGCCCGGCGCCCGGTGACCCCACCCCCTGTTCGGCATGCCGTGCCGACCGATCCCGGAGGTTCACCATGGAACAGCTCATCAAGCGCATGACCGAGGAGTCCGTGTGGCGCAAGTGGGTCGCCGCCAACTCCGCCCAGGGCGGCACCAAGGAGGGCTGTATCAGCGCCACTCCGAAGAGCGGCTGCATCAGCGCCACCGGCAAGACCGGCTGCATCTCCTGAACCGCTGACCCGGCGGGGGGGGGGGGGGGGGGGGGGGGGGCGGGGGGGGGCCCCCCCCCCCCCCCCCGGCCGCGGCTCGGCTCTCGTACGCCCCCTCGTCCGTACGCTCCCCGCCCCTGCCGCGTACGCTCCCCCGCCCTCTGCCCCGCACCGGAGCCGCCTTGAACCGCCTGCCGAGCGCCGACGTCCTGGACCAGGTCCGGGACATCCCCCTCTACCGCGCGTCCGTGGAGCGCGGCGACTTCCCGATCCTGGAGAAGCCGGAGATCGCCCGGGACTTCCCCGCCAACTGGATGACGCCCTCGCTGGAGCGCGCCCTGGAGGCGGGCGAGGCCGAGTTCGTGCTGTCCACCGGCACCAACCACGCCCGGATGCAGCTCATCCGGCCGCCCTACTTCCTGCTCCGCTCCTACTACCGGCTGTGGAGCGAGCACCCCGACCTCGGCCCCCTGTGGCACGAGGGGGCCCGGCGCACCTCGCTGACCACCGTCCTGGCCACCGAGCACGTCGCCCGCGTCAACGCCCGCAAGCCGGGCGCGACCCCGGGCGAGCGCTGGCTCGACGACCGGACGCTGTACCTCAACCGCACCCTGGACCCGGCCGACTGGGACCGCGGCGACGTCGAGCGGATGCTCGCCGAGATCCGTGCGGTGGCCGCCGCTCACCCGCGCGGGGCGTACCTCCTGGACTGTTCCGGCTACCACCTGGCGCACCTGGTCCGCCGGGTCGACGCGTGGGACCTGTGGGACCGCTTCCCCCGGCCTGCCGGGATCGTGCACGCCTACGAGTACACACCGCTGAACGTCCGCGCGTACCTGCGCGCGCACTTCGACTGCCCGGTCGTGGACCTCTTCGGCAGCACGGAGCTCGGCTATCTCTTCTACAGCGACGGCGACGGCGGCTACCGCCCCTATCTGCACGGCATGAGCGTGGAGTTGATCCCGGTCGCGCCGGGCAGCGGCATCCACAGCCTGATCGTCACCAGCGTCCGCAACCCGTACATGCCGCTGGTGCGCTACCGCTCCGGCGACTGTGTCCGCACCAGCGACGGCGGGACGGATCCGGAGCGGATCGTCTCCTTCTGCGGTCGCGAGAAGGAGCTCCTCGCGACCCCCGCGGGGCCCGTGGCCCAGGCCGACCTCGACGCGCGGGTCACCGCCGCGTGCCCGCGCGTCTTCCTGCACCAGCTGCGGCTGACCGGCGACGACGACTGCGTGCTGGGGTGCACGACGTTCGACGGGAAGCCGCTCACGCCCGCCGAGGAGTCCGAACTCGCCGCCGGAGTCTCCGCTTTGACCGGACGGTCCTGCCGTGTGGAGCACCGCGACCACGTGCCCATCGGCCGCTCCGGCAAGTACGCCTGGCTGACCACCCCCACCCCGTAGCCCCTGGCGACGCCCCCCCCGGCCCCGAGATGCCCCGACAGGATCCCGCCATGACCGAAACCACCACCACCGCCTCCGCCACCCGCCGCGGCCCCTCGGCCGAGGAGCTGCTCGGCGCCGCCCTGCACGACGAGGTGGTCCGGCACTTCGCGGCCAAGCCCGACGCCCCGGACGCCGGCGTCGTCACCCATCAGGTCCGCGAGTGTCTGCGCTACCTCTACCTGGTGTCCCGCCACCCCGACCGGCTCGGCGGCCTCTTCCTCCCCGTCGAGCAGGACATCGACGAGATCTGGCACTACCTGATCCTGCAGACCCGCGAGTACCGCGAGCTGTGCGAACAGCGGCTGCCCGGCGGCCACTTCATCCACCACCGCAGCGTGTCGTACGACGCCTACCAGCAGGAACCGGGGCGCGAGACGGCGGCGGAGGAGGCGCTGCGGTGGCTCCCGCTCTACACCGCCGCGTTCGGCCCGTACGACGAGGACGCGCTGCCGCACTGGACGGTGGTGCGGTTCCTGCACGACCAGCTGGATCTGTCGCTGGCCCAGATCGCCTCCCTGGCCGCCGACGGCTCAGGGGATTGAACCGGCGTCCGTCCCGGCCCCCAGCGCGGCCGTCCGGGCGCGCAGCCACGACGTCAGCGCCTCGACGCGCGCGTCCCGGCCGGGCTGCCCGGGGCCGAGCACGTGATAGCTGGTCCCGTCGGCCACGAAGCCGAACGGCGCGACGAGCTGCCCCCGCGCCAGGTCGTCGCGGACCACCGCGTAGGGCGCGATGGCCACGCCGACGCCCGCCACGGCGGCCTGGAGCGTCAAGTAGAAGTGCTCCAAAGTCTGTTGACCGGCCGGGACGACCGTTCTGCCGGTGCGGCTGCGCCAGTCGTCCCAGGCGCCCGGCCGGGTGGCGGAGTGCAGCAGGACGGCTCCCGTCACACCGCCGTCGGCGATCAGCTCCGGCGCCAGGTCGGGGCGGCACACCGGGCCGATCCGCTCGGCGAAGAGGCGGGTGGCGCCGGCCCCGGCCGGGAACGGGAAGTCGTCGCGGCGGATCGCGAGGTCGATGCCGTCCCGGTCGAAGGCGACCGGGCCGCCGCCCGCGGACAGGTGGACGGTCACGTCCGGCACGCTCGCCGTCAGGTCGGGCAGCCGCGGGATGAGCCACCGCATGAGGAGCGTCGGCTCGCAGGAGAGCGTGAGCGGTCCGGCCGGCGCGCGCCGGGAGATCTGCCGGGCCGCTCCGTCGATCTGGTCGAGGGCGTCCCTGACGACGGCCGCCAGTTGGCGGGCCTGCGGGGTCGGGCGCAGCGAGCGCGTCCCGCGTTCGAAGAGCGGGACGCCGAGTGCGTGCTCCAGGTTCTTGATCTGCCGGCTCACCGCCCCGTGCGTGACGTGGAGTTCCCGGGCGGCGGCGGTCATGCTCGCGTGCCGCACGGTCGCCTCGAAGGGCAGCAGGGTGTTCGGGGGCGGGAGGGCGGGCCAGCGCATGCGTGAACTCTAGTCACAGGGTGCGTGACAAGGAATCGATTGTCCTGCTCCTTCACCTCCTCCACCATTGATTCCGTCACACGGTGCCGACGGACGGAGGGGCGTGGGATGACAGCGCTCGACGGGCAGGGTCCACCTCACATCGCCGTCCTCGCGGACGATCTGACCAGCGCCGGGGACGGTGCGGCGCCCTTCCGGCGCTCCGGCCATGCGGCGCGCGTCCTGTTCGCGGCGCCCACGGAGCCCGTCCGGACCCCGGGGGTGACGGCGATCGACCTCGGCACCCGGCTCCTCGACGAGCCGGCGGCCGCGGCCCGCACCCGGGAGGCCGCCCGCCGGTGCGCGGACGCCGGACTCCTGTTCAAGACCGTCGACTCCACCCTGCGCGGCCACGTCCCGGCGGAAGTCCTGGCCGCGCGGGACGGCGCGGGACGACGTGCCGTCGTCATCGCCCCCGCCTTCCCCGCGGAGGGCAGGGTGACGGTGGACGGCGTCCAGTACGTGCGGGGCGTACCGGTCCACGAGAGCGAGTACGCCCGTGATCCGGTGCACCCGGTGCGGTGTGCGGACCTGACCGCGCTCTTCCCCGGAGCGGCGCGGGTCGGGCACGGCCCCGGCGAAGCGGCGCGGCTGCCCGGACTGGTCGAGGCGGGCGACCTGATCGTCTGCGCCGCGCGCGGGGACGACGATCTGGACCGCCTGGTGGCCGTCGTAGCGTGCCCCGACGACGTGCTGTGGGTCGGTTCGCCCGGCCTCGCCGCCGCGCTGGCGCGCCGGTGGCCGGCCGCCGCCGGGGGCACGGTCGACGTGCCCGGTCCCGCCCGGCGCACGCTCGTCGCGGTCGGCAGCGTCAACCCGGCGACGCGACGGCAGTTGGCCGTGCTCCGGGCGCGTACCGGGGTACGGGCGGTCACCGTAGGCGGCGACACGGCGGCGTCCGCATCCGTGTCGGATTCCACCTGGGCACCTGCACCGACACCGACGTCGGCACCGGCACCGGCACCAGCAGCTGCCTCGGTGCCGTACGCGTCGACCGCGCCCGTCCTGGTCGTGCAGACCCCCGGCGCACGGGACACCCCGGCGGCCGCGCGGGCGCTCGGCCGCTCGCTGGCCGAACTGGTGCGCACGCTGACCGAACAGCGGCTGGTCGACACGCTCGTGCTGACCGGCGGCGAGACCGCCGCGACCGTGCTCGACGCGCTGGGCATCACCGGCATCGACCTGATCGACGAACCGGAACCCGGCGTCGCCCGCGGAACCCCGCTCGGCAGCCCCGGCCTGTCCGCGCTCATCAAGTCCGTGCTCATCAAGGCGGGCGGCTTCGGCGACGACGACCTGCTCCTGCGCCTGTGCGACCTCGTCCGTCGCCCTCCGCACGCCCCGTCCCCTTTCCCCGGCCCTCCCGCCTCCCCCGCCCCGCCGATCGAGGAGACCCGCGCATGATCCCTCTCGCCCTCAGCATGGGTGATCCCTGCGGCATCGGCCCCGAGATCACCCTCAAGGCGTGCGCCGCCCCCTCGCGCACCGCGCCGGTCGTCGTCATCGGCGACCCCGGCGTCCTGACCCGCGCGGACCGGTTCGCGGGGACGGGACTGACCGTCCGGCCGATCCCGTCCGTCGACCGGGCCGCGCACACGCCGGGAACCGTCGACGTGCTCGCCGAGAGCGACCTGCCCGCCGACCTGCCGTGGGGCGCACTCGACGCCCGCGCGGGCGCCGCGTCCTTCCGGTACGTACGCCGTGGCGCCCTGCTCGCCCTGCGGGGCGAGGTGCGCGCGCTGGTGACCGCGCCGATCAACAAGGAGGCCCTGCGCCTGGGGCGGATCCCCCACCCCGGGCACACCGAGATCCTGGCCGACCTGTCCGGCACCACCGACTACGCGATGATGATGGCCAACGACGAGCTGCGGGTGGTCCTGGTGACCGTCCACCAGTCGCTGCGCACCGCGATCGACGCGCTCGACACCGAGCGGGAACTCGCCGTCATCCGGCTCGCCCACCGGGCGCTGCTGCGCGGCGGCCGGGCCGCGCCGCGCATCGCGGTCGCGGGCCTCAACCCGCACGCGGGCGAGAACGGCATGTTCGGCCGCGAGGACCTGGACGTGATCGCCCCCGCGGTGGCGGCGGCGCGGCACGAGGGCATCCGGGCCAGCGGGCCCTGGCCCGCCGACACCGTCTTCATGCGGGCCCGCGCCGGGGAGTTCGACGCCGTGGTCGCCCAGTACCACGATCAGGGCCTCATCCCGGTGAAGTACCTCGGCATCGAGCACGGCGTGAACATCACGCTCGGGCTGCCCTTCGTCCGCACCAGCGTCGACCACGGCACGGCCTTCGACATCGCGGGGCTCGGCAGCGCCGACCCCACCAGTCTGCTCACCGCGCTGCGGCACGCCGAGCAGCTCTCCGCCCGGTGACCGGGCCCGACACGGAAGGCCGCAGAGCCGTCATGGACTTCGTCTTCATGCTCACCCGCGACGACCGCACCGTCACCGACTGCCTCGACGTCGTCGACGCCGTGAGGGACCTCGGGATCAGGCACATCGGATTCAAGGACGTCGGCGTGGACCGCGCCACCCTTCGCCAACTCCACGCCCTGCTGCGGGACATGGGCGCGACGACCTATCTGGAGATCGTCAGCACCGACCGCGACCAGGCCCTCGCCTCGGTGCGTACGGCCGCCGAACTCGGCGTCGACGTGCTCATGGGCGGCACCTGGATCGAGGAGACCCTCGATCTCCTGCGCGGCACCTCCACCGCCTATCTGCCCTTCCCGGGCCGGCCCGTCGGCCACCCCACGCGCCTCGCCGGAAGCCCGGCCCGGATCGCCGAGGACTGCCGGCGCGCCGAGGCGGCGGGCTGCGCGGGCGTCGACCTCCTCGCGTACCGGGCCGTGGACGCCGACCCCCTCGACCTGGTCCGTGCGGCGCGCGGCGCGACCACCAGCCGCCTGGTCGTCGCCGGTTCCATCACCGGGACGGACCGGATACGCGCCCTCGCGTCCGCCGGAGCCGACGCGTTCACCATCGGCTCGGCGGCCTTCGAGGGCTCGCTGCGCCCGCACGCGGGCACGCTCGCGGCCCAACTGGCCCCGGTGCTGGCCACCGTGCGGGAGTTGACGGGTCCGCGGTAGCCCAACTGCGGGACGGTCGAACGGATTTGGGCGGCCTGACCTCTGGCGCATCAGCCGTGCCATAGTAATGTGACATTTTACTGACCGGCCTTCACGTGCCCCGGCCGCATCGCCTCACCGTCCCCGTCGCCCCGTCACCCCGTCACTCGGCGGCCCGCGGCCTGCGGCCGCCACCGGTCACCCGTTGCCCGTCGCCCCCGAGGAGTCCTCGTGACCGATTCCGGCGTCCGCCCCTCCCCCGCCCTGCACACCGGCAGCCACGACCTGGCCGCCTCCCCCGAGTTGTCCCGCTTCATGACGGAGTCCTGGGCGCCCTCGCTCCTGCCGGACTCCGCGCGGGTCGAGGCGTACACGGTCACCCCCGCGCGCCGCGAGCGGCTCTCCGCCCGCTTCCCCGGGGAGCGTCTGATCGTTCCGGCGGGCGGGCCGACGGTCCGGTCGAACGACTGCGACCACCGCTTCCGGCCGCACAGCGCGTACGCCTGGCTGACCGGCCTCACCGGCGAGGATCAGGCGGGTGCCGTCCTGGTCATGGAGCCCTCGGGGGCGCACGGCCACGAGGCGGTGCTGTACCTGCGGCCGCGCTCACCGCGCGTCGAGGGCGACGAGGAGTTCTACCGGGACCGGCGCTACGGCGAATTCTGGGTCGGGCGCCGCCCGGACCTCGCCGAGGCGGAGCGCCTCACCGGCATCCGGTGCGCCCACCTGGACGCCCTGGGCTCCCCGCCCGGCCGCGACGCGGCGACCGACCGCGAACTAGCCTCCGCACTATCGGAGTTGCGGCTGGTCAAGGACGTCTGGGAGGTCGGACAGCTCCAGCTCGCCGTGGACCACACCACGGCCGGTTTCGAGGACGTCGTCCGCGCCCTGCCGCGCGCGCTCGCGCACCCGCGCGGGGAACGCTGGATCGAGGGGGTGTTCGGCCTGCGGGCCCGCGCCGAGGGCAACGGCACCGGGTACGAGACCATCGCCGCCTCCGGCGCCCACGCCTGCGTCCTGCACTGGATACGCAACGACGGACGGCTGGACCGCGACGACCTCCTGCTGCTCGACGCGGGCGTGGAGACGGACACCCTCTACACCGCCGACATCACCCGCACCCTGCCGCTGTCGGGCCGGTTCTCCCCGGTGCAGCGGCAGGTGTACGAGCTGGTGCTCGCCGCGCAGGACGCGGGCATCGCCGCCCTGCGCCCCGGCGCCCGGTTCCGGGACTTCCACCGGGCCGCCATGCGGGTCGTCTCGGAAGGGCTCGCCGAGTGGGGCGTGCTCAAGGACCCGGCGGGCGACCTGCACCGCCGGTACACCCTGTGCGGCAGCGGCCACATGCTCGGCCTCGACGTCCACGACTGCGCGCAGGCACGGGCCGGGACGTACCTGGACGGCGTGCTGGAAGCGGGGCAGGTGCTCACCGTGGAGCCGGGCCTCTACCTCCAGCCGGACGACGAGACGCTGCCCGCCGAGCTGCGCGGCATCGGCGTCCGGATCGAGGACGACCTCGTCGTCACGGATGAGGGCGCCCGCCTGCTGTCGGGCGCCCTGCCGCGGAGCGTGGCCGGGGTCGAGGAGTGGATGGGCACCCTGCTCGACGGCCACGCCTGAGCCGAGCCCCCCTCAGGCCGCGTAGCCCTTCGGCGGGATCAGCGAAGCGAGCTGGTCGAAGGAGAGCCAGTAGATCTGGTTGCCGCCGAAGGAGGCGGGGTCGGCGATGAGGACGGTGGCGTTGGCGTCGTCGTACCCGATGACCGTGAAGTAGTGGTAGATCGTCTGGTCGGACGGGTAGCCGGGCGGCTGGTTGCCCGGCGGCGCGACGATGTTGGCGACCAGCGGGTAGTTGTTGTCGATGTCCAGCACGATGTCGCGCCACAGCAGGTCCTTCTGGGCCTGGGTGGGCGGGTCGTTCGGCATCTCCTTGGTCTCGTACCAGCCGGTGCCGAGGTGGGCGTTGAGTACGCCGGTGACCTGCCCGATGTGGTCGGTGCCCGCCTCCGTGGTGCCGAGCTGCGCGGCCAGGGCGCCCTGGCTCGGCGGGGCGATCCTGGCGGACAGGGCGATGCGGGTGGCGGCGGGACCGCACCAGTAGCCGGTCTCCTGGACCTGGTAGTCGACCGGGAGGGTGTGCGCGCCGGCCGTGCGCGCGCCGCCGACGCGCAGCCGGGTCCCCGGCTCGTTCTGCCCGCTGACGACGGCGGTGCCGGCCTCCGACCCGTGCGCGAGCACGGAGACGGCGCGGGGCGGTGCGGGATCGGCGTGGGCCACGGACGGGCCGACGAGTGCGCCGACGGCGGCCGCGGCGACGGCGGAGGCGACAAGTCTCTTACGCATAGGGACTCCTGGGGAGCGTGGGGGGGGACGCGCACGGGGACGGAGGGGGTGCGCGTGCGGGAGCCCGCCCAGCATCCCGACATGCCCACGACAGGCGCAACGAAGGAAAGCCCAGGCTTACGGCGCTCCCGTCACGGCACGTTCACAGCGGGCCGTGGCCACCGCCGCGCAGCAGCGCCCGCCCCTCGGCGGTCGCCACGTGGAGGGACCGTCCGGCCCTGCGGACCGTGGTGACCAGGCCCGCCGCGCGCAGCACCTTCACGTGCTGGCTGACGGCCGGGTGCGTGACGGCGAGGAGCCGGGCGAGCTCGACGGTGGAGGCGCCGGTCCGGGTCGCCCGCAGGACGGCGGCCCGGGTGTGCCCCAGGAGCGGGCCGAGGGGTCCGTCGTCCGGTGGCGCGTGCCGTGCGGCCCGGGTCCAGTCCGCGGCATGGCCGATGGGGTACACGAGGACGGGCGGCAGCCCGCCGTCGGCGAGCGTGATCGGCGTGGGCCAGCAGAAGAAGGAGGGCTGCAGGACCAGTCCCCGGCCTTCGAGGTGCAGTTGGTGGTCGACGGGATAGTCGGCCTCGAGGACCGGTGGCCGCCAGCGGAAGCGCGGGCCCAGACCTTCGAGCAGCCCCTCGGTGCCGCCGTCCAGGAGACTGCGCAGGCGCACGGCGCGGTCGGCGTCGACGTGCGCGTGGATGCGCCGCCAGAACGGGGCGAGTGCCTCCCCGTGGTACGCCCGCACGGCCCGCCCCAGTTCCCGCAGCGTGTCCGCGTCGCCGCCCGCCAGGGTCCGCGTCCACCCGGGCAGGCGCCGGGCGGCGGCCACCCGGGCCAGATCGGCGTGCAGCCTCGGCCGCGGGGTCCGTACGAGGGTGTCGACCGCCGCCTGCAGCGTCGCGCGGTCGCCGTGGGTGGGGGTGAGGAAGTCCGGGGAGTCGCCCCGGGGCGGCAGCAGCGGAGCGAGGAGGCGGCAGCTGTCCGGCAGACGCGGCCTCGCCCAGCGCCGCCATTCGCCGAACTCCCGCACCCCGTCCTGCCGTTGAAGGGTCTGGATGCTGTTGCTGATCTCCCACAGGTAGTCGGGGCCCGGGGCGACGCGGACCCGCGCGAGATCGTGCGCCGTGAAGTGCACCCGCAGCATGGCCCGCCCCTCCCCGCAGCGCCCTTCCGGGCCGCCCTACTTGCCGGGCCCGTCGAACCTCCACACGGCACCGGCGCCCGCGCCGACCGTCAGGGTCGAGCGGCCGATCCGTTCCGTGTGACGGTGCTTGACGGCCTTGTTGAGCGAGAATCCGATCTCGCGCAGCCCGGCCTCCTCGCGCGTCGACGCCTCCAGCCGGACGGTCGTGCCGCCGCGCCGGGCGACGACGCCGCCGTCGGCGAGGGTCCGCACGTCGAACCCGCCGGCCCGCAGCAGCGGTACCGTGCTGGTGGCGTCGCGCCGGGTCACGCCCAGGCGCAGCGACGTCACGTCACGCATCCGGTGGTCGCGGTACTCGTCGTTCAGGTACCGCTCGCGGCCGACGTCACCGGGGTGGCTCGCGGGCTCGGTCCTACCGCGCGGGTCGGCGAAGTACTCCGGCCGGTACTCCATCGCCCAGGCGCCGAAGGAGTCGTACTGGTCGGCCTCGATGACGAACGAGGCGTCGAACCACGGCACCGGGACCCCGTCGCCGAAGTCACGGGTCTGCAGGAAGTCGGCCGGGGTGATCCCCTGGTCCCGCACCCGCTGGCGCACCGTCGCGAGGTCGCCGGCCTGCTCGACCGAGACCGCCGCGCCGGTGGCGCCGAACAGGCCGTCCTTGCCGGGCAGGTCCCCGACGCCGAACAGCTCGACGTAGGTCTCACGGCCCATCAGGTAGCGGCCGGTCCACGTCTGCCCGTCGGCGCCGGTCGTGGTGCGGACCTGGAAGTTCGCGAAGGTCCGCAGGTAGTCGGAGTGTTCGACGGCGTCGGCGGTCTCCCGGTCGAGGACCCCGTAGGCGTGGTTGAAGAACAGCAGTTGGCGATCGGGCGAGGACCGTCCCTTCTCGTCGGGTGCCGCCGAGGCACTGCCCTCCGTCGCCCAGACGAGGGCGGCGGCGAGCGCGACGACGAGGGCCATGACCATCCGCAACTTCCGGCGCAGCAGCATGCACGCGATCGTAGGGCGGGCCGGCTGGCGGACGCGATCGATCCGGCGCGGTCGGTCGGGGAAAGTTCCGCCCGCGGGGGCGGAGCGGCGTGCGGGGCGCACGGGACGGAGCGGTTCCCGTCCGCCCTCCCGTGCGCCGGTCGCCGGGCGTACGCTGGGCAGCGGCCGAGGGAAGCGGTGTCCCCCGATCAGCATGCGCCTGCGGTCGCGGGAGGCTGTAGGACCGTGCCCGTCCGGCCGGGCGCCCACCGCCCCGCCGTGCCACCTCAGCGCAGCAGGCCCGACCGGCCCGACCGTGCCGTGGCGACGAGTTCGGCCACCGTGGCGAGTTTGACCCGGGGGCGGCCCGCGTCGCGGCCGCGGGACACCTCGGTCCGTTCGATGGCGGCCAGGCCCCGGGCGTCGACGACCTGCCGGTTGCGGCGACGGGCGAGCCGGTGGAAGGCCCGTGCGGCGTGCCGGGGCGCGGGCAGCGCGCCCGCGACCGCGTCGGCCAGGAGCGTGGTGACCGTCTCGGCCGCGCAGGTGCGGTTCGCCCCGATGCCGCCGCTGGGGCCGCGTTTGATCCACCCCACGACGTAGGTGCCCGGCATCCCGTCGACCCGCCCGCCCTCGTGCGGCACGGTGCCCGCGGCCTCGTCGAAGGGCAGCCCGGCGACCGGCACGCCCCGATAGCCGATCGCGCGCAGCAGCAGCCCCGCCGGTATCGTCCGGTCCCCCGCGTGCGTGGCGACGCGCACGGCCTCCACCCGTTCGGTGCCGAGGACTTCGGCGGGTTCGCAGTGGAAGCGCAGCACGATCCTGCGGCCCGGCGCGGGCGCCTGTTCCCCGTCCTGCCGCGTGCGGGGGACGTCCCGCAGGACGGCCGCCTTGTCCGTGTCGCCCGCGGCGTCGACGGCCTGCCCGGTGCGCGGGTCGTGGTCGTCGACGACGAGGTCCACGCCCGGCAGGTGCTTGAGGGCCAGCAGCTCCGACCTGGTGTACGCGGCGTGTTCGGGGCCGCGGCGGGCGAGCAGGACCACTTCGCGCACGGCGCTGTCGCGCAGGGCCCGCAGCGCGTGGTCGGCGATGTCGGTGCGCGCCAGGGTCTCGGGGTCGGCGAGCAGGATCCTGGCGACGTCCAGGGCGACGTTGCCGTTGCCGACGACGACGGCGCGCTCGGCGGACAGGTCGATGCCGTCCGGCGCCGCGTCCGGGTGGGCGTTGTACCAGGCGACGAACGCGGTCGCGGAGATGCTGCCGGCCAACTCCGCGCCGGGGACGGCGAGTCGGCGGTCGGCGGAGGCGCCCACGGCGTAGATCACCGCGTCGTGGTGGGCGGCGATCTCCTCCGGGGTGACGTCGGTGCCCACGGCGAGGCCCAGGTGCATCCGTACTCTCGGGTGCGCGTGGAAGCGGGCGAAGGTGTCGCCGACCTTCTTCGTCGCCGGGTGGTCGGGCGCCACGCCGTACCGCACGAGCCCGCCGGCCACCGGCAGCCGGTCGATGAGGGTGACCTCGGCGTTGGTGTGCAGCAGCAGGTCCTGCGCGGCGTACATGCCGGCGGGCCCGGTGCCGACGACGGCGACCTTGAGCGGCGCGAAGTCGGCCGGCAGGACGCGCGGGAAGGACGGCTCGCCCCAGGCGTGGAAGTTCGGCCCCCGCGGGGCGGGTCCGGCCTCCTCGGCCGCATCGCCCTCGAAGTACGCGGCGTTGATCCGGGCGTACTCCCGCTGCGCGGGCGGCAGGCTGTCCACCGGGAAGATCGCGTCGACCGGGCAGGCGTCGGCGCAGGCGCCGCAGGCGATGCATGTGCGCGGGTCGATGTGCAGCATCTCCGTGCTGCCGAACGCGCGCTCCTGCGGGGTGGGGTGGATGCAGTTGACCGGGCACACGGCGACGCAGGTGGCGTCGTTGCAGCAGGTCTGGGTGATGGCGTAGGTCATGTCGTCGGCTCAGCTCGGCTCGGATCCGTCGCGGCGGGCCGGATCGGATCGGTCGGGTCAAGGAGGGGGGGCGGCTCCGCTCAGATGAGGTGGGCGCGCTTGTAGAAGACCAGGGCCGGCTTGGTGAGCAGGCCGCACGAGGCGAGGAACTCCATGAGGCCCGCACAGCTGGACCGCATCATGGACTTGTGGTGCTCGTTGGCCTTCGCCTCGGCGAGCGCGCGCTCCTCGTCGAGCCCGGCGTTCGCGTACACCTTGCGGTTCACCATGCTGGTGACGATGACGTACGAGGCGATCGCGATGACGAGGGCGTTGATGCCCCGGCGCGTGCGGCCCGCGCCCGCCAGTTGCTTGCGCGTCTGGTCGCGGGCGAACTTCATGTGCCGCGACTCCTCGACGACGTGGATGTTGTTGATGGTGCGCACGAACGGCACCACGCGCTCGTCGCGCATCCAGTCGCGCTGCATGACGTCGAGGACCTCCTCGGCCACCAGGATCGCCGCGTACGCGGCCTCGCCGAAGGCCACCGACTTGAAGACCCTGCCGAGTTCGGTCGCGAACCGGCGCGGCTTGTAGGCGGGCGCGCCGAGCTTCTCGGCGCCGCGGGCGAACATGATGGAGTGCCGGCACTCCTCGGCGATCTCGGTGAGCGCCCACTGGACCTCGGTGCTGGTCGGGTCCTTGGCGTAGACGTCGCGCAGCACCATCTGCTGCAGGATCATCTCGAACCAGATGCCCGTGCTGGCGACCGACGCGGCCTCCTGCCGGGTCAGCTCCTTGCGCTGCGCTTCGGTCATCTCCTGCCAGTAGGCGGTGCCGTAGAGCGTGCTCCACTCCGGGCTCGCGCCGTGGCAGTCCTTGTCGAGCGGCGTCTCCCAGTCGACCTCGGTGGCGGGGTCGTAGGCGAGCACGGCGGCCGAGTCCAGCAGGCGCCGGGCCACGTCGCCCTCCGGTGAACTGCCCTGTGTGCTCGGTCCAACAGTGCTGCTTGCCATGGTGCGGCTCCTTGGCTCCGGACGTCCTGGCAGCGGGCGCGGCACCTCGTCGCACGGCAGGCCGCGACCCCCTTGTTAGACGGAATGTATAACAAGGGGGTCGGGTGCGCCTACCCTCCGGTAAGGACGGATCGGAACGGCGCAGGCAGGGCGCGGCGGACCGGTCAGCCGCTCGTCGCGGGCCACCGGATCCGGGTGCTGCAGGCGGAGACGACCAGGGCCGAGGCGGCGACGGCGGCCAGGCCCCACACGAGACTGCTCGCGTGCGCGATGAAGCCGATGAGCGGCGGTCCGGCCAGCAGACCCGTCGTGCCCATCGCCGCCACCAGCGTCAGGGCGTCCGAGCCCTGTCCGGCCGCGGCCACGTAGACGCACGGCGTGACGGCCGCGATGCCGAGCCCGACGCAGGCGAACCCGAGCAGCGCGGGGACGAGTCCACCGCTGATCAGGGCCAGGGCGAGGCCCGCACCCGCGAGCACGCTGCCGGTCAGGACGACGCGGCCGTCGCCCCACCGGCTGCGCCACCCGTCGGCGAACAGCCGGGCGATGACCATCATTCCGGAGACGACCGCGATGCCCAGCGGGGCGACTTCGGCCGAGGCCTCGGCCACGTCCTCCAGATAGAGGGCGGACCAGTCGTTCATGGCGCCCTCGGTGACCGTGCCGAACGCCATGGCGACACACATCCACAGCGTCACGCGGGACGGCAGGGTCCACTTGCCCGCCCGCTTCTTCCCGGCCGCGGGCTGCGCCTCCTCGACCGCCGGCCGCTCCTCCCCGGTCGTCGCCGTCGCCGCCTCGTCCGCGCCCGCGGCCCGCTCCGGCAGGAGCCCGGTCCGCGCGTACGCGGTGAGCAGGAGCAGGAGTACCGCGGCGACCGCGAAGTGCACGGCGACCGAGGAGGTGGCGGCCCGCAGACCGGAGGCGAGCAGCGCGGCGAGCAGTGAGCCGCCGCTGAACGTGGCGTGCAGCCGGGCCATGGCGTTGCGCTCGTAACGCTTCTCCAGCTCGGCGCCCTGCGCGTTCATGGCGACGTTGAGACAGCCGACGAGCACACCGTCGACGCACAGGACGAGCAGCGCGACGGGATAGCTGGGTGCCGCGGCGAGCGCCGGGAGCACCAGGGCGAGGCAGAGCGCCGACAGCAGCGCAAGCCGCTGCGAGCCGAGCCGCCGCATCAGGGCGGCCACCAGCGGGAACGACACGGCCGCGCCGATACCGGCGGCCATCAGGAGGAAACCGACCTCCGCCGCGCTGAGGTCGAGGTCCGACTTGATGGCGGGGATGCGCGCCGCCCACGTGGCGTACTGGAATCCCAGCGCGCAGAACAGCGCCGCGATCGCCAGCTGGCCGCGATGGAAGGGGTCACGCAACCGGAGCCCCCGCTTCGGCGCATCGGGGTGCCCGGTCCCGGCCGCTGTCGCCGCCTCGGCCGTCCGGGACTCGTGGTGCGGTGCTGTCTCGTGCCGCGTCTCTGGCTCTTGCCGCATCTCTCGCCGTATCTTTCGCTGGTTCTGGGTCGGGGACGGACCCGTCGCGGAGCACCGGCGGACCGGCGTGCACCGCCCGGGACATGTAGACGGCCGTCGGGCCGTAGCCGGCCGGCGGCGGGCCCCCGAGCCGGGCGACGAACCCGCGGCCCGACCAGAACGTCTCGCTGCCGCCGACGGCGACCAGTGAGATCTGCTCGTACCCCTGCGAACGGGCCGTCGTGACGAGGCGGTTCAGGAGGTGGCGGGCCAGCCCCCGGTGCCTCAGGTGCTCCGCGACGACGATGTCGTGCAGGTGCAGGTTGCGGGAGGAGCGGACCGCGGCCCGCTCGGTCCCGTTCAGCTCCGGGTACGCGGACTCCGGGTACGGCAGGGCGAGCAGGTAGCCCGCGAGCCGCCCGCCGAGGTCCAGCGCGAAGCACGTCCCGGGCGAGGCCCGCATCCGCGACTCCAGCGCGTCCCGCCCCTCCGACAGGCCGAGCGGCGTGTAGGCGCGGGACTCCAGCGCCACGATGCCGTCCCAGTCGCCGTCGGCGATGCGGCGGACGCGTATCTCCTCGCTCATGCGTCCTCGCCGTCGATCCAGGTGTACGGCAGCGGGCTGAAGCCGTTGAAGCCCTGCGTCATGTAACTGGTCGCGTACGCCCCGCTGGACAGCACCCAGACCGGGTCGCCCGAGGCGAGCGCCTTGGGCACCTGGACGAGGCCGTCCTCGTGGGAGTAGGCGTCGTCGCTGTCGCAGGTGGGGCCCGCCACCACGGCGGGCACCGACGCGGCGCCCAGGTGCGAGGGGAAGACCATGCGGTACTGCAGCTGGTCCATCTCGTAGAGGCCGTTGAACTTGCCGCAGCTCAGGTACAGCCAGTACTGGCGCTCGCCGTCGGGTGTACGGCGGGCGGAGAGCCGCGAGACGTGCGCGCGGATCGCCCCGTGGTCGGCGGTGAGGTGGCGGCCCGGCTCGATGACGAAGCCGAGCCGGTGGCCGGGGAGCGCGCCGAGGCGTGCCATGCCCTCGCGGATGACGGTGAAGATCTTGTCCATCGGCGGGTGGAGCGCCCGGCCGTGCTTGTCGCGGTATCCGCGTGCGGGCAGCCCGCCGCCGAGGTTGACGTGGTCGAGGGCGATCCCGCGTCCGGCGAGGTCCCCCAGGACGCCGGCGATGCGGTCGAAGGCGCCCTGCCAGGCACCGGCCGTCATCTGCTGGGAGCCGACGTGGACGGACAGGCCGGCCGGGGTCAGTCCCAGCTCGCGTGCCGTCTCCAGGATGGCGACGGCGTCCTCGGGCGAGCACCCGTACTTGTTGCTGAGTCCCCACAGCGCGCCCTCGCCGGTGGTGGCGAGGCGGCAGAAGACCCGGCTGCCCGGGGCATGCGCGGCGACCGCGCGGACGTCCTCCAGGGAGTCGGTCGCGAAGTCCCGGATGCCCAGCCGGAACGCGTCGGCGATGTTCCGGTCGGACTTGACGGTGTTGCCGTAGTGCATCCGGTCGATCGGCACCCCGGCGGCGAGCGCCTGCTCCACCTCCCTGGGGCTGGCCGCGTCGACCCCGCAGCCGCGGCGCGCCAGGCGGGCGAGGACCTCGTCCACCGGGCAGGCCTTCATGGCGAAGCGGACGGCGACCCCGGGCAGTTCGCGGCGCAGGGCGTCGTAGTGCCGCTCGATGCCGGGGAGGTCGAAGATGATCCGGTCCTCGGTGGCGGCGGCGAGGGCGTCCAGGAGCGCGGCGCTGTCGACGCCCGCGGCCACGCCCACGCCCACGCCCACGCCGTGCGACCCGCCCGTGTCCTGCGTCGGGTGTGTCCCACGGGACTCGTGCGCCTCGGACGTCCCGTGCGTGATCGTCGCGTTCACGCGGGATGTCCCGGCGTCGGGAGCGGGCCGGTGGCCCGGCTCGCGCGTACCAGGGGCTGCCAGGCCTCGATCAGCAGGGCGAAGTCCTCGATGTCACGGCGTGCCTCGTCCAGGAGGCGTTCGCGGTGTGCGGCCAGATGGTCGGCGAAATCGGTGTACCGGCCGCCGAGCGTGCGGTAGGCGGCGTCGATGCGGTCGAGCCGCCACACGTTCTCGGCCGGGTCCAGGTGGGTGCTCTCCCGGGCGAACTCCGCGATGGCGGACGCGCGGACGTGCCCCCGGTCGTCGAGCAGGGCCTCGCCTGCGGCGCCCATCCGGTCGTAGATGTGGTTGAAGTAGAGCATCGACAGGAAGAACTTGGCGAAGCGCGTCTGGTACGCGAGGAAACCGGCGTCGGTCCTGCGTTCCGCGGTGTAGTAGTTGACGATGTGGCGGTTGTGCAGCACGCCGGGGAGTGCGGCGTCGTACACCAGGTGGATGAGGAAGTAGTCGCTGCCGATGGTGTCGGTGGCGGGCGGCAGCGGGACGCGCTCGTGCACGTCGTGGAAGCTGATGTTGCACATGTCGACGCGCATCGGGTCGACCAGCGACAGCGTCGCGCGGTCGGTCACGAAGGTGTCGGATCCCGCTCCGCGGAAGGAGTCGTCGACCAGGGCCCGCTTCTCCGCGTCGGACCAGTGGGTGGGCGCCCAGAGGCTGACGACGTCGTGGTAGACGTCCGGGTCGAGGCGGCGGATCTCGTCGATGTCGACGGAGAGCTCACCGACGAACGAACTGCCCACCATCGCGACCGGCTTGTGCGCGTGGGACGGGTCGAGCGTGGTCTCGGTGACGTCGTGGGCCGCGTCGCCCGCCGTCCTGCCGAGCGAGGTGAGCTCGTGATGCACGGGGAAGACGGGCTCGCCGTCGACGCTCTGGTAGCGGCTGTCGGAGTCCCTGCGGTGCACGGAATCGCAGCCCAGCGCGGCGGCGACGAGGAACGCCCGGTTGGTGCAGGCGCCGTAGGAGACGCCGTCCGGGAGCATCAGTTCCAGCATCAGTTCGGGCTTGGCGACACCGGCGGTGCCGATCACCCGGCTCAGGAAGGCGCGCTGGCCGGCCTCGTCCATGTGGTGCACGACGACGCCGGGCACGTCCGGCAGCTCGCGCACGGCACGGGCGTGGTCGGCGAAGGCGGCGGGCTCGGCGGAGTCCAGGATCAGCAGGTGCGCCTCGACGTCGAAGTGCGTCGCCGCGTAGGCGGCTTCCGCGCCGATCGCGGCGATGGTCTCCGGGCAGGCGCGGTTGGTCGGCAGCGTCAGGCAGATTCGGCGCATGCGGCGCCCCCGATCGGCTCGTCGAGACCCTGCCGGGCAGCGGACTCGTCCTGGCCGTGCCACGACTTGAGGCCGAGCAGCTTGGCGCCCAGGTCGTTGAGGGCCGCGGTGCCGTAGCGCAGGGACTCGTGCTTGTCCGCGTCGCCCAGGAGCGTGCCGTTCCACTCCGGCGTGGAGAGGTTCTCCCAGGAGGCGACGCGGGAGCGGCGCAGCGCGTCGTGGGTCTCCAGGGCGGGCATCATCGACAGGTACTGGACCGCGCGGACGCCGTCGGCCGAGGTGTTGGGCGCGACGCCGTGCGCCAGCAGACCGTTCCATATCAGCAGGTCACCGGCTTCGAGCTCCGGGCGCACCACCGGCATGTCGTCCCGGTCGACGGCCGGGCGGATCGGGTCGCGGTCGTCGGGCTGCAGTGCCTTCCACCGGTCGAAGCGGCGGAAGAGCTCGGGGCAGCACTGGAAGCCGCCGTGGTCGTGCCGGGTGTCGTCCAGGGCGATGATGCCCTGCACGCGCTGGGGCAGTACGCCGAGGGTGGTGTCGACGTCCCAGTGCAGGTTGATGTCGAAGCCGCGCTCGGTGGGGGCGATCAGGGAGCGGGAGCGGTTCTTGACGTTGGGCGGGTTGAGGTTGAGCCGGTCCAGGGTGACCCAGAGCTCCTCGCAGTCCCACACGTCGACGAAGGCGTCGTAGACCCGCTGGGTCTGGCGGCTGTCCCAGATCAACTGGTGGTGGTACGCCTCGACGAAGCCGTAGACGTGCAGCTCACGGTCCAGGTCGGAGCGGAACTCGCGCTCCTCGTACCAGGACTCGGGACGGCCCCGGTCCAGGCCCTGGAACTCCCAGGCGAAGTCGAGCAGGTCCTTGGCGGCCGCGGCGGGGATGGCCTGCTTGACCACGACGTAGCCGTACGTCTGCCAGTGCGCGAAGTCCTCCTCGCTGAGGACGCGCAGGGGGCGGGTCTTGTCGAGGTCGCGCAGCTGGGTCTGCGCGAGGTACGTGTCGGCGTCCGAGCTGAAGTACGGGACGTCGGAGGCGGCGCGATGGAGGTAGCGGTCACTCGCTGACATGTGGTGCTCCAAGGTTCGGTTCTTCTCGCCCGGCGGCTGGTCTCCACGCCGGGTCGCACGGGCCGTCGGACCCGCCGGGGCAGCGCGTTGCCACCCGCCCCCTGTCGAACTTGCGTCCCACCAAAATGGACTAGACCAACTACCCCTGTCAACAATTGAATTGGGCGCCTTGAGTGCCAAAAGGGCGATATTTACCCCGGGTTCATTCGGCCGTCACATGATGTCCCGGCCAAGAATTCGGCCCACAACTCCGGCCTACCGACCGGTAGTTGGCGTTCCGGGAGGGCGGCAGCGGGCGCCCGGGAGGGCATGGCCGCACGGGAAGCCCAGTTCCGGGGCGCGGCGGGGCCGGGGCACGGCGGCAGGGGCCCGTCGCGGGGCCCGGGGGCGGCTTCCGGGGGCGGGCGGGGCGGCTCCCCGGGACTGGTGCAGACCTCTGGATGTCGCCGCCGCCCGCGCGGGACGTGGTAGGGCTCGGACGCGGCGAGCGTGCGTGCCAGGCGTCGCCGAGCAGACGGGACTTTCGAAACACGCCCTAGCGGGCGCCCTCGTCACGCGGCGTGATGGCGTGCGCGAAGGCGACCGTGCCGGGATCGACGGCCGTGACGCCCCCGTCGACGGTCAGCGTCGCGCCGTTCACGAAGGACGCGGCGGGCGAGAGCAGCCAGGTGATCGCCTCGGCGACCTCCTCGGGCCGGCCCGGGCGGCCCGTCGGGACCAGCCGGGTCGCCTCCTCGTACGCCGCGTCGGCGCCGCCGTCGCCGAGGGACGCCTCCTGCGCGAACCGGGACATCCGCCGGTCCGCCATCTCCGAGCGCACCCAGCTCGGGCAGACGGTGTTGGCGCGCAGCCCGGCCCTGCCGTAGTCGACGGCGACGGAGCGGACCAGTTGGAGGAGCGCCGCCTTGGAGGTGGCGTACGCGGCGTTGGCCGCGCCGTTGCGCAGGGCGGCGACCGAGGCGACGGCGACGACCGCGCCGCGGGTCTCCAGGAGGTGCGGCAGCGCGGCGCGCAGCAGCAGGAAGGGTCCGTTGAGGTTGGTGCGCAGGACCAGGTCCCAGTCCTCGTCGGACAGGTCGCCGACGGCTCCGCTGCGGCCCACCCCGGCGTTGAGGACGAGGCCGTCGACGCGGCCGTACTCCGCCACGGTGGCGGCGACGAGCCCGGCGACCTCCTCGGGGTCGCCCGCGTCGGCGGGGTGGGCGAACGCCCCGGTCTCCCGGGCGAGGTCGTCCAGGGGGCCGGGGCGGCGGCCCGAGATCACCACGTGGTGTCCGGCGGCGCGCAACTGCCGTGCGGTGGCGGCCCCGATGCCGGTGCCACCACCCGTGACGATGACGACTCGGTTCTCTGTCATGCCTGTTCAGCCTCCGGACGCGGTCGGTGAGGAGATGCGGCGATGATACGGAGCCGCCCGCTCCCGACCGCGCCCGGACGTACCGGAGGACCTACCGGATCTGCGGGGAAATCCACCGGTCGAGCGTCACGGTCACTCGTCGATCGCCGCGCCGAACGCCGCGCCCGTGCCGGGCGCGCCCAGCGAGCCCGCCCCGTACGTCCACGACCCGGTGCCGGTGACGCCGCCCGCACCGGCGGACAGCACCCACACCACGCCGTCCCCGGTGTTCTCGCCCGGCGCGGACGCCAGGAGCCCGAAGCGGCCGTCGCGGTTCGGGTCCGTGAGCCGCACCTGCGCGCCCCACTTGTCGCCCTTCTCGGCCGTGCCGGGGATGTTCGCGGAGTTCTGGTCGAACGACACGGCGCCGGTCGGCGTCACCCCGTGCGTGCTCCCGCGCAGCACCCAGACGGCACCCGCGTCGGCGACCGTGCCGATGTCCTCGCCCGGCGCGCCGATCGCGACGTCCGCGTAGCCGTCGCCGTCGGTGTCCGCGACGGACAGGTCCGCGCCCCAGCCGTCACCGCGCTCGGCGACGCCCGGCACCCCCGCGGAGTCCTGCGTCCACCACTTGGCCTCGTCCTTCAGGCCGTTCTCGTCGCCGTAGCGCACGCCGACCAGGCCGCCGGTCAGCGTCTCGCCGCCGTCGTCCGGGGAGGCCGGCTCGCCGGTCACCAGGTCGTCGTAGCCGTCGTTGTTGATGTCGCCGGAGGCGCTGGCCGGACCGCCGCGCAGCTCGTTCTTGTAGGCGAGGCCGTCGGCGCCGCCCGCGAACTGCACCGACCAGCCGTGCCCCGGCTCCTCGTCGCCCACGGTCACCCCGGAGACCACGAGGTCCGCGAAGCCGTTGTCGTCGTAGTCGCCGGTGGTGAGCGACTTGGGCTGGATGGGCCGGTCCTGGGCCGCCTTCGCCAGGCGCTCGGTGGCCCGGCTGCGCAGCGGCGCCGCCTCGCCGCGGGCCTGCGCCGCCTCGTAGCCGAAGAGCTCCAGGTCGTAGCGGTCGATGACGGCGAGCAGGTCGCCGGGTGTCTCGCCGGTGAAGTGCGCGGCGGCGAGGCCCGTGCCGAACTGCTCGCCCTTGGTGGGCTCCTGGGTCTGCAGCCAGTCGCTCGCCGCGCCCTTGAGGCCGTTCTTGGAGCCCCACAGGATCGCCACGCCACCGGCGTCGGTGATGTCGCCGAGATCCTCGCCGGGAATGCCGATGATCGCGTCGTCGTAGCCGTCGCCGTCGAGGTCGCCGGTGGCGACGGCCTTGCCGAAGGAGTCGCCCGCCTCGGCGGCGCCGGACACCCCCGCGGTCGACTGGCTGAAGCGGGCGGCGCCGCTGGTGCCGATCCCCCTGGTCGAGCCGTACTGGACCGTGACGAGCCCGGCGCCCTTCTTGCCGCTCACCGTCGCGCCCGGGGCGCCGACCAGCACGTCCTCGTATCCGTCGCCGTTGAAGTCACTGTTGCGGTCGTCGGCGTGGGTACCCCCAGGCGTGCCGGCGACGGCGGAGGGGGCGGCGGCGATACCGGCCCCGGTCAGCAGAAGGAACGATGCCGCGGCGAGGGCGGCCGAACGGTTCTTGCGCACGAGCGGCTCCTGTGAAGGAAAAGTGGCCGGGCAGGCGCGGGGGGGTCCGGAAAGGGCCCGTTCCTTGTCCGGCGCCCTGTTCGACACGGGATGGCGCGCAAGGGTTGTACGGCGTACCCGATCTTCTTTCCGTGCCCTCTGCTCAACTCCCCTGCCAGGGCGCACACTTCGGACCGGGTCACCAGAAGGCCGACGTCCGTCTACCACCGCGCCGCCAGCAACTCCTTGGTGTACGGGTCTTGCGGACGCTCGAAGATCTCCTCCCGCGAGCCGGTCTCCACGATCTCGCCCCGGTGCATCACCGCGATCCGGTCGCAGAGGTGGCGCACGACGGCGAGGTCGTGCGAGACGAACAGGAGGGAGAGGCCGAGCTCGTCCCGCAGGTCCATCAGCAGGTTCAGGACCTGGGCCTGCACCGAGACGTCCAGCGCGGAGACCGGTTCGTCGGCGATGATCAGGCGCGGCCGCGGCGCCAGGGCGCGGGCGATGCCGATGCGCTGGCGCTGGCCGCCGGAGAACTCGTGCGGATGGCACGGGAGATGGGCGGGGCTCAGGCCCACCTGCTCCAGGAGCTCGGCGGCGCGCTCCCGCCGCTCTGCGCGGCTCATGGTGGTGTGCACCCGCAGCGGCGTGGTGACGATCTCCTCGACCGTGCGCCGCGGGTTGAGCGAGGCGTAGGGGTCCTGGAAGACCAGTTGGACGTCGCGGCCGAGCGTGCGGCGCAGGGCGGCGTCCTCGGCGGCGCGGGCGATGTCCCGGCCGCCGAAGCGGACCGCCCCCGCGGTGGGCCGCTGCAGTCCGGCCAGCACGCGGGCGGTCGTGGACTTCCCGGAACCGGACTCGCCGACGAGGCCGAGCGTCCCGCCCTCGGCGACGCGCAGGCTCACCCCGCGCACGGCGGGTTTCCCGGGCCGCCGCCGCCCGAGCAGGTCCCGTCCGCCGCCGAACTCCACGCGCAGGTCCTCGACCTCGGCGAGGACGGTACCCGTACCGGGGGAGGCCGCGCCCGCGGCGGCGCGGTCGCCGTGACCGGGCGCCGCGCTCCCCCACACCCGCGCGGTCGTCCGCGCCCCGGGTTCCGGGCGGTCGACCGTGGGCAGCCGGGTGCCGGGCACCGTCTCCAGGGAGGGCGCCGCGCCGATCAGCGCCCGTGTGTAGGGGTGCGTGGCCGCGCCGATGAGACGGTCCGTGGGGCCCGACTCGACCACCCGGCCGTCCCGCATGACGAGCATGCGGTCGGTGGCGGCGGCGACCATGTCGACGTCGTGGGTCACCAGGACGACGGCCGTGCCGTACTCGCGCCGCAACTCCCCCAGCAGGTCGAGGACCTGGCGCTGGACGCGGGCGTCGAGCGCCGTGGTCGGCTCGTCGGCGACGAGCACGTCGGGATGGTTGATCAGCGCCATCGCGATCATCACGCGCTGGCGCATGCCGCCGGAGAACTGGTGCGGGTAGTCGCGGGCGCGGGCGGCCGCGATCCCCACGCGCTCCAGCATCTCCAGCGCCCTGCCGCGCGCCCGCGCCCGGCCCGCCCCCCGGTGGTGCAGCCGGTACGCCTCGGCGAGCTGGGCACCCACCCCGTGAAAGGGCGAGAGCGAGGCGAGGGCGTCCTGGAACACCATGGCGATGCGCGCGCCGCGCAGCGCCTTGAGCTCGGCCTCGCCGGCGCCCACGACCTGCGTGCCGCCGACCTCGACGCTGCCGCGCACGGTCGTGCGGGCGGGGTCGTGCAGTCCCAGCGCGGCGAGCCCGACGGTGGACTTCCCCGACCCCGACTCGCCGACCAGGCCCAGGACTTCGCCGCGCGCCAGGTCGAAGGAGACTCCCTGCGCGGCGGTGACGCTGCCGCGTGGCCCGTCGAAGGAGACCGTCAGGTCCCGTACGTCGAGCACCACGTCCCGGTCGCTCATGCCGCCCTCACCCTCGGATCGAGCCAGGCCACGACCAGGTCGGCGACGGCCACGAACACCACCACGAAGAACGCGGCGATCAGTACGGTGCCGACGACGGTCGGCAGGTCGTTCTGGGTCACGGCGTCGACGGCGAGCTTGCCGACGCCGCTGAGCCCGAAGACGGTCTCGGTGATGAAGGCGCCGCCGAGCAGCGCCCCCACCTCCAGCCCGAGGAGCTGCACGACCGGTGCGGCGGCCCCGCGCGCGGTGTACTTCAGATGGGTGCGCAGCACGCCGAGCCCCTTGCCGCGCGCGGTGCGCACATAGCCCTCGTGCATCACCTCCAGGAGCTGGGCGCGGGACAGCCGGGCGAAGACGGCCGCGTTGACGAAGCCGAGCACCAGGCAGGGCAGCAGCAGTCCCGAGAGCCATGCCGCGGGGTCCTCGCCGGGCGGTGTGTAGCCGGGCAGCGGCAGCCATCCGGTGGAGTACACGAGCAGGTACTGCAGCGCGTAGCCGAGGAAGTAGATCTGCACGCTGGCACCGATCAGGGTGAAGCCGGACAGCAGCCGGTCGCCCGTGGAGCCGCGGCGCAGCGCGGAGACGAAGCCCGCGCCGATGCCCGCGACGAGGATGACGACGAACGCGCCCCCGGCCAGCGAGAGGGTGACCGGGAAGCGGCCGGTGATCGCCGAGAGCACCGGCTCGTGCAGGGCGTAGGAGTAGCCGAGGCAGGGCGCGGGGCAGGCGAGGGCGCTGCCGTCGACGTCGCTGATGGTGCGGCCCGCGAGGAGGCCGCGCAGGTATTCGGCGTACTGGGTGAGGATCGGCTGGTCCAGGCCCATGCTGCGGCGCACGGCGGCGACCTGGCCGGCGTCGCACTTGGGGCCGCAGGCGATGGCCGCCGGGTCGGACGGTGCCGCGTAGAAGAGGGCGAAGGCGGTGGCGGAGACGGCGAGCAGCACCACGGCCGCCTGCAGGCCCCTGCGGGTCAGGTGGGTGAGCATGGGTCAGGACTTCTTCAGGTACAGCCAGGCGGGGCTGATGGTGCCGTAGATGGGGTGGATGAAGGCGCCGCCGACGTTCTCGCCGCGGACCTGCTGGACGCGCTGGTGCAGGAACGGCACGAGCGGCACGTCCTTCATGATCGTGTTCTTCTCCAGGGCGACGAGGGCCTTCGCCTTCTCGGTGGCGTCGCCGAGCTTCGCGATGCGGTCGAGCTCCTTGTCGACGGCCGGGTTGCGGTAGCGCGGGTCGTTGTCGAGGGTGTCGCGGCGGCTGTCGAAGCGGTAGGGCACGCCGGTGGCGGGCGTCGGCCAGTCCACGGAGCTGCCGGACATCCACAGGTCGTAGTCGGGATCGGTGCCGCGCAGCACCTCGTTGGTGTAGGCGGCCAGCGGCATCGGCTTGGTGACGAGGGTGATGCCGGCCTTGCGGAAGGCCTCGACCAGGACCTGTGCGACGCGGTCGTTGGCGGCGTTGGCCTCGTAGGCGTAGGTGAGGCTCTTGACGGGCTTGTCGGCCCGGGCGAGGTGCTCCTTGGCCTTCTCGATGTCGCCGGTCGGGGCGACCGGGTACGCGTCGTACTTCCGGTAGCCGACGATCGCGGGCGAGGAGTAGGTGGTGGCGAGGTCGCCGACGCGCGGGCCGCCGAGCGCCTGGCGGGCCTGTTGGCGCGGGAAGAGGTAGTGGACGGCCTTGCGCACCTCGGGGTCGGGCACGCGGTCGTTCCTGACGACCAGGTGGTAGGTGAACGCGCCGCGCCGGCCGTCGACGACGAGCCGCTTCTTCCGCGGGTCGCGGGTGGCCTCGCCGTACAGCTCGGGCGGCAGTTCGTTCTTGGTGGTGACGGTGTTCGCGCCGTCGCCGCGGCCGTTGAGGATCTCCTGGGCGGTGTTGAGCTCCTTCTTCTCGAAGGCGAACTCGAAGCGGTCGGCGTACTGGTGGCGGATCGGGTCGGTCGACGCCTTCCAGTGCGGGTTGCGCTCCAGGGTCATGCTCCGGTTCTGCCGGTGCTCGACGATGCGGTACGGGCCGGTCGCGAACGGTTTCAGGTCGTACGCCGTGCCGGTGTCCTTGTCGGGGCGCACGGGTGACGAGGAGGACTGGGCGGCCATGAACGGTACGTCCGACTGCGGCTTCGCGAAGTGGAGGACGACGGTCTTGTCGTCCGGCGTCTCGATGCCCGGGAAGTCGCCGTCCTTCTTCGGGCCGCCGTAGACCGAGCGGGCCTGCGCGAGGTCCTGCTTGCCGGTGAGCCACTGCGGCCAGTAGGGCGGGCCGAGTTCGAAGCCGGGGGCGAAGGTCCGCTCGATGCCGTACTTGATGTGCCGCGAGGTGATCGGCCTGCCGTCCTCCCAGGCGATGCCGTCCTTGAGCCGGTACGTCCACGTGCGGCTGCCGTCGGAGGGTTCGCCGGTGTCGGTGGCGAGGTCGCCGACCAGCTTCGCCTTGCCGTCGACCACCTGGTACTGGGTCAGCTGGCGGCCCCAGAGCAGCGAGGTGTTGTAGGCCTCGCCCGCGTAGATCTTCTGCGGGTCCAGGTGGGAGGCGTCCCGGAGGTTGGCGACGTGCACGGTGCCGCCGCGCCGCGCGCCTTCGACGGCGGGCGCCGGGCCCGCGCTGTCCCGGGCGGTGCCGATGCCCGCGGTGAGCTCGGGTTCGCTGCCCACCGAGGTCACGCCGTCGTTCCCGGCGCCCGCGCCCGCGGAGCACGCGCAGAGCATCAACAGGGCGGAGACGGTGGCGGCGACCGGCAGGACCGTGGTGCGCGGGCTGATTCCGGGCATGACGAACTCCCTTGTGGAGACGGTGGGACGAGTGAAGAGGTGGAGGTGTGGCGTGCGGTCAGCGGCGTGTACGGGGGTCCAGCGCGTCCCGTACCGAGTCGCCGAGCAGGTTGAAGGCGACGACGAAGACGAGGATCGTCACGCCGGGGAAGACCATGTAGGTCGGGTCGTCGTAGAAGACCTCGGCGCCGCGGGCGATCATCCGCCCCCAGTCGGGGATGGGCTCGCTGATCCCCACGCCGAGGAAGGAGAGCGCGGCCTCGGCGGTGACGATGCCCGGCAGGGCGATGGTGACGTGCACCAGGACGGGCGCCCACACGTTCGGCAGCAGTTCGCGGAAGACGATGTGCCGGCGGCTCGCGCCCACGGCCCGTGCCGCGTCGACGAACTCCCGTTCGCGCAGGGAGCGCACGGTGGTCCGCAGCATCATCGCGAGCGGCACCCAGCCGAAGGCGGCGAAGACGAGGACGAGCACGGTGAACTGCAGCCAGGCGGGTTCGTTCGCGCCCGGCGCCACGAAGCGGGTCTGGACGATGGGGCCGAGGGCGAGCAGGAGCAGCAGCGTGGGGAAGGCCAGCAGCACGTTGCAGACGAAGGTGAAGACCCGGTCGGCGAGCCCGCTCAGGTAGCCGACGGTGACGCCGAGGACGACGCCGATCACGGCGATGAGGGCGATCGACGCGGTGGCGACGAGGAGCGAGGTGCGGATCCCGTACAGCAGTTGGGTGAACACGTCGCGGCCGAGGCCGGGCTCGATGCCGAACCAGAACGCGCCGGACATGCCGCCGCCCGGCCGTACCGGCAGCCCCTCCGCGCTGAGCAGGCCCGGCTCGTTCTGGCCGTAGTGCTCGGTCGGGTTCCTGCCGTACAGGGCGGCGACCAGGGGCGCGGCGAGCGCGAGCACGGCGAAGAGGAGGACGACGCCGAGGGCGGCGAGGCCGAGCCGGTCCCGGCGAAAGGCCCGCAGGGCGACGGCGGACGGGCCGCCGGCCCGCTGTGTCTGTACGTCGGCCATGCGCTGCCGTGCTCCTGGTGCTCGGGGCCGCCACCGGGTCGCGGGGCGGTCCTTCGGACATCGTCCCGGCCTTTTCGGAAAGGGTGTTCCGTGCCGGGTTGCGGAGAATTACAACACCGCCGCACGGCGCCTTGCCACACCCCCGGAAGGGCTGGAACGCATTCATGTTGGGGGTGTTTCGGGAGTCTTTCCCGGGGCCGGGAATTGTTCATGGTGCGGCAACAGGAGCCGGAATTATCGGTGGTGAACCAGGACATTTCACCGCGGCCGGGCGGGGCTCCGCGTTACCTTGTGAGCTCCCCCACAAACCTTCGGTCAGCAACCGGTATGACCATCCGGCCATGGATTCGAAGCCCGCAGGCACATCTCACCCGATCGGCCCACGTACGGCCCCGACTCATCCTTTGCAGTGCTCTTCGTATGAAGCGCGGATCGGTTCAACGCCACCGGGCGGTAATCGTGCGAGCCTCCTCCCGTCTCTTTGACCCAGTGAGGAGCTGATGTGCACGTGACGTTCCCTTCCCTCATCCAGTCCGGAATGAGGTACCTCTGTCTCCTCGGCGTCGTGGCGGGCAGCGGCCTTTCCGCGGTGCCCGCCGCCGCGCACTCCTCCCCTGGAACGGGCCCCGCCGCGACCGGCCCCCGCACGGCCGCGGCCGCCAAGCCGCTGCCCGGCGGGCTCGGCCCGTGCGTCCCGGGCACCTGCCCGCCCGACGGCTACCCGCCCATCAACAACGGCGGCATCAAGTACCGCGACAACGGCATCAACATCTACGTCGGCAAGGACTTCCTGGTCCGCGAGAAGGCCGCGGAGGCCGAGGGCCGCGTCGTGGTCCTCGGCGACTTCGACCAGGACAAGGCCGACGGCGTCAGCGGCATCTACAACATCGGCGAGGCGGGCGTCGGCTCCCGCGTGACCCCGCCCGAGGGCGCGGACTGGCTCACCACCGGCGGCGACGTCAGGGTCGCCACCGGGGAGCGGCTGCTCGCCGAGAAGGGCGTGGTGCGGCACGCCGGTGACGCGACCGGCACGATCGTGAGCACCCTCAAGAAGGACCCCGACGCGGCCAAGCCCTACATCCCGCTGCGGGACCAGCTGACGTCGGCCAGCCAGTGCTACGCCCACCCCTCGGGCGGCACCCGCCCGCCCACGGGAACGGCCACCCACGCGGGCGGCGAGACCCTCTTCCGGGGCGACAACACCTCCATGCTGCAGGTCTTCAACGTCGACTTCGACCTGATGGGCGGCAGCGGCGGCCAGGAGGGCATCCGTTTCGAGGGCATCCCGGACGGCGCCACGATCCTGGTGAACGTCCTCGGCACCCAGCGCACCATCAACACCTACAGCGGCACCATCGACGACAGCAGCCAGCTCAACAAGCTGCGCAGCCGCCTGCTGTGGAACTTCCCCGACGCCACCTCGGTGGAGTTCAAGGGCACCGGACAGTTCCAGGGCAGCGTCCTGGTCGGCAACCAGACCTCCGTGACCACGGTCAGCGTGCCGGGCATGAACGGCCGCTTCTTCACCACCGGCTCGCTCACCCACACCAGTTCGGCCACGGGCGGCGGCGGCCAGGAGATCCACAACTACCCCTTCGACGGCGACCTGCCCGACTGCGCCTTCGCCCCCACGGTGGGCCAGGTCAAGGTGGTCAAGACCGACGAGGACACCGGCAAGCCGCTGACCGGCGCCACGTTCGAACTGTGGCGCGAGATCAACGGGGTCGACGGCCTGCAGACCGACGGCGACGACCCCGACCGGAGGATGGGCAGCCCCTGCGTCACCCGGGCGCCGGGCGAGTGCACCAAGACGGTGCCGCTCGGCACGTACTACTGGCGCGAGACCAAGGCGCCCGACGGCTACGACCTGCCGGATCCGAACGTCTTCGGGCCGCTGGACCTGGACAAGTCCAACGCCGACACGGGCGCCGAGATCCAGGCGACGAACAAGAAGAAGCCGCACGTCACCAAGGGCGAGGTGACCGTCGTCAAGAAGGACAAGAAGACGGGCAAGCCGCTGGCGGGCGCCGTCTTCCAACTGTGGCGCGAGACCAACGGCGTCGACGGCCTGCAGCGCGGCGGCGCCGACCCCGACACCTCCGTCGGCTCCCCCTGCACCACGAACGGCTCCGGCGACTGCCGCAGGAAGGTCGCGACGGGCACGTACTACTGGGTGGAGACCAAGGCCCCCAACGGGTACGAGCTGCCGGACCCGGCGGTCTTCGGCCCGCTGGAGCTCACCGACGCCACCGCCGCGGACGGCGTCTCCGTCGTGGCGCTGAACAGCAGGCACGACAAGCCGGACGAGCACGGCGCGCTCACCGTCGTCAAGAAGGACAAGAAGACGGGCAAGCCACTGGCGGGCGCCGTCTTCCAGCTGTGGCGCGAGAGCAACGGCAGGCCGGGACTGCAGGCGTCCGGCGCGGGCCGTGACACCCTCGTCGACCCGGGCTGCGCCACGGACGGCCGCGGCCGGTGCGCCTACCGGGGCCTCGACCTCGGCGCGTACTACCTCAGGGAGACGGCCGTGCCCGACGGTTACGTGCTGCCGAAGAACCCGGTCAGCGGCCCGTACCGGGTCACCGCGGGCCACGCAGCCAAGGGCGTCACGGTGACGCTCACCAACCAGCGCGGCGGGGGCAAGAAGGGGAAGTGACCCCTCTCCGCCCCGCTCCGGGCACGGGTGGCGTCAGCCGCCCGTGCCCGGCTTCGTGCCCCAGATGAAGAGGCGGTCGCCCGTCTGCAGCAGGTCGTACAGCCGCCGGGCGTCGTCCATGGCCAGGTTGACGCAGCCGCCCGAACCGGACGAGAAGAGATCGGTGCGGGTGCCGTGCAGCGCCTGGCCGCCGTTGAAGAACTGCGCGTACGGCATCGGCACGTGATAGATCGTCGAGTAGTGGTCGCGGTTCTTCCAGTGGATCCGCTGCCAGCCGCCGCGGGTCTCCAGACCGTCCCGGCCGCTGCGGATCGGCACCGGGTCGAAGACGAGCCGGCGTCCGCTCTGCGCCCACAGGATCTGCCGCGTCAGGTCGACGCAGGTGATCCGGTACGGCCGGACCGGACAGGCGCGCCGGGCGGCCGGGTCCCTCTTCACCTGGTCCGCCACGAGCAGCCGGTACGTCCGCAGGGTCGCGCTGCCGTCCGCGGGGCGGATGCCGAGCCGCTGCTGGAGGCGGCGTACGGCGGCGCAGTCGGCGGCGGACTGGCGTCCGTCGACCGGCAGCCGCAGCTCGCGCTCCAGCTCGCGCTGGTAGGGCGCGGTGCCCGCCCGGCACGGCGGCTCGGCGGAGCGGGGAGCGGCCACCGCGTGCGGGGCGGTGCCGGCCGACGCGGGAACGGCCAGGGACAGGACGGCGATCGACGAGAGGAGCCAGCGCATCCCCCCAGCTTCACCGCCGCGGGCCGGCGCGCCCGGCGGACACGGCACGACCATCACACGATTGCTCCGAACGGGTGCTCTTCGTACGCCCTCGCAACCCTGTTGCAACGTGTCGCCGTGCACCGTCGTGCCATGGACCGCCATGAGACCGAGGACGCCGATGACACCGCGGGCGACGCCCCCCGGGTGGAGCTCACCCCTGCCGCAGCCGGGCTCCTGCGGCGCCTGCGGGAGCTGCACGGGCCGCTGATGTTCCATCAGTCGGGCGGCTGCTGCGACGGCAGCGCCCCCATGTGCTACCCGGACGGCGAGTTCCGAACCGGTGACTCCGACATCCGCCTCGCGTCGCTGACCGTCGAGGGGGTGGCGGAGCCCGTAGCGTTCTGGATGTCCAGGAGTCAGTACGAGGTATGGAGTCACACCCGGCTCATCGTGGACGTGGTGCCGGGCCGGGGCAGCGGCTTCTCGCTGGAGGCCCCGGAAGGTGTACGTTTCCTCATCCGTTCGCGGCTGGTCGGAACGTAGCCATCGGCATCTGGTGGACTCCCCTGACTGCTGGGACAGTTGGTTCGCTGACCGGCCGACATCAGGGGGATCCTGTGGCACGTCACACGCAACGCGCTGGACGGTTACGAACGGCCTGCACCCTCGTCACGACGCTCGGCACACTGGCCGGAGCCGCTCTCCTGGGGGCCGCCCCGGCCGGCGGCGCCGTCGCCGACGACACGCGCGCCGGGAGCCGCATAGCTCCCGGCGTCGAGTACCGGTACTTCGACATCCCCACCCCGCACGGCACCGCCCGCGCCCATGTGCTGGACGTCGATCTGCGCGACCCGCACACGAGCGTCGGACTGCTGTATCCGGGCAAGGTCGCCGCGCGGGCCCCCGTCTCCGCGCTCGCCGACGGCGTCGGTGCCGTCGGCGGCATCAACGGCGACTTCTTCAACATCAGCGAGACCCAGCACCCCGGCGTCGAGGCGACCGGCGCGTCCGTGGGCCCGGCGATCGCGAACGGCCGGGCCCTCAAGGCCGCCGTCCCCGACGGACAGCGGTTCGGCCCCGCGATGCCCCCGGGCGTGACCACCGAGGCGGTCATCGGCGTGGGCTACGACCGCAGGGCCCGCCTGGACAACCTCGCCCTGGACGGGAAGATCCGCACGCCCGAATCCCGCCTGCCGCTGGGCGGCCTCAACCAGTACGCCCTGCCGGTCGGTTCCGTCGGCGCCTTCACCCACGACTGGGGTTCGGTCTCCCGGGTCCGCGCGACCTGCGGCACCGACACCAGCCGCGGCGCGCCCTGCAGCACCGACACCCACGAGGTGACGATCCGCGACGGGCGCGTCGTGGCGGCGGCCGACACACCGGGCTCCGGCCCGATCGAGCCGGGCAGCACGGTCCTGGTCGGGCGCGAGGCGGGGGCGCAGGAACTGCGGAAGCTGTCGGAGGGCGACCGGGTGCGGGTCAGCCACCGTCTCGTCGCGGCCCGCTCGCACGTGCCGTTCCGCTTCGCGCTCGGCGGCTACCCCGTGCTGCGGGGCGGCGTGCCGCTGCCGGGCCTGGACCCGACGACGTCGGCGGTGCGGACCGCGGCGGGGATGTCGGCCGACGGCCGCCGCCTGTTCCTGCTGTCGCTCGACGGCTCGCCGGAGTTCCGTACCGGGCTCACCATCGCCGAAGTGGCGGACACCCTGCGGGAGATGGGCGCACAGGACGGCTTCAGCCTGGACGGGGGCGGTTCCTCCACCCTGGTGTCCTCGACGTCCACCCTGGTCGCCCGCGCGCCGGGCGCCGATGCCGTGACCGTGCGCAACAACCCCAGCGGCGGGGCGGAGCGCCCGGTGCCGAACGGCATCGGCGTGTTCTCCCGGAGCTGACAGGTCACTGCGTGTCGCGCACCGCCACGAGCCCGTTGAAGGCACCGACGTAGGCCGTGCCGTCGGGACCCAGCGTCACCGGCGCCCAGTTGTTGTCGTACGCGATGCCCGTACCGGCGAGCTGCTTCCAGCGCGTGTCGCCGGTGCGGAAGTCGACGGCGGTCAGGTACCAGGCGTCGATGCCGAGGCTGTTGGGCTCCTTCGTGTAGAAGTACAGCAGCCCGTTGGCGGTGGACAGTTTCGGCACCGTGGACGGGGCCCGCACCGGGCTCTCCCACGTCGTGTCGCAGCCGCTGCCGTCCGCGCGGACGTCGACCCGGCTGACGCCGCCGACGACGCTGCGCCCGAAGGTGAGCGAGGTGATGTTCTCGTAGCCGTAGTTGTTCTCCACCACCAGGCTGTCGCCCCAGGTGATCAGGGAGTTGTCGGTGGTGGAGGCGCCGGAGCCGAAGACGGGGACCTTGCAGACCAGGCGCTCGTCGTCCGGCACGTCGGCGCCGCGCCGGTAGACCAGGACGTTCATGCGGTCGTCGGCGTTGTCGGTGATCGCCACGTAGTCGTCGTGCGCGCCGAACAGGTCGGGCGTGGTGCCGGAGCCCTGGTTCACCGAGCCGGGCTTGGTGCCGGTGCCCCGGTCGTACGTCTGGCGCCAGACGGCCTTCGGGGTGCCGTCCGCGGTGGCCTCGAAGCTGTAGAGGGCGTGGTCGGAGACGATGGAGACGCCGTCCTTGGCGACGGAGAAGGAGTTCTGGATCTCCTCGCCCGCCAGCCGGATGGAGCGGATGTCGCCGCTTTCGGGGTCCACGGTGCCGACGCGGCCCTGCCGGGTCACCCACCAGATGCGCCCGTCCCAGTCCGGCATCACCGAGGTGACGGGGTCGCACTCGCCGCTGGGGTAGAGGTTCGTCCAGCTGACGCAGTCGTGCGGGACGTGCCCGGTGAGGTCCCAGTCCTTGTCCACGACGAACCGCCAGGTGCCGTCGGCGGCGCGCTCGTGGGCGAGGCGGACGATGTGCTGGCGGGAGTCGGCGAGGACCAGCCGGTCCTCGTTGTCGAGGTACGAATAGGCGCCGCCGGAGGTGTCCTTGAAGATCCTGGAGAAGTCGAGGCGGGTGATCGCCTCGACGGTCGAGGGGCGCTGCGGCAGTTTGTACTCGGCGAGGGTGTCGAGGCTCTTGGGGTCGAGCAGCTTGACCAGGAAGCCGGTGAAGGTGCCGCACACGGTGACGATGCGCCCGTCCCGGTCGAAGGTGACCGTCGCGCACTCGCCGCCGAGGGCGGCCATCTTCTCGCTGTCGACGGCGGGCCGCTTCCCGAGCGGACCGCTCCAGGGGTAGGTGCCGCTGCCCGCGGCGTCGGCGTGCATGCCGCTGCGTCCGTTGGCGGCGAGGTAGGGGTGCTGGGGCGGCGGGGTGCCGGGCAGCGGACGGGCGTCGGCCGGCGCGCCCTGGTACTGCTCGACGAGCCGGTGCCCGGGGGCCCTGGGTATCTCGTCGGCGTACGCGGGGACCGCGAGGGACACGGCCAGGGCCACGGCGCTGACGGGAACGAGGCGGCGCAATCTGCTGGACATGCGCCGAAGCTAGGGCCCACCTCTTGAAGTGTCCATGAAACAGCGTCAGTTGTTCACGAAGCCGCAAAGAACGATCACGGCGGGACGGCGGTTCACGGCTGGATGGTGCTGACCAGGCGGGCGGTCCCCGTCACCCCGTCGTGGATGGTCGGGGCCACGCTGGAACTCGCCAGGTAGAAGCCGAGCAGCGTGCAGACCAGCGCGTGCGAGAGCTTCAGGGCTCCGTTGCGCAGGAAGACCACCGCGAGGATCAGGAGCAGCAGGAAGACAGAGATCGAAACGGCCATCGGAAGTACCTCCTCCGCCACGCGACACCGCGGCGTTCGGCCGTCAGTGTGGCGTAGCGGAGGGCCCGTCCGGGCTCCTGACCTGTCCCCCGAACGGGTGTTACTGGCGGGGAGCCCTCTTCCCGGCGGTCACCGGCCGCGCGCGTCGAGGAAGGCCTCCAGGCCCGCGAGGTCGTCGGTGTTGAGGTGGTCGACGCCCGCGGCGAGCAGTTCGTCCCAGACCGCGTCGCGCTGGGGGCCCGGCAGGTCGGGCGTGGCCCAGAAGCGCACGCGGCGCCCGCGCGCGTGGGCCCGGGAGACGATGCCGCGCAGCTTGTCGCGTTCGGCGGCGGGGATCGGACCTGTGCCCTGCCAGGTGAAGTTGAGCGACCAGTTGTCGCTGATGAGCGGGATCAGCGAGGCGGGCGCCGCCGCGTCGAGGTCGGCCAGGCGGCCGTCGTAGAAGGCGTACCGGACGCGCTGCGCCGCCATCGGCGCGCGGGCCGCCCGGTCGCCGGAGACGACGGCGGTGACCGCGGAGCGCCGCACCTTGCCGTGGCTGTACGTGGTGAACAGCCGCCGGTAGGGCCGCAGCCTGCGGTGCAGTTCGGCGTACGTCGAGGCGCCCTCGGTCTTGATGTCGACGAGCAGTTGGAACGGCGTGCGGTGGTGGCCGCGGTACACCGAGCCGTGCTGGGCGCGCACGCGGGCGGCCAGCGGCTTCAGGTAGAGGGACTCCAGGGTCCGGGTGGGGTCGAGGTCCACCGGGTCGTGGGCGACGAGGAGTTGCCCGTCGACGAGGTAGATGTCGGCCTCGACGCTGCCGAAGCGGTGGTCGAGCGCGTCGAGCAGCGGCCGGGGGTGTTCGTAGTCGTTGTGGGCGTGGGCGCGGATCAGCGGGCGGGGCCGGGGGTGGTGGCCGCCCGCGTGGGCGTGGGCGGGCAGCGCGACGCTGCCGGCGAGGGCGGCACCGAAGGTGGTGAGGGCTCTGCGACGGGTGGTGAGGGCCATGTCTGCCTCCCGAAGGGCGGGTGGGGGCGGCGCCGGATGCGACGCCCGGGTACGACGACGGGCGGAACCCCAGTGAGTATGCGGCCCCGCCCGTGCCGGAACACCCCGCCCGTGCCGGAACACCCCGTCCGTACGGGAGTTGGCGCTATCGACGCCCGGCGTTCACGCCCGTGCGGCGAGCACCTCCGGGTTGGCGCAGTGCGCGAGCGGTTCGCCGCGCAGGAAGCGGCCGACCTCGCCCGCCACGATCCGGGCGGCCTTGTGCGCGACCTCCTGGCTGCCGCCCGCGATGTGCGGGGTCATGACGATGCCGGGGGTCTTCAGGAGGCGCGAGTCGGTCGGAACCGGCTCCTGCGGGTAGACGTCGAAGGCGGCGCCCGCGAGCTGGCCCGCGTCCAGGGCGTCGCAGACCGCCTCGTAGTCGAGCAGGGCGCCGCGGGCGCAGTTGACGAGGACGGAGCCGCGGGGCATCCGCGCGATCTGCTGGGCGCCGATCATGCCGGTGGTCTCGTCGGTCACGCGGGCGTGCAGGGAGACGATGCGGGAGCGGGTGAGCAGCGTGTCGAGGTCCACCTGCTCGGCGACGCCCGCCAGTTGCTCGGGGCGCACGTAGGGGTCGTGGACCAGGACCCGCGCGCCCATGGCGGCGAGGACCTTGGCGACGCGGCTGCCGATGGCGCCGTAGCCGACGAGGCCGACGGTGGCGCCCTCGATCTCGATGCCGCAGTTGTCGTAGTCGTAGTAGTCGCCGCGCCAGACGCCGTGGCGCAGGTCGGTGTGCGTGTCGCCGACGCCGCGGGCGGCGGCCAGGAGCAGGGTCAGGGTGTGTTCGGCGGTGGCGACGGCGTTGCGGCCGGGGGCGTAGCAGACGGCGACGCCGTGCCGGGTGGCCGCGGCCAGGTTGGCGTTGACGGGTCCGCCGCGGCTGACGCACATCAGCTTCAGGTCGGGGCAGTGGGCGAGGACGCGCTCGGTCAGCGGTGCCATCTGCGTGACGCAGACCTGGGCGCCCTGCAGCGCCGCGATGAGCTCGTCCTCGGTGCCGGACGCCTCGACGACCTCGCCGACGGGCCCGAAGGGCGTGTGCGGCCAGGGCAGCGTGAGCTCCCGTACGTCGACCGGTCCGGAGTCGGCGGTGGCGGAACGGACCGCGTCGCCCAGCAGGCGCGGGAGGACGAAGTGGTCGCCTGCGGCAAGGACGGTGGTGCTCATGGGGGGCTTCTTTCTGGTGGGGGTCAGACGGCGGGGACGGGGGCGACGGCGGCGGGCGCGTTCAGGCGCAGCAGCGACATCCGTCCGTCGCGCAGCCGCAGTTCGGTGAGGGCGCCGTTGTGGAGCTCGGGGAAGACGCGCCGGTAGTCGGCCAGCGGTATGCCCAGCCGGTGGCACAGGAGGAGGCGTACGAGGGTGGAGTGGGCGACCACGAGGACGCGGCCGTCGGGGAACGCGGCCGCGAGGTCGGTGAGGGCCTCGCTCGCCCGCTCGGCCGCCGCGCGCGGGTCCTCGCCGCCGGGCAGGTGGCGGGCGACGGGGTCGCGGAGGAACGCGGCGAGCTCGGTGGGGAACCGCTCGTGCATCTCGGCGCGGGTCAGCCCCTCGCCGCGCCCGAAGTCCACCTCGATGAGGCGTTCCTCGACGCGCGGCACGAGGCCGAGGGCCTGGGCGGCGGGTTCGGCGGTGCGCCGGGCGCGGCCGAGCGGGGAGCTGACCACGGCGTCGATCCGCTCCCCCGCGGCCCAGGCGCCGAGCGCGGCGGCCTGCAGGAGGCCGCGCGAGGTCAGCTCGATGTCGGTGCGTCCCGCATAGCGGTTGCCGTCGTGCCAGACGGTCTCCCCATGGCGTACGAGGATGAAGTCGGTCACTGACCTGGCCTTTCCGGAGTGTGCGGGGTGGGGTGGGCGCGGCGGTGCGCGTGGTCGGCGACGGCGGTCTCCAGCCAGCCGCGTGCGGCCAGTTCGTCGACGAAGGTGAGGTAGACGGGGAGCAGGCGGGCGGTGCGCGCCGGGTCGGGGAGGATCTCCTCGCCGATGCGGACCATGGCGGCCGCGGCGTCCCTGACCCGGACGCCCGCCGAGGTCGCGGCGAGCACCGCCATGCCGATGGCGCCCTCGGCCTGCTCGGGCACCCGTACGGGCCGGCCGAGGACGTCGGCACGCAGCCCGCTCCAGTACCGGTTGCGGGCGCCGCCCCCGGTCAGGGTGAGCGGGCCGTCGACGGGGGCGCCGATCAGGTCGAGGTAGTCGAAGCAGAGCCGTTCGACGCAGGCGACGCCCAGGAGGTGGGCGTGGAAGCGCTCGGCGTCGTCGGCGGGGTCGCCGAGGACGAACGGGCGGGCGTCCGGGGCACGGAAGGGGAAGCGTTCGCCGCCGGTGGAGACCAGCGGGTAGGCCACCGCGTCGGACGCGCACCGGCTCGCGCGGGCGGTGAGGTCGTCCAGGTCGGCGCCCGGGAACTCGCGGGCGATGGCGCCCGCGCCGCTGCTGGAGGCGCCGCCGGGCAGCCAGGTGTCGCCGGGGCCGCGGTGGCAGTAGACGACGCCGCCCGGGTCGCGGACCAGGTGGGGGCTCGTGCCCTTGAAGACGAGGGTGGTGCCGAGGACGGAGTTCCAGGCGCCGGGGGTGAGGGCGCCCGCGCCGATCTGGGCGGCGCAGCCGTCCGTCATGCCCGCGACGATCGCGGTGCCCTCGGGGATGCCGGTCGCGGCCGCGGCCGTGGCGCAGACCGTGCCGAGGACGCTGCCGGGCCGCACGACCTCGGGCAACAGGCTCGGTGGGACGGCGAGTCCGGCGAGCTCGCGCTCGGGCCAGCGCTCCTCGGTGAGGTGGTAGCCGGTCTTCAGGGCGTGGCTCGCGTCGCTCGCCACCTGGTGCCCGGCGAGCCGCCAGGTGATCAGGTCGGGCTGGTGCAGCAGCCGGACCCCCGTACCGGCCGCCGCGGGTTCGTGGTCCAGGAGCCAGAGCAGTTTGGGCAGCGCCCAGGACGGCTGCATGGAGCGGTAGCCGAGCGCGCGCCAGACCTCGGCGCCGGACTCGTTGGCGCGGGCGGCCTGTTCGGCGGCGCGTCCGTCGTCGTACATGAGGCCCGGGGTGAGCGGCGCGCCGGTGGCGTCGGCCAGCAGGATCGTGCCGGAGGTGGCGTCGAGCGCGAGGCCGCGCACCCGGTCGGCGGCGATGCCGGAGAGGGCCGCGCGGCAGGCCTCGGCGAGGGCGCTCCACCACTGTTCGGGGTCCTGTTCGTGGCGGGTGCCCTCGCGGTGGCTGGTGAGCGGCCGGGAGGCGGCGGCGAGCACCTGTCCGGTGGAGTCGACGGCGACGCAGCGGGCGCTCTGGGTGCCGAGGTCCAGGCCGAGCCAGACGGCGTCCTCGGGCAGTGCGGCGCCCTGGGGTGGTTGGTCAGGCACGGTGTGCTCCTTGCTCGGGTGCCGTTCGGGGGGCGGGTACGGGGGCGGTGGCGGTGGCGGCGCTCCAGCCGGCGTCGCGGGCCAGGGTGCGCCAGGTCAGGAACTGTTCGTAGAGGCCGGCGTAGTAGGCGGAGCGCTCCGGGTCCGGCTCCCAGCTGGCGCGCATGCGGACGTACTTGGCGGCGGCGCTGTGCATGCTGGACTCGGCGCCGCTGAGCACGAGGCCGGTGAGGAAGGCGCCCTTGGCGCCGAGTTCGGTGTCGCCGGAGCGGGCCGTCGGGACGCCGGTGGCGTCGGCGATGAGCGCGCACCACTCGGCGCTGTTGGCGCCGCCGCCGCACAGCCGCAGTTCGGTGACCGCGGTGCGGGAGGCGACCAGGGAGTCGCGCAGGACCAGGGAGAGGCCGTCGAAGACGGCGCGGGCCAGGTCGGCGCGGGTGTGTTCCAGGGAGAGGCCCCAGAAGGAGCCGCGGGCGCGCGGGTCGAGGAAGGGGGCGCGCTCGCCCGCCGGGGAGAGGTAGGGCAGGAACATCAGCCCGCGGGCGCCCGGCCGGGACCCGGTGAACGCCAGCGAGGCGAGCTCCGGGGGGCCTTCGACGTGCAGGGTGCGGGCGGCCCAGTTCAGTACCTCGGCGCCGTTGAGGGTGGGGAAGGCCCGCAGGACGCGCTCGCGGCCCCGGTAGGCGATGTTGATGCCGGAGGGCTCGCCGCTGGTGTCGACGTCCTTGCGGACGATCTCCGTGCAGAGGGTGGTGCCGAGGATGCTGCACGCCTGACCCGGGTTGACGACGCCCGCGCCGCGGGCGGTCGCGGCGATGTCGTAGGGCGCCATGACGACGGGAAGCCCGGCAGGCAGGCCGAGTTGGGCCGCCGCCTCGGTGGTGATCTCGCTGATGCGCTCCTGCTCGCCGAGCACCTTGGGCAGCAGCCTGGCGTACGCGGTGAGACCGAACAGGGCGACGATCCCGGGGTCGTAGTCGCCGGTGGCGTGGTCGAGGAAGGGCGCGGAGGCGTCGGACTCGTCCATGGCGGTGACGCCGGTCAGCCGCAGGAACAGCCAGCCCGCAGCGGTCAGCGAGGCGGCCGACCGCGCCAGGCGCTGCGGGTCGTGGGAGCCGAGCCAGCTGAAGAGGGCGTTGGGCATGCCGCTGCAGGTGAGGGAGCCGTTGCGGCGGAATGCCTCGTCCAGGACGCCCTCGTGCTCCCAGCGGGAGAGGATGTCGCCGGCGCGGCCGTCGGACCACAGGATGGCGGGTCCGGTGGGGCGGCCCGCCGCGTCGACGAGCCAGGCGCCGTCGCCCTGCGCGGTGAACGTCACCAGCCAGACGGGGTCGGTGATGTCGGACAGGGCGTTGCGGACGGTGTAGACGACGGCGTTCCACACGGTGTCCATGTCCTGCTCGGCCCAGCCGGGGTGACGGCGGTGCACCTCGGTGGCGAGCCGGGAGACGGCGAGTTCGTTGCCCTGGTCGTCGAAGACGACGGACTTGATCATTGTGGTGCCGACGTCGATGGCGAGTACGGACATGGGTCACAGTCCCTTCGTGGCGGAGGCGCCGACGTGGGCCGGGGTGTCGGCGGGAAGCTGCTGTGGCAGGCGTACCGCGGACTCGGTGGCGGTGCCAGGGCCGACGGGATCCGGGCCGGGGGTGGCGGCGGCCGGGGCGGGGGCGGTGGTCCGCAGGGCGAGGGCGAGCAGCGCGCTGACCGCGTGGAACCCGGCGAAGATCCACACGACGCCGCCGACCCCGAGCGGCCCGAGGAAGAGGCTCACGACGAGCGGGCCGACGAAGGTGGAGGCCCCGGCGCCGAGGTTCAGGGCGGCCATGGCCTGGCCCTTGTGGGTGGGGGCGATGGCGGTCATCAGCGCGGAGAGCGGGACGTACCCGGAGAGCGTCGCGCCGTACAGGACGGCCACCAGGACGCACAGGGCGTACTGCGAGCCGACCGCGGTGGGGACGTAGTAGAGGACGAGGGTGGACAGGGTGCAGCCCACGCCGCCGAACCAGGCGACGGTGGTGCGCCAGCCGACCTTGTCGCCGACCATGCCGAAGACGAGGTTGGTGACGATGTTGGTGGCGAACATCAGGGCGAGCAGCCGCAGCCACTGGGCGTTCGAGAGCCCGATCTCGGAGACGAACCAGGTGGGCAGCATGACCAGGAAGCCGAACTGGGACGCGGTGTTGAGCATCCGCACGGTCGCGCCCGCGCCCACCCGGGGGTTGCGGTAGAGGATGGTCAGGCTGCCGACGAGGCCGGCCAGGGGGCTCTCCCCCGCCGGTGCCAGCCGCGCGGAGCCGGTGCGCTCGCGGATCAGGAGCAGCGGGACGAGTCCGCCGACGACGACCACGCCGAGCGCGGCCCACAGGGTGCCGAGTTCCCCGATGTGCGGGATCAGCAGGCTGGCGGTGAGCGAGCCGAGGGTGGGCAGTCCGGCGGAGAACGCCGACCAGAACCACCCCATGGCGCTGCCCATCTGGCGCTGCGGGGCGACCGCCGCGATCCACACGAGGAAGGCATAGGCGAAGAGCGGGAAGGCGAGGCCGCGCAGGCCGTAGCCCAGGAGCAGCAGCGGGTACGCCTTGCTGGGGATCGCCACCGTCAGGAAGAAGACGTGGGTGACGGCGAACGCGACGAGCCCGAGCCACATGACGCGGCGCGGGCCCCACAGGTCGGAGAGGGCTCCGGCGAACCAGGCGGCGACGGCGCCGGTGACGCCGTACACGGTGAAGACCATCGCGACGCCGGCGGCGGGGATGCCGAGGCTCTCCAGGTACGGCGAGAGGTAGCCGGCCTCGATGCCGACCCCGGTCATGAAGATCAGCAGCCCCAGGTACCCCCAGGAGAGGGCGGGCGGTATGCCGAGTCGTGTGAAGACCGAACTCGGGGCGCTCGGTGTGTTCGGGGTGTTCGGGGTGTTCGGGGTGTTCGTCATTGAAGCTCCCCTTGCTGACGTGGGTCGGCGTGGTCGGCGATGGCGACGGCGTGTGCCGTCGGGGCCGAGCTAACAGTTGGCCGAAATACGTCGTCAATGACCTGCCGTCATCTCCCGCGACCAGGGACTTTCGCCGTGTGAGAAGGACTTGGGTCCCGGTCCGCCGACCGCCGTGCCGTCCCGGCGCGGGCCCGCTCCCGCTGTGAAATACATGAGATCATCACTCGGGCATTTCACACGGGTGGCGCGGGCGAAGGCGGGTGGACGGCGTGGCGGGTGCGGACCGGGCGGACGTGCGCGAGGTGCGGCGCGGCCGCATCCGCGAGGCGGTGGTGGCGAACGGCTTCGTGCGCGCGGGAGATCTCGCCGAGGAGTTCGGCGTCAGCCTGATGACGATCCACCGGGATCTGGACTTCCTGCAGTCGCAGGGCTGGCTGCGCAAGGTGCGGGGCGGGGCGACGGGGCTGCCGTCCGCGCAGTTCCACGGCAGTGTCGCCGAGCGCATGTCGACGATGGCGCAGACGAAGCAGCAGCTGGCCCGCGCCGCCGCCCGGGAGCTGGTGCCGGGTCAGACCGTGCTCCTGGACGACAGCACCACCTGTCTGCACCTGACGCGGCTGCTCACCGAGCGGACGCCGCTGACCGTCATCACCAACTCGCTGCCCGCGATCACCGCGCTCGCCAAGGAGCCCGGCGTCTCCCTGATCGCCCTCGGCGGCAGCTACTTCCCGGCGTACGACGCCTTCATGGGCCTGCACACCGCGGACAGTGTGGAGGCCTTTCGCGCGGACGTCCTCTTCATGTCGACGACGGCCGTGACGCGCGGCCGCTGCTACCACACGTCTCCGGAGACGGTGCAGGTCAAGCGCGCGATGATGGCGGCGGCCACGCGCCGGGTGCTGCTCGCCGACCACACGAAGTTCACCCGCGACGGCCTGTACGCGCTGGCTCCGCTCTCCGACTTCGACCTGCTGGTGGTGGACGACGGGCTCGCGCAGCAGGAGGTCGGGGCGATCCGCCGGGGCGGGACCGACGTGCGGGTGGTGCCCCGCTAGGACGGGACTTTCGCAACACGCCCTAGGCGACCAGGTCGGCCCACTGGACGGTGCGCCCGCACCAGCGCTCCAGCAGGACCCGGTCGTGGCCGACGGCGAGCAGGCCCGCCCCGGACTCGGCGCGGTACTCCTCCACGGCGTGCACCAGCGCGGCGGTCGTGGAGGCGTCGAGCATCGCGGTCATCTCGTCGCAGATGAGCCACCGGGGGCGCAGCACCAGGGCCCGCGCCAGGCAGGCCCGCTGCAGCTGCCCGTCGCTGACCTCGTGGGGGCGTCGCCGCAGGAGGTCGACGCCGAGGCCGACGACGGGGGTCAGTTCGGCGACGCGGGCGGCCGCCTCGGCGCCGCGGCCCACGGCGCGCAGGGGTTCCGCGATGAGGTCGGTGAGGGTCAGGCGCGGGTCGGCGGAGAGCCGTGGCTGCTGGAAGACCACGCCGAAGGCGGTGCGCTGCTCGCGCGGGGCGCGGTGGCGCCAGCCCGCGGCCCGCTCCCCGTCGATGACGACCTGCCCGGCGTCGGGCCGGTGCAGCAGCGCCGCGACCCGGGCCAGCGTCGACTTGCCGCAGCCGCTGGGCCCGAGGAGTCCGACGGACTCGCCGGGGGCGAGCGTGAGGTCCACGGAGCGGAAGACCGGGTCGCGCCGGTCGTATCCGGCGGTGATGGCGCGCAGTTCAAGCACGGGGCGCCTCCAGCACGTCCGCGTGGGGGTGGTGGCAGGCCGTGCCGCCGGTGAGCGCGGGCAGCGTTCCGCAGGCCGCGTCGGCCCGTTCGCAGCGCGCCGCGAAGGCGCATCCCGCGGGCAGCGCGGCCAGCTCGGGCGGCATGCCGGGCACGGGCGTGAACGCGCGCTCCGGCAGGGCGTTCAGGAGTCCCCGGGCATAGGGGTGCCGGGGCCCCGGGGTGCCGAAGAAGTCGGCGGCGTCGGCGAGTTCGACGACCCGGCTCGCGTACATCACGGCGACCCGGTCGGCGATGCGCTCGGCGGCGGCCAGGTCGTGGGTGATCAGGAGCAGCGCGCGGTGGTCGCCGACGTGCCGGCGCAGCTCGTCGACGGTGCGGTCGACCAGGTCCCGGTCGAGTCCGGTGGTCGGCTCGTCGGCGAGCAGCAGCGGCGCGTCGCCGATGAGGGCGAGCGCGGTGGCGGCGCGCTGCGCGAGGCCGCCGGACAGCTCGTGCGGGTGGCGGTCGAGGTGTCCCGCGGGGAACGCGGCGCGCTCGGCCGCCGCCTCCGCGGCGGCCCGCAGCGTCGGCCGCCGCGCCCCGGTGAGCTCGCGCAGGGTCTCCTCCAGCTGGGAGCGCACGGTGCGCACCGGTGTCAGGTGCGCGGCCGGGCTCTGCGGTACGAGGCCGACGCGCCGCCCGCGCACGGTGCGGGCCAGGGTGCGCTCGTCGGCGGTCAGCAGGTCGACGCGGTCCCGGCCGCCGGGCTCGCCGATCAGGGCGGCACCGGCGGTCTCGGCGTTCTCGGGGAGCAGGCCGAGCAGCGCGGAGGCGAGCACGGACTTGCCGCAGCCGCTCTCGCCGACCAGGGCGAGGCACTCCCCCGCGGCGAGGTCGAAGGTGGCGTCGGTGACGGCGCTGACGTGCCGGCCGCCGCGCATGCGGAACCGTACGGACAGGCCCTGGACGGACAGGACCGGGGTCGGGGCAGGGACCGTCACAGCATGAGCTCCGATCGGCGCCGGGGGTTGATCCGCTCCCGCCAGGCGCCCGCGAGGCCCGCGATCGCCAGGGTGGGCACGATGATGAACAGGCCGGGGAAGAGCGTCGGCCACCAGTCGCCCGCGAGGAGCGAGCCGCGCGCGCTCTGCACGAGCGTGCCGAGGCTGGCCTGGTGGGTGGGCAGGCCGAGGCCGAGGAAGGACAGCGCCGACTCGTGCCAGATGGCGTGCGGCACCATCAGGACGGCGGCGAGGCCGGCCTGCGGCAGGACGCCGGGCAGCAGGTGCCGGACGGCGACGCGCAGCCGGGAGGCCCCGCCGGAGATCGCCGCGTCGACGTAGGGCCGTGAGCGCAGCGAGAGGACCTCGGCGCGCACGATGCGGGCCGTGGAGAGCCAGTGCGTGAGCGCCACGGAGACGACGACGGGCCAGACCCCGGGCCGGAACATCGCGACGATGAAGATGCCGAGCAGCAGGTGCGGCACGGACGCGAAGACGTCCACGAGCCGCATCACGATCCGGTCCACCCACCCGCCGGAGGCGGCGGCCAGCGCGCCGACGGCGGTGCCGATGACGGTGGCGACGACGGCCGCGACGACGCCGACGAGCAGCGAGACGCGCAGTCCGTAGACGCACCGCAGCAGCAGGTCGCGGCCGACGTCGTCGGTCCCGAAGGGGTGCGCGGGCGAGGGCGGCCGCAGTTTCGCCGCGAGGTCGACGGCCTGCTCGTCGAGGTGGACGAGCGGCGGCACGAGCAGCACGGCGAGGACGACGGCGGCGACGAGGACCGCGGAGGTGCGTACCCGCCACGCGCGCGTGGAGCGGCGCGGGCCGCCCCGGGCGCGCCAGACGATGCCGGCCGGCTCAGCCATCGAAACCCACCCTCGGATCGGCGAGGCCGTACAGGAGGTCGGCCACGAGGTTGCCGAGCAGGACCGCGACGGTGGCGAGCGCGGTGAGCGCGGCGAGCAGCGGGAAGTCCACGGAGGTCGCGGCCTGCACGGTGGCCGCGGCGATGCCCGGCCAGCTGAAGACGGTCTCCACCAGGAGCGCCCCGGTGATCAGTTCGGGCACCCGCGAGCCGATGAGGGTCAGCACGGGCAGCATGCCGGAGCGCAGCGCGTGGCCGAGCAGCACGGTCCGCTCGGCGAGGCCGCGCGCGCGTGCCCCGCGCACCGGGTCGTCGCCGAGGGCGTCGCCGACGCCCTGGCGCACGTACAGCACGAACCAGGGCAGCTGGGAGATGGCGAGGACGCCCGCGGGCAGCACCAGGTGACGCGCGACCTGTCCCGCGGTCACGGTCGAGCTCGCGGTGTCGGTGAGGCCGCCGGAGGGCAGCACGCCCAGCTTCAGCGCGAACAGCCAGACGGCGAGCAGGCCGAGCCAGAACGGCGGCGCCGCTTCCAGGGTGTACGCGAGGGAGGTGACGGCACGGTCGAGCCAGCCGCCGGGGCGGCGGGCGGCGAGCACGCCGAGTGCGGTGCCGAGCAGGATCGCGACGAGGAAGGCGGTCGCGGCGAGCAGCACGGACCAGCCGATGCGCTCGCCGATGGCGTCCGCGACGGGCTGGCGCAGGGTGCTGGAGTCGCCGAGGTCGCCGGAGAGCGCCGAGGTCAGCCAGTCCCACCAGCGGGCGGCGAGCGGCCGGTCGACGCCGAGGTTGGCGCGCAGCTGGTCGAGGTTCTCCTGGGACGCGGTGAGCCCGGCCGTGCCCGCGTACGCCTTGACGGGGTCGAAGGGCGAGGCGGCGGCGACGGCGAAGACGCCGAAGGTGACGACGAGCAGCACGGGCACGGCGAACAGGGCCCGCCGGCCAGCGAGCCGGGCCATCGGCCCCCAGGGCGGGCGACGGCGCGCCGCCCGGCCCGGGGCCTTCGATATCGCCGGTGTCACTTCTCGGGCTGCCAGTCCTCGACGTTCCACCAGGGGCCGGATGCCAGGCCGTGGTCGTGCGGCTCGACCTGGGTGCTCAGGTCGCCGAACTTCTTGTCGACGACGTAGAGGTGGTCGATGTGGGTGAGGAAGGTGTAGCCCGGGTTCTTCACCAGTTCGCGCTGGATTGTGTCGTAGGCGGCCTGGCGCTCGGCGTGGTCGCCGCTCTTGCGGGCGTCCTCCAGGGCCTTGTCGACCTTCGGGTTGTCGTAGTGCGCCATGTTGTTGAAGCCGTCGCCCGCGAGGGAGGACTTCAGCAGGGTGTACTGGTCGAAGTCGGGGTCGGCCGGGGAGCCGCCGCCCGCGAGGACCGCGTCCTTGGGCATGCGGGGCTCGATGACCTCCCACGTGCCGGACTGCACCTTGACCTTGATGCCGAGCTTCTTGGCGTCCGAGGCGTAGGCGAGGGCGTGGTCCTGGCGGAGCTTGTCGCCGGAGAGGTACCAGAGCGGGAACGTCGCCTGGACGCCGTCCTTCTCGCGGATGCCGTCCTTGCCCGGCTTCCACCCGGCGTCGTCGAGGATCTTCCTGGCCTTGGCCGCGTCGAAGGTGCGCTCGGTGCCCTTGGTGAACCAGGGGCTGTCGGTCGGGACGGGCCCGTAGGCCTCCTTGCCCTCGCCGTACAGGATCGAGTCGACCATGGCCTTGCGGTCCACGCCGACGTCCAGGGCGCGGCGGACGGCGGTGTCGCCGGCGACCTTGTTGCCGGTGGGCAGCGTCACCACGCGGTAGTCGAAGGTCTTGGCGGCGTAGCTGTTCTTGCCGCTGTCGTTCTTGTACTTCTTGGCGAGGTTGGGCGGCAGGATCGCGCCGTCGAGCTCACCGGCGTCGAGCCGGGTGGCGCGGATGTCGTCGTCCTTGATGATCGCCATGGTGAAGTTCTTGACCTTCGGCGCGCCGCCCCAGTAGTCGGGGTTGGCCTTGAAGGTCAGCTTCTCGCCCTTGGACCACTTCACCAGCTCGTAGGGGCCGGTGCCGACGGGCTTGGTGGTGAAGGAGCCGTTGTTCACGTCCTGCTTGCCCGCGACGTGCTCGGGCGCGATGGGCAGGACGGTGCGCTCGGCGAACGGCGCGTAGGGGTACTTGAGGTGGAAGACGACGGTGTCGTCGCCCTTCGCCTCGACGCTCTTGACGGCGTCCAGCTCGGTCTTGGCGGCGTTGTTGGTCTTCTTGTCGAGGATCGTCTCGTACGTGAAGACGACGTCCTTGGCCGAGAAGGGCTTGCCGTCGCTGAACGTGACGCCCTTGCGGAGCGGGAAGGTGTAGGTCTTGCCGTCGTCGGCGACCTTGGGCAGCTCGGCCGCGAGGGCGGGCTTGAGCTTCATGTCGGCGTCGTGCGTGAGCAGCCCGTCGAAGATCTTCGAGTTGCCGTCCTTGCCGTAGCCGAGGAGGGGGCTGAGGGTCTCGGGCTCGTACGCGATGCCGACGACCGCGGAGTCCTTCGCGCCGTCGCCGCCGTCGCCCGGCGCCGAGCAGGCGGAGGCGGCGACCGCTATCGCGGCCACCGTCGCCATCGCGCCTGCGCCCCGTATCGATCGGGCCCTCATGCTCCACACCCCTACTGAAGATCAGCTGTTATTGCGAACAGCTCGCAATTATGCCTTACGTAATGGGGGCGTAAAACGCGCAGCCCGCACCTGGTAGGTGCGGGCTGCATCGAACAGGGCGGGGGTGGTCAGGGGGCCCGCAGGTCGACCAGGGCGGCCAGCGCCTCGCGGTGCCGGCCCGCCGTGCCGTAGGCGATCGAGTCGGCCTTGGCGCGCTTCAGACGGAGGTGCACCGGGTGCTCCCAGGTCATGCCGATGCCGCCGTGCAACTGGAGCGCCTCCTCGGCGGCGCGCACCGCGACGGGGGCCGCGTAGGCCTGGGCGAGGGCGGCCGCGACATCCGCGTCGGCGCCGTCCGCGGCGAGGGTGCCCGCGGCGTTGCGGGCGGCGGCGCGGGTGTTGACCACCTCCAGCCAGAGCTGGGCCAGGCGGTGCTTGAGTGCCTGGAAGGAGCCGACGGGCCGGTTGAACTGCTTGCGTTCCTTGGTGTACCGGACGGTCTCCGTCAGGCACCACTCGGCGAGCCCGAGCTGCTCCGAGGCGAGCAGCGCGGCGCCGGCCCGCAGCGCCCGCAGGACGGCCGGGCCCGCGTCCGGCGCCAGCTCGCGTGCGCGGGCCCCGTCGAAGGTGACCGTGGCGAGCGGCCTGGTGAGGTCGAGGGAGGTCCGCGGGGTGACGGTGACGCCGTCCTGTGCCGTGTCGACGGCGAAGAGTCCGCCGTCGGCGGGCACGAGCAGGACGTCGGCGCAGGACGCGTCGGCGATGCCGGTCAGCTCCCCGTGCAGGGCGCCCGCCGCACTCCGCACCCGCTGGAAGGCGGCTCCGGGCGCGACGGCGAGGCTCACCGCGAGCGCGCCGACGGTGCGCCCGGCGGCGAGCGCCGCGAGCAGGTCGGCGGCCTCGCTCCCGGTGCAGGCGAGCAGCGCCTCGGTGGCGACGACGGCACTGGTGAGGTAGGGCACGGGCGCCACGGCGCGGCCCAACTCCTCCAGAACGACGGCCGCTTCGCGGTGGGTGGCGCCCTGGCCGCCCCGCTCCTGAGGCACGAGGAGCCCGGCGAGGCCCATGCCGTCGGCGAGGGCCTTCCACAGCCCACGGTCGTAGGGCACGCCGTCCGCCGGGGACTCGATGCGGGCGAGGACGGCGCCGGCGTCGCACCGGTCGGCGAGCAGGTCGCGCACCGCGGAGCGCAGCGCCTCCTCCTCCTCGGAGTAGAGCAGGTCGGGCTGCGGGTCCTGGGTGCTCTGCGCGCTCATCGGGCGAGGTCCTTCCACGCGACGTCCTTGTCGGTACGCGGCTCGGCGGGCAGGCCGAGGACGCGCTCGGCGACGATGTTGAGCAGGACCTCGCTGGTCCCGCCCTCGATGCTGTTGCCCTTGGAGCGCAGGTAGCGGTAGCCCGCGTCGCGGCCCACGAAGTCGACGAGCTCGGGCCTGCGCAGGGTCCAGTCGTCGTACAGCAGGCCCTCCTCGCCGAGGAGTTCGACCTCCAGGCCGCTGATCTCCTGGTTGAGGCGGGCGAAGCCGAGCTTCATGCCGGAGCCCTCGGGGCCCGGCTGGCCCGCGACGAGCTGCTGGCGCAGCCGCTCCCCGGTGAGGCGGGCGACCTCCGCGTCCACCCAGAGCTTCAGGAGTCGCTGGTGCAGGTCGTGGGTGCGCAGCTCGGGGCGCTCGCGCCAGGCCCGGACGACGGGGCCGATCATGCCGCCCTCGCGCGGGATGCGCATGCCGCCGATGGAGACGCGCTCGTTCATGAGCGTGGTCTGGGCGACCTTCCAGCCGTCGCCGACCTCGCCCAGGCGGTGCGCGTCGGGGATGCGCACGTCGGTGAGGAACACCTCGTTGAACTCGGCCTCGCCGGTGATCTGGCGCAGCGGCCGTACGTCGACGCCCGGGTCGGTCATGTCGCACACGAAGTACGTGATGCCCCGGTGCTTGGGCGCGTCCGGGTCGGTGCGGGCGATGAGGATGGCCCAGCGGGCGGTGTGGGCGCTGGACGTCCACACCTTCTGGCCGTTGACCACCCAGTCGCCGCTCGCCGCGTCACGGACGGCGCGGGTGCCGAGCGCGGCGAGGTCGGATCCGGCGCCGGGCTCGCTGAAGAGCTGGCACCACACTTCCCGGCCGGTCCACAGGGGGCGCAGGAAGCGGCGCTTCTGCTCGTCGGTGCCGAAGCCGAGCACGGTCGGCGCGGCCATGCCGAGGCCGATGCCGATGCGGCGCGGGTCGTTGTCGGGGGCTGCCGCGGCCTCCAGTTCGGCGTCGACGACGGCCTGCAGCGAGCGGGGCGCGCCGAGGCCGCCGAGGCCCTCGGGGTAGTGCACCCAGGCGAGACCGGCGTCGAAGCGGGCCGCGAGGAAGTCGGCGCGGTCCGTGGTGGCCGGCGGGTGCGCGGCGAGGAACTCCCGGGTGCGCGTGCGCAGTTCTGTGGCGTCGGTCGTCATGCGGCACCTCCGTGCGGCAGTTCCTGCGGGAGCCCGTGGGGCAGCACGACGACCCGGCCGGTGGTGACGCCGTCGGCGACGCGCTGCACGGCGGACGCGGCACCGGCCAGCTCCACGCGCTCACTGATCAGCGGCTTGATGGCGCCCTTGGCCGCCAGTTGGGACAGCTCCTCGTGGCAGCGCAGGATCAGGTCCGGGTCCTTGGTCTTGTACAGGCCCCAGTGCAGGCCCACGATCGAGTAGTTCTTGACGAGGGCGTGGTTGAGCGCGGGTGTGGGGATCGTGCCGCTGGCGAAGCCGATGACGACGATGCGGCCCTCGAAGGCCACGCACTTGGCGGACTTGGCGTAGGCGTCGCCGCCCACCGGGTCGTAGATCACGTCGGCGCCGCGGCCCCCGGTCGCCTCCTTGACGGCACCGACGAGGTCGTCCGTGCGTCGGTCGAGGACCAGGTCGCAGCCGAGTTCACGGGCCACCTGCGCCTTGTCCGCGCCGCCGACGACACCGATGACCCGCGCGCCCGCGGCCTTGCCGAGCTGGACCGCGGCGCTGCCGACGCCGCCCGCGGCCGCGTGCACCAGGAGGGTCTCGCCCGCCCGGAGGTGGGCGCGGCGGTGCAGGGCGAACCAGCCGGTCTGGTAGCCGATGTGCAGCGCCGACGCCTCGGCGTCGTCGAGCGCGTCCGGCGCCGGGAGGAGTCCCGCGGCGTCCGCGACGGCGTACTCGGCGAAACCGCCGTACGGCAGTGCGGAGTTGGCGATCACGCGCCGCCCGTCCTCGGTCTCGCCGCAGATCTCCATGCCGGGCGTGAACGGCATCGGCGGCCTGACCTGGTACTGCCCCCGGCACAGCAGCGCATCCGGGAAGTTGATGTTCGCGGCGCGGACCTTCAGCAGCACCTGCCCCGTTGCGGGCGTGGGGCGGTCCACCTCGGCGAGGCGCATCACCTCGCCCGGCTCGCCGTTCTCGTGCACTTGCCATGCCTGCATGCGGGGCCTCCACGGGGGCTGTCGTAGACCGGGCTCGTCCGCATACTAAGCGGTCGCTTGCCCTGAGGGGAACAGTCCCGTGGGGCCGGTCAGCCGGCGTCCTCCTTGCGTGTGGGGCGCGCCCGTACGTGCATGCGTTCCCCCTGCGGCCCGAAGAGGCTGATGAACTCCGCGCCGCCCTCGCTCGTCGCCCCGAACCAGTGCGGCACCCGGGTGTCGAACTCCGCGGCCTCGCCGGGGCCGAGCAGCACGTCGTGGTCGCCGAGGATCAGGCGGAGCTTCCCGGACAGGACGTACAGCCACTCGTACCCCTCGTGGGTCTGCGGGTCCGGCGGTGCGGTGGTGCGGGCGGGCTCGACCACCTTGTACGCCTGGAGGCCGCCGGGCTGGCGGGTCAGCGGGAGCATGGTGCGGCCGTGCCGCACGATCGGCTTGGCCCGCACCCGCGGGTCGCCCACCGGCGGGGCGCCGACCAGCTCGTCCAGGGGGACCTGGTGGGCGCGGGCGATCGGCAGGAGCAGTTCGAGGCTGGGCCTGCGGTGGCCGGACTCCAGCCGGGAGAGGGTGCTGACCGAGATGCCGGTGGCGCCGGAGAGTCCCGCGAGGGTGGCGCCGCGCTCCTTGCGGATCCGCCGCAGCCGCGGGCCGACCTCGGTGAGGATCTGGTCCATCGCTGCCGGCTCCGCCGTCTCTTCGCTCATGTCCCCATCATGCCCCTTGTTGCGGGAACAGCAAAGCTGCTTGTCGAAATCGCACCGCGGGGGCGACAGTGCCCGTGGAGGTGGTCACCGTGACCCGGAACGAGATCGAGAACGAGAACGAGAGCGTGGGACGAGGCACCGCACGGCGTGCGCAGGGCGGGAACGACGGAGAGGTCCGGGCGTACGACGTGGTGGTGGTCGGCGGCGGGGCGGCAGGGCTGAGCGCGGCGCTCGTGCTCGGCAGGTCCCGCAGGCGGGTCCTCGTGGTCGACGCGGGCGAGCCGCGCAACGCGCCCGCCGCGCACATGCAGGGCTACCTGTCGCGGGACGGCATGCCGCCCGCCGAGTTCCTCGCCGAGGGGCGGCGGGAGCTCGCGCGGTACGGGGTGGAGGTGGTCCGGGACCGGGTGGAGGAAGTGACGCCGGACGGGGCCGGGGAGTTCGGGGTGTCGCTGGCCGACGGCGGGGCGGTGCACGCGCGCCGGGTCGTCGTGGCGACGGGGCTGGTCGACCGGGTGCCCGGCGTGCCGGGGCTCGCCGAGCGCTGGGGCCGCGACGTGCTGCACTGCCCCTACTGCCACGGCTGGGAGGTGCGGGACCAGCCCTTCGGCGTGCTCGCGTCCGAGCCGTTCCACAGCCATCAGGCGCTGCTGGTCACCCAGTGGTCGAAGGACGTGACGCTCTTCCTGCACACCGTCGGGGACCTGCCGGACGCCGAGTGGGAGCGCCTCGCGGCCGCCGGGGTCCAGGTGGTGGAGGGCGAGGTCGCCGGCCTGGAGGTCGGGGACGACGGACTGACCGGGGTGCGGCTCGCCGACGGCCGGATCGTCCCCCGCTCGGTGCTGTTCGTCGCCGCGCGGCCGGTGCCGCGCGACGGGCTGCTGACCGCGCTCGGCGCCCGGCTCAGGGACACCCCGGTCGGCCCGTACCCGGCGGTGGACGAGACGGGCCGCACCAGCGTCCCGGGCGTCTGGGCCGTCGGCAACGCCGCGGGCCCCATGGAGCAGGTGATCAACGCGGCGAGCGCGGGGCACCGGGCGGGCACCACCATCAACGCCGAGCTCGTGATGGCCGACATCGACGCGACGGCCGCCCTGCGCCGGGCGGGGGTCTTCACCCCGCGGACGGAGGCCGTGGTGGCCCGCGCGGTGGCGGGCGAGCGGGCGCACGGGCTGGTGGCGCCGTAGCCAGGGCCTCCGCCCGCCGCCCCTCCGCACGGCGGTCGGCGCGTCGGGGCCGCCGCATGGAGGCCGCCGCGGGCATGGCGGTTTCGCCCCGTACGCGGTACCGATGCGCGCATGACGGACGACGGAGCGGATCTCGGAACAGGCCAGGGCCCGCGCGGCACCCGGCACACCGGAGCGGAGGGCCGGGCCGACCCGGGCGGCCCCGGGCCGTCGGCGGGCGCCCTGCCCGGTCTGCCCCCGCCTCCCCCGCCGGGCGCGAGCGCGCTGCCGCCCGGCACGTACGACGGCACGGTCGTGCTGGTCACCGGGGGCGGCACGGGGCTCGGCAAGGCCGTCGCGGCCGAGTTCGCGCGGCTCGGCGCCGATCTGGTGATCGCGAGCCGCAAGGAGGACCGGCTGGCGGCGGCACGGGACGAACTGGCGGAGCTGGGCGGGCGCGTGGCGACCGCGGTCTGCGACATCCGGGACGCGGACCGCGTCGCGGAGGTCTTCGACGCGGCGCAGGAGGCGTACGGCCTGCCCGACGTCCTGGTGAACAACGCGGCCGCCAACTTCCCCGTCCCCGCCGAGGACATGTCCCCCGGCGCCTGGCGCTCGGTCGTCGACATCACGCTCACCGGCACGTTCCTGATGACGCGTGAGTTCGGCCGGCGCCATCTGGCCGCGGGCACCCCCGGCTCGGTCATCGACGTCGGGGCGTCGTACGCCTGGACGGGCGGGCCCGGCTTCGCCCACAGCGCGGCGGCGAAGGCGGGGGTGAAGAGCCTGGTGGAGACCCTCGCGGTGGAGTGGGGGCCGTACGGCATCCAGGTCAACGGGCTCGTGCCGGGCCTGATGCCGCACGACGACATGACCGCGGACATCCGCGGCAACCTCGACCGGGCGCGGGACAAGGACGGCAGGCAGCCCGCCCTCCGCGTCGGCCTGCCCCGCGAACTGGGCTGGGCCGCGACGTTTCTTGCCTCGCCCTACGCCCGGTTCGTCACGGGCCACACGCTGGTCGTCGACGGTGCGAACTGGCAGCGCCGGGGCCTGGTGAGCCCGCCGGTGGTGACGGTGCGGGAGCAACTGGGCCGGGGCCCGTTCACCGGCTGACGGCACGGACCACCGCGCCCCGGCTCCGCCGCACCGCCCTACTTCCCCTGGAACGACGCCGGCCGCCGGGCCGCCTTCGCCCCGTACCCCTCGCGGGAGTCCTCCGAGGTGAGCGTGATCGCCGCGTTCATCGCGACGCGGTCGAGCGCGCCCGCCATCCCCGCGTCGGCGTACGCGTCGATGCCGCGCTTGATGCCCTGCACGGCGAGCGGCGCGTTCGCCGCGATCTCGGCGGCCACGGACCGGGCCGTCCGCGCCAGCTCGGCGACGGGGACGACCTGCTGGAACAGGCGCAGCCGCTCGGCGGTGGCCGCGTCGAGCCGGCGCCCGGTCAGCGCGAGCAGCTTGGCCCAGCCCGCGCCGGCCTCACGCGCGATGCGCAGGTCGCCGCCCGCGTCCACGGCGACGCCGAGCTGCGCCTCGGGCAGCGCGCAGACCGCGTCGTCCGCCGCGATCCGGACGTCCGCCATGAGCGCGAGCTCGAAGCCGAAGCCCAGGCAGTAGCCCTGCACGGCGGCGACGACCGGCTGCGGGAGTTCCGCGAAGGCGCGGAAGCGTTCGTGCACCCAGCGCATCGCCTCGTAGTAGTTGCGGGTGCGCTCCGCGCCGGAGCGGCCGGTGATCGCGCCGCCCGGCGCCGTGATGTCGATGCCCGCGCAGAACGCCCGGCCCTCCGCGCGCAGCAGCACCGCCCGGATCGAGTCGTCGAAGCGGATCCGGTCGGCCATCAGGCCGAGTTGCCGGGTGGACTCCCAGCTCCACGCGTTGAGCTTGCCCGGGCGGCAGAGGGTCAGGACGCCCAGGCCGTCCTCGACGTCGAGGCGCAGCCGCTCCTCGCCCGCCGGGATGTCCGTGCCGATGGTGTCGATCATCCGCGCTCCCCTGCACCGACGCTTCTGATGGCCCGTCAGGCCATGGGTCGTCAGACTAGGGGCGCGGGCGTCCCGACTGAAGGGCTCCGGCGCGGCGGCGGGTCCGGTCCCGTGCCTCGCGCCGGACCCGCGGTCCGGGGCTCAGCGGCCGAAGACCTCGAACGCCACCGCGGGCTTCCCGCCGAAGCGCGGTGCCACCGCCTGCGCGTTGCCGGTGAGGAACGTCCGGCAGTACTTCTCGGGGTCCTCCTGCGTCAGGGCCTCGATGTACGTGCGGTGTTCGAGCAGCGAGGCCACCGAGCGCTCGAGGCCCGCCGACGCGTCCACGGCGTGCGTGGGCGTCGCCGAACCGGCGACGGCGACCCACCGCACGCCGTTCCAGGGCTCCAGGCCCTGCTCCGCGATCAGCTCGGGGAAGATCCAGCGGTTGCCCGCGTCGGCCGCCGCGTCGAGCGTGGCGCGGCCGACCGCCACGTGGTCGGGGGTGTTCCAGGCGACGCCGCCCCAGGTGTCGCGGTGGTTGAGCGTGATGACGAGCTCGGGGCGGTGCCTGCGGATCGCGGCGGCGATGTCGCGGCGCAGCGCGGTGCCGTACTCGACGACGCCGTCCTTGTGGTCGAGGAACTCCACGGCGTCCACGCCGACGACGGCCGCGCTCGCCCGCTGCTCGCGCTCGCGCAGCGGTCCGCAGGTGGCGGGGTCGAGCGTGTCGATGCCGGCCTCGCCACGGGTCGCTAGCACGTACGTGACCTCACGGCCGCCGTCCGTCCAGCCCGCGATGGCCGCCGCGCAGCCGTACTCCAGGTCGTCCGGGTGGGCGACGACGGCGAGCGCGCGCCGCCAGTCCTCGGGCATGGGCGTGAGCTGGTCGGCGGGAGGGGCTGCATGCTGCGGCTCGGTCATGATTCTCAGCTTATCCCCGGGGTCCGACGACGGCCGGGGGACGACCGGGACCGGGCCCTCCCCCCGCCGCCCGGTCAGGCCTCGCCGTGCAGCAGCTTCAGGAGCCGGTCCAGTACGCGCGGACCGCTGACCCGCAGCCCGTCGTGCTCGAACTCGTCGGTGACGTAGGTGCGCAGGCCGCGGATGGCGCGGGCGGTGCGCAGGGAGTGCTCGGTGTCGACGTACAGGTCGTCGTGGTAGACCGCCGCGGCCACCGGCACCTCGTTGGCGGCGAGGCGCTCCGGGTCGTACAGGCGCGGCCAGTCGGTGCGCGCGGCGAGCAGCTCGGCGGTCTCGCGCAGCGGGCGCAGTGCCGGGTCGCTGTCGAACATCCAGCGCTGCACGGCTTCCCCGGTGAACAGCAGGGGCGCGTCACCGGCCAGCGTCTTCGCCGGGTCGAACTGCGGGAACTCGGCGCGCACCCGCTCGGCCGCCCAGGCCGTGGGGCGTGTGTCCCGGCCGTAGATCGCCTCGTGCAGGACGGCGAAGAGGGGGTTGCCCGCGTACGAGAGGGCGGTCCGCAGGTTCTCCCGGAAGGCGTCGGAGAGTTCGGTGCCGGCCGGGGTGCGGACGAACGCGTCCTCCAGGAGGTAGTGCAGGCGGTGGCTGCCGTCACCGGTGCCGAGGAGCATGCCGAGCGACTGGAAGGCCTCGACGGTCAGCCGGTAGCCGCCGTCCAGGACCGGCTCGTGCTCGGCGATGTGGGCGGCGACGGCGCGCGCCCGCTCGACGTCCTGCGGGTAACGGGCGTAGTGCGCGGCGCTCTTGCGCGCCATCCGCGGGTAGGCCGCGCGGTACACGTCGTCGGCGTGCCCGTCCAGGGCGGGCAGGCCGCCGGTGATGAGGGCGCCGGCCAGTCCTTCGGGCGCAGCCGAGAGGTAGTGCGTGGCGCAGAAGCCGCCGAAGCTCTGGCCGAGCACGGTCCAGCGGGCGCCGCCGGTCACCTCGGGGCGGATGGTCTCGCAGTCGCGGACGATGGAGTCGGCGCGGAAACGGGCGAGGTAGTCGGCCTGCTCGCGCGGGCCGCCGCGCAGCGGCAGCGTCTGCCGGTTGGCGGGCGTGGAGCTGCCGGTGCCGCGCTGGTCGAGCAGGAGGACCCGGTAGTCCCGCAGGGCGCGGTCGAGCCAGGACTCGCGGCCGCTGAAGCGGGTGGCGCCGAAGCCGGGGCCGCCCTGGAGGTAGACGAGCCAGGGCAGGTCCGCGCCGCCGCGGGCGGCCGGGACCACTTCGCGCGCGAAGAGCTCGATCCGCTCCCCGGCCGGATCGTCGTGGTCGAGCGGCACGCTGAAGCGGCGGTCGGTGAGGACGACTCCCGGCTGGCGGTACGTGACGGTCAAGGCTGCTCCTGGGCGCTGTGCGGGCGGGTGCGCGGATCTTCCGGTCCCAGTCCAGCACACGTGCCGGTCCTGCCCGCTCCGGGGACCCCGGTGGCGCCTCGGTGCGGCATCCGGTCAGCGCGGCGCCAGGCTGGAGCGCCGCACCACGAGCTCCGGCACGAGCACCACCCGCCGGTGCTCGTGCGCGTCGCCGTCCTGCGCCGCCGTCTCCTCCAGGAGGAGCTCGGCCGCCATCGCGCCCATGGTGACGGCGGGCTGACGCACCGAGGTGAGCGGCACGGCGGCGGCCGCCGCGAACTCGATGTCGTCGTAGCCGACGATCGCCACGTCCTCGGGGACGCGCACCCCGGCCGCGTACATCGCCTGGAGGACCCCGAGCGCCAGCAGGTCGTTCGCGCAGAACACGGCGGTGGGGCGCTCGGCGAGGCCGAGGATGCGGGCCCCGGCGTCGCGGCCCGCGGCCACGTCCAGGTGCTCGGTCGGCAGCTCGCGCAGCGCCGAGGCGGGCAGACCCGCTTCGGCGAGCGCCTGGAGCGCGCCCTCGCGGCGGTCGGCGACCTGGTTGAGGCCGGGCGGTCCGCTCACGTACGCGATGCTGCGGTGCCCGGCGTCGATCAGGTGGCGGACGGCGAGCGCGCCGCCCATCACGTCGTCGACCGAGACGGAGCACTCCGTGGCGCCCTCGGCGACCCGGTCGACGAGGACGAAGGGGATGCCGTGCCTGCGGAACGCCTCGATGTTCTCGCCGGTGGCGTCGGCGGGGGTGAGCAGCACGCCGTGCACCCGCTGCTCGGCGAAGAGCGAGAGGTAGTCGGCCTCCTCGGCGGGGCTCTGGCCGCTGTTGCACACCATGACGCGCAGCCCGGCCCCGCGCGCGGCGCGCTCGGCGCCGCGCGCGACGTCCACGAAGAAGGGGTTGCCCATGTCCAGGACGAGCAGCGCCATGATGCGGCTGCGTCCCGCGCGCAGTTGGCGCGCCGACTCGCTGCGTACGTAGCCGAGCCGGTCGATGACCGCGCGCACCCGGTGCAGGGTCTCCTCGGAGACCGTGTCGGGGCGGTTGATCACGTTCGACACGGTGCCGACGGAAACCCCGGCGTGTCTCGCCACGTCCTTGATGCCGACCATGCGTTCCAGGTGCTCCATCCTGCTGTGCGGCCGTTCCCGGCCGTCGGACCAGCGTACTGAGGCCCGGGGGCCGGGGGCTCAGAACCGGTGGCGGTCGATGTTCTTCTTGTCGAACACCGTGGGCTCGCCGAGGTCGACCACGCCGTCGTCGCCGATGGTGAAGGTGCCGAGCGCGCCGGCCTTGAAGGTCTCGCCCTGCCGGCCGGTGATCTGCCCGGAGGACAGCGCGACGGCGGTGTGCGCGGCGAGCGCGCCGAGCTTGGCGGGGTCCCACAGCTCGAAGCCCTCGACCGTGCCGTTCTTGACGTACTTGCGCATGTCGTTGGGGGTGCCGAGGCCGGTCAGCATGACCTTGCCCTTGTACTTGGACCCCGACAGGTACTGGGCGGCCGCCTTGATGCCGACGGTGGTCGGCGAGACGATCCCGGCGAGCCCGGGGTGCTCCTGGAGCAGTCCCTGGGTCTGCTGGAACGACTGCTGCGCGTCGTCGTTGCCGTAAGCGGTCTTCACGAGCTTCATGTCCTTGTACTCGGGCTTCTTCAGCTCGTCCTTCATGAAGCCGATCCAGGTGTTCTGGTTCGTCGCGGTCTGCGCGGCGGAGAGGATCGCGATCTCGCCCTTGTAGCCGAGCTGTTCGCCCAGGAGCCGCACCTGGCTGCGGCCCAGCGCCTCGGCGCTCGCCTGGGAGACGAAGACGTGCCGGCAGCCGGGCTTGGTGTCCGAGTCGTAGGTGACGACCTTGACGCCGTTCTTCATGGCCTGCTTGAGGGCGGTGCACAGGGCGCCGGGGTCCTGCGCGGAGACGGCCATCGCGTCGACCTGCTGCTGGGTGAGCGTGTTGACGTAGCTGACCTGCCCGCTGGTGTCGGTGGCGCTGTTGGGGCCCGTCTCCTTGAAGGTCGATCCGAGCTCCTCGACCGCCTTCTCGCCGCCCTTGTCGGCGACGGTGAAGTACGGGTTGTTGACCTGCTTGGGCAGAAAGGCGACGGTGAGGTCCTTCTTGGTGGCGGCGTTCGGGTCGGCCTTGGCGTCGGACGCGGCGGCGCCGCCGTCCTCGGCGGAGTTCTTGGTGGAGTCCTTGGTGGTGCCGCCGCAGGCCGTGGCGGCCAGGGCGAGCGAGGCGGCGGCGAGGACGGCGCACAGGCGGCGTGCGGCCGGGGTGCGGAGCGCGGGAGCGGACATCGTGGGTCCCTTTCGGCAGGGGTGGTGGAGCGCGGGGTCAGGGGGCGGTCGGCGCGGGGCGGCGTCCGGCGCGCGCGGTGACGAGCCGGCGTGCCACGCGCGGCCCGAGGACGGACACCACGAGGAGCACGCCGGTGACGACGATCTGGGACTGCGCGGAGACGTTGAGCAGGCTCATCGCGTTCTGCAGCGCGCCGAGCAGGAAGACACCGGCGACCGCGCCGCCGAGGGTGCCCTTGCCGCCGTCGAAGTCGATGCCGCCGAGCAGCACGGCCGCGACGACGGAGAGTTCGAGCCCGGTGGCGTTGTCGTAGCGGGCGCTGGCGTAGTGCAGGGCCCAGAAGATACCGGTGAGGGAGGCCATCAGGCCGGTGGCGACGAACAGCCACAGCCTGTGCCGCCGCACGCGCACCCCGGCGAAGCGGGCGGCCTCCTCATTGGCGCCGATCGCGAACAGCGAGCGCCCGAACGGCGTGGCGTGCAGGGCCACGACGGCGACGGCGAGCAGCACCAGGAAGGGCAGGAAGGCGTACGGCACGAAGGTGTCGCCGATGCGGCCCGCGGCGAAGTCGAGGTACTGCGTGGGGAAGTCGGTGACGGCGTCCGACCCGAGGACGATCTGGGCGATGCCCCGGTAGGCGGCCATCGTGCCGATGGTGACGGCGAGGGACGGCAGCCCGAGACGGGTCACCAGGAGGCCGTTGACGAGTCCGCAGACCACACCGAGGAGCAGGCAGAGCGGGATGATCGTCTCGATGGCCATGCCCGCGTTCCACAGGGCGCCCATCACGGCGCCGGACAGCCCCGCCGTGGACGCCACGGAGAGGTCGATCTCCCCGGAGACCACGAGCAGGGTCATGGGCAGCGCGATCAGGGCGATGGGCAGCGTGTTGCCGATGAGGAAGGACAGGTTGAGGGCGTTCCCGAAGCCGTCGACGAAGCCGAAGGAGAGCAGCAGGAGGACCACGAGGAGGGCACCGACGACGGTGTCCCAGCGGACGGCACGCGTGAGCGGGGAGTCAGTCAAGGCTGCCACTCCTTCGGTTCGATGCGGCCCGCTTCTTCAGGGCGCGGGCGACGCGCAGGGCGACGACCCGGTCGACGGCGATGGCGAGGACGAGCAGCACGCCGTTGATGGCGAGCACCCACACGGAGCTGACGCCGAGGGCGGGCAGCACGCTGTTGATGGAGGTCAGCAGGAGGGCGCCGAGCGCCGCTCCGTAGACGCTGCCGGCGCCGCCGGTGAAGGCGACGCCGCCGACCACGACGGCGCTGACGACGGTGAGTTCGTAGCCGTTGCCGGTCGCGGAGTCGACATTGCCGAAGCGGGCCAGGTAGAGGGCTCCGGCGAGTCCGGCGAGGGCGCCGCAGACGGTGTACGCGAGGAGGATGCGGCGGCGGACCGGGATGCCGGCCAGGCGGGCCGCCTCCGGGTTGGAGCCGAGTGCGTACAGCTCGCGGCCGCCTCCGTAGTGCCGCAGGTAGTACGCGACGGTGACGAGGACGAGCAGGGCGATGAGCGCGAGCCAGGGCACGGCCCAGAGGCCGCCGGAGCCGAAGTCGACGAAGCCGCCGGGCAGGTCGGACGCGGTGATCTGGCGCGAGCCGACCCAGATCGAGTCGAGGCCGCGGATGACGTACAGCGTACCGAGGGTCACCACGAGCGCGGGCACCTGGCCGAGGCTGACCAGGGCGCCGTTGAGGAGTCCGCAGCCGACGCCGAGGGCGACGGCGAGGAGGATCGCGGTGCCGGAGCCGCCGCCGCCCTGGAGGTGGTTCCCTGCGGCGAAGGCGCTGATGCCGAGCGTGGAGCCGACGGACAGGTCGACGTTGCGGGTGATGACGACCAGGGCCTGGCCGGTGGCGACGAGGACGAGGATGGTCGCGTTCAGGAGCAGGTCCTTGATGCCCTGCTCGGAGAGGAACTCGCTGTTGCCAGCCTGGGTGAGGGCGATCATCACCAGGAAGACGAGCAGGATGGCGAGTTCGCGCATCTTGAACACGCGGTCGACGAGGCGGGCGGCGCCCGCCTTCCCCGGGTCGACGGCGGGCGCAGGCTGTCGGGTGGTGACGCTCATGCCGCCCTCCCGGTGGCCGCCGCCAGCACGGACTCCTCGGTGGCCGCGGCCCGCGGGATCTCCGCCGTGAGGCGCCCTTCGTGCATGACGAGGACCCGGTCGGCCATGCCGAGGATCTCGGGCAGGTCGGAGGAGATCATCAGGACCGCGACGCCGTCCGCGGCGAGGGCGGACAGCAGCCGGTGCACCTCGGCCTTGGTGCCGACGTCGATGCCACGGGTCGGCTCGTCGACGATCAGCACCCGGGGGCCGGTGGCCAGCCACTTGGCGAGGACGACCTTCTGCTGGTTGCCGCCGGAGAGCGTGCCGACGGCGTCGGCGATCCGCGCGTACTTCACCTGGAGGCGCACCGCCCAGTCCAGGGCGCGGCTGCGTTCGGCGCCCCGGTCCATCAGGCCGGCGCGGACGGTGGTGCGCAGTCCGGTCAGGCCGATGTTCCGCTCGATCGACATGTTCATCACCAGGCCCTGGGCGCGCCGGTCCTCGGGGACGAGAGCGAGCCCGGCCGCCATGGCGGTGCTGGGGGCGCCGTTGGTCAGCGCCCTGCCCTGGACCTCGACGGTCCCGGCGTCCCACCGGTCGACGCCGAACACGGCCCGGGCGACCTCGCTGCGGCCCGCCCCGACGAGTCCCGCGAGGCCGACGATCTCCCCGCAGCGCACGTCGAACGACACGTCGGCGAAGACGCCTTCGCGGGTCAGCCGCCGCACGCTGAGCGCGACGTCGCCGACCTGCGTGTGCTGCTTCGGGTAGAGCTCGTCGAGGTCGCGGCCGACCATCCGGCGCACCAGGTCGTCCTCGGTGAGGCCGGCGAGCGGCTCGCTCGCGATCAGCGCGCCGTCGCGCAGGGTCGTGACGCGCTGGCAGAGCGCGAAGATCTCCTCCAGGCGGTGCGAGATGAACAGCACCGCGGCGCCCTGTTCGCGCAGGGTGCGGACGACGTGGAAGAGGCGCGTCACCTCGCTGCCGGTGAGCGCGGCGGTCGGCTCGTCCATGATGAGCACGCGCGCGTCGGCGGAGAGCGCCTTGGCGATCTCGACGATCTGCTGGTCGGCGATGGACAGGCCGCGCGCGGGCTGCCCGGGGTCCAGGTCGACCGCCAGGCGCGCGAAGAGCGCGCGGGCGGCGCCGGTCACCGCCTTGTGGTCGACGCGGCCCAGGGAGCGGCGCGGGCGGCGCCCCATGAAGATGTTCTCGGCGACGGACAGGTCGGGGAAGAGCGTCGGCTCCTGGTAGATGACGGCGACTCCGGCGTCGCGGGCGGCGGCGGGGCCGTGGAAGACGACCGGCCGGCCGTCGAGCGAGAGGCCCCCGGAGTCCGGCCTGTGCACCCCGGCCAGGGTCTTGATGAGGGTGGACTTCCCGGCGCCGTTCTCGCCTGCCAGGGCATGCGCCTCTCCGGCGTGGAGCTGCAGGGAGACGTCCTTGAGGGCGCGTACGGCGCCGAAGGACTTGCTCAGGCCGTGCGCGGCCAGGACGGGGGGCTCTCTCATGGGGAACACCGATCGGGGGTGAGGGATCACGGGCGGGGCAGGACATGAAAGGTTTCAACCAAGTGGCAGGGAAGCTAGACCGACGTCAACTGCACCGTCAATGGGGTGGACTTGAGAATCCTGTTAATCCGTTGATTTTCCGGGGTTTACAGCAAGAACCCTTGACACCCGGAAACCCGCTCCCTAACTTCGCGGTCCGTGAAACGATTCATCCCCGCGTCGTGACGGAGCTTCCCTGTGATCAGCAGAAGACGACTGCTCGGCACCACCACCACGATCGCCCTCGGTGCACCTGTCGCGGGCACGGCCCCGGCACAGGCCACCGCCCCCGCCGCCCCCGGCAGCGCCCGCGCCTCCCTCCGCGTCACCCGCCCCACCGTCGAGTACGCCCGGGAACCGCTCGGCCTCGACACCCCCCGCCCGCGCCTGAGTTGGCCGCTGGCGTCCGACGCGCCGGACCAGGCGCAGAGCGCGTACCAGATCCGGGTCGCCACCGGCGCGGCCCTGCTCGACCGGCCCGACGTGTGGGACAGCGGCAAGGTGACGTCCCCCGACTCGGTCCTCGTGCCGTACGACGGGCCCGAACTCAAGGCGCGCACCCGCTACTTCTGGACGGTCCGCGTCTGGGACGCGGCCGGGCGGCCCTCCGCCTGGAGCGAGGCCTCCTGGTGGGAGACCGGCCTCACCAAGGCGTCCGACTGGACGGCCCGCTGGATCGGCGCCCCCGCCTCCCTCATCGGCGCCCCGTCCCTGGACCGCGCCTCCTGGATCTGGTTCCCGGAGGGCGACCCGGCGAGCAGCGCGCCGGCCGCCACCCGCTGGTTCCGCGGCCACCTCGACGTGCCGGGGGGCGTGACGCGGGCGCGGCTCGTCGTGACCGCCGACGACGGCTTCACCGCGTACGTGAACGGCACGCGCGTGGCGCACACCGAGGCCGACAACACCGCCGACAACTGGCGCCGTCCGGTGGTCGTCGACGTGACCGAGCACCTGCGCCCCGGCGCCGCGGTCCTCGCCGTCGCCGCGACCAACGCCGTGGCCGGGCCCGCGGGCCTCCTCGGCCTCCTGGAGCTGACCACCGCCGACGGCGTGCGCACCGTCGTCACCGACGCCACGTGGAAGACCGTCGACAAGGAGCCCTCGGGCGACTGGTGGTCCCCCGCTCACGACGACGGCTCCTGGTCCGCCGCGAAGGTCCTCGCCGCCTGGGGCGCGGGCCCCTGGGGCAAGGTCGTGGCCGCCTACGCCCCCGCCGCCCAGCTCCGTCACGAGTTCCGCCTGGGCCGCCGCAAGGTGGCGCGGGCCCGGCTGTACGCGACCGCGCTCGGCCTCTACGAAGCGCACCTCAACGGCACGCGCGTGGGCGAGGACCGCCTGGCACCGGGCTGGACGGACTACCGCAAGCGCGTCCAGTACCAGACCTACGACGTGACGGAGCTGGTCTCCGCCGGGGCCAACGCGCTCGGCGTGACGCTCGCGGCCGGCTGGTACGCGGGGAACATCGGCTGGTTCGGCCCCCACCAGTACGGCGACCGGCCCGCCCTGCTCGCCCAGTTGGAGGTCACGTACACCGACGGCTCGACGGAGCGCGTGCTGTCCGGCACCCCGTGGCGGGCCGCCCTCGGCCCGGTGACCGGCGCGGACCTCATGTCGGGCGAGGAGTACGACGCGCGCCGGGAGACCGCGGGCTGGACGCGCGCCGGATACGACGACTCCCGGTGGGCCGCCGCGGAGGCCGTCGACAAGGTGACCGCGGCCCTGGTCGCCGAAGTCGACGCCCCCACGCGCGTGGAGCGGCAGATCTCCGCCCGCAAGGTGACCGAGCCGAAGCCCGGCGTGTTCGTCTACGACCTCGGCCAGAACATGGTCGGCGTCGCCCGGCTCACCGTCTCCGGCACGGCGGGCACGACGGTCCGGCTCCGGCACGCCGAGGTCCTCAACCCCGACGGGACGATCTACACCACCAACCTGCGCACCGCCCGCGCCACCGACACGTACACCCTCAAGGGCGGCGGCAAGGAGACGTACGAACCGCGCTTCACCTTCCACGGGTTCCGCTACGTCGAGGTCACCGGGTACCCCGGCAAGCCGCCGCTGGACGCGGTCGTCGGCCGGGTCGTCCACACCGCGGCGCCGTTCACGATGGACTTCCGGACGAACGTCCCGATGCTCGATCAGCTGCACAGCAACATCACCTGGGGCCAGCGCGGCAACTTCGTGTCCGTGCCCACCGACACGCCCGCGCGCGACGAACGGCTCGGCTGGACCGGCGACATCAACGTCTTCGCGCCGACCGCCGCCTACACCATGGAGTCCGCCCGCTTCCTCGCCAAGTGGCTGGACGACCTGCGCGACGGCCAGGCGGACGACGGCGCCTTCACCGACGTCGCGCCGTTCGTGGGCCCCGTCGGCAAGGGGGTCGCGGGCTGGGGCGACGCGGGGGTGACGGTCCCCTGGGCGCTGTACGAGGCCTACGGCGACACCCGCGTCCTGGAGCGTGCCTGGGAATCGATGCTCAAGTGGCTCGACTACCTGGAGAAGCACAGCAACGGCTACCTGCGCCCCGCCGAGGGCTACGGGGACTGGCTGAACATCCAGGACGAGACCCCCAAGGACGTCATCGGCACGGCCTACTTCGCGCACAGCGCCGCCCTGGTCGCCAAGACGGCCGAGGTGCTGGGCAAGGACCCGGCGCCCCACACCGCGCTGTTCCGCGGTGTCCGGGACGCCTTCCGCGCCGCCTACGTCACCGGCGGCGGGCGCGTGAAGGGCGACACGCAGACCGCCTACGTCCTGGCGCTGTCCATGGACCTGCTCGCCGACGCCGACCGCGGCCCCGCCGCCGACCGCCTCGTCGAGCTCATCAAGTCCAAGCAGTGGCACCTGTCCACGGGCTTCCTCGGCACGCCCCGGCTGCTGCCCGTGCTCACCGCGACGGGCCACACCGACGTCGCCTACCGCCTGCTCGTCCAGCGGTCCTTCCCCAGCTGGGGCTACCAGATCGACCGCGGCGCCACCACGATGTGGGAGCGCTGGGACTCCATCAAACCGGACGGCAGCTTCCAGGACGCGGGCATGAACTCCTTCAACCACTACGCCTACGGCTCGGTCGGCGCGTGGATGTACGCGCACATCGGCGGCATCGCCCCGGCCGAGCCCGGCTTCCGCAAGGTGCTCGTGCGGCCGCGGCCCGGCGGCGGGGTGACCGAGGCGCAGGCCCGCTTCGACTCGGTGCGCGGACCCATCACGACCGACTGGAAGGCGGGTCCGGACGGCTTCCGGCTCACCCTGACGCTGCCCGCCCACACCACCGCCGAGGTGTGGATCCCCGCCGACAAGGCGTCCCGGGTGAGCCACGGCTCGGCCCGGTTCCTGCGGATGGACGACGGCTGCGCCGTCTACTCCGCCGCGTCGGGCACCCACCGCTTCTCCCACTGACCCACGTCCCACCACCTTTTGAAGGGCTGCGCGATGACCGCCGGAACCAGCAAGGACGCCGTGAAAGCGGCACTCACCACCCAGGCCCTTGAGACACCGTCCTGGGCGTACGGCAACTCCGGCACGCGCTTCAAGGTCTTCGCGCAGCCAGGTGTCCCCCGTACGACGCGCGAGAAGCTCGACGACGCCGCCCGCGTGCACGCCCACACGGGCGTCGCGCCGACCGTCGCCCTGCACATCCCGTGGGACCGGGTCGACGACTACGCCGCGCTCGGCGCGTACGCCGCCGAGCGCGGTCTGCGCCTCGGCGCGATCAACGCGAACGTCTTCCAGGACGACGACTACCGGCTCGGCTCGGTCACCAACCCCGACCCGGCGATCCGGCGCAAGGCCCTGGCCCACCTCCTGGAGTGCGTCGACATCATGGACGCGACCGGGTCCCGTGACCTCAAGCTCTGGTTCTCCGACGGCACCAACTACCCGGGCCAGGACGACCTGCGCACCCGCCAGGAACGGCTGGCCGACGCGCTGCGCGCGGTCCACGACCGGCTCGGCGACGACCAGCGGATGCTCCTGGAGTACAAGCTGTTCGAGCCCGCCTTCTACGCCACGGACGTCCCCGACTGGGGCACCGCGTACGCGCACTGCCTCAAGCTGGGCCCGAAGGCCCGGGTCGTCGTCGACACCGGGCACCACGCCCCGGGCACCAACATCGAGTTCATCGTGGCGACGCTGCTGCGCGAGGACAGGCTCGGCGGTTTCGACTTCAACTCCCGCTTCTACGCGGACGACGACCTGATGGTCGGCGCCGCCGACCCCTTCCAGCTGTTCCGGATCATGTACGAGGTGGTGCGCGGCGGCGGCCTCGACCCCGCGGCGGGCGTGGCCTTCATGCTCGACCAGTGCCACAACATCGAGGCGAAGATCCCCGCGATCATCCGCTCGGTGATGAACGTCCAGGAGGCCACGGCGAAGGCGCTGCTCGTGGACGCCGACGCCCTGGCCGACGCCCAGCGCACGGGTGACGTGCTCGCGGCCAACGGCGTGCTGATGGACGCCTTCAGCACGGACGTGCGTCCCCTACTGGCGGATGTCAGGGAGGACTTGGGGCTCGCCCCTGATCCGCTGGGGGCCTACGACAGGTCAGGCTGGCAGGAGCGGATCGTGAAGGAACGGGTCGGCGGCGAGCAGGCCGGATGGGGGGCATGAGCGACATGGCACACGACAGGCACGAGCGTGTGGCGGAGCTCCTCGACCGCGCCCACACCTTGGGCGCGGACCCGCGCAACACGAACTACGCGGGGGGCAACGCATCGGCGAAGGGCAGCGCCCCCGACCCGGTCACCGGCGCGCCCGTCGACCTCATGTGGGTCAAGGGATCCGGCGGCGACCTCGGCACGCTCCGCGAGTCGGGCCTCGCGGTGCTCCGCCTGGACCGGCTGCGCGCGCTGCGGGAGGTGTACGGGGGCGTGGCGCGGGAGGACGACATGGTGGCCGCCTTCGACTACTGCCTGCACGGCAAGGGGGGCGCCGCGCCGTCCATCGACACCGCGATGCACGGCCTGGTCGACGCGGCCCATGTCGACCATCTGCACCCCGACTCCGGTATCGCCCTCGCCTGCGCGGCCGACGGCGAGAAGCTGACCGCCGAGTGCTTCGGCGACACGGTGGCGTGGGTGCCGTGGCGGCGCCCCGGCTTCCAGCTGGGCCTGGACATCGCGGCCGTGCGGGCGGCGCGCCCGGAGGCGATCGGCTGCGTCCTGGGCGGGCACGGCATCACCGCGTGGGGCGACACGTCCGAGGAGTGCGCCCGCAATTCCCTCCACATGATCCGTGCCGCGGAGCGGTTCCTCGCCGAGCGCGGCAGGCCGGAGCCGTTCGGCGCGGAGCTGCCCGGGTTCGGCCCGCTGCCGGCCGCCGAGCGGCACGCGCGAGCGGCCGCGCTGGCCCCGGTGATCCGCGGTCTCGCCTCCCAGGACCGCCCGCAGGTGGGCCACTTCACCGACGCGGCCCCGGTCCTCGACTTCCTCGCCCGCGCCGAGCACACCCGCCTGGCCGCGCTCGGCACTTCCTGCCCGGACCACTTCCTGCGCACGAAGGTCAGGCCCCTGGTCCTGGACCTGCCACCGACCGCGCCCGTGTACGAGGCGGTCGCCCGCCTGCGCGAACTGCACGCCGCGTACCGCACGGAGTACGCCGCGTACTACGCACGGCACGCGGAGCCGGGCTCGCCCGCGATGCGCGGCGCCGACCCGGCGATCGTCCTGGTGCCCGGCGTGGGCATGTTCAGCTTCGGCAAGGACAAGCAGACCGCGCGCGTGGCCGGCGAGTTCTACGTCAACGCGATCAATGTGATGCGGGGTGCCGAGGCCGTCTCCACGTACGCCCCGATCGAGGAGTCCGAGAAGTTCCGTATCGAGTACTGGGAGTTGGAGGAGGCCAAGCTGCGCCGGATGCCCGCGCCGAAGCCCCTCGCCACCCGGGTGGCGCTCGTGACGGGTGCGGGCAGCGGTATCGGCCGGGCCATCGCGCACCGCCTCGCCGCCGAGGGCGCGTGCGTGGTCGTCGCGGACGTGGACGCGCGGCGCGCGACGGACGTGGCCGGCGAACTGGGCGGGCCCGACCGGGCGGTGGCCGTGACCATGGACGTGACGAGCGAGGCGCAGATCTCCGCGGCGTTCGAGGCGGCGGCCCTCGCCTTCGGCGGGGTGGACCTGGTCGTGAACAACGCCGGGATCTCCCTGTCCAAGCCGCTCCTGGAGACCACCGCCCGCGACTGGGACGTGCAGCACGCCGTGATGGCGCGCGGCTCCTTCCTGGTCTCCCGGGAGGCCGCCCGGCTCCTGCGGACCCAGGGCCTCGGCGGCGACATCGTCTACATCGCCTCCAAGAACGCGGTGTTCGCGGGACCGAACAACATCGCCTACTCCGCGGCCAAGGCGGACCAGGCCCATCAGGTGCGGCTGCTGGCGGCCGAGCTGGGCGAGGACGGCATCCGGGTCAACGGCGTGAACCCGGACGGGGTGGTACGCGGCTCGGGCATCTTCGCGGGCGGCTGGGGCGCGCGGCGCGCGGCGGTCTACGGGGTGCCCGAGGAGAAGCTCGGCGAGTTCTACGCCCAGCGCACCCTGCTCAAGCGCGAGGTCCTGCCGGAGCACGTGGCGAACGCGGTGTTCGCCCTGACGGGCGGGGACCTCGCGCACACGACGGGGCTGCACATACCCGTCGACGCGGGAGTGGCGGCGGCGTTCCTGCGCTGACGCGCGGGGCGCCTCCCGCGACGCGCCACGCCCGCGTACGCTGCACCCATCCGATGACCGACGAGGAGGAATGCGCGATGCGTGTCGCTCTGTTCCTGACCTGTGTCAACGACACGCTCTATCCGGAAACAGGCCGATCAGTGGTGAAACTGCTGACCAGACTGGGAGTTGACGTCGACTTCCCGATGGCGCAGACGTGCTGCGGGCAGGCGCACTACAACACCGGCTATCGCCATCAGGCCGAGCCGCTCGCCCGGCATTTCTCCGATGTCTTCGGTTCGGACGCGTACGACGCGGTGGTGACGCCGTCGGGGTCGTGCGGGGCGATGGTGCGCGAGCTGTACCCGCGCATGGGCGAGCGCGCGCGTGCCGAGGGCCGCGGCGACGGCCTCGCGCGCACGCTCGCGCCGGTGGTGCCCAAGACGTACGAACTGACGGAGTTCCTGGTGGACGTCCTCGGCGTCACCGACGTCGGCGCGTACTACCCGCACACGGTGACGTACCACCCGACCTGCCACGGTCTGCGGAGCCTGGGCCTCGGCGAGCGGCCCGCGCGACTGCTGCGGGCGGTCAAGGGACTGGAGCTCGTGGAGCTGCCCGGCGCCGAGGAGTGCTGCGGATTCGGCGGCACCTTCGCCGTGAAGAACTCCGATGTCTCGGCGGCGATGGGCGCCGACAAGGTGCGGCACGCCGAGTCGACCGAGGCGGAGGTGCTGTGCGCCGCGGACAACTCGTGCCTGATGCACATCGGCGGCACGATGGCCCGGCTGCGCACCGCCGTGCGTCCCGTCCACATCGCGGAGATCCTGGCGAGCACGGAAGAGGAGCCCCTGTCATGAGCGGCGGCACATTCGTCGGCATGCCCGCCTTCCCCGCCGCCGCGCGCGAGGCGGTGGGCGACACGACGCTGCGGGCCAATCTGCGGCACGCGACCCACACCATCCGCGATAAGCGGGCCCGCGCCGTCGCCGAGCTGTCGGACTGGGACGCACTGCGTGAGGCGGGCCGGCGCATCAAGGACCACACGCTGCGCCACCTGGACCACTATCTGACGCAGGTGGAGGAGTCGGTCGTGCGGGCCGGCGGGACCGTGCACTGGGCGGCCGACGCCGACGAGGCGAACCGCATCGTGACGGACCTGGTCAGGGCCACCGGCGAGAGCGAGGTCGTCAAGGTCAAGTCGATGGCCACCCAGGAGATCGGTCTCAACGAGGCGCTGGAGGCGGCGGGCATCCACGCCTACGAGACCGATCTCGCCGAGCTCATCGTGCAGCTCGGCAGGGACCGCCCCTCGCACATCCTCGTCCCGGCGATCCACCGCAACCGCGGCGAGATCCGTGACATCTTCCGCAAGGAGATGGCCGGTTGGGGCCGCCCCGCCCCGGACGGTCTCACCGACACGCCTGCCGAGCTGGCCGAGGCGGCACGGCTGCACCTGCGGGAGAAGTTCCTGCGCGCCAAGGTCGGTGTCTCCGGGGCGAACTTCATGGTCGCCGAGACGGGCACCCTCGTCGTCGTCGAGTCGGAGGGCAACGGCCGGATGTGCCTGACCCTCCCGGAGACGCTGATCTCGGTGGTCGGCATCGAGAAGGTCGTCCCGACCTGGCGCGATCTGGAGGTCTTCCTGCAGACCCTCCCCCGTTCCTCGACGGCCGAGCGGATGAACCCGTACACGTCGATGTGGACCGGCACGTCGGACGGGGACGGTCCGAGCACCTTCCACCTGGTCCTCCTCGACAACGGCCGCACCGACACCCTCGCCGACGAGGTGGGCCGCCAGGCCCTGCGCTGCATCCGCTGCTCGGCCTGCCTCAACGTCTGCCCGGTGTACGAGCGGGCCGGCGGGCACGCGTACGGATCGGTGTATCCGGGACCGATCGGCGCGATCCTCAGCCCCCAGCTGCGGGGCACGGGCAGCGCCATCGACGCCTCGCTCCCCTACGCCTCCTCGCTCTGCGGCGCCTGCTACGAGGTGTGCCCGGTCGCCATCGACATCCCCGAGGTCCTGGTGCACCTGCGGGAGCGGGTCGTCCAGGGCGGCGCGGTGAGCCGGCGGGGCGTGAAGGTGACGCTGAAGCCGGCGAAGGGGCACGCGGCGGAGCGGGCCGCGATGCGCGCCGCCAGTCTGGCGTTCGCCCGTCCGGGTGCGCTGCGCGCGGGCCAGCGCATCGCGTCGCGCACCCGGCGGTTCCATCCGCGCACGCTGCCGGGACCGGGGCGGGCCTGGAGCGCGACCCGGGACCTGCCGAAGGTCCCCGCGGAGCCGTTCCGCGACTGGTGGCAGCGCACACGCGGCGGCACGGTCGGCACGGGCGAGGGGAGCGACAGGTGAGCAGCAGGGACCGGATCCTGGGCCGGGTGCGGCGGGCGCTGGCCGACGTGCCGGACGACGACCCGCCCTACGAGGCGGCGGTGCACCGCGGCTACGCGCGCGAGCACGGTGACCGCACCCCCGGGCAGACCGTCGAGCTGCTGGCGGAGAACCTCGCCGACTACCGCGCGATCGTCCACCGGTGCACGGACGGGGAGCTGTCCGACCTGCTGGCGCGCCTGCTCGCGGAGCGCGGCGCGCGGTCCGTCCTCGTCCCGCCGGGCCTGCCGCCGAACTGGCTGAAGGCGGTGGACGCCACCCGCGTGCACGACCGCGCCGCGAGCACCCCGCACGAGCTCGACGCGGTCGACAGCGTCGTCACGGGCTGCGCGGTCGCCGTCGCGGAGACCGGCACGCTCGTCCTCGACGGCTCCGCGGACCAGGGCCGCCGCCGCATCACCCTGGTGCCCGACCACCACATCTGTGTCGTCCGCGTCCCCGCCCAGGTCGTCCCCTCCGTCCCCCTGGCGCTCGAACGGCTGGACCCGGCCCGTCCGCTCACCTGGATCTCGGGACCCTCCGCGACCAGCGACATCGAGCTGGACCGGGTCGAGGGCGTGCACGGACCGCGCACTCTGGAGGTGGTGCTGGTGAGCGGTGAGTGACGGGCGCGGCTAGCGTGAGGCCATGATCCGGTTCGAGCAGGTGACCAAGCGCTATCCGGACGGCACGACGGCCGTGGACGACCTCTCCTTCGAGGTCGCCGAGGGCGAACTGGTCACGCTCGTCGGCCCCTCCGGCTGCGGCAAGACCACGACGATGATGATGGTCAACCGCCTCATCGAGCCGACGTCGGGCCGCATCTTCGTGAACGGCGAGAACATCGCCGACGTCGACCCGGTCCGCCTGCGCCGCCGCATCGGCTACGTCATCCAGCAGGTCGGCCTCTTCCCGCACCGCACGATCCTCGACAACACCGCGACCGTCCCCGCGCTCATCGGCTGGAAGAAGACGAAGGCGCGGGCGCGGGCGGCGGAGCTGCTCGACCTGGTGGGCCTGGATCCGAAGACGTACGGTGCGCGCTACCCCGAGCAGTTGTCGGGCGGTCAGCGCCAGCGGGTCGGCGTGGCGCGGGCGCTGGCCGCGGACCCGCCCGTCCTCCTGATGGACGAGCCGTTCGGCGCCGTCGACCCGGTGGTGCGCGAGCAGTTGCAGGACGAGTTCCTGCGGATGCAGGCGGCCGTGCGCAAGACGGTCCTGCTCGTCACGCACGACATCGAGGAGGCGGTCCGGCTCGGCGACCGGATCGCGGTGTACGGGCAGGGGCGCATCGAGCAGTTCGACACCCCGGGAGCGGTACTCGGGGCGCCCCGGACGCCGTACGTCGCCGAGTTCGTGGGCGCCGACCGTGGCCTCAAGCGGCTCTCGGTCACCGAGATCCAGACGGACGACCTGGAGGAGCCGCCGATCGCCCGCCTCGACGAGCCCGCCGCGCAGGCCGCGGCGCGGATGCGCGAGGAGGAGGCGCGCTGGGCGGTCGTCCTGGACGCGGGCGGCGATCTGCACGGCTGGGTGGGCCTCGACGAGGTCGCGCTGGCCGGCGCGGGCGGCACCGTCGGCGACCTCGCCCACCGGATGAACTCCTGGGTGCCGATCGGCGCCCCGCTCAAGCAGGCCTTCGGCGTGATGCTCCAGCACGACGCGGGCTGGGTCGCGGTGCTGGACGGGGCGCGTTTCCTCGGCGTCCTGACCCCGGCGAAGCTGCACGAGGCGCTGCGGCGGTCGGTGGACGCGGACGCGCAAGGGGTGGGGCGGGACGAGGTGGAGTTCGATTCGGTCGCCGATGCGTGAGCGCTCCGCTGGGTGCGGCGGGGTGTCGCGCCGTTCCTCGCGGCCCCTCCGGGGCGGGTGGGTGGCGGTTTTGTCTGCGGGTGGTTAGTGGCTTGGCGCGCCGTTCCTCGCGCCCCTGACGGGGGCGGCCCGCTGCGGATCCGTGCGGGAGGTGTGTGGCTTGGCGCGCCGTTCCTCGCGGCCCTGACGGGGGCGGCCCGCTGCGGATCGGTGCGGGTGGTGTGTGGCTTGGCGCGCCGTTCCTCGCGTCCCTGGGGGGTCAGAGGAGGTTTTTCGACTGCAGGTAGGTGCGGGCCACGTCCTGGGGGAGGCGGCGCCAGCTGTCGACCTGTTCGTTCATGGAGGCCAGGTCCTGCGTCGTCAGGACCGGGTTCAGGCGGGCCAGGGCCTTGGCGACGCCCTCGCTGCCTGCTCGGGAGCGGTTGACCACGGGGACGAGGTAGTCCGCGTTCTGCAGGTGTTTGTCGTCCTTGAGGAGCACCAGGCCGAAGTCGTCGAGGGTCGCGTCCGTCGACGTCGTGAGGACCATCTGGTCCTGGCCGCTCTGGACCGCCTTCTTGGCCGGGGTCGTGCCGACGCCCTTGGGGTCGACGCCGGTGATGTCGATGCCGTAGACCTTCTTCAGCCCGGGGGCGCAGTAGGGGCGCTGCACGCATTCGTCGCCGGCGGCGAGCCGCACCTCGAGGCCCGACCTGCCGAGGTCGCTGAGCGTCTTGAGGTGGTGCTCCTTGGCGTACGACGCGGCGACGGCGAAGGCGTTCTGGTCGACGGCCTTGCCGGGGTCCAGGACGCTGAGGCCCCGGGGGGCGGCGAGGCGGCGCAGGGCCTTCATGGTCGCGTCGAGGTCGGGTGAGCCGACGGGGGGTGCGTCGGCGCCGTTCTTCTTGGCGTTGAGCCAGTCCGCGAACGTCGCCGCGTACTCGGGGACCACGTCGATCTGCCCGGACTCCAGAGCGGGTTCGTACAGCTCGCGGTTGGCCACCGAGAGGATGCGCGTGTGGTAGCCCGCCTTGTTCAGGAGCAGCGCGTACATCTGGGCGAGCAGGTCGGACTCGGTGAAGCCCGCCGAGCCGACGACGAGGTGCTTGCTGTCGCCGGGGGGCGCGGTGACCTCGCCCCGGTTCTCCAGCGACGGCCCGGTCGCGCAGCCGGTGAGCAGCGCGAGGAGCACCGCGGCGGCCGCTCCCGCACGCCGCCTCATCCGGCGCTCCCCCGCCCGCGCGCCCAGCTCGGCGCGAACCGTTCGGCCACCTCGAAGACTCCCTCCACGAGCAGCGCGAACACGGCCACGAGGACCGCGCCGGCCACGACCTGCGGGGTGCTCGCCAGATTGAAGCCCGCGGTGATGATCCGGCCGAGCCCGCCGCCGCCCGCGAGTGCGGCGATGGTGGCGGTGGCGACCAGTTGTACGGCGGCGATGCGCACCCCGCTGAGCACCAGCGGCAGCGCGAGCGGCAGTTCGACCCGCCAGAGCATCTGCCGCCCCGTCATGCCCATGCCGCGGGCGGCCTGGACGACGCTGCGGTCGACGCCGCGCATCCCGACGTAGGCGTTGGTGAGCAGCGGGGGCACGGCGAACAGCACCAGGGCGACGACGGTCGGGCCCTCGCCCCAGGAGCCGAGCGGGGTGAGCAGGAGCAGGACGAGGACCGCGAAGGTCGGCACGGCGCGGCCGACGTTGGAGATGTTCACGGCGAGCGCGCCGCCCTTGCCGAGGTGGCCGAGGACGAGGGCGATCGGCAGGGCGATCAGGCAGCTGAGCAGCAGGCAGACGACGGTGAGGACGAGGTGCTGGGTGAGCCGGTGCCAGATGCCGTCGTCGCCGGCCCAGTGCGCGGAGTCGGTGAGCCAGGCCCAGGCGTCGCCGAGGGTCTTCATGAGCGCACCGCCCTCGTCCAGGGGGTCAGGACGCGCTGCACGCCGAGCAGCAGCACGTCGGCGGCGACGGCGATGACGACGCACAGCACGGAGGCGGTGAGCACCTGCGCCTTGAAGTAGGTGTTCATGCCCGTGTAGATGAGGTTGCCGAGTCCGCCGAAGCCGACGATCGCGCCGATGGTGACGAGGGAGACGGCGGAGACCGTGGCGATGCGCAGCCCGGCCATGGCGGCGGGCAGGGCGAGGGGCAGTTCCACGGTGAGCAGCAGGCGGACGGGCCCGTAGCCCATGCCGCGGGCGGCCTGCCGGGTGTCCTCGGGGACGGCTCGCAGTCCCGCGAGGATGTTCCGTACGAGCAGGGTGAGCGAGTAGAGGACCAGGCCCGCGACGACGAGTGAGGCGGAGAGCCCGTACACCGGGAGCAGCAGCGAGAACATCGCGAGCGACGGGATGGTGTAGAGGACGGTGGTGAGCGCGAGGACCGGTCCGGCGGCCCAGCCCCAGCGGCGGGCGAGCACGGCCAGCGGCACCGCGATGACGAGCGCGATCAGCACGGAGAGCGCCGTCAGCTGCAGGTGCTGGACGACGGCGTCGAGGAGGATCTGGCGGCGGGTGCTCAGGTACTCCCCGCAGATCCACTCGTTGCGCGCGAGGCAGTCGTCCGGGGGCGCGGTCACCCGTCCATTCAAGGCCGGGGTGCCGGGTGGCGGCGCGTTCTGGTGACCCGTACGGGTCGCGTGGTCCGGCCGCCGCGCCCGCGGGACGGGTCAGCCGATTCCCTCGCGCGTGTTCCGCGCGGGCTGTGCGCGCAGTGCGTCGACGGCGATCCGCGCGGCGGTGCCGATGACCGCGTCGGCGGCGGGCAGCAGGGCGGCGGGGCTTGCGGCGCGGGTGAAGACGGCGACGGCGTACCGGCCGCCGTCGGGGTATTCGATGACGCCGACTTCGTTGCGCAGGGTGGGCAGGCTGCCGGTCTTGCCGGCGACGTGCACGTCGTCGAAGGGGAAGCCGGAGGCCATCCGGTGCGGCCACACCTGGAGGCCGAGGAGGCGGCGGATCGCCGCGCCGTGCTCGGGGGTGCAGGCCTCGTCGCGCCAGAGGGCGCGGAGCAGGCGGGTCATGTCGCGCGGTGTGCTGTGGTTGGTGCGGGCCGGGTCCAGCGCGCGCAGGCGGCCGATGACGTGCGGGTCCACGAGGGCCCGGGCGCCGCCGGGGCCCGCGTCCTGCCGCACGGTGGCGAGGAGTTCGCCGAAGGTGTGCCGCGCGTGGGTGCGGTCGAGGCCGAGCGCCGCGGTGGTGGCGTTCACGGCGTCCAGGCCGACCCGCGCCAGGAGTACGTCGGCCGCGGTGTTGTCGCTGACGGTCATCATCAGGAAGGCGAGGTCGCGCAGGGACATGCGGACGGGGTCGAGCATGGCGGCCAGGCCGGTCGGGCCCGGGGTGCGTCCCGCCGCGGGGCACTCGGTCTGCTCGGTGAGGTCGAGCGCGCCGTCCGCCGCCTGCCGGTGCAGGGCGACGAGCAGGCAGAGCTTGTGCACGCTCGCGGTGACGACGGGCCGGTCGGCGCCGTCGTCGAGGTCCGCCCCCGAGTCGATGTCGAGGGCGTGCAGCCGCCCGGTCACCCCGGCTTCGGCGAAGGCCTTGCGCAGGAGGCCGGTCGCGCCGCTCACAGGAAGTACTCCGCCGCCGGGCGCAGGTGCACGGGGTGCGAGGGCAGGTCGGTGGTCACCGCGGCAGTTTTCCACAGGGCGTGGGTGGTCGCCTCGGCGAAGGCGGTGACGGCGGCGTCGCTGTGTCCCTGCGGCCAGGCCACCGAGTGGCGCAGGGCGAGCGGCGCCCCGGCCAGCGGCCGCCAGACGATCTCCGGGCCGTCGGGGGCATACGGGCCGTCGGGGGCGTCGGTGGCGTCGGCGGCGTCCAGGGACCGGGGCTCGCGGGGCCGGAAGGCCACGGAGTTGGCGGAGCGCATCAGGCCGCGGATGAAGCTCGGGCCCTTGCCGTGCCGGATGGCGGCGGGGCTGTAGCCGTTGCGGGCGCAGGTGGTGAGCAGGTCGTCGTGCAGGGCCGGGGCGTCGGCGCGCGGGAAGAGGATCAGGTCGTGGTCGGCGAGGGCGGTGAGCGGGACCTCGTCCAGGGCGGCGGCGGGTGCCCCGCGTGGCAGCAGGACGCCGAGTTCGCGGCGCAGCACCGGGCCGAGGCCGAGCCCGGTGACGTCACAGGGGTGGTGGATGAGGCCGACGTCCAGGTCGTGCGCGGCGAACCGGGCGAGCTGTTCGGACGTGGACAGTTCGTGCAGCTCCAGCTCGACGTCCGCGTGCCGCCGCTGGAACTCGGCCAGGATCTCGGCGACCGTCTCGCCCGCGATGTCGGGCGGCAGCGCGGCGCGCAGCAGTCCGGCGTCGCCGTCCCGGATGCGGCGGCTGGTGGCCATCAGGGCCTCCGCGCGGGCCAGCAGCTCGCGCGCGTCGGCCAGCAGGAGCGTGCCGCCCTTGGTGATCGTCACCTGGCGGCTGTTGCGCTCGAAGAGCCGTACCCCCAGCTCGCGCTCCAGGCGCTGGATGCGCTGCGACAGCGGCGGCTGGGCCGTGCCGAGGCGGGCCGCGGCACGGCCGAAGTGTGACTCTTCTGCAACAGCCACGAAGCACCGCAGGTGCAGTATCAGGTCCACGAACAGGGACGATATCGCAGATTGATCGATCCATTGCTCATATCCATCTTGGACATGCGGCGCACGGAGCTGCTCTTCTCGGGCCATGAACAGGACAATGCGGCACATAGCCGTCTTCTGTGGGGTCCTTGTGCTGTCCCTGCTGGTGCGGGCCACCTGGGTACAGTTCAGCCGGGGCGACAGCCTCGCCGACCACGAGAAGAACCGGCGGGTGCAGATCGACACGTTCTCCCGCCCGCGCGGCGACATCATCGTCGGCGGCGATCCGGTCACCTCCTCCGTGGCGACGCCGGGGTCGGACCTCAGGTACAAGCGCGTCTTCACCGACGGCCCGATGTACGCGCCCGTCACCGGCTACTTCTCGCAGGGCCAGGGCGCGACGTTCCTGGAGGGCGTCGAGAACGACGTGCTCAGCGGCAAGGACCGCAGACTGCTCGGCAGTCCGCTGGACGTGCTGACCCGCGAGAAGCCCCGCCCCGGCGACGTCATCACCACCATCGACCCCAGGGCGCAGAAGGCCGCCTATAAGGGGCTGACCGATCTCGACGCCAAGGGCGCGGTCGTCGCCCTCGACCCCCGCTCCGGCCGGATCCTCGCGATGGCGAGCACCCCCTCGTACGATCCCTCCGTCTTCGCCGGCATCTCCCGCAAGGACGGCGAGGCGTTCCAGAAGCTCGACCGCCGCAAGGACAAGCCGCTGAACAACCGGGCGACGCGCGAGACGTATCCGCCCGGCTCGACCTTCAAGATCCTCACCGCGGCCGCCGCCCTGGAGCACGGCACGGTCACCGACATCGACGCGCCGTCCGGCGCCCGCGCCCCCTACCGGCTGCCGCTCAGCAGCACGGAGATCGGCAACGTCGTGCCGAACTCACAGTGCGACAAGGTGTCGATGAAGACGGCCATGCAGTGGTCCTGCAACAACGTCTTCCTCGACGCCGCGCTGAAGACCGGCAAGGACAAGATGCGCGAGACGGCGGAGAAGTTCGGCTTCAACGCGGAGCAGTTCACGCCCGTGCGGTCCGCCGCGAGCAGCTACCCCGAGGAACTCGACAAGCCGCAGACCGCGCTGACCGGCATGGGCCAGGGCAGCGTGACCAGCACGCCGCTGCAGATGGCCATGACCGTCGCCGGGCTCGCCAACGACGGCAAGGTGATGAAGCCGTACATGGTGCAGGAACTGCGCGGCCCCGATCTCGGGTTGATCGAGAAGGCCGAGCCGGAGGAGCTGGCGCAGGCCGTCTCCGCGGACACCGCCGAGAAGGTGCAGGCGATGATGGAGCACACGGTGACCGACGGCACGGCGGACAAGGTGCGGATACCGGGCGTCACGGTCGGCGGCAAGCCCGGCACCGCGCAGCACGGCGCCGACGTCCGCGACGAACGCCCCTACGCCTGGTTCGTGTCGTACGCCAAGCAGGCCGACGGCACCTCGCCGGTGGCCGTCGCGGTCCTGGTCGACCCCGAGGACATGGACATCTCCCGCTCGGAGATCGCGGGCGGCCGGCTGGGGGCGCCCATCGCGAAGGCGGTCATGGAGGCGGTGCTCAAGCGCTGAGCCGGTGCGCGGCGATCCCCGCGGCGCCCGCCTCCGGCTGCTTCCCGACAACTCCCTTTCGGACCGTGCCGGTTCCGACCACGGGTGATGGCGGTTCCCGACCGGATCCGGTCCGCGCCGGGGTGACAGGCCGTGAGGTGACGCCCCATGATGGGTGGGTCATGGAGATGTCGAGACCGACGCCCCGCCCGCGTCCGCACGGCCGGCGACCGGCCGCCGCGCGGCCGTCGGAGCTGGCCCGGTCCGCGCGGGCGCCGCACGGCGGCCCGCACGGTGCGCCGCGTGAACCGCGTTCGGCGTACGGCTCCTTGCTGCGCGTGCTGCGTCTGCTGTGCGCCTTCCTGGCCCGCCTGCTGCGCCCGGTGCACGAGCCGCCGGCCGCCGCACCGCCGCGCCCGGTGCCGCCCCGCGGTCCCGGTCGGCCCACGCGTGCGCGGCGGCTGCCCCTCCTCCTCGCGAACGCGGTCGTACGACGGGGTCCCCCGGCGTGCCCGCCGCTCTCCGTCTGACCCGTACCGACGCGCGCCCGGCGCGCCGACGCACGGGGACGGGAGCGGATCCGGCACCCCCGACCCCGCACGCCCCACCGCAGATTCCGGTGCCGCCCCGAGCCGTCCCCGGACGGCCCCGCGGGGCGCGGCGCCAGGAGGGACCCCCATGTCCAAGACCGTCGTCGTCATCGGCGCGGGCCCGTACGGCCTGTCCGCAGCCGCCCATCTGAGGGCCCGCGGGCTGCCCGTGCGGATCTTCGGCGCGCCCGTGGCGAGCTGGTCGCGGCGGATGCCCGCCGGGATGCTCCTGCGGACCTCGCCCGCCGCCTCCGTCCTCGCCACCCCGCGCGAGGGCTTCACGCTGCACGACTACTGCCGCGACGTTGGGGAGCGCAGGCTGGGCGCCGACGACCAGGTGCCCGTCGGGCTCTTCCTGCGGTACGGCACGTGGTTCCGCGACCGGCTGGTGCCGCGCGTCGAGGACGAGCGGGTGGCCACCGTCGACCGGGCCCCGGACGGCTTCCGCGTCAAGCTGTCGTCGGGCGAGGTGATCCGGTCCTGCGCCGTCGTCGTGGCCACCGGCCTCAGCGGCTTCGCCCATCTGCCGGCGCCCCTCGCGGCGGCGGCCGCCGGCGGCCCCTCGGCGCTCGGCCTGATCTCGCACAGTTCGCAGCAGACCGACCCGCGGGACTTCGCCGGGCGCAGCGTGACCGTCGTCGGGGCCGGGCAGGCAGCGCTGGAGAGTGCGGCCCTGCTGCACGAGGCGGGCGCCGACGTCCAGGTGCTCGCGCGCGGCGCGCGGGTCCGGTTCGAGGCGCCGCCGTCGTCCGGACCGCACTGGCGGCCGGACACGCCGGCGGGCCGCTCGTGGTCGCTGTACGGGCTCACCCGGCATCCCGCCGCGTTCCGGCGGCTGCCCGCCGCCGCCCGGCTCCGGATCGCCGAGGGCGCGGGGCGGCCGCGCGGGGCGTGGTGGCTGAAGGACCGGTTCGAGGGCAGCGTGCCGGTCCTCGCCGAACGGCACATCACGGCGGCGGAGGCCCGCGGCGGTGCGGTCAGCCTGCGGACCACGACACCGGACGGGCGGACGCAGACCGTGGAGTCCGACCACGTCCTGGCCGCCACCGGCTACCGCGTCCACCTGGAGGCGCTGGACTTCCTCTCCCCCGAACTGCGCGCCGACCTCATACGGGTGGGCGGTTACCCCGTACTGGACAAGGGGTTCTCCTCCAGCGTGCCCGGCCTGCACTTCACCGGACCGTCCGCCGTTGCGGCCTTCGGGCCCGCGATGCGGTTCGTCAGCGGCACCCGGTTCGCCGGTCCCCGGCTGACGAAGTCCGTGGCGGCCTGCTGCGACGAGTGAACACCCCCGGCCCGTGCGCGGCTCTACGACCCTACGGCCCTACGGCACGAGGAGTGCCACCAGTTTCCCGGCCTGTTCGCGGGGGTCGGGCGCGCCCGGCCAGCCGCCGGTCATCAGGAGGTGGTGGACGGTGCCGACCAGGGCGAGCGCCGTCGTGTCCGTGTCGGTGCCCTCGGGCAGGCGGCCGAGCCGCCGTTCGGCGTCCAGGTAGGCGGCGAGGGCGTCCTGGATCGCGGTGAAGCCCGGTGCGCCGTCCGCCAGGGCGGCACGGATCTGCCGGGCGGTGGCGTCGCTGCTCATGGCCAGGCCGACGACCCGTGGGTCGAAAGAATCCAGGAGCCCGAGGGCGACTCGGGTCACGTTCGCGGCGACCGTGTCCTGCCCCGCCCTGTCGGGGAGCCCCTGCGCCTGTGCCGCGCCGCGCGCGAACCGGTCGAGCACGAGCTCGGCGACGAACGCGTCCACACCGCCGAAGTGCGTGTGCAGCACGCCCTTCGCGCACCCCGCCTCGCCGGTGACGGCCCGGCTCGTGAGCGCCGCCGCGCCCTCGCGGGCCACGATGCGCTCGGCGGCGTCGAAAAGCCGCTCGCGAAGGTCGGGGATCGCAACTCCGCGCGGTGACATGGGTTTCTCCTCGTACGCGACAGGGCGCCCCGACGCCGGATCCGGTGCCGCCCGGCGCAGAACCCGTTGCCAGAATGGGCGCTCGCCCATACTGTTTGGGCGGGCGCCCATTCTAGCCGTGGAGGGCGTCCCATCCGCCATGCGTCAGGGGGCACCAAGTGCAGAACGTCGTCAACACCGAGCAGGCACAGGCGTGGAACGGTTACGAGGGGGAGCACTGGGCCGACAACCAGGACCGCTGGGACGCGGTCAACGGGGGCTTCAACTCCCCGCTCCTGGCGGCCGCGTCGATCGGCGCGCACGACCGCGTCCTGGACGTGGGCTGCGGCGCGGGTCAGACGACCCGGCTGGCCGCGCGCCGGGCGGTCCACGGCCACGCCCTCGGCCTCGACCTGTCGGCCCCGATGCTGGCGCGCGCCCGCGGCACCGCACGCGAGGAGGGCCTCGCCAACGTCTCCTTCGAGCAAGGGGACGCCCAGGTCCACCCCTTGCCCCCGGCCTCGTTCGACGTCGCCATCAGCCGCTACGGCGTGCTGTTCTTCGCGGACCCGGTGGCCGGCTTCGGCACCATCGCCGGGGCACTGCGTCCCGGCGGGCGGGCGGCGTTCCTCTGCGGCGCGTACCCGCGGGACAACGAATGGCTGCAGGCGTTCGCCGCACTGCGCGGCATCCTGCCCGTCGGGGACTTCGGCGTGCCGGGCGGGCCCGGCATGTTCTCGCTGGCGGACGCCGACGGGACGCGTGCCGTGCTGTCCGCCGCCGGGTTCGCCGACATCGGGACGCGGCGCGTGGAGGCGTACGGGACGTGGGGCCGGGACGCCGCCGACGCCGCCGCATTCCTCCTCGGCTCGGGGCCCGGGCGCCATCTGGCCGGACAGGTCTCCCCCGCGGCCCGGGAGCGTGCCCGCATCCGGCTGACGGAACTCCTGCGCCCCCACGAGGCCGACGGCGCGCTGCGGTTGCGCAGCACGGCCCTGCTGGTGACGGCGACCGTGCCCCGCTAGGTCGCGCGGGACAGGGACAGGAGCAGGAGCAGGAGCAGGAGCAGGAGCAGGAGCAGGAGCAGGGGCAGGGGCAGGGGCAGGGGCAGGATCCGCCGCCGAAGTCCGGCCGGGGCGGCCGTCGTCGGCGTGGGGCATGGTCGCTACGATGCGCTGCGATGAGACAGACGCAGTGGTCCGGAGCCGCCCGGCACGCCCCGTGCCGGGCGGCCCTGGCCGCTGCGCTCGGCTCGCTCCTCGTCACCCTGTTCCTGTGTCTGGGTCCTGTCGCGCCCGACGGCGGCCACCACGGCACCGGGCACGTCACCGCCGTCGCCGAGGCGCTGTCCTTCGAGGACTGCACGGCACCCGTGACCGCCGACTGCCCGCCTCCCGACCGCTGTTGCGCCCCCATGGCCCACGGCACACGCGCCGTGCCCGCCCCCGGGGCCCCCGCACTGTCCGCGGTACGGCACCGGATGCCCTCTCCGCAGCCCCCTGCGGCACCCGGCCCCGCGGCGGCGGACCCGTCGAACCGCGGCTCGCCCGACCTCCACATGCTCCAGGTGCAGCGGACCTAGGCGGAACCCGGCAGGGCGGCCCGCGCCATCGGCCTGCCCCGCCGTCGGCATCCCCCATCACTCCGCCACCACCGCCGCGCCCCCGCGCGGCGGGGACAAGGAACACCCATGGCCAAGGCCAAGGCCCACAAACCGCACCAGAAGGCGGCCGCCGCCGAACGCAAGGCCCGCGTCGAGGCGATGCGCCGCGCCGAGCAGGCCCGCGAGCGGCGCAACCGCGTCCTCACCGTCTCGGTCGCCACCGCCGTGGTGGCCGGGCTCATCGGTTTCGGGGCCTACGCGCTCAACAGCGCCGACGAGAAGGAGAAGCGGAACGCCGCCGCCGCCAAGAAGCCGGTGCGGGGCGAGAAGACCTGGGACGCGAAGAAGCTGGGCCGCGACCACGTCGAGGCGGCCGTCTCCTACCCGATGACACCGCCGGTCGGCGGCGACCACCACCAGGCGTGGATGACCTGCGACGCCAAGGTCTACGACAAGGCGATACCGGACGAGAACGCCGTGCACTCCCTCGAACACGGCGCGGTCTGGGTCACCTACAACGGCAAGGCCGCCGACGCCGACGTCAAGAAGCTGGGCGAGAAGGTCACCGGCACCCCGTACAGCCTGATGAGTCCGGTCGACGCACAGCGCGACCCGATCATGCTCTCCGCCTGGGGACACCAGATCACCGTCGACAGCGCGTCCGACCCCCGCGTCGGCGAGTTCTTCAGCAAGTACGTGCAGGGCCCGCAGACTCCGGAGCCGGGTGCCGCCTGCTCCGGAGGCCTCGAATCCGCGTGACCGGTGCGGACCACGGCCGGGGGGGGGGGGGGGGGGGGGGGGCCGGCCCGGCGGCCCGGGCCGGCCCCCCCCCCCCCGGGGGGGGGGGGCGCCCCCCCCCCCCCCCCCGGGGGGGGCCGGGGGGGGGCCCCCCCC
>NZ_JBIARE010000005.1:0-367693 GCF_042889645.1 Streptomyces sp. NPDC002564 | reverse complement strand
CCTCCACCGGGGGTGGGGGGGCCCCCGCCCCCCCCCCGCCCCCCCCCCCCCCCCCCCCCGCCCCCCCCCGGCGCGCGCCCGGGGGGGGGGGCCCGCCCCCCCCCCCCCCCCCGGACCGGCTCCCCGGCCCGGGGCGGGTCAGGCCACCACGGGCCGCGCCTCGGCGGCCGGACGGGTCAGCCGCCCCGCCCGGTGCAGCCCGTACAGCGCGCCTGAGCAGCCGAGGCCGAGGAGGAGCAGCGCGAGCCAGGGCAGCGCGGACATTCCCGCCGCCCGGGCGGCGTCGAGCGCGACGCCCGTCAGCAGGTTCCCCACGGTGATGCCGACCCCGCAGATGGTGTTGTAGAGGCCGTAGTGGGTGGCGACGAGCCGATCGCCGGAGAGCCGCACGATGGTGTCCATCTCGAAGGGGTACGCGATCATCGTGCCCAGCGCGAGCAGCAGGGCCGCCAGCATCGGCGGGACGGCGGCGAGCAGCCACCTCGCTACGCCCCCGCCGGGCACCGGCAGCGCCGTGGCGGCGAGCAGCGGCACGAAGGCGAGCCCCATGCACAGCAGCCCCCGGGCCAGGGCCTGCCCCGGTGCCGTGTGCGCCGTGCACCAGGCCGTCACACGGGTCTGCCCGAGGATCGTCGTGAGGCCGGACACCGCGAAGAGCAGCGCGACCGCGACGGTGCCGGACCCGCCGTCGCCGCCCAGCCGCCGCACCTCCAGGGGCAGCGCCAGATAGACCTGGAAGGTCAGCACGTACGAGCCGATCATCGCGGACGAGAACAGCAGGAACGCCCGGTTGCGCACGATCCCGCGCCACTGCGCGAGCATGCCCGCGCCCGCGCCCCGGTCCGCCGCGTCGTTGCCCCGCCGGGCGGGCAGCGCGCGGATCTGCACGACGCTCAGCAGCGCGAAGACCGCCGCCGAGACGAGGCAGGTGACCCGGAAGTCCACGCCGGTGAGCAGCATGCCGACGAGCGGGCCGAGCAGGATGCCCGCCTGGTAGAAGACGTTGAACAGCGCGAACGCCTCGACGCGGCGCTCCCCCGCGTCGGCGGCGAGGTAGGCGCGCACGGCGGGGTTGAACAGCGCCCCGGCGAAGCCGGTGGCCGCCGACGCGACGAGCAGTGCCGCCACCGAGTCGACGAGGCCGAGCGTGGCGAAGCCGACGGTGCGCAGCACGCATCCGGCGACGATCAGCGGCTTGTAGCCGAACCGGTCGGCGAGGGTGCCGCCGACGAGGAACATGCCCTGCTGGCTGAAGTTGCGTACGCCGAGGACGAGTCCGACGAGCCAGCCCGCGAGGCCGAGCGTGCCGGACAGGTGCTGGGCGAGGTACGGCATCAGCATGTAGAAGCCGAGGTTGATGGTGAACTGGTTGGCCAGGAGCAGTTGGACGCTCCGGTCGTAGGAGCGGACCTGCGTGAGGGTCGACTTCATCGCGTCACGTCCTTCGCGTCGTCGTCCACGGCCGCTCGCCGGTGTGCGGCGAGGGGGTCCTGGACGGTGGCGCAGCGGGTCCAGCGGGTGATCTCTTTCTCGTCGGGGCGGCCCACCACGTCGGGTTCGGGGGCGGGGGCGCCGTCCAGCAGGCCGTGCCGCGCGCAGTACGGGTCGTCGTAGACCGTCTCCAGATAGCGCTGCGGCCCGTCGGGGAAGACGGCGACGATGCGGGCGTCGCGCGGCAGCGTCCGGGCGAGCCACCCGGCGACCAGGGCGACCGCGCCGACGCTCCACCCGCCGGTCGCGTGGTGCGAGGTCGCCAGCCGGCGGCAGGCCCAGACGGATTCGGCCGGTGAGACCCAGTGGACCTCGCCGAAGTTCTCGTAGGCGACGTTGCGCGGGTAGATGCTGGAGCCCAGGCCGCGCATCAGGCGGGGCCGCGCGGGCTGGCCGAAGATGGTCGAGCCGACGGTGTCCACGCCGACCAGGCGCAGCCCCGGGTAGAGCTGGCGCAGGACGCGCGAGATGCCCGCGGAGTGGCCGCCGGTGCCGACGCTGCAGACCAGGACGTCGATGTGGCCGATCTGCGCGGCGAGTTCGAGGGCGAGCGGGGTGTAGGCGGAGACGTTGTCGGGGTTGCCGTACTGGTCGGGGCACCAGGAGCCGGGGTGCTCGGCGAGGAGTTCGGCGACGCGGTCGCGGCGGGCCTGCTGCCAGCCTCCGGCGGGGTGCGGGTCGGGCACCGTGTCGACGGTCGCGCCGTAGGCGGCGAGCAGCCGGGTCATGGACGGCTCCAGGCCCGGGTCGGTGACCAGGGTGACGGGGTGGCCGTGGACGGTCCCGGCCAGCGCGAGGCCGAGGCCGAGGGTGCCGCTCGTGGACTCGACGATGCGTCGGCCCGGCTCCAGTTCGCCCCGGGCCAGGGCCCGTTCGACCATGTGCAGGCCGGGCCGGTCCTTGATGCCGCCGGGGTTGAAGCCCTCCAGCTTGGCCCAGAAGCCCCGCCCGGGCGGGGTGAAGGGGTGGGAGACGTGCAGGACGGGGGTGTTGCCGACGAGCCCGGGCAGGGTGGACCCGGTGGGGGCGGGCCCCCGCGGGGTGATCGGCGGCCGGGTGATCGGCGGCGCGGCGGCGCCGGCCGGGGTGGAGTCGTGCGCGATCGGAGAGTGCATCTCTTCGCTTCTTCGCTCTCGGTACGGGAGTGGTCGCGACGGGCCTGCTCGGGGCGGCCCTATAGGCGCCATCTGCACAGCGAGCTGAGCGCGGACCTGCCGCCGGCCGGCCCCGCCCGGGGTGCGGGGCCGCGGGTGCGGAGCACGGCGGCGTCGCCCCCGTCCGGCTGTCCGGCGACGGCAAGGAGGGCCGGAAGCGGCCGGGCCGAGGACGGCACGGCGGTGCCGGAGCCGGGCTCGTGGCAGTGGTCGGGGGCGGCGGGCGCGTCGAGCACCGGCGCCGCGCCGCCCGCCGCGCCCGCGTGGAGCACCGCGGACGACGGGGGCGGCCCTTGATGGGCGTGCAGGTGTCCGCCGAAGCACACGAACACCGTGCACAGCAGCAGGACGTACGGGATGGTGCGGGCCGGCAGCCGGGGCAGCACAGATCCTCCGCGCGGCGACGGACCCGGGCCCGGCCGGGACGTGCGGGTGGCCGGGAGCGGGGTCGGACGCCATGAGTGACCGTCGGGACGGGACCGGACCGCCGTGGACCGGCGCCTCCCGTTGAGGGGGCGGTGTGCGGGAGGGTCGGCCTAGATCCGCAGGACGGTCGACTCGGCCGCGTGCGCTATCGGGACGAGGAAGTCCCGGCCGGCGGCGGCACGGGCGCGCGCGGGCGCGAGGGCGCCGTCCCGGCCCTGCGGGGCGAGGGGCGAGAGGCAGGGCACGTCGACGTCGGGGCCCTGAGGGGGCTGCCCGAGGGCGCACTCGGCGACGGTGTGCTGCGGTCGGTGGTCGTCGCCGTGGCCGCCGGGCGGACCGTCCGGGACGGTGGCCGCGTCCGCCACGGCCGCGGCGGTGCCGTCACCCGCGACGACATGGCGGCTCGTGGCGTCGGGGGCGGCCACGTGCGCGATCAGCAGCGCCAGCAGGAAGAGACCGGGCCCCACGACACGCCACAGAACCGCTGTCGAGCGGCTCCGCCGTGCACCGGAAGGAGACCAGGCCGTCATCACGCCGTGATCGTAGCCCGCTCGTGCGGCCCCGGGCATCACGACCCACGCGGACACCCCGTGAACCCACCGGGAACAAGCCACCCACCGCCCCGCCGCCCCGCCGCCCGTCTTTCCCTTCCCCCTCCCCCATCCCCCTCCCCTGTCCCTACCGCCCGTTCGCCGAGAAGTGCTGATAGTCGGGAGCCTGCCAGCGGCCGCCCCACTTCCAGCCCACTTTCCGCATGGCCGTGGTGATGACGTCACCCGGCTTGATCATGCCCTTCGCGGTGCGGCGCCGGTCGAGGTGGGCGACGCCCGCGGACGGATGGACGCGCCCGTTGCGGTCCACGTACGGGTTCTCCAGGGTGTTGATGTCGACCGCGTCGCCGTACGAGTGCTGCGAGACCTTCGACGGATCCCCCGTCACGGCACGGCAGTTGAAGGCCGAGGTGTTGTCGGCCTTCATGGCCGCCTCGTCGCTGCCGCCGAACGTGGCCATCGTCTCCATCCGCCGGATGGGGAACCGGGCGGCGAACGCCCGGCCGAACACGTACAGGACGGGCCGCACGGCCTCGCTACGCACGACGAGCTCGCCGGTGTGGACGCGGCCGTCGAACCCCCAGTGGTTCATCCGGATCAGCCGGAGCCCCGCGGGCGCCACCGGACAGCCCCGGTGCCAGCTGCGCCCCAGGTCGCGCGCGCCGACCGCCGTGACGCGCGCGTCGAGCGAAGGGGGCGCGGCGGCCGAGGCGGGCCAGAGGCCGGTGAGAAGGGCCGCGGTCGAGGTGGCGAGCGCGAGGGACGCGCGGGTACGAAGCGTGGTCACCGGACAGGCATAACGCGCCCCCACCCGCCGACCGGTCCGAACAGCCGACCATCGACGGCCATTCGCCCGATTGCCGCACCACGGCGTTCTCCGGGGGGCTCCGTCCTCGTGCTCGCCTCTCCGCGCTCGCCTACTCGCCTGCTCGCCTGCTCGCCTATTCGACCGTGCGGGCGAGGATGCCGAGGGTGGCCCGCAGACCGGCCTCCGGGATGACCGGGAAGACGCCCGCCTCGCGGTAGCGCTCGTCGATCTGGCTCCAGTCGTAGTACGAGGTGACGCGGGTGCCCCCGTCGTGCGGCTCGAGGCGGTATCCGTACAGGTGGCGGATGGGCGGCTGGATCGTGCCGGAGATCGTCCACTCCAGGAGGGCGTCGCGTTCGTAGCGCGTGATGATCACGGTGACGTCGTACCGGCCCATGGGGAGGTCGCCGAGAGACTCCCGGTCCATGTGGACGACGAACTCGTCCCCCACACCGCTCACGGGGTCGCCGTCGGCGGACTGCAGCATCCCCGAGCTGTCGATGGCCACATGCCCCTGAGGGGACCGCAGCACGTCGAAGACCGCCGACGGCGAGGCGGCGATCTGCCGGGTCACATCAAATCGTTCAGTCGTCATGCCCCACCTTTACATCCGCCCCGCGTTCCCCCGCACGGGCCTCCCGGTTCCGCATCCCGCGTACGGGAACGACGCAGGCGGCGTGAAGCCCGGCAGGTTCCGGATCTCACGCCGCCTTCGTGGCGCCTCGGGTCGGGCGGGCCCGTCAGCCGGCGACGATGGCGCCGAGGATCATCCCGCCGATCAGTCCGACGGCGCCGACTATCAGGGCGATGGTGGAGAGGCGTTCATGTCGTGCGAACTTGGCGACGACGGCCAGGATCAATCCGCCGAGTCCGAACACGATCGGCAGGAAAAGGAGGCCGATTGCGCCCAGGACGATCGCGATGATGCTGAGAACGTTGTCACTGGCGCCGGCGGCCTTGGGCGTGCCGTGGTAACGCCCGGTCGACTGATTGCCGTACTGGGTAGCCATGTCTCGCTCCTTCGGGGTCGGTCGCTCCGAAATCCGGTCTGAAGGCGACCGGCCTATCGTTCGAGTGCCCCGAACTCACGCTCATATACGCCTGGTTGATTCCCGACGACATCACCGTGCCCACCCACCCGAAGCACGGTCACGGCCCCACGGCCGGACGGCGTCCATTTCCGTACCGGCCCCGTCCCGCGGGATCCGTGGAGAGGGCGAGCGGTCCGTCACGGGAAATCGGGATCGTCCCGCAGGAGCTGCCGATGCCGCGAGGTCCCGGAAATTGCATCGCTTATCCGGAGGCCGGAACTGAGGAATCCCCTTTTGCCGTGACGACGAAATCCTGGCCGCCGGGATGTCTGTGCACGTCGAACTCGCGCATACCGCGTCCGGAGATCCGCGTTCCGCGTGACCTTCTCGGGTGCAAGGTCGATACTGCCCCTGGAACAGGTCAGCGCCCGACCGACAGGCCCCCGAGGAGCTCACCATGAAGATGCTGATCAATGTCGCCGAAACCGTGGTCGCGGATGCGCTGCGGGGGATGGCCGCGGCGCATCCCGAGCTGACCGTCGACGTCGAGAACCGGGTGATCGTGCGCCGGGACGCCCCCGTCGAGGGGAAGGTCGCCCTCGTCTCCGGCGGCGGGTCCGGGCACGAGCCGTTGCACGGCGGGTTCGTGGGGCCGGGGATGCTGTCGGCCGCCTGTCCGGGAGAGGTGTTCACCTCTCCGGTGCCGGACCAGATGGTACGGGCCGCGGCCGCCGTGGACAGCGGCGCGGGCGTGCTGTTCATCGTGAAGAACTACACCGGCGACGTACTCAACTTCGACATGGCCGCGGAGCTCGCCGAGGACGAGGGAATCCAGGTGGCGAAGGTCCTCGTCAACGACGACGTCGCGGTCACGGACAGCCTCTACACCGCGGGGCGGCGCGGCACCGGCGCCACCCTCTTCGTGGAGAAGCTCGCGGGCGCCGCCGCCGACGCGGGCATGCCGCTGGAGCGGGTCGAGGCCATCGCCCGGCAGGTCAACGAGAACGCGCGCAGCTTCGGCGTGGCGCTCGGCGCGTGCAGTACGCCGGCCAAGGGCAGCCCCACCTTCGACCTGCCCGCGGGCGAACTGGAGTTGGGCGTCGGCATCCACGGCGAGCCGGGACGCGAGCGGCGGCCGATGATGACGGCCCGCGAGATCGCCGACTTCGCCGTGAACGCGGTCCTGGAGGATCTCCGGCCGCGCAACCCGGTCCTCCTCCTCGTCAACGGCATGGGCGCCACGCCCCTGCTGGAGCTGTACGGCTTCAACGCGGAGGTGCAGCGCGTGCTCCTCGAGCGGGGCGTCCCTGTGGCCCGCACCCTGGTCGGCAACTACGTGACCTCGCTGGACATGGCCGGCGCCTCGGTCACGCTGTGCCAGATCGACGAGGAGCTGCTGCGCCTGTGGGACGCGCCGGTCCGCACGCCGGGCCTGCGCTGGGGTGTCTGACCGCCCCGCCCCGGCTCCCGCGCACGTTCCGGGGCGTACGCGGACCCGCCCGCAACACTCGCGACAACGCAAGGAGACCCTGTGCTCGACGCCGACTTCTTCCGCCGCTGGCTGACGGCCGTCGCGGCCGCCGTGGACCGCGAGGCGGACCGGCTCACGGAGCTGGACTCGCCGATCGGCGACGCCGATCACGGCAGCAATCTGCGGCGTGGCTTCACCGCCGTCGCGGCCACCCTGGAGAAGGAGGCGCCGGCCACCCCCGGGGCCGTTCTCATGGTGGCGGGGCGGCAGTTGATCTCGACGGTCGGGGGCGCGTCGGGTCCGCTGTACGGCACGCTGCTGCGCCGCACCGGCAAGGCGCTCGGCGACGCCGCCGAGGTCGACCGGGCGGGCTTCGCCGAGGCGCTGCGCACCGGCGTGGACGCGGTGGCCGCGCTCGGCGGCGCGGCGCCGGGCGACAAGACGATGCTGGACGCGCTGGTTCCCGCGCTCGACGGGCTGGAGGAGTCGTTCGGCGCGGCGCGCGAGGCGGCGCTGCACGGCGCGCTCGCGACCACCCCGCTGCAGGCCCGCAAGGGCCGCGCGAGCTACCTGGGCGAGCGCAGCATCGGCCACCAGGACCCGGGGGCGACATCCGCGGCGCTGCTCTTCGAGGCGCTCGCCGAGACCGCGGAGAACGGCGACCCGCGGGAGGCCGACCGTGGCTGACGACCCGTTGGTCGGCATCGTCCTGGTGTCGCACAGCGGCCCGGTCGCCGAGGCGGTCGCCGCGCTCGCCACCGGCCTCGCGGGCGGCGGCGCCACGGCGCCCGTGGCCGCCGCGGGCGGCACGCCGGACGGCGGGCTCGGCACCAGCGCGGAACTGATCGCGGCCGCGGCCGCGGGGGTGGACCGCGGCGCGGGCGTCGCCGTCCTCGCCGACCTCGGCAGCGCGGTGCTCACCGTGAAGGCGCTGATCGCCGAGGGCGACGAACTCCCGGACGGCACCCGCCTGGTGGACGCCCCCTTCGTGGAGGGCGCGGTGGCGGCGGTGGTGACCGCGTCGGCCGGCGGTGACCTCGCCGCGGTCGGTGCGGCGGCGACGGAGGCGTACACCTACCGGAAGGGCTGAGGGGGCGGGACTCCCGGGTCGGGCCCAGGGCGGCGTGCCCGGCGGCGGATCAAAACACCCCTAGCCCCCCTCCGCCCCTCCCTAGTCGCCCCGCACGAACGCGCGGGCCAGCGCGTCGCCCCGGTCGACCGCGGCCCGGTGGCTCTCGATCGGGCTCGCCTTGGAGCCCTTGAAGAAGATGTACGTGACGTCGGAGGGCGCGCCGCCCGTGCGCGGGTCGGGCCGGATGCCGAGCGCCCGGGCCGTGGCGTAGGACGCCTCCCCGATGAGTTCCTCGGGTCCGGTGTCGCCGACCACGGCGTACTGCACCCGGCCGCGGTGGACGACCGCGGCGACGGTGCCGCCCGTGATGCCGTGCCGGGCGTGGTTCCAGCGGCGGCCCGCGCCGGGCACCACGACGTAGGGCAGGCGTTCCGCGTTCAGCTGGCGGCCGTCGGACTGCTGGAAGGCCGTGGCGTGGAAGAACAGCGGGTCGGTGCGGCGGTTGCAGGCCTTGGTCGGCTGCCCGTCGCAGTCGATGTCCATGTCGGCCTTCCAGAAGACGACGCCCCGCGCGCCGCACACGGGGACGTCGGCGGGAGCCCCGTCGTCGGTGCGGTACTTGCCGCGTGAGATCTGCGCACAGGACCGGGTCCGGGCCAGCAGGTCGGCCGCGCGGACCGAGCCCTCCCGCGCCGAACCCCGTCGTGCCGCGCCTTCCCGCGCCGAGCGCACGCCCGCCGGACGCCGGACGGCCGCGGCAGGTCCGACGGCCTCGGCGGGTCCGACGGCCGCGGCGGGTCCGAGGGCCTCGGCGACCGGGGAACCGCCCGCGCCCCCGGGGGCCGCGGCGGCCGTTTCGGGCGGATGCTGCTGGGCCGCCGCGGGGTACGAGGCGGGGGCCAGCAGCGCGACCCCGGCCGCGGCGACCAGGACCGCCGTTCTGTTACGCACGAGAAAGGGCCCTTCGTAGAGGGAAACTGACGGCATGTAAGCCACATATCCCAATTTGGGTGCCGTCGTATGCCCGGTCCGCCGATCAAGGTCCGGACGGCGCACGCCCCACCCCTTGATGTGCCCCCGTCAGCTGTGTCAAATAGGTCCGGACCAATGCCGTCGAGTGGAAGGCAGCACCGTGCGACGGACCCCCCACCTGTCCACCCCACTGACCCTGCTGACCGCCACGGCCGCGACCGCGCTCGCCCTGGGCGGCTGCGCGTGGGGCGGCGGCGACGCCGAGGACACCAGCCCCCCGGCGGCACCCCGCGGCCTGACCGTGCAGGCGGGCAGCGCCACCACCGCCCACGTCATGTGGAACCAGGCCACCGACAACACCGAGGTCACCGGGTACGAGGTCTACCGCGGCGGCAAGAAGGTCAAGGAGGTGCCGGGCCGGGAGAGCATGGTCGACGTCGTCGGGCTGCGGCCCTCGACCACGTACACCTTCACCGTGCGCGCCCGCGACGCGGCGGGGAACGTCAGCGAGGACAGCAGGAAGCTCACCGTCACGACGCCCGCGGCGGCCGCGGCCGACCGCGAACCGCCGTCGCGGCCCGGCCGCCTGACGGGCGAGGCCGAGGGGAGCAGGGCGGCGATGCTCTCCTGGGAGAAGGCGAGCGACGACAAGGCGGTGGCCTCGTACGAGATCTACCAGGGCGGCTCGAAGATCCACAGCGTGGGCGGGAGCCAGACCGCGACCCTGGTCACCGGGCTACGGCCGGGCACCCGGTACACCTTCACCGTCAAGGCGCGCGACGCCGCGGACAACTTCTCCCCCGCGAGCCGCGCGGTCCGTCTCACGACGGCGCAGGGCAAGGAATCCGGACGCGGTACGGCACCCACCGGCTTCCGCGCGGACACCCACCGCGCCGACGGGGCCCACTACATCGACCTGACCTGGACGCCGCCGCGCACCGGCGGCGCCGTGGCGGAGTACCAGATCGAGCTCGACGGCCGCACCGCCACCTCGCTCGTCTTCGGCGGCACGGCGCCGCGCGACAAGGCCGAGCACAGCTTCTACATCGGCAAGAAGGCCGGCGAGCGGCACACCGTGCGGATCAGGCCGAAGCTCGGGGACGGGACGTGGGGCGGCTACTCCCCCGAACGGACGGTCACCACCCCCTGAGCGGCGGCGCGAGAGGGCGTCGCACCCGGGGCCACGGACACGGGGCCACAGACGGCGGGGCGGCGCTCAGTCGCGGCCCCGCGCGGCGGCCGCCCGCCCGGCGAGGAGCGCGGCGGCACGCCGGCACCAGTCGCGCGTCTCCCGCTCGAAGGCGAGCCCGCGCAGGCAGGTGAGGTAGGGGCCGACCCGCTCCCCGGTGCGCAGGAAGTCCTCCTCGGCGACGTCACCGCGCAGGCGCAGCAGGAGCTTCTCCAGGACCTCGGTCTTCGCCTCGGCGACCGCCGCCCGCTCGGTGAGCTGCTCGATCACCGGGCCCGCCGCCACCCCGTCCACGGCCTGCACCTTGACCAGCAGGTCGTCACGGATGAACGACGGCTTCGCGGCGCGGGCGGCGAACCGCTCCATCTCCGCGAGACCGTCGTCGGTGACCTTGAAGAGGCGCTTGTTCGGACGGCCCTCCTGCACCACCTCGCGCCCGGCGACGAAACCCTCGGTCTCCAGCTTGGCCAGCTCGGCGTAGAGCTGCTGGGGCAGCGCGTGCCAGAAGTTGGCCACGCCGATGTCGAAGCCCTTGGCCAGCTGATAGCCGCTGTACTCGCCGTCCAGCAGTGCCGCGAGCACCGCGTGCCGCAGAGCCATCGCCCGGATCCCCTTCCCTTCCGCCACCTGACCCTCCCATGATAGTCATCGTTCTGACTACTCAGATTGTTGACTATGGACGGCGTGGCGGCGAGGTGTCCGCACCGCCGCCGCACCCCGGGAGGAACCATGACGCATCCCACCGCCCAGCGCTTCCGCGATCTCGTGGAGCGGCGTGACCTCGCCGGCCTGGAGGACCTGTTCACCCCGGACGTCCGGTTGTACAGCCCGGTGAAGTTCACCCCCTTCGAGGGCCGCCCCATGGTGCTCGGCCTCTTCGGCGTCCTGCTGCGGATCTTCGAGGACTTCCGGTACGTCGGGGCGTACGAGGGCGCGGCGCAGACCAGCGCCGACGGCCGCGAGGCCGTGTCGGACGTGCTGCTCTTCCGCACCACGGTGGACGGCAGGGAGATCCACGGCATCGACCTGCTGCACTTCGACGAGGACGGCCGCATCAAGGAGTTCACCGTGATGGTCCGCCCGCAGTCGGCGGTCCAGGCGCTCGGCCGGGCGGTGCACGAGGGACTCGTCGCCGACGGTCTGGCCCCCGCCCAGGGGTGACGTGACGCCGCCCGGGGAAAGTGACGGCCGGTCAGCACCCCCTTGCGCCGTACGGGGACGGCGTCTGCGCCGGACGAAGGATTCCGTCACCTGCCCGGCGGTCGTCCGCATGCGGACCCCGCTCCCGGCACGTTGGCTCGTCGTCAGGTAGCACGGGCCTTCCCGATCCTCGGCGGCGCATGGGTTGTACCGCCTCCCGTGTCACCGGAGGGCAGACTCATGCGTACGTCCCAGATATGTCTCCGTGCCGGCCTGACGGTCGTGGCCGCGGCGCTGCCGCTGGTCACCGGTGCTCCCACGGCGTTCGCGGGGGGCGGCGACCTCACGGTCACCGCCACCGGATCCACCGTGCGGGCCACCACCCCCTCCTGTCCGAACGGCGGGACGGCCTCCCTGATGGGTGCCGCGAAAGCCAGCTTCGCCGGAGGTCAACAGGTGCCGCTGACGAACGGCAGCGCCACCTGGCAGAACGTCAGCGCCGGCTCCTACACGGTCCTTGTCACCTGCAAGGACAACTCCACCGTCGGACCCCGGACCGTCACCGTCGGCGCCGCGCCGACGACGTCCTCCACGACGGCGCCGAGCCGCGGCGTGCGCGGCGGACTCGGGGGCGGCTCCGAGGACTACGGCACCCTCACGCTCGTCACCGGCGGGGCCCTGGTGGCCGCGGCCGCGGGCGGCGGCGTCTGGTACCTGCGCCGCAGGGGAGCCGCGGGCCGGACCTGAGCCGTGCCCGATGCGGCCACGGCCACCACGGCCGCCCACCTCTGAGCACCACGGGTGGGCGGCCGTCGCACGCCGAGGCACCCTTGCCCGCCCCACCGAACCGACTTACCGTCCTCCCAGCCGACAGGGAGGGCGCGTTCATGCCACGACCGCTCAGCGTTCAGCTCTACACCGTGCGCGACCGGCTCGTCGCCGACCGGCAGGGGACGCTCGGGCGCCTCGCCGCTCTCGGGTACGACGCGGTCGAACCGTACGACGTGCTCGCCGACCCGAAGGGGCTGCGCCGCACCCTCGACGACCTCGGCCTCGCCGTCTCCGGCGCGCACGCCGTGCAGCTGCTCGGGCCGGAGCCCGGCCACGTGCTCGACGCGGTGGCCGCCCTCGGCACCGACCTCGCGATCGTCCCCGCGGGCATCCCGCCGGAGGAGTTCACCTCCCGCGACGGCCTCGCGCGGACCGCCGAGCGGCTCAACTCCCTGGCCGGGGTGGCCGGCCGGCACGGCATCCGCATCGGCTACCACAACCACTGGTGGGAGATCGAGCCCCGCTTCGACACCCCGGAGGGCGGCGTGCGCCACGCCGTCGACGTCCTCGCCGAACTCCTCGACCCCGCCGTCTTCTTGGAGATCGACACCTACTGGGCCGCGGTCGGCGGCGCCGACGTGCCCGCCCTCCTGCGCCGCCTCGGCCCGCGCGTCCGGGCCCTGCACCTCAAGGACGGACCCGGCACCAAGGAGGACCCGAACGTGGCGGTCGGCGACGGCACCCTGCCGGTGTCCGAGATCCTCGCGGCCGCGCCGGAGGCCTGGCGGGTCGTCGAGTTCGACGCCTGCGCGGGCGGCACCGAAGCGCTCTTCGACGCGCTGGCCGCCAGCCGCGCCCACCTCGCCTCCCTGGCGGCCGCGTGAGCACGGCCCCCGCCCGCTCGGGCCCGGTCGGCGTCGCCGTCGTCGGCGCGGGCGTCATCAGCTCCGAGTACCTGCGCACGCTGGGCCACTTCCCGGACGTGCGGGTGCTCGCCGTCGCCGACCTCGACGAGGAGCGGGCCGCCGCCGCGGCCCGCACCCACTCCATACCCGTCTGGGGCGCTTCCGCCGCGGTGTTCGCCCTGCCCGAGGTCGAGCTCGTCGTGAACCTCACCGTTCCGGCGGCACACGTGCAGGTGGCGACGGCCGCGCTGCGCGCCGGGAAGCACGTGTACGGCGAGAAGCCCCTCGCGCTCGCCCCGGCCGAGGCGGAGCTGCTGCTCGCCGAGGCCTCCCGGCGGGGGCTTCGGGTGGGCAACGCGCCGGACACGTTCCTCGGCGCGGGGCTGCAGTCGGCGCTGCGGGCCGTCGCGGCCGGGCACATCGGCACGCCCGTGGCCGCGACCACCGCGACCCAGGGCCCGGGGCCCGAGGGCTGGCACCCCGATCCCGCGTTCTTCTACCAGCCGGGCGCGGGCCCGCTCTTCGATCTCGGTCCCTACTATCTGACGTCGCTGGTCGCGCTGTTCGGCGGCGTGGAGCGGGTGGCCGCGACGGCGGCCCGCGCGCGGGAGCGGCGTACCGTCGGCTCGGGTCCGAAGGCGGGGCGGACCTTCCCCGTCGACGTGCCGACGCACGTGTCCTCGCTCCTCGACTTCACGTCCGGGGTACGGGCCGACGCGACGTTCAGCTTCGACTCGGCACTGCGCCGCATCCGCTTCGAGATCACCGGCACCGAGGGCACCCTCGCGGTGCCCGATCCGAACACGTTCGGCGGCCCGCTGAAGGTGCTGCCGCACGGCACGGACGCCTGGCGCGAGCTGCCCGTGCGGGGGCGGACCGACGGCCGGGGTCTCGGTGTGGTCGACATGGCGCGCGCCCTGCGCACCGGCGCCGCCCACCGGGCGTCCGGCGCGCTGGCCCTGCACGTCCTGCAGACGATGACGGCGATCACGCACTCGGCCGAGCACGCGGAGTTCCGCCCGCTCCCGGCCCCGATCGTGCCGCCCGAGCCGCTCCCCGAGGACTGGGACCCGCGCACGGCGACCCTGGGGAACGGAAGCAGCGCCACCTGATGACGACCCGCCCTCGGGGTGAGACGTTGCGCATCCGGGCCGCGCGCCCGGACCGACACAGCGCCGCACCCGCGGCCCCGGGGAGGGAGAGTCGCCATGACCAAGGAGTACAAGGGCGTCGTCTACGCGGAGAGCGAGAAGGAGGCCGAGGTCCTGCTGCTCGCCTTCTGCGACCGCATCGACTTCGCGCGGGAGTGGATCTCGGACGCCACCTGGCGGAACACCCTGGAGATCGCCTGCAAGAAGGACACCGGCATCGACACGGCCGAGAAGGCCATCCTCGGTGACCAGCAGGAGCGCCAGAACGCGACCCAGAAGGCCGCGCGGACGGCGAAGATCTCCGGCGACAAGGACGAGATCCTCGGCCAGATCGACGGCGTCGACACCTACGACGAGCACGCCGTCAGCATCTTCAAGCAGGTCTGCGCCCAGTACGTCGGGGGCGGCGGCCTGAACATGACGTTCGGCCAGAAGCTCACCCAGGCCCGCTACGACGACCTGTGCGGCCACTGGCGCCGGGTGGGCGCCCTCGCGGCCGGGACGGACGACCGGCTGTTCCGCGGGTTCGACTACCTGCCGGTGGAGAACAAGGAGCAGAAGGGCAAGGGCAGCACGGGCGACACCCTGGAGCGCCGCACCAAGCAGGGCAACTTCTTCGTCACCGTGGTGAACATCCGCTTCAACGTGCACATCAACATCAGCTAGTCCCCCGCCGGGACGCGCCCGGGCGCCGTGGCCGTACTCCGGCTACGGCGCCTCCAGCTCCTCGATGGTCCGGGCGAGCCACTGCGTCCAGAACGTCTCCAGGTCGATGCCCGCCCGCAGCACCACGTGCCGCAGGCGGTCCTCGACGGCGTCCCTGCCGGGCGGGAAGTCCCGCCGCTCGATCTCCTCGTACTCGGCCAACTGCGCGCGGTGCAGGTCGAGATGGCGGTGCAGGTCCGCCTGGACGCCGTCCGTGCCGACGACCGCGGCGGCCCGCAGGCGCAGCAGGAGGGTGTCGCGCAGCGGTTTCGGGTCCTGGCTCGCCGCGGTCCAGCGGGCCAGTTCGGCGCGGCCCGCCGGCAGCACCTCGTACTCCTTCTTCTGCCCGCGCGCCGCCTCCTGGCGCGGCAGCGCGCGGATCGCCCCGTCGCGCTCCAGGCGGCCCAGCTCGCGGTAGATCTGCTGGTGCGTGGCCGACCAGAAGTAGCCGATCGACTTGTCGAACCTGCGGGTCAGTTCGAGGCCCGACGACGGCTTCTCCAGCAGGGCGGTGAGGATCGCGTGCGGCAGTGACATGGGGCAATCCTAGGGACGGGGCCCGCCCGGGACGGGCCGCCTCAGAGCGCGGCGGCCAGCTCCGTGCCCTGCTTGATGGCGCGCTTGGCGTCCAGCTCGGCGGCCACGTCCGCGCCGCCGATGAGGTGCGTCGTGACGCCGGCCGCCACGAGCTCCTCGTACAGGTCGCGGCGGGACTCCTGCCCCGAGCACAGCACGACGGTGTCGACGGGGATCACGGACGACTCGCCGTCGACGGTGACGTGCAGGCCCGCGTCGTCGATCAGGTCGTAGCTGACGCCCGCCACCATGGCGACGCCGCGGTGGCGCAGTTCGGTGCGGTGGATCCAGCCGGTGGTCTTGCCGAGGCCCTGGCCGACCTTGGACGTCTTGCGCTGCAGCAGGTGGACGGTGCGCGGCGGCGTGGGCCGCTCGGGCTTCGTCAGGCCGCCGCGCTCGCGGTAGTCCATGTCGACGCCCCACTGCTTGAAGTACGTCGCCGGGTCCTGGCTGGCCTTCTCGCCGCCGTCGGTGAGGAATTCGGCGACGTCGAAGCCGATGCCGCCCGCGCCGATGATCGCGACCCGCTCCCCCACGGGCGCGCCGTCGCGCAGCACGTCGAGGTAGCCCACGACGCTGGGGTGGTCGATGCCCGGGATCTCCGGGACGCGGGGCGAGACGCCCGCGGCGACGACGACCTCGTCGTACCCGGCGGCCGTGAGGTCGTCCGCGGTGACGACGGTGTTCAGGCGGACGTCGACGCCGCGCAGGCCGAGCTGGGTGCGGAAGTAGCGCAGGGTCTCGTCGAACTCCTCCTTGCCCGGGACCTTGCGGGCGACGTTGAGCTGGCCGCCGATCTCGGCGGCGGCGTCGAAGAGGGTCACGTCGTGGCCGCGCTCGGCGGCGGAGACGGCGAAGGCGAGGCCCGCGGGTCCGGCGCCGACGACGGCGACGCGCTTGGCGGTGCGGGTGGGCGAGAGCACGAGCTCGGTCTCGTGGCAGGCGCGCGGGTTCACCAGGCAGGAGGTGATCTGCAGGTTGAAGGTGTGGTCGAGGCAGGCCTGGTTGCAGCCGATGCAGGTGTTGATGGCGTCGGACTGCTCGGCGCGCGCCTTGGCGACGAAGTCGGGGTCGGCGAGCAGCGGGCGGGCCAGGGACACCATGTCGGCGGCGCCGTCGGCGAGCAGCTCCTCGGCGATCTCGGGGGTGTTGATGCGGTTGGTGGTGACGAGCGGGACGGACACCTGGCCCATGACCTTCTTGGTGACGAAGGTGTACGCGCCGCGCGGCACCGAGGTCGCGATGGTGGGGATGCGCGCCTCGTGCCAGCCGATGCCGGTGTTGATGATCGTGGCGCCCGCGGCCTCGATCTCCTTGGCGAGGTGCACGACCTCGTCGAGGGTGGAGCCGCCGGGGACGAGGTCCAGCATGGACAGCCGGTAGATGAGGATGAAGTCGGGGCCGACGCGCTCGCGGATGCGGCGCACGATCTCGACGGGGAAGCGGATGCGGTTCTCGTAGGAGCCGCCCCAGCGGTCGGTGCGGCGGTTGGTGGGGGCCGCGATGAACTCGTTGATCAGGTAGCCCTCGGAGCCCATCACCTCGACGCCGTCGTAGCCCGCGGACCGGGCGAGCTCGGCGGTGCGCACGAAGTCCTCGATGGTCTGCTCGACCTCGTCGTCGGTGAGCTCGCGGGGCACGAAGGGGCTGATGGGCGCCTGGAGGGCGCTGGGCGCGACCAGCTTGTCGTGGTAGGCGTACCGCCCGAAGTGCAGGATCTGCAGGGCGATCCGGCCGCCCTCGGCGTGCACGGCCGCGGTGACGCGCGCGTGCTCGGCCGCCTCGGCCGCGGTGGTCAGTTTGGCGCCGCCGTCCCAGGGGCGGCCCACCTCGTTCGGGGCGATGCCGCCGGTGACGATGAGGCCGACGCCGCCGCGGGCGCGGGTCGCGTAGAACTCCGCCATCCGCTCGAAGCCGTCGGGGGCCTCTTCGAGGCCCACGTGCATGGAGCCCATCAGGACCCGGTTGGGCAGGGTGGTGAAGCCCAGGTCGAGCGGGTTCAGCAGGTTCGGGTAACGGCTCATGCGGCCCCTCCGTACGCGGTGTCTACAGGACAGTTGTAGACCAGCGGACGCCCTTATGCAACTAGTTGCATAAGAGGTGGAGGGCCCAGAGCGATGTCCGAATCCCGCCAGCCGTGCTCCCGCGCGCGACGCAGACTGGTGGCTGTCGGCAGGAAGAACCACCGGCCGCGGCACGACCCGCGAGGAACACGGCACGACCGAGGAGAGTCCGATGACCGTCTACACGACGATCGACAGCCCGCTGGGCGAGCTGCTGCTGGTGGGCGAGAAGTCGGCCACCGCCCGGGGCGGCACCGCGCTGGCCTCGCTGTCCATGCCGGGCCAGAAGGGCGGCGCCGCCGTCCGGGACGGCTGGGTGCGCGACGACGCGGCGTTCGACGCCGTCGTCACGCAGCTGCGCGCGTACTTCGCCGGGGACCTGACGCACTTCGACATCGAGTACGCCGCCGGGGCGGGCACCGACTTCCAGCGCAGGGTCTGGGACGCGCTGGAGACGGTCCCCTACGGCACGACGACCACCTACGGGCGGCTCGCCGAACAGCTGGGCCTCTCGCGCGCCGCCGTCCGGGCCCTCGGCACCGCCATCGGCCGCAACCCGCTGCTCGTGGTGCGCCCCTGCCACCGGGTGATCGGCGCCGACGGCTCCCTGACCGGCTACGCGGCCGGCCTGGAGCGCAAGCGGCGCCTCCTCGACCTGGAGGCGGCATGACCACCACCGCACGGCGCCCCGGCGCCGTCCTCGACACGGCCGACTGGCCCGCGCTCACCGCCGAGCTCGACGCCCACGGCTGCGCGCTCACGCCCCGGCTCCTCGACCCGGCCGCCTGCCGCGGCATCGCCGAGCTCTACGCCGACCCCGCGCTGTTCCGCTCCACGGTCGACATGGCCCGCCACCGCTTCGGCTCGGGGCAGTACCGCTACTTCACCCACGACCTCCCCGGGCCCGTCGCGGAGCTGCGGGCGGCGCTCTATCCCCGGCTGCTCCCCGTCGCCCGCGACTGGGCGGCGCGGCTGGGCCGCCCGGCCCCCTGGCCCGACTCCCTGGCGGAGTGGCTCGACCGGTGCCACGCGGCGGGCCAGGACAGGTCCGCCCAGATCCTCCTGCGGTATGCGGCCGGCGACTGGAACGCCCTGCACCGCGACCTGTTCGGGGACCTGGTCTTCCCCTTGCAGGTGGTCATCGGCCTGGACGAGCAGGGCGTCGACTACACGGGCGGCGAGTTCCTGCTCGTGGAGCAGCGGCCGCGGGCGCAGTCGCGGGGCACCTCGACCGTCCTGCCGCAGGGCCACGGCCTGGTCTTCACCACGCGCGACCGCCCGGTCCGCTCCGCGCGCGGCTGGTCGGCGGCGCCGGTCCGGCACGGGGTGAGCACGGTGCGGTCGGGGCTGCGGAGGTCCTTGGGGCTGGTCTTCCACGACGCGGCGTGAGGGGGCGCGGCGCCCCGTGCGGGCCGCGCCGCCCTCACCCGTCGTCCGCGAGCCCGCTCACCCGGAGCGTGATGTTCAGCCGCCCGGTCAGCCCCAGCTCCGGGGGCGCGGTGTCGGGGACGATCCGCGGCACCCCGTGGTAGGCGAGGCGGGACGCGCCCCCGAAGACGACCAGGTCGCCGCTGCGCAGCTCGACGTCCCGGTAGGGCCTGGCGCGGCTCTCCGGGGTGCCGAAGCGGAAGACACCCGTGTCGCCGAGGCTCAGCGACACCACCGGCGCCCCGGACTTCTCGTCGCTGTCGCGGTGCATGCCCATGCGCGCGTCGGCGTCGTAGAAGTTGACGAGGGCGATGTCGTACGCCTCCCCGGTGGCCTGCCCCGCCTCGGCCGCCGCCCGCCGGCCGAGCTCGGCGAGCCACGGCGGCATCGGCTTCACCGGGGCGCCGTCGCCGTCCACGGCCGTGCGCGCGTACCCGTACGGATACCAGTGCCAGCCCAGGCCGAACTGCCGCGCCGTCATCGTGCCGCCGCCGGGCGTCCGGACCAGGCGCAGTCCGGCGGGCGGCCTGGCCCACCGGCGGCACGCCTCGACCATCCGCAGCTGCTCCTGCGGCGTCAGCCAGTCCGGCAGGTGCGCCGCCCCCGGGCCGAGGGGGGTGCGGGTCCGGGGGAACAGTTCGTCGGGCGGTGCCATGCGCGTCCTTCGGTCGTCACTCTCCCCTCACGGTGGCACACGGGTCCGACAACGGCCTGATCCGCGGGCGGGTCAGTAGGGCCAGGTCCAGTCGGCGACCTCGGGCAGGTCGGTGCCGTGCTCGCGGATCCACGCGTGGTGGCGGGTGCGGGCGTCCGCCATCGCCTGGCGCACGGCGGTCGCCCGCACGGCCAGGCCCGGGACGCGGTCGATGACGTCCATGACCAGGCGGTACCGGTCGAGGTCGTTGCGCACGACCATGTCGAACGGCGTGGTCGTCGTCCCCGCCTCCAGGTAGCCGCGCACATGCAGGTTGGCGTGGCCGGAGCGGCGGTAGGCGAGGCGGTGGATCAGCCACGGGTAGCCGTGGTAGGCGAAGACCACCGGCTTGTCGCGGGTGAAGAGCGCGTCGTACTCGGGGTCGGCCATGCCGTGCGGGTGTTCCTCGCGGGGCATGAGGCGGGCGATGTCGACGACGTTGACGACGCGCACGGACAGCTCGGGCAGGTGCTCGCGCAGCAGCGCCGCCGCGGCGACGACCTCCTGCGTGGGCACGTCGCCGGCGCAGGCGAGGACCGCGTCGGGGTCCCGCGTGCCGTCGTCCGTGCCGGCCCACTCCCAGACACCCGCCCCGCGCGCGCAGTGGGCGCGGGCCTGGTCGAGGGTGAGCCAGTCGAAGCAGGGCTGCTTGCCCGCGACGACCACGTTGACGTAGTCGCGGCTCCGCAGGACGTGCTCGGTCACGGAGAGCAGGGTGTTGGCGTCCGGCGGCAGGTAGACGCGCACGACTTCCGGGCTCTTGTTCAGGACGTGGTCGACGAAGCCGGGGTCCTGGTGCGAGAAGCCGTTGTGGTCCTGGCGCCACACGTGCGAGGTGAGCAGGTAGTTGAGGGACGGCACGGGCACCCGCCAGGGCAGCGCGCGCGAGGTCTTCAGCCACTTGATGTGCTGGTTGACCATGGAGTCGACGATGTGGACGAACGCTTCGTAGCAGGAGAACAAGCCGTGCCGGCCGGTGAGGGTGTACCCCTCCAGCCAGCCCTGGCAGAGGTGCTCGGAAAGGATTTCCATGACGCGGCCGTCGTGCGCGAGGTGCTCGTCGGTGTCCAGGACCCGCGCCTGCCACGCCTTGCCGGTGGCTTCGTAGAGGGCACCCAGGCGGTTGGACTCGGTCTCGTCCGGGCCCACGACACGGAAGTCGCGGCGCCCCGCGGTGTCGGCCATGACCTGGGCGAGCAGTTCGCCCGCGACACGGGTCGGCTCGTGCAGGACGGTGCCCGGCTTGTCGACGGGGACGGCGAACCGCTCCAGCGGCGCCAGGGGCAGCCCGCGGGTGAGCCGCCCGCCGTTGGCGTACGGCGTGGCGCCGAGGCGCCGCTCGCCCTCGGGCACGCAGGACAGCACCTGCTCGGTGGGGCGGCCGTCCGCGTCGAAGAGCTCGGCGGGGCGGTACGAGCGCAGCCACTCCTCCAGCTGCCGCAGGTGCCGCGGGTTCTCGCGGACCTCGGGCAGCGGCACCTGGTGCGCGCGCCAGGTGTTCTCGACGGGCTTGCCGTCCACGTCGCCGGGACCGGTCCAGCCCTTGGGCGTCCGCAGCACGATCACGGGCCAGCGGGGGCGGTCCCGCTCGCCCTCCTGCCGGGCGGCCCGCTGGATCGCGGCGATCCGGTCGAGGGCCTGGTCCATGGCCTCGGCCATCGCCTGGTGGACCGTGCTCGGGTCGTCGCCCGCGACGTACAGCGGTTCGTGGCCGTAGCCCGTGAGCAGCGCGTCGAGCTCGGCCTCGGGCAGCCGGGCGAGGACCGTCGGGTTGGCGATCTTGTAGCCGTTCAGGTGGAGGATCGGCAGCACCGCGCCGTCGTGCACGGGGTCGTGGAACTTGTTGGCGTGCCAGGAGCCGGCCAGCGGCCCGGTCTCCGCCTCGCCGTCGCCGATCACGCAGGCGACCAGCAGGTCCGGGTTGTCGAGGGCGGCTCCGTAGGCGTGCGCGAGCGAGTAGCCGAGCTCGCCGCCCTCGTGGATCGATCCGGGCGTCTCGGGCGCCACATGGCTCGGCACCCCGCCGGGGAAGGAGAACTGCCGGAACAGCTTCGCCATGCCTTCCGTGTCCCGGGTGACGTCCGGGTACACGGCGCTGTACGAGCCCTCCAGCCAGGAGTTGGCGAGCACGGCGGGGCCGCCGTGGCCCGGGCCCCACACGCACAGCGTGTCCTGGTCGCGCTCCCGGATGACGCGGTTGAGGTGCGTGTGGACGAAGTTGAGGCCGGGCGAGGTGCCCCAGTGGCCGAGCAGGCGCGGCTTGATGTGCTCGGGGCGCAGCGGCTCGGCCAGCAGCGGGTTGCTCATCAGGTAGATCTGTCCGACGGCCAGATAGTTGGCGGCCCGCCAGTGGGCGTCGAGTGCCGCCAGGTGGTCCTTCGCCAGGGGTGCCACGGAATCTCCTCGCAGGGTACGGACGTACGCCGGGGTCGCGGATACGGCAGAGTGCCGTACGGGTTCCACGGGAGCGGCCGGTCAGTCGTGCGGAACGCGCGCGGCGCCGCGTCCAGCACATCAGCCGTGCCGGGCGACCGCCACCGGGCGGGCCGCGGGAGGGCCGAACGGGCCCCGGGAGGAGAGGGTCCGGGCGGGGGTTCAGCCGCCGTTCTTCACGGCGCGCAGGAGGACGAACTTGGGGTCGCTCGCCACGACTTCGGCGTTGCCGAAGAGCTTGCGGAGCTTCACGTGGTAGCCGAGGTGGCGGTTGCCGATGACCCAGAGCTCGCCGCCGGGGCGCAGGGCGGCGCGGGCGCCGGAGAACATGCGGCGGGCGGTCGCGTCGGTGGTGGCCTGGTGGCTGTGGAAGGGCGGGTTGTTCAGGACGAGGTCCACCGTGCCCCGGGGCACGGCCGCGAGCGCGTCGCCGGCCACGAAGTGCGCCGTGGCGTCCGCGGCGGCGTTCGCGCGGAAGGTGGCCTCGGCGGAGGCGACGGCCTGGAACGACTCGTCGATGAAGGTGACCGTGGCGTCGGGGTCCGCGACGGAGGCGGCGGTGCCGAGCACGCCGTTGCCGCAGCCCAGGTCGACGACGTGGGCGGCGCCGCGGGCGCGCGGCAGATGCTTGAGGAAGAAGCGGGTGCCGATGTCGAGCCGGTCGGCGCAGAAGATGCCCGCGTGGTTGACGACGGTCAGGCCCGCGCCCGCCCCGGAGTCGGCGGGCAGCGCGTAGCTGACCGGCCAGGGGCTGGGCCCCGGCGCACGGGCCGGGTCCGGTGTGCTGAAGACGAGCCGCGCCTTCTGGCGGGCCAGTGACGTCCTGGTCGGCCCGATGATCCGCTCGAAGAGCTCCAGGGTCGACGTGTGGATCTCGGTGACCATGCCGGTGCCGACGACCACGGTGCCCTCGTGCACGGCGGGCGCGAGCCGGTGCAGCTGGTCCTCCAGGAGGGCGAGGCTCTTCGGTACGCGGACCAGGAGCACGTCGACGCGCGGGGGCGGGGTGTCCCTGGTCGTCAGGAGGCGAGCCGCGTCCGGCGCATGTCCGGCCCTCGCCAGGTTGGCCCGGGTCGCCCGCTGCGCGAGGAAGGAGTCGGTGATCTGCACCGGCACGCGCGCGTGGCCCGCGAGCGCGGTGGTCAGCGCGCCCCACCGGTCGCCGACGACGGCCACGGTCCCGGCGAGGTCGACGGCCGCCGCCCCCTCCTCGCCCGCGAGGTGCCGCAGCAGATAGGCGTCCGCCGCCGACCAGGCGCGCAGCTGGTCGCGGGGGTCCTCCGGGAAGCGGGTGAGGTCGTACGCGCCCCATGACGTGCTCAAACGGTTCATCGTGACCTCAGGCTAACGGAGAGCCGACGGCGCGGCGGCGGCGCGTCAGGGCCGGGTGACCGGCGCGAACCAGGTGGGTTCGTCCGCCAGCGCCTGCTTGATCCGGAACAGCGAGAACTCGTGCAGGTCGGGCAGCGCGTCCACCGCGAACCAGCCCACCTCGAGGGACTCGTCGTCGTTGACCCGGGCCTCGCCGCCGACGGCCCGGCAGCGCAGCGTGATGTCCATGTACTGGCAGGTGTCGCCGTTCTCGTACGTGACCTGTTCGAGGGCCTGCACCAGGACCACGCGCTCGGGCACGCAGTGCACGGCCGTCTCCTCGTACACCTCGCGCACCGCGCAGTCGGCGGGCTGCTCGCCGGGGTCGGGGATGCCGCCGATCACCGACCACCGGCCGTTGTCCGAGCGGCGGCCGAGCAGCACCCTGCCCTCGTCGTCGAAGACGATGGCGGTGACCCCGGGGAGCCACAGGAGCTGCTGTCCGGCGTCGGCCCGGATCGTGCGAATGAAATCAGGAATAGCCATGCCCCGACCCTAACGGCGGGGTGTCATCGCCCTTGGCCGGACCGGGGGTTGCCGTGCCCGGCCCGTGCCCGGGGACTAGTCGCGCGCGGCGCGCCGGGCCCGCGCCGCCGAGGTGACGGCCCAGCCGAGGCCGCCCGCGGCGATGAGTACCAGGATGCCCTCGGGCAGCACGCCGAGGCGGGTCGCCGGGGTCCGCGAGGAGCGCAGCGGCACCTCCTCGACCAGCGAATCGGCGGTGTACCAGGTCGTCTTGGCCCTGACCTTGCCGTCCGGCATGATCACGGCGCTGACGCCGCTGGTGACCGGGACGGCGACGGCCCTGCTGTGCTCGACCGCGCGGATCCGGGACATCGCGAGCTGCTGGTAGGTCATCTCGCTGCGGTCGAAGGTGGCGTTGTTGCTGGGCACCGAGATGATCTGCGCGCCGTGGGTGACGGTGTCGCGCACCGCCCAGTCGAAGGCGGCCTCGTAGCAGGTCGCGAGGCCGACCTTGGTGCCCGCCATGGTGAACACGCCGGGCGCGGTGCCGCGGCTGAAGTCCCTGCGCACCAGGCCGACGTCGCTGCTGAAGGTGCTGATGAGGGAGCGCAGCGGGATGTACTCGCCGAAGGGCTGGATCTGGCGCTTGTCGTAGGTGTCGACGGGGCCCTTCTCCGGGTCCCAGAGGATCTGCTCGTTGTAGAGCTTGCCGTCCTTCTCTCTCTCGACGACGCCGCCGACGGACACCGGTGCCCCGATGGCCTTGACCGCGCCCTCGATGGCCAGGCGCGCGTCGGGGTTGGCGAACGGGTCGATGTCGGAGGAGTTCTCCGGCCACAGCACGAGGTCGGGGCGCGCGACCTTGCCGGCCTTCACCTCGGCGGCGAGGCGTTCGGTCTCGCGCACGTGGTGGTCGAGGACGGCGCGGCGCTGCGCGTTGAAGCCGAGGCCCGCGCGCGGCACGTTGCCCTGGATCGCGGCGACGGTGGCCGTGCCGTCCTCCGCGTCGTCGCTGACGAGCGGCTTCGCCGCGAAGGCGCCGGCGACGGGCACCAGCACGCTGAGCACGGCGGCGGCCACGGCGCCACGGCGTACGACGCCACCGCCGCGGGCGGCGAGGAGCCCGCGGACGACCTCGTGGAGCCCGAAGCCGCACAGGACGACCGCGAAGCCGAGCACGGGTGTGCCGCCGAGCGCGGCGAGCGGCAGGAAGGCGCCGTCCGCCTGGCCGAAGGCGATCTTCCCCCACGGGAACCCGCTGAACGGCACGCGCGCGCGGGCCGCCTCGCCCGCGATCCACAGGGCCGCGGCCCACAGCGGGGCGCCCGGCAGCCGCGAGACGACCGCGATGCCCGCGCCGACCAGCGCGACGAAGACCGCCTCGACGGCGGCGAGCGCCAGCCACGGCCCGGGGCCGACCTCCACACCGGTCCACACCAGGAGCGGCAGCAGGAAGCCGAGGCCGAAGAGGTAGCCGAGGCCGAGGCCCGCCTTCCAGGTGCGGCCCCGCAGACACCAGGCGAACAGGGCGAAGGCGGGCAGCGCGAGCCACCACAGGGTGCGGGGCGGGAAGCTGACGTAGAGCAGCACTCCGGAGAGGGCCGCCACGGCGGCGGGCACGAGCCGGCGCAGCACGCGCAGGGCTCGGGAGGCCTGCGGGGGCCGCGGTTCGCGCATGTCCGGCTCGTCGACGGGAGTGGTGGTGGCGGTCACCCGGGGAGTGTACGGCGCGTCACCCGAGGGTCGACAGCTCGGTGCCCCGGCCCCGGAGGGGCTCCTTCGGCGGGCGCGACCGGCCGCACGCGGCGATGTGGGACGAATCGTTCCTGCACAACTGGCCCCACACCGGGGCAACAGCCGTTAACGTGTGGCCGAGTCCCTCACGCCCGGCCCGTCCACGCCTCCGTGGAGCGGGCCCGTGCCGGTGGGGGCCCGTCATACACCGGGGGGCGACGGGGTGGGGTCAACGGGGACGGCCGCGCCGACCGGTCCGGCATCGGCGCACGAGCGACGCAGCGCGTCCGACGCGACGGGCGCGACGCTGCTCGGCGCCTGCGCAGCCTGGGCACTGGTCACCGCGGGTGTGCACGGCGGCAGCCCCGAGGGCGTGCTCCTCGCGGTCCTCGCCGTGGCCGCCGGGTTCGCGGGCGGACGGATCTGCGGGGCGCTGCTGCCGGTCGCCGCGCCCTGCGCGGGCGCGTTCGCGGCGCTCTGCCTCGCCGTGGCGGCCCCGCGTCTGTCGATCGCCCCGTCCTCTCCCCTGGGCCATGTCGGCGCCACGGCGGCGCTGCTCATCCTGTCGGCGGGCGCGGCCTGCTGCGCGGCGTGGGCGGCCGGGACCGCGGGTGCGCGGCTCGTGCTGCGGCTGCTCGCGGCGGGCGTCGCCGGGGTCGCGGCGGCGCTCGGCTCGCCGGTGGGCTGTGCGGGGTGCGTCGTGGTGCTGCTCTGCTCGCTCGCGGCGGCCCGGGTGCGCCGCAGGGCCCTCGGCGTCGCCGGGCTCGCCCTGGCGTCGGTGCTGGTCACGGGCCTGTCGCTGGCGGTGGCCGACGACGCGCTGCCGGGCGGTCTCGCCTCGTCCGTGGAGGGCGGGCTCGGCCGGCACCGGGTGCTCCTGTGGCAGGACGCGGCGGGCATCGCGGAGCGCGAGCCCGTGATGGGGGTGGGTCCCGGGCGGTTCGGCGAGTTCAGCCCCGCGGTCTCCGAGAACCTTCTGGCGGACGGGAAGCCGCACTCGGCGCCGCTGCAGCAGGCGTCGGAACAGGGACTGGTCGGGCTCGGGCTGCTGGCGGCGGTGTTCGGCTGGCTGCTCTACGCGCTGTGGCGGTCGCCCGGCTCGACACAGGTGGTGCTGTCCGCGGGCGCCGCCCTGACGGCGCTGGCGGCCGTGGCGACGGTGGGCAACGCGCTGAGCGTGACGACGGTGACGACGGGGGCGGGCCTGCTCGCGGGCATCGCGACGGCGCGACCGCTGGCCGAGGAGTCCCCGGAGGGTGCCGCACCGCGTGCCGACTGAGCCGCACGCGCGCTGTGGCGGCGCCGGAAGCGGCGGCCTCCGGCCGTCAGGCCGGGTTGCCCTGGAGCCCCAGCCGGTGCCGGATCGCCCGCACCGCGGACTCGGCGTTGTCGACCGTCACCGTGAACTTGTGGCCGTCGCCCAGGCTGAGCACCAGCCCCTCGCCGCGCCGGACCACGACGGCGGTGCCCTTCTCGGGCCGCCAGCGGTAGCCCCAGCCGCCCCATTGGCGGGGCGTGACGGCGGGCGCGAAGTCCGCGCCGACGACGTGGGAGAGCGGGATGTGGCGGCGCGGCAGCCCCAGATGGCCGCAGCGCACCTCCAGGAAGTCCTTGTCGACCTTCACGGCCACATGGACGAAGGCGAGGGTCCCGAAGAGCATCAGCAGTCCCGCGGCGATGCATCCCACCACGGACATGACCAGGGGCGCGATGCCCGAGGTCCACATGGAGTCGACGGCCAGCTCGATGCCGAGCGCCAGGCAGGCGGCCCCGGCACAGGCCAGCAGCCACTGCACGCGGTTGGTCGCGCGTCCGGTCCAGACTTCGGGCGGGCCGTCGGAAGCGGCCCACTCGTCGTGGGGTTGGTCCCTCATGCCATCGAGACTACTCAGATTCCGCCGCGAAGGCACCGCGTCGCGGAGAGTGACCAGCCACCCGGGGCCCGTCCGGCGGGTGTCCCCCGCCGTGTGGCACCTCGGCCGTCCGCCGGGGCCCGCGGGGGCTACAGCGCCGGGCTGACCGCCGCGAGCATGCGCCCCTCCGCGTACGTGAGCGCCGTGCGCGGCAGCGGTTCCTCGCGGCCGCTGAGCAGCACGGTGAGGCCGGGGGCCACGGTCGCGGCCTCGGCGCCGGTCCGTGCGCCGGCCCTGCGCAGCGCCTGGGCGGCGACCGCGCCCGCCGAGCCGTGCAGCACCAGGGGCGGCAGACCGGACTGCTGCACGGCGGCGCGAATGCGCTCGGCGACCAGCTCGTAATGGGTGCAGCCCAGGACGACGGCCCTTACATCGCGCGGGGTCAGGGCAGCCGCCGCGGCGATCGTCTCGTCGATGGCCTGCTCGTCCGCGTACTGCACGGCGTCGGCGAGGCCGGGGCAGGGCACCTCGGTGACGGGGACACCGCTCGCGAACTGTTCGATGAGCCCGCGCTGGTAGGGGCTTCCGGTGGTGGCGGGCGTGGCCCAGATGGCCACCGGTCCGCCGCCCGAGGCGGCGGGCTTGATCGCGGGCACGGTCCCGATGACCGGGATGCCGGGCTCCAGGAGGGCCCGCAGGGCGGGCAGCGCGTGCACGGACGCGGTGTTGCAGGCGACGATCAGCGCGTCGGGGCGGTGCGCCGCGGCGGCCTCGGCGACGGCGAGCGCGCGACCGGTGAGGTCCTCGGGCGTGCGGGGCCCCCACGGCATGCCGTCGGGGTCCGAGGAGAGGACGAGATCGGCGTCCGGCCGCAGGCGTCGTACCGCGGCGGCCGCGGCGAGCAGTCCGATGCCGGAGTCCATGAGCGCGATCTTCACCCGGTCACCATAGTCGATGGGCCCCACGGGCCCCGTGCCGTGGGGCAGACTTCGGCGGATGAGCGCCGTTGCCTGGATCGCCGCCGGATCGCTTGCCGCTTGGCTGTGGCTCCTGCTGGGGCAGGGCTTCTTCTGGCGCACCGACGTGCGTCTGCCACCATGCGGGGAACCCGGCCGGTGGCCCTCGGTCGCCGTCGTGGTCCCCGCCCGCGACGAGGCGGCCGTCCTGCCCGCGAGCCTGCCCTCGCTGCTCGCCCAGGACTATCCGGGGCGCGCGGAGATCTTCCTCGTCGACGACGGCAGTTCGGACGGCACGGGCGAGCTGGCCCGCGCGCTGGCCGAGCGGCACGGCGGGCTGCCACTGACCGTCGGCTCCCCGGGCGAACCGCCCGCCGGGTGGACGGGCAAGCTCTGGGCGGTACGCCACGGCATCGGCCTGGCACGCGCGCGTGGCCCCGAGTACCTGCTGCTCACCGACGCGGACATCGCCCACGAGCCGGACAGCCTGCGCCGGTTGGTGGCCGCGGCGGACCACGGGCGCTTCGACCTCGTCTCGCAGATGGCCCGGCTGCGGGTGGAGAGCCTGTGGGAGCGCCTGGTGGTCCCGGCGTTCGTCTACTTCTTCGCGCAGCTCTACCCGTTCCGCCGGATCGGCAGGAAGGGTGCGCGCACGGCAGCGGCGGCGGGCGGCTGCGTGCTGCTGCGGACGGAGGCGGCCGAGCGGGCCCGGATCCCGGACGCCATCCGCCAGGCCGTGATCGACGACGTGGCGCTCGCGCGGGCGGTCAAGCGCTCCGGCGGGCACATCTGGCTCGGCCTCGCGGAGCGCGTGGACAGCGTGCGCCCGTACCCGGGCCTCGGGGACCTGTGGCGGATGGTGTCGCGCAGCGCGTACGCGCAACTGCGCCACCAGCCGCTGCTGCTCCTGGGGACGGTCGCCGGTCTCGCCGTGGTGTACCTGGCCCCGCCGGTGGCGCTGTGCGCGGGTCTCGCCACGGGGAACGCGGTGGCGGCGGGGGCCGGTGGCCTCGCCTGGCTGGTGATGACCGCGACGTACCTGCCGATGCTCCGGTACTACCGCCAGCCGCTCTGGCTGGCCCCGCTGCTGCCCGGCACCGCGTTCCTGTACCTCCTGATGACGGTGGACTCGGCGGTGCAGCACTACCGGGGGCGGGGCGCGGCCTGGAAGGGCCGGACGTACGCGCGCCCCGACGGCACGGCCGCGGAGCCCTCGCCCGAGCGGCCGTGAACCGCCGTCGGCCCGGTGGGGGCCGGTGGGGGTCACTTCCTGCCGGGCGTCCAGTTCATGCCCCACCCGTAGGCGTGGTCGATGGTGCGCTGCGGGCTCACGCCGCGGTCGGGCACCAGGTAGCGGGCCTCGCGCTGGACGACGAGGTCGCCGCCGTTGTTGGTGATCAGGGCGAGCGCGCACACCGTCGAGGGGACCGTGCACTCGTCGAGCGAGAAGTCGATAGGGGCGCCGTGCTGCGGCTGGAGGGTCACCGTGGCGTTGAGGTCGGCGAAGCTGCGTGCGCCCTCGTAGATCGTCACGAAGATGACGATGCGCCGGAAGTCCTTGATGTGGTCGAGGTTGACCGTGAGGTTCTCGCCGGTGGAGACGGCGCCGGTGCGGTCGTCGCCGTCGAGGAGGATGTACGGGGGCTGGTTCAGGGCGCCGAAGGCGTTGCCGAGCGCCTGGACGACGCCCTTGCGGCCGTCGGCGAGTTCGTAGAGGGCGCACAGGTCCAGGTCGAGGTCGGCGTGCATGGCGACGGCACGGCCGAGCTTGGCGCCCCAGCCCTTGAACTGCTTGCGCACCTGCCAGTTGAGGTTCACCCGCAGGCCGCCGGAGGTCCCGCCCTGCTTCGTCAGGGAGACGGAGGGGGCGTCCTTGGTCAGGGTGACCTTGGTCAGGCGTACGGGCGTGGGGGCGGCCGCGGGGGCCGGCGGGGGCGGCGGCGCCGGGGCGGCGGGGGTGACCGGGGACGGGGCGGGGGCGGGCGGGGCCGGGGCGGGCGTGGCGGCCGGGGCGGGCGCCGCCTGTTGCGGCTCGTCGACCGTGATGCCGTAGTCCGTCGCGAGCCCTTCCAGGCCGCTGCCGTACCCCTGGCCGACGGCGCGGAACTTCCACGCGCCCTGTCTCCGGTACAGCTCGCCGAGGACGAACGCGGTCTCCACGGTCGCGTCGGCGCTGTCGTAGCGCGCGATCTCGGCGCCGCCGGCCGCGTCCAGTACGCGGATGTAGAGGCCGGGGACCTGACCGAACGTGCCGCCGTCCGACGATGCCGCGAGCACCACGGTCTCGATGTCGGGCTCCACGCGCGCGAGGTCGACCGTCAGCGCGTCGACCACGCCGGCGTCCGAACGCTGCTTGCCCTCGTACCGTACGGCGCCGGAGGAGTGGCCCGGCTGGTTGTAGAAGACGAAGTCCGCGTCCGAGCGCACCTTGCCCGAGCCGGAGAGCAGCAGCGCGGAGGCGTCGGCGTCGGGCACCCCCGCTCCGGCACCCCACCCCAGTTCGATCCGTACGGCGGGCGCCGGTACGGGAACGTTCGATCCTTTAGGCATTGTCATGTCCGCCCCCACTACAGGTCGCCGTGTCCGGCGGGGTCGCCGTGTCCGTTCATGACCAACCTATTACCCGAACCCCGGAGAGGCCCACGACCGGGCCCCGGCGTCCGGCACCGCTCCGGGTTTTGCCATGGTTCCTGAGAAGCTGGGGCCGTCGGCACGTACTGCAGGGATGAGGATCCGATGAACTGGCAAGCGTTCGCCGTGAAGATGGCGTCGATGGCGCGCGACCTGCTGGCCCAGGAGTCCGTGACGGCCACCCTGGACAAGGTGACCGCTTCGGCGGTGGAGCTGGTCGAGGGGTGCGACGCCGCCGGTGTCCTGATCCTGCGCAAGAAGCAGGTCCAGACCCTGTCCCCGACCGAGCCGCTGGTCGAGGAGAGCGACCGGCTGCAGGAGAAGCTCGGCGAGGGCCCCTGCTTCGACGCCGCCTGCACCGGCCATCCCGTCTTCCGCATCGCCGACGTCGAGAAGGAGCAGGTCCGCTGGCGCGCCTACGCGCCGCGGGCGCACGCCCTGGGGATCGGCAGCATGATGGGCTTCCTGCTCTACACCGAGGACGAGGACAACCTCGGCGCGCTCAACCTCTACTCCCGCAGCCCCGGCGCGTTCACCGACGCCAGCGAGACCGCGGGGTGGCTGCTGGCCTCCCATGCCGCCGTCGCCTTCTCCTCCGCCCGCGAGCACGCCGACATGCAGCGCGCGGTGGCGACACGCCACATCATCGGCGAAGCCATCGGGATCCTGATGGCCCGCCGCCGCCTGACCGAGGACGAGGCGTTCGACGTGCTGCGCCGCTACTCCCAGGAGAACAACGTCAAGCTCCACGAGGTCGCCCGTCAGCTCTGCGAGCACGGCACCCTGTGAGCGGGCCGGTGAGCGCCCCGACGTAGGGGGGCGGCTCTCCTGGCTCCGAGCCGAACCAGGAGAGCCTCGGCGCCGGCCGACCCCACGGGGATTCACCACGGCCTGCGCCATCGGTCCCGGGTCCCCCGTCATGGGCCCCTCACACACCGCGTCCCCGGCTTCTTCGGATCTTCTCCGGGCGCGGCCGCTTTCTCCGGCCCCGGCGGGACGTCAATCGCCCTCGGGCGGCCGTGCGGCGATACGGCCCGACTGGTGGATGAACTCCAGGGCGGCCAGCACCACGCTGTGCTGGTGCCACGCCAGCCACCTGCCCACCGCGCTCGCGACGTCCTCCAGCTCCCGCAGTTGCCGGCCGTCCAGCGGCGTCGGCGGCGTGTCGTGGAGGCTGCTGATCACTCCGCGGAACGCACCGTCGTGCCCGGTCACGGGGACGTTGACGAGGGCGTGGACGTCTTCGGAGAGGAGGAGCCTGCGCATCTCCTCGTCGAAGTCGGTGGCGGTGGCCGTGTCGAGGACCGTGATCCGGGAGCGGGCGATGAGGGCGCGGGCGTACGCGGTGTCGGCGTCGACACAGGCCAGGTGGTCGCGGAATCTCTGCGTGTACCCCTGCTGCTGTTCGAGGCGCAGCAGCCCGGCCTCGTACAACTGCACGCTGCCCCGGGTGCCGCCCGTCACCCGCAGCACCCTGCGCAACGCCGCGGCGAGGACCTCGCCCTGGTTGAACGGGCTCAGTCCCTCGCCGACGGCGTGCAGGGAGGGGATGGGCTGGACGACGCGGTGCGGGAACCACTGGGCCGCTCCCCTGGCCGGCGCACGGGTCACGGCGAGGGCGGCGGCGAGCCGGTGCAGTTTCACGTTCCACCGCTGCGAGGCCGTCTTCATCAGTGCGAACGCCTCCTCACGGCCCGACAGCCCGTAACGGCCCGTCAGCACGCCTTCCGCGTAGGCGACCTGGGTGCGGGCCAGCAGACGGGTGTTCAGGCTCGCGACGCGCTCACGCAGTCCCTGCACCTCGTCCGGGGTGCCGGTACCGGGGCTTGCTCCCGGCGCGCCGGCGGGTGCGCCGTCGGACGGCACCCGGGGCGAGCGGGAGGGATGGCGAGAGGGCTTCACGGCGGCCTCCATGACAGCAGCCGAAGGGGCAGGGACGAGCCCCTGTCACAAGGAGATGGCGGCCGCTGACCGGCGACCGCCATCTTCCCTGTACGCACAGGGGCAAGTGCCTGCCTTCCGAAGCACTCGACCGTCACCCTATCCAACCGAAGTTCGGCCCGCACAGTCTCGGTCGAGGCGGGGCCGCTCGGCCCGACCTGCGGGTTGGACTCCAAGCGGCCGCACCCCAGTCCTCAGCGGGTAGTGTGCGCAAAACGACGTTGAGCGAGTGCAAACCCTCCGGAGGTCGGCAGCGTCGAGGCTCTCCTGGTTGAACCCACAGCCAGGAGAGCCACCCATGGCCCGTCCTCTCCCCGGGTCTCTTCCCGCCCCGTCCGCCCCACGGACAGCGCCGCCGCGGACCGGTTCACGGACGGACGACGGCGATCGACACGGCCTCGTAGACGGCGGTGGAACTCATCGACAGGCCCCGGCACGTCAGTTGACGCCGGGGCGTTCGATGGGACCGGATCTCGACCTCGTACGCCGGTGCATCCGAGGACCGGCCCCGGACGCGGACGAGCCAGCGGTCGTCGTCGCGCGTGGTGTCCTCGACGGTGTAGTGGTGCCGCCCGGCCGGGCCGAAGCGGCCGAGGAGGGCCGCCACCGCGGTCTGCTGGGGCGGGAAGAGGTCCGTGTATCCGCGCAGGTGGTCGGCGTGCACGCGGTCGGCGAGGTGCGCCTCGACCACGGTGAGGGACGACGCGGCGTCGAGGCCGCCGTAGTAGACCCCGTCGGGCACGACCACCACGTTGGCGGCGAACCGGTCGCCGCCCACGTGCGAGCACTCCCACACCAGGTCCGGCCAGCGCTCGCTCAGGGCCCGTGCCACCGGGCGGCCGCGCACCGCGCAGCAGGCGTCGTGCGTTCCGTGGGCGCAGACGAGGACCACGGGCGGGCCCGAGGGGTCCGGGGGCGGGGGGCCGGGCGCGGCGAGGGCCTCGGCGATGCCCGCCAGGTCCTCGTCACGGTGCCAGACGCCCCATGTCGCGCGGTGGGCGCCGTGGTCGTCGTACCGCAGTACGGCCCAGCGCCGCGGTCCGTCGGCGGCACGGCGGCCGTGCCGCCTGATCAGCAGGATGCGTGCGCGCACTGCTTGTGCGGCGGTGAACACCCGCTGCTTGGTGCCGGGGTCCAGGGGAAGGCCGTCGAAGCCGTTGGGCGGCCAGCCGCCCGGGTACTCGACGAGGACCCAGGTCGTCCCGTGGGGGGCGGTGCCCGCCGCGGGGTCGCTCCGCAGGCGGGCTGCTTCGGCGCAGAAGAACCTGGCCTGCGGGCCCGCGGCGGCTCCGTCGTGGTCCGGCCGGGTCATGGTCCGGCGGGCACCAGGACGCCCGCGCGCAGCAGCCGTTCGACGAGTTCGAGGCCCAGATCGTGTGCGACGTGGACGTGGGGGGCGCGGGGGTCGTCGCCGTACCGGCTGTCTTCGTCGTCCTGGCCGTCGAGCAGGCGACGGATCGTCGGCAGGTCCTGTTCCGTGATGTCGAGCCAGCCGACCCGCGTGTGCAGGCGACGGCCCGTCAGGCGGGCCTCCAGTGCGTCGCGGAGACGCACCGGCGAGTCGGGGGTGAGGCCGTCGACGGCCGTGAGTTGGGCCAGCGGTCCCAGGGGCGCGGGGCGGGACTGGCCGCGCCGGGCCCGGTGGAACAGCGGGGTGGGGTCAGCCCGTGTCAGGGCCTCGGCCAACCGTTCGCGGACCATGGCGAGCCCGTCGTCCTGGCCGTCGGCGCCGAGCGGCAGGGAGGCGCGCATCTGCGGGTCCTCGCGCAGCAACGCCAGTGCGGACTGGGCGAGTTGTTCGGCCAGGGCGTGATGTGTCCAGGTGTGGACGCCGAGCGTCAGGTGGATCGACACGGCGCCCTGTGCCTCGGCCGCGTGCAGCCACCCGCGCGGCAGGTAGAGCACGTCGCCCGGCGTGAGGACGGTGTCGAGGTGGGGGTCGCTCTTCGCGGCCGCCGCGACGGCGTCCCGGCGATCGGTCCAGGGCTGGTCGCGCAGCGGGTCGGGGTGGACCGGCTCGTGGATCATCCAGCGCTTGGTCCCCGCGATCTGCAGGACGAAGACGTCGTGCACGTCGTAGTGGTCGTCGAAGCCGCGGTTCTGCGGGGGCGTGACGTACGCGTTGGCCTGCACGGGGTGGCCCAGTTCGGTGCCGAGCCCGGTCACGAAGTCCGCCACCGGTTCCCAGGTGCGGTGCAGGGCCTGGAGGACGAGGGTCGCGCCGTCGGCGAAGCTCCGCCACAGGGCGGTGTCGTCGAGCTGGTCCGCGATCGTGGCGCCGACTCCGGCCGGTGCGGTGAAGGACGTCTCGGGGAGGGTGGCTCCGTCCTTGGCGACGCGGAGGAACGGCGTGCGCAGGCCGCGTCGGGAGATCAGTTCGTCGACGGCGTCGGCGGAGAAGAGGTCGGCGAAATCGCCGGCTCCCCGGGTGAGGAGCGGGGTGCGCGCCCAGATGTCACGGGCGAATTCCTGTCGGGTCAGGCGGGTCAGGCGGGTCAGGCGTTCGTGCGGGACGCCGTCGCCCGGCTGGGCGTCGGCGTCCCGGAGCTCGAGGGGTGAGCTGCTCAAACGGCACTGCCGGACTCGTCGGCACCGCCGTCGGCACCACCGTCGTGGACGCCCGGCGTACCGGCCGCGCCACCGTCCGCCGGACCCTCGGCACCGCCGTCGGCACCACCGTCATGCACGCCCGGCGTACCCGCCGCCCCACCGTCCGCCGGACCCTCGGCGCCACCGTCGGCACCACCGTCGTGGACACCCGGCGTACCCGCCGCCCCACCGTCCGCCGGACCCTCGGCGCCACCGTCGGCACCACCGTCGTGGACACCCGGCGTACCCGCCGCGCCACCGTCCGCCGGGCCCTCGTTCTGGTTCGGGTCCTGCTCGGGGTTCGTCATGTCTCCTCCTGGAAATCGACGGTCGGGGCCGGACGAGTGCGTTGGGTACCCCCGTCTCCCCGCTTCAACACAAAACTCACCCATACGGTTCGCACCAGCAACCCGAGCAGCGGCGGAACGGCGGCGCCGCCCGGCTCGCGTCGCCGCTGAGCACCGCCACCGGAGTGACACCGGCACGGGCGGTCCGCACGGGCGGTCCGCACGGGCGGTCCGCACGCCCGGTGGCGTACCGGCGGTGTCCGGCGACATGGAGCGGCCGGGGCGGGGTACTGGCCGGTGAGAGTGGAAACGGCCACTTATGGACTGGATGGGACGGGAATTCATGCGGGACGAAGCTGCGGTCACCGCCGTGGGATGGGCGCGCTCCTTGCCCGTGAGCAGTGGCGTGAAGGCCGCCCGGGACTGGACACGAAGCCATCTGGAGAGCCTGGACTGGTTCGCGAAGGAGCCCGACCAGGTGGATGCCGTGCTGCTGACCGTGTCGGAGCTGGTCACCAACGCCCACATTCATGCGCACAGCGACGCCCAGCTCATCCTCACCTGGGACTGCGCGTGCCTGCACGTCACCGTGCACGACTCCGCGGGCGGCCTGCCGCAGCCCCGGGAAGCCTCGGAGGACGCGCTGGGCGGCCGCGGCCTCATGCTCGTCGACGCGATGGCCGACCAGTGGCAGATCAGATCGTGCACGAGGGGGAAGGACGTCATCGCCTGCTTTCGGCCCGCCACCGCGTGACGGGCGCCGCGTCGGCGACATGACGGAAGAGCGGTGATGACGGAAGGGCGGTGCCGGCCAGAGACCGGCACCGCCCTTCCGCTGGGCCCGCTTCGTGGTCAGTGGTGACCGTGGGCGCTGGCGGACGCGCCCCCGAAGAGCCGCGCGACCGCGCGGAAGGGAAGCGTGACGACCGTGGCAATGGCTCCACCGATGGCGCGCAGAACATCCGCGATGGCCTTCAGCATTTCGGGACCTCCAAGAACGGTTTTGCTTTCTTGCGTCACGAGCTGCGAACTCCCGCACAAGCTGCTTTCCACCGGGTGCCCGTGGATCAGTGCCGGAAACCGGCGCCCCCTTCGCTTCCCGGCACGGGAGGCCTCAGGCGCGGTCGTGCAGCGTGAGGTGGTAGCCGTCGGGGTCGGCGAAGGTGAACGTCCGCCCGAAGGGGCCGTCGACCGGGGCGGAGACGATGGTGTGGCCGTCGGCGACGAGCGCGTCGTGGACGGCCTGGACGTCGGTGGCGTGGAGCCAGATCGCGGCACCGATGCCGGGCCGGGCGACGGCGGCGAGATCGGTGCCGGGAACGACCTCGCGAAGGGCGAACGCGATCGGCTTCGTCTCGAAGACGACGGCGTGCGGCGGGCCCGTCCGCGAGCGGACGAGGCCCAGGTACTGCTCGTAGAAGGCCTGTGAGGCGTCGAGGTCGCGCGCCTGGAGCGAGATGAAGTCGGGGCCGGTGACGGGCATGGTGATGCTCCTTCTCTCCGTGTCAGCTATCTGACACGCAAGAACGTATGTCAGAATACTGACATGAGTCAAAAGCGTCCCGGAGTCGACCTCGACACCTCACTGGGCTACTTGCTGAAAGAGGCGTCGAGCGCCTTGCGCGCGGCGATGGAGGAGGTGCTGCGCCCCCTCGGGATGAGCGTGACGCACTACTCCTGCCTCGAACTGCTGGCCCAGCGGCCCGGCTTGTCGAACTCCGAGCTCGCGCGGGGCGCGTTCGTGACCAGGCAGTCGATGAACGTGCTGCTCCAGGCCCTGGAACGGGACGGGTACGTGACCAGGCCGGCGGAGGCACCCGTGGGGAAGGCCCTGCCGGCGCGGCTGACGCCCCGCGGCCGTCGGAGCCTGGAGAAGGCGACGGCGGCGGTCCGGTCCGTCGAGGTCAGAATGCTGGGCGGCATGACCGAGGCCGAGCAGTCCCAGGCGTTCCGGGTCCTGCGGGGCATGATCCATTCCCTGCGTGACGGCGATGCGGCTCCGCCCGGGGGCGTGGACCGGCCCCCGCGGGATGGAGGCGCAGGTTTCCCATCGCAGTGACCCGCGGGGCCGATGTCCCACGGTTACCCGCCCATGCGTCCGCCACGCAGGACCCGTCCACTCCGCGGAACAACCCCCGGAGGAAACCCCGGAGGGCCTACAGGGTGAACCGGCCCCGGGTGCGGCCGTTCACCGCGCTCAAAGGGGGGTGTGCGGTGCCGAGATGACCGCAGTCCCGTCCTTTCGGGCGACTGCCCGTCTCTCCCGGCGGGTTCGGTCGCAGGACGCACGGGCGGGCGACACCTAGGCGACCGGCACGGGGGTGATGCTCAGGGCGCGGACAAGGGCGGCCTCGGTCTCCGCGCTGAAGAACCCCCTGATGCCGCGCAGGAGTTGGAGCGCGGTGCGGACCCCGACGGGGAGCGGGACGGGCATGCCCGTGGTCTGCACGAGATGCTTCTCGGGGGCGGTCCGCGCCGCCTCCAGATGGGCCTGGGCCAGGCTCAGATCACCGCTGCCCGCGTGCTGGACGGCGCTGGTCAGATCGCGTGAAGCGCTGAGCGAGATGTCGAGAAGTGCTTGGAGGGCGCTCTTCGTCTCGTCGGGGAGCACGGGCGCCCGGGTGTGGTCCTGAACCGCGGCGCTCAGATGGCCGCCGGCCCGGTCGAGGATCTTCACGATGGCGGTCAACCGGCCTGCCTCCAGAAGTGCCTGAGATGCCATGGCGAATCCTTTCATCACCTCAATCACCGATTCCGTAACTCAAGCGTTATCACCGGGCCCGGCGCCGCGCGAACCTCCGCGCGGGGGCGCACTGCACGCGCAGAGAGAGGCCCGGCTGCGCAGGAAGGGGAGTTGAGGCACACGGCGGCGCACGTCTCGCGCACCGACCGCACCCTCCGAGGCGCACGGCGGCCCACCCCGCGGCTCACCGGCAGCACACGCCGAGGTTCGACGGCCGCACCCTCCGAGGCGCACCCGGCGCCGACGCCGGGCAGTGCCGCCCGCACACGCACCCCCAGCCGCTGAGCTGCCGCGACGGCCTGTATCAGAAGCCACAGGTACAGGGAAAACACAACGTCGACAGAGCCCGCCGAGGCGGCTACCTTCACTGATCCACGGCAATCGCCCGTGGCCGTAAAGGAGTTCCCCCCAGGCCGAGCCGCGCGCGACGGGGCGCGTCGGTCCCGCCCCACGCCCCCGCGCCCCCGGCGCACGGCCACCGCACCGGGACCGGGCCGCACCAGGCACCCCGCACAGGCACCCCGCACCAGGGAGAGACGTATGCCCCATCTTGCTCTGTACACCTTCGGCGTCCTGAAGTCACCTCTCGCCGATCCCGCACCTCTCACCCGGGAGTTCCACGCCAGCGGCGAGGCCGTCTACCGGGAGGTCGGGCGGCACCCCGGATACATCGCGCGCGCCGAAGCGGCGGATCGCGGCCCGGGCGACTTCGAGGCGGACTGGGGCGCGTGGGGAGCGTTCACCGTCCCGGCCTGGTACGACAAGGGCCGCACGGTGGACACCATCGCGCTGGCCACGACCCTCTCGCTCTGGACGGACCTGCGCCCCGCCTTCGACGCCATCTACACCGGCCTGCACCGCGCGGCGCTGAACAGGCGTTACGACTGGTTCGAGCGGTCCGAGCACCCCAACTACGTGTTCTGGTGGGTCCCCGACGGCGTGATACCCACCTGGCAGGACGGGGTCTGCGCGCTGGAGCACCTCCATGCCCACGGCGCCGCACCGCGCGCCTTCACCTTCCACCACGCGTTCGCCCCGGACGGGACTTCGGCCAGGGTGACCGGCACCGGGCTGCCGAAGGGCGACCGCCTCGCCGACAAGGGAGCCTGATCAGGCCTCGGAGTCATCACTCGATGTCGGTGCCCGGTTCGACGTCCTCCGTATCCTTGTCCTTGCCGCTCTCCGCCACCTGCCTCAGGAGCCGGCCGAGATCCGGATGGAGCACGTCATGGTGGCCCCCCACCGGAATCCGCTGGGACCGGAAGAGGGAGGACGAGTCGACATTCGTGTACGACATCTCCCCGAGGTCCCGCTCGGAGGCCGCGTCCACGGTGATGTCGGGAGGGCCGTCGACACCCTGGATCCCGTCGAAGCCGAGGGCGCCCCACTTGCGGCTCATCGTGGCCATCTCCGCCGTGTCGCCCATCATTTGGGCCGACAGCGGATACATCACGCCCAAGTGCGTGTCGAGATGGGAGAACGTACAGACCAGCGGGCCCTCGATACGCCGTCGCAGGCCCCACAACGCCCCGTGCCCCGAGACCTGTTGAGGCAGGCTGTCGGCGAAGGCGAAGTGGGACATCTCCGCCTGCAGCAGGGTCAGCGACGCGAGGCGGCCGGTGTCCTGGCCCCCCGACTCCAGGCCGCGCAGGGCGAACCCGGCAAGGCGCCCCCCGAGCCCGTGGCCGACCAGATGGATCCGCGTTCCGGAGGAGTCGGTCAGGTCCGCGAGGAACGGTCCGAGGCCCGCCTCCCCCACCGCGCCCGCCCTGCGGCGCAGCACGTGCCGGACCACCTGGCGGAACAGTTCGTGGGCGCCGCGCCACACCTCCGCGTACTCCTGCCGGTCCCGGTCCTGTCCCACGGGCCCGCCGCCTGCCGCCGTGCCCACGCGGCTCACCCGGTCGCTGAGCGGCTTGGCGGGCCGGTGGCCCGCGACCCGGATCTCGGGGAGGGTGCCCTCCTCGGACACCGGGGAGTCGGGGTCGCCGGTGCCGGTCTCGTGGCGGGCGGGCTCGCCGGGGTCCTCGTCCCCGGATTCGACCAGATCGTCCAGTACGCCCGCGAACTCGCAGCACATCGTCTTCGTGTCCTCGAAGAGCATGAGCGGGTCGGCCTGCGGAAGGATCTCGCCCTCCGTGTCGGCACCGAATTCGGTGAGCGGATCCTGCAAGGGGTTCTCCGCGAGCCGACGCAGCGCCGACCCCAGGTCGTCGAACGCGCCGTCGTGCACCGGACGTTCATTGAGCAGCCCGATGATTTCGGACAACAGGTTTTCACTGTCCGGCAGTCGCCGCCGCAGGTCGTCGCCCATCGCCGCGCTGATACCGGGCCGCGCCTCTTCCTCACGCGTCGTCTCGTCCTCCGCGTGGCCCCAGATGCCCTCGTCCCGGAAGCAGAGCGACGGCCAGCGCACGGTGAGCAGACCCACCTCACGCGAGGCGTCGCCCCACGCCTCGGCGAGGATCGCGCAGAACGCGTCGTCGGCGGCCTCGGACACCGTGTCGTCGTTGTGTGCTCCGTGCGCCAGTACGTACAGCTCCCGGACACCGCTGTCCCGTACGGCCTCGCGCACGCGCCGGGCCTCTTCCGGATCGAGCTCCGCCCGCCGGCCGAAGTGCAGAGCGCCGAAGTCGTGGAACGCATGCTGTGCTGACATGACTCAACTTCCTTAGGGCGCCACCCGGGCGGACGTCCGGTGGGGAACGGGAGCGGCGCGGGCCGTGCGGTCCGCCGGACCGCGTGGCGGCCGCGACCGATCACATGAGGACCATCCGGTGCCCCACCCGCCGTCGCGCACTCACCGCACGCCACGGATGTACGCAGTTTCTACGCCGTTGGTGCGTGCCCGCGGCAGACGGGCGCAGCGACCGTTCAGGAGCTCTCGGGCTGCTGCGACGGCGTGGGGGCGTGCTCCCTCGGCAGCCTGCCGTCGAGCGGCCGGCGGTACCCGGCGAGGTAGACGCTGACCAGCCCGAGGACGGCCACCGCCAGGAGAAGAGGAGCGGGGCCGGACGCGGCCAGGTCGACGAGGTGGGTGCGCATGCCCTCGCGTGTACCCCGAAACCGCCTCCGCGCGCGGCGCCGGACCCCATGACTTGCGTCCAGCACGTCCGCGGCCACGGTGTGCCCGTTCGCCCGCCGTCCGGGAGCCACCGCCCCTACGGGTGTTCGATCTTCTGCTCCGTGCGGGTGAACCGGGGCCGGTCGGCCAAGCCGCCGCGCGCTCCGCCACGGATCCCCCGCGATGAGCGACCCCGCTCTGCACCGCCCGTGACGGGCGGTGTCGCACGAACGAGAAGGAAGTGCCATGTCACGTCTACTGAAGAGCGCGGCCGTCCTGGTGGCCGTGGGCGGTGCCGTCGTCGCCGGTGCGGGAGCGGCCTCCGCGGACAGCGGCGCCCAGGGCGCGGCTGTCGGCTCGCCGGGCGTCCTGTCCGGCAACGTCGTCCAGGTGCCCGTGCACATCCCGGTCAACGCCTGCGGCAACACGGTCAGCGTCATCGGCCTGCTCAACCCGGCCTTCGGCAACACCTGCGTCAACGGCTCCGGTGACCACTGGGGTCAGGGTGGCCACGGCAGCCACGGGGGTCACGGCGGGCATGGGGGTCACGGCGGCCACGGCGGCCACTGGGGTCACAAGAAGTAGCACCGGGGCAGAACGCGGTGCCGGAGTCGCCCCGCTCCGGCACCCGCTGGCCGCCCCGCCCCGGCACCCGCCCCGGGTGAACGCCCCGGCGTTCGGACCCCGGTGACGCCTTTTCGGCCACATCCGCCGGGCCCGAGGACTGGTGGCGTGCATCGGGGGCATCCGGGGCCTGCATACCCACGGCGGGTAGCGCAGTGACAAGGAGACATCAGATGCTGATGGCACACCCGGTGGTGCTCAAGGACCTTCTCGAGCAGTACGAGACCCTGCGCGGCCTGCACGCGGAGAAGGGCACCGAGGGAGCTCGTCAGCGGATCGAGGACATCTCCTACACCCTGTGCGTCTCGACGGGCACGCTGGACATCGACACCGCCCTCGCGGTGGCGCGCCGCCAGCTCGCGGCGGCGGACACCGCGCACGACACCGCCCTGGCCTCATGACCGTCGCCTAGCGGACGGCCGGCGGAGGGATCCCGGTGCCCTGGGGAGGTGCACCGGGATCACCTCGGCGCCGCCGGGCAGGCATGATGCGCGTATGACAGATGACTGGCTCTCCGCCCGCTCCCGCGAGGCCGAAGCCTCGGTGCCCGCGGCCTTCGACCTGTCGCAGTGCGTCAGCGAGCGGATCCATCTCCTGGGAGGAGTGCAGTCCTACGGCACGCTGATCGGCGTGCGCCCCGAGGACGGGGTGGTCGACAGCGCGGCCGAGAACCTCCAGGCGGTCCTGGGCCTCGGTGCGCACGAGCTGGTCGGCGCGCACGTCACCCGCGTCCTGTCCGGCGCCGACTGGGCCGAGGCCCTGGACGCCACCGCGGAGGACGACGACACCGCCCTGTTGCGCGCGCAGGCCGGGCCGGACGGGCGGGACGTCGACGTGTCGGTGCACCGGCGCAAGGGTCTCGTCATCCTCGAATTCGAACCGCACGAGCCCGAGGGGCCCCGCACGACCGGCTTCTACGACGGGGTCCGCCGTGCCCTGCGCCGCCTGCGGGGCGCCCTTTCCGTCGAGGAGTGCTGCCGGGCCGCCGTGCGGGAGGTACGGGCGCTGAGCGGATTCGACCGGGTCGTCGCCTACCGCTTCGACGAGCTCAACGGGCCAGGAGAGGTCCTCGCGGAGAGCGTGGGCGAAGGACGCGAGCCCTGGCTCGGGCTCTGGTTCCCCGCCACGGACATCCCGCCCCAGGCCCGCCGCCTGTACGAGGAGAACTGGATCCGGGTCATCGCGGACGTGGACGACGCCACCGCGCACCTGGTCCCCGCCGTGCGCGAGAGCACCGGGACGCCGCTGGATCTCTCCGGTGCCGCGCTGCGTACGGTCTCCGGATTCCATCTGGAGTACCTGCGCAACATCTCCGTCCGCTCGTCGATGTCGGTGTCGCTGCTGAGGGAGGGGCGGCTCTGGGGGCTGATCGCCTGTCACGGCGAGCGTCCGACGCGGCTGTCGCCCGAGGTGCGGGCCGCGTGCGAGCTCTTCGGTGTGGCCTTCTCCATGCAGCTCGCGGCGATCGAGGAGCGCGAGCGGGCCGACGCCCTGTCGCGCTCCGCCCGCGATGCCGCCGCCGTGGCCGAACTGCTGGCACCCGACGTGGAGTCCTCCCTGATCGAGCACGCGGAGCGGGTGACCGGACTCGCGCGGGGAGACGGCATGCTGCTGATGCGGGACGGCCGGCTGCACCAGGCCGGGACGCGGGTGGGACAGGGCCTTGCCGCGGCGCTGCGGTCGCGTGCGGCGCGGCTGAGCCCGGGGCACGTGTGGGCGACGGACCGCCTGCCCGAGGCGCTGGCACAGGAGGACCCGCTGTCGGGCGAGGAGGAGATTCCGGCCGGAGTGCTGATGCTGTCGTTGAGTCAGGGCGGCGACTTCCTCGCCTGGGTGCGCGCCGAGCGTCCCATGCCCCGGCAGTGGGCGGCGGATCCGGAGCGCCCGGTCCTGGTGGGCCCGCGCGGGGAGCGGCTGACGCCCCGGGGGTCGGGGGCGGTGATCCGGTCCGTGATGCGGGGGCGCAGCCTGCCCTGGAGCGCCCAGGACGAGGCGGCCGCCGTGGAGATGTGGCGGCTGCTGACCGGTCTCGTCATGCGCCACGCCGACGAGCTGGGTTCCCTCAACACGGAGTTGAGGATGAACAACGACGATCTCGACTCGTTCGCACACGTCACCGCGCACGATCTCAAGGAACCCCTGCGCGGTATCTCCAACGCCGCCACGTTCGCGCTGGAAGACGCCGGGGACGCACTGGACGAGACGGTCGTACGCCGTCTCAGGTCGGTGCAGCGCCTGGCCACCCGCATGGACGACCTGCTGAACTCCCTGCTGCAGTACGCCCGCACCGGCCGGGCCGGCCTGCGCATGACCCCGGTCGACCTCGACGACATCCTCGACGCCGCCCTGGAGGTGGCCGGGGAGCGGCTGCGGGACGAGCGGGTGCGGGTCGAACGTCCGGTCCGGCTCCCGCGCGTGCGGGTCGACGCCGACCGGGTCTTCGAGGTGTTCCTCAACCTCCTGGTGAACGCGGCCAAGTACGCGGCCGACCGCCCCGACCGCATGGTGCGTGTCACGGTCGAGGAGGTGCTCGCGCCCGGGGCGGACCAGGCGGTGCCGGCCGTCGTCGTGGCGGACAACGGCATCGGTGTGCCGCACGAGCGGCAGGCCGAGATCTTCGACCTGTTCCGGCGGCTGCACCACCCGCAGGACCACGGTGGCGGCACCGGGGTCGGCCTGGCCATCGTCAAGCGGGTCGTGGAGCGCCACGGCGGCCGGATCTGGCTGTCCAGCACGCCGGGGCGGGGCACGTCCTTCTATTTCACGTTGGGCGAGGGCGCGCTGCCCGGGGCGGACGGCCGACTGTCCGATCTGAGCCAGTAGTCGACCGCTCCGGTCAGCACGGTGCGGAACAGGTCGAAGTTGAGCGGCTTGTACACGTAGCTGTCGGCGCCCGCGGCGTAGCAGGCGTCCTCCTCGGCGGGGGCCGTGGAGGTCGTGAACACCACGACCCGGATGCCGTTCAGCGCGGCCTGGCCGCGGATCGCCCGCAGGACGGCGTGCCCGCTCATGCCGGGCATGTTGAGGTCCAGCAGGATGATGCCGGGGGCGTCGTCGACCGCCATGAGCCGGTCCACCACGTCCTCGCCGCGATCGCGGAAGTCCAGGCGGAGCAGGGGGTGGCTGCGCGTCAGCGCGCGCTCGATGGCCTCGGCGTCCTCCTGCGAATCCTCGATGACCAGGATCCGCCCCATGTCGAGTCTCTTGGCGGAGGGAATGGCGCTGTTCACTGTTGTTCCTTCACCTTCGCGATCAGCACTGCTGTGTCGTCGTCGCCCTGCTCCCGGAAGGCGGCCGCGGCCGCCACCAGGTCGGTGGCCGCCGTGCCCGGCACCGCCGCGTACTTCCGGACGGCGTCGGGCAACTGTTCCTCGAACTGCACTCCCTGGGCCGACCGGGCCTCGGTCAGACCGTCCGTGAAGAGCACCAGTGCGTCGCCGCGGTCCAGACGCACGGTCCGGGGGTGGTACGTGACGTCGGGCGCGACGCCCAGCAGCAGGCCCTTCGGCTGCTCGGCGCGGACGGTTCCCTCGCTGCCGCGCACCAGCGGTCCCGGATGCCCGGCGCTGACGAGCTCGGCCTGCCAGCCCGTCCCGTCCGGACGCGGGGTCAGGACGGCGATCAGAGCGGTCACGAAGCGGGTGGATCCCTCGTGGACGAGGGCCGCGTTCAGGCGGGACATGGCCGTGCCCGGTGCCACCCCCTCCTTCAGGAGCGTGCGCAGCGTGTGCCGGGCCAGTGCGGTGAACGCGGCCGCCTCCGCCCCGCGCCCGCAGACGTCGCCGATGAACAGGCAGACCCGGTCGGGGCGCACCACGACGTCGTAGAAGTCGCCGCCCACGTCCAGCGAGGCGTCGCCCACCGCGTACGCGGCGCTGAGGTCGAGGTCCGCGACCTCGGGGAGCGCCCGCGGCAGCAGGTGCTTCTGCAGCAGCTCGACGTGCTGGCGCCGCTGGGCGTAGAGCGTGGTCGTGTCGATGGCCAGGGCGGCGCGGCCGGCCAGGTCCTGGACCATCTGCAGGTGCGCGTCCTCGACGTGGTCCTGCCCGTAGAGGAAGGTCAGCGTGCCGAGGGTGCGGCCCCGGGCCGCGAGCGGGCTGACGGTGACGGCGCTCGGCGGGCTGCTGCCGGGCGGGTGGAGCACCGCGACGTCGTGGTGCCGCATCTCCGCGTCGTACAGCAGGGCCGCGCCGTGCCGGTGGACCCGGCCGTGGAGTGCCGCCGTCAGCCACAGGGTCTGTTCCGCCGCCTGCGTCAGCCAGCGCTGGGTCGAGGCGGCCACGTGGGCGACGGCCACGGGCCGCAGGCGTCCGTCGGATCCGGTCAGGTGGATCAGGCAGCCTTCGGCGACGGCGGGGACGGCGAGCCGGGCCACGCGGCGCAGTGTCTCCTCGGCGTCGAGGCTGGCGTCCATCTGCAGGGATGCCTCGGCGAGGAAGGCGTCCCGGGCGCGGCGCCGTTCGTGCCGGTGCGTCTCCTGGATGCGGTGGTTGCTGGCGGTGAGGATGTCGGCGACCTGGACGAGCCGGGCCCGCAGTTCCTCGAGCGCCTCGGGCGACACGGGACGGCGCAGGCCGAGCCAGAGGCCGGCGCTGTCCCCGGTGCCGAGCGCGAAGACGCACTCCACCACCTGCACGGCGCCCGCCCCGCGCAGCAGGGAGCCGGCCGGACCCCACTGCGCGTCGTCGTGGGGCGATGCCGCGGAGCGGGTCGTGGGGAGTGCGTGCGTGGGGACGACCGGCGGGCAGCCGTCGGTGCCGGGCCAGTCCCGGTCCGCGGGACGCCAGGAGCGTACGGGGGCGTCCTGCGCGGACAGCAGGCGCAGGTAGAGCGGGCCGTCGCGGGTCCAGCGGCAGCCGGCGGCGGCCACCACGTCCGGCAGCTGGGCCAGGGCCCGGTACACGGACTCCGCGATCATGGTCACGTCGTGCACGGTCATGGCCTGCAGCCACAGGCGGTGCACGGACTCCCACCACTGGGGTGGTCGCGGGGTGGCGTTCTCCGGCTGCTGCGTCACGCCCCCATCATCGTATGCGGGCCCCGGTGGGCGACATCCGGTGTCGCCGGGGACTTGCGCGGGGCCGTGAGGGCCGGGGGAACGGCGGCGGGGGCCGCCTCAGCCGGCCGCCCGCTCCTTGGCGACCGTCTCGGCGAGCTTCTGGAACTCGCCGAGGTCGTAATTGGCGAGGGTGGAGTCGAGGTTCGTCAGGGCGCCGAGGTGCTCCACGAAGCCCTTGGGGTCGTATTCGATCTGCAGCGTCACCCGGCTCGTCGTCTCGCTGAGCCGGTGGAAGGTGACCACCCCGGCGTGGTGCACGCCCTCGACGGTGTGCCACGCGATCCGCTCCTCGGGAATCACCTCGGCCAGCTCGGCGACGAAGTTCTTCTCCGCGCCCGGCAGTTCGAGCTGCCAGGCGAAGCGCCGGTCGCCCAGCGGCTCCACGAGCCGTACGTGGCTGAGCAGGGCGGGCCAGCGGGTCACGTCGCTCCACAGCTCCCAGGCGATGGACACGGGGGCTTCCAGGTCGACGGACTCCAGCAGCGACGCGGACATGCGTACCTCTCCTCCGGCGGCGGCCGGCCACGGTCTCTCCGGGCTAGTGCGGCGCACCGCTCCGTTACCCCGCCGCGCACGCGACACGCATACGTAACCGCCCCGACCGCGGGCATCCGACGTGTCTACGAAGGAGGCGCTCCGTGAGTACGGACGAGATGGCGAGACCGGACATATCGGTGGACGACGAGCTGGAGGAGGCGCACGAGAGAGCCAACCGGCGGTGGGCCGAGGTGCTCCAGGAGACCCGGGTCGCGCAGACCGGTGTGCAGATCCTCTTCGGATTCCTGCTGAGCGTGGCCTTCACCCCGCGCTTCGACGACCTCGGCGCCTTCGACACCCACGTGTACGTGGCCACCGTGATCCTGGGGGCCGCGGCCACCGGCGCGTTGATCGCCCCGGTGTCGCTGCACCGGCTCCTGACGGGCCAGCAGATGAAGGACGATCTGGTGACGGTCGCCGGGCGGCTGATGGTCACCGGTCTCGTGCTCCTCTCCCTCACCATCAGCGGCACCGTGCTCCTGATCCTCCATGTGGTGCTGCCGGACCTGCTCGCCGAGGTCTTCGCGGGCGCGGTCCTCCTCTGGTTCGCCCTGTGCTGGTACGGCCTTCCCCTCTATCTCAAGCGGCGCTCCGCGCGCCGGGGGCCGGGCGGACGCGGCTGACGGCCCCCGGATCCGCACGCTTTCGTGCCGATGTCTCAGCAGGTCAGACCGGCAAAACTGGCGTAAAACGGATGACCCCAAGATTGGGACTCCCCAACCGGCACATCGAGGGCTTAACTTATGGAGCATGACCTCCCCCCGCTCCACCTATGGCGGCGGTTACTACTCCGCGCCGTCCTTCCCGGACACCCCGATCTACGACTCCCTCGTCGCCGAGCGGGGCACCCCTCAGATCGCCCCGATCCGGGTCCCCTCCGCGTACGACACGGGCAGTCATCTGCCCGCGCTCCCGGCGGCGCTGCCCGCCCTGCCGGCGGCCCCCTCGCATCCCAACCCGGCGTACGGCTACCAGGCCCAGCAGCCCGCACCGCTGCAGCAGGCCCCGGCTCCGTACATCCCCCAGCAGACCGCGGGCCCGCGCGGGTACCCGGGCGCCCAGCCCCAGCGGCCGGCTCCCGGCACGGGCACGGGGTACGAGGCGATGCGCCCCGCGGCGCCGCGTCCGGCCCCGGCGTCGTACGAGGATCCGTACAACCGCCCCTACCGCGGGTACTGATCGTCCGCGGCCCCTGCCCGCCGGAGACCACCGGCGGGGCGGGCCGCGCGAGGCTGCCGTGGAGCCCCGGGGGATTCGCGGACCGCACGCCGCCGTTCACCGGCGCCGGGCGGTCCGTGCCACAACGGCCGCATCCGTACCGCACGTCCGTCGCCGCCGGGCCACCGCCCGGCGGCGCTTTCGGCTGTCCGCGCCCGCTCCGTCGCGCGCCGGTCGGATTCGCCCGCCCGTCGCACATCGGCCACGGTCCGCCGTTTCCGAATGATCGATGCCGGGGCGGGGAACTCGACCATGGGACACGGTCGTTGAGAATCGTGGATCTGAACGGCGATGCGTGAAGGGACGGCTTCGGAGGGTGATGTCACCCTCTTTTCCCGCCCACCGCGCGCGGGCCGTGCCGTTTCTGGTAGAGACGGACACGGAAGGGGGTGCAGGGCAGTGCGGGCAATCGTCGGCCTCTGGCGGTGGCGGAACAATCCGCTGCGCCGCGGCACCGACCTCGTCGAGGCCTGGCTCGGGCTGATCGCCCTGGTCGCCGTCGTCGTGGCCGTACCGGTCATCGGCGTGTCCGTCACGCACGTGACGCGGGACGCCCTGCTCGCCTCGGTGCACAAGGAGCACGAGGCGCGTCACGCGGTCACCGCGACCGTCCTGCGCAAGGTCGCCTCTCCCCCGGTCGACCCCGATCCCGAGACGTCGTCGGCGCGCGACGCGCACAGCCGCGTCCTCGCCCGCTGGACGGCCCCGGACCGCACGGACCACTACGGAATCGTCCTGTCCAGCCTCAAGTCCCCGGACGAGGGCGACCACTTCAGGCTGTGGACCGACGAGCGCGGCCAGGTCGTCGGCCGTCCGCTGGACGGCGCCACCGCCACCACGCACGCGGTCCTCGCCGGGCTCGGCGCGGCCGCGGCGGCCACCGCGCTCATCGAGGGCACCCGCAGGCTGGTCCTCTGGCGCATGGTGCGGGCGCGGTACGCGCGCCTGGACCGGGCCTGGGAGAAGGCGGGACCGGACTGGGGCCGGACCGGCACCGGTTCCTGACCCGGCCCGGCACGTCCCCTTCCGTACCGCTCCTGGGGCCGGGCGGGTCCGCCCGCTGCCGCGGGTCGAAGACACGTGCGCCCGGCTCCGCAGGTGAGAGCCTGGCCATCGGGTCAACTCCGCATCCCCGCGCGCGCTACGGTGGACCGGCCGAACTCCTCGGCCCCTTGCGCGGTGCCGCGACACCCAGTGACACGGCACGTCCGCCGCAAGGTCCCGCGTACGACAAGGTGGGGGCAGAGCAACTCCATGGCACAGGGCACGGTCCAGGTGACGCACACCGGCACGTCGCGGTGGCGGCGCCGCACCGGCGAGTACGCATCGCTCGCCGCTGCCTTGGAGGCCGCGAGCGACGGGGACATACTGACCGTCGCCGCGGGCACCTACCGCGAGAACCTCGTCGTGCAGCGCTCGGTGACGCTGCGCGGCCCCGAGAGCGCCCCGGGATCGGTGCGCATCGCGCCGTCCGACGGGGTGCCGCTGACCGTCCGCGCCTCCGCCGTCGTGCAGGACCTGCACATCGAGGGCCAGGACTCCTCCGCGCCCGCGCTGCTCGTGGAGGACGGCGCGCCCGAACTCGTCGGCATCCGCGTGGTGACCCGGTCCGCGGCCGGCCTGGAGGTGCGCGGCGGCGCGCGTCCGACCGTGCGCCGCTGCACCGTCGACAACCCCGGCGGGATCGGCATCGCCGTGCTCGACGGCGGCGGCGGGGTCTTCGAGGAGTGCGAGATCGTCGCGGCGGGCCAGTCCGGCGTCGCCGTGCGCGGCGGTGCGCACCCGCGGCTGGAGCGCTGCCGGGTGCACCACGCGTCGGGCGCCGGCCTCTCGGTGACCGGGGAGCACACCGGCCTCGAGGCCATCGGCTGCGAGGTGTACGAGGTCAAGGGTTCGGGCGTGCAGGTCACCGGGCGGGCCGCGGCGCACCTGACGGACTGCGACGTGCACCGCACCACGTCCGACGGCGTGACGCTCGACACGGACGCCGTGCTGACGCTCGCGGACTGCCGTATCCACGACATCCCGGAGAACGCGATCGACCTGCGCTCGCGTTCCGTGCTGACCCTCACCCGGTCCACGGTGAGCCGGTTCGGGCGCAACGGCCTCTCGGTGTGGGACCCGGGCACCCGCGTGGACGCCAACCAGTGCGAGATCCACGACAGTACGGGCGACTACCCGGCGGTCTGGGTCAGCGACGGCGCGACCGCCGTCCTGGAGTCCTGCCGGGTGCGGGACGTGCCGGACGCGCTGTTCGTCCTGGACCGCGGCTCACGCGCGGACGTCGTGGACAGCGACCTCTCCCAGGTGCGCAACACCGCCGTGTCGGTCAGCGACGGCGCGACCGCCCAGCTCGACGACTGCCGCATCCGCGAGGCCGCGACGGGCGCGTGGTTCCGCGACCACGGCAGCGGCGGCACCCTCGCCAACTGCACGGTCGACGCGGTGCAGACCGGCGTGATCGTCACCAAGGGCGCGGACCCCACCATCGAGCGCTGCACGGTCACCTCCCCCGCCGAGGCGGGCTTCTACGTCTCCGCGGGCGGCCGGGGCAGCTTCCACGGCTGCCGGGTCGGCGGCAGCGGCGGCTACGGCTTCCATGTCATAGACGGCTGCCGTACGACGCTGAAGAAGTGCCGTACGGAGCGGTGCGCGCGCGGCGGCTTCGAGTTCTCCGAAGAGGGGCCGATCGTCGAGGACTGCGCGAGCGACGAGAGCGGCGGTCTGCGCACCCCCGGGTCCGCCGCGCCGGAACCGCCCGCCGTGCAGACGGCCACGCAGACCGTCGGTCTGCTCGGCGCCCTGCCCGCCCAGCAGGCCCCGCAGCCCGCCACGCCCCCGGCAGCGGCTCCCGAGAAGCCCTCCCGCGCCTCCGCCGAGGTGCTCGGCGAACTGGACGCGCTGGTCGGCCTGGACAGCGTCAAGCGCGAGGTGCGCGCGCTCACCGACATGATCGAGGTGGGCCGGCGCAGGCAGGAGGCCGGGCTCAAGGCCGCGTCCGTCCGCCGCCATCTCGTCTTCACCGGTTCCCCGGGCACCGGCAAGACGACCGTCGCCCGGCTCTACGGCGAGATCCTCGCCTCGCTCGGCGTCCTGCAGAGCGGGCACCTCGTCGAGGTCTCGCGCGTCGACCTGGTCGGTGAGCACATCGGCTCGACCGCGATCCGTACCCAGGAGGCCTTCGACCGGGCGCGCGGCGGCGTGCTGTTCATCGACGAGGCGTACGCGCTCTCGCCCGAGGACTCCGGGCGGGACTTCGGCCGGGAGGCCATCGACACGCTCGTGAAGCTGATGGAGGACCACCGCGAGGCCGTCGTGGTGATCGTCGCGGGCTACACCGCGGAGATGCAGCGGTTCCTGTCCGTCAACCCCGGTGTCGCGTCGCGGTTCTCACGGACCATCACCTTCGGCGACTACGCCCCCGAGGAGCTGCTGCGGATCGTGGAGCAGCAGGCCGACGAGCACGAGTACCGCCTGGGCACGGGCACGTCCGAGGCGCTCCTGAAGTACTTCACGGTGCTCCCCAAGGGGCCCGCGTTCGGCAACGGCCGTACCGCGCGGCAGACCTTCGAGGCGATGGTCGAGCGGCACGCGGGCCGGGTCGCCCAGGTCGGCGACCCGAGCACGGACGACCTCACCCTGCTGTATCCGGAGGATCTGCCGGAGCCGGTGTGACCTCGTCGGGGACTTCGGGCCTCGGGGCGGGCACGGCGGGCCTGAGGCGGGCGAGCAGCCGCGCCCGCTCCTCGGCGAACGCGGGGTCGGCCTGGTAGTCGCCGTGGCCGAGGATCGGCGCGGGCAGCGGGTGCTCCTGGGTACGGCCGTAGGCCAGCGGGTCCTTGAGGGCGGCGCGGTCGACCTGGGGGCCGCATGCGCCGCGCAGGTTGATGGGGCCGCCGATCGGGTCGGTGGTGCGGTACAGGTTGCGCCAGCAGTCGACCTCGCGGTGCAGGGAGGTCAGGGCGGCCGGGCCGAAGTGGGCGGGGAACCAGCGGCCGTAGAGGCGCTCCAGGGGCGAGCCGTAGGTGAGCAGGGCGACGCGCCGGCGTACGGAGGGGCGCAGTTGCCAGGCGGCGGCCGCCGCGAGGACGCTGCCCTGGGAGTGCCCGGACAGCACGAGGCGGCCACCGGTGGCGCTGGTGGCGCGCGTCCAGGTGGCCATCCGCCAGGTCAGGTCGGGGACGGCGCGCTCGGCGTAGCAGGGCGGCGCGAAGGGGTGGGCGGCGCGCGGCCAGAACGTGCCGACGTCCCAGAGGATGCCGATGGTGCGCCGGGCGGACGCGTCCTTGTAGGCGCGCCGGCCCCAGGTGACGAACAGTATGAAGCCGAAGCCGATCAGCCAGGAGCCGAGCGCCTGCGCGGTCTCCGCCGCGCCCTCCATCGCGTCGGGGGTGCCCTGGGCGGCCTGCCCCGGGACCTCTTCCGTCATCCACGCGCCGGTGAGCGCGCCCGCGCCGAGCAGCAGCGTCACGGCGGAGACGATGCCGACGAGCAGGGGCGCGCGGTCGGTGAGGGCGGCGCGGGCGCGGGTGCCCGCGATGCGGCGGGTGCGGGTGGAGTCCTTGCGCTCCTCGGGGTAGTCGAGGGGCATCCGCGCCATCTCCCGGCGTTTGCGCCGCACGGTCTGCACGCCGAACCAGCCGCAGAGCACCGCGACGACCACGAGGAGCGGCGGGATCACGGACGCCTGCCAGGTGAGCACCAGGGCCGGGCCCGCGATGGAGCCGTGGGCGCCGTCCAGCCAGTCGGCGACGCGCTGCGCGCCGCCGCCGGTCATGACGCCGCCGAGCGCGCAGGACAGCATGGCGACGGCGGGGCCGCCGAAGCCGCGGATGGCGGTGCGGGCGTCCGGCGAGGAGCGGTACAGGAGGTGGGCGACCACCGCGAGGCCGAGCACCAGGACGCCCTGGACGAGGGTGATGCCGCCGAACGTCGCGTCGCCGGGCAGCCTGCCCTCGGAGCGCCAGCCGGGGCGTGACCAGGCCGCGTACACCAGGGCGAGGGCGAGCAGGACGAGGGCGCCGAGCGGCAGCCAGCGCACGAGGGTCTTGTCCAGCTTCCGGTCCAGGCGGTTCTCGCTGCGCCCCCTGCGGCAGACCACCCAGACGACGAACGCCCCGCCCAGCACGAGTGTGCTGTCGAGCGCCCAGCCGAGGGTGTCCAGGAGCGCGGAGCCGCCGGGGCGCCGGTCGTGGCGGGCGGCCGAGGTGCCGACCGCGCCGGCGACGGTGAGCAGGCCGGCCGCCGTGTGGGCGGCGCGCAGTCGGGCGACCAGCCGCCGGCCGTACCAGAAGCCGGGCCTGCCGAGCGCGGTGCGGCTGGTCTCCTCCTCGGGGTCGGGCCGGTCGGGCAGCGGCTGCTGGGACTCGTACGCGCTCCAGGTGCGGTGGGAGAGGTACCAGAGGAGGCCGGTCAGGGCGGCGGGCAGCAGGGCGGCGAGGGCCAGGCGGCGGCCGGGCTGGGACCACCAGCCGCCGTGTCCGTCGGCGTCGGCGGCGAGGAAGCCGAGCCAGGCGCGGTCGTCGGCGCACGCGGGGGTGCCCGCGCACTGCCAGGCGGTGAGGTCGAGCGCGATCTCGCAGGCCGCGGCGACGAGCAGCACGGTGAGGGTGAGGCCGACGAGGCGCACGAGGAGGCCGTAGGTCCGTACGAGGCGTTTGCGGTGCCGGGAGGTGGGGCGCATCCAGTGGGCGATGTTGACGACCATGAAGGGCAGCAGCAGGAGCCACAGGGCGCGGGAGCCGTTGCCGGACGTCAGGTTGCACCAGACGTAGGCCTCGGGCACCGGTTTGCCGCGGTAGTCGTCGGGGCGCTGCTCGGCGTCGGCGTCCTCGGTGCGGCGGAACACGGCCGCCGTGTCGTCGCCGGAGATCCGCACGGTGCGCGGATCGCCGAGCATCTCTTCCGGTGTGGTTCCCCCGACTCCGTGGACCAGGAGTTCCAGGGCGGTCTCGTCCTGCGTGGCACGCTCCACTGTTCCGCTTCCCCCGAGAGGCGCATGGTGAGGGGTCCAGGATCTCGGTTCCGGGGCCCGGGCGCACCCCTCGTCACGTAATCTCCCCCATCCCGGTTGTTCCGTTCCGGTGCCCGTGGCGGTGTCCTGGTCTCCCGTGGAGCGCGGTCGGCGGCCGGTGACGGTGCGGTCGGTGGCCCGTGCGAGGATGAGGCAGCGCGCCGGGGGCGCGAAGGGCAGGACGAGGCAGAAGGGCCGACCGGGCGTGAGCGACAACCAGAACCTCCTCGCCGAGCAGCGCCGTGCCCTGATCCTCGACGAGGTGCGCCGCCGCGGTGGCGTCCGGGTCAACGAACTCACGCGCAAGCTCGGCGTGTCCGACATGACGGTCCGCCGCGACCTGGACGCGCTGGCCCGCCAGGGCGTCCTGGAGAAGGTGCACGGCGGCGCGGTCCCGGTGGTCGAGGCGAGCACGCACGAGCCGGGCTTCGAGGCGAAGTCGGGCCTGGAGCTGTCCGCCAAGGAGGACATCGCGCGCACGGCGGCGTCGCTGGTCGCGCCCGGCACGGCGATCGCCCTGTCCGGCGGTACGACGACGTACGCCCTGGCCCACCATCTGCTGGACGTCCCCGATCTCACGGTCGTGACGAACTCGGTGCGGGTGGCGGACGTCTTCCACGCCGCGCAGGGCGCCGCCGGGCAGCGCCAGGGCGCGGCGACGGTCGTGCTGACGGGCGGCGTGCGCACCCCGTCGGACTCGCTGGTCGGCCCGGTCGCGGACCAGGCGATCGGGGCCCTCCACTTCGACGTGCTGTTCCTCGGGGTGCACGGCATATCGGTGGAGGCCGGCCTGTCGACGCCGAACCTGGCCGAGGCGGAGACGAACCGCCGCCTGGTGCAGTCGGCGCGACGCGTGGTCGTGGTCGCGGACCACACCAAGTGGGGGACGGTGGGGCTGAGTTCGTTCGCCGCGCTCTCCCAGGTCGACACGCTGGTGACGGACGCCGGGCTGCCCGCGGAGGCGCGTGCGGAGATCTCCGAGCACCTGAACCGGCTGGTGGTCACGGGCGAGCGCGCCGGGGAGACGGACGACGGCGCCGGGGATCCGGGCCCGGACCAGGCCGACGAGTCCGCGGACGCCGGGGACGACGTCGACTCCGGGGCCCCCACAGACATCTGACGGACCGCCAGCTATGGTGACCGTGTCCGGTCAACCGTCTCGTCCGCTGGGGGCAAGGTTCGATGGCACGCCGACTGAGGACCGTGGGGCTCGACTTCGTCGCCTGCGCTCCCGTGCGCCTGGTCTTTGCGCGTGAGGTCAGCGCCTCCCCCGAGGCCGTCCACCGCGCCCTGGCCGACGACGTGACGGGCTGGCCCCAGTGGTTCACCGCGGTCACCCTCTGCCGGCCCACGGGCGGCGGCGCGGGCCGCGAGGTCCGACTCAAGGGCGGCACCCGGTTCCAGGAGTCGATCCTCGCGGCCGAGGCGCCGGAGCGGTACGCCTACCGCGTGGACGTGACGAACGCACCGGGTCTGCGCGCCCTCGTCGAGGAGTGGCGGCTCACCCCGGCGGGCACCGGCACCCGGGTCCAGTGGACGTTCGCCGCGGACGGCGCCGCACCGCTGCGCGCGGCCCTCCGGCTCGGCCGCCCGGGCCTTGCCCGGGCGTTCCGCGACGCCGTGACGGCCCTGGACCGGCGTCTGGCGGCGGCGAAGGCGTAGCCCGCGCGAGCGCGCACGGCGGCACGGGGCCGCGACCGCGCTGCTCGTGCCTGAGCGCTACTCCGGCCACGCCCCCGTGGTCAGCAGCGTGTCGATCGCCTGCGCGTACGGCGCGATGTCCATGCCCTGCTCGGCCAGCCAGGCGTCCGAGTAGTACTTGTCCAGGTAGCGGTCGCCGGGGTCGCAGATCAGGGTGACGACGCTGCCGGTACGGCCCGCGGCCACCATCTCGGCGACGATCTTCAGGGCGCTCCACAGCCCCGTACCGGTCGAGCCGCCCGCCTTGCGGCCCATGGCCTGCTCCAGGGCGCGCACGGCGGCGACGGACGCGGCGTCCGGGACCTTCATCATGCGGTCGATCGCGCCGGGCAGGAAGCTCGGCTCCATGCGGGGCCTGCCGATGCCCTCGATGCGGGAGCCGCAGTCGCTCGTCGCGTTCGGGTCGTCCTTCGTCCAGCCGTCGAAGAAGCAGGAGTTCTCCGGGTCGGGGACGCAGATCCGGGTGTCGTGCTGCATGTAGTGGACGTACCGCGCGATGGTCGCCGACGTGCCGCCGGTGCCGGCCGTGGCGACGATCCACGCGGGCGTGGGGTAGCGCTCCAACCGCAGCTGCTGGTAGATCGATTCGGCGATGTTGTTGTTGCCGCGCCAGTCGGTGGCCCGCTCCGCGTAGGTGAACTGGTCCATGTAGTGGCCGCCCGTCTCGGCGGCGAGCGCGGCGGACTCCGCGTACATCATGCGCGAGTCGTCCACGAAGTGGCACCGGCCGCCGTGGAACTCGATCAGGCGGCACTTCTCCGCGCTGGTCGTGCGCGGCATCACCGCGATGAAGGGCACCCCGATCAGCTTCGCGAAGTACGCCTCGGAGACGGCCGTCGAGCCGCTGGACGCCTCGATGACCGGGCGGTCCGGCCGGATCCAGCCGTTGCACAGGCCGTACAGGAAGAGCGAGCGGGCGAGGCGGTGCTTGAGGCTGCCGGTCGGGTGCGTCGACTCGTCCTTGAGGTACAGGTCGATGCCCCAGTGCTCGGGCAGCGGGAAACGCAACAGGTGCGTGTCGGCCGAGCGGTTGGCGTCGGCCTGCACCTTCCGGACGGCTTCTTTGAGCCATGCGCGATAGGCGTCGTCGCTGTGGTCGACGTCGAGCGTCGGCATCGGTCCGTCGACTCGGTCCTGCTGCCCAGTGGTCACGGCGGGTCTCCTTCGCGTCGTGCCGGACGCGATTCGACGCGGCCGTACGCCTCGATCTTAAACACCCGCCACACGCTTCTCACCTGCATAAACACACCTTTGGGCAGCTCAAAGGAAGAGCCGGGGGAGCCTTGGGGAGAGCGTCACCGTGTGACGGTGCGTGCGCCCCGGAAAGCGGCGGTCGACGGCCTCATGCGCTCTGGTGCTCGCCGCCCGGTGCGGGCAGACTTCGTCTCGCGGGACGCCCGTGCCGGTGCGCACGCGGCACCCGCGGACGACAGGCGGCGGCGCGGCGCAGGGAGGCGGAGGGTCATGGCGGAGCCGGAATTCACGGCCAGGGGCGTGCGGATCGGGCGGCGCCTGCGCTCCCTGACGCGCGCCGGACAGGTCCGTATCGCCGACGGCAGGCTGGAGTTGCTCACCAGCTACGGCACGGAGATCGACAGCGCGCCGCTGCAGGCGGTGCGCACGGGCAGGCCCTGGTTCACCGCGGACGACCAGGCGCTCGCCGACGTGAACGGCACCCGCTACCGGCTCACCCTCGGGGAGCGCGAACCACGGCCCGGCGAGGCCGGTCCGCCGACCGCGCGCCGGTTCATCGAAGCGGTGCGCGACGCCACGGAGCACCAGCGGCCGCGCGGCTGAGCGGGCCGCGTCCCCGGCGCGCGAGTTGCAGGCCCGAACCCCCTGCGTCACTCTGGTCTCACATCACTCTGGGTTTACCGGCGATGACGCTGCGAACCAGCCGCCGCCGGCCAGACAGCAGGCGGCAGACCACGCGGCCCCCTGCTGGATCCGAACGTCGTCTTCTTCCGGACTCAATTCGGGGAGTCGCAGCCGTGATCAGCCAGCCAAGCAGGCATTGCACGGTAGAGCTGCAGGCCCTGCCGTCGCGGATCCGCCAGGTCCGCAGAATCGTTTCTGCGCAATTGCGCTACTGGCGTCTCGATCCCTTGATAGACCAGGCCGCCCTCGGCGTGACCGAGCTGCTCACCAACGTCCACCGGCATGCCGAGCCGGACAAGGTGTGCACCGTGGAGATCGAGCTGCTGCTCGACCGCCTCACGGTCTCCGTCCACGACCACGACCCCCGCCTCCCCCAGATCCGGGACGCGGAGCCCTTCGCCACCTGTGGCCGCGGCCTCGCGATGATCGCGGCGGTGAGCGAGAGCTGGGGCGTGAGCCCGCGCGGCGACGCGGGGAAGGTCGTGTGGTTCACGCTCCCCGTCGTCTCCCCCGCTCCGGCCGTGCCCGTGTACCCCGTGTACCGGACGGTCGCGAAGACTCCCGCCCGGTCCGCCGTTGTCGGCTGACCGGGCGGTGATCGTTCCCCCGGCGCGGCCCGGGCCCGCCGGATCCGTGCGCTGCCGCGCGGGCGGACGCGAGCCGTCCGCCGTATACGGGAGTGGGCGGTCCGCCGTGGACGGGAGGGGGCCGTCCGCCGTGTACGGGAGTGAGTCGTCCGCCGTGTACGGGGACGGGCCCTCCCCCGCGTACGGGAGTGAGCCGTCCGCCGCGTACGGAAAGGGGCCCTCCCCCGCGTACGGGAGGGGCCCCTGCCCCGCCTGCGATAGCGGATCGCACGTCACTCCGTGGAGACGGCCCGCAGCACGTCGAGGCGTGCCGCCCGCCGGGCCGGGCGCAGGCCCGCCAAGGCTCCCGCGGCCAGGCCCACCAGGGCGACCACCGCGAGCCGCACCGGCGGCACCGCGAACGCGAACGCGCTCTCGGTCGTCCCGTCGGACGCCTTGACGAGGACCCAACCGAGGAACGCGCCGAGCGCGAGCCCGCCCGCCGTGCCGAACGCCGCGACGAGCACCGACTCCCAGCGGACCATCGCCCGCAACTGCGCCCTGGTCTGCCCGACGGCGCGCAACAGGCCGAGCTCACGGGTGCGTTCGTGAATCGCGAGGGTCAGCGTGTTGGCGATGCCGAGCAGCGCGATGAAGACCGCGAGGGCGAGCAGCGCGTAGACGAGGGTGAGCATCATGTCCACCCCGCCCGCCGAGGCCTGCGCGTACTCGGCGCGCGTCTGCACGTCCGGGTTGCCGAACTCCCGCGCCGTGGCGGCCACGGTGGCCTTGCCCTCGGCCGCGCCCACGCCGTCCGCGAAGGTGACGGAGACGAGGGTGTCGGCGTCCTGGATCCGGTGCGGGGCCCAGGCCTCACGGGTGATGACGTAGTCACCGGCCAGCTCCGACCTGCCGTAGACGGCGCGGACCGTGAAGGTCTCCTTCTTGCCGTCGGCGAAGGCGAGTTCGGTGCGCGAGCCGACCGTCAGGCCCTGCTTCTCCGCCTCGCCGCGGGTGATCGCGATGCCGTGGTCGCCGAGCGCGGCCAGGGATCCCTCGACCGTCCCGAGGTCGAAGGACCGGGCGAAGGGTCCGGGGTCGGTGACGGTCAGGGCGCGGCCCTCGCCGTCGACCTCCGCGGCGCCCCGGCCGAGGCCGACGGCGGTCTCCACCTCCGGGCGCTGGGCAAGGGCTGGGGCCAGCTTCGGGCTGAGGCCGCTGCCGCCCGCGCCGAAGCCGGGCGTGCTGACGGCGACGTCGCCCGCGAAGGAGCGGTTGACGGTCTGGTCCATGGTCGCCTTCAGCGAGGCCCCGAAGACCGTGAACAGCGAGACGACGGCGACGCCGATCATCAGGGCGCTCGCGGTGGCGGCGGTCCGTTTCGGGCTGCGCAGGGCGTTGCGCCGGGCGAGTCCGCCGCTGACGCCGCGCAGCCGGTCCAGCGGGCCGCCGAGGATGCGGACCGCACGTGAGGAGGCGACGGGGCCGAGCACGACGAAGGACACCAGGGCGAGGGCCGCGCCGGCCCCTGCCAGCCAGATGGACGGGGTGGCCAGCACACCGGTCAGGGTGAGCGCCACGGCGGCCGCGGCCAGGGCGGCGCCCACGACGGCGCGGCGCCGGGAGGCGCCCGAGTGGTCGACGGCGCTCTCGCGCAGCGCGGCGAGCGGTGCGGTGCGTCCGGCCCGTACGGCGGGCAGCAGCGCGGAGCCCAGGCAGACCACGACGCCGACGGCCAGGGGCAGCAGCATGGAGAGCGCGCCGACCACCAAGTCCCCTTCGGGGAAGGGGAATCCGATGGCGGGGAAGAGGGCCTGCAGCCCGGCCGCGATGCCGATGCCGCCCGCGAGTCCGGCGGCCGACGCCACGACGGCCACGGCGCCCGCCTCGACGAGGGTCGACCCGGTGACCTGGCGGCGCGAGGCGCCGAGCGCGCGCAGCAGCGCGTTCTCTCGGGTGCGCTGGGCGACGACGATGGCGAAGGTGTTGTGGATGCTGAAGGTGGCGACCAGCAGGGCGACACCGGAGAAGACCAGCAGCAGGCCGGTGAAGAGGGTGAGGAACTGGCCGGAGATGTTGTCGGTGTTCTCCGCCGCCGACGCCTCGCCGGTGATGGCCTCGACCCCCTTGGGCAGCAGGGGAGTCAGCGCGTCGACGAGTTCCCGCTCGCCGACGCCCGGGCCGGCCCGCACCTGGATGGTCGAGGCCTGGCCGGGCTTGGGGGTGAGGTACTTCTCCGCGTCGGCCTGCGTCATGCCGGTGAAGGTGGTCTGGGCCATGCCGTCCTCGCCGCCGAAGGCCGCGAGGCCCACGATCCGCACCTGCACGGGGTCGGGGGTGCGCAGCGTCGTCGTGTCGCCGACCTCCAGGCCGCCGGCCTCGGCCGCGCCGCGGTTGACGACGACCTCGCCGGTCCTGGACGGGGCGCGGCCTTCGGCGAGTCGGTACGCGTTCAGTCCGGCGTCGTCGATCCAGTTCCCGGCGAGGGTGGGCGGGCCCTGGCCCCCGATGGGGTCGCCGTCCTTGCCGAGCAGTTGGCCCGCGCCCTGGATGCTGGGCGCGGCCGCCGCGACCTTGTCGCTCCTCTCGATCGTCTCGACGAGGCGGGTCGGGACGGGCCTGCGGGTTCCCCGGGTGTCGTCGGGGGTGGTGATGGCGTCGGCGCTGCGGACGACGGCGTCCGTGCCGCGGGTGGCATTGCCGAACATCGTGTCGAAGCTGGCGCGCAGGGTGTCGCCCATGACGAGGGTGCCCGCGAGGAAGGCGACGCCGAGCATGACGGCGAGGAACGTGCCGGCGAAGCGGCGTTTGTGGCCGCGCAACGAGGCCACGCTGATGCGCACGGAGGCGCTCAGGGAGCTCATGACGAGGGGTCCTTCCCGCGGTTCGGGGAGCGCAGGAGGCGGGCACCCGCTTGCGCCCGGTCGGTGGGCGCGTCCGTGGGACGGCCGGTAGGCCCGTCGGTGGGACGGCTGGTAGGCCGGTCGGTGGGACGGTCAGCGGTCGCGGTGGTCCGCGTACCGGATGTGCTGGATGTACCGGATGGGGCGGACGTACCGGATGTGCGTGTGCCCGCCAGGCCCGGTCCGGCGGCCGAACCGGGTGCGAAGGGCTGTCCGGACGCCGCGGACGGACGCGGGTCGAAGGCCTTGAGCCGGTCGAGGACCCGGTCGGCCGTCGGGGCCGCCATGCGGTCCACGAGGCGCCCGTCGGCGAGGAAGACCACCTCGTCGGCGTGTGCGGCGGCCACCGGGTCGTGGGTGACCATGACGACGGTGCGGCCCGTCTCGCGCACCGCCCTGCCGAGCAGGTCGAGCACCTCCTCGCCGGAGCGCGAGTCGAGGTTGCCGGTCGGCTCGTCGGCGAAGACGACGTCGGGGCGGCCCGCGAACGCCCTTGCCACGGCGACGCGTTGCTGCTGGCCGCCGGAGAGCTCGGCGGGCCGGTGGTGGAGCCGGTCGCGCAGGCCGACGACGTCGACGAGGGCGTCCGTCCACGCGCGGTCGCCGGTGACGCCCGCGAGGTCCATGGGCAGAGTGATGTTCTCGGCGACGGTCAGCGTCGGCACCAGGTTGAAGGCCTGGAAGACGAAGCCGATCCGGTCCCGGCGCAGCAGCGTCAGGCGCCGGTCGTCGAGCGTGCCGAGCTCCGTGTCGCCAATGAAGGCGGCGCCCGAGGTGAGCGTGTCCAGGCCGGCCGCGCAGTGCAGCAGGGTGGACTTGCCCGAGCCGGACGGGCCCATGATCGCGGTGAAGCGTCCGGCCGGGAAGGCGACGCTCACCCCGTCCAGGGCCCGTACGGCGGTGTCACCGCGGCCGTGCACCTTCACGGCGTCGGTGACGCGGGCGGCGGCCGTCCCCACGGGTGCGGCGATCCGTCCGGTGGCGGTGCTCATGCGGCACCGTCCTGGGAGCGGTGGCCGAACTCCTCGTTGAGGACGGTCAGCCGGCGCCAGTACTCGTCCTCGTCGATCTCGCCGGACGCGAAGCGCCTGCCGAGCACGGCGATGGGCGAGTTCTCGTCGAGCGCGGCACGGCCGGGGTGTCCGGCGCCCGGCCCCTTGGGACCGCCCGCGCCGCGGAACGGGCCGCCGCGACCGCGCCACACGGTGCGGCGGAGCAGGGTGACGACGCCGACGACGACGGCCGCCCAGACCAGCGGGAAGAACAGGATCCACGGGCCGGGCCCGCCGTCCCAGTGCGCCAGGGTCTGCATCTGAACTCATCTCCTCGGGAGCGGTTGTCTCGATGCCTCCAACCTCGCTCCGCAAGGGCCCTCACGTCGTCGTACGGCCAGCGGCACCGGACGTACCACCGCGGGAGTACGCGGCGCCGCTCCGGCTGCTCCCACCGCCCGTGGATCTCTGTACCTACTAGTATGTACAGTGGGCTCATGAGCACTCCGGAGCGCCTGATCGAGTCCACCCGCGAGCTCCTGTGGGAGCGGGGTTACGTGGGGACGAGCCCCAAGGCCATCCAGCAGCACGCGGGCGCGGGCCAAGGCAGTATGTACCACCATTTCACCGGGAAGCCCGACCTGGCGCTCGCCGCGATCCGGCGCACCGCCGAGCAGATGCGCGCCACCGCCGAGGCCGTCCTGGGCGGCACCGGACCGGCGTACGCGCGCATCGAGGCGTACGTGCTGCGCGAGCGCGACGTCCTGAAGGGCTGTCCGGTCGGGCGGCTCACCATGGACCCGGACGTCATCGCGGACGACGAGCTGCGCGCCCCCGTCACCGAGACCCTCGACTGGCTGCGCGAGCGACTCGCCGCCATCGTCGAAGAGGGGTGCGCCCAGGGCGAGTTCACGCCCGGACTCGACCCCCAGCAGGTGGCTTCGACAGTGGTCGCCACCGTGCAGGGCGGATATGTGCTGGCCCGCTCGGCCGGTTCGCCCGCCGCGTTCGACACGGCGGTCCGCGGCCTGCTCGCCCTGCTCGCCGCCGCGCGCACACCGGCTTCCGCCCCGGCCGCCTCCTAGAGGTGCGCACACCGACTTCCGCCCCGGCCGCCCCCTAAGGGTGCGCACACCGGCTGCCTCCCCAACCGCCCCCTAGGGGTGCCCCCGCGATCTCCGTGGGCCCGGCACGCACGTCACCCCGGGCACCCGGCCACCCCTGCCTTCCACCCAACCCGCCATCCCAGGAGTACGTGATGCAAGCGACGCAGTACGAGATCACCCTGCCCGCCGACTACGACATGGGCGTCATCCGCCACCGCGTCGCGTCAAAGGGGCACCTCCTGGACGCGTTCCCCGGCCTCGGCTTCAAGGCCTACCTGATGCGCGAGCGCGGCAGGAACGGCTCACCGGTGAACCAGTACGCGCCCTTCTACCTCTGGAACACCGACGAGGGCATGAACTCCTTCCTGTGGGGGCCAGGATTCCGCGGCCTGGTCGGGGACTTCGGCCGGCCGGTGGTGCAGAACTGGACGGCCCTCGCGTACGCGGAGGGCGGCGCGTCCGCGGTCACGCCCAAGGTCGCCGTGCGGCGCCGACAGCAGATCCCGGAGTCGGCTCCCCTGCCGGAGTTCGCGGACGAACTCGCCGACGAGGCAACAACGTTGGCAGGCCTGGAGGGCGCGGTGTGCGCCCTCACCGCCGTCGACCCGCGCACCTGGGAAGCCGTGCACTTCTCGCTCTGGGAGGACCGGGCACCGCGACAGGCCGTCGGCGACGTCTTCGAGGTGCTGCACCTTTCCACGCCCGAGCGGGCGAAGGTGACGCACGGGCGGCAGTGGTAGTCCGACCGCCCACGCCGCGTATTGCACCAGCCGTTCCAAAACCTGTACGGTTCCCGCATGGCCCGACCGAGGACTTTCGACGAGGAGCGGGCCCTGGACGCGGCGATGCACGCCTTCTGGACGAACGGCTACGAGGCCACCTCGACCCAGGACCTGTGTGACGCCACCGGCCTGGGCCGCAGCAGCATCTACAACACCTTCACCAGCAAGCACGACCTGTTCCGGCGCGCGCTCGGCCGCTACATGGCCACGATGAACGCCGGCCAGGCGGAGATCCTGGACGACGTGGAGCGGTCGGCCACCGAGCGGCTGCGCGCCCTGTTCGACCGGATCGTCGACGGGGAGTTCGAGCACCGCAGGGACGGCCACAGCATCGGCTGCCTCACCGTGAACACCACCGTGGAGCTGGCGGGGCGCGACCCCGAGGCCGCCGGGATACTGGAGCGCGACCTGACGGCGCGGCTCTCCGCCCTGCGCGCCACGATCCGGACCGGCCAGCGCGACGGCGACATCACCTCGCCCCGCGACGCCGACGCGCTCGCCCGCTACCTCAACGCCGTCATCGGCGGCATGCGGGTGTCCGCGCAGGGCGGCGCCGACCGTGCCACCCTGCAGAGCATCACCGAAACCGCGCTGGACGCACTGACCGCCACGCGCTGACCACCCCGGGCCCGCCCGAGCCCGCCCGAACCCCTCGAAGCTCCCCTGACGTGCCCCGACGCGTCGCTTCGCACCCTCCCCCTGCCCTCATTTTGTACTGACCCATCCAAAATACTCCGCCGACTCATCCCAAGCACTCCGCCGACCCGTCCGAAACACCCCGCTGACCCGCCCAGAACACCCCGCTGACCCGCCCAGAACACTCGCCCGACAGGAGCACTCCGCCATGCCCCGCGCCGTATACGTGCTGGCCCTCGGCATCTTCGCCATGGTCACCAGCGAATTCGTGGTCGCAGGACTGATGCCGCAGATGGCCGAAGGACTGGACGCCACGATCCCCGAGATCGGCTATCTCATCACCGCGTTCGCCGCGGCGATGGCGCTCGGCGGCCCCTTCCTCACCGTCGCCGTACTGAAAATGCGTCAGAAGTCGGCCCTGATACTACTGTTCGGGATCTTCCTCGCGGGCAACGTGCTCGCCGCCGTCGCCCCCGACTACCGCACCATGCTGGTCGCCCGCGTCCTCACCGGCATCGCCTCTCAGGCCTTCTTCGGCGTCTCCATCTCGCTGGCCTCGCGCATCACCCGGCCCGAGGTCCGCGGCCGGGCCGTCGCGGTGGCGCTCAACGGCCTGATGCTGGGCACCCTGCTCGGGCTGCCCTTCGCCACGGTCGTCGGCGAACACCTGGGCTGGCGCGCCGCGTTCTGGGCGATCACCGTGCTCACCGTGCTCGCCGCCGCGGCCACGCTCGCCGGCGTGCCGAGCGCGGACGGCGAGAGCCAGGAGAACGGCAGCCTCCGCGAGGAGCTCGGCGCCTTCCGCAGCCCCCGTCTGTGGCTCGTCCTGACCACCAGCACCTTCGTGATCGGCGCGACCTTCTCCGCGTTCAGCTACCTCAACCCGATCCTCACCGACCTCACGGGCTTCTCCACGGGCACCGTCCCGCTGCTGCTCGTCGCGTACGGCGCCGCCACCCTCATCGGCAACACCGTCGTCGGCCGGCTGGCCGACCGCCGCACCCTCCCCGTACTGGTGGCGGGCCTCGCGCTCAACCTGGCCTTCCTCGTCGGCTTCGCCCTCCTCGCCGAACTGCCCGTACCCGCCGTGGTGTTCATGCTCGGCATCGGACTGGTCGGCGTCACCATGAACCCGGCCCTGGTGACCCGCGTCCAGCGCGCCGGGAACGCGCGGCCCCTGGTGAACACCGTCCACTCGTCCTTCATCACCCTGGGCATCATCATCGCCACGTCCGTCGGCGGGCCCGCCATCGACGCCTTCGGCCTGCGGGCGCCCCTGTGGATCGGCTCCGGACTCGCCCTGCTCGGCCTGTTCTCCCTGCTGCCGGACGTCCTGCGCCGAAGGTCCGCGGCCGAGGCACCCGGCACAGCCGACGCGGCAGCGGCCGGGACGGCGGACACGGCGGCGGCACCGGGCGAGGCGGCCACGGCGCCCCAGCCCGTGCCGTAGCCCCACCTAGCCCAGCGCCCCCAGGGGGTCGTCGAGCACCGGCTGCCAGGCCAGCTCGGCGGCCCCCACCAGGCTGTTGTGGTCCAGCGTGCAGGCCAGGATCGGCACCCCGCCGCTGCGGCCCCACAGACTGCGGTCCGCGACGACCGCCCGCAGCCGCTCCGGGTCCGCCTCCAGGAGGGCGCGGTGCAGCCCGCCGAGGATGATCCGGTCGGGGTTGAGGATGTTGACCAGGCCCGCGAGGCCGAGGCCCAGGCGGTCGATCAGGGCCTCGGCGGCGGAGCGCACGGTCGTGTCGTCGTACCGGTCGCGCAGCAGCTCGCGGGCCTGCACGAGCAGCCCCTCCGGCCCCGGTTCGCGCCCCGCCGCGGTCAGGAAGGCCAGCGGGTCCGTCTCGACGTCCAGGCAGCCCCGGCTGCCGCAGTAGCAGGGGCGGCCCTCGGAGTTCACGGTGAGGTGGCCCACCTCCAGGGCCAGACCCGAACTCCCGGTGTGCAGACGGCCGTCGAGGACCAGGGCGCCGCCGACGCCGCGGTGCCCCGTCGCCACGCACAGCAGGTCCCGGGCCCCTCGGCCCGCGCCGTGGCGGTGCTCGGCGAGTGCGGCCAGGTTCACGTCGTTGCCCGCGAAGGCCGGTCCCGTGAGTCCCGCCTCCCGGACCCGGTCGGCGAAGACCTCGCGCACCCGCGCGCCCGCGGGCCACGCCAGGTGCAGCGGGTTCAGCGCGGTGCCCTCGGGCTCGGCGACGGCGGACGGCACGGCGAGCCCCGCGCCCACACAGCGCCGGCCCGTCTCGCGCAGCAGCCGCGCGCCCGCGTCGACGACCGCCCCGATGACCTCGGCCGGGTCGGCGCCGACGGCCTCACAGCCCGGCGCGGTCGCCACGAGGGAGCCGCCGAGCCCGACCAGCGCGGCCCGGAACCCGTCGGCGTGCACCTGCGCGGCGAGGGCGACGGGTCCCTCCTCGGCGACGGCGAGCCGGTGCGAGGGCCTGCCCTGCGACCCGGCGGCCGCGCTGGGCCTGGCGTCGATGCGGATCAGGCCGAGCGCCTCGAGCTCGGCGGCGACGGCGCCCGCCGTGGCGCGGGTGACGCCCAGCTCGGCGGTGAGCACGGCACGGGTGGGGGCGCGCCCGGTGTGGACCAGTTCGAGCGCGGGGCCCAGCGCGCCGCGCCCTCGCTCCAGGCGGGTACGCGTGGTCACTTCCCCCTCGGCACGGGGGTCAGCCTTGCCGTTCATGAGGGCGAGTCTCCCATGATCCGTACCTGGCCCCGCCGTTCGGCCGTCATCGGCTCGTTCCTTTCCCGGGCCCCGCCGGCCCGCCCGGTGCGCCGCCCGCACCCGTCTTGAACGTCACCCGTTCCCGCCTCTACTCTGACTTTGTGCCGCTACTAAACAAAATCGGGACCGCAGCGCCGCGGCCCACCGAACCGCACCTGCGCCGTCTGCGCGTGGCCCTGACCGTCTTCTTCGCCCTCGACGGCTTCGTCTTCGCCGGGTGGGTGGTCCGCATCCCGGCCATCAAGGAGCAGACCGGGGCCTCGGCCGGCGAGCTCGGGCTCGCACTGCTCGCGGTCTCCGCCGGGGCCGTGGTCACGATGACGCTCACCGGCCGGCTTTGCCGTCGCTACGGGAGCATCCCGACGACGGTGGCCTGCGCGGTGGCGCTGCCGCTCACCGTGGCGCTGCCGCCGCTGACGGGCTCGGTCCCGGCGCTCGGGTTCGTCCTGCTCTTCTTCGGTGCGGCGTACGGCGGCATCAACGTCGCGATGAACAGTGCCGCCGTGGATCTCGTACGCGCGCTGCGGCGGCCGGTGATGCCGAGCTTCCACGCGGCCTTCAGCCTGGGCGGCATGCTCGGATCGGGTCTCGGCGGCCTGGTCGCGGGGCACCTCTCCCCCACCCGCCACCTGCTCGGCATCACGGTCGTCGGCCTGGCGGTCACCGCGGCGACGGCCCCCTCCCTGCTGCGGTACGGGACGGCACTGCACCCCGACGGCGCGGCGCCCGTCACCCCGACGGCCCAGACCCCCGCGTCCGGTGGCGGCGGCGGGGTCCGCAGGGACCGCCGCACCCGCGGGCTCGTGCTGGTCTTCGGGCTCATCGCGCTGTGCACCGCGTACGGCGAGGGCGCCATCGCGGACTGGGGCCCGCTGCACCTGGAGGAGGATTTGCACGCGCACCCGGGTGTCGCCGCCGCGGCCTACTCCTGTTTCGCCCTCGCCATGACGATCGGCCGGCTCTCCGGCACCACGCTCCTGGAGCGGCTCGGCGGGACCCGTACGGTCGTGGGCGGCGGCCTGACGGCCTGCGCGGGGATGCTGCTGGGCGCGCTCGCCCCGTCGACGGGCCTCGCCCTCGCCGGGTTCGCGATCACCGGGCTCGGCCTCGCCAACATCTTCCCGGTGGCGGTCGAGCGGGCGGGCGCGCTCGCGGGCCCGGGCGGAGTGGCCGCCGCCTCGACGCTCGGCTACGGCGGCATGCTGGTCGGGCCGCCCCTGATCGGGTTCATGGCGGACTGGTACTCCCTGCCGACCGCGCTGACGAGCGTCGCCCTGCTCGCCGCGGTCGCGGCGGCCATCGGCTTCGTCACCCGCCGCGCGACGGCGGGTTGAGACCGGGCCCGGACCGCGACGGCGGCCCGCGCACACCGGCCCGGGGACGCGCGGACCGCGCCGCACAAGTGGCGCGATCCGCTCTACCGGCGCGACCCAACTCCCTTGCACGGACCATGAGTTGATGTGACCCAGGTCACTTAAGAGGCCCCTTGGCGCTGCGCCGGGGACGGTGTCACTATTTCTGCGCGCCTCCCCTGTCCAAAAACAGCTCCACGACGGGGAGATTCGAGCGCCGCTCGCACCGGAAAGAGCCACTCCGTATCAGGTACGTGGCACGGTCGCCAGTACCGCATCCAGACATCGTGGAGCCGTCCCGGCAGTACGCCGGCCAGGCCGATGCCGTCTCCACCCCTCCACCCGGCCGGGTGCCGTTCCCCCGGCCGTCCACCACCCGCGCACCGCCACCGCCCGCCCACCGCGGCACACGTCGTGCGGCGGCCGGTCGTGCCCGGAACCCTTCCGTCCGTCCTCGGCGACCCTCGCCCGCACGGCGAGCCGTCGCCCCATGAGGCGTGCCGCGCGACCGCGCCCCCGCCTCGGAGCTGGAGAACCCATGAAGATTTCCGTGTCCGGGACCTACTCCTCGGGCAAGACGTCGACGGTGATGGCGCTGTCGCACTACACCGGCGTCCCCCGCTCCCTCGCCCGTACCATCCGGGAGATCATGCCGGAGGCCCTGCCGGGCGTGAAGCTCGTGGACGTCACGCCCCCGCAGTTCCTCCAGCTCACCCTGCGCCGCCACACCGGCCGCGCCGTGCAGGAGGCCCTGCTCGGCGACCACTTCATCTCCGACGGTTCCTCGCTGCAGGAGTGGCTGTACGGGGAGGGCCGGCTGCGGCACGGCATGAACCCCAACGCCACCGCCGACGGCGCGAGCGGCCCCTCGGTCGTCTCCGCGCAGGAGATGGCCTTCTTCGGCAAGGTCGTCGAACAGTACGGGCAGGCCTTCAAGCAGCACGTCAAGGCCACCTACGACGCCTACGTCCACCTGCGGCACGAACTGCCGATCGCGTCGGACGGTCACCGGCCGATGAACAACGAGTTCCGCACGACCATCGACACGATGCTGCTCGCCACGCTGGACGAGCTCCGGATCCCGTACCACGTCGTCAGCGGCTCCATGGCGGAGCGGCTGGAGACCATCGCGGGGATCTTCGGCTGGACCCCGGTGATGAGCACGGCGGAGGCCATCGAACTGGCCCGCCAGGAGTACGGCCGCCAGGACTTCCGCATGGAGTACGAGCGAATCCCGGCAAGCGCCTGAACCTCCCCTCCTTCCCCACCCCCCACACACACCGCCACTCCCCCACGACCGCGCACGTCCGAGAGGAGAACAACTCATGGGAAACCCGCCCACCATCGCCATCGCCTACCACTCCGGCAGGGGCCACACCGAGGTGCTCGCGCAGTCCGTCCGGGCCGGCGCCGAAAGCGCGGGCGCCGAGGTGACCATGGTGACCGTCGAGGCCATGGACGACACCAAGTGGGAGGCGCTGGACGCCGCCGACGCCATCATCTTCGGGTCGCCCACCTACATGGGCTCGGCGTCGGGACAGTTCCACTCCTTCGCCCAGACCACCAACAAGCGCTGGGGCCGGCAGGCCTGGAAGGACAAGCTGGGGTCCGGATTCACCATCGGCGCCTGCAAGGCGGGCGACAAGGACAACACCCTCGGCTACTTCGCCACCCTCGGCGCCCAGCACGGCATGATCTGGGTCAGCCTCGGCCTGCTCCCCGGCTGGCACCTCAGCCACGAGAGCGAGAACGACCTCAACCGGCTCGGGTACTTCAACGGCGCCGCCGGCACCCTCATGGGCGACCTGCCCGCGGAGGACGTGCACAAGGCGGACATCGCCACCGCCGAGCACCTCGGGGAGCGCGTCACGCGGATGACGGCGATCCACCTCGCGGGGCGCGCCGCCCTGGCCGCCACCTGAGAACCCGGCCGCCACCTAAGAACAGGAGCGCTTGTGCCATCCCTGGATTTCGCGTCCATCGACGATTTCCTCGGCCCGCGCGACAGCCGATTCCTCGGCGAGGGTTTCAAACGGGTCGAACACTCACTGACCGAACTCACCGTGTCACCCGGTGCCGAAGGCACCGCAGGCATCGAGGCCGTCGCCCACCTGGCGATGCCCGAACGCTGGTCCAGCAAGGGCGACCACCAGCAGAAGCCCCATCTCAGCTCCATCGACGTGATGCTCTTCGCCGCCCGGCTCACCGGGCTGTACGCGGCGCACACCCACGCACTCGCCCCCGACGCCCGCTTCGAGGTGCGGTCCGTCGACATGAAGGCCGGTTCGAGCCCGGACGAGGAGGGTCTGGAGAAGTTCCCGGTGAGCGGCCGGCTCATCGCCGCCGAGACGCGTGGCGCGACCTGGTCGACCACCCTGGACTGCCGGATCGGCTCGCTGTCGGCCCGGGTGCACGCGGTGCACGACCCCGGCCGCGGCCCGACCGGCACGGCCCAGGCGTACCACCTGGCGGAGGAGCTGCCCGGCCCCTGGAACGACCGGCCCTTCGGCGTGCCGCACGGCGCCCGGCAGCAGTTGCTCTCCGGGGTGCGCGTCACGGGCGAGGGCACGGAGAACCTGCAGGCGAGCGCCCGGGTGGCGCTGGTCCCGGACGGGGCGGAGGCCGCCCGGGACGCCACGCAGGCCACCATGATCGACGCCTTTGTCGCCGCCATGCAGCTCGGCCAAGTCCTGCTCTACACGCTGGACGGCATCGACCGGGCGGGCAGCAACAACCTGTGGATGCGGCGCACCCGCGTCACGGCCGGAGCGGGCGCTCCCTTCCGGGGCGACGACCAGGTGACGGCCGGGCTCGGACAGGCGCGGCTGCTGCCGTCCGCGGCCGGTACCTGGCGGTCGGCCGAACTGACCGGCGCCCTGCACGGGGTGCGGGCCCGGGCATCCGTCGTCCATCTGCTCCACCCCTCGCCGGAAGGTGCGGGACGGGGAGGTGAGCGGCGATGAGCACGCCCGCCGCTGTCCTCACCGGGCTCGGCGCCTACGTACCGCCGCGCGTGGTGACCAACGACGAGTTGTCCCGCCGCATGGACACCAGCGACGCGTGGATCGTGCGGCGCACCGGCATCCGGCAGCGGCACTGGGCCGAACCCGGCGTCGCCACCAGCGACCTCGCCGTCGAGGCGGGGCACCGGGCACTGAAGTCGGCGGGGGCCGAGGGCTCCGACGGCTCCGACGGCATCGGGCTGGTCGTCGTGGCCACCACGACCCCCGACCAGCAGTGCCCCGCCGTCGCCCCCGACGTGGCCGCCCGGCTCGGCCTCGGCACGGTCGCCGCCCTGGACGTGGGGGCCGGCTGCACGGGGTTCGTCTACGCGCTCGCCACCGCGTCCGCCGCCCTGGTGGCCGGGTACGCCGAGCGTGCCCTCGTCATCGGCGCCGAGACGTTCCGCCCGTTCCTCAACCCGGCCGACCGCGGCACGGCGGTGATCTTCGGCGACGGCGCCGGCGCCGTGACGCTGCGCCGGGGCACCACCGACGAGGCGGGTGCGGTGCTGACGGTGGACCTGGGCTCCGACGGCACCCTCAAGGATCTCGTCGGCATCCCGGGCAACGGCTCCCGGCACCGCTCCACCGGCCGTCCGCCGCACCCGGACGAGCAGTACCTCTTCATGCACGGCAAGGAGGTCTTCGTGCAGGCGGTGCGCCGCATGGCGCAGTCCTCGACGACCGCGCTCGCCCAGGTCGGCTGGAGCGTCGACGAGGTCGACCACGTGGTGGGCCACCAGGCGAACCTGCGGATCCTGCACGCCGTGGCCGGGGAGTTGGGCCTTCCCGAGGAGCGGCTGGTCCGCCATGTCGACCGGGTCGGCAACACCTCGGCGGCCTCCATCCCGCTGGCCCTGGCCGACGCCACCGAGCGGGGCCGTCTCCGGCCCGGCGACCGGCTGCTCCTGACCGCCTTCGGGGCCGGGCTCGCATGGGGCTCGGCCGCACTCACCTGGCCGGGGATCACCCTCGCCTGACCGTCGCCGTTCCCCTGGAGAGGAAGCGCCATGACGAGCCGAACGACCCTCGAGCCCGAAGCCGTGCTCGACATCCTCAGAACCCACTTCGACATCCCGGCCGACACGGCCCCCGACACCGGCTTCCACCTCCTGGACCTGGACTCCCTGGTCCTGATCGAACTCGCCGTCATCCTCACGCGGGAGTACGGCGTCGAGGTGGACGGCGAGGAGCTCGCCGGCGCGGGCACCGCCGCCCGGGCCGCCGAACTGGTGTCCGCGAAGGCCGCCGCGCAGAGCTGAGCGACCACCCTCGGAGCCCCGGTGACCGTGCCCACGGTCACCGGGGCTCCCCGTCGTCGGACGGCACGTCCGTCCGAGACGCCGATCGGCGTTGCGTCCCGACGGCAACGTCCCTCCCGGGAAGAGGAAGCCCACATGCCCGCACCAGCCGACGTCCACACGGTCCACGCGGCCATCGAGGAAGCCGCCGGCCTGCTGAACCTGCCCTGCCCGCCCGACACGGTCCTGCCGGTCCTCAAGGCGTTCGAGCCGTTCGAGGGCGGGGTCATCTTCAGCGCCTCGGCCGGCGAGGGCCACGCCGGGGACCTCGACCTGACCATCCAGGTGCCCCGGGCGGTCACCGACCCCTACGCCCACGCGCTGGCGCACGGGCTGGTCCCGCGCACCGGCCATCCCGTCAGCACCCTCCTCGCCGAACTCGCCCGGCACGTCGCCGTCGACGAGTACCTCATCGACTTCGGCGTCATCGCCGGGTTCAACAAGATCTACGTGCACTTCCCGCGCGACCCGCAGAGCGTGGCCCGACTCGCCGCGCTGCCCTCCATGCCGCGCGCGCTGGCCGACCACGCCGACCTCTTCGCCCGGCACGGCCTGGACCGCGTCGCCATGCTCTCCGTCGACTACCGCAAGCGGACCGTCAATCCGTACTTCGCCTGCCCCGACGGCCTCGCGGCGCGGACCCTCCCCGCGCTGCTCGCCGACCTCGGCCTGCCGGCGCCGGACGACGAGCTCGTGGAGTCCGCCCGCAAGACCTTCCGGACCTACGTCACCCTCGGCTGGGAGTCCTCGCGGATCGAGCGGATCAGCTTCGCCCGCGCCCTGGACCTGCCGCTCGTCACCGCCCGGACCGAACCGGAGATCGTGCGGTTCGTGACCGGCACGCCGTACACGTACGACGGCGAGCGGTTCAGCATCTCCATCGTCAAATGGTCGGCCGACGACACGTGGTTCAACGTCGGCTCGTACTACCAATTCGGCCCGCTGCAGCGGGAAGTGCTCGGAAAGGTGCCGCGGTGAACACGAACGTGAGCGAGCGGAACCGGCGCGCCGTGCGCGTCGTCGACAACTTCTACCGTGCCCTGCGGGCCAAGGACATCGACGCCTTCGCGCGGCTTTGGACGGCGGACGCGGTGTACCGGGTGCCGGTCACCCCGGACGGCGTGCCCGGCCAGTTCGTCGGGCGCGACACCATCGTGGCCGGACTCGGCGGGTTCCTCTCGCTGTTCGGCGAGGTGCGGCTGACGTGGGACGCCGAGCCGATGGGCGATCCGCACAAGGTGCTGGCCACCTGGACGATGGAGGTCGAGCTGCTCGCGGGCGGCCTCTACCGCAACCGCGGCGCGTCGGTCTTCCGGCTGGAGCAGGACCGTATCGCGGAGTTCTCCGAACACGTCGACACCGCCGCGTTCCTGGGGGTCTTCGCCGCAAGGATCGGCACGGCCCAGCGGTTCTTCGAGCTGCTGCGCGCCCAGGACATCGACGCGTGGGGCGAGCTGTGGCACGAGGACGGCACGCTCACGGTGCCCTACGCCCCGGACGGGTTCCCCTCCCTCGTCGAGGGCAGGGCCGCGATCGTGACCGCGTACAAGCGGCTGCTGTCCGCGTACGAGAAGTTCGACACCGAACTCACCGGCGTCCACCCGGCGGTCAACTCCGACGCGGTCTGCGTGCAGTACACGGTCCACGCGCTGCTCCCGGACGGCTCGGACCGCACCCACGAAAACATCGCCGTCCTCCGGTTCCGGGACGGGCTGATCAGCGCCCACCACGACTACTTCGACCCGCGCCGCTTCTCCGGCGTGGTCGACCTGCTTCCCGGCGGACCCCGGTGAGCGGCCGCGGCAGACACAGAGGAGACGCGAGGCCATGAGTTCCGTGCACAAGGAATTGCGGGAGGGCGGCGACGGCGCGCCCGTCGCCGCCGACCCCCGGCGGTGGCTGGCGCTGACCGTCGTCGCCGCGATGCAGTTCATGCTCGTCATGGACATCACCGTGGTGAACGTCGCGCTCCCCGACATCCAGTCCAGCCTGGACTTCTCCCCCGGCGGTCTCGCCTGGGTGGTCAACGCCTATGTGCTGGTGGCCGGCGGCTTCCTGCTGCTGGGCGGGCGGCTGGCCGACCTGTTCGGGCGGCGCCGGATGTTCATGGCCGGCGTGCTGGTGTTCGGCGTGGCGTCCGCGGCGTGCGGCGCCGCGGCCTCCGCCGGGATGCTGGTCGGCAGCCGTTTCGTGCAGGGGCTGGGTGAGGCGCTGGCCGGTCCGGCCGCGCTCGGGCTGATCCCCGTGCTGTTCCCCGACCGCAAGGAGCGGATGAAGGCGCTGGGCATCTGGGGCGGCCTGTCGGCGGTGGCCGGGTCGGTCGGCTCGGTCGTCGGCGGCATGGTGACCGACCTGGTGAGCTGGCGCTGGATCTTCTTCGTCAACATCCCCATCGCGGTCGTCGCGCTGGTCCTGGTGCCGCGGGTGATGCCGGAGAGCCGCATGGCCCGCGCGGGCCGCCGGCTCGACGCGGTCGGCGCGGTCACCGCCACCGGGGGCCTGGTCGCGGTCGTGTACGGGCTGCTGCAGGCCGCCGACCACGCGTGGGGCTCGGGGCGGGTGCTGCTGCCCCTGCTGGGCGGTCTCGCGCTGCTGGTCTTCATGGTCCTGTGGGAGGCCCGCACGCCGGACCCGATGATCCCCCTGCGGTTCTTCGCCAACCGCACCCGGGTGACGACCAACGTGGTGAGCGTGGCGATCTTCGCGGCCTTCTTCACGTACATGTTCCTGTTCACGCTGTACGTCCAACTGGTGCACGACTACTCGCCGATGAAGACGGGGCTCGCCTACATACCGCTGACCGTCACGGCGTTCGCGGGCGCGGGCGCGTCGACCGTCCTGATGCCCCGTATCGGGGTGAAGGCCGTGATGACCACCGCTTTCTTCGGCGGCGCCGCCGCGCTCCTGATCGCCGCCGAGGGACTGGCGCCCGACGCCTCCTTCACCGGCGGGTTCATGCCGGGCCTGATCCTGTTCGGCTTCTTCAACGGGCTCGCCTACCCGTCCCTGATCAACGGGGCGCTGCACGGGGTCACCGGCCAGGACTCGGGGCTGGCCTCCGGCGTGCAGACGGCGATGCAGCAGACCGGCGCGGCGCTGGGCCTCGCCACCCTGGTCCCGCTCGCCTTCCGCTACGTCGACGACCACGTGGCCGACGGCACGCCCCTGCCGGTCGCGCAGACCGACGGTTCCGCGCTGGCGTTCCGCATCGGCGCCGGGGCGCTCGTCGTCTCGGCGGTGGCCGTCGCGGTGCTCCTCGAGAAGGTGAGCGCGCAGATGCGCGACCCGCTCGCCGAGGCCGCCGAGGCCGCCACGGAGGAGGGGGCGCCCCGGTCGGCGGAGCCTACGGAAACGGTCTGAGATCATCCGGAGGTTCCGGTTCGACCGCCCCGCATCCGCCACAATCTCCCGCATGGAGATTTCCGAGCACATCCAAGTCGTGGACCGGGAGGGCCGGTTGCTGGCCCGGGCGGCGGCGGAGGCCGGACCCGACGCGAAGGTCCCCACCTGCCCCGAATGGCAGGTGCGGGACCTGTTGCGGCACACCGGGATGGTGCACCGGTGGGCCGCCGCGTTCATCACCGAGCGCCGCACCTCCTACCGGCTCGGCGGCGAGCCGCCCGAGCTGGACGGTGCCGCGCTGGTCGAGTGGTTCCGCGAAGGGCACGCCGCGCTCGTGGCGACGCTGGGCGCGGCGCCGCCCGACGTCGAGTGCTGGGCGTTCCTGCCCGCCCCCGCGCCCCTGGCCTTCTGGGCGCGGCGGCAGGCGAACGAGACGACGGTGCACCGCGTGGACGCCGAGGCCGCCCGCGGGGGCGCTCCGTCGCCGGTCGGCACCGCGTTCGCCGTGGACGGCATCGAGGAATTGCTGCTCGGTTTCCACGCGCGCGAGCGCAGCCGGGTGCGCAGCGGCGTGCCGCGCGTGCTGCGGGTGCGGGCCACGGACGTGCCGGACGGGGCGAGTTGGACCGTCCGGCTGGGCGAGGGGCCGCCGGCCACCGAGCGCGGCGCGACGGCTCCCGCCGACTGCGAGGTGGCGGGGCCGGCCGCGGCGCTCTATCTGTCGCTGTGGAACCGGCTGCCGTTCCCCGAGGTGACCGGCGACCGGTCGGTCGCGGAGCTGTGGCGGGAGAAGTCCCCCATCGTCATGGGCTGACGCCGTGCGCCGTCGTGCGGGGCGGGCGTGCGGCGTTCGCGGGGCGGCGGCTCAGCGCGTCGGGCCGTCGAGCATGTCCTTGAGGACCGCCCGCTGCAGGGGTCGTACCTCGGCGTGGAGCGCGCGCCCCTTGCCGGTGAGGGAGACCCGCACGCCGCGCCGGTCCTCGCTGCACATGCCGCGCTCCACGAGCCCGTCCTTCTCCAGCCGCCCGATGAGGCGGGAGAGGGCGCTCTGACTCAGGTGGACCTGCGCGGAGATCTCCTGCACACGGAACGTGCAGCCGCCGTCGTCCGACGACCCCTCGGCGAGCACGTCGAGCACCTCGAAGTCGCTCGCTCCCAGGCCGTGCGGATGCAGCACCCGGTCGAGCTCGCACAGAGTGCGCGCATGCACCGCGAGGATGTCACGCCATTGGTCCACGAGCCCCTGCTCGGCCGTCTTCGCCGCCATAAGAGCGCACGGTAGCAGAATTCCCCCCTTTCGTTGCATCGTCATTAAATGCACATGCATTTACTTTGCGTGGGTCACGGCGGATCAGCCCAGCCAGCCGGGCCGGACGAGCCCCGACTCGTAGGCGAGGACGACGAGCTGGGCCCGGTCGCGGGCGCCGAGCTTCACCATGGTCCGGCTGACGTGCGTCTTGGCGGTGAGCGGGCTGACGACGAGACGGCGGGCGATCTCCTCGTTCGACAGGCCGATGCCGACCAGGGCCATCACCTCGCGCTCCCGCTCGGTCAGCGCAGTGAGCGACCCGGCGGCCGCGGGCTCCTTGGAGCGGGCGGCGAACTCGGCGATGAGCCGTCGCGTCACGCCCGGCGAGAGCAGCGCGTCGCCCTCGACCACCGCCCGGACCGCGCGCAGCAGTTCGTCCGGCTCGGTGTCCTTGACGAGGAAGCCCGACGCCCCGGAGCGGATCGCCTCGAAGACGTACTCGTCGAGCTCGAAGGTGGTGAGCATGACCACCTTCACGCCGTCCAGACCGGGCTCGCCGGTGATCCTGCGGGTGGCGGCAAGACCGTCGAGCACCGGCATGCGGATATCCATCAGGACCACGTCGGGGCGCAGTTCACGCACCATCCGGACCGCCTCCTCGCCGTCCGCGGCCTCCCCCGCGACCCCGATGTCCGGCTGCGCGTCCAGCAGCGCCTTGAAGCCTGCGCGGACCAGCGACTGGTCGTCGGCGAGCAGTACGCGGATCACTGGTCCTCCCCAGGTGCGGTGCGCGACCGGCTGCCCCGGCCCGCGGGCAGCGGCAGCACGGCGGTGACGCGGAAGCCGCCGTCCGGCCCCGGGCCCGCCTCGATCGTGCCATCCAGGGCGGCGGCGCGCTCCCGCATCCCGGCCAGTCCGTTGCCGCTGCCGCCCGCGTCGGCGCCGGTCGCGGGCCCGTCGTCGTCGACGCGCAGGGTCAGCGCCGCCTTCTCGTGCCGCACCAGCACGCGCGCGTGCCGGGAGCCCGAGTGACGTACGACGTTCGTCAGCGCCTCCTGGACGATGCGGAACGCGGCGAGATCCGTTCCGGGTGACAGCCGCCCTCCCCCGCCCTCGGTGGTGACCTCGACGGTCAGACCGGCGCTCGCGGCCTGTTCGACCAGTTCGGGCAGCCGGTCCAGGCCCGGCGCGGGGGCGCGGGGCGCGTCACCGGGCGCCCGCAGCGTGCCGAGCACCTGGCGCACCTCCCCCAGCGCCTCCTTGCTCGCGGCCTTGATGGTGGTCAGCGCGGTGCGGGCCTGTTCGGGGTCGGAGTCAAGCAGGGCGAGTCCGACACCGGCCTGCACGTTGATGACGGAGATGCTGTGCGCGAGGACGTCGTGCAGCTCCCGTGCCATCCGCAGCCGCTCCTCGTCGGCGCGCCGCCGTGCGGCCTGCGCGCGCTCGGCCCGCTCCTTGGCCCACTGTTCCCGGCGTACGCGGGCGAGTTCGGAGACCGCGACGATCGCGACGACCCAGACGGCGACCACGCCCTCCTCGGCCCAGGGGCGGGCACCGTCGCCGCCCGGCGGCAGCCAGCGGTACAGCCAGTGCGCGATGAGCAGGTGCCCGAGCCAGAGCCCGCCCACCGCGCCCCACGCCGCGCGGCGGTGCCCGGCGACGACGGCGGCGAAGCAGCTCACGGCGACCGCGAGGAAGACCGGCCCGTACGGGTACCCGGCACCGAGGTAGACGAGCGTGGCCCCCGCGGTGGCGTACACGACGGCCACGGGGTGGCGGTGGCGCAGCAGGAGGACCGCCGTGGTCGCGAACAGCAGCAGCCTCGCCAGGGGCGTCAGGTCCTCGCGGCCGGGCTGGCCGTGACCGGCGAAACCGGAGCCGGCCTGCACGAACACGGTGAGCACGAACGTCGTCAGCCAGGGCAGCCGGCGCCCGGTCCGCCCCTCGTCCCCGGAGTTCCACCAGGGCGGCCCCTGCCGCCACATCGACGGCCCGCCCCACGCCGGGGGCGGGCCGCCCGTGCCGGCCGGGGGCGGGCCGCCCGTGCCGGCCGGGGGCGGGCCGCCGGTCCCGCGTTCGCGCTGCTCGTCCATGACGGCCACGCTAGACCGCGGGGGCGCACCCGGGCGTCCGACAGGCGTGGTGATCGACCGTACTCCCGGGGGAGTACGGGACGGACCGGTCCTCCGGCACTAGGGAGACCTGGTCCGGCACCGCGGAGGCCTGGTCCGACACCACGGAGACCCGGTCCGGCACCACGGAGGCCCGGTCCGGGGCGCGGCACCACGGAGGCCCGGTCCGGGGGCGGGCCACGGCCACGGAGGGGGCCGCCCGCCCTCAGTCCTGCGGCAACAACCCGACGCCGTGGGCCAGTTGCGTCGCCGCGTGCACGAAGAACTCCGGCCGGTCCTCGACGATGCGGTGGAACTGTCCGAACACCTCGAAGCCCACCAGGCCGAACAGCTGCGCCCACGCCGCGACCAGCGCCATGATCACGGCAGGCGGCAGGTCGGGCGCGAGATCCGCCGCCAGCCGCTCACCCTCGGTGCGCAGGGTCGGCGGCAGCGGCTGGACGGCGACGCCCCGGCCCCGGTGGGCGTCGCGCACGATGCCGATGAGCAGCAGCCCCACGCGCGCGGCGGCGCGCACGGTCGACTCGGGCGCGGTGTAGCCCGGCACGGGTGATCCGTAGATGAGCGCGTACTCGTGCGGATGCTCCAGCGCCCAGGAGCGCACCGCCGCGCAGACCGTCACCCACCGCCGCACGGGCGGCCGCCCGGCGACCTCCGCGTGGGCGGATTCGGCCGCGGCGCCCAGCGAGTCGTAGGCGTCGATGATGAGCGCGGTCAGCAGGTCGTCCCGGCTGGGGAAGTAGCGGTAGAGGGCGGACGAGACCATGCCGAGCTCGCGGGCGACGGCGCGCAGCGAGAGCTTGGCGGCGCCGTCGGCGGCGAGCTGTCTGCGCGCCTCGTCCTTGATCGCGGCGGTGACTTCCTCGCGGGCGCGGGCCCGCGCTCCCTGGGTGGCACTGGTGCTGCTCATGTCCGCCAGTGTGCCACGCGAGTGGAGCACTGCACACATTCGAGAGCACTGCTCTTGCTTTGGATCGCCGATCTCGTGCACACTGCTCTCAAGAGAGAGCAGTGCTCTCGCAACCCCGGCAGCACGCCGGCCTCAGCCCGGGAGGGCCCATGTCTTCGTCGTCGTCCGCCGCCTCGTCCCCTTCCCCCACCCCCTCCCCCTACTACCTGAAGGGCAGCCGCCTCACCGTCCGGCTGAACGGCGTGATCGGCTGGCTGGCACGGCACGGCGTCAGCCTGATGGGCAGCGCCGAGCTCTCCGTCCGGGGACGCAAGAGCGGCCAGATGCAGCGGATCCCCGTCAACCCCTACACGCACGACGGGGACCGGGGTCGGGTCCAGTACCTCGTGTCGGCGCGCGGGCACTCGCAGTGGGTGCGGAACATGCGGGTGGCCGGCGGCGGGGAGCTGCGGATCGGGCGCAAGGTGCGCGAGTTCACCGCCGTGGAGGTGCCCGACGCCGAGAAGCTGCCGGTGCTGCGCGGCTACCTGGAGAAGTGGGGCTGGGAGGTCAACCAGTACTTCCAGGGCGTGACCGCGAGCTCCTCCGACGCGGAGCTCGCGGCGGCCGCGCCCGACCACCCCGTCTTCCGCATCACGGTGCACGAGCGGCGGACGGGGAAGTGAGCGGGGGCCGGTCCCCCGTCATGGACAGGAGACCGGCCCCCGAGGACCGGCGAACCGGCGGCGAACCGCCGGGAGCCACGGCGGCGGACCGCCGACGACTAGCGGTCCAGTGCCTGCAAGGCGCGGCCCACCAGCGGATGGTTGCGGACCAGGTCCGCGAGCGTCGACGAACCGCGGGTGATCTTCGCGAACGCGTTCCACGCGGGGCGGAAGCCCGTGAGTGCCGCGTGCAGCGTGCCGGGGCGGCGCTCGAAGAGCTGGAGCATGCTGCGCCCCACGCTCATCTCCACGCCCAGGCCCGCCTTGATGGCGAAGGCGTAGTTGAGGGCCTGGCGGCGGGCGTCCACCGCGTCGTGCGACTCGGCGACGCGCACCGCCCACTCCCCCGCGAGCCGTCCCGAACGCAGCGCGAAGGAGATGCCCTCGCGGGTCCACGGCTCCAGGAGCCCGGCGGCGTCACCGCAGACCAGCACCCGGCCGCGCGAGAGCGGCGAGTCGTCGCTGCGGCAGCGCGTCAGGTGACCCGAGGAGATGCTCGGCTCGAAGCCGGCGAGCCCCAGGCGCGCGATGAAGTCCTCCAAGTACCGCTTGGTGGCCGCGCCTTCGCCGCGCGCGGAGATCACGCCGACGGTGAGGGTGTCGCCCTTGGGGAAGACCCAGCCGTAACTGCCCGGCATGGGACCCCAGTCGATCAGGACCCGGCCCGCCCAGTCCTCGGCGACGGTCTCGGGCACCGGGATCTCGGCCTCCAGGCCGAGGTCGACCTGGTCGAGCTTCACGCCGACATGCGCCCCTATGCGGCTGGCGCTGCCGTCCGCGCCGACCACGGCGCGGGCCAGCACCGTCTCGCCGCCCTGCAGCACCACGGCGACCGTGCGCCGGTCGGGCACATCGGGGCCGTGCTGCTCCACGCGCACGACGGTCGCGCCGGTACGCAGGTCGGCGCCCGCCTTCTGCGCGTGCTCCACGAGCTGCTGGTCGAACTCGGGGCGGTTGATGAGGCCGAAGAGCATCTGCCGGGAGCGGCGGGTGCGGGTGAACTTGCCGTCGAGGGAGAAGGTCACCGCGTGCACCCGGTCCCGCAGGGGCAGCTCGAAGCCGGGCGGCAGGGAGTCCCGCGAGGGGCCGATGATGCCGCCGCCGCACGTCTTGTAACGCGGGATGTCGGCTTTCTCCAGGAGGAGCACACTGCGTCCCGCGACCGCTGCCGCATAGGCCGCCGAGGCCCCCGCGGGGCCGGCTCCGACCACGACGACGTCCCACACGTGCCGGGTGTCGTCCGCTGAGTTCTCGCTGCTCACGTTGGTCTACCGCTCCTGATCCCGCTGTTGGCCGCGCTGTCCCCAGGCATCCTACGGCGGAGGCCCGCGGCTGCCTCCTGTGGGAGGATCACATGTACTCACACGTACAACGTCGCACCCACGAGGAGCGTGCCCATGTCGCGGAATCCGATCGCCGAGACCGTCGCCTCACTGATGCCGAAGGCGAAGGCGGAGCTCACCGAACTGGTGGCCTTCAAGTCGGTGGCGGACTTCGACCAGTTCCCGAAGAGCGAGAGCGAGGCCGCCGCCAACTGGGTGGCGGACTCCCTGCGCGCCGAGGGTTTCCAGGACGTCGCGCTGCTCGACACCCCGGACGGCACGCAGTCGGTGTACGGCTTCCTGCCGGGCCCCGAGGGCGCGCCGACCGTCCTGCTCTACGCGCACTACGACGTGCAGCCGCCGCTCGACGAGGCCGCGTGGGCCACGCCCCCGTTCGAGCTGACCGAGCGCGACGGGCGCTGGTACGGCCGGGGCAGCGCCGACTGCAAGGGCGGCGTGATCATGCACCTGCTCGCGCTGCGCGCCCTGAAGGCCGACGGCGGCGTCCCGGTGAACGTGAAGGTGATCGCGGAGGGCTCCGAGGAGCAGGGCACGGGCGGCCTGGAGCGGTACGCGGAGGAGCACCCCGAGCTGCTGACGGCGGACACGATCGTCATCGGTGACGCGGGCAACTTCCGGGTCGGCCTGCCGACGGTGACCTCGACGCTGCGCGGCATGACGCTCGTCCGCCTCAGCATCGACACCCTCGAAGGGAACTTGCACTCCGGGCAGTTCGGCGGCGCCGCCCCGGACGCGCTCGCCGCGCTGGTGCGGGTCCTGGACTCACTGCGCGCCGAGGACGGCTCGACCACGGTCGACGGTCTGACGAGCGACGCCGTCTGGGACGGCCTGCAGTACGAGGAGGACGCCTTCCGCAAGGACGCCAAGGTGCTCGACGGGGCGCGGCTGATCGGTGAGGGCACGGTCGCCGACCGCATCTGGGCGCGGCCCGCCGTCACGGTCCTCGGCATCGACTGCCCGCCGGTGGTCGGCGCGACGCCGTCGGTGCAGGCGGGCGCGCGGGCGCTGATCAGCCTGCGGGTGCCGCCGGGCGTGGACGCGGCCGAGGCGACGAAGCTGCTGCAGGCACACCTGGAGGCGCACACCCCGTGGGGCGCGCGGGTGCGTACGGAGCAGATCGGGCAGGGGCAGCCGTTCCGCGCGGACACGTCGAGCCCGGCCTACGCGGCGATGGCCGAGGCGATGAGCGAGGCCTACCCGGGCGAGGAGATGCAGTACGCGGGCCAGGGCGGCTCGATCCCGCTGTGCAACACCCTGTCGACGCTCTACCCGCGCGCGGAGATCCTGCTGATCGGCCTGAGCGAGCCGGAGGCGCAGATCCACGCGGTCAACGAGAGCGTGTCGCCCGAGGAGCTGGAGCGGCTCTCGGTGGCCGAGGCGCTGTTCCTGCAGAAGTACGCCGCGAACTGACCCGCCCGGCGGCTGCCCGCCGACGGCCCAGGAGCCCCGCCCCCGGGGCGGGGCTCCTGCGCGTGCGGTGTCCGCCGCCGGAGCGCGCGGCACGAGGTCACGGTGCGGGGGTCAGCCGCCGAGCGGTACGCCCGCCTCCAGGTAGAGCACGGCGCCGCGTTCGCGTGCGCGCAGCGCCCAGCGGAGTCTCTCGTAGCGCACGGAGGGCAGCAGGTCGGCGGCCTCCTGTTCGGTGACGAACCGCCAGCCGCGCAGTTCGGGTCCGGGCAGCAGCATGCGGACCGCGCCGCTGTCCAGGCGCCCGCCGTCGAAGAGGAACCGCATGCCGCCGTACCCGGGCGGGTTGGGCGGCTCCCAGTCGGCGACCAACAGGCCGGGCAGATCGGCGAGTTGGATGCCGGTCTCCTCGGCCACCTCGCGCACCCCCGCCCGGGCGGGCGCCTCGCCGGGTTCGACGACGCCGCCGGGGAACTCCCAGCCCGCCTTGTACGTGGGGTCGACGAGCAGCACCCGGTCCTGCTCGTCGAAGAGGAGGACGCCGGCGGCGAGGGTCTCCGCGGTGGGTTCGGGCGTCTGCACGATGTCGCTGACGCGCGCGGCATCGCTGCGCACGGCTTCGGCGAGACGCTCGGCGGTCTCGTACGGGGTGAGCGCGCTGGTGTCGATGCGGTGGGCGTCGGCGTCGAGCCAGCCGGCGCGGGCGGCGCGGTAGGGCTCGATGTGGTCGAGCGCCCACTGCTGGGTGCGCGGGCCCGCGTCGGGCGGGTCCGGCAGCGGGGGCCGGCCGGTTATTCGCTCGCGCAGGATCGTTTCGCCCGGGTCGAGCAGGACGTGGCGCACGGGGATTCTGCGGGCGGCGAGGCTGCCGAAGATCTCGTCGCGGTACTCCTGGCGCAGCAGTGTCATCGGCACCACGAGGGTGCCGCCGACCTCGGTGTGCAGCGCGGCCGCGGCGTCGATGACGAGGCGGCGCCAGATCGGCAGGTCCTGATGGTCGCTCACCTCGTCGAGGCGCTTGGGCGGCAGCAGATGGGGCAGTGTGCCGCCGATGACCTCGGGGTCGAAGAGTGTGCTGTTCGGGATCAGCTCGATCAGTTCCCGTGCGGCGCTGGTCTTTCCCGCACCGAACGCGCCGTTGATCCAGACGATCATAGATTCTCCAGGACCGGGAGGCTGCTGAACAGCGGCGGAGCCTCATTCAGTAGATCATCTGGGGTAGGGATGGGAAACGGTGGCATCCACAGCCCCGCCCCCACTACCTCTTTCTCCCAAACGGACTGCAGGTACTCCACGATCCGCTTCTCCATCGCCAGAGTCACCTCACTGTACGTTCCCTCCATCCCGGGCAGTTCGTGGCCCATGCGGCCCTCGATCGCAACCTTGGGGATGTCCCCCGGCTCGTCCAGCTTCGCCTTCGCCCAGTGCCGCAGACGGTAGATGTCTTCGCCGGCCATGTCGGGCACGGGCGGGATCTCGGGGCGCTGCCACCGCTCGTACCGGGGCCGCCGCGGGCGCTCGCGGGCGCCGTCCCGCATCGGGTACCAGTAGTCCGCCTTGAAGTTGGTGACCAGCATCGGCTTGCCCGTCATCGACACGAAGAGCCACGGGCTTCGATGGGAGGCGAGCACGGCGCGGTGCATCTCATCCAAGAAAGGCGGGATCACCGTCGTTCTCCAGCTGTCGTACTTCGGGGCCGCGAGAACATGCCGGCCGTCGGCGACATAGGTCTGGTACTGGACGCGAATTGCGGGCAAGTCCCGGTAGCGGTCGAGGGATTCCTCGCGCAGTTCCTCGTCGGGTTCCGACTCCGGCCAGTTCGGGGAGCAGTAGCCGCGCTGCAGTCCGAACGTCTCGCCGGGCGGCCGCATACAGGTGAACGCGATGGTCCAGATGTACGCCCATCCGCTGTAGCCCCACAGCGTGTGGGCGTTGACGGCGAGCTGGTGAATGGCCTCGATGGGAAGGTTGCGCTTCTTCCGGCGGACCTGAGCCTTCTGGTACTTCCCGCGCTTCCGCTGCTCAACGATCGGAGTGTCCTCGCGCAGGCGGTACTTCACGATGGCGTCGTCCATGAGCATTTTGAATACCGCCAGGACGCCTTTGCGGTAGCTGACGGAGTACTTCTCTGTCACGAACTTGTCGAACGCCGCGTAGTCGATCGGCGTGATCTCGTCGACGAAGTAGTGCCGCCAGTACGGCTTGATCACTGCATTGATTCGTGATCCGTACGTCTTGTTTGACCGGGCCCTGAGGTCCAGGCTCGCCGACCAGACGTCGCAGAATTCGCTCATCCTGGTGCGGTCCGTGTTCCGCCGACGGTGGCGGTTGTTGCGCACGTCCGACTCGCGATCGAGGCCGTAGGCGTATGCCTCGTCGTCATCCTTGAAGGGGACGCCGGGCTCGGGCCCGGAGGCGCTCTCGTATCGCTTCTTCTTGGTGGGGTTGCCGTCGGCGTCGAGCACATACTCGCCGCCCCACCACTTCACGCGGATGTTGTTTCCGCGCCTCTCCACGCTGGGCATCTTCCATCCCCCCGGATGGTGTAGGTGAGCTGTCGCGGGAGGATGACGGGTACCCCTACCGTCGATCCCTCCGCGGCGGCTGGCGGCCTACCGCCGCTGCCCGACCGGGCATCCGCGGCAGGACGGGCAGTCGCGGCCCTGCGCCTTCATGTACCGCTGGACGCGCTCCTGAAGCGCGCCGTCACGGGCTACTCGGGACGACAGGACACACACCGTCTCGCCTGCTACATGGGTCGCGTATCCAAGGAAACTGGACGACGGCCCAAGATCGAGGCTGATGACATTACTCACCGGTCCCCCTGATGCTTCCGAAAGGACCTCCCCGGGTGGGTGTTCGTCAGAGTTACACGCCGAACGGGTGGTCGTCAGGGGGGTGGTGAGGTTTCGTCACCTTCTACGGTTACGATCAGATAACGGCCGAAAGGTTGTACGACCGGCGGACTTTTCCCTCCTTATTCGGCCACGTCACCGGAGCGACGCAGCACCTCGACCAACTCATCAGTGAACGCGTCGAGATCTCCGATGCTCGCCGTGGGCAACGTCGCACGGGCGGCATCGAAGGCCGCCTGCCGCAGCACGTCAGCATCCAGGGGGCCCTTGCCGGACATGGACACTCTGGCGCCCCCGGCATCGTCGACAAGGACGGGCTCACCGCCCTCGGTGACGGCGACGGAACTGCCGGTCGCCCACTGCAGGGCGCTGTCGACCTTGGCGTAGGTCGTGCCCCGTACCGGCTCTCCCTCTTCGACTCGCTGCCAGGTGTCCTTGGAGATGCCGGCCGCCGTCGCCGCCGCGAGGCGTGAGGGGTACAGCTCCTGCCGATGCGCCCGTACGCGGGCGGCGAGGCGGCGGAGATCGCGAGGTGCCATGTCGACATCTTGGCAGGGCCAGCTAGGGCCAGCTAGGTCCACCCCGCAGTTCGGCTGAATCTTAGAGCCCAAAACCCCAGGTCAGGCTAACTAAGGCTAGCTCGCGGCCGATCTCTGACGATTTTTAGGCTAACTAGGGCTAGCCAACCAGGGCTAACTAAGGCTAACTTCTCGGTATGCACCAACCCCTGACCTACGAGGTCGACGGGGACGCGATCCGCACGGAGCGCATGCAGTCGGGGATGACGCGCGCACAGCTGGCGACAGCGGCGGGAATCAGCCGCCGCTACGTCTGCCATCTCGAAAACGGCACCCGCAGACGCATGAGTCCTCCGTCGTACGTCGCTCTCCGCGCGGCCCTCGCCACCACCGATGAACGCCTCGCTCCTCACACCACCGAGGCGGTACCCCGAGAAGGGACATAGCGATGGCCACCAGGGCCTATGAGAAGTACGGGCTCCCCGTCGCCCCCGCGGACCCCGAGCAGGAATACATGACGGTTCAGGAGAGTGCCTACGTCCTGAACTGCAGCGTCTCGTGGCTGCGGCGCTTCCTGCTTGCGCGGCCGGAGCTGTGCGGCCGGAACGGCGAGCGCGGGCGAATCGTGACGGACCGCGTGCAGCGCACCGGTATCCACGAGGCCCGCTCGGCGGGCGACCCGCGCACGGGCAAGTCGCGGCCGAGGCGCCGTCGGCTCGCCGCTTCCGCCTGATCTATCCCACCCCACAAACGCCGATGGCCGCTCCGACTGGCAGGCCCGAGCGACCACGACCGGCAACCCCAACACCACAGGAAACGAGGTCACCGTGACCGACACTACCCAACTGGCCACCAAGGCGCCCCGCCCGATCAGCGAGCAGCAGCAGGCCGTGACGGCACTCGCCGCCATGATCCAGACGTTCGCGTCCCTGCCGGACGCCCACATCACGGTCCACACCCCCTTCCGCTCGACCCCCGCCCGTCTCGACCTGCAGCTGAGCACGCCCCAGGAGTTCGAGGCCTGGCGCGAGGCCCTGCAGATCTCGCCGGACATGGTGAGCCTGCACGCGACCGTCTCCTACGCGTGGCTCGCCGCGGACACCCGCTTCAGCGGCGTCAAGGTGCACGTCGCGGGGTTCGGCGTGGCGCTGACGCCCGAGGACGCTGTGGCCGAGCGCACGATCGTCGCCCCGGCAGTGACCGCGTGAGCGCCGTCACCGTGCACACCGCCGCCGGGGTCATCCTCGCCGCCCTCACCCAGAACCGCACCGCGGCGGGCATCGCCGACGCCCTCGACTCCGCCGGCCTCCTCATGTCCCCGGCCAAGGCCAACCGGTTCGAGCAGCTGCAGCGGGAGAACGAGCATCTGCGCAACGCGGGCGAGCGCCAGCACACGGGCAAGCTCGCCGCCCTGCGCACCGCCGACCGCTACCGCACCGCCTGGCACTCCGCCCGCCGCCGCGCACGCAAGCAACCGGGCGAGGCTCGGCCGGAGATCGCCTCCGAGGAGGTCGACGGATGAGCAGCCGAGCCCGCGCGCAGGAGCCCATCGAGCACGGCACGGTACGCGGCTGGCGCCAGCACAACCGCCGCCACGAACCCGCCTGCCTGCCCTGCATCGAAGCCAAGCGCACCGACAACAACGCACCCCGCCCCCCGGCCTCCACCAGCAAGCTCGGCTGGAACGAGGGCCGCACCACCCGCGAGATCACTCTGAGCACGCAGAACTCCCCGGTCGTCGCGCTGTGCACGGTCGACGGCTGCGGCACCGAGGCGACCAAGCCGCGGCCCGCCCCGCACATGGTCACCGTCAGCGTGCGCGGCTCCTCCGAGCCGCCCCGCTGGTACTGCCCCGGCCGGTGCCGCGCCATCGGCAAGGCACTCGCCGACATCCGCGCCATCCCCACCACCCGGGAGGGCACGGCATGACGATCACCGTCCCCGCCCCGCCCCCGGCCCCGGCGGACGCGCCTGCGCCCGGCTGGGAGGTCGACGCGCTCTGCGCACAGACCGACCCCGAGCTCTGGTTCCCCGAGATCGGCCAGTCCTCCCGCGCGGCCAAGCAGATCTGCGCCACCTGCCCGGTCCGCGCCAACTGCCTCGACTACGCCCTCGCCCGCACTCACCTCACCGGCATCTGGGGCGGGCTCAGCGAGCGCGAGCGCTGGATGCTCCGCCGCCGCGAGTAGCCCCCGCACCACCGCCCGCCGCCGCTGATGCCCGCGGCGGCGGGCGGACCACCTGCTCACCACCGCACCGACGAAAGGGAACCACCGTGGCGAAGACCAGCGGCAGCGACGAGACCGGCCAGACGCTCGCGCGCCGCATCGCCGACCTCATCGTGCACGCCGCCACCAACTCGCCCCGGTCCCTACAGAAGCGCATCGGCCCCTCCGAGGTCGGAGATCCCTGCGACCGGCGCCTGGCCTACAAGCTCCTCGACTGGCCGACCGCCCGCGCCGACGGCGACCCCATCGCCTCCGTGATCGGGACCGGCTTCCACACGTGGATGGAAGAGACGTTCACGGCCCGGCAGGGTGACCTGCCCGACGGGCGGCCGCGGTACAAGGTCGAGGAGCGCGTCACCGTCCGCCCCCACCAGCTCGCCGCGCTCGTCGTCGCCGGATCATCCGACCTGTACGACCGGGCCACCGGCACCGTGTGGGACTGGAAGTTGGTCGGCCACACCACCCTCGACGAGTACCGGCGCAAGGGCCCGGGCCCGCAGTACCGCGCGCAGGCCCACCTCTACGGGCTCGGCCAGGAGAACGCAGGCGAGCAACCGCAGCGCGTCGCGATCTGCTTCGTGGCCCGCTACCACGAGCTGCGCGTCCACGTGTGGACCGAACCCTACGACCGGCAGGTGGCCCTCGACGCGCTCGCCCGCCTCGACTCCATCCGCGCCCGCCTCGAGAGCCCCGAGGCCGCCGCCACCGATTACTCCCACACCTGGTGGGACCAGATCCCCGCGAGCGAGCAGGCCAAGTGCCGGTTCTGCCCGTGGCTCAAGCCCGGATCCACCGACCTCACCGTCGGCTGTCCGGGTGTCCAGTCCGCCGGCCGCCCCGCGCGGCACGGCTTCGAATCCCTCATCGCATAAGGACGCATCAGTGGACGCAAACAGCTTCCTCATGGGCGGCGGTGGCGCACCCACCGCCAAATTCCCCACCCCGAACACGGTCGTCGGCGGCCGCATCACAGAGCCGCCGAAGGTCGAGCAGCAGCGCGACATCAAGACCGGCGAGCACAAGACCTGGTCCAACGGAGACCCGATGATGCAGCTGGTCGTCACCGTCCAGACCGACGAGCGGGACCCCGCCATCGAGGACGACGACGGAAAACGCCGCATCTTCATTAAGGGCGTCATGAAGAACGCCGTAGCCGACGCCGTGCGCGTGGCGGGTGCCAAGGGCCTCGAGGTCGGCGGCTCCCTGTGGGTGAAGTACACGCACGACGGCGTCGCCAAGGAGCGGGGCATGTCCCCGCCCAAGCAGTACGACGCCAAGTACACCGCCGCCGCGGCCGCGCACCTCGGCGTCGGCCAGACGCCCGCGCCGACCCCCGCAGCGCCGCCCGGCGTGAACCCCACCACCGGCGAGATCACCACCCCGCCGCCCGGCCTCACCACCGAGCAGCACGCCGCCGCGCAGCATCACCCCGCCACCGCCGCGCTCGCCCAGCAGGCCGCAGCGCAGCCCCCGTCCCCGGTCGCTGGCGGAGAGCCGCCGTTCTGACCCCACCCCAACGCCGCCTGCCGACGCGACGACTCCCGCGTCGGCAGGCGGACCAATCACACAACGGAAGGTCGACATGGCTCTGATCGGACACCGCTGCAGCTGCGGCCACAACGACATCAACCACGCCACGGACGCCGACGGCAAGCGAGCCTGCACCGCCAAGGCGGGTGCCCCCTGCGGCAAGAGGTGCAAGACGCTCGGGGATCCCGAGGTCATGCCCACGTTCGACCGCAAGGGCAACCGCGTCGAACGAATCATCCCGCCGGGCGAGGGCCTGCCCACCGAGACCGGCAGTACGGGCACGAGGACCTGCCCGTGCGACGCGTGCCAGGCCCTATACGAGCAACTCGCGCCCGCCGCCTGACCGTCCGCCGCCGGGCCCCCCCACACCCCCCGCCCGGCGGCGGACCACCCCCTCTTCCCTCACCCGCCTCGTCCCGAGGAGCACGCACCTTGAGCACGCCGCAGCAGGACACGCTGACCGCCGCTCTCGCCTGGCACGAGGCGGGCGCGAGCGTCGTCCGCGCGGCCGCAAACGGCACCAAGGCCCCCGCAGGACAGTGGAAGCAGGCGCAGTCCGACCGCGCCACCACCGAGCAGCTGCACACGTGGTTCGACGGCGGGCACCCCGGGCTCGGCATCATCCTCGGCGCCGTCAGCGGCGGCCTCGAAATGATCGAGTTCGAGGGCCGCGCCATCGACGAGAACGTGCACGACGCGTACGGGGAGATCGTCGAGGCGTCAGGGCTCGGCGACATCTGGAACGCGATCAAGCGCGGGTACTGCGAGCGCACCCCGTCCGGCGGCTACCACCTCATCTACCGCGTCGACGGCGGGTCCGTCCTGCCGAACACCAAGCTGGCCCGCCGCACCGCCGCCCCCGACGAACTCAACGGCCAGGAGCGCGCAGTCCTCGCCGAGAAGCCCGCCAAGGTGTTCTTCCGCGACCTGATCGAGACGCGCGGGGAGGGAGGCTTCGTCGTCACCGCCCCCAGCCACGGGCCCGTCCACGAGACCGGCCGCCCCTGGGAACTCGCCACCGGCGGCCCCGCCTCCATCGCCACCATCACCGCCGACGAGCGCGACGCCCTTCACACCATCGCCCGCATGCTCGACACCACCGCCTCATCCGAGGTGGCAAAACAAGAACCGGCCCACGCCGACGCAGTTCAGAGCACCGACCCGGCCGCCGCGTTCCTCTTCGGCAGCCCGCCGTCAGGGGACGGCGGGCTGTCCCCGCTCGACGACTTCGAGCAGCGCACCCCGTGGTCCGACATCCTCAAGCCGCACGGTTGGCAGCTCCTCTTCACCAGCGGGCACACCTCGTACTGGCGGCGCCCCGGCAAGAACGTCGGCGTCTCCGCCACCACGGGCAGGGACGCCGCGCGGGACCGCCTCTTCGTCTTCAGCTCCTCCACCGAGTTCGAGCAGGAGACCCCCTACACGAAACCCGGCGCCTACGCCCTCCTCGAACACGGCGGCGACCACTCCGCCGCCGCCCGCCATCTCCGCGCCCAGGGCTACGGACAGCGGCCCGAACCCGCCCGGCACCTCTCCGTCGTCCCGGCCCCAGCCGCACCCACCGACGGCACCGCCGCCCTCCACGTCGACGAACCCAGCCCGGCCACAGACAACGCGCGCTGGCCCGACACGTTCACCGACGACGGCAACGCCCTCCTGTTCGCCGACACCTTCCACACGCAGCTTCGCTACGTCCCGCAGCGTGGCTCCTGGCTCGTCTGGGACGGGCACCGGTGGGCGTGGGATGAGGACGGCCTCTCCATCGAGATGGCCCGCACGCTCGTCCGCAACCTTGACGTCACCGTCTTCGGCGACGACATGCGCAAGGCCGCGCGCAAGCACCGCAACACCAGCCTGAGCCGCAACAAGATCACAGCCCTGGTCGGTCTCGCCCAATCCGACCGGCGCCTTGCCGTCCCCGTCACCGCGCTCGACGCCGCCCCCCGCCACCTCAACACCCCCGGTGGCATCGTCGACCTGCGCACGGGCACCATCGCCCCCTCCGACCCGGCCGCCCTGCACACCCGCTCCACCCTCGTCGCACCCGACCCGGACCTGCCCACCCCGCGGTGGCTGCAGTTCCTCGCCGACACCTTCGGCGGCAACGCCGGCATGAGCTCGTTCGTCCAGCGCCTGGCCGGCTACTCCTCCTCGGCGGACACCGGCACCCACGTCTTCCCCTTCCTGCACGGCCCCGGCGGCAACGGCAAGTCCGTCCTCATGGACGTGCTGCGGCACCTGCTCGGCAACTATGCCGGGCCCGCCCCCGCCGGATTCCTCATGGCCGGACGGCAAGAGCACTCCGAAGAACTCGCCCGGCTGCAGGGCCTGCGCCTGGTCGTCGCCTCCGAGATCAACCCCGACGCCCGTTTCGACGAGGCCAAGCTCAAGGAACTCACCGGCGGCGACACCCTCACCGCCCGCTTCATGCACCAATCGTTCTTCGAGTTCGAGCCCACCCACCACCTGTGGCTGATGGGCAACCACCAGCCGCGCGTCAAGGCAGGCGGCGACAGCTTCTGGCGGCGCCTGCGCCTAGTGCCCTTCGACTACACCGTCCCCGAGTCGAAGAAGATCGAAGGCCTGGCCGACATCCTCACCGCTGAGGAAGGACCGGGCATCCTCGCCTGGATCATCGCCGGGGCCGTAGACCACTTCACCAACGGGCTCCGCGAGCCCGACTCCGTGAAGGCCGCCACCGCCGCCTACGCGGCCGAAGAGGACCACATCGGGCGCTTCCTCGAGGACTGCTGCGTCCGCGGCCCCGTCGCCCACGTGCGTACCGAGACAGGCCGCGTCCGCTCCACCTACGAAACGTGGTGCCACGGCGAGGGCGAAGACGCCATGGACGCCCGCACGTTCGGCCGGGAACTGAAGGCTCGCGGCATCGCCCGCAAGCCGTCGTCCGGCCGCTACTTCTACGCCGGCCTCGGCCTGCTCGCCGAGGGTGACGCCGACGAACCGCAGGGCTGGTGATCGAAGTGCCGTTGCGAGTGCCGTTGAGTGCCGTTGCAGTGCCGTTGAAAGTGCCGTTGCGGAACACCCGTTCTCGCAGGTCACGGCATTTTAGTGCCGTTAGTGCCGTTGAACTACGAGGTTGTACTCACACACGCACACGCGCGCACATGAAGTCGCCGTCATGTCGCACTTCAACGGCACTAACGGCACTTCGATCTTCAATCCCCGGTGCGACCTGCACATACGCCAGTGCCATCACAGGCGAACCCAACGGCACTCCAACGGCACTCGCAACGGCACTCCCGCTGGAACCGCCGTGACCGCCCGCCTCCGGCGCACCCTCGGCGACGTCGTCCAGGCGCGCATCGACGCCCACGCCGAAACCCCGCGCACCGGGCCGTGCCCCCGATGCGGCGCCGACATCATCACCGCCCGCACCCCCGACCGCGTCGCCGCCATCGACGTCCGCGCCGACCCCACCCCGCTCGACCCGGTCGCCGAGATCCTCGCCCGCCTCGACGGACGCCTCACCTGGTGCCTGGTCCGCGGCGAGCACACCGCCGACCGCATCCACTGGCGCGGCACCGAGCACACCCGCGCCGGCCGCTGCACCCACACCGTCCTCGCCGACCACCGCTGCCCGCCCCAACCCGTACAGGAGACCCTGCTGTGAGCCGATCGAAAGCCAAGGGCACCGCCGCCGAAACCGCCGTCGTCCGCTTCCTGCGCGAGGCCGGGTTCGTGCAGGCCGAGCGCCGCACCCTGGGCGGGGTGCAGGACCGCGGCGACATCGCCGGCATCCCGGGCGTCGTCATCGAGGTCAAGAACTGCGCCCGCGACCAGCTGCCCGCCTGGGTCGCCGAGGCCGAACGCGAACGCGACAACGACCACGCCACCCTCGGCGTCGTCTTTCACAAACGCCGCGGCACCACCAACCCGGGCGCCTGGTTCGTCACCATGTCCGGCGCCCAGTTCGCCGCCCTGCTCCGCGACCAGCAGGGGCTCCCCGCACCGGGGCCGGACCTCACCGACAGCGAGCGGCAGTTCCTCACATACGCCCTCGACCTCGCCTTCGACCGCATGGTGTCAGACGACGGCTTCACCGAGGACGACGACGCCGCCCTGGCCAAGTTCCGTGCCATGGTCGCCCCCGCCCAGCAGCGTGGTGCGGCATGAGCGAGCGCCCACACGGCTACGCCCGCTACCGGCTCGACGGCTGCCGCTGCTACACGTGCGCCGCAGCCCGCAGCCGCTACGACGAGAACCGCACCAAGGCCATCACCGCCGGAACCTGGCAGCCCTGGACCGACGCCGAACCCGTCCGCACCCACGTGCGGACCCTGCAGTCCTGCCAGATGGGCCTGCGCGCCATCGCGGCCGCCGCCAACATCGACCGCAAGCGCCTCCAGGCTCTGCTCGACGGAAGGTCCGAACGCGGCACCGGCCCCCAGGAGAAGCTCCGCCCCACGACCGCGGCCGCCATCCTGGCCGTCGAGCCCACCCTGGAGAACCTCGCCCCGTCCACACTCATCACCCCGATCGGCACACGTCGCCGCGCCCACGCCCTCGTCGCCGGCGGCTGGCCGCACCAGCGCCTCGCCGACGAGTTCGGCATGCTCCTCGGCAACTTCTGGTCCATGCTCAACCGCCCCACCGTGCAGGCACGCCGGGCCCTGACGATGCGCACCGTGTACGACGAGCTGTGGCTCACCGACCCTGCGCAGCGAGGAGTCCGGGCCGCCAGCATCACCCGCTCACGCCGCCATGCCGCGGCCAACGGATGGGCCCCCGTCGGCGCATGGGACGCGGACACCATCGATGACCCGTCCGCCTTCCCCGAGTGGACCGGCGTGTGCGGCACCCCACAGGGGGCGGGCGTACACCACCGCATCGGCGTCCCAGTCTGCGCGCCGTGCCGCACCGCCCGCGCCGCCGCCCGCGCGGAACGGCGGGCCGCAGCATGAGCGAGCAGCCCGCCCGCGTCCAGGGCATCCAGCCCGGCCTCCAGGCCCGCCGCCTCGACCGCGACCAGACCCCGGTCGCCGACTGGCTTTGCGCCTGCGGCCACCACGAGCGCGCCACCGGCGGCATCGCCGTCGGGATGCTGCTCGCCAGCGTCCGCGTCGGCCACTGCCCCCACCACCCGGTCGACACAGGAGCCGCCGCATGATCCCCGACGCCGTCACCGCCGTCATCGCGGCCGTCATGACCCGCCACCCCGCCGCCTCCCCCGAGGTCCTCGCCCGCCTGGTCGTCGCCGAACTCCGCACGCTCGGCTGGCACATCACCCCCAAGCCCCACCCGCCCGTCCACCAGACCGCCGCCTGAGCTCATCCGGATACGGGCCCGCCCACACACAACCCAGCCACCCCAACCCGCCCACAACCTCTCGGAGATCACGATGTACCCGACCCTCTTCACCACCCCCGGCGTCGCGAAGTTCGCCGAGGAGATCGACGCCGAACGCCAGCGGCAGATCGCGAAGTTCGGGGAGCAGCACCACCCCGACGGCACCGGCGCCGAGTACTACGTCGGCATGGCCGACGAAGCCCGCCAGGACGTCGAACGATTCGTAGCCCAGCACAGCGGCCCCCAGTGGGCGCTCGTCCTCCTGGAGGAGGTGTACGAGGCCCTCGCCGAGTCGGACCCGGCCCGCCTGCGTGCCGAGCTGGTCCAGGTCGCGGCGGTGTGTGCGGCGTGGGTCGCCGACATCGACAGCCGCACGCCGGCCACCGAGGAGCGGCATGTCGTGGCGGACAGCTCGGCGGACCCGGAGCACACGGACGACTGCCCCGGCTGCGTCACCGCGGCCGCCGAGCAGCCTGCGGCGCAAACCGAGGGCGAGCAGCCCACACCGGACTCTGTCCCGCGTACCGAGCGCGCGCTCTGGGTGGACATCGCCAACGCCCTCAACGCGGCGGTCGACGCCGGGATGCCCGTCGGCATCGACCTCGACGGCACCCTCACCGACCGCAACGCATGGTCGGTCGTCTGGGATGCACCGTCTGGGCGGTGGGCGGTCGCCGGATACGACGGGGACGTCGAGGAGCAGCCGGCGTGCGCGAAGTGCCGGACCCCGTTCGACCCCGCCGACACCCGGTTCGACGGCCGCGCCCGGCACTACGACACCCCGTACTGCCGCGGCTGCGTCGACCGCTGTCACGACAACGAGATCGCCGATCACCGCTGCGTCATCTGCGCCTGACCCGCCCGCCCGACACCACCAGGAGCAGCCATGTCCGACCCGACCCGAATCCAGCGCCGCCGCACTAAGGGCTGGCGCAAGCCCGCCCGCGCCGTCTACGTCGGCCGCGGCAGCAAGTGGGGCAACCCCTGCACCCAGGTCCGCTACCCCGCCCTCGACGGCTCCGAGTGGGAGCGCGAAGGCCGCCTCGGCAAGACGTCCGGACAACGGCACGCCTTCGTCCACCCCGACACGACGATCACCTCGCACCTGGTGCAGAACGCCACCCGCGAGCAGGCCGTCGCGATGTTCCGCGACTGGATCGCCGACCGGCCGAGCCTCGTCGAGGCGGCGCGTACCGAGCTCGCCGGCCGCGACCTCATGTGCTGGTGCCCGCTCGACGAGCCGTGTCACGCGGACGTGCTGCTCGCCGTCGCGAACGACGCCGTCCTCCCCACGCCCTGAGCCGTCCTGCCCGTCCCGACACCACCAGGAGACCCACATGCCGCCGCCCTACTACCAGGACGCTCACGTGACGCTGCTCCTCGGCGACGCGCTCCACGTCCTGCGCACGCTGCCCGATACCTCGGTCGACTGCATCGTCACCAGCCCTCCGTACTTCGGCCTACGCGACTACGGCACGCCCGGCCAGTACGGGCTGGAGGCGACGCCGGCGGAGTACGTCGCCACGATGCGCGCCCTGTTCGCCGAGGCGCGCCGTGTGCTGGCCGAGGACGGGACGCTGTGGCTCAACCTCGGCGACAGCTACGCCTATCCGCCCGGCTCCACCCACAACCAGGGCCAGACCGGGCAGCGGCGCGACTGCACGTTCACCGCCGAGACGATCCGCGGCACCACGGCGCTGCCCACGAAGAACCTGATCGGTGTCCCGTGGCGTACCGCGTTCGCGCTTCAGGACGACGGGTGGATCCTCCGCAACGAGGTCATCTGGTACAAGCACAACGCCATGCCCGAGTCGGTCACCGACCGGCTGTCGTCGCGGCACGAGCACCTGTTCCTCCTGACGAAGGCCTCGAGGTACTGGTTCGATCTCGACGCCATCCGCGAGCCGCACACCATGCGCCCCCAGCGCAGGCCTCGAGGGCACAAGGAGCGGCAGCGCCTCGGCGTGCTGCCCGCGCAGACGCATTCCACCTCGCAGCGAGACGAGCCCGGCGTCGACGGCCACCCGCTCGGCCGGAACCCCGGTGACGTCTGGGACATCACCACGAAGCCGTACCCCGCCGCGCACTTCGCCGTGTTCCCCATCGAGTTGCCGCTCCGCTGCATCACGGCCGGCTGCAAGCCCGGCGGCACCGTCCTCGACCCGTTCTCCGGCAGCGGCACGACCGGCGCCGCGGCCCGGCAGCTCGGCCGCCGGTACATCGGCATCGACCTCAACCCCGCCTATCACGACCTGGCCCGCGACCGGTTCGCGCAGGGCGTGCTCGACCTCGGCGCCTGACCCGCCCGACACCACGAAGGAGCACCATGCCCGACCGCCAGTTCACCCGCGAGGAGCTCGCCGCCTACGACGCCAGCCGCACCGCCGCGCCAACCCCGCCCACCGACCAGAACCTCCGCGACCGCATCGCCCGCGCGCTGGCCGAGGTCACCGTGGGGCACACAGCGTTCGTCACGGTCGATGTGGAGGCGGAGTACCCGCGTGCCGACGCGGTCCTGGCCGTCCTCCCCGAGAGCCGCCGTGCGTTCGACCCGCAAGCAGGCCTACAACGCCTCGCCGACGATCTCACCCGCGGCGACCAGCCGACCGACGGGACCGAGGCGCCGGCGCGACTGCTGTTCTGGGAGCCGTCCGACGGCGGCTCGTACCACGACGGCCGGATCACCATCCCCGTCGCCGAGGGCGCCAGCTTCACCGCCACGGCACCCGTCGGCGACCTGGTCCTCCAGCTGCCGGCGGCGCGGGCTCTCTGGTCCCAGCTGGCCAGCCTGATGAACGACGCCGCGGAGGAGCAGCCGTGACGGCCCGCCGCTGTACGCGCGGGCACTTCATCCCCGCCACCGCCGACACCACCACCTGCCAGTGCGTCCTCACCCCACGCCGCCACCGCCGCCGGCACCCGTACGACCTCAGCCCCGACCTCATCGGCCAAGGCCTGGCCCGACGCGGCAAGCCCATCCGCACCATCGCGATCAGCGGGAGGTACCTGTGACCCGCCCCACCGCCCCCGTGCACATCTACCTGTCCACCGGCTGCGTCCACGGCGACACCGTCCTCCCCGACGGCCGCACCGGACACGAGTACTGCCAGACCGAGGCGCAGCGCTACGACGGCACGGTGAAGAAGGCCGCCTCGTGCAAGGTCTGCCGCGCGCCCTGCATCTGCTCCTGCCACACCGGCCAGGAGACCGCGGGCGGGCACGAGCACATCGCGGAGCCGACGTGATCGGCGTCGTCGCGTACGTCCTCCTCGTCGTCGCCACCACGGGCCTCCCGTTCGCGCACTGGGCACACCTGCCCCCACTGCCCCGCCGTGCCCGCCAGGCGCTCGCCTCCCGGCCTCGCAGGGGTTCGCGCGCCTCCGCGGACATCCGAATCCCTCTGCGCCCCGTAGACGGGCGCACAGCCACTCAGCCGCAGGAGAACCGATGACCAACGTCCCCGTCCCGGCAAGCAGGATCCACGCCGAACTGGTCGACCCCGGCCCCGGCGAACACCTCTGGACCATCCTCACCATGCACCGCGTCAGCCACGACATGATCCAGCGCCTCAACAACGGGATCCCCCTGAACCCCGAGCACCTCGACCACGAGAACCTCCTCACCGTCGAAGGACCCGGCTGCTTCAAGTGCGAACAGCCCCACAGCCGCTACCTCGCGCACCGCAAGTGCACCGGATCCATGGAGGGCTGATGACGCGCCAGTTGCTGTACGCCCACGCCCTCACCGCAGCCGCCATCCTCCTCGCAGCGGCCGGCGTCTTCACCGCGGTCGTCACCGTCTGGTGGATGGCGATCTTCGGCCTGTACGGCGCCGCGTTCTTCGCCTGGTGCGCCCGCCGCGAGTACGCCATCAACCGCTACCGGCGAGCCGAGCAGCTCTTCGGCCCCGCCCGCACGACCACCAGCCCACACCAGGACGGCGCACCGTGACCGGGCCGAGCAGCGCACCCCGGGGCGAGCACACGCCCGCCCCGGGCGCTACCTGGCAGGCCCAACTCGGCCGCGTCGAGCAGCTCGTCGACGACGACGCCCCGACACCCCGGCCCAACCGGGCCACCCGACGCGCCCTAGCGCGCGCAGCACGGAAGAAGAACCGATGACGATCACGTGCGGCCTGTGTGAGCGCGCCCTGGAGGACGGCTACCTGTGCCCCGGCTGCGCCCGCGGCCTCGCCGAGCGCCTCGACCGCGCACCCCGCTGGTACGACGCGCTGGCCGCGTTCCTGCAGCCAGCCGCCACCGGCCCCGCCGTCGGCACCCGCACCCGCGTCGAAGCCCCCCTCCCGCTCGCCGAGGCCCCGCTCACCCTGCGCGGCCCCGGCGGCATCGTCGCCGTCCTGGAGGACTGGCGGGACGCCATGCAGGCCGACCGCGGCTGGGGCACCCCGGTGCGCGCGGGCGACACCGCCCGCCGCGTCCGCGTCGCCGCCCGCGCCCTCTCGATCAACGTCGAATGGATCGCGTCCTCATGGCCCGCTGCGGGCGACCTCGCCGCCGAGATCCGCGACCTCGAACGCGCCGTCCGATCGATCGTCGCGCCGGTCGACCCGGCCGACCGCCTCATCCGGATGGGCCCCTGCCCCACCCCGCTGGACGGCGACGGCGCCCGTTGCGGCGCCGTCCTCACCCGGCGTCCCGGCGAGGGCACCGTGTCGTGCCGCTGGTGCGGCACCACCTGGCCGCCCGCCCGCGTCCTCGCCCTCGCACGCGCCCAGCAGGACGCCGTACCCACCTGACGCCCACGGCGATGAGGACCGGGCCCCGCTCGCGCACTGCACGGGGTGCGGGCGGGTCTGGACAGAGGTCGGTCTTTCCGCCGCCTGACGTCGTTCGGATGTCAGTACCGAGTTATAGGGTTCACACCCGGCAGTCCCACCAAGGATTCCGCCAAACACGGGGGCTTAATGTCAGGTGATCATGAGCGTCTGTGCTCCGGACTCGAAGCATTGACGGTCTATACCTCAGGTGACCCCGAACTGGTCAACCAGTACTTCGCCGACCGCAGACGAGACGGAAGCTACGGCGAACTCGCCGACGGTGCGCTGTCGTTCGGTGCTGTCCTGCTGAAGGAGTTGTCCGTTCTGACAGGGAAAGCCGAGGCCGAAGTCTTGCAAGACTTCGCTCGCGCCATAAACCGGCACGAGCTCGGTAGCGGAGAAGAGGAGCCTTCATGACCTACGCAGATAACCCCAAGCGCCTCGCTCGGCTTTTGCGTGATCTCGCCCAAGCTCTCGAAGACGCGGGCGTTCATCCGTCCGGAGCGACCGAAGCTCGGCACTTGATGGACGACGCCCTCCGTGCTGCTCGCGAGCTGGATCCGCAGCAGGGCACGCCAGGCAAGGGGCGAGTCATCGTCGGACCCTGACGCGCTGTGATCAGCTAGCGCACCCGGCGAGCAGCACGACAAGCGGCTCCCCGCACGCGGAGTAGACGATCCAGTACCGCCCCTGCGGCACGGCGTCGCCCCCGGGGAGCCCGAGCCGTGTTCGCGCCCGTCGGCCGCTCGCCGATGCCCGCTGCACGTACGCCGCGCTGCGCGCGCCGGCCGAGGGCTGCGGTCGGCAGGTCGTCAAGTACACATCGGCGCCGGAGGACTCCGCCGCGGTGTAGTCGTCCGAGGGTGCGCGGCCCGCCTCCCCGCCAGGAGGGGCGGGCCTGCCCTCCTATGCGTCAGAAGCGTCCTGTCCTGAAAGGTCGTTGACACCACTTTCACCTGAATGATCATGTGGTGGTCGACTTCGATCACGGTCGGTGACAGACCGGCCACGACTTTACGGGGACAGATGCAGACATCACCTCGCACACCCTTACTGCGCAGACGCTGGCCCGCGGTCTCGATCGCCGCAGTGCTGATATCGGTGGCGCTCCCGGCCTCCTCCCAGGCGCTCGACGAGCCCGCCCCGGAGATGACGGTCACCACCACCGTCGGCCCGATCGGCGCCCCCATGCCGACACTTGGAGACCTCAAGCAGCACACCACCGCACCGCCTGCCACGTCGGAGGAGCTGACGCAGCCCCGCGCCGCCCTGGAGACCCTTGGTCCCGCAGGCCGGTGGGCGCCGAAGTCGAAGACCCCGTCCTCGACCGCGCCCCCGCCCAAGTCCAGTGGCCTGGCCCGGCAGGCTGCGGCGGCCCCCTACCCGGACCCGCCGCGGACCATGAGCAAGGAAGAATGCCTCGAGGGCCTGCGGACGCATGATGCGTTCTACATCAAGTCCCGCTTCGCGGTCTGTTCAGGCGCCACCCTGACCTCGGTCTGGTCCATCAACAACCGGGAAACCGGTACGAGCCAGGTGGCCTTCCTGGCGGTGGGTACCATCGCCAAGGGAAGCCGGACCGTGAACATCCGCCACCACTACCGGTTCGAGGCCGTCGGAACGACCGGGGCGCCCAAGATGATCCTCACGCCGAAGCTGACCCTGCCCCAGACGTGGCCGGCCAGCGCGCGGATCAGCCAGGGCGGCGACCTCCCGACCGGAAAGAGCTGGCAGACCCTCGCCGCGCAGGCGGATCCGGGGTTCTCCCACAACCTGACCGGCAAGTCCGGTACGGGCTCAGGCCGTGATGACGCTCTGTTCACCATCTTCCAGCCCGACCTCAAGGTGAAGTACCCCTCCGGCTGGGACGTGAAGGGGGCGACGGGCGCCAAGCCGTTCTTCCTGGCCCCGCGCTGGGACAAGGCGAGCTACCTGGCCGGAGCCACGGCCGATGGCGGAGCCTCGTTCAGCTACGCGGTGGCCATGCCGTTCAGCACCAAGGTCGGAGCCAAGGAGCGGCTGGCGGCCCAGCACATCAAGGACGCCTACACCACGCCGAAGAAGACCGAGCCGGTGAACACCAAGAAGGACATCCCTGGCCTCACCGCCAGCCGTCCTCTCACCCGCCTCTTTCACGACAAGGCCCGCCGCAAGGCCAACCGCGATGAGGCGATCAAGGCGTGCAAGGCCAAGTGGGGGGCCGGCTACGCGGAGGGCGGGAAGAAGGAGTGCGACGAGTTCCCCTTCTCCGCAACCTACGAGGGTGGCGCTCAGGCGCTGAAGAAGTACGACCCGCAAGGCAAGGCGCCCAAGAAGAACTTCTCCGCCCGGCCCATCCCCAAGGCGGACAACGGGGCAGGCGGGAGCATTGTGAGCGGTTTCTACTCCAAGAACCGCATCATCGACGGGTCCGATGACGGATTCATGATCAAGGTGTCCTGACCTTCCCCCCTGTGGACAGAGGGCGTCTGTCCACAGGGGGGATCACACGGGCCAGAATTGAAGCAAGAAGCGCTCCACTCCCTCCGGCACGCCCTGTTGGGCGAGGGTCGTGACCTCTTCCTGCCCCACCACGTGAGCCCGCAGCCGCCACCGCAGGCCTGCGGCACCAAGTTCAATCGCGTGCTCGTCCGGCCCGCCAGCCGTGTGGAACCACAGATGCCCCGAGGGGGAGTCCAGCTCCGCCTCCCCCGTCGCCTCCCACGGTGTGCTCTGATCAGCCTCAGGCGGGGAGTCCCAGATTTCGACCGCGAACGCGGCCGTATGCGTGTGCCCCCCCGACCTGATGTCCACCCGCCCGTCTTCTCCTGTAATGAGCCCCTGCTCATCTTTAGACCAGGCGTCGATGATGTCCTCTTCGGCGTCCTGCAACCAGAGCAGGTACCGCTCAATCAGGACGCCGAACTCCTCACGACGTACCAACGCCACGTGACCTCTCCTTCTGCTCGCCTCATTGCCACGCCGACGCTATACGGGATGCGATCACTGCGGCAGTCGATGCAAGGCCAACTCGCCCCGCCGCATCGGTCGGTCGAGGTTCCCAACCGTGCCGGTTGTTGGGCTGAGCCGCGCGCAGGCGGGCAGCCGCAGGCCCTAATCTCACGCCCATGGCAACGGACGATTTACACGACGCCGAGCTGTGGCCCGTCCCACCGGCTTGGCTGCTGGCATGCGACCAGTGCACCCTCCTGTACCAGCGCATGACCGTGATGCGGGACGCGGTCGCGGAGGCCGAGCTCACCACGCTGCCCGGCGTGGATCACGACCCGTTCGACTCCGGGCTCTCCGCGCAGCTCGCCCTCGGCCAGCACATGGCCCGCGAGCACGCCGAACTCCTCCCCGACTTTGAGCCTGGATGCCCACGGTGCACGACGTGCCGGGAGGATCTTGGGCGGCCCGCCATGTCGGACGGGAGTATCGGCTGGGCAGTCACGGCGGCGGCGGAGCACCGGGCGCGGCACCTCATCGTGCCGTCCGCGATGACCGCGCGGCTCTGATCAGGCCGCCTCGTAGTGGTGTGCTCGCCCGCCCCGCCACGTCACCCATGCCGGGTCGTCGAGCAGCTGCTCCGCGTCGTCCAGCCCGGCCCTGCGCAGGAACTCGATCACGTCCGCGTCCGAGTGGGCCAGGCCAAGGATGTGTCCGCGCGCGACCACCCGCCGGCCGCCCGTGCGAGACGGCGGGTGGACGACTATCGGAGCTGCTGACGCCATACCTCCAGAGTGCGCCTGGCCGGTCAGTCCAGCACTCCGAGCAAAGTGTCCGGGCGGCAGTGCGGGCACGCCGTGGCCTGGCCCTCGACGAGCACCTGCCGCGCCTGATCCGCCGTGAGGCCGCGGGTGTGCTTGCCCGCCATGTGGCAGCCGCCCTCGTGCACGTAGATCGCGGGCCGCCCGGAGCCGCCCTCGATCAGCCAGGCCGGGGCCGGCGGCCGGGCTGCGGCGCCGCGCGCCCGCTCGGCCTCGCGCCGCTCCTCGTCCGTAATCCACCGGTCGATCTCCGCGAGGGCGCGCTCGGATTGCTGTACGACGACGCGGCGGGCGAAGCGCAGCTGATCGAGGCGGCTAAGCGGAGCAGGATCGTTCACATGTTCGAGTGTAGGCCGATGGCCTGCACCAGGTCGGACGGGCTACTCCACCGGGTCCTCGTCGGCATGCCGGACGGCCTTCTTCGCGGCCATCTCCACGAGGCGCCGCGGCTGCCCGGTCCCCCGTGCGTGGACCGTCACGGCCGCCTGGAATGCCTCCGCCGCCGCGGCCCACCTGCGCCACTGCGCGGCGTACTCCTCGGCGTCGAGGCCCGCGAGCGCGGCCCGCGCCTCCTCGGAGGATCGTTCCAGCATGATCAGTTCGTCAGTGATGTCGGCAGCCACGACCGGATCCTAGACGCGGCTCGCGCCGATCTGACTTACCGCTCGCGCGGGTGACACGAACGCCATACCCGGCACGTCGGCTCAGAGCACTTCGCTACGAAGATCACGACCATTCGCGATCTTCGAGGAGCCCCGTGCCCACCATCACCCGAACCGCCATCCTGCTCGCCGCCACAGCAGCACTCGCCTTCCCGGTCACCACCGCCCACGCCGCACCCGGCAAGGCCCCGGAGCCCGGGCGGACGGTCGTACAGTCCCTCCAGGCCGCACTCAAGGCACTCACGATCCAGGACGAGGATCGCACCGGGTACAAGCGCGACAAGTTCAAGCACTGGGTCGACACCGACAAGGACGGCTGCTCGACGCGCAACGAGGTCCTGCTCGACGAAGCACTCATCGCCCCCCAGCAGGGCGAGAAGTGCAAGCTCACCGGGGGCCGGTGGTACTCCGAGTACGACGACCAGTACATCGACGGCCCCTCCGGCCTCGACATCGACCACCGCGTCCCGCTCGCCGAGAGCTGGGACTCCGGAGCCAAGGCATGGACCGCGGCTGAGCGCCAGGAGTACGCCAACGATCTCGGAGACAGCCGGTCGCTGATTGCCGTCTCCGCCAAGTCGAACCGCTCCAAGAGCGATCAGGACCCAGCTACGTGGATGCCGCCGACCGAAGGCGACCGGTGCACGTACATCGCCGAATGGGTAGCGGTGAAGACGCGGTGGGGTCTGTCCATCGACCCGAGCGAAGAGTCCGCCCTCTCCGAGAACGCGACGCGCTGCCCGAACACCCCGGTCAGGGTGCAGCTCGCCCGGTAGTCCGAACCCAGCGATGAGCCCCCGCCTCGACCCGCGAGGCAGGGGCGTCCGGCGGCCTACCGGGACGCCGTGGCCCGCCTCGCGGCACGGGCGTCCGGGTACGCCACCCGCACGTCACGCCACGACCCGGCATCCCAGGCGATCGCCACCGGCGTGCCAGCCAGAGGGAACCGCGGGCAGTACACGCCGTCCCACTGCTCCCTGAAGTGCTGCCACGCATCACCGGACTCTGTGGCCCCGAGATGGCACGGCTGGCCGCAGGAACCACAGACGCGCACCTCACCCGCGTACTCGCGGATCGACTCCATCGGATATCCCCTTCCCGTCGGTCGAGTGCTGGACCCTACGGACCGCAGGGCCGCGACGCGCTGCGAACTCCCGAACGAGTGAAGGGCGCCCGTCACTCCTCCGCATCCCCCTTCGGACGCGTGGTCCCCGAGCCCTTGTAGCCGCGGAACACCGCCTGCACCGTGCTGAGCGTGATGTCCAGACGCGCTGCGATCTGCCGATACGAGAGGCCTTCCTCGTCGCGCAGCTGACGGATCACCGCGTCTCGCTCACGGGACCACAGTTTGTTGCGCTCGGCCTGGGCGGCCATGACCCGGCTCTTCGCCTTGACCCGCTGCTCCAGGTCCGCGATCTGCTCGACCGCGTCAAGGGCATCCGCCACGCGGCGCACCTCCTCGTCGCTCATCCCGGCCCTTTCTTCCGATGGGCCGCTTGCGCCGCACTGTAGGGGACCCCTACAGTGCCGAGCAAGCAGCACGTGCTGCTGATGCACAAAGCCCCCGGCCCGGAGTCGCCACTCCATTGGGCCGGGGGCGGACCCACCCCGAAGCGATCAAAGGAGCAGGTCCGCCATGGAGCGTACCCAGACCCTCGCCCGGCCGAGCCTCCCCACCGGCCCCTCCCTCTCCAGCCAGCTGCTGACCGCGGCCGCCGACCACCTCGCCGAGCACCACCCCACCGACCCGCTCACCGGCCCCGGCTGGTCCCGCGCCCTCTGCGCCGCCACCATCACCACCCTGTGCGCCCTGCCCGCGCCCGTCGCCAACGCGGCCGCCGCCCGCGCGGTCCTCGCGCTCCCCGACAGCGAGCTCGGCATCACCCGCGGCGAGTACGCCATCCGCCTCCGCGCCGCCGCCCGGACCCTGTGATGGCCAGCCCCCAGCCCGACGACACCGGGCCCGAGACGACCGAGGCCGAGCGCGTCGCCGAGCTCCACCGCCAGGCGGACGCCGACTACGCCCACGCGCAGGACCCCCGCACCCGGGCCGAGGCCGCCGCGCAGCTCGCCATCACCCGCGCCAACGCCAGCGCCGCCGGCCACTGACCGGCCGGGCCCGGACCCCACGCCGGGCCCGGCCACCTCGCTACCTGGAGCAGCACCGTGAAGACCCGCCTGTCTCACCTGCGTCACCGGTTCACGTCCCGCCTGCGACGCACCTCTCCTCCCGCGTCCCACCGCGTCCCATGGTGGGTCCGCTGGTTCACCAACGCGGGACGCCCCATCGTCGCCGTCGTCGTGCTCATCATGTGCGCGCCCGGCGAGCACCACCTCGCCGTCCTCGCCGGATGGGACGCCCGTCTCGCCTGGGGCATGGCCGCCGTCCTCGCCGCCTACGCCGGCATCGCCGCGTCCGTCGCCTCAAACCGGCCCGCAGGCGCGCCCGGCAAGCGGTCGGCGGTGGTCGGCGCCTGCGTCTCGCTCGGCGCAGCGATGGCCGCGCAGCCCGTCTCACACGCCTTCGTCACCGGGCATCTGTCCAGCTCACCCCGCACACCCCTGTGGCTCGTGATCGTCGTCTCGTGCGTCCCGCCCCTTGTGTTCGGCCACCTGCTCCATCTCGCCGCCACCCCGGCCGCCCCCGCCGCTGAGACGCCTGTCGGGCCGCCCGTCTCACCCTCCGTCGAGCCGCCCGCCATCAGCGTCCCGACCACGACCGTCTGGGCTCAGGCCGTACCGCCGCGCGCCCGGCTGCTCCCGATCGTCGCGCGAGACGACGAGACGGACAGGCGCGCATCTGAGACGCACCACTTCCTCACCACGAGCGACGTGGCCAAGCGGTACGGCATCAGCGTCTCAACCGTCCGCACCTGGAAGGACCGCAAGAAGATCACGCCCGCGTTCGTCGACCCGACCCGCGGCGCCATGTACGACCCCGACACGCTGCCGTCCGCAGCCGCGGTCGGGTGAGCCGCATATCCCTCGGCGCCGTCGTCTGCGCCCCGGCCATCCCGATCGAGGCCCTCCTATGACCGACCGACCGATCATCCCCACGCGGATCATCCCCGCCAGCACACCCCTGCCCGACCGGCCGCCCGCCCCCGGCGAAGCACCGCCCTGGCACTCCGCCCCCGCGCCCGTCGCGCCGCCGCCTCCGCCCACCGCGCCCGCCCCCGTGCCGCACTACCCGGACCCGCCCCACGCGGTCGAGGTCCACCACGTCCACGACATCGTCCTCACCTGGGCCGAGCCCGAGCCCGACCCGCCGCTGTGGACCCGCGCCTGGGACTGGCTGTGGGAACGCCTGGTCACCTGGCGCATGCTCGTCGCCGTCCTCGTCGCCCTCGCGCCGTGGATCGGCGGGCAAAGCCCGGTCGGCCTGTGGTCGCACACCGTCCACCAGGCTCGCACCGAGGCCGGCATCACCGCGGCGTACATCATCGCCACCGTCGCGGTCGCCGCCGCCTGGTCCCTCGACCACCACACCGGCCGCGCGATCCCCCGGGCCCTCCTCGTCACCGCGACCGTCGGCGCCGTCGGCGTCCTCGACTGGTGGGACCCGATCCAGCTCCTGACCGGGGTGAGCCGATGACCGGGACCACCACGCTCACGCTCGGCGGCCTCCTCGCCGCCCTCATCATCTTGAGCGCCAACCTCCACCCGTGGTGGACCGGCAGTCGCGAGATGAAGCAGCTCAGCAGCTTCGGTAAGGGCTTCGCGGGCGCCGCATGCGCGGCCGCCTGCCCCGGCGGTCTCCTCGGCTGGGTCCACACCCGCACCGGCACCGTCGCCAACGGCGCGGGCGAGCGCACTGGCGCCGTCGCCGCCGGGGCCACGACCACCCAGGGCGTCACCCGCGGACAGCTCGTAGGGCTCGGCGCCACCGGCGCCGTCGTCGCCGTGCTGGTGGTCTTCCTCGTCGGGCTCTCCTACAAGACCGCCGGAAAGAAGGACAAGAAGCGCATCGTGGGCGGGGCGTTCGTCGGCTCCGTCCTGCTGCTCACCGCAGGCGTGGCCGGTGCTCTGTCCTGGCTGCCGGACGTACTCGACGTGGCAGGCGACGCCCTCGTCGACGCAGCCGAGGGGGTCGGCGTCCTGTGAACCGCACCCGCCGCACCGCTACCCGGCTCGCCCACGGCTCCACCACCCTGACCCGCCGCCTGGCCGCGCGCACTGCCGCGTGGGTGGCCCGCGGCCGCCGCCCGGACCTGACCGGCTGGCGCGCTCTGCTCGGCTGCTGGGCCCGCATCGCGCTCCTCGCCTTCGGCGCGTACCTGCTGTGGCGGCTGCTGCGCGCCCTGCCCGCCCTGATGTGGCTCCTCACCACGGGCTGGCTGGCCGCCTCGTGGCGGGCCGGGCGGGAGGTGGCCGAGCAGTCCTCCGCCGAGGCCCCCGCGGCGCCCCCCGCGGCGCCCTCCGGGGAGGCCCTCCGCGAGCTCCTGCTGACCCTCATGGGCAGCGACTCCGCGGTGCACCTCTCCACCGTCCTCGACCACCTCCAGCAGCGGCCCGACACAGCAGCCCTCACAGCCTCCTGGCAGGTGTCCGATCTGCGCGCCCAGCTGGAGGCCGCAGGCATCCCCGTGCACCTCAAGGTGAAGGCCGGCGGGCGGGGCCCGACCAGGGGCGTCCGCCGGGTGGATCTGGCCCCTTCCCCGGGTGCCACCAAGGAGACGTCTACCGCGACGTCTACCGCCGCCTGACCTGCACGTCTACCGCATCGTCTACCGCCATCTACCGGGGATCTCCCCGGCCATCTACCCCGGGGCGGCCGCCCGCCTGGCAGCTGACCGGCCGCCCCGGTCCCATCCCGATCACACGAGACAGGACCACCACCATGCCACTGCCCAAGGACATGCCCATCCGCGATCCCGAGCGAGTCCCCGACTCCAACCGCCACGCCACCGACTACCGCTCGTCGCAAGGCGGTTGGGTGAAGGATGCAGACAAGCCCGTTCCCGGAGCACGGAAGGGCTGACGCTGCCACAGTGAGGTTCGCACCGGGTAACGCCCGGCATGAAGCGCCGCCGCGCCCCCCAGTCGCGGCGGGGCCGTCGGCTGTCACACGCAGAGAGAAGGGACACCACGTGAACGACCAGGACAGCGAACTCGGGTACGACCCCGACTTCTACACCGACCAGCTCGCGGCCGAGACCGAGCACGACGACCCGGCCGACGACCCGCTTCACCGCTCCGCCATGAGCGGCATGTCCGAGGAGACTGCGGCGGCCGTGCAAGGTGAGATGGCCCGCCGCGAGGCAGCCGGCCTTCCGGCCGTGCCGGAGATGCACTGGGAGGACTGACCCCTCGGTACCGGGCCCGCCGCGCTGGCGGGGCCTTCGCCATTCCCGCCCCCACCGTCCCCGCGCGCCGCTACGCTCCTGGCCCTCACACACGCCTGGGGGGAACCATGCGCCGCACCACCACCGTCGTGCTCACCGCCGCCGTGCTCGCGCTCGCCGGCTGCTCAGACTCCGGGGACGACACCGACCACAAGGCCAAGGCCAAGAAGGCGAGCCCCACCAGCGCCGCCACGCCGAAGAAGCTCGACCCCGTCTGGAGCCCGAAGCTCGACGACGCCGCGGGCAAGGACGCCGAGGCCGTGAGCGCCTGCCAGATGCCGTCCAGCAACGCGTGCGCCCGCTACGTCGACGACATCATGGGCGTGACCGGCGGCCTGGAAGACGCGATCGACAAGTCCGGCCGGGCGTACCCGGCCACTACCAAGCAGATCAACAAGATGAAGGCCGCCGAGACGGAGTACACGGACAACGGCTGCCAGGGCGACCCCACGGCCGACGACCCCAACTCGCAGTGCCACGGCGTCGTGACGATCACCATCGGCGCGGCGACGCTGGGGATGACGCTGCTCACCGACGAGGCGGGCATGTAGCGGCATCATGGGGGCATGGAGTCGCAGATCATCCGCCCCGGCTACCTCACCGCCCACCAGGCCGCCCACGTCCTCGGGGTCTCCCTGGGGGGCGTCCGCCTCCTCGTCCACCGCGGGCAGCTCGCCCGGGCGGGCGGCAGCCCACGACAGCCCTGGTACAAGATCGAGGACGTGAGCGCCCTCGACGCCAAACGCCGGAACGGCAGGGCCGCTTGACGCGCAGGTCAGCGCGATGTAACGATCTCGGTGTACAACTGTGCCCCGAGACAGGCACCCCAGACACCCACGACGCCCCGGAGCGGCCCCACGGCCCCCGGGGCGTCGTCATGCCGCGAGAGGACCGCCGTGGCCGACTTCGTCTTCAACATCGCCTTGGGCCGGGTCGCCTACTACGCCTCGCTCCCCGCCGCCAACGACGCCCTCGTCCTGGTCGCCCTGGAGTCCGCCGGCCTGGAGGCCGACAGCGTCCTGCGCGACAAGGATTCGCTGACCGACATCGTGGCCGGCGCGACCAACGAGCAGACCACCGTGGGCCGCAAGACCCTCACCAGCGTCACCGCCACCGTCGACGACACCCTCGACCGCGTCGCCGTCGACGCCGCAGACGTCTCCTGGGCCACCCCGTCCGGCGCCGCCGTCGGCGCCCTGGTCGTCTGCTACGACCCCGACACCACCGGCGGCACGGACGCCGACCTGATCCCGTTGACCAAGCACACGTTCCCCTGGTCGCCCGGTGACGGCATCCCCCTCAACCTGGCCATCGCGGATCTCTACCGGTCCAACTCGACCACGTAGGGGGCCACATGGCCACGTTCACCGACGACTTCACCCGGGCCGACAGCACCGACCTCGGCGCAGGCTGGGTCGAGGTCTCCGGGAACCTCTGGGCGATCATCTCCGGGCAGCTCTCCCCGGGCTCGGCAGGCGGCACCATCCTCGTGCGCGCCGCCACCGCCATGGACAGCAACGATCACTTCGCACAGATGACCATCGCCGCCACCACCTCAGCCAGCCAGGGCGTCTGGTGCCGCGGCAACGCGAACTTCACCCAGGGCTACCTCCTGCGCAACAGCGGCACCTCGTGGGACCTGTTCTCCGTCGTCGGCAACAACTTCACGATGATCGGCACCTACGCCGTCGCAGCCGCCCCCGGCGACACCGCCAAGATCCAAGCCGTCGGCAGCGCGATCAAGGGCTTCATCGGCGGCGTCGAGCGGATCAGCGTCACCGACACAGCGGTCGCCACCGGCACGGCAGTCGGCCTGCGCTCCGAGTCCACCAGCGGGCTGCGCTACGACGACTTCGCGGCCGGCGACATCAGCACCGCCGCGGAGGCCACCCTCAGCACCGTCACGAGCACGGATACCGCCCGGCCGCTCACCGGCACCAAGACGGCCACCCTCAGCTCTGCAGGGGCCACCGAGACCGCACAGGCCCTCACCGGCATTAAGGCCGCCGGTCTCACCCCTGCGGGCGCCACGGAGACGGCGCAGCCCCTCCTCGGCGTCAAGACAGCCACGCTCTCCACCGTCGTCGAGGAGGCCACCGCGCGGCCCCTCACCGCCACCAAGACCGCGGTCCTCACGCGCGCGGCCACGGTCGAGCAGGCCATGCCCCTCACCGCCCCCGGCATCGGCCCCGGCGACGGACCCGGCCTGGACATCACCGTCGGCCCACCCCACAGCGGATGGACCGTCAGCGCCCCGTACACGGACTGGGAGGTGGGCCCACCGTGCTGATCTCCGCCAGCAGCACCGAGCACGTCCACGTCCTCGTCACCGCGCCCGCAGGCACCGACCTCGCCAGCCTCCCCGTCCGCATGGCCGTCGTCACCCACGACGACGACCCCGCCGAGGACGAGTGGCTGGAAGCTGAGTGGCGCGACCGCGAGGCCCTGCTCCTCGTCGGGCCCAACTCCGCAACCCAGACCCTGGCCCGCGGCAGATACCAGGTGTGGATCAACATCGACCCGCCCGGAGCCGAGGACGTCGTCCGCCTCTCCGGCACCCTCCGCATCACCTGACCCCGGGAGGTGACGCTCCGTGGCAGGCATCCGCAACGGGCGCCCCTACCGCCGCCTCGTCGCCCGGCAGAAGGCACTCGGCCTCCCGTGCTGGATCTGCGGCCACAACATCCCGGAAGGCGTCGACGGCCGCACACACCCGCTCGCGTTCACCCTCGACCACGAGCAGCCCCTCAGCCGCGGCGGCGATCTCCTCGACCCCGCCAACGCCCGCTCAGCGCACCGCCGATGCAACAGCGCCCGCGGGGCGCGCACGACCGCGCGGCCCACGTCGACACCACGGAGGGCCTTCGGCAAGTGGTAGATCCGGACGCCGCCCCCGTCGGCTCAGGCACGCGCCTCCAACAGCATGGTCACCGAGATCGGGCGCGGCTCCGACACCCCGTACGCACTCACCTCGACGCTCGACCCCTGCTCGGGAAACGCCTCGGCCAGACCCTGACGGACAAGATCGACATCGGCCCGCATCGACCCCTCGACCTCGACATGAACCTGGTCACCGCTCACGCGAGGCGCCACCCCGTCCCGCACGTCACCCGCGTAGGGCTCGCCGTCCTCAAGGAGCGGACTGACGCGACACGGCTCCTGCGTGTTGACGCGCAGCCGCCGGTACACGCAGCCGGGGGTGAACAGCCCGCACTCCAAGCCGCTCGCCGTCGTGTAGCTGTTAGCCAGATGCGTGATCACGCGCATAGCGGGGTCGCTGCCCTGCGCCACCACGGTGACCTCAACGATGCCCGGTTCGATCAGAGTTGTCATGAGTCCAGTGTCCCTCACCCGCGGGAGGAACCACGGTGCTCTACGTCATCACCGGCCCGCCGGCCGCGGGCAAGACCAGCTGGATCGACGCGCACGCCAAGCCGACCGACATCGTCATCGACCTCGACCGCATCACCCGCGCCCTCGCCGGACCCGGCGCCCCCACCTGGAACCAGGACCCCACCCTGCTCCGCGTCGCCCACAAAGCCCGCTACGCAGCCATGCACGAAGCGTTCGAGCTACGCGACAAGACGAACGTCTACTTGATCCACACCATGCCCGGCACCAAGGCCCTCGCGAAGTACAAGCGCATGGACGCAAAGATCATCGCGATCGACCCCGGACGCGACATCGTCATGCAGCGCATCGACGCCATGCGCGACCCGGAAATGCGCAGAGTAGCCAGCCGCTGGTACAGCTCCCGCAAGACCCGCGCCCAAGTGATCGTCCGGCAGTCGCCACTCGAATGGTGATCAAGACCGGGGCGCTTTTTGAGCACAGGCATGGGCGACCCAAACGCCCTTCTCGCCCGATTTTTTACACGGGGCCTGTACTCGCTAATCCACCGGAGTGCAGCTCGCTGGATTAGCGGGCGCCGCTCACCCTCTGTGACGTGACCGTCCGTGACCGACCGGGGGTGATCATGGCGACGAACGTGGAGGCGACGACCGCCGAGATCGACCGGCTGCGGGTCGGGGAGATGGCGCCTGGCCTGGCGCAGCTCGCGCTGACGCTGGCCGCGACGATGGACGAGCGGGGCGGGGCGACGGCGAAGGCCAACGCGGGACGGGAGCTGCGCACCGTGCTGGAGTCCCTGCGCAAGCTGGCGCCCGCCGCGGCCAGTGACGATCAGGTGGACGAGCTGCTGACGCGACGCCGGAGGCGCCGTGACCGCCCCGCCTGACGTCCTGCGCGGTGTGCAGGAGCCGCGTCTGTCCACGGCGCCGGCCAGGTTCCTGTCCTCGTCGGGCCAGGAGGCCGTCGAGCTGGCGGCCATGGCCGGGCTGGAGCTGTTCCCCTGGCAGCAGCACGTCCTCGATGTGGGCCTGCGCGAGCGCGCGGACGGGAACTGGGCGGCGTTCGAGGTCGCGGTGAACGTCCCTCGGCAGAACGGGAAGGGCGGGATCATCGAGGCCCGCGAGCTGGCGGGTCTGTTCCTCCTCGACGAGCAGCTGATCATTCACAGCGCGCACGAGTTCAAGACGTCGAAGGTGGCGTTCCAGCGGATCGAGGCGCTGATCCAGGGATGCCCTGACCTGCGGAAACGTGTGCTGCGGGTCCGCAACAACACCAACGAGACGTCGATCACCTTGGTCACCGGGCAGGTGCTGCAGTTCCTCGCCCGCTCCGGCGGGTCCGGCCGTGGGTTCACTGGGGACTGCAACATCATGGACGAGGCGATGATCCTCGGCGACGACGCGATGGGCGCGCTGATGCCGACCATGTCGGCGGTGGAGAACCCGCAGCTGTACTACCTGGGCAGCGCGGGGATCGGCGGCCAGTCCGTGCAGTTGGGGCGGCTGCGGCGCCGCGCGCTGGCCGCTGTCGAGTCGGGTGTCCCGGACCCGAGCCTGGCGTACTTCGAGTGGTCGGTGGACCCGCACCGGGATGAGTGCGCGCGCGGCTGCACGGACCACGACGACGCGGACGATCCCGGCGCGTGGGCGACGGCGAACCCGTCGCTCGGCTACCTGATCAGCCCCGAGTTCGTGCGCAACGAGCGGGCCTCGCTGGGCACCAGCGGCATCTTCGAGCGGGAGCGGCTCGGGGTGGGCGACTACCCCTCGGACGCCGCGGAGACGTGGCAGGTCATCGGCGAGGACGCGTGGCGGGCGCTGGCCGTCGGCCAGAGCGACAGCCAGGCCGCCGAGCTGGCTGCGGCCCGCGGGCGCGGTGCGGTGGCGCTGGCCATCGACGTGACGCCCGAGCGCAGCCATGCGGCGATCAGCGCGGCGATCCGGTGGCGGGGCGGCGTGCACGTCACGGTCGTCGACCACCGGCCGGGCGTGGCGTGGGTGGTGCAGCGCGCCATCGAGCTCCACAAGAAGTGGGGGCCGCGCTGCTGGGTCGTCGACCCGGCCAGCGCCGCGGCGTCCCTGATCCCGGCGCTGGAGGACGAGGACGACGGGCTGGGCGTCGCGGTGGTCAAGCCCAAGGCCCGCGAGATGGCGGCGGCGTGCGGCGGCTTCTACGACGCGGTCGTGGAGCAGTCGCTGACGCACTTCGATGATGCGCCGTTCTCGTCGGCGCTGGCGGGCGCGCAGAAACGGCCGCTGGGTGATGCGTGGGCGTGGGCGCGGCGCACGCCTGGTGTGGACATCAGTCCGCTGGTGGCGGCGACGGAGGCCGCCTGGGGGCTGGGGGCGGACGTCGAGGAGACCTCGGATCCTCTGGACAACATCTGGTGAGAGGAGCCGACATGGACCGCTGGCAGGCCCGGTGGGCCGGTGTGGCGGGTGCGGTGGGGCTGGCCGTGGGAGCGCTCGGGCGGGCGCTCCCCGGCCTGGCCGGCCTCGGGCTGGTGGCGTACGGGGCGTGGCTGGCGTGGCCGCCCGCGGGGTTCGTGGCGGCGGGGCTGCTGATCCTGGCCGACCAGGTCGCCGACCGCATCGTGGGGAGGCGCACGTGAGTTTTCTGCTGGGGCGCCGCGAGCAGCGGGGCCGGCCGACACCGTTCGTCGAGCAGCCGATCCCGCCGAACTCGATGCAGGGCGGCGGCTTCGCGCGCGTGGATCTTTCCCGCACCGAGGCGTCGCTGCAGAAGCTGTCGGTGTGGGCGTGCGTGAATCTGGTGGCGACGATCGCGGAGACGATGCCGCTGCAGTACTTCCCGCGGCCTCGTGAGTCGGCGCCGCTGCCGTCGTGGCTGGCGGACCCGGGCGGGGATGGGCACGGGCTGCCGGACTGGACGTCGCAGTACGTGTACTCGTCGATGCTGCGCGGCAACGTGTACGGGATCGCCGCCGAGCGGGACCGGCTGCGGGGGACGCCGACGCAGATCGCTCTGCAGCACCCGGACCTGGTGCAGCCCTACCTGGAGGGTGGGGTGGTGCAGTGGCGGGCGAACGGCACCGAGGTCCCCGAGGGGGACATGTGGCACCGCCGGTACCACCCGGTGCCGGGGCGGGTGCTGGGGCTGTCGCCGATCGAGCTGCAGGCGCTGACGATCGGGACGGGGATCAGCTCGCTGCGGTTCGGTGCCTCGTGGTTCCAGGACGGCGGGCACCCCTCGGCGATCCTGTCCTCGGAGCAGAGCCTGGATCCCAAGCAGGCCGCCACCGCGAAGAACCGGTTCATGGCGGCGGTGTTCGGTCGCCGGGAGCCGGTGGTGCTGGGCAACGGCTGGAAGTACCAGGCGATCCAGATCGCGCCGAACGAGTCGCAGTTCCTGGAGACCAACGGCTACACGTCGGCCGAGTGCTGCCGGATCTTCGGGCCCGGCTTCGCGGAGATCTTCGGGTACGAGACGGGCGGCAGCCTGACGTACTCGAACATCGAGCAACGCTCCCTGGACCTGCTGACGTACGCGGTCGATCCGTGGCTGGTGCGCGTCGAGCGGGCGTTGACGGGGCTCCTGCCGCCCGGCGAGCAGGTGCGGTTCAACCGTGGGGCGCTGGTCCGCACGGACCTGCTCACCCGGTACAAGGCGCACGCGATCGCGCTGCGCAACCAGTTCAAGGTCATCGACGAGGTTCGTGACCTGGAGGACATGGGCCCGGTGCCCTGGGGTGCGACGCCGTCCACGGACGCGCCCGCCAACCACGACCCGGCAGGAAGTAGTTAGCCATGAGCGACAAGGACAAGTCCGCGCGCGCCTCTGTCACGGGCGTCGTGCAGCGTGCGTTCCCCGTGGAGCTGGAGGTGCGCGCCAAGAAGGGCGTCTCGTCCGTCTCGACGATCGAGGGGTACGCCTCGGTGACCGAGGCGCCGTTCGAGATGTGGGACTGGCTCGGCCCGTACAACGAGGTCGTGCGGACCGGCGCGTTCGCCAAGACCCTCGGCGAGAACCCGCAGGTGCAGCTGCTGCTGAACCATGGCGGGCTCGCGATGGCCTACACGAAGGCGGGCAGTCTGCGCCTGTCCGAGGACACGCAGGGCCTGTTCATGGAGGCCGACGTGTCGACGAAGCGGAGCGACGTCGGGGACATGCTCGCCGCCCTGGAGGAGGGCTCCGTCGACGAGATGTCGTTCGCGTTCCGGGTGACCCGGCAGGTGTGGTCCCCCGACTTCGACCAGCGCGACATCCTCGAAGTCGATCTCCACCGCGGCGATGTCAGCGTCGTCAACTTCGGCGCGAACCCCGCCACCTCCGTGCAGCCCGCCATGCGGGCCGCAGACTTCGACCTGCTCGGCGAGGACGACGCCCGCGCGCTCATGGAGCGCCTGCAGCGCCGCTTCGCCCCGCCGGCCGTGGAGCCCGAGCCGGTCCCGGCCGGCCATCCCCTCTCGCTGTACCTGGCTCAGGCCGAGGCCCTCGCCCTGTAGCCGCACCCCGCCTGCACCCTGACGCGCCGGAGTCCACGCCGGAGCGCCCTGCGGCATGCCCGCGCGGCGCCACCACCTGGACCACCACCCGGACGGTCCGCAGGCGCGACCCCCATCACCACCATCAAGATCAAGGAGTGACCATGCTCGCATTCCTGCGCAAGCAGATGCAGGAGCTGCTGGAGCAGCGGGCCGCGCTGAAGACCGAGCTGGACGGCATCCTCAAGGAGCCGACCGCGGAGAAGCGCGACCTGAGCGACCAGGAGCAGACGGCGTTCGCGGAGAAGCGCGACGCCATCAAGAAGACCGACACGGACATGGACACGATCCAGGCCCGCATCGACGAGCTGGTGGACGAGGAGCAGCGGTCGGCGAAGGCCGACGAGATCCGCTCCAAGTACCAGCCGGACAGCGCGAAGCCGGCCGTGACCGTGACGTCCGAGCCGGAGACCTACCGCAAGGGCGGCAAGCAGTCCTACTTCCGGGACCTGTACCGGGCGCAGCAGGTCGGCGACCGGGCGGCCATGGACCGTCTGCAGCGCAACGACGCCGAGGTCGCCGCGGGCCTGGAGAAGCGCGCCCTGACCACCACCGACGGCAGCGCGGGCGAGTTCGTGCCGCCGCTGTGGATGGTCCAGGACTACGTGGCGCTCGCCCGCGCCGGCCGCGTGGTGGCCGACCAGGTGCAGCACCAGCCCCTGCCCCCGGGCACGGACTCGATCAGCCTGCCGCGTCTGGCCTCGGGTACCGCCACCGCGGAGCAGGCCACGCAGAACTCGACGCTGCAGAACACCGACGCCACGGCGGGCAGCGTCACCGCGAACGTCGCGACGATCGCCGGTATGCAGGTCGTGCCGCAGCAGCTGATCGACCAGTCCCCGATCAACATGGACGAGATCCTCCTCGCCGACCTGGCCGCGGACTACGCGGTCAAGCTCGACACGTTCGTCATCAGCAACAACGCCGCGGGCAAGCGGGGTCTGCTGAACGTGTCCGGCCTCAACGCGATCACCTACACCGACGCGTCGCCGACGGTGGGTGAGCTGTACTCCAAGGTCGGCGACGGCATCCAGCAGATCCACACCGGGCGTCTCCTGCCGCCTGACAAGATCTTCATGCACCCGCGGCGGTGGGCGTGGATGTCGGTGGCGCTGGACACGCAGGGCCGGCCGCTGGTGGTGCCGGTGGCGCAGATGCCGTCCAACGCGCTGGCGGCGCTGGACGAGGTGGTGAGCGAGGGGTTCGTCGGCACCATGCAGGGTCTGCCGGTGTACGTCGACCCGAACATCCCCACCGGGCTGGGCGCGGGCACCAACGAGGACCGCATCCTGGAGGTGCGCTCGCAGGACATCATCCTGTTCGAGGGGACCCCGAAGGCCGAGTCGTTCCGCGAGACCAAGGCGGACCAGCTGTCCGTGCTGCTGCGCTTCTACAACTACGCGGCCCTGCACTCCGAGCGGTACCCGAAGGCGATCTCCGTCGTCTCCGGCACCGGTCTCATCGCGCCCGTCTTCTAGCCCCTGGTCCCCGGCGCCGTCGGGCGCCGGGGGCTGTCTCCCGGAAGGAGTGCCCCCATGCAGACAGAAGACGAGCGCACCGAGGCAGCCGTGGAGGCGCAGCGCAGGCGGGATCTGCGCGCGTCCCTGGAGCGCGAGCGCGACGGCTACAAGACCCGCGGCCTGGACGACCGGGCCGAGCAGGTCGCCGCGCAGCTGCGCGACCTCGGCGACGAGGAGCCGCAGCGCGGGCCGGACCCCGGCTCGGAGGAGGTCGGCGAGGAGCGCGCGCCCACGGTGCCGCTGGAGACGGCCATGGACTCGCGGCCGCGCAGTACGGCCGGCCGCGGCCGCGGCAAGAACTGACCGGACAGGGAGGGCGACGTCGTGGCACTGCTCAGCCTGCCCGAGGCCAAGACGCATCTGGACATCGAGACCAGCGCGGATGACGCGGAGCTGCAGGCGTACATCGACGGCCTCACCCCGGTCATCGAGCGGTATGTGGGGCCGGTGGAGATCCGGACGGTGACCGAGCAGGTCGACGGCCGGGGCCTGCTCGCGCTCTCTCAGGCGCCGGTGGTGGCGGTCACCTCGCTGACGCCGGCGCTCGACAGCGGTCTGGCCATCACCGCGGGCGAGGTGTTCGTGAACGCGGACAGCGGCGTGCTGCGCCGCAGGGACGGGGCGCCGTTCTACGGCGGGCCGTGGACCGTGGTCTACACCGCGGGCCGGGTCGCCGAGGGCGGCGACATCCCGCCCACGATCAGCCTCGCCGCGCGGATGCTGCTGCAGCACCTGTGGCGCACCCGGTACGGCAACGCGCGCGGGGTGGGCGGCGCGGACGACTACGCGGTGACGGAGCCGGTGCCCGGCTACGGGTACGCGGTGCCGAACCGGGTGCTGCAACTGCTGGAGCCGTACAAGGTGACCGGGGGGATCGCGTGACCACTTCGCGTGCTCCGGCTGCAATCGACGCGCTGCTCGCGATCCTGGCGGCCGCCCCCAAGTTGGAGGGCGTGGCGGTGATCGATGGCCCGGCCGCGACGAACTACACCAACCGCCGGCGCCTGTACGTCGGCTGGTCGCCGGGCGCCGATCAGGCCGTCGAGTTGCAGCAGCAGTTCGCTTCGGCGGGCGCTCGCCGCCGCGACGAGATGTTCAGCGTCGCCTGCTACGCGGAGGCGCGGGCGGGCGACAAGGACATGGCGATGCGCCGGGCGGCGGTGTTCGACATCGTCGCCGTGGTCGAGGAGTGCCTGCGCGGCAGCGACGCGGCCCCGGAGGCGCCGACGCTGAACGGGACGGTGCTGTGGTGCGAGGTCGCCACCGGCAACCTCGTGCAGGAGCAGAACCAGGACGGGTCCCTTGCAGGTCTGCAGTTCACCGTGTCCTGCCACGCCCGGATCTGATCAACCCCCAGAGGAGGAACGAGCCATGGCGCGTGTGCGCTTCATCGGTCCGGACCCGGTGACCGTGCCCGAGCTCGGCGGCCGCGCCGTCGAGCCGGACCAGGTCGTCGAGGTGCCGGACGACCGGTACGAGGGCTACGTCTGCCAGCCGCAGACGTGGGAGGCAGTGGAAGAACCGCGCGACGAGCCGGGCCCGGACGAGCCGATGCCGGCGCCGGACGGGGCGGCACCGGCGCGGGAGATCTCGCCGCTTCGGAAGAGCGCGGCCAAGCCGCAGAAGGAGGGCTGATCCATGGCGATCGGATCCGGGCTCGGCGCGCAGATGGGTATCAGCGCCGAGTCGACGTACGGCACGTTCGTCGCCCCGACGAAGTTCATCGAGTTCACGAAGGAAAGCCTCGTCTTGAAGAAGACGACGGCGCAGTCTGCGGGCATCGCGGCGGGGCGGCTGCTGCCGCTGTCCTCGCGGCGCGTGCTGACCCGCAGGGAGGTGTCGGGCAGCATCGACCTGGAGGTCACCAACAAGAGCATGGGGCTCTTGCTCCAGGCGCTGATGGGGACCAGCGTGACGCCGGTGCAGCAGGTGGCGACGGCCGCCTACCTGCAGACCCACATCCTCGCCGACACCGCGGGCAAGAGTCTGACGATCCAGAAGGGGGTGCCGCTCACCACCGGCACCGTCACGGACAAGTCCTTTCTGGGCTGCAAGGTCACGTCCGGCGAGTTCTCGTGTGAGGTGGGCGGCATGCTCACCGGGTCGTTCGAGTTCGACGGCAAGGACTGCGACGAGGGCCAGACGCTCGCGGCCGCGTCGTACGCGAACATGTCGCCGTTCCACTTCGGGCAGATGGCGGTGAAGGCCGGTACCTACGCGTCCGAGACTGCGCTCGACGGGATCCGCAAGGTGTCCTGCAAGATCGAGAGGCCGCAGGAGGTCGAACGCTTCTACGCCGGGCAGTCGGGCCTGAAGAAGGAGCCGATCTCCAACGACCAGGTGAAGATCACCGGGAACCTGGAGTCGGACTACGTCGCCACCACCCTCGACGACCTGCACACCTCGGATGCCGCGACGTCCCTGGTCTGGGAGTTCGTCGGCCCGCTGATCGCCTCGACGTACTACGAGACGTTCCGGATCGTGCTGCCCGCGATCCGCCTCGACGAGGGGCCCCCGGTGGTCGACGGGTTCGGCGTCGTGAAGCCGACGTTCAATTTCGTCGGCCTGTACGACGGAACGAACCCCGTGAAGATCGAATACATGAGCACCGATACGGCGCTGTGATGGCTGGCCAGGTCCGCATCCTCGGCACTGGCCAGCTCCTCGAACTGCAGCGGCGCCTGCGCTCGGCCGGGCACGAGAACCTCCGCGCGTCCATGCAGCGCCGTGTGCGGCGCGCGGCCGAGCCGCTGCGCGATGACCTGCAGCAGACGCTGGGCGCGCTGCCCATCCGCTCCGAGGGCCGCAAGGCGGGCGGCCGGGGCGGGCCGTCGCCGACTACGCGGCCGCTGCGGGCGACGATCGCCGCGGCCATCCGGATCAGCGTCCGCAACACCTCCGGCGCGGCGGGCGCACGGGTGTGGGTCGACAAGGGCCGCCTGCCGCCGGACCTGAAGAACATGGCGTCCACGATCAACACCGGCCGGATCCGGCACCCGGTGTTCGGTAACCGCCGACGCTGGGCCACGCAGACGGCGTCGCCTCCCTGGTGGGACTCCACCGTCCGCAAGCACATGCCGCGCATGGAGCGCGAGGTCGCCCGCGTCCTGGACGACGTGCGCCGCCAACTCGAATAGGAGCCACCGTTGATCATCGTCTTCACGCCTGCGGGCGCCGAGCCCGAGCACTACGACGCCACGACGCTGCGCGTGTCCGAGGTCAGCATCGTGCAACGCACCATCGACCAGAAGTGGGGCGAGATCCAGAAAGGCTTGGCCGTCGAGGATCTCGACGCCATGCGCGGCATCGTCTGGGTGATCAAGAAGCGGTCCGAGCCCAGTCTGCGGTGGGGCGACTTCGACCCCGGGGTCACGGAGATGGTCACCCGCATGGACAAGCAGGAGACGCGCTCCTATATCGATGACGCGCTGCGCATCATGGCTGAGGACCCGGAGCTGACCCGCGAGGCGGTCATGGCCGCAATGGCCGACCTGCCGGCCGCGTGTGTCGACCCGGAGTGGGCAGAGGCGCAGATCGCCGCCGCGGTGGCCGAGGCCCCAAAAGAGGAGCCCGAGCCGCCGACGCCGGACGAGGGGATCCCGGCCCCGTCGCCGAGCCCGAGCCCGACGTCGAGTACGCCCGAGATGTCTACCTCGGACTCCTCGCCCACCTCCTCCACATCACCCCCCGCGATGTCGATGACCTGATCGTCGCCGACTTCTACAACCTCATCGCCTGGATCGATGCCCACCAGCGGGCGCAGCAGCAGGAAGGCGGTGAGTGACCGGTGTCGCAGGTCATGAACTTCGTCCTCACCGGCCGCGACCAGCTGTCGCGGATCCTGGACCGGGCGGGCGACTCGGCCGAGCGGATGCACCGCCGCCTCAACTCTGCCGCCAACCAGAGCACCGCGTCGCTCAACCGGTTCACGAACACGACGACGTCCCGCATGGCCGCGCTGCAGCGGGACTCGGACGCGGGCAGCAGAGCCCTCGGCGAGCTGAAGAAGACGACGCTCAGCCTGGCGCCGGCGGCGATCCCTGCTGCGGCCTCGCTGGTGCCGATCGCCGCAGGCGCGGGCGCGGTGGCGGTCGCCACGATGGCAATGACCGCGGCCATGGTGCCGCAGATCGCCAAGCTGTCCGAGGCGTCGGAGGCGCAGAAGCGGTACGAGGACGCGGTCGCCAAGTCGGGCGCCCGCTCGGAGGCGGCGGTGACCGCGCAGCGCGAGTACGCGCTGGCGATGGCCGCGCTGCCCCCGGAGACCCGCAAGGCCGCCGCGGCCGTCGGCGTCCTCAAGGACGACTTCGACTCGTGGTCGGACAGCCTCGCCGGGGACACGATGGCGCCGCTGATCAAAGGCGTCTCGATCACCAACGCCTTGCTGCCCAAGACCAGCGGGCTGGTGCGCGGCGCGTCCGGGCAGGTCGACCGGTTCCTCACCATCATCGGCGGGGCGATGGCCTCGCCGGGCTTCGACCGGCTGAACGGCAAGTTCACCGACTTCACCACCAACACCCTGTCCCGCATGAACGACAAGGTGCTGTCGGTCCTCGCCCGCCTGCAGGGAGGCGGCGGGCAGGTCGGCGGCGACATGCGGGAGTTCATGGACTGGTGCCGCGCGCAGGGCCCGACCGTGAGCAGTGTCCTGCAGAACGTCGGCCAGGCCCTGGTCAACGTGGTGCGCGCGGGCTCCGAGGTCGGCGTGGGCATGCTGCAGGCCATCAACGCCCTGGCCGGGATCGTGGCCGCGGTGCCGCCCGGCGCTCTCGCTGTCCTGCTGCAGCTGGTCGTGGCCATGCGCGCGGTGAAGTTGGCTGCTGCGGGGTGGGCGGTGGCGCGCACGGCGGTGGCCGGGCTGGGCACGGCGCTCGTCGGGATGCGGGCCGGGGCGGCCGGGACAACCGGCGTGGTGGCCCGTTTGTCGGGCGCGTTCGCCACCCTGTCCCGCTCGGCAAAGCTGAGCGTGGCCGGGCTCGGGATCGGTCTGCTGGTGCTGGCCGTGAGCAAGCTGCGCAACATCGGCAAGGACGCACCCACCGATGTGGACCGGCTGACCACGTCGCTCGGCAATCTCGGTCGTACCGGGAAGTCGACCGGCTATGTGGCGCAGGAGTTCGGTGAGGACTTCGGCAAGCTCAACGACTTGATCGGCAAAGTCGTCAACCCCAGCACGGTCGAGTCGATCAACAACTGGGGCGCCAAGATCAGCGGCGGGCTACTCGATGGCGGCGACGCGAGCGAGGAGTTCGCCGACAAGGCCGAGGCCGCCGACAAGGCACTGGCCAGCATGGTGCAGAACGGCAACGCGAAGCTGGCCGCGGCCGCCCTCGCCCACATGATGAAGAGCATGTCCCCGGAGAACGCGGCCAAGTTCCGGGACTCGCTGGACGGCTACGACAAGGGGCTGGCGAACCTCAAGCTGGAGCAGCAGATCGCGGCCGACAGCATGGGCATCTTCGGGGCCAAGGCCGCCGAGGTGCAGGCCAAGCTCGACGGGCAGAAGATGGCCGCTGACGGGCTGCGACAGTCGATCATCGCGTTGAACGACACCAACCGGTCTGCCTATGACGCGCAGATCGGCTTCGAGAGCGCCCTGGACAACCTGACCAAGTCGTTCAAGGAGAACGGCGCCAACCTCGACCTGAACACCGCCGCCGGCCAGAAGAACGGCGCGGCGATGTCGCAGGTGGCCAAGGCCCACGACGAGATGGTCACCGCCGGGCTGGCGGCGGGCGAGTCCCTGGCGTCGATGACGGGCAAGTCCGACAAGCTGCGCGGCACCATGATGCGGCTGGCCACGGACGCGTTCGACGGGAACAAGCGCAAGGCCCGCGAGTACGTCACCACGCTGCTCGGCACACCGGGGTCAATCAAGACGCTGGTGAAGCTGGAACGCCAGCAGGCGATCAAGGGATTGCAGTCCGTTGAGGCCGCGATCAAGAAGACGCCGGGCGCCAAGAGCGTCAAGGTCAGCACCTTGAACGGCGCCGCGATCCGCGCGCTGGAGCAGGTGGGGCTGAAGACCCGCACGCTGAAAGACGGGCGTACCGAGGTCTACACCCGCAACGGGCAGAGCCTGGGCGCGATCGGCGCGGTGCGGCGGGCGATCTCCTCCCTGCAGAACCGCACGGTCACGATCAGCGTGTTCCGCAAGACCACGATCCGCACGATCCACGAATACCAGACGAGATATCTGAGCGGCCGCAGTCAGCACGACATCGTCGGCGCGACCGGCGGCCTGTACACGGGGCGCGGGTTCGCGCACCGGGGCCGGGGCTACGCGGGCGGCGGCTTGGTCGAGGGGCCCGGCACGGGCACGTCCGACTCGGTGTTCGCGCCGTGGCTGTCCGCGCGGGAGTTCGTGGTCAACGCCAAGCAGACGGCGCGGAATTTGCCGCTGCTGCGGGCGATCAACGATGGCCGGATCGGCATGGGGTCGCTCACTGCGGGCGGCGGCGCGACGAGCGGGATCGGCGCGGCCGTGGGGCAGGGTCTGGCCGGCGGGATCGGTGCCTCGCATGGGCTGGTCGAGAAGGCTGCCCGCGCGATGGCGGCTGCGGTCATCACCGGGATGAAGGACGAGTTGCAGATCGCGTCGCCGTCGAAGCGGACGAAGGCGCTGGCGAAGGACGTCGGCAAGGGGTTGATCTCTGGGCTGACCGGATCCAAGGACAAGATCAAGGCGACGTCCAAGGACTTGGCCAAGGACATCTGGTCGGCCTTCAGCGGGACCAAGGACAACCGGCTGGTGGCCTACGTCAACCGGCACACGAAGACGCTGCTGACGCTGGCGGGCAAGCGGGATTCGATCATCGCCGCGATGAAGCGCGCGAAGGACTTCGCGGAGTCCACCCGTGTGGGGGCGAAGAAGGCTGCCGCGCTGGGCGGGATGTTCGACAGCGACGAGCCGGTCACCGCGTCGGGTATCAACTCCAAGCTGCAGCAGCGCCTAGCCCGCATGCGGACGTTCTCCTCGTACATCAAGACCCTCGCAAAGAGGGGCCTCAACAAAACGATGTTGAGGGAGATCCTGGAGATGGGTCCGGAGGAGGGCTACGCCTACGCGTCCGCGCTGGCGGGGTCCTCGTCGAAGCTCTTGAAGGAGATCAACTCCACCCAGTACAAGATCAATGACCAGGCGTTGAGCCTCGGCCGGTCCGGGGCTGACGCCCTGTACGACTCGGGGAAGAACGCGGGCAAGGGCTTCTTGAAGGGCCTGGCCTCGCAGCAGTCGGCGATCGAGAAGCAGATGCTGAAGATCGCGCGCGGCATGGACAAGGCCATCCGCCGCGCGCTCGGCATCAAGAGCCCGTCCACCGTGATGGCGCAGGTCGGCCGCCACTCCACCGAGGGCCTGGCGGCCGGGCTCACCGACCGCATGCCCGTCCTGGACCAGGCGCTAGCCGCGGTGTCCGGGCGCGTCGCCGCGACCCGGCCCGTCGTCGGCCGCCCGGCCGTCGCCGCCGGCGGGGGCGCGCAGATCATCAACCTGTCCGTCGAGGTCAAGGGCGTCCACGATCCGCTGTCGGTGGCCAAGGAAGTGCGCCGCCTGCTGCTGCAGCTGGACCGTGCCCACGGGCTGAACATCAGGATGGGGGTGGGGTAGTGGGACGGGTGGTGGTGGAGGCCGCGTTCGGCTCGACGATGAGCACGGCCTCCCCGGCGTGGACGGACATCACCGAGCGCGTCGACGTGGCCGGGTCCGGGATCGTCATCGACCGCGGGGCGTCGGACGAGCAGCAGGACATCCAGACCGGCACGTGCACGATGCTCCTCGACAACTCCGACGGGCGTTTCACGTCCGGGCTGTCGACCGGCGCCTACTACCCCAACATCCGGAAGAACACCCCGATCCGCGTGCGCACCATCAGCGCGGACAGGAACCTCGTCACCAACCCCGACTTCGAGCAGGGCACCGCGGACTGGACGACGAGTGCGTCCCCCACGCTGATCCAGGATGGGACCCGCGCCAAGGTCGGCACCAAGGCCGCCCGCCTGACGTGGGGTGCCGCCTCGGCGCAGTACATGTACACGCAGCTCTACGGCCTGGACATCGGCACCGTGTACACCGCGAGCGCCTACGTGTGGGTCGCGTCCGGGGCGCCGACGATGGAGTGCCGCGTGGACGGGCTGTCGGCCGGGGCCGCGTCCACGCTCACCGACACCTGGCAGCGCATCACCTACACGTTCACGGCGACCGCGACGCAGCACCGGCTGCGGATCGCGCAGATCGGCACCGCGACCGGCGGCACGCAGTGCTGGGTGGATGCGGTGCAGGTGTGGGAGGGCGCGACCGCGCAGCCCCTCAACCACCTGCTCAACGGGGACTTCGAGCAGGGCGTGACCGGCTGGTCGTCGTCGGGCACCCCGGCGATGGCCCGCTCCACCACGCGCGCGCAGCGCGGCGTCGGCGCGATGCTCATCACGTGGGGCGGTGTCGACAACCAGTCGATCACCGGCGACGCCATGACCGGGCTGATCGTCGGGCAGGCCTACGTGTTCTCGGCCTACGTGTGGGTGCCGCCCGGGAACACCGCGGTCCGGCTGACCGTGGCCAACGGCAACCTCGGCAACCCGTCCACGGTGACCGGCGCGTGGGAGCGGCTCACCGTCACCTGGACCGCCTCAGCGACCAGCCACCAGATCCGCATCCGCCACAACACGATCCCCAGCAACGGGCACCAGGTGTGGATGGACGCGGCGCAGGTCGAGGAGGGATCCACGCCGAGCGCGTACAGCCCCCTGGACGGCGCGCAGCTGCACGCCCGGTTCTTCGGGATGGTCAACGACTGGCCGACCAAGTGGAAGGGCCTGTACGCCAGCGCGCCGATCGTGTGCTCGGACATCTTCAAGACGCTGGCGCGGCAGGAGTCCCTGCACCCGATGCTCGTCGAGGAGGTGCTCCTCGACCGGCCGACGTTCTACTACCCGCTGGGCGAGCCCGCCGAGTCGGCGACCGCCGGGGACCTGTCGGCCACCAGCGACACCGGCACCCTGTCCGTCGTGCAGGCGGGCTCGGGCGGCACGCTCGTGTTCGGCGACGGGCAGGGTCCGGCGGGCGCCGGCGACATGCCCGCGCCGACGTTCACGCCCGCGTCCGCCTCGGCCGGCAAGTACCTGACGACCAACCTCGGCCAGACTTTCCAGGACCGCAACGACTCCTTCCGTGTGCGGTCGGAGGCGTGGTTCTCGACCAGCCAGGACGGCCGGGTCCTGATGGCGCTCACCTCGGTGGACGCGGCGAACCGGCTGATCATCTCCCTGGAGTCCGGCACCGGCAAAGTCAAGATCGAGTACACGCAAGACGCCCTGCCGATCCAGTCCGTCGTCGCCGCCACCCCGAACCTCGCCGACGGCCAGCTGCACCATCTGCACTTCCACGAGCTCAACGACGAGCTCTATGTGGACGGGGTCCTCTACAACGCGATCACCACCAGCTCGGCGGACCTGCGCATCCTCTACGTGGGCGGCTACTCCGGGCGCCTGTGGTCTGGGACGATCTCGCACGTCGCGGTGTACCTGCGCTCGATCACGTCGGCGGAGATCACCCCGCACTACACCACCGGCGCCACCGAGCACGTCGGCGAGAGCGCGGCCGTGCGGCTGGCCCGCATCGCCTCCTACGCGCCCGTCACCGTCACCACCCAAGGGACGATCTTCGATGGGATGGCCGCGCAGTCCGCACTCGGCAGCTCGCCGCTGGCGCACCTCAAGGAGATCGAAGCCACCGAGAGCGGCAAGCTCTTGGCGGACCGGGGCTCGGCCGGGCTGATCTACCAGGCGCGCGACGTCCGGTACAACCAGGTCTCCAGCGTGAGCCTGACGTTCGCGGATCTGGAGACCACGGACCTGGAGCTCGCCGACGACGACCAGAAGATGGTCAACACCGTGACCGGGTCCCGGCCGGGCGGGGCGACGCAGCGCGTCGTCGACCAGACCGCACGCGACACCTACGGCCCCTACGAGAAGAGCCTCGACCTGCTCAAGTCCAGCGACCTCAAGGTGCTGGACGCCATGAACTGGCTGGTGTCCCGGTACGCGGATCCGCCGACCGAGATCCGGCAGGTACCCGTCGACGCCTACACGCTGCCCACCGTGACCTACCGGGCGCTGCTGGCCGCCGACGTGTCCACCGTCCTCGATCTCACCGGCCTGCCCGACCAGGCACCCGCCCCGGCCGCGACGGTCACCGTCGAGGGCTACACCGAGACCATCACCCGCCTCCGGCACCTGCTGGATCTGCACACCTCCCGCGCGCAGACCGACACCGTGTGGGTCCTCGACGACCCCACGTACAGCGTGCTCGGCTCCACCACCCGCCTCGCCTATTAGGAGGACGCCTGTGCCCGACATCCCCGTCCAGCGGGCGGAGACGTTCTACCTGCCCCCGCCCCAACTCTCCGCCGACGCGTGGGCGCTGGTGCCGCCGGCGGAGCGGGTGTTCCGCTGGTACGAGTACCGAGTCCAGCGCCGCGTCACCCCGCCGGACAGCTTCGTCATCGGGCAGCACGTGTACGCGCGGATCAACCACAACCGGTGGGTGGCCGACTGCCGGTGCGGCTCCGCGCAGGTGGTCAGCCCCGCCGACCCGCGCACCGCGTGCACCGAGTGCGGCCTCGGCTGGATCAACGTGGTCTTCCCCGAAGATCCGGATGCGGTCGAGGAGAGCCTGGCCGAGCTGCTGCCCGACGAACGCAACTGGGTCCACCCCGACGACGACAGCGACAGCTGGCCCGCCCCGGCCCCGCCGCCCACTGCGGGCGAACCCCGGTGGGCGCCCGAACCTGAGGAGCGGCGATGACGACGACCCCGCGGACGTGGGTGGTGGGCGAGGTCGTCTCAGCGGCCCTGCTCAATCAGGAGATCCGCGACCAGCTCAACAGCTTCTTCGGCGCCTGGTCGTCGTGGACTCCGGGCTGGCTCGCCGAGGGCGGCGCCGCCCCGACCCTGGGCAACGGCGCCATCACCGGCCGGTACCTGAAAGTGGGCCGCACGGTGGACTGGGTGCTGCAGCTCTCGTGGGGGTCGACGACCGCGGCGGGCGGTGGCGGCGGCTCGGAGAACTGGATGTTCGTCCTGCCCGCCGCGCCCGCCAGCGGCTTCAGCCAGCGCATCGCCAGCTTCGACGCCTTCGACAACAGCACGTCGCTGCACTACTCGGCGCGCGGCGTCTACAACGTCGGCTCCGGCGGCGTCGTGAAAACGATCGTGTCCGACCGCGGCGACAACACCGGCATCTGGGACAGCCAGCTCCCGTTCGTCTACGCGGCCAGCGACATCCTGTACGGCTCCGGCCGCTACGAAGCCGCCAGCTAGGAGGCGCGATGACCGTGCAGATCTGCTCCCTGAAAACGGACGTGCCGCAGTCCATCGCGCCGGGCTCCTACCAGGTCGTGCGCTTCCCGTTCGTCGCCGAGTCAGACGACCGCCACGGCATGCACGAACGCCTCGACCCGCTCGGCTACGAGACGAGGGACTGGCAGCGCGATGACCGGTCCGGTCTGATCTGGCCGAGCATGGACGGCTGGGGGTCGCTGACCTCGCTGATCTACTGGGACGCCGGCGACTACGACGAACTGCGCGACCGGTACGTGCGCGACCCGCTCGGCCTGGCCGGTGCCCCGGACTCGACGGCAACCGAGCACCGGCCCCCGTCGCCGGGGATGCAGTGCTTCCACAAATGCCACGAGATGTACGTGCGCGTGGGCACCCCGATCGCGCTCCTCGTCGCACACGACGCGCCCCGCTCGGCGCGGCTGTCGCTCGCCGAGTTCAAGCTCGCCATCCACCCCGCCTGACCCCACAGCCGCCCACCGCCCCGGAGCCGATGGCCCGGGGCTTCTTCATGCCCACCGCCTTCGGCCCCTGCCATTGATCAAGGCAGGCGAGGAATCCCTGGCACACCTCTCTGGTGCCGGGGATTCCGCATTCCAGAGAGGAAGACCATGCGCGGGAAGAAAGAGCCCCCGCTCGTCCGGCTGCTCGACAAGACCATCTTCGACACTCAGACCGGCTGCTGGGAATGGACGGCATCCAGCACTACCAGCGGATACGCGAGCTTCACCGTTCCTGGCCTCGCCCGCACAGCGCACCGAGCCGCGTACCTCCTGATGGTCGGCCCGATACCCGAGGGCCTGCACCTCGACCACCTCTGTCGCAACAGGCTCTGCGTCAACCCGGACCACCTGGAGCCGGTGACGCAGGCGGAGAACAACCGGCGCGCTGGGGCGGCACGCACTCGCTGTGCCAAGGGACACGTCTACGACGTCGCCAACACCTACATCCGCAGCAACGGCGCTCGCGACTGCAGAGCCTGCAATCGCGAGCGTCAGCAGGCCCGGTACGCGCTGATCCAGATCGAGAGGAGAACTGCGGCATGAAGACTGGACCACAGAAATATCCCGGCGCGACGACCGGCGCCCACTGGTACCAGGGGAAGGTCGGCGGTTCGCCGATGGAGTCGAACGTCGGCGTCCTCCACACCACCGAGGGGTGGACGGTGCCCGGCTACCGCAGTGGCGCCGATGCCCCGAACTTCACCGCCCTGCCCGACATCAAGGCGAAGAAGCTGCGCTGGTACCAGCACTTCGACTTCGACGTCAGCAGCCGCGCCCTGGTGAACCTGCGCGGCGGCGTCGAGACGAACACCCTGAACGCCGTGCAGGTCGAGCTGGTGGGCACCTGCGATGAGCGGCACGCTGCGACGTGGTCGGGGAAGAAGGCCGGCGTCGATTATCTGTTCTGGCCGGACGCGCCGGACTGGGCGCTCGCGGAGCTCGCGAAGTTCGTGCGCTGGGCTCACGATCAGCACGGCCTCAAGATGCAGTCCACCGTGACGTGGAAGGCGTACAAGAAGGGCCAGGTGGGCGGCTCCTACGGTGCGAACGGGGTTCGCCTGAGCGGCTCGGCCTGGACGGGGTACTACGGGTGGCTCGGTCACCAGCACGTCCCGGAGAACGCCCACGGCGATCCGGGGAACATCGCGTTCGCCCGGGTCCTGGAACACGCGCGCGGAACCACCACGGCCGAGCGGTACACCGTGCGGGCGGGCGACACGCTGTGGTCGATCGCCGTCTCCAAGCTCGGCGACGGCGCGCGCTGGCGCGAGATCGCCGACCTCAACCATCTGCGAGACGCCGACGACATCAGCGTCGGCACGAAGCTCACCCTCCCCAAGAAGTGAGGTCCACCATGGCCAGTCCGACCGCTCCGATCGAGAAGAAGGTCACCGCGGGTTCCGTGCTCGCCTACCTGGCGAGCCTCGCCGGGCTCGCGGTCCTCGGCGCCGTCACCGACGACCCGTCCCTCATCAGCGGAATGCCCGACGCGCTGGAGCCGTTCGTCCTCGCGCTCGTGCCCGCGGCCGCGTCGTGGGTCGCCGGGTGGGCGGCGCCGCACACCCCCCGCGCGGACGTCTGATGTGGAGCGCGGTGGCGCGACGGCGGCAGGAGGTGTCTCGCCGCCGCGCCTTCCTCGTCACCATCGGCGTCGGCTGGGCCCTGTACGGCGGGCTTGGCATCATCGACAACCCCAGGTACGGCACGGCGCGCGGCATGGCGTCGATCACCCGGTACGTGCCGCTGGATGTGCTGGGCTGGATGTGGGTGGTCCTTGGCGTCGTGGCGGCGCTGGCGGGTCTGGTGGTGGGCTGCCCGCGTGTGCAGGCTGCGGGGTATGCGGCGCTCGCGGTCCCGGCCGGCCTGTGGTCGGGCAGCTTTGCGGTGGCTGCGGCGACGACGTACAGCGAGGCCATCGGAAGCGCCTGTGGGTGGGGGGCGTTCACGATCGGTGTGGTGCTGGTGTCGGGGATGGATGATCCGCCGCCGCTGCATCTGAGGAAGAGAGGCCGCTGATGGATCTGGGTGCGCTGGTCGGTGGTGGGGTGGCGCTGCTGGTCGGGCTGTTGTCGTGGACGCAGTCACGCTCGACCAACAGGCGTAGCGACTTCACGGCGATCACGGAGCAGCTACGCAAGGATCTCGTCGACGAGCGGACACAGCGCAAGCTCCTGACGAGCTACGTGATCGAGATCTGGCGGTGGGCGAAGCGCGTCGGCCCTGATACCCCTGCAGGCCCTGCACCCGAACCCCCGGCGGACCTCGATCTCACGCCGTGGCGCCCGTGACGTGGCCCCCATCGCCTTCGGGCGGTGGGGGCCCTTTCGTCGTGTCTATCCCCACGCGGTGTCAGACATGACGCCTCCCCAGATACATGGGGCGTGGCCCAGCGACTGATGACCAGAGCCCTCACATGAAGATGGCCCCGCCCCATACCCTGGCAGTGCGACCTGTACAGAGATTGGGGCGAGACCGTGTCCTCTGATGCTACCCCGGACCCTTACAACGACCCGCTGCGCTTCGGCCAACGCACACAGATCCTCCGCGAGCGGCGCGGCATGACGCGCATCCAGCTCGCCGACCTCATCGGCGTTTCACCTCACACCCTGCGGAAGATCGAGAACGGGCAGCAGAACGCGCCGGGCCTCGACATGGTGATGCGCATCGCCGAGGCCCTGCGCGTCCGGGACCTCTCCGAGCTGACAGGCCACCCCGACATGCACGTCGATCTCTTCATCGGCCCCGGACACCCGCGCCTTGGCGCCGTGAAGGCCGCGGTCGACAGCTTCTCTCTGGGCACCGGCTTCGAGCCGCCGCCCGTCGCCCACGTCGAGGCGCGGCTACACGCGGCGTGGAAGTCCCGCCACTCGGCGAAGAACCACCGCGAGGTCATCGGCCGTCTGCTGCCGGACCTGATCCGTGACACGCAGGCACTCGTCCGGCACGCCGACTCCGCGGCCGACCGGCGCGCGGCTCAGTCGCTGCTCGCGCAGGCGTACTCCCTGTCGCAGTTCTTCATCGCCTACCAGCCCGATTCGGCGCTGCTGTGGCGCGTCGCGGAGCGCGGCATGGTCGCGGCGCAGGACTCCGGTGACCCGCACACCATCGGCGTGGCCGCGTGGCTGCTGGCGCAGGCGCACCGCGACTCCGGCCCCCGGCATTTCGATGCCGCTGACGCCGTGAACCTGGAGGCGGTGCGCTTCCTGGAGCCGCTGCTCCCGGACGCCGACGAGGACCTCCTCGCGATCGCGGGGGCCCTGGAGTTCGAGCTCGGGTACACGGCCGCGCGGCGCCGCGATACGGGCACGGCGTGGCGGCACTGGGACAACGCGGACCGGATGGCGCGGCGGCTGCCGGCGTCCTACTACCACGCGGTGACGTCGTTCTCGCGGGCCATCATGGGGGCGCACGCGGTGACCGTGGCGGTCGAGCTGCACCAGGGCGGGGAGTCTGTGCGGCAGGCCGCGAAGGCGGACGAGTCTGTGATCAAGTCGAGGCCGCGGCGGGCCCGTCACCGCATCGAGGAGGCCCGCGGGTTCCAGTTGGACGGGCAGCCGGATGTGGCGATCGCGACGCTGCAGAAAGCTTTCGAGGCTGCTCCGGAGACGATCCGGTACAACGGGTACGCCCGCCGGATCATCTTGGAAGAGGTCGAGTCCAAGGTGGTGAAGCGGCGGCAGCGAGCGTCCGAACTCGCTGTGGATGTGGGCCTGCTGTCCGCCTGAACGTGGTGACCGTTTTCCGGTCATCGGTCCGTGGGGGCCGCTCGTAACGTCGTCATCAGACCTGATCACCGCTGATGACGGAGCGCGATCGTGACGCAGCAGACGGAACATGCGGCGGCCTTCGAGTGGCTGGCCCGCGCGCAGGCAGCACCGCAACAGGCGCACCAGGAGTGGGCGGAGGCGGGGTTCGCGCTGTTGCCGCTCGGCTCGCGCTTCAACTGCGTGCTTCTGCCGGGACGGCTGGTCCGCGCGGCCGCCGGGACGACCGACTGCGAGGTCGTGAACGCGATGCTCGCCGAGCTCTTGGACGGGCCGGTGATCTACAGCTCGGCGCAGCACGCCTACTACGCGCTCGTCGAGCCCGTGGACCGGTGGGAGTACCGAAGCATCGCCGCGATGCTCGGCGACGGCGCGTACCTGACCGTGCCCGCGGCCGACATGCGCGGCCCGATCGGTCTGCACTGGGCCGTGCCGCCCCGCCAGCCCGGCGACCTCTGCGAGATCGAGGGCGTCGCCGCGCTGCTGGAGGCCGCGGGGACGGGGCAGCTGCGGTGAGCGTCGCCGAGATGAGCGTCGAGGAGCGGCGGGCGCGGACGACGTACGCCCTGCTGCTGGACCACCTCGACGCCTGCCCGCCCTGCCAGGCGTTCGCGGACTGCCCGGAGGGCGCCCGGTTCCGGCGTGCTCTGCGAGCCGCCCGCGCGGCCGCCCGCACGGCGGGAGGACCTGATGAGTGAGGGCCGGCGGTTGTGCTGGCGGTGCGACGAGCCGATCACTGCGGGGCAGGCGGTGGAGACCGCGGCCAAGGACTCGCTGTCGGGCGGGGGCGCGGACATCGAGATGCACGTGCGGTGCCCGGTGTCGGTCCCGTATGTACAGCGGACTCCGAGTGGCCTCGGCGCCGGCCCGCCGGCGTGGCGCTACCCATAGGCCGCCGCCGCGCACTTCGGGGTGAGGGGCGCGGCGGCCGGGCGGCCCGTCCGACGGCGAGCAGGGGCGGGCCGCCTTCTACGCGCCGCGCACGTCGCGACGGACCAAGTCGGACAGCGGGGTATCGAGGGCGTCGGCGACGAGCAGGAGATCGACCAGGTTGGGCGGAGTGATCGCCGTCTCCCACCGGTGGATCGTCTTGTGGTCGCGGCCGATGCGTTCCCCGAGTTGGACCTGTGAGAGGCCGGCGGACCTGCGTGCTCGGCGGATGCGCTCGCCGATGACCCGGAGGTGGACATGTACCCATGCGGGCATCGGGTCGAGTGGCACCCGTACACGCTGGAACGATCTTGTACAGAAGTCTTTACCAGCACTGGTAAATCTTGAGATCTTGAGATTCCGGTAGATATATGCACAACCTCTGCCCGCGACCATGACGGAACGTGACAACTTCACACCCCGCGCAAAGCTGATGCGCGGGCGCACCAGGCGCACACGGTTGCGCTAGCGGTGGGCCTCACCTGGACTGGGATGCCACCGCCGTCAGTCGGCCGTCCGCTCGCCGTGAGTACCCCCTCGTCGGCGAGCGGGCGGCCTCATCACACTCAGTACCGAATCGTCACCAAATCCGACCCCGACTCAGGCGACATGTCCGTGACACGCACACCCTGTGCACGTTACACAGGACGGCCAGGGCGGGAACGTGTCCGCCTCCCCGGGTGGAGTTCCCGTCCTGGGCCAACAGAGCAGCCCCCGTACGGCATCACCGTCGGGGGCTGTTGCTGTACCCCATGGGGAACAGATGGGGAATAGATCTTGAGAGCCTAAGCTAACTAAAGCTAACTCAGGCTAAGTTGGGCTAACTGTAGAGAGTCCCGCTCCGAGGAAACCGTCTGACCTGCACTGACGCGGACGGAACCAGTGATCCAGACGATCACGGTTCCCCCTCTTCTGTTGGCCCCCTGTGGCTTGCCCGCAACACCCTGCCATGGAAACCAGGCCCGGACAGAAGGGGTTCGGCGCTCGGCCCGTCGGTGTCGCGACACCGGCGCAGGGCCGCCTCGCGCCCCGGAGAACCGCCCCGCCACGTCAAGTCGATTACTGCAACTTCACCCCAACGTGTGGCACCGCCCTTCCATGAATCGTTCCGCCACTCCAGAGCGCGCCGGACCCCGATAGCGTTTTCCGACAGACGCCCCAGCCCCCGGCGGCCACGCACAACCAGGCACTGCTGTCGCGCCGCATCCCTCCCGGGACCACCGGCGCAGACGCTGGGGGGCTACATGCGTCAGGACGAACTGAGCGAGTACGCACGTGAGTACTCCGACCGACCGCCGCGGATCTACGGAGTCGCCGAGGCGATCGTGATCGAACTGCACGGGGACATCGACCTCGTGGCCTACCAGGACTCGGTCGGGCTGGTGGACACCGCGACCGGCGGCCGTGAGCCGCTGGTGATCGTCGACCTGAGCAAGGTCGACTTCGTGGACTGCTCCGGGCTTTCGCTGGTGATGCGGGCCCACCGCAGGGTGACCGCCCGGGGCGGTCGGCTGCGGGTGGTCTGCGCCCATCCGCTGACGCTGCGCATGCTGCGCGTCACGCGGCTCTCGGCCGCGCTGTCACCGGCACCGACACTGGCCGAGGCGCTGCGGGAGCCGGACGGCGACGGCCGGGACTGACGGGATGCCGGTGCGCGGGCGGCGCCGACCGCCGCGCACCGACCGCTCCCGCCCCGGACGTATCGTCACTACCCTGTGCCCACGGGGTATGCGGAGGAACGGAAGCGTTATCCCGTCGACTCCGAGGAGGCACAGGCCGTGCACGCACTGAAGCGTCTGCTCGACCGCAGTCTGCTGGCCCAGGCGCTCGTGGTCTTCCCGCTGTGCGTGGGGGCCGTCGCGCTGTTCCGCCCGGACGCCCACCCGGTCGGCTGGGTCGTCCAGGCCGCGCTCTACACCGCGGTCGCCTTCACCGTGCTGGGGCTCCAGCGCCGCCGGGTCAGCGGCTCCGTCGGCATCGGCCCGGCCTCCCTCGCCGACCTCGACCGCCGGATCCGACGCCGCGAGGTGCCGGACGACCCCGGGGAGCGGGTGACGATGCTGCGCCTGGTCGACGAGCACCTGGCGCGCCTGGGGCGGTCCGGGCGGTGGCTGTGGGCCTGGCTGGTGTTCATGGGACTCACCGTGGTCGGCGCGCTCGTGCTCGGCGCGGCCACCGGGTCGTGGGGCCTCCCGGCGTCCTTCACCGTCCTGGTCAGCGCCTTCTGCGTCTGGGCCGTCTGGATGCGCCGCCGGAGCCTGGAACGCCTCCGCTTCATGCGCTCGACCCTGCGGGACGCGGTCGAACGGGCCGCCTGACGGCACGGTCCGCGGCGGGGACCGTCAGGTCCACGAGCGGGTGCGCAGCGTCGGCAACCTCCCGTGGTCCAGGGCGAACCGGGGCAGGGACACCGTGAAGACCTCCGCTATCGCCGTCAGGGCGCGGGCCTCGTCCGAGCGGTCGGCGGCGGGTCCCCCGAGGTCGGGGAACAGGCGCTCCGGGGTGAGCGCGCCCGGCAGGTCGCCCCACTGCCGCCGCTCCTGCCCGTGCACCGTGAAGCCGTACCGCTCCGCGCCGTCCTCGGCGCAGGCGAAGTGGAACAGCCCCGGCTCCCACCAGACCGTGAGGGCGCGGGTGCCGTGCGAAAGACCGGCGCCCGGATCCACCAACCGCGCCGGGTCGACGCCCGTCCGGAGCGACGACTCGAAGGCGAAGCTCCAGCCGTCCACCGCGCCGATCCGTGCCAGGGGGCCGCTCCCCCCGAACCGGACCACCGCGCCCTGATTCCCCTGCGGAGCCGGGACGAGCAGGTCCCACAGTTCGCTCCCGCGCGCCACCGGGCCGGGTGCTCCGGTACCGAAGCGCTCCGCGAGCTCCTCCGGCTCGATCCCCGCCACCAGGACGAACCGGCCGGAGTCCCTGCGCACGGCGCTCCCGGGGTCTCCGGCGGACAGCCAGCCGAGCCCGTCGCGCACCGCCGGGGCCCCGGCGGCGGGAGCCGGGGCCGCGCCCGCCTGCCCCGCCCTCGGGGTGAGCAGCAGCTGTCTGCCCCGCTCCGGTGTGACGACCGGGCCGAGCAGCGGGTCGCCGAGGAGCCCGAAGGGGGCCAGGTGATCCTCCCCGTACGGCTCCCACTTCGGCACCGCCGCCGCGAGCACCTGCCAGGCACCGTCCGTGTCGCCCCGGCGGGCCCGTGCCCTCGCCTCCGTGACCGCGAGGCCGAACGGGCCCGGCGACACGTACTCGTAGGTGCGCCGGCGCGCCTCCTCCAGGACGATCGCCGCCCGCTCCCTGTCCGTCGCGTACTCCTCGGTCAGGGGGCCGAGGACGAAGCTGTCGTCCCGTCCGTGGCGGCCGAGGTGGTCGCTGATCTTCAGGGGCAGCACCTCGTGCGCGTACAGCGGGTCGTCCATGCGGGGGTCGACCGGTATCCAGCCACTTCCTTCGAGCAGGGCCGTGAGCTGTGCGGCCAGCAGGCCCGCCCGGGGCCGGCCGAGGTCCATCGCCTCCTTGAAGACGGCGAGAGCCCCGTCGAGATCACCGCGCAGGCAGGCCACGCGCGCCTGTTCGACCCGCGCGTCGAGGTCGCGCGTCACCTCGGTCTCGAAGCCGGGGCGGTCACCGCTGATGCGGTAGAACTCCTTGTACATGTCCTCCATGAACACGCGGAACGAGGCGTACCGGTCGGGGTGTTCGCCGCTCCAGCCGTGCCGTACGTAGACCGCCCACTCGCCGTCGGCGGCCACGTCGCCCGGGTCGAGCAGCACGTCCGTCATGTCCGAATCGAGGGCGAGCTGCAGGGCCCGGCCCCACATGCCGGCCCGGAGCACCTCCTCCTCGGCCGGGTCGGCTCCCAGTTGCTTCTCGTACATCGGCCGGAGGCCGTAGGGGTCGCCGTAGGACGTGATGCCCTCGGTGCCCGCGAGCAGATACACGGAGCTCCCGGCGTGGCGCCAGCCGTCCGACGTCTCCAGGAAGGAGCGGAGGGATGGCGGCAGGGGCACCGTGATGCCCAGGGCCCCGACCCGCTCCTCCAGGGCCGTCAACCGCTCCGGGGACGCGGGGGCGAAGCCCAGCCAGCGCTCCCGCACCAGGTCCTCGTCGAGCTCCTCGAACTCCTCCGGCTCCTCCGCGGCCAGGCCGTCCAGCCAGTCCTCGCTCCACCGCTTGAGCAGCGGCCCCCACTCGAAGGTCGTCATGCGTCCCATCGTGGCATCCGCCACTGACAATCCACCCGGACCCCCGGCGGCACCCCCTCCCCCCTCTTTGTCCGCGGCGAGAGCGCCGGGCGGCACAGCGGCGACGCGTTCAACCCAACACAACCGAACGCGATGGGTGGGTCCCACGGCAGGAAGCCCCGGCGTCAAGCGGCCCGGCACCGAACGGCCGAAGCGGTACCACCCCTCTTCCAACAGAGTCCAACAAGCCCTACCGTGAGCGCGCGCAGGGCACGTACACGCAAACCCCCCATATTCCGCGAGTACGGAGGAACGTAACGATGCGTCATCTCCCCGCCCGCACCACCCGCCGAAGAGTGGTCGGATCACTGGCCGCCGCGCTGCTGTGTGCCGCCGGGCTCGCCGCGCCCGCGGCGGCGCGGGACACCGCCGGCCGGACCGCCGCCGGGCCGTCACCCACACACCCTGCGGAGGGCGGACGCGCGGCGACCGCGCCGGTCGCGCCGGGCCCCGCCACGAAGGTCCCCGACGGCCTCGCGCTCACCCCGCCCATGGGCTTCAACAACTGGAACTCCACGCACTGCAGGGCCGAGTTCGACGAGGCGATGGTCAAGGGCATCGCGGACCTGTTCGTCGAGAAGGGCCTCAAGGAGGCCGGGTACCAGTACGTCAACCTCGACGACTGCTGGGCCCTTCCGGAGCGCGACGCGAACGGCAAGTTGGTGCCGGACCCCGTGCGCTTCCCCGGCGGGATCAAGGCGGTTGCCGACTACGTCCACGCCAAGGGCCTCAAGCTGGGCATCTACACCAGCGCGGGCACCAAGACCTGCAACTCCGCCGGCTTCCCCGGCGCGCTGGGCCACGAGCGCAGCGATGCCCGGCAGTTCGCCGACTGGGGCGTCGACTACCTCAAGTACGACAACTGCAACAACCAGGGCGTGGACGCCAGACAGCGGTACACCGCGATGCGCGACGCGCTGGAGGCGACCGGCAGGCCCATCGTCTACAGCATCTGCGAATGGGGCGAGAACAAGCCCTGGGAGTGGGCCGCCGACGTCGGCCATCTGTGGCGCACCACCGGTGACATCAGCGACTCCTGGGGCTCGATGCTGTCGATCATGAAGCGGAACCTGCCGCTCGCGCCGTACGCGGGCCCGGGCCGCTGGAACGACCCCGACATGCTGGAGGTCGGCAACGGCGGCATGACGGACACCGAGTACCGCACGCACTTCTCCCTGTGGTCGATCATGGCCGCGCCGCTGCTCATCGGCTCCGACCTGCGCAAGGCCTCACCCCGGACCTTCGAGATCCTCGGCAACGAAGAGGTCATCGCCGTCGACCAGGACCCCCTGGGCCGACAGGGCTCGGTCGTCTCGTCCGAGGGCGGGCGCTGGGTGGTCGCCAAGCAGATGAAGGACGGCAGCCGGGCCGTCGCGCTGTTCAACGAGACCGGCAGCGCGCAGTCCGTCGCCACGACGGCGAAGGCGGTCGGGCTCCCCGGCGCCGACGCCTACACGCTGCGCGACCTGTGGCAGCACAAGAGCTACCACACGGCGGGCCGCATCGCCGCGACCGTCCCCGCCCACGGCACCGTGCTGCTGCGCGTGTCCGCCGACGACAAGTGGTCCCACCATCCGCCGGCCACCGAACTGGCTCTGAAGGGCGGCCTGTTCGTCGAGGCGGGCACCTCCGCGAAGGTCACCTCCGAGGTCACCAACCTCGGCCGCACGGCCGCCCAGCGGGTCACCGTCGCGCTCGGCGCCCCCGCGGGCTGGGCCGTGCGGGCCACCTCGCCGAGCACCGCCGCCGCACTGCCCACCGGCAGGACCCTCGCCACGACGTGGACCGTCACCGCGCCCGCGGGCACGCGACCGGGAGCGTACGACCTGGCCCTCAAGGCCACCTACCGTTCGCCGCAGGGCGCGCGGGCCGAGAAGGAACTGCCGCTCACGGCCCAGGTGGTCCTCGCACCGCCCGCGGGCACCTCGTCCCTCGGCGACCTGCCGTGGCTGTCGGCGACGAACGGCTGGGGACCCGTGGAGCGCGACACCAGCAACGGCGACAGCGGCGCGGGCGACGGCAGGCCGATCACCATCGGCGGCACGGTGTACGCGAAGGGGCTCGGCGTCCACGCGGAGAGCACCGTGGAGTACTACACCGGAGGGGCGTGCGAGAAGGTCACCGCGCAGGTCGGCGTCGACGACGAGACGATCGTCAAGGGCACCGTCGCCTTCGAGATCTGGGCCGACGGCAGGAAGGCCGCGTCGACCGGGGTGCTCACCAACGCCATGCCCGCGCAGGAACTCTCGGCCGACGTGAGCGGCGCCCAGACCGTGCGGCTCGTCGCCACCGACGGCGGGGACGGGATCGACTCGGACCACGGGGACTGGGCGCAGGCCTCGCTGAGCTGCTGACTTCCCTGGGGCGGTGGCCCCGCTGGGCCGGTGGCCTCCCTGGCCCAGTGGCCCAGGCGGGGGGGGCGGCGGCGGTCGCGCCGCCCCCGTCCCGCTCTCGGGGCGCGGGGCCCCGGGCAGGCCGACCTCGGATCAGCCGCCCACCGCGGACCTCAGGTCCACCGCCGCGGCGCTCGGCGCGCCGTCCAGCGCGGCCGCCGCAGCGCCCACCAGGCCCGCGTCCGTACCCATCAGGGCCGGGGCCACGGTCAGTTGGCGCACGAAGGAGAGCGTGGCGTAGTCCCGCAGGGCGCGGCGCAGCGGCGTGAAGAGCACGTCGCCCGCCTTCGCCACTCCCCCGCCGATCACCGCGATGTCGATCTCGACGAGTGTGGCCGTGGCGGCGATCCCGGCGGCCAGCGCCTGTGCCGCGCGCTCGAACGAGGCGAGCGCCACGGGGTCGCCCGCCCGGGCCGCGGTCGCCACGGCCGCGGCGGACGTGTCGCCGTCGGGGCCCGGGCGCCAGCCGCCCTCGACCGCGCGGCGCGCGATGTTCGGGCCGCTGGCTATCCGCTCGACGCAGCCGCGCGCCCCGCACGGGCAGGGGTCGCCGTCGAGGTCCACGCTGATGTGGCCGATGTGGCCCGCGTTGCCGGTGGGACCCGGGTGGAGCTTGCCGCCGAGGACGAGGCCGCCGCCGACACCGGTGGAGACGACCATGCAGAGCGCGTTGTCGTGGCCGCGGGCCGCGCCCTGCCAGTGCTCGGCCGCGGTCATCGCCACGCCGTCGCCGACCAGGGCGACGGGCAGGCCGCCGGTGGCGGCGCGGACCCGGTCGACGAGCGGATAGCCGCGCCAGCCGGGGACGTTGACGGGGCTGACCGTACCGGCGGACGCGTCCACCGGGCCCGCGCTGCCGATGCCCACGGCCGTCGCGCGGCCCCACAGCTCACCCGCGGTCAGCTCCGCGAGGACCTCCTCGACCGCCCGCATCACCGTGTCGCCGTCCTCGCGCGCGGGCGTCGGCCGCTGCGCGCGGAGCAGGATCCGGCCGCGCCCGTCCACCAGGGCTCCGGCGATCTTGGTGCCGCCGATGTCGAGTGCGGCGACGAGGTCCATGTGCATCTGTGTCGGGTCTCCTGGTGTATCGGCAGGCCGGAGAGTGCGAAGGTCAGTCTCCCTTGCATCTGACAACGTTGTCCAGGCCCTATGCTCGACGCCACATGCTCATGGCGGGCCCCGGGCACGCACCCCGGACGCCCGGGGGACGCACCATGGACACCCGGGGTGACGCACCCGGACGCCCGCAGGTGAGCACGTGGAGACTTCGTGGACGACAGGACAGGACAGCGCACCGTGGCCGAGACCGCCGCCCGACGACCCGAGAACCGTTACGGCAACCGGCCGACCATGAAGGACGTCGCCGCCCGCGCCGGAGTCGGCCTGAAGACGGTGTCGCGGGTCGTGAACGGCGAGCCGGGGGTCACCCCCGACACCGAGCGCCGCGTCCAGGAGGCCATCGAGGCCCTGGGCTTCCGCCGCAACGACAGCGCGCGCGTGCTCCGCAAGGGCCGCACCGCCAGCATCGGGCTCGTCCTCGAGGACCTGGCCGACCCCTTCTACGGGCCGCTGAGCCGCGCCGTGGAGGAAGTGGCCCGGGCGCACGGCGCGCTGCTCATCAACGGGTCGAGCGCCGAGGACCCGGACCGCGAGCAGGAGTTGGTGCTCGCGCTCTGCGCACGCCGGGTGGACGGGCTCGTGGTGATCCCGGCCGGTGACGACCACCGCTATCTGGAGCCGGAGATCGCCGCCGGAGTCGCCACCGTCTTCGTGGACCGGCCCGCCGGGAAGATCGACGCCGACGTGGTGCTCTCGGACAGCTTCGGCGGCGCGCGGGACGGCGTCGCGCACCTCATCGCGCACGGGCACCGCCGCATCGGCTTCATCGGCGACCAGCCGCGCATCCACACCGCCATAGAGCGGCTGCGCGGCTACCGCGCCGCGATGGAGGACGCGGGCATCCCGGTCGACGAGGCGTGGGTGTCGCTGGGCGCCACCGATCCCGAGCGGGTCGGCGCGGCCGCCGAGGAGATGCTGGGCGGCCCCGAGCCGGTCACGGCGGTCTTCGCGGGCAACAACCGTGTGACGGTGACGGTCGTGCGGGTGCTGGCCTCGCTCGACCGGCCGGTGGCCCTGGTCGGCTTCGACGACATCGAGCTCGCGGATCTGCTGAGCCCCGGCGTGACCGTGGTCGCGCAGGACGCGGCGCAGTTGGGCAGGACGGCGGCGGAGCGGCTGTTCCGGCAGCTCGACGGCGCGTCCGGGGCGCCGGAGCGCGTCGAGCTGCCCACGCGGCTGATCACCCGCGGCTCGGGCGAACTGCCGCCCGCGGACTGACGCGTGGCGCCGCACCGGCGCGCCCTCCCGCCGGTCGGCGCCGGAACGGGTCTGAGCGGGCCGGCCGGAGCGGGGGCCAGTCAGAGCAGAGGCCAGTCAGAGCAGAGGTCGGCCAGAGGGACGGCCGGTCGGAGCGGGGGCGGTCAGACAGGGTGCCGGTCAGAGCAGGAAGACGGCTCCGAGGGCGATGAGCGTGCCGAGGGCGAGCAGGCCGCCGACGGCGCCGCAGACGAGCGCGACCTTCTGGCCCGTCGGCCTGACCTCACGCCAGCCCAGCTCGGCCGCCGCGCCCCGGATCAGGCGGTGCCCGTCGGCGGACGAGAAGCGCTGTCGCCCGGTGCCGTCGGCGGCGGTGCTCCAGGTCGTGTACCGGCTGCGGCCCGACGCGACGGTCGTGCCGCGCACCCCGCCCGGCCCGCGGCTCTCGGTGCGGACGACGTCCGTCATGACGTAGGCCTGCTCCGCCGTCCGCAACTCCACCCGGTAGGTGTGCAGTTGGCTGCGGTGACGGCTCGCCTGCGGGACGTCCGCGCTCAGGTCGAAGCCCCGCTCCGTGCGCCGCAGGCGGTACGCGGTTCCCTCGACGGCCGCCTCGACGCGGGCGTACAGCGCGTCCGGGCCGCCGGTGCGGGCTGCCGTGCTCATGGACCCGGCCGTCCTCTCCGTATCCGTTTCCTCAGCAGGTGGGCAGGCCGGGCAGCGGCTTGTCGTCGGAACCGCCCTTGAGGTAGACGACGCTGACGAACACGTTGGTGTTGCCGCTGTCGTCGTCCGTCCTGGCCCACCAGACGTTCGTCCACCGGCCGTACGTCTCGCGGCGGCCCAGGTTCTGCTGGCAGTAGAAGTAGTTGGTGCCCGCGTTCAGCCTGCCCGCCTCGGCGCCGCCCGCCGTGTACGACGTGGCGGCGCGCCACACCTGGCAGTCGTGCTTGCCGCCGCCCGCCGGGTGGCAGACGGGGGCGGGCTCGGCGCCGCCGTCGGCGGAACCGCCGCCGGCCGGCCTGCCGGTGGGCCCGGGGCGCCGGGACGACGTACCGCCGTCCTTGTCCTTGCCCTGGTCCTGGCCCCGGCCCGCGGAGTCCTTGCCGTTCCCGGCGGGCTTTCCGGTGCCGCCGGAGGGCTTTCCGTCGGGTCTGCGGGACTTCTCGTCGCCCTGCCCCGACGGCTCGGGGCGCTTCGTGCGGTCGGTCAGCGGGCCGCGGCTGCCGTCGTCCTCGGCGGGGCGGGCGCCTGCGGGGGCCGCGTCGGCGGCACGCTCCTGGTCTCCGCCGTCGTCCCCGCCCTGGAGGACGGCGACGGTGGCTCCGGTCGCCGCGAGGACGGCACCGACGGCAGCGGCGGCGAGCAACACCCGGCCGCGGCGCGGCCGTCGGGCGGCGCGGGTCTCGGCACGCGTCTCGGCGCGGCCCACGGGTGGGGCGGGGCGCCCTGCGACGAGGTGTCCTCCGGCCGGCGGTCCGCCCACCGGCTCTCCGGCCACCGGATGCCCGGCGTACGGATCCCCGGCGTACGGGAGGGGCGTCGGCGCCTGCGACGGCGTGGCCGGTGCCGGTCCGAAGCCCGGGGGCGGCGCGCTCGGGATGCTGCGCTCCGTGGCGCCGTACGGCCCCGGTGCGGTCCGGGGCGGTGCGGCCGGGTCCGTGCCGTGGGCCGTCGACGCCACCCCGGCGAGCAGTAGCCGTGCCGCGCCGGCGTCGGGGCGTGCCTGCGGGTCCTTGTGCATGAGCTGCCGGAGGACCGGGGTCAGCGGTCCCGCGCGGCGCGGCTCGGGCAGCGGGTCGACGACGATGGCGGTGAGCGTCGACCACGTCGACGTGCGGCGGAAGGGCGAGGAGCCCTCGACCGCGGCGTACAGCGTGGCGCCGAGCGCCCAGACGTCGGAGGCGGGGCCCGGGTCGTGGCCCTGGGCGCGCTCGGGCGCCAAGTAGTCGAGGGAGCCGATCAGTTCGCCGCTGCGGGTGAGGTGGGTGGCCGAGCCGTCGCCGGGGTCGTCCATCGTGGCGATGCCGAAGTCGGTGAGGACGACGCGGCCGCCGGTCTCCAGGAGGATGTTGCCGGGCTTCACGTCGCGGTGCAGGACGCCGGCGCGGTGTGCCGCGGCCAGGGCGTCCATGACCTTGGCGCCGATGGCGGCGGCCTCGCGGGGGTCGAGCGTGCCGCGGTCCTGCAGCACGTCGTCCAGGGAGGGACCGTCGACGAGTTCCATGACGATGAGCGGGCGTCCTTCGACCTCCGCCACGTCGTGCACGGCGACGACGCCGGGGTGGCGCACGCGGGCGGCCGCGCGGGCCTCGCGCTGCGTCCGCAGGCGCAGGTCGGCCAGTTCGGGCCCCGCGGTGTCCGTGTACGTACGCAGTTCCTTGACCGCGACCTCGCGGTGCAGCACCTCGTCGACGGCGCGCCACACGACGCCCATGCCGCCGCGTCCGAGCTGCGCCACGACGCGGTAGCGCCCGGCCAGGAGCCTGCCGGCCCCGTCCGTCTGTTCCTGATCCCCCGAATGCACCGCTGCCCCGTCCCTGCGACACCACTTGTCGTGGCGTACAGAGTACGGGGCAGCCGTGACGTACGGGTCAGCCGTGACGTACGGGTCAGCCGTGACGTACGGGTCAGCCGTGACGTACGGGTCAGCCGTGACGGCGGAGGCGGGTGTTGCCCGGGCTACTTGCCCGACACCGTGAGGTCGCCGCGGCGCGGGCCCGAGAAGCCCTGCAGGCGGGCCAGGGTGAGACCGGTGAGCCGGGTCACCTCGCCCGCGTCGAGGGCCCCGCAGTCGAGGCCGCGCAGCAGGTAGCCGGCGAGCGCCTTGGCGGTGGCGGGCTCGTCGGCGACGGCGCCGCCCTCGTGGTGCCCCGCGTAGGCGGCCAGGCGCGCGGCGGCCGCCTCGAAGCCCTCGCGGTAGAACGCGAACACGGCGGCGTAGCGGGTCGGGATGTGGCCCGGGTGCATGTCCCAGCCCTGGTAGTAGGCGCGGGCCAGGGCACGGCGGGTGAGGCCGTAGTGCAGCCGCCAGGCGTCGTGGACCTGTGCGCTGGTGCCGACGGGCAGGACGTTGGTGGAGCCGTCGGAGACGCGGACCCCGGTGCCCGCGGCGGCGACCTGCATGACGGCCTTGGCGTGGTCGGCGGCCGGGTGGTCGCTGGCCTGGTAGGCGGCGCTGACGTGCAGGCAGGCGCTGTAGTCGAAGGTGCCGTAGTGCAGGCCGGTGGCGCGGCCCTCGGCGGCCTGGATCATGCGGGCGACGGCGGCGGTGCCGTCGGTGGCCATGATGGACTGGCTGGTCTCGATCTGGATCTCGAAGCCGATCCGGCCGGGCTCGATGCCGCGCGCCTTCTCGAACTCCTCCAGGAGACGGACCATCGCGGCGACCTGCTCGGGATAGGTCACCTTCGGCAGGGTCAGCACGAGCCCGTCGGGCAGGCCGCCGGCCTCCATGAGACCGGACAGGAAGATGTCGAGGGTGCGGATGCCGCGGTCGCGTACCGCCTCCTCCATGCACTTCATGCGGATGCCCATGTACGGGGCGGCCGTGCCGTTCTTGTACGCCTCGGCGACCAGGCGGGCCGCGCGGGCGGCGTCCTGGTCCTCGTCGGCGCCCTTGTAGCCGTCCTCGAAGTCGATGCGCAGGTCCTCGACGGGCTCGCGCTCCAGCTTGGTGCGCACGCGCGTGTAGACGGCCTCCGCGAGGGTGTCGTCCAGGCCGAGGACGGCGGCGAAGGAGGCGGCGTCGGGGGCGTGCTCGTCGAGCATCGCGAGCGCCTTGTCGCCCCAGGTGCGCAGGGAGGTCGCGTCGAACTGCTCCCCGGGCACGTACACGGTGTGGACGGGCTGGCGGGTGCCTGGGTCTCCCGGGTAGAGGCGCTCCAGCTTCGCGTCCACCGGGGCGAGGGAAGCGCTGATGCCCTCGCTGACCGCACCGGCGAGGCTCGTTGCCACCTTCTCTTGCTGACCCATTCCTGCATCCTCCACACGCTCGGTGCCGCGCCCGGCATTTCCGCTCCACGGAATCAACAATCCGTATAGCGAAGTTATCCGTGACCTTCGTGCTGGTCAACACCCTCTCGTGTCGTGGACCCGTCCCCGACCTCGGGAGTTCACGCGTGTCCCGGATTCTTCTCCCGCTGTCTCAGATCCTGCTTACGTACGCGTGCGCGCGCACTCCATCCTGGCCGCGCGCCCCGAACCGAAGGAGACCGTGTGCCGACCGACTCCCGTGTCACCCGCCGTTCCGGCCTGCGGACGGCCGTCGCCGCGGCCGCCGCGCTGCCCCTGCTCGGCACGGTGCTGTCCGCCGGGCCCGCGCACGCCGTGCCGCGCCCCGGCCGCCGTCTGGAGGTCATGTCGTTCAACCTCCGCTACGCGAGCGCCACGCCGCCCAACAGCTGGGCCGAGCGCCGCCCGGTGACCCGGGAGCTGCTGCGCCGCGCCCGGCCGCACGTCATCGGTACGCAGGAGGGCCTGTACCAGCAGGTGCGGGACATCGCCGCCGACCTCGCCCCGCACTACGACTGGATCGGCACGGGCCGCGCGGGCGGCAGCCGCGACGAGTTCATGGCCGTGTTCTACGACACACGCAGGCTGGCGCCGGTCGAGTACGACCACTTCTGGCTCTCGGACACTCCGGACGTCATCGGCTCCAACACCTGGGGCGGCGGCTCCATCCGGATGGTCACCCTGGTGCGCTTCCAGGACCTGCGCACCGGCGACGAGCTGTATGTGCTCAACACCCACCTCGACAACGCGTCCCAGCACGCACGCGCGCGTGCCGCGGAGCTGATCGTGCGGCGCGCGGGCCGCCTGGACCGTTCCCTGCCGCTCCTGGTGACCGGCGACTTCAACGTGGCCGCGCACAGGAACCCGGTGTACGACACGCTCCTGGGCGCCGGTCTGGCCGACAGCTGGGACGCGGCGGACCGGCGCGGCACGGCGTACGCCACCTTCCACGGCTACAAGCCCCTCGTCCCGGACGGCGACCGCATCGACTGGATCCTGACGACCCCCGGGGTGCGGGTCCACGAGGCCTCGATCAACACGTTCGCGCTGGACGGGCAGTTCCCGAGCGACCACCTGCCGGTGCAGGCGAGCCTGACCCTGTGACGCGCCGAGGCCCTCGCCCCCGCGCGGCGGGAACGAGGGCCTCGGACGGTCGACGAGCTCAGCCCTTGCGGGTCTTGACCTCTTCGGTGAGCTGCGGGACGACCTCGAAAAGGTCGCCGACGACGCCGTAGTCGACGAGGTCGAAGATCGGGGCCTCGGCGTCCTTGTTGATGGCGACGATGGTCTTCGACGTCTGCATGCCGGCCCGGTGCTGGATCGCGCCGGAGATGCCGGACGCGATGTACAGCTGCGGGGAGACCGACTTGCCGGTCTGGCCGACCTGGTTGGAGTGCGGGTACCAGCCGGCGTCGACCGCGGCACGCGAGGCGCCGACGGCGGCACCGAGCGAGTCGGCGAGGTTCTCGATGATCGAGAAGTTCTCGGCGCCGTTGACGCCACGGCCGCCGGAGACCACGATCGCGGCCTCGGTCAGGTCGGGACGGCCCGTCGACTCGCGCGGGGTGCGCGAGACGACCTTGGTGCCGGTGGCCTTCTCCGAGAAGGAGACGGCGAGCGCCTCGACGGCGCCGGCGGCCGGGGCGGCCTCCACGGCGGCCGAGTTCGGCTTGACCGTGATGACCGGCGTGCCGCTGGAGACGCGGGACTTGGTGGTGTACGAGGCGGCGAACGCGGACTGCGTGGCCACCGGGCCCTCGTCGCCGGCCTCCAGGTCGACGGCGTCGGTGATGATGCCGGACTTGATGCGGACCGCGAGGCGGGCCGCGATCTCCTTGCCCTCCGCGGAGGAGGGGACGAGCACGGCGACCGGGGAGACGGCCTCGTACGCGGCCTGGAGCGCGTCCACCTTCGGTACGACAAGGTAGTCGGCGAACTCGGGGGCGTCGGCGGTGAGCACCTTGACGGCGCCGTGCTCGGCGAGCGTGGCGGCGGTGGCCTCGGCGCCGGCACCGAGGGCGACGGCGACGGGCTCGCCGACGCGGCGGGCCAGGGTCAGCAGCTCCAGGGTGGGCTTGCGGACGGCACCGTCCACGTGGTCGACGTAGACGAGAACTTCAGCCATGGGACTTCAATCTCCTGCGATTGCGAAGAAGTTGGGCGGTGGGGAGGGTGACTGAGGCTCAGATGAACTTCTGGCCCGCGAGGAACTCAGCCAGCTGCTTGCCGCCCTCGCCCTCGTCCTTGACGATCGTGCCGGCCGTGCGGGCCGGACGCGCGGCGGCGGAGTCGACCTTGGTCCAGGCACCCTCGAGGCCGACCTCTTCGGCGTCGATGTCCAGGTCGCCCAGGTCGAGCGACTCCACCGGCTTCTTCTTGGCGGCCATGATGCCCTTGAAGGACGGGTAGCGGGCCTCGCCCGACTGGTCCGTCACGGACACGACGGCCGGCAGGGACGCCTCCAGCTGCTCGCTGGCGGTGTCGCCGTCACGGCGGCCCTTGACCGTGCCGCCCTCGACGGAGACCTCGGAGAGCAGCGTGACCTGCGGGACGCCCAGGCGCTCCGCGAGGATCGCCGGCAGCACGCCCATGGTGCCGTCGGTGGAGGCCATACCGGCGATGACCAGGTCGTAGCCGGTCTTCTCGATGGCCTTGGCGAGCACCAGGGAGGTGCCCATCACGTCGGTGCCGTGCAGATCGTCGTCCTCGACGTGGACGGCCTTGTCGGCGCCCATGGAGAGCGCCTTGCGCAGCGCGTCCTTGGCGTCCTCGGGGCCGACGGTCAGCACGGTGATCTCCGCGTCGTCCGCCTCGTCGGCGATCTGCAGTGCCTGCTCGACCGCGTACTCGTCGAGCTCCGACAGCAGGCCGTCGACGTCGTCGCGGTCGACGGTCAGGTCATCGGCGAAGTGCCGGTCGCCGGTGGCGTCGGGCACGTACTTCACACAGACAACGATCCTCAAGCTCACGCCGGCTCTCCTACTGCATCGTCTTTACTGGGCTGCTGCCTTGGCTTATGGCTACTGCCTTCTTGCAGGCAGCATAGGCGCCTGAAGCGGCGGATCCCGGTCGGGGCGGCCCGCGCTCCGACCGAAATATTACTCATGAGTACACCCAGTTCATTCCCGCTGAGCAAGCGCTTTGAACTGTGACGTTCCCAACGCTCCGTAATCGGACCGCACGCCCCCGACCGGGAACTCTCAGTCGCGCAGGGCGTTGAAGCGCCCCTGGTGGTAGAGGAGCGGGCGGCCCTCGTCGGCGCGGTCGCCGACCAGGGCCTCCGCGAGCACGATGCGGTGGTCGCCTGCGGGCACCCGGGCCACGATCCGGCAGACCAGCCAGGCGAGCGCGCCGTCGAGCACGGGCACGCCCTCGGGGCCCTCGCGCCAGCTGGTGGGCGCGCCGAAGCGGTCGGCCCCGCTGCGGGCGAAGGTGGCGGCGAGCTCCTGCTGGTCCTCGCCGAGTATGTGGACGCCGACGTGGGTGGCCTCGGCCACGGTGGGCCAGCTGGAGGAGCCGGTGCCGATGCCGAACGAGAGCATCGGCGGCTCGGCGGAGACCGAGGCGAGCGAGGTGGCGGTGAAGCCGACGGGGCGGGACCCCTGGGCGGCGGTGATCACGGCGACACCCGCGGCGTGCTGGCGGAAGACCGAGCGGAGCAGGTCGGGGGTGGCGAGCCGGGGGGTGCTGAGGGCTGGCGATGCCGTCATGGAGTTGTCCTTCTGCCGGAGGTACGAGCGAAGACGTCGGTGCTCAGCACTGCGGACAGCGCGCGCTGGCATGGCGGGCGAGGTCCACGTGGACGCGCTCGTACAGAAGAAGGTCCCGAGGCATGGAAGAAGGCTCGCGATAGATGCCGGGTGCAGTCAAGTCCCTTCCGGCATATGAAAGGCGGATCACGTCCAGCGGGCCGCGCCACACGTCGCGACCTGCACGGAAGTCGGTCACACGGCCTCCCCCAGGGCGGCGATCACATCGGCCTTGCGGGGCTGTCCCGCGGCCCTGCGCACCTCGCGTCCGGAGCCGTCGAGGACGAGCACGGTCGGGGTCCTCACGACGCCCAGCGCGCGCACGAGGTCGAGGCGGGCCTCGGCGTCGATCTCGACGTGCCGGACACCGGGGACCAGCCCGGCCACCTCGGCAAGGACCCTGCGGGTCGCCCGGCACGGCTGGCAGAAGGCGCTGGAGAACTGCACGAGCGTCGCCCGCTCCCCCAGCGGCCCGTCGAGCTCCGCCGGACCGAGCCGCCGTCCGCTGTCCCGCTCCCGCACCTGATCCTCCGTCCCGACGTCCGCTGCAGCGCCCGGATCGGAACGCTCCCCACAAGAGCAACCACGCGCCCCCAAAGATTCCGAAAAGCTTCCGACGTGACGAGAATCTCCCGGATCGGCGGCACCAAGGCTGGTCACCCGTCCGTTGATGGGGCACGATCTGCGCAAAGCCGAAAACCTACGGCTGCGTAACCTCCCGCCGGGAGCCCCCTCCCCAGGCAGAGAACGAAGGGCCCTCCCCACCCATGGCAGAGCTTGTCTACCGTCCGGTCATCGGTGCCGCGAAAACCCTGTTCAAGGCATGGGACCTGAAGATCGACTGCAAGGGGTCGGAGAACATCCCCCGCTCCGGCGGCGCGGTCCTCGTCAGCAACCACATCAGCTACCTCGACTTCATCTTCGACGGCCTCGCCGCGCTGCCGCAGAAGCGTCTGGTGCGCTTCATGGCCAAGGAGTCGGTGTTCCGGCACAAGATCTCCGGTCCGCTGATGCGCGGGATGAAGCACATCCCCGTCGACCGCAAGCAGGGCGAGGCCGCGTATCAGCACGCCCTCGCGTCGCTGCGCTCCGGGGAGATCATCGGCGTCTTCCCCGAGGCGACGATCTCGCAGTCGTTCACGCTGAAGTCGTTCAAGTCCGGTGCCGCGCGCCTGGCCCAGGAGGCCGGGGTGCCGCTCATCCCGATGGCCCTGTGGGGCACGCAGCGACTGTGGACCAAGGGGCACCCGCGCAACTTCAAGCGCAGCCACCTGCCGATCACCATCCGGGTCGGCGAGCCGGTGGAGGCACCCAAGGACCAGTACGCGGGCGCGATCACGCGGCGTCTGCGCGAGCGCTGCCAGGAGCTCCTGGAGGCCGCGCAGCGCGCCTACCCGGTGCGCCCCAAGGGTCCGGACGACACGTGGTGGATGCCGGCGCACCTCGGCGGCACCGCGCCGACGCCCGCCGAGGTGAAGGCCGCCGAGGCCTGAGCGGCCCCGGGCCCCGGCCCGGTGGCCCCTATGCCGGTGCGCGGACGCTGATCCGCGCGCCGGGGCTGAACTTCTCCAGGAGCTCGGCGAGTTCCGCGCCCGCGGCCGCGAGGCCCGCGTCCGGCCCCATGCCCTCCAGCAGGAAGACCGCGTTCACCGAATCCTCGGCGAGGCGGGTGCGCGGGCCCTGGCGCCAGTTCCAGCGGCGGCAGGTGACGCCCTCCCCGTCGCACCACACGACCTCGCCCGTGTCGGGGTGCTCGACGACCTGCTCCCCCGCGGCGGCGGTCACGAAGGCCTCGTCGCCGGTGGCCCGCACCAGACGCATGCCGCCCACGATCCGGTCCAGGTCCTCGCCGCCGACCGGGATCAGGTGGGCCACGCTGATCGCGTTGTAGAGGTCGACCAGGACGTTGATCCGGGGCAGACCGCCGTCGGCGAGCGCCCGCTTGGCCAGCGCCTCGGCCGAGTTGCGGGTGCGTGAGGGCTTCGCGCCGAACGCCGTGTAGGCGGCGCGCCAGGCGGCCATGTGCGGGTCCTCGTGCGGCGCGCGTCCGTCCAGGCGTACGGCGAGCCGCCGCGCGGCATCGTCCAGGAGCGCCGACGTGCCGTCGGTGCTCGGGCCGTTGACGAGGCCGTGGGCCTCGATGGCGAGGTGGGTGAAGCCGGGCGCGAGGGCGCGGACCTCGTCGGAGACGGTGAGCGCGAGGGGCGCGTGGGGCGTGGGTTCCATCGGGCTGCCTTGCTGCGTCGGGGCGGGCGGTTCAGAGCGCGTCGGGAAGGTGTTCCCACAGGTACGGCCTGTCCGGGGCCTCCTTCATGACGCGCAGGACCACCGGATGCGGTGCAGCATAGAGTACCGGATAGTCCATCTCGTTGGACTCCGCATCGGGCAGGAAGGCCAGCCGTTCACCGGTCAGGGAGAACCGCGCGTCGACACCCGGCTTGTTGCCGCGCGGGTCCTGCCGGTGCCACGCGCCGCCAAAGCGCACGGCGACGAGCCCGTGCAGGCAGTGGCCGGACCCCACGTCGTGCGTCAGCAGCTGATAGCTCAGGGCGGTGGGGATGTCCTCGGCCCGCAGCAGCGCGGCCAGCGCGTGCGCCTTGGCGTGACAGATGCCGGTGCCCTGCGCGAGGACGTCCGAGGCGCGCCAGGTGACGCGCGGGTCACCGCTGTCGGCGGAGTGCGAGATGGTGTCGCGCACGAATTCGTAGGCCGCCCGGGCGTATACGTATGAATCGGTGGCCTGCGCGGCGAGGCGCGCGGCGGTCTCCCGTACGAGCGGGTGGAGATGGTCGATGGCCTCGTCCGCCGCCAAGTAGGCGGACAGGTCCGGGTTTTCCTGGATCAGCTGCATGGCACGGAAGCATAGGAATACGACCGACCGCAGGTCAATGCATTTGCGGTCGGCCGTATATTCATGCAGCCCTGGGGTGGTGTGCGGCAGCGCTGGGTCAGCGCGCCATTTCCTCCTTGAGCGCCGCGAGGAATCCGTCGACGTCCTCCTCGCGCGTGTCGAAGGCGCACATCCAGCGGACGTCGCCCGCCGCCTCGTCCCAGAAGTAGAAGCGGTACCGCTTCTGCAGGCGCTCGCTGACGTCGTGCGGCAGGCGGGCGAAGACGGCGTTGGCCTGCACCGGGTAGAGGATCTCCACGCCGTGCACGGAGCGGACGCCCTCGGCCAGGCGCTGCGCCATCTCGTTGGCGTGCCGGGCGTTGCGCAGCCACAGGTCCTTGGCGAGCAGCGCCTCCAACTGCACCGACACGAAGCGCATCTTGGAGGCGAGCTGCATGGACATCTTGCGCAGGTGCTTCATGTGACGCACGGCGTCCTGGTTGATGACCACGACGGCCTCGCCGAACAGGGCACCGTTCTTGGTGCCGCCGAGCGAGAGGATGTCGACGCCGACGGCGTTCGTGAACGTCCGCATGGGGACGTCGAGGGCCGCCGCCGCGTTGGCTATCCGGGACCCGTCGAGGTGCACCGTCATACCGAGCTGGTGCGCGTGGTCGCAGATCGCACGGATCTCGTCGGGCGTGTAGAGCGTGCCCAGTTCGGTGTTCTGCGCGATCGAGACGACCTGCGGCATGGCGCGGTGCTCGTCGTCCCAGCCGAACGCCTGACGGTCGATCAGCTCGGGGGTGAGCTTGCCGTCGGGCGTGGGCACGGTGAGCAGCTTGAGGCCGGCCATGCGCTCGGGCGCGCCGCCCTCGTCCACGTGGATGTGCGCGGATTCGGCGCAGATCACCGCGCCCCAGCGGTCGGCGACCGCCTGGAGCGCGACGACGTTGGCACCCGTGCCGTTGAACACCGGGAACGCCTCGGCGGTGGGGCCGAAGTGCGCGCGGATCACCTGCTGGAGGTTGGCGGTGTAGTCGTCCTCGCCGTACGCGATCTGGTGGCCGCCGTTGGCGAGCGCCAGGGCGGCCATCACCTCCGGGTGGGCTCCCGCGTAGTTGTCGCTCGCGAAGCCGCGGACGTCCGGGTCGTGGTGACGCCGGGCATCGGTCTTCGGAGGGTTCACGGCTTCTCGGTCAGCCACAGGCGGTTTCCGTTCACTTCCCCGGCGGGCCGCTCCCAGACGCCGGCGATGGCCTCGGCCAGCTCCGTGACGTCCGTGAAGCCCGCGAACTTCGCGTTGGGCCGCTCCGCGCGCATCGCGTCGTGCACCAGCGCCTTGACCACCAGGATGGCAGCCGCCGCCTGCGGGCCGTCCTCGCCCCCCGCCTTGCGGAAGGCGTCGGCGAGGGCGAGCGTCCAGGCCTCGGCGGCCGCCTTGGAGGCCGAGTACGCGGCGTTGCCCGCGGTCGGCTTCGAGGCACCCGCGGCGCTGATCAGCAGGTAGCGGCCGCGGCCGCTGCGGCGCAGGCCGTCCTCGAAGGCGAGGGTGGTGTGCTGCACGGTGCGGATCAGCAGCTTTTCGAGCAGGTCCCAGTCGGCGAGGTCGGTCTCGGCGAAGCTCGCGCTGCCGCGCCAGCCGCCGACGAGGTGGACCAGGCCGTCGATCCGGCCGAACTCCTTCTCCGTGCGCGACGCCCAGTCGCGGGCCGCGTCGAGGTCGAGGAGGTCGACCGTGTCGCCGACCACGGTGGCGCCGCCGTGCGCGTACCGTGCGGCGTCCACCGCCTCGGCCAGGCGTCCGGCGTCGGCGTCCGAGGCCACCACGGTGGCTCCCGCCTCGGCCAGCCTGAGCAGGGTGGCGCGTCCTGCCGGTCCGGCGGCTCCGGCCACCGCGACGACGGCTCCATCGAGTGCGGACATGGTCCTCGCCTCCTCCTGGCGGCCGCTCACGCGGCGGCCTTCTCGACGCCCGAGGAAGCCGTGATCCCCTTGGTGGAGGCGATCACGTGCTTCAGCTTCTTGGAGAGCGCCTCATAGAACATGCTGAGCGGAAACTCGTCCGGAAGCACCTCGTCGACCAGCTTGCGCGGCGGGAGCGAGGTGTCCAGGGCCTCCGGGCCCTTCGCCCAGCGCGATCCGGGGTGCGGGGCGAGGTACCCGGACACCAGATCGTACGCGGCGAACCAGTGGACCAGCTTGGGGCGGTCGATGCCCGCGCGGTAGAGCTCCTCGATCTCGGCGCACAGCTGGTTGGTGACCTGCGGGGCGCGCGTCCAGTCGATCGTGAGGCGGTTGTCGGTCCAGCGGACGACGTCGTGCCGGTGCAGGTACGCGAAGAGGAGCTGGCCGCCGAGCCCGTCGTAGTTCTTGACGCGGTCGCCGGTGACCGGGAAGCGGAACATCCGGTCGAAGAGCACGGCGTACTGCACGTCGCGTGCCTGCGGGACGCCCTCGGCCTCCAGCTTCACGGCCTCCTTGAAGGCGGTGAGGTCGCAGCGCAGCTCCTCCAGGCCGTACATCCAGAACGGCTGCCGCTGCTTGATCATGAAGGGGTCGAACGGCAGGTCGCCGTGGCTGTGGGTGCGGTCGTGCACCATGTCCCACAGGACGAACGCCTGCTGGCAGCGGTCCTGGTCGCCGATCATCTCGCGGATGTCGTCGGGCAGTTCGAGCCCGAGGATGTCGACGGAGGCCTCGGTGACGCGGCGGAAGCGGGCCGCCTCGCGGTCGCAGAAGATGCCGCCCCAGGAGAAGCGCTCGGGGGCCTCGCGCACGGCGATGGTCTCCGGGAAGAGGACGGCCGAGTTCGTGTCGTACCCGGCGGTGAAGTCCTCGAAGGTGATGCCGCAGAACAGCGGGTTGTCGTAGCGGGTGCGCTCCAGGTCGGCCAGCCACTCGGGCCAGACCATGCGCAGCACGACCGCCTCGAAATTGCGGTCCGGGTTGCCGTTCTGCGTGTACATCGGGAAGACGACCAGGTGCTGCAGGCCGTCCTCGCGGCGCGCGGCGGGCTGGAAGGCCAGCAGCGAGTCGAGGAAGTCCGGCACCGGGAAGCCGCCGTCGGCCCAGCCGCGCAGGTCCGCGACCAGCGCGCGGTGGTACGCGGTGTCGTGCGGGAGCAGCGGGGACAGCTCCTCGACCGCGGATATGAGGCGGTCCACGGTCAGTTCGACGATGCTCCGCGCCGGGGCGCCTTCGGCCTCGAGGTCGATGGACCCGTCCGGCGACTGCCAGGGCCTGATGTCCTCGACGGCGTCCTTGAGCACCGGCCACGCCGGGTGGTCCACCACCCGCCCACCAGCGGAAGGAACCGCACCCTCCGCACCCGCCTGCACAAGAATTTCCGTCATGACCCACCTTCCACGGGAGAACCTCGCGTAAGAACACCGTATGCGTGCGAGGTTCTCCGCGACAAGGGGGGTCTCGGGAAATTATCCTGCCCCACCCCCACTTCGGCCGCTGTTTTTCCTGTACTGGACCGTTGACTCGATTGCTTCTGCCGCATCCGTCCACGCCTGCCCCGCATCGGGCAGCAGATGCGGGAAGCCGAGGAATCCGTGGAACATCCGGGGGAAATGGGCCACGGTGACGCCGGTGCCCGCGGCGCGCAGCCGTTCCGCGTACGCGAGACCCTCGTCGCGCAGCGGGTCGCAGCCCGCGGTCACCAGGTGGACGGGCGGCAGCCCGCCGAGGTCGGCGGCGCGCAGCGGCGAGGCGAGCGGGTGGCGGCCGTCGCCGTCCGGGCCGAGGTACTGCTGCCAGAACCACCGCAGGTGGGCGGCGGTCAGGAAGCCGCCGTGCGCGTTCTCCCGGTACGAGGGGGTGTCCTGCGCGGCGTCCAGGACGGGGTAGAGCAGCACCTGCAGCGCGATCGCCGGCCCCCTCTCGTCCCGTGCCCTGAGCGCCAGGGCGGCGGCCAGTCCGCCCCCGCTGCTGTCGCCCGCAGCGACCAGGGCGCCGGGGTCGCCGCCGAGCGCGGCGCACTCGCCGGCGGCCCAGCACAGCGCCGCGTAGGCGTCGTCGACGGCCGCGGGGAAGCGGTGTTCGGGGGCGAGGCGGTAGTCGACGGAGACGACGGCGGCCCCGGCCCGGGCGGCGAGGCCGCGGGCCGTGGCGTCGTGGGAGTCGAGCCCGCAGAGCGCGTATCCGCCGCCGTGGAGGAAGACGACGGTCGGACGGGGCCCCGGGTGCCGCTCCGGGTCCGGCAGGTAGAGGCGTACGGGGATCTCGGGTGCGCCCGGCGGGCCGGGCACGGTCCGGTCCACGACCGGCCCGACGGCGAGCGGCGTCCCCCGCCGGGCGGGCGCGGCGCCGGCCGCAGCGGCCAGGATCCTGCGGGCCTCGACGGCGTCCGTGACGGCACCGCCGAGGTCGGGGAAGGAGGCGGTCAGGGCGGCCACGAGGGGGCGGGCTCGGGGGTCGAGCCGGTCCGGCACGCCTCCCCCGGCCCCGCTCCCCGCCGTGCTGGGCGTCACGGGGTGCCCGCTTCCCGGTCGTCCTCCTGGGCGCGGAAGTACGGGATGACCTTCTCGCCCCACTGCCGCAGGGTCTCCAGGCAGGCTTCCTGCGGGACGGTGCCCATCTGGATGAGGCACATGATCTCGTCGGCCCCGGCCTCGCGCAGCCGCTCGACGTAGGCGATGGCGTCGTCCGCGGTGCCGTAGGCGTGGTCGGCGTTGAAGGTGGCCGTCGAGGTGGGCCGGACCGGGATGTCGTACTCGTGGAGGCGGGCGACGACCTGCTCGGCGGCCCTGCGCATCTCGGCGGCCTCGTCGCTGCCCTCGACGACCGCCTCGTCGGGGATGCCCGCGCCGCCGTACCAGTGCCCGATGGACTGGGCGAAGAAGCGCTGCCCGCGGATGCCGACGCGCCGGGCCGCCTCCCGGTCGTCGAGCACGATCGTGGGGCAGAGCACGGAGAAGTGGTCGTTGACGACGCTCGACACCAGACGCGCGCCGGTGCGGGCCGCGACGGCGGCGTCGTACGCCCTGCGCATCCCGGCGATGGCCTCCGGGCCCGCGAAGCCCATCACCAGGGCGCCGATGCCGAGTTCGGCGGCCTGCGTCAGGGTCTCCGTCCTGCTGCACGCGAGGAAGAGCGGCGGGTGCGGGGTCTGCCGGGGGCGGGGCAGGATCGGGTGCGGGGCGATGTCGAGGAGGGGTCCGTGGTGTTCGAGCTCCTCCTTCTCCCAGGCCTTCCCGATGATCCGCAGGGCCTCCTCGACCTCCTGGGTCGTCCGGTCCTTGTCGACCCCGCACAGCGACGTCTCCTGCGCGGTGCCGCCGCGTCCGGCCCCCAGGTCGAGGCGCCCGCCGGAGAGCAGGTCCAGCATGGCCGCGCGTTCGGCGACCCGCGCCGGGTGGTTGAAGTTGAACGGCATGCAGACGACGCCGTGCCCGATGCGGATGGTGCTCGTGCGCGCGGCGACCCAGGTGAGGAAGATTTCCGGGGCGCTCATGTGCGCGTACCACTTGAGCGAGTGGTGCTCGACCGCCCAGACGCGGTCGAAGCCCATCCGCTCGGCGAGCACGGCCTGTTCGACGCTGTCGTGGATGAGCCGGTGCTCGCGCTCGACGGTCGGATCGGCGAGCTGCGCCTCGAAGATGACGGAGAACTTCACGTGCCCTCCAGGGAGTTGGCCCGTTGCGGCATGACCTTCGGTTGTTTCGATCAGTCATATGACTAGTCGTCAGGTCCGTAAGTCGCAAGGGGTTCCGCGCAGGTTCCGGGCACGCGAAGGGCCCCCGGCCCCGCGCCGGGAGCGGGCGCGGGGTCGGGGGCGGGGTCCGGCGGGAGCGGGCGGTGCGGGGTCAGGCGGTGCGGGGTCGGGCGGTGCGGTCCGCGAAGGCGCCGCCCGCGGAGAACGCCCGGGCGGCGAAGCGCTCGCCGATGCGGCGGTGCGCGGCGGCGTCCGGGTGGAGGGCGTCGGGCAGCGGCAGTTCGGCGTTGTCCGCGGTGCCGTAGAGGTCGCGGCCGTCGAGGTAGTGCAGGTGCGGGTCGTCGGCCGAGCGCTGCCGCACGATGCGGGCCAGTTCGTCGCGGATGACGCCGAGCGTGAGCTTGCCGCCCGCCCGCTCGGCGGGATCGCCCATGGCCGTGAACCGCAGCCGGCCCTCGCCGATGTCGCTGAAGTCCGGGGCGCTGGGGCCGGGGGTGTCCTCGTGGATGGGGCACAGGATCGGCGAGACGACCAGGAGCGGGGTGTCGGGGTGCCCCTCGCGGATCGTGTCGAGGAAGCCGTGCACGGCCGGGGCGAAGGCCCGCAGCCGCATCAGGTCGGCGTTGACGACGTTGATGCCGAGCTTGACGCTGATGAAGTCGGCCGGGGTGTCCCGAAGGGCGCGCGCGGTGAAGGGGTCGAGCAGCGCGCTGCCGCTCAGGCCCAGGTTGATCAGCTCCACGCCGCCGAGCGACGCGGCGAGCGCGGGCCAGGTCGTGGTGGGGCTCGCGGCGTCGGAGCCGTGGCTGATCGAACTGCCGTGGTGCAGCCACACCGTGCGGTCCGTCGGCGCGGCGGGCTCCAGGGGGGCGTCGGTGCGCAGCGTCAGGAGTTCGGTGGTCTCGTTGTGCGGCAGCCAGATCTCGACGTCCTTCATGCTGTCGGGCAGCTCGTCGAAGCGCAGCGTGCCGGGCTCGCCCGGGGTGCGCTCGGCGGTGCCCTCGGTCATGTCGATGGTCAGCGTGTGACCGCCGGGCACGCTGCCGCTGCCGGCCGGACGGCCGTCGACGAGCAGGTCGTAGAGGCCGTCCGGGCGCGCTGGGACGCCGACGTAGGCCCGCTTGGTGGGCAGCGCGTCGAGCTCGATGGCGGTGGCGCGGGTGCGGAACACCAGGCGCACGCCGGACGGCTGGGACTCGGCCATGGCCAGCTGGCCGTCGGTGTTCTGGGCGCGGGCCTTGGCGGGCAGCCGGTGCGGCAGTACGCCGCGCTCGGTGCGCTCCACGTCGAGGGCGCCGCGCAGCAGCTCCGCGGTGACGGGCGTGGTGGTCCAGTGGTGGTCGGTGTGCATGGTCTCAACCTGTTGGTCGATGGGTGGATTACGCGGCCGGCCCGGGCCAGTTGCGCAACAGGGCGTCGAGTGCGTCGATGACGCGCGTCCAGGTCTCCTGGGAGTCGGGCGCGCTGTGGCTGAAGCCGCCGCCGAGTTCGAGGCTGACGTAGCCGTGGAAGACGCTGCCGAGGAGGCGGACCGCGTGGGTCTGGTCGGGCTCCGTCAGGTCGTACCCGCGCAGGATGGCCCGGGTCATCTCCGCGTGCCGGCCGCCGGCGCCGGCGGCGGCCTCCTCCGGGGTCAGCCGCAGCTGGGCCGCCGCGTAGCGGCCGGGGTGCTCCTGGGCGTAGTCGCGGTAGACGTTCGCCAGGGCGGCCAGCGCGTCCTTGCCCGCCCGGCCCGCCAGCGCGTCGGCTCCCCGGTCGGCCAGTTCCGCCAGGGCGAGCTGGGCGATGCCGGTCTTGAGGTCCTGGGAGTTCTTCACGTGCGAGTACAGGCTCGCGACCTTGACGTCGAACCGCCGGGCCAGCGCCGAGACGGTCACCTGGTCGAAGCCGACCTCGTCGGCCAGCTCGGCGCCCGCCTTCACCAGGCGTTCGGTGGTCAGCCCCACGCGCACCATGACGTTCTCCTCTCTTGGCTTAACCGAGTATGCATCTGCCTAATACCTTTAGGCAAATGCATACTCGATTAAGGTTTCAGGGCACCGTGATATGGCCGGGGGCGGGCAGGCGCGGGGCGGTGGCGGGCTCGTGGAGGTCGGCGAGGGCCATGAAGAGCAGCGCGACGGCGAGCGCGCCGGGGTCGGGGACGCCGAGGGCGTGGTCGCCGACGTAGCTGGCGCGGCCGCGCCGGGGCCGCAGGGACGCGGTGGCCAGGGCACCGCGGATGGCCGCCTGGGCGGCGTCGGTGAGGGGGGACTCGGGGGCGTCGGCGTCCCGGGCGGCGGCCAGGGACTCGGCGGCGGGCGCGAGGGCGTCGACCAGCGTGCAGTCGCCGGGGACCGCGCCGCCGACGCGGTGGATGGCGGCGTGGCCCGCCGCGGCGGCGTCCGCGAGCGCGGCGACGGTCGGGGCCCCGCCGTCGGCGGGCGAGGCGGCGGCCAGGTGCTGGAAGAGCAGCCCGAACAGGGGGCCACTGGTGCCGCCCACGTCGTTCAGGAAGGCGTCGGCGAGGGCGGCCGTGCCGTCGGCGCCGGTCTCGTCGGCCCGTTTCACCGCGCGCCGGACGCCCCCGGCGAGGTTGTCGCCGAAGTCGCCGTCGCCGACGAGCTGGTCGAGCCTGGTCAGGTTGTCGCGGACCTGCGTGACGGTGCGGGCGTACCGGTCGAGCAGCGCGCGGTCACCGCCGCCGGCGCGGCCCGCCCGGGCCGGGGTGCTCGCGGGCGCCCGCTCCGCGGGCACGGGCTCGCCCGGGGCGAGGGTGGGCCGGGGCAGCACGAGCGGGGTGCGGGTGGGGGCGGTCCACAGGTCGGCCCAGCCCTCCTCCAGGCGCGTCAGGGTGAGCGAGAAGCCCGCCATGTCGAGGGCCGCGGTGAAGGTGCCGGGGACGACGAGGAGGGGCCGCGGTCCGCGCGCGGCGAGCTCGTCGCCGACCAGCACGGCGATGGCGTGGAGCTCCAGCTCGGTGGTGGCGCCGAGGCCGTTGACCAGCACCAGCAGCGCGTCGGGGCCGTCCGGCAGCGCGTCCAGGAGGTCGTCGGTCATGCGCCGGACGAGGTCGGCGGTCGCGGGCCGGGCGATGGTGCGGATGCCGCGCTCGCCGTGGATGCCGACGCCGTAGTCGAGCGTTCCCTCGTCCAGGTCGAACGCGGGGCGCACGGTGGTCGGCGAGGTCTGGGCGCGGGCGGCGACGGCGATGCTGCGGGACCGGCCGACGACCCGCCGCCCCAGCTCGGCGAGTTCCTCCAGCGTCGCCCCCCGGTCGGCGGCGGCGCCGAGCAGTTTCTCGACGACGACGGTGGCGGCGGTGCCCCGGCGGCCCGTCGCGCTGTCCGCGCTGTCCGTGGCCAGGTCGTCGTCGACCAGGACCGTGGCGACGGGGATCCCGTCGTGCCGCAGCCGCTCCGCCGCGATCTGGAAGTTGATGACGTCGCCGGTGTAGTTCTTGACGACGTGCAGCACACCGTCGCTCTTGGCGGCCGCCGCGCTCGCCTCGTAGATCTGCCGGTTGTGCGGCGAGGCGAAGATCTCGCCGGGACAGACCGCGTCGAGGCCGCCCCGGCCCAGGAGCCCGGTGTGCAGGGGCTCGTGCCCGGAGCCGCCGCCCGAGACCAGGCCGACCCGGCGCGCCGGGTCGGCGTCGCGCGCCCGCAGGTAGAGGGGGCTCTCGTGCACCTCGATCAGCCCGGCGTGGGCGCGGGCGAGACCGTGGGCGGCGGTCAGCACGGCGTCGGTCTCCGGCAGGAAGTAGCTCATCTGGGGACTCTCCGTAGATCCGTAGAAGCGCGGGTCGGCATGCGCGGGGCGGTCGTCCCCGGCGCGGGGCGCACCGCCCGGAACTCCGGGGTTCCGGAGGGGCCGGGCGGCACGCCGCCCACCCTCGCCGCCCGCACCGGCCCAAGGTCGGCACCACGCGCTACCGGCACGCGCGCGTTCCGGTCGTCGGTGCCCTGTGCGAGGCTGATTCCGTGCACCGGGCCGGGCGGCGATCCGGCAAGGGCATCCGCCGCCCGACCGACGACAGCCCCATCTTTGCGAGGTCTTTACCGTTGCTGGACGCCCGACGCGAGGACCTCGGCCGGATGCTCCGCGCCTGGCGGATGGCGCGGGACCCGGCGGCGCTGCCCGGCCCCGTCCCCTTCCGCGGCCACCGGACCTACCTCACCCAGCTCGACATGGCGCTGCTGCTCGGCGTCTCCGAGCGCTGGTACCGCGCGCTGGAGCGGGGCGAGGACCGCGGGTACGCGCGCGAGATGATCGACGGAGTGGCCCGGATCCTCGCCCTCCCGCCCCGGCAGGCGACCGCCCTCTACCGCGGCACCGGCCACCAGCCGCCCCGGCGGCCCGCCGGGGGCGTACGGCCCGACGCCGCGCTGCTCGACCTGCTGCACCAGCAGCGCCGGGTGAGCTGGATCTGCGACCAGGCCTGGGACGTGCTCGCCGTCAACGCCGTCGGCGCGCGCCACTGCCCCTGGCTGGCCCGCGCCGACGCGAACGTGATGACGTGGGCGTTCTCCGCGGAGGCGCGCTACCAGCTGCGCGACTGGGAGGCGCGGTGGGCGGCGCCCCTGCTGGGCCGGCTGCGCCTGGCCTGGCAGCGCTGGCCGGACAACGCACGCCTGGACGAGGTGGTGCGCGGTGTGCGGCGCGAGCCGGGCGTCGCCGAGCTGTGGGAGCGTACGGCCGACACCCGGGAGACCTCCGACGACGCGGCACGCCCGATGTACTTCCCGCTGGTGGCCCCGGACCCGGTGGACGTGCGCGTCGCGGCCTACGGGCGGTTCGGCGACACGGCGCTGCGGTGGCTGGTCCTGACCCCGGAGGACCCGACGGTCGCCTTCCCCTGAGGTCCCCGTGAGGTTCCCGTGAGGCCCCCGAGCGGGCGCCGGCACCCGGGTTTCCGGCCCGTCGTCCCGCGGCCGCGTCATGCGGGCAGCGCGGCGAGCCAGTCGGTGAGGAGCCGGTTGACCTCGGCGGGGCGTTCCTGCTGGATCCAGTGGCCGCAGCCGTCCAGGACGTGCGAGGAGAGCAGGCCGGGCAGGGTGTCGGGGAACGCGGTGATCGCGTCGGCGAGCCAGGTGGTCGAGGCGTCCGCCGCGCCGCCGACGAAGAGGGACGGCCGGGTGATCGGCGCTCCCGCGAAGCACGGGGCGAGGTCCTCCCAGTCGCGGTCCATGTTCCGGTAGCGGTTGAGCGCTCCGGTCAGGCCGGTCCGCTCGAACTCGGCCGCGTAGACGTCGAGTTCGCGCTCCCCCAGCCAGCCGGGGAGCCGCCCGGCGGGGAACCGGTCCCGCAGCCGCCCGCCGCGGCTCAGGAAGTGCGGGTCCGGCGCCCCGGGGGCCGGCTGCGTGTCCCCGGAGAACGCGGCGTAGAAGCCGGCGAGCCAGCCCCGTACGTCCGGCTCGATCTCGGCCTCGGCACGGCCGGGCTCCTGGAAGTACGCGACGTAGAACTCGTCGTCGCCGCCCATCCCCGCGAACACCTCGCTCGGGCGCGGGCCGCCGGGCGGCGTGTACGGGACGCTCAGCAGGCCGACCGCGCGGAAGACGTCCGGCCGGACCAGCGCGGCGTGCGCGGCGATGTTCGCGCCCCAGTCGTGCCCGACGACCACCGCGGTCTCCTCGCCGAGCGCGTGCACCACGGCGACGGCGTCCTCGACCAGCTCGAGCATCCGGTAGGCGGCGGGGTCGGCGGGCCGCGACGAGCGGCCGTAGCCGCGCACGTCCGCGGCGACGGCGCGGTATCCGGCGGCGGCGAGCACGGGCAGCTGGTGGCGCCAGGAGTACCAGGACTCCGGGAAGCCGTGCAGCAGCAGGACGAGGGGGCCCGCGCCCTGCTCGACCAGATGGATCCGGCCCGCGGGCGAGGGGACGAGACGGTGGGTGCGGTCCGGGGCCGGTGCGGACGGGGACATGGATCCTCCTGGGGCGCCCGTGCCGGTTCCGGCGGGGCTGCGTCGGGTGTCGTCCCGATCATCCGGCGGCCGGCCCGGCGGGGGCGACGTTCGTTGCCGTTCCGGCAAACGTGTCGGCCGTGCCGGGACACGGGCGCCGGGGCACCGATCCGGCGGAGGAGTCGAAGATCGCCCCAACTCCCTTGCCTGTCGCGGGGGTTGACACTTCCAGTGGCCGGAATACGTTACATGCAATATGGAACATGCCGTCGAACGGATGGGGTTTCCGTGCCAGAGACAAGCCGTCAGCGACCGCGCCCCTGTGATCTCCTGCTCTCCCGTGCCCGTGTCGTCACCGTCGACGAGGGGCGCGCCGTGCACGAACCGGGCTCCGTCGCCGTCATCGGCGGGCGCGTCGCCGCCGTGGGGCCCGCCGGCGAGGTCGACGCCGCCTGGCGGGCCACGAGAACCGTCGACTGCCGGGGCCGCGCCGTGCTCCCGGGGTTCACCGACGGGCACACCCACCTCTTCCAGTCGCTGGCGCGCGGCCTCGGCGAAGGGCTGCCGATCTGGCCGTGGCTGTGCGAGTTCATGTGGCCGTACTCGATCGCCGTCGGCCCGGACGACGCCCGGGTCGCGGCCACGCTCGGCGCGGTGGAGGCACTGCGCTCGGGCATCACGACCGTCGTCGACCACCACTACGCGCCCACGGACGCCGGGACCGTCCTCGCGGTGGCGGACGCCGTCGAGTCGGCCGGCCTGCGCGGCGCGATCGCCCGCGGCATGCTCGGCGACCGCACGGCCGTCGCGGCGGCCCGCGGACTGCCCGAGGAGCTCTTCCGCCACTCCACGGCCGAGGAACTCGAGGTCACCCGGGCCTGCCTGACACACCGTCCGCCCGGTGCGCGGGTCCGCGTGTGGCCCGCGCCGCTGAACCTCAGTTACGTGGACCAGAAGCTGGTCACGGGGGCGGTGGCGCTGGCCGAGGAGTTCGACACGTGCTGGCACACCCACTGCTGCGAGGGCGCCAAGGACCCGGCGAGCTACCGGGAGGCGTACGGCGTACGTCCGGTGGAGTGGCTCGACCGCGCGGGGCTGCTCGACGCGCGGGCCACGCTCGCGCACGCCGTGTGGCTGGACGACGACGAGATCGCGGCGGTCGGCCGGCGCCGGGCGGGAGTCGCCCACAACCCGGTGTCCAACGCCTACCTCGCCTCGGGCGTCATGCGGCTGCGCGCGCTGCGCGAGGCGGGGGCCGTGGTGTCGCTCGGCACGGACGGCCCCTGCGCGGGGCACCGCCAGGACATGTTCGAGGTGATGAAGCAGACCCTGCTCGGGCAGCGTCAGCACACCCGGGACCCGGCGGCGCAGCGCGCCGAGGACGCCCTGGAGCTCGCCACCCGCGAGGGCGCCGGGTACGCGGGCACGGGGGCGGGCAGCGTGCGCGTCGGGGCGCCCGCCGACCTCGTCGTGGTGGGCCTCGACCGCCCGCACCTGCGTCCGCTGCACCGGACGGTCGCCACGCTCGTGTACGCGGCGCGCGGGTCGGACGTCGACATGACGATCGTCGACGGCAGGGTCGTCTTCGAGGACGACCGCTGTCTGTTCGTCGACGAGGACGCGCTGCTCGCCGAGGCACAGGAGCGGGCCGAACGTCTGGCGGAACGGGCCGGGTCCGCCGGTCTGCGGGTCGCCTGGCGGCACTGAGACCGGGCCCCGCGGCGCGCATCCGGGGCGCTTGTCCGGACCGACCGCCGGGCCGACCGCCGGGCCGACCGCCGGGCCGTGCGTCCAGGGGCGTCCGTCCAGGGCGTCCGTCTAGGGGCGTCCGTCCAAGCCGTCCGTCCAAGCCGTGCGTCCGGGCCGTCCATCCAGGGCGTCCGCCCAAGCCGTCCGCCCGGACACCGCTGCGTCAGCGCGCCGCGGGTCACACGTGTCAGCGGTCCGGCCCGTGCGGCCCGTGCGGCCCGTACGCCTCCGCATCTCCGCACCACCCCCGCACCCCCCCGCACCCCCCGCATCACCCCCGCACCCCGCGCCACCCCCACGGCTGCCCGTCCGCGGCCCCGCACGTGCGCCACAAGTCACGCCCCGTCGGACCATGCCCCGGCGGGCGGAGGGAGAACGCACATGCCCCATCGGAAAGCGCAGCACCAGGACGTCCGCCCACCCGCCCGGCGGGACCCCGTCGAGGCCGTGCCGTCGGCCTGGCGGCTCGCCGTGTACGGCCTCCAGCACGTCCTCGCCTTCTACGCCGGAGCCGTGGTCATGCCGCTGCTCGTGGCCGAGGGCATCGGCCTGTCCGGCGACGACATCGGCCTGCTCGTCAACGCCTCGCTCCTGACCTGCGGCATCGCCACGCTCCTGCAGTCCGTCGGGCTGCCGGGCGTCGGCATCCGGCTGCCGGTCGTGCAGGGCACCTCCACGACCGCCGTGCCCTCGCTCGTCTCGGTCGGTCTGGCGGCGGGCGGGGCGCGGGCGGGCCTGCCGACGGTGTTCGGCGCGGTGATCGCCGCCGGGCTCGCGCTGTTCGTGATCGCACCGGTGTTCAGCAGGCTCGTACGGTTCTTCCCGCCGCTGGTCACCGGCACCATCGTCACGATCGTCGGGATCACCCTGCTGGCGGTGGCCGCCCGGCAGGTCGGCGGCGGCGACCCCTCGGCCCGCTCGTTCGGCTCGCCCGCCCACCTCGGCCTGGCCGCGGTCACGCTGGTCGCCATCCTGCTCTTCAACAAGCTCTCGCGCGGCTTCCTCGCCACGGTCGCCGTCCTCGCCGGACTCGTCATCGGGACCGGGGTCGCCGCGCTCGCCGGATACACGGACTTCTCCGGGATCGGGGACTCGGCCTGGCTGGGCGTGACGGCTCCGCTGCACTTCGGCGCGCCCCGGTTCGACACCGTCGCCGTCCTGTCGCTCTTCCTCGTGATGGTCATCATCGCGGTGGAGTCCATCGGGCAGTTCTTCGCCGTCGGGCGGATCGTGGGCCGGGAGGTGTCGGGCCGGCACGTCACCCGGGCGCTGCGGGCCGACGGTCTGGCGACGGCCGCCGCCGGGGTGCTCAACTCCTTTCCCAGCACGGTGTACTCGCAGAACATCGGGCTGATCCAGCTGACCCGGGTGAAGTCCCGCTGGATCGTCGCGGCGAGCGGCGTGATCATGATGCTGCTCGGTCTGGTGCCGAAGGTGGGGGCCGTGGTGGCGTCGATGCCGACGTCGGTCCTCGGCGGGGCGACGATCGTGCTGTTCTCCACCATCGCCGTGGTGGGCGTGCAGATCCTCGGCCAGGCGGACCTGACCGACCAGCGGAACACGATCCTCGTCGCGGCCAGCGTGGGGATCGGCTTCCTGCCCACGGCCTTCCCGCAGTTCGCCGAGCAGATGCCCGGCCGTCAGCTGCATGCACTGTTCGAGAGCGGCATCATCCTCGGCACCCTCACGGCCGTGCTGCTCAACCTCTTCTTCCACCATCTGAGGCTGCCGGGGCAGCAGAGGACCGCCGCGCGCTCCATTGACCGGTCCGCACATTGCATGCAACATGAAGAACGACCCGCCGGGCCCGAAATTCCGGCCAAAGAAGCGCCATGACAAGGGAGTTGGGGATGTCGACGCAGGGGGCGGTGAATCCGGTGGCGGCGGGGAGCCTGCTGGCGGACCGGGCGTACGAGGAGCTGAAGGGCGCCGTGCTCGCCGGGCGGCTGCACCCCGGGGACGCCCTGTCGGTGCCCGCACTCGCCACCCAGATGCGCATCAGCCGCAGCCCCGTCCGGGAGGCGGTGCAGCGGCTCATCCACGACGGCCTCGCCACCCATGTCGCCCACCGGGGCGCGGTGGTCTCGACGGTCGACGTCGAGGACGTCCGGCAGCTCTACGTCGTGCGGGAGGTGATGGAGGGCCTTGCGGCCCGCCTGGCGACCGAGCGGCTCGACGCCGCCGCGGTCGACCGGCTGCGCCGCCTGGTCGAGCGCCACGAGGCCCTGGTGACCGCGGAGTTCGCCACGGAGTCGGACGAGCGGGCGCACGTCGAGATGGACGTCGCCTATCACCGGCTGATCCGCGAGGCCGCGGGCAACGACCATCTGACCGCGGCCCTGGACACCATCCAGGGGCGGGCCCATCTGGCGCTGCACTCGCTCTGGCGCAGCCCGCAGGCCCCCCGGCTCGCCGTCGAGGAGCACCGGCGCATCTTCGAGGCGATGACGGCGGGCGATCCGGACGCGGCGGAGCAGGCCGCCCGCGACCACATCAGGCGGCTGCGGACCCGGCTCTCCCAGGCCGTCACGGCGGACCCGGCCGCGGGCGAGGACCACCGGGCGGTGCGGCCCATCGCCTGAGGCGCCCACCGCGCGAGGGAGCGACCACCACCCGTTCCACGGAAGGGATGTGACGGATCGTGAGCACCGTGACCGGCGTACGCGGCGGCGTGGGCGAGAGCGTGCTGCGTCCCGACGCCAGGCTGAAGGTCCGCGGCGACTTCGCGTACGCCTCCGACCTGCGCTGGGACGGCATGGTGTGGGGCGCGACCCTGCGCAGCCCCCACCCGTCGGCCCGCGTCGTGCGCCTGGACGCCACCCGTGCGCTGCGCCTTCCGGGCGTGGTGGCCGTGCTCACCCACGAGGACGTGCCGGGGCGGCCGCGGTACGGCATGAAGGTGGCCGACCAGCCGGTGCTCGCCGCCGACCTGGTGCGCTACCAGGGCGAGCCGGTCGCCCTGGTGGCCGCCGACCACCCCGAGACGGCCCGCCGCGCCCTGCGCCTGATCGACGTCCGCTACGCGCCGCTGCCCGCGCTCACCGATCCCGAGCAGGCGCTCACGGCCGCCGGACCGCTGGTCCACGAGCGGCGCGTGGACGGCGGCACGGGCAACGTCGTACGTCATGTCCGCATCCGGCACGGCGACCTGCCGTCGGCCCGCGCGCAGGCCGACGTGGTCGTCTCGGGGACGTACGAGGTCGGCATGCAGGACCAGGCGTTCCTCGGCCCGGAGGCGGGCCTCGCGATACCGGCCGAGGACGGCGGCGTGGACGTGTACGTGTCCACCCAGTGGCTGCACGACGACCGGCACCAGATGTGCGCGGCGCTCGGCCTCCCGCCGGACAAGGTGCGGCTCACGCTGTCCGGCGTGGGCGGCGCGTTCGGCGGGCGCGAGGACGTGTCGGTGCAGATCCATGCCGCGCTCCTGGCCCTGCACACCGGGCGGCCGGTGAAGATGAGCTACCACCGCGAGGAGTCCTTCTTCGGTCACGTGCACCGGCATCCGGCGAAGATGTGGTTCGAGCACGGCGCCACCCGGGACGGGCGGCTCCTCTTCGTCAAGGCGCGGCTCCTGTTCGACGGCGGGGCCTACACCTCCACGTCCCAGGTCGTCATCGCCAACGGCTCGTACTTCGCCGCGGGCGCCTACGAGGTGCCGCACGCCGAGATCGACGGCTTCGCCGTGTTCACCAACAACCCGCCGTGCGGGGCGATGCGCGGCTTCGGTGCCGTCCAGTCCTGTTACGGCGTCGAGTCCAACCTCGACCGGCTGGCCCGCGAACTCGCGATGGATCCGGTCGACTTACGGCTGCGCAATGCCATGACGACCGGGACGGTCCTGCCGACCGGCCAGGCGGTGGACGGTCCCGCGCCGGCCGCCGAGCTGCTGCGGCGGCTGCGCGCCCGCCCCCTGCCGCCCGCGCCCGAGGGCCCCTTCGGCCGGCCCGGCGGCCTCAACAACACCTCGCACGGCGAGGGCGTCAGGCGGGGCGTCGGGTACGCGATCGGGGTCAAGGCGATCGGGTTCTCCGGCGGCGTCGACGACCGTTCGGTGGCCCGGGTGCGGCTCTCCCTCGTGAACGGCGAGCCGGTCGCGGAGGTCCACACGGCCGCCGCCGAGTGCGGGCAGGGCATCGTCACCGTGCAGGCGCAGATCGTACGGACCGAACTGGGCGTGGACCGTGTGGTGGTGCTCCCCGCCGACACCCGGGTCGGCGACGCCGGATCCGCGTCGGCGTCCCGGATCACCTGGATGAGCGGGGGCGCGGTGCGGGGCGCCTGCCGGGCGCTGCGGGAACGGATCGCCGGCCTCGCCGGGGACGGCGTCACCGGCCGCGACCAGGCCCCGGGCGACGCCACCGGCCCGGGTGGGGGTGGCGCCGCCGGCCCCGGCGAGGGCGACCTCGTCGGTGTCCTCTCCGTACACGGCCCGCTGGCGAGCGAGTACACGTACGCGCACCGCCGCACCTTCCCCGTCGACCCCGAACGCGGGCAGGGCGACGCGCACATCGCGTTCGCGTTCGCCGCGCACCGGGCCGTGGTGGACGTGGACACCGGGCTCGGCCTGGTCAAGGTGGTCGAGCTGGCCACCGCGCAGGACGTCGGCAAGGCGATGAACCCCCTGGCCGTGGCGGGCCAGATCGAGGGCGGCAGCGCGCAGGGCCTGGGCCTCGCCCTCATGGAGGAGCTGCGGGTGGAGGAGGGCCGGGTGCGCAACCCGTCCTTCACCGACTACCTCATCCCCACCATCGCGGACATGCCGTCCGTCCCCGTCGACCTCCTCGAACTGCCGCACCCCGACGCGCCCTACGGCCTCAACGGCGTGGGCGAGCCGCCGACCCTGTCGTCCACCCCGGCGATCGTGAACGCGCTGCGCGACGCGACCGGCCTGGAACTGCCCAGGGTCCCGGTGCGGCCCACCGACCTCCTCGACCCGGAAAGGGGGTGAGGCGGGCCCTGCCCCGGGTCCCCACACGGTCCACCACGAAGAACACGGTCGGTACCAGCCGGGAAGGAACGAGCACCTTGATCATCGACACCCACATGCACCCCACGAACATCGTGGACCAGGCGTGGCGGCACGACGGATCCCCGTTCACGGGCGAGCGCACCATCGCGATGATGGACGGCCCCTACCTGATCAACGGCAAGCCGCGCCGGATCGACTACGGCTGCATCATGCCGCCGCCCGGCAACAGCGTCTGGCAGGACGGGATGCGGACCGGACGCGAAGGCATCCGCGACTACATGGCGTACATCACCGAGCTGGTCCAGCGGTACCCGGACCGGTTCATCGGGAACTTCATGTACAACCCGCGCTTCGGGCCGGAGAACGGCGCGAAGGAGCTGGAGTTCCACGTCAAGGAGTACGGCTACAAGATGGTCAAGCTGCATGCGAACATGCACGCCTACCGTCCCGACCGGGCCCTGGACTGGCTCCGGCCCGTCCTGCGGGTCTGCGACGAGCTGGGTGTCGTCGTCCTCATCCACACCGGCGACGGGCCGTACTCGATCCCGACGCAGTTCTACCCGATCATCCGGGAGTTCAAGGACGTCAACTTCATCCTGGCGCACTTCGGGGTGCAGACGGGCGGCGTCTACTGCTTCGAGGCGCTGTACATGATCCTCGACTCGCCCAACGTGTACGGGGAGTCCGGTTGGCTGCTGCAGTCCCGGATCGTGGAGTTCGCGCAGCAGATGGAGCGCCACCAGCTGGTGTTCGGCACGGACTCGCCGCCGAACGAGCCGGGCATGTGGGCGCGGGAGCTGGAGGTGCTGTGCGGTCCGCCGCCGCAGGGCATGCACCTGTCCGAGGAGGATCTGGAGGGCTACCTCGGCAACAACATGGCCAAGCTGCTCGGCCTGAAGCCCACTCCCCCGCCCCGCGACCAGGCGGAGGCGCAGCTGCGCCTGAAGGACACCTACGCCTCCCTGGACACGGGGGCTCGGGCGTAACTCCGGTGTGCGGGGCCGCCCTTGCCCGCGTCCGACACCTGCTTCACGCGGGTCCGGTCACGCGGGTGTCGTGTACGCGCGTTTCGTGTACGCGCGTGTCGTGACCTGTACGCGCTGGGCGGCCCCGCGCCCTCGCCCCGTCAGCCCGCCCCCCGTCGGCGCCGTCGGCACGGCGCCGGGAAACGGACCCTCATGCAGCGCATCGGCCACATCCTCCCGTCCACGTCGCTCGGCGCCGCCCGCTGGGCCTCCCGGATCTGCGCGCCCGTCGCCGTGCGGACCGCGCATCCCACGGCCCGCGCCTCGCTGCCCGAGCAGCTGTGCGGTCCCGCCACGACCGGCGGCCAACGGGCGGAACTGGTCCGCGCCGCCGAGCAGTTGGCACAGGCGGGCGCGGACGCCATCGTGTGGAACGGCGGCTCGTGCGGACTGCACGGCGTGGCGCACGCCCGGGCCGTCGTGCGCATCCTGGAGGCGACGGCGGGCGTCCCCGCCTCCACGGTCACGCTCGGCCAGTTCGACCTGCTGCGGCGGCACGGCCTGGCGTCGCTGGCGCTGGTCGCCCCGGGCTCGCGGGAGAGCGCGGGGCGCGTCGCCGACAGCTGGCTGGCCGCGGGCCTGCGGGTGGCCTCGGTCACCGCGCTGGGCCTCACGACGCCCCGCGAGGCGGCGGAGCTGCCCGTGGCGCGGCTGCGCCGGCTGCTGCTCGACGCCGACACGGCCGACGCCCAGTGCCTGGTGGTGGCGGGCACCGAGCTGCCGGTGGCGCCGGTGGCCGCGCTGGTGGAACGGCACCTGGGCAAGCCCGTGTTCGACGGGGCGCGGGTCGCGGTGCGCACCGGCCTGGATCTGCTCGGGCTGCGCGTCGAGTCCCCCGAGTGGGGGCGGCTCTTCACCGGCGACGCGCATGCGGGGGTCTGCTGTGACCGTCACTGAGCCGGACGGGCAGGACCTGCGGGCGTTCCTGCGCGCGCAGGAGGGCGCCGACGACGTGCTGACCGTGCGGGAGGAGATCGAGGGCGAGGACGTGGCCGCGCTGGTCGCGGAGCTGGCGGCGCGCGGGCGGCACGACATGCTGGTGTGCCCGCGGGTCGAAGGGCTCGGCACGACGCTGGTCACCAACGTCTTCGCGTCCCGCGAGCGGCTGGCCCGGCTCCTCGGCACCGACCCTGCCGGGCTGCACCGCGCCTACCAGGCGGCCTCGGCACGCCCCAGGGAGCCGCGGGTGGTGGCGCACGGCCCGGTCCAGGAGGTCGTGACGGAGGGCCCGGCCGTCGACCTGACCGCGCTGCCGATGATCCGGCACTTCGCGTCCGACCGCGGCCCCTACCTCACCAGCGGCGTCATCACGGCGGAGGCGCCGCCCGACGCTCCGGACCGCGCGGGCAACCTCAGCTACCACCGCTCCATGGTCCACTCCCGTACCGAACTCGCCACCAGCCTGCACTCGCGCGGCCACCTGTGGCAGTTGCTGCGGCTCGCCGAGGAGCGGGGCCGGGTCCTGCCGGTGGCGATGGTGATCGGCGCCCACCCGCTGTTCCTGCTCGCCGCGGCCGCCCGCGTCGGCCCCGGCGACGACGAACGCGCGCTGGCGGGCGGCCTGTTCGGGGCGCCGCTCGACGTGGTGGAGACCCCGCGGCACGGCATCCGCGTGCCCGCGGGGGCCGAGCTCGTCCTCGAAGGGGTCATCGACCCCGCACGGCGGGCCGACGAGGGCCCCTTCGGGGAGTTCTCCGGCTACTCCTCGGACCGCTCCACGCACAACGTCCTGACCGTGCAGAGCGTCCTGCGCCGCCGCGACGCGCTGCTGCTCGACGTGGTCGGCGGCAACAGCGCCGAGCACCTCACCCTCGCCCGGCTGCCCCGGGAGGCGGAGACGGCCGCGCAGCTCGGCCGCCGCTTCCCCGAGGTCACCGCCCTGCACTACCCCACGTCGGGCACGCACTTCCATGCGTACGTGGCCCTGCGCCAGGCCCGCCCCGGCCAGGCGCGGCAGGTCATGCTGGCGCTGCTCGGCTGGGATCCGTACCTGAAGACGGTCGTGGCGGTCGACGAGGACGTCGACGTGCGCCGGGACGCGGACGTGCTGTGGGCCGTGGCCACCCACCTCCAGCCGCACCGTGACGTGTTCCTCGTCGACGGCCTGCCCGGCAGCCCGCTGGACCCGTCGTCCACGCCGGACGGCACGACGTCCCGGATGGCCCTGGACGCCACGCGCGGCCCCGGCTTCCACGGGGTGCGCATCCGCGTGGATCCGCACCGGGCGCACACGGCCCGGCGCCTCCTGGACGGGCCGGCGCCGTGCGGCTGATCGTCGGCATCACGGGCGCCACCGGGGCGGTCCTCGGCATCCGCCTCCTGGAGGCGCTGCGGGAGCTCGGGGACGTCGAGACGCATCTGGTCCTGAGCCGCTGGGCGCGCGCCACGATCGAGCTGGAGACGCCGTGGAGCGTGCGGGAGGTCGGCAAGCTCGCGGACGTCGTGCACCGCCCGGGCGACCAGGCGGCGGCCCTCTCCTCGGGGTCCTTCGCCACCGACGGCATGGTGGTGGTGCCGTGCAGCATGAAGACGCTCGCCGGGATCCGGGCGGGCTACGCGGACGGGCTGATCGGCCGCGCGGCCGACGTCGTCCTCAAGGAGCGCCGCCCACTGGTGCTGGTCCCCCGCGAGACGCCGCTGCACGAGATCCATCTGGAGAACATGCTGGCGCTGGCCCGGATGGGCGTCAGGCTGGTCCCGCCGATGCCCGCCTTCTACAACCGCCCGGCGACGGTCGAGGACGTCGTCGACCACCTCGTGGCCCGCGTCCTGGACCAGTTCGGCCTCCCGGGGCCGCGCACGGACCGCTGGACCGGCCCGCCGCCGGCCCGCTGAGCCCCCTCACCCTGCGGGGCCCTCGGCGAGGACGGCGGACAGGACCCGCACATGACCGTGCGGGAGGTCCCTGGTCGCCGTGAGCAGGGTCAGGCGGCCCGTGCGGGCGAGCGCGCGCAGCCGGTCGAGCTCTTCGGCGCGCGCTGGTTCCGCGAGCTCCCGGCGGTAGCGCCCGGCGAACTCCTCGTAGCGCCCGGGATCGTGGCCGTACCAGCGTCGCAGCTCGGCCGAGGGGGCGAGCTCCTTGTCCCACGCGTCGAGGCGGGCCCGCTCCTTGGACACCCCGCGCGGCCACAGCCGGTCGATCAGGACGCGGCTGCCGTCGTCGGGCTCGGCCGGGTCGTAGACGCGTTTGACCCGCACGTCGAGGGGGCGGCTCGGCGTCATGGCGGGCTTCTCCGTCCGGTCGGGTCCACCCCAGACTGCGGGCGGCGGCGGACCGCCGCCAACCGGGAGGGCAGACGTCCGGCGTGTCCCCCGTTCGGGCGACCATCACGGGCCACCGCCCCGCGGCTCTGTTCAATTGAGGCCATGACGGGACGGATCGGCAGCATCGACCGGCGGTGGTTCGAACGGGTGGCGTCGGCGCGGCTGCCGGGCGCGGAGCAGGTGCTCCCGCCGCTCAGCGCGGCCGCCGACCACGGGAGGCTGTGGTTGGGCTCCGCGGCGGTCCTCGCGCTCGCGGGCGGGCCCGCGGCCCGGCGGGCCGCGCGGCGCGGCGTGGGCGCCCTGGCGCTGGCCTCGCTGACCACGAACGTCGTGGCGAAGTACGCGGTACGACGGCACCGCCCCGTCGCGGACGGCGTGCCCATGGTGCGCCGCCTCGCGAAGGCACCGTGGACGTCGTCGTTCCCCTCCGGCCACTCGGCGTCGGCGGCGGCCTTCGCCGTGGGGGTGGCCCTGGAGGCGCCCCGGTACGGCGCGCTGCTCGCCCCGGTCGCCGCCGCCGTGGCCTTCTCGCGGGTGTACGTGGGGGTGCACTACCCCGGTGACGTGCTGGCCGGCTGCGCGCTCGGCGCGGCCGCGGCGGCGGTCACCTGCTACTGGTGGCCGCCGCGCCCCTCGCCCGCGCAGCACCGCAGGACCCGGGTGCCGGTGCCCGCGCTGCCGGACGGCGAGGGCCTGGTCGTGGTCGTCAACTCCGGTTCGGGCAAGGGCGTGCCGGGGCGGCTGCCCGCGCGGGAGCACCTGGCGCTGCTGCTGCCGAACGCCGAGGTCCTCACCCTCGGCGCCGGCGACGACCTCGGCGAGCTGCTCGACAAGGCGGTGGCGCGGGCGGCCGGGTCGGGCGGGGTGCTCGGCGTGTGCGGCGGCGACGGCACGGTGAACGCCGCCGCCCGGCGGGCCGTCGCCGCCGGCCTGCCGCTGGCGGTGTTCCCCGGCGGCACGCTGAACCACTTCGCGCTCGACGCGGGCACCCCCACCTTCGAGGACACGGCACACGCCGTGCAGCGCGGCGAGGCCGTCCGCGTCGACCTCGCGCGGGTGCGCGACGGCGCGGGCGCGGACGTCACCGGCTTCGTCAACACCTTCAGCATCGGGCTCTATCCGGAACTGGTGCGCAAGCGCGAGAAGCTGGAGGGCCGCATCGGCAAGTGGCCCGCCGCCGCCGTGTCGTTCGTGGAGGTGCTGCGGACGGCGACGCCGCTGCGGATCCGGCTGGACGGCCACGACCGGGTGCTGTGGCTGCTCTTCGCGGGCAACGGACAGTACGTGCCGGACGGCCTCGCGCCCACGCACCGGCCGCGCATGGACGACGGGCTCCTGGACGTGCGCACGGTCGACGCCGAGGCGCCGCTGGCCAGGACCCGGGTCGCGCTGTCCGCGCTGGGCGGCGCGCTGCGGCGCTCCCGCGTCTTTCGCACCGAGCGCGTCGAGGAGCTGCGGGTCAGCGGCCTGGAGGACGTGGTGGCCCTCGCGTACGACGGGGAGACCGCGCCCGCGCCGGACGCCCTGGTCCTCGACAAGCGGCACGCCGCCCTGACGGTGTACAGCCCGGCCGCCCCGCTGGACGAGATCGCCCAGCGGGCCCGCACGATGACCCTGGCGGCGAACCGCCGCCCGCGCCGCGACCAGGCCTGACCCGCACCCGCACACCCGCCCGCCCCGGAGCGGCGCGCCCGCGCGGTACACCGGAACGGGGCGACAGCGCCCGCGCCGGACAGCGCGTCGACGCCCGTGCGCTCGCCCGCCGTCCCGGCCCCGCGCGCCGCACCCTTGCGCCCCGAGCCCGGCGTTCACTTCAATGCGCCCTATGGCAGCCCGTCGTACGACTCCGCACCCGGCAGCGCACCAGGACGGGGAGCGGCCCGCCGACGCGCTGCCGCCCACCGCCTGGGCCGTCCTCGGCCTGCTCTCCTTCCCCGGGGAGCGGACCGGCTACGAGCTCAAGAAGTGGGCCGACGCCTCGCTCCGGTTCTTCTACTGGTCGCCCGCCATCAGCCAGATCTACGCCGAGCTGCGCCGCCTGGAGGCCCTCGGGTACGCGACCTCGCGGCGCTCCGGGCCCGACGCGCCGCGCACCAAGCGCTCGTACGCCATCACCGAGGAGGGCCGCACGGCGCTCGCGGCCTGGGCGGACGGCGGGCAGGACGCGGGGCCGCCCGTCCTCAAGCACCCGCTGCTGCTGCGCGTCTGGCTCGGGCACCTCACGGCGCCGGACCATCTGCGGACGCTGGTCGCCGAGCACGTCGCGCGGACGCGGGGCGAGCTGAAGGAGGTGCGCGACGCGCTCGGGCGGGCGGACGGCGCGGAGGCGTGGTCCCATCCGCAGGTCGCGCTGCGCTGGAGCGAGCGCCGCCTGGAGTCGGAGGTGGAGCTGGCCGAGGCGATGCTGGCCGACCTCGACGCGCTGGACGCGGCGGGTGCGGCGCGGGGGCGCCCCGGGTCCGTGCCGCCGGGACCCCGTCAACCCGTGGCGGACGCGCCCACCCCCGGGTGAAGCGGCTCGCCCCGGCGGGGCCCACGGCGGTAGGACGGAGGGGGTCATCCGTCCCCGCCCTCCGGAGCAGCGCACCCGTGAGCACCCGCGCCGTCCTTGTCGCCGCCCTGATCACCGGACTCCTCCTCGGCGTCGCGGGCACCAGAGCGGACGGCTCCCCTCACCCGCGTCCGCACGGTTCCCCCGCACGGGCGGGCCATTAGGCTGCGACATTGCCGCGCGGCTTCCTCCGTCCTCGCCACGCGGTCGCCGAGCCTCCGTCGACGGAAGCGAGTGGATCTTGAACTTCCTCACCATCGGTCATCGCGGGGTCATGGGTGTCGAGCCCGAGAACACCCTTCGTTCGTTCGTCGCCGCGCAGGCGGCGGGCCTCGATCTCATCGAGCTGGATCTGCATCTGAGCAAGGACGGCGCCCTCGTCGTCATGCACGACGCCGACGTGGCCCGTACGACCGACGGCAAGGGGCCGATCGCCGAGAAGACCCTCGCCGAACTGCGGGCGCTCGACGCGGGGCGCGGTGAGCGCGTCCCCGTCTTCGAGGAGGTCCTCGACGCGGTGACGGCGCCGCTGCAGGCCGAGATCAAGGACGTCGCGGCCGCGCGCGCCCTCGCGGAGGTCATGCGCGACCGCGACCTGGTCTCCCGGGTGGAGGTGATCTCCTTCCACGACGAGGCGATCGCGGAGATCACCCGCCTGCTGCCCGGGGTGCGCACGGCGCTGGTCGCCAGCCGCTACGGCACGGACGTGGTGGAGCGCGCCACGGCCGTCGGCGCGACCACGCTGGTGCTCAACATCCGGCGGCTGACGCTGGAGATCGTCGAGCGCGCGCGGAAGGCCGACCTGCGGATCATCGGCTGGGTGGTGAACACGCAGGACGATCTGCGGCTGGTGCGGGCGCTGCAGCTGGACGGCGCGACGACCGACTATCCCGAGATCAAGCGGACCGGCCGCTTCACGGCCTAGGGCCCACGAGCTCCTTGACCAGCAGCTCGAACTGCAGGTCGTCGCGCTGCGGGATGCCGAAGCGCTCGTCGCCGTACGGGAAGGGCGTCATCTTTCCCGTACGGCGGTAGCCGCGCCGCTCGTACCAGGCGATGAGGTCCTCGCGGGCGGAGATCACGGTCATGTGCATCTCGGGGACGCCCCAGGTGGCGTGCGCCGTCCGCTCGGCCTCGGCGATGATCTCCTTGCCGAGGCCCGCGCCCTGGAGGGCCGGGCTCACCGCGAACATGCCGAAGTAGGCGTGGTCGTCGCGGTGTTCGAGCTGGCAGCAGGCGACGAGCTCGCCGTCCCGCTCGACGGCGAGGAGGCGGCTCGTGGTCGACTCGATGACCGCGGCGACGCCCTGCGGGTCGGTGCGCTGGCCCTCAAGGAGGTCCGCCTCGGTCGTCCACCCGGCCCGGCTCGCGTCGCCGCGGTACGCCGACTCGATGAGCGCGACGAGCGCGTCGACGTCGGCGGGGGTGGCGTCACGGTAGGTGAGGTCGCCGCCGGAGGCGGGGCGCAGGGCCGTGTCCATGGGCGGGGTTCTCCGAATCTTCGCGCGGGCGGTGCTCGGTCGAGCCTAACCCCCGGCCGGGGCGGCTAGGGTGCGGCCGCATGGTGCATGTACTGAGCAGCAGGACGCTTCTGCGCCCCACCGATCCCGAGCGCTCCCGCGCCTTCTACGGCGAGGCCCTCGGCCTGTCCGTGTATCGCGAGTTCGGCACGGGTCCCGAGCGGGGCACCGTGTACTTCCTCGGCGGCGGTTTCCTTGAGGTCTCCGGCCGCTCCGACGCCCCGCCCGCGCCCGGTCTGCGGATGTGGCTGCAGGTCGCGGACGTGCGGGCGGCGCACGCGGAGCTGGCGGGCCGGGGCGTCGAGGTGCTGCGCCCGCCGGTGCGGGAGCCGTGGGGCCTGGTCGAGATGTGGATCGCGGATCCGGACGGCGTCCGGATCGTCCTCGTGGAGGTCCCCGAGGACCATCCGATCCGCCACCGGCCGGGGATCTGACGGCTAGTCGCAGGTCAGCGGCAGGGCGGGGAAGTCGTGGTCCCGCCAGATCCGGCGGGACGCCTCCTCCGGGTAGGGCGTCACCGTCGGCCGGGTGTCGAAGAGCCGCACGAGCCGCCGCTCCTCGTCGTACGCGGGCCAGCCGGGGTCGCCGTGTGCGGCGAACGACGTCCAGGCCGCGCGCATCCGGGCGGAGAGCTCCGCCGCCGCCCCGGCGCCCGCCGTGCCGATGAGCGCGGCGGGCTGTCCCCGGTCCACCGTGCCGAACACGAGCGGCACGTCGAGTCCGTGGCAGGCGCCGAGGGCGCCGTCCATGCCGGGGGCGGGCCAGGTCAGCTCGCAGACGTGGGCGCGGCCTCCCGCGGCGGTCTGCGCCTCGGCGAGGCGCAGCGTCGGCATGCGGAACAGCCAGTCGGACAGGACCAGTTCGTAGAGCTCGTCCGGTCCTGCCGCGGGGAACGCGGCACGGTAGCGGGCCGCGCCGTCCGGTCCCGGGGCGAACGTCCGCAGGGTGGCCCCGGCCCGGTCCTCACCGATCTGGCCGAGGTCTCCGTCGAGGGCGGTGAGCAGCCGCTGCTCGTGGCGGGTGTGGCCGACGAGGAGGGCGATGCGCGTGCCCGCGCCGTCGGCGAGGGCCTGCCACGGAGTGCGGGGCAGCGTGTCGCCGTCGACGACCGGGGAGAAGAGGACCGACCGCAGGGCGGGCAGGCCCCACCGCCCGGCACAGCGCGCGCTCCGGGCGCCGACCGCGTCCGCGGCCTCGGCCAGCCGGTGCGGGGGCACGGCGGACAGGTCGGCCGCCGTGGGCCGCAGCCCCCGTTCCGCCGCACACGCGGCGGCGATGTCGGCGGCGAGCGCGGGCGTGAAGAAGGTGCCCTGCGCGCTCTGCGCGACGGCCCGGCCGAAGAGTTCGTCCGCCCGCCCGGTGGCCAGCAGCGCGGCGACCGATCCGCCGCCCGCCGACTGGCCGAAGACGGTGACGCGGTCCGGGTCGCCGCCGAAGGCGCGGATGTTCTCCCGCACCCATTCCAGGGCGGCGATCTGGTCCAGCAGGCCGCGGTTGGCGGGCGCCCCTTCGAACTGTCCGAAACCCTCGGGGCCCACGCGGTAGTTGAAGGTCACCACGACGGCGGGCCCCTGCCGCGCCAGGGGCCCGCCGTCGTACTCGGGAAGGCCGGACATGCCGATCGTGTAGGCGCCGCCCTGGATCCACACGAGCACCGGCAGCCCGGCACCGGGGCCCGGGTCGGGCGACCAGACGTTGAGGGTCAGCCAGTCCTCGCCCGCCGTCTCCCGCGCCAGCGCGTCCATGCCGAAGTGGCCGCCCTGCGGGGGCGGCGGTCCGTACGCGACGGCCTCGCGCACACCGCTCCAGCGGCCCGCCGGCCGCGGCGCGGCGAAGCGCAGGGCACCGACCGGCGGCTCGGCGAACGGGATGCCGAGGAAGACGGCGGTGCCCCTCTCGCGGCGGCCGCGGACGGCGCCGGCCGCCGTGCGGACCTCGGGCCGTTCGCCGGACACCGGGTGCTCGGTGGCGGTCATCGCGATTCCCCCTCGGGACAGGACGGGCCTCGGCGCAGGACGGGAACGGACCGTGGACGCGCGGCGGCCCGGTGCCGTCGAGCATCCCGCCGCGTCGGGGTCCCATGCCAGCCATTTACGTCCCGCGTCCAGATGCCGACCGCCACGACGTGCTGTGAACCACGTCACACCAGCAATCCATCCGAGATGCAGGGGTACAAGGCCACGGGTACGGTCCGCAGAAGATCGTCCGTAGCCCCGACCGGCCCCACCGAGCCCTGAAGTCGATCTCCCACAGCTCAGGAGAGACATCACATGGCAGCCCCCAGGATCCTCATCGTCGGCGGCGGATTCGCCGGCATGGAGTGCGCCCACAAGCTGGAGAAGAAGCTCTCGCCGCACGAGGCCGAGCTGCGGCTGATCAGCCCACAGGACCACCAGCTGTACCTGCCGCTGCTGCCGCACGTCGCTTCCGGAGTGCTCACCCCGCAGTCCGTGGCGGTGCCGCTGCGCCGGATGCTGCGCCGCACCGCGATCGTGCCCGGCGGCGCCGTCGGCATCGACCCCGAGGCGAAGGCCGTGGTCGTCCGGAAGATCAACGGCGAGGAGGTCGTGGAGCGCTACGACTACCTGGTCCTGACACCCGGCAGCGTGACCCGGCAGTTCGACATCCCCGGCGTCGACCGCTACGCGGTGGGCGTCAAGACGCTCGCCGAGGCCGCCTGGATCCGCGACCACGTGATCTCCCAGCTGGACCTGGCGGCGGCGAGCTCACACCGCGAGGAGCGCGAGCAGCGGCTGCAGTTCGTGGTGGTCGGCGGCGGGTACGCGGGCACCGAGACGGCCGCCTACCTGCAGCGTCTGACGAGCGCCGCCGTCAAGCGCTATCCGGGCCTGGACCCGTCGCTGATCAAGTGGCACCTGGTGGACGTCGCCCCGAAGCTGATGCCGGAGCTCGGGCCGCGGCTCGGCGACAAGGCGATGGCGATCATGCAGCGCCGGGGCGTGAAGGTGTCGCTCGGCGTGTCCGTCGCCAAGGTCACCGAGGACACGGTCACGCTCACCGACGACCGCGTCCTGCCCTGCCGGACGCTGATCTGGACGGCGGGCGTCGCACCGAGCCCGCTCATCGCGACGCTGGACGCCCCGACGAACCGCGGCCGGCTCGTCGTCGACGCCGACCTGACGGTCCCCGGGCTCGACGGCGTCTTCGCGCTCGGCGACGCGGCGGCCGTGCCGGACGTGGTCAAGGGCGGCGACGCGATCTGCCCGCCGACCGCGCAGCACGCCATGCGCCAGGGCTGGGCCGCCGCGCGCAACGTCCTCGCGGCGCTGCGCGGCTTCCCGCTCGCCCCGTACCGGCACAAGGACATGGGCCTGGTCGTCGACCTCGGCGGCATCCAGGCGGTGTCGAAGCCGATGGGCGTGCAGCTCACCGGGCTGCCCGCGCAGGTCGTGGCGCGCGGCTACCACCTCGGCGCGCTGCGCACGGTCACCGCCCGCTTCCGTACGGCGGCGAACTGGGGTCTGAACGCGCTGGCGGGCGACGACTACGTACGGACCGGCTTCCAAGCCCAACGGCCCGCCACGCTCAAGGACTTCGAGCTGACCGACGCGTACCTCACGCCGGAGCAGATCAGCGAGCGGGTGTCCGCCGCCTGACGGCAGGTCCATGCGGCGGGGGGGCCCGGGCGCCAGGCGTCCGGGCCCCTGCCATGGGTCCCGCACCCCGACACGGGTCCATCGGCCCCCGTCGGGGTGACTTCCGCCGGGCCCGTCCGCGCCCGGTGCGGCGGACGATGGATGCGTGCGGAGACTGTGCGACCCGAGCGGTGCCCCGGTCAGCCGGGCTGGAACGTGGTGCGCAGGCGGTAGCGCTCGCCGCTGTACTCGACGGTCGACAGGAGCAGGGGGCGCTGCTCGCGGCTGTAGATGGTCTGGTCGAGGCGGAGCACCGGCGAGCCCGCGGGGATGTCCAGGTGCCCGGCGAGCTCCGGCTCCGCGGTGCGCGCCTCGATGGTCACCTCCGAGCGGTCCAACTCGACGCCGCGCAGGCGCAGTTCCTCGAAGAGTGAGGCCGAGGTGAAGTCGGCCTCGGCGATGCCGGGGGCCAGGCGGGCGACGACGAGGGTGCGGTCGACGGCCACCCGGACGTCGTCCAGGAGCCGGACCCGGTCCAGGCGCAGCAGGGCGGTGCCCGCCGGCACGTCGAGCCGGTCGGCGTCGTCCAGCGAGGCCACGGCGTCCTCCTGCCGCAGCACCAGGGAGCCCGGCGTCATGTGCTTGCGGCGGGCGGTGGCGCTGAACGACTCCAGGTCGTTGGGCCACTCCCTGGCGGGCGCGGGCTCGGCGACGAACCAGCCGCGGCCGTGCGAGGCGGTGAGCAGCCCCTGGTCGACCAGGTGCAGCAGGGCCTTGCGCAGGGTGACGCGGGAGATGTCGAAGCGGGCGCACAGGTCCCGCTCGGAGGGCAGCCGCGCCCCGGATTCGAGACCGCGCCGCGTGATGTCCTCGCGGATGAGGTCGGCCGCCTGTGACCACAGGGGCGCGGCACCGCTGGCGCGCCGGGGCGCGCGCGTGGGGGCGTGGTCCGGCATGCGTGAACCTCCAGGTCAGCGAAGAGGAACCATACCACTGCTTACCACTGCGGCCCGGGGCGGGCCCGCCGCCCCGACGACTTCTCCTTCTGAGGCCTTAGGGCCCGACTTCGGCCGCACAAGGCCTGGGTCGACACCCAGATCGAATACCACTATTGACCAGTTGCAGACCACTGCTTACCTTGTGGGTGCGGCGATCGGGCACGTCCCTCGCCGACCTCGGTGTTCCTCGCCCCCACGGCCCCCGGCCGAGCGAGGCACCGCTCCCCGGGTTTGATGGAGGACATCGGATGAGTACGGCCACCGCAAAGAAGCGAGCCGGCAGCGGATTCATGGCGGTCATGCAGCGCGTCGGACGCAGCCTGATGCTGCCCGTGGCCGTGCTGCCCGCCGCGGCCATCCTGCTGCGCCTGGGCAAGGACGACCTGCTGAGCCGCGAGTCCTTCCCCGAGGTCATCCGCAAGTTCGGCATGATCCTCTCCTCCGGCGGCCAGGCGGTCTTCGACAATCTGCCGCTGCTCTTCGCGATCGGCGTGGCGATCGGCTTCGCCAAGAAGGCCGACGGCTCGACGGCCTTGGCGGCCGCCGTCGGCTACATCGTCTTCAGGAACGTGCTGGCGAGCCCCGCCTTCCCCAACGGCGTCGACGGCAAGCCGCTGGACGCCAAGGTGCTCGGCGGCATCGTGATGGGGCTGGTGTGCGCGCTGCTCTACCAGCGCTACAGCCGCACCAAGCTGCCGGAGTGGCTGGGCTTCTTCGGCGGGCGGCGCCTGGTGCCCATCCTCAGCGCCTTCGCGGGCGTCGTCATCGGCACGGCCTTCGGGGTCATCTGGCCGACCGTCGGCGGCTGGTTCTTCCACTTCGGCGAGTGGCTGGTGGGCACCGGCGCCTGGGGCGCGGGCCTGTTCGGCCTGGTCGTCCGCGCACTGATCCCGGTCGGCATGCACCACTTCTTCTCGTTCTTCCCGTGGTTCGAGGCCGGCAGCTTCACCAACCCGCAGACGGGCGCCGTGGCGCACGGCGACATCTCCCGCTTCCTCGCGGGCGACCCGAGCGCGGGCCAGTTCATGACCGGCGGCTTCCCGATCTACATGTTCGCGCTGCCCGCCGCCGCCCTCGCCATCGCGCACACCGCACGCCCCGAGAACCGCAAGGTCGTCAAGGGCATGATGATCTCGGTCGCGCTGACCTCCTTCGTCACGGGCGTGACCGAGCCCATCGAGTTCAGCTTCATGTTCGTCGCGCCCGTCCTCTACGCCGTCCACGCCGTGCTCTTCGGCGTCTCGATGGCCGTCTGCTACGCGCTCGGCATCCGGGACGGCTTCGGCTTCTCGTCCGGTGCGATCGACTACGTGCTCAACTTCGGCATCGCCACCAAGCCCTGGCTGCTGATCCCCATCGGACTCGGCTTCGCCGCGCTCTACTACGTGATCTTCCGGTTCGCCATCGTCAGGTTCAACCTGCCGACGCCAGGACGGGAGCCGCTGGAGGACACCGCCGACGACCCGTCCGCGCAGCCCTCCCCCGCCGCGACCGGAACAGCGGCCGTCCCCGCCCAGGCGAAGCCCGCCGAGACCGAGGCACCGGCACCGGCACCGCCCGAGCGCTGACCCGCCGCGCCCGCCACACGCACCCCACCCCCGCACCCCACTCCCGCACCGCCCCTCGCCCTCCCGGCTTCCGGGACCCGAGAGAACCAAGGAACCCCCATGTCCGGATCCCGCATCACGTTCCAGACCGGCCAGGACCACCAGCCCGAGGCCCTGGAGCGCGTCGCAGCCCACCTGCGCACCCAGCTCGCCGCCGCCTCCCTCGCCGGCCTGCGCTCGGTCCAGCGCCCCCTGTTCACCGGCATCGGCGCCTCGTACGCCGCGCTCGCCGTCCCCGTCGAGGTGCTCCGGGCGCACGGCGTCGCGGCCCAGCGCGTCCAGGCCGACGAGGTCGAGGACGGGCTGACCGGCTTCGACACGGATCTGCTGCTCGGCGTCTCGCAGGGCGGCCGCAGCTCGGAGACGCTCGCCGCGTTCAAGGCGGCCGGCGACACCTCGACCCTCGCCGTCCTGAACGTCACGCCGTCCCCGCTCGGCGACCTGGCCGAGATCGGCGTCGACCTGGGCAACGAACCCGACTCCTACGCCTCCACCGTCGGCTTCACCGGCACGGTCGTCGCCCTCGACCTGCTCGCGGGCGCCATCGCGGGCCGGGGCGACGACCCCTGGCACGGCATCGCCGCCCACCTGCGGACCGTGCGTGAGCGCGCCGTCGCGGCGATCGGCGCGGTGAGCGAGCGGGCCGCCCGCTGCGTCGCCGCCGACTGTGTCGCCACCGGCGCCTCCCGCGCCGCGTCGGAGGAGATCGCGCTGCTGCTGCGCGAGGTGCCGCGGATGCCCGCCGCCGCCTCGACGACCCGCACCTATCTGCACGGCGAGATGGAGTCCGCGGGCAACACCCTGCACGTCGTCCTCGGCGACGGCCGCGAGATCGACCTGGCCCGCTCGCTCTCCGGCGCCGGTCACCTCTCGCTCCTGGTCACCACCGAGGACGTCGCCCCGACCGCCGACCTCGCGGTGGTCCGCCTGCCCGGGACCGCCGCCGGCCCGCGCGTCGTCCTGGAGACGGTCGTCGGCCAGGAGCTGGTCCGGGCGCTCAGCGTCGAGCGTGACGTGCCGATCGAGTCGTTCGTCTTCGCCAACGACGACACCAAGGAGGGCGGCGTGGACCCGGGCGACTTCGCGATCGGCTCCCCCGAGCTGACCCACGCCTGACCGCGCCGCCGCGGGAGCGCGAACGCCCGCCGGGCGCCCGGACGGAGGACCGTCCGGGCGCCCGGTGCCGTGCCGTGGCACACCGCCGGGTCAGTCGCCCCCGGACGCCCCGCCCCGACCCGCGAGCCGGTCCTCGAAACGGTCCGCCCAGTACGCGGTCCGGTCCAGATAGGCGGTCTCCGCCGCCGCACCGGTCTTCCCGTACGCCCCCTCGAAGGTCTGATATCCATGACCGCCCGGCGGCGAGCTGTCGGCCGGCTCGATGGAACTGCCCTCGTGCCACTCGTTGAAGGACGTCACCGACACCCAGGCGGGGTCACCGCCGACAGCCGGGTCCAGGGCGTTGTTCCACTGCTTGTCGTACGCCGCCCCTCCCGCGCGGCCGAGGGTGGGCGTCGTGTTGCCGGGCACCGCCCGGTCGTCGACGTAGCCGGGGGCGACCGAGGGCGCCCAGATCAGGCCGTGCGCGCGGGCGTAGTCCCCGGCCTGCTTCCAGCCGGGGGCGGTGGCCCCCGCGATGCCGTCGTAGGTGTACATCCCGGAGAAGTGGGCGATCTTGGTGGTGTCGGTGGTCTGGGCCAGCACGATGTTCTGGCCCGTCACGGCGTCGAGCGCGGACCAGTCGGTGACGCGCAGGCTCTCGAAGACGTAGAAGGCGGGCTTGCCGCCGTGCTCGGCCGAGCGGTGGAAGGCCGGGTGCCGGCCGTAGGTGTCGTTGATGTACGTGATGTCGGCCGCCGTGGAGGCCCCGGTGCGCCCCGCGTACGGCTCCAGGTGCCAGGCCACCTCGATGCCCTCCTTGGCCGCCGCGTCCAGGACACCCTTGGCGAGCTTGTCCTCGTAGCCGCCGCGGCCCCACCAGCTGTAGACGATGACCCCGGCGCCGGAGCGCTTGACCCACTTCATGTGCTGGGCGACCGCGCCCGCCATGTCACCGGAGTCGTAGGGGCCGAGCGCCGGGTAGAGGTCGGCGCCGATGTCGTCGGGCGGGGTGTGGCCGCCCTGGGGCCAGTGCCGCCAACTGCCGTTGACGGCGGGGCTGCCGTACCACGGGTAGTAGAAGAGGTGGACGTTCTGCGACCCCTCGGCGGGCGGGGCCGCGTCGGGCGGCCCGCAGTCGGCGGGGGCCACCCCGGTCGCGTAGCGGACCGCGCCGAGCAGCAGGGTGCGGAAGGCCGGGTCGGCGTACGACTCGGCGGTGTGGCCGAGGCCGGTGTAGAAGGAGCGGCCCTGCGCCCGGCACCAGGTGATGGGGTGGTCGCCCGCCATCTCCCCGCCGCCGTACGTCGATTCGTCCAGACTCTGCAGGACGTGCACGCCCGCCCGGGGGTTGGCGCGGTAGTTGTACCACTCGTCGGTGCGGGACCAGGTGGGGCCCAGGTGCGAGGTCGCCGGGTGGGTGCGGTCCTCGTTGACGACGGTGGCCCGCTGGATGGCCGGATGGCTCTTGAAGTAGGCGCCGACGAGCTGCCCGTAGTACGGCCAGTCGTACTCGGTGTCGGCCGCCGCGTGCACCCCGAGGTAGCCGCCGCCGGAGTCGACGTACGACTTCAGGGCGTTCTGCTGGGCGCCGTCGAGCACGTCGCCCGTCGTGTTGAGGAAGACCACGGCCTCGTATCCGGCGAGCTTGCCCGGGGTGAAGACGGCGGCGTCCTCGGTGGCCGTGACGGTGAATCCGCCGCTCTGGCCGAGGCTGCGCAGGGCGTTGATGCCCGCGGGGATCGAGTCGTGCCGGAAGCCCGCCGTCTTGGAGAAGACGAGGACGTCGGCGGCGGGGGCCGCGTGGGCCGACGACGTGAGGGGCACGGTGACGGCGGCGGTCAGGGCCAGGGCGAGGGCGGCGGGCGCACGGCGCAGTCGCCGCGACAGGCTGCTCATGATCGGCTCCCCTGCGCGGCGGAGGTGTTGAGGGTGAAGGCGTCCACGTCGAAGAGGTTGCCCCGGCCGGTCGGCCCCTTGAAGACGAGGACGAGGTCCGTGGTGGCGGAGGGCGCGCCGGACAGGTTCGCCGTGACGTCCTGGAAGTTCTCCCAGCCGCCCGTCACGGGCACGTTCACCGAGCCGAGGAGCGATCCGGTGGGTGAGCCCGCGCGGATCTCGAGGGTGCCGCCCGCGCCGCCGGACGACACACGGGCCGTGAAGGACGTCGCGGTGCCGAGCGCGTAGGGCTTGAAGGAGATCCAGTCGCCGTTGTCCGTGAAGCCGACCGTGTTGGCTCCCTCGGCGTTGCCGTGTCCGGCGATCTGGATGCCCGACTGGGCGGAGAAGTGCTCGGCCTGCCGGTGGCGCGGCTGGAGGGTGTGCCGGCTGTGGGTGGTCAGGCCCGCCTTGTCGGTGTACTCGGCGTCGAAGACCCCGTACAGGTTGGCCGCGCTGTCGTGCTCGCCGTCGGTGGGCACGGCGATGCTGCCGGTGCAGCCGTTCTTGGAGGTGATGGCGTGCGAGTGGCTGTCGTGGCCGAGCAGATAGGTGACCTTGACCTTGGCGCAGTCGATGGCGCCGTCCTCGGGATCGCTCACGCTCACCTCGAAGGGCACGGTGTCGCCGAAGGAGAAGGGGCGCCCGTCGGCGGGCTGTTTCAGGGTGACCGTGGGCGCGGTGTTGCCCGCCGTCACCACGAGGCTCGCGCTGCCGGTCAGCCCCTCGGGATCCTTCACGGTGAGCGTCGGCCGGTAGGTGCCCTTGGTGGTGTACGTGTGGGAGGGGTTGGCCTGCGTCGAGGTGGCTCCGTCACCGAAGTCCCAGGCGTAGGTGAGGGCCTTGCCCTCGGGGTCGGCGCTGCCCGCGGAGGAGAACGCCACGGTCAGCGGGACGGCGCCGGAGGTCTTGTCCGCGGCGGCCTTGGCGACGGGGCTGCGGTTGCTGCCCGCCAGGTACTCGATGCGGTAGAGCGCCTGGTTGTTGCTCCCGGTGCCGTAGTCCAGGACGTACAGCGCGCCGTCGGGACCGAAGTCGCTGTCCATGACCTGGGTGCCGGTCCACGGGAAGTCCTCGATCGTGCCCCGGGACCCGTCGGACTTCACCTCGATGGACTTGATCCACTTGCGGCCGTACTCGGTGGCGAGGAAGCGGCCGTCGAGGGACTGCGGGAACTTCACCGGCGAGTTCAGGTTCGGGTCGTAGCGGTAGACCTCGCCGCCCATCGGCGACTCGGAGCCGCTGCCGAACTCGGGCGGCGATCCCTCCCAGCCGTACTTGATCCAACTGGCCTTGGCGGCGGGCAGCTTGGCCTGGCCGGTGTTGCGGAAGGAGTTGTTGGCCGGGCCGCCCGCGCAGTCGTACTTGGCGGCGGCGGGGCCGCTGGGGAAGGTGTACTCGGTGTACGTCTCGGCGGCGGTGTTCGTTCCGGTGCAGTACGGCCAGCCGTAGTTGCCCGGGGCGGTGATCCGGTCGAACTCGACCTGTCCGCCGGGGCCGCGGCCCGCGTCGCCGCCGCCCGCGTCGGGGCCGTAGTCGCCGAGGTAGACGACGCCGGTCTTCTTGTCGACGCTCATCCGGAACGGGTTGCGGAAGCCCATCGCGTAGATCTCGGGGCGGGTCTTGGCGGTGCCGGGGGCGAAGAGGTTGCCGGCCGGGACGGTGTAGCCGCCGGCCGCCGTCGGCTTGATGCGCAGCACCTTGCCGCGCAGGTCGTTGGTGTTGCCCGAGGAGCGCTGGGCGTCGAACTGCGGGTTGCGGTCCGTCCGTTCGTCGAGGGGCGCGTAGCCGGAGGAGTCGAAGGGGTTGGTGTCGTCGCCGGTCGTCAGGTAGAGGTTCCCCGCGGCGTCGAAGTCGATGTCGCCGCCCACGTGGCAGCACTGGCCGCGGTCGTTGGCCACTTCGAGCAGGACCTTCTCGCTGGCCATGTCGAGGGTGCGGTCGGCCTTGAGGGTGAACCGGGACAGGTTGAGGTGGCCCTTCCACCGGTCGAAGTCGGCGGCGCTCCCGGTGGCCGGGGCGTCACCGGCCGGGGTGTCGAGCTTGGGCGAGTAGTAGAGGTACACGTGGCGGCTGGAGGCGAAGTCCGGGGCCGCCGCGATGCCCTGCAGCCCCTCCTCGTCGTGCGTGTACACGTCCAGCTTCCCGGCCGACGTGGTGTTCCCCGCGGCGTCGGTGTAGCGGACCGTGCCGTCGCGGGCGGTGTGCAGGACCGAGCGGTCGGGCAGCACGGTGAGGGACATCGGCTCGCCCAGTTCGGCTCCGCCCGTGGCGAGTTGGACCTGCTGGTAGTCCGCGGGCGGGATGGCGCGGGCCCGCGCGTCCGCGGCGCCCGAGGTGGCGGCGGTCGTGGCGGTGACGCCGGACAGGACGAGTGCGAGTGCGGTGAGCAGCTTGAGCCCTGTTCGAGGGCGTGGGGACATGGGGCATCCTCCTGACGCTGGGGGGTGGTCAGGCAGGGCGCGCGCCGGCCGCGCTTGCTGCGCCGAAGTGGGGGTGGTGCGCACGTACCGAGTACGGAGGTGCGGTGGGGCGTTCCAAGGCGTGCGTGAATTGCGTGTTCAACACGAGGAATTACGCAGAAGTGCGAGCGCTTTGCATGCTGGCAACGGCCCCTCTATTTGTCAAGGCCGTGTCAAAATGCCGCGCGAGAGGGCCCGAAGTCGCCCCCGGACGGGCGGGCAGTCGACCCCGGACAGGTGGGCAGTCGCCCCCGGATAGGTGGATGCCGGACGCCCCCGCGCCCGGCACCCGCCCCGGCTCAGCCCCGCCGCACCCCGAGGCGGCCCTCCAGCTGGGCGAGCAACTCCCCGAGCAGTCCGCTGAGTTGCCCCTGTCCCTCGCCGTCGAGCACGGACAGCACGACCGTCTCGTAGGCGAGCTGTTCCGGCAGTGTCGCGTCGACGAGCTCGCGGCCCGCTTCGGTCAGGCCGACGTGCGCCACCCGGCGGTCCCGCGCGTCGGCGCGCCGCTCGACCAGCCGGCGCTCCTGGAGCAGCTTGAGCCGTTTGGTGACGGCGGCCCCGGAGGAGAACGTCTCCCTGGCGAGCTCGCCGGGCGTCAGCTCGTGGCCGGTGCGGCGCAGCGCGCCGAGCAGGTCGAACTCGGCGCGGGTCAGGCCGGCCCGGCGCAGCGGGGCGTCCTCGGCCTGCTGGAGGAGGGCCGCGCAGCGGTTGATGCGGCCGATCACCTCCATGGGTCCGGTGTCGATGTCCGGGCGGACCGTCCGCCACTGCCGCACCACCGCGGCCACGGTGTCCCCGCCGTGGCCGGCCACCGGGCCGTTCTCTGTCGTCATGCTCGTGCGCCCTCCCAGGCGTCGGCGGCCGCCGTCGCGGGCCGCTTCGCCTGTCCGTTCTCGCCGCTCCGTCGTCGGACCGTCGCCGCGAGCGTACGGTGTCCGGCGCGTTCGGCGGCGAGCACCCGCTGTTCGGGCAGGGCGTGCTGCCACCATTCGCCGGCGGCCGCGTCGGCGGCGGCCCGCAGGTCGACCAGGGCGGCGGTGAGGCGGCGGCGCCCTGATTCGACCGCACCGGCTCCGGCGAGGCCCGCCTCGGCGTGCTCCCTGGCCCGGTCGGTGGCCGCGATGGCCTGTTCGATGCGGTCGGCGGCGCGCCGGTTGGTGACGAGGACCGCGGCGGCGACGCCGAGCACGGCGCCGACCAGGGTGTCCACGACACGGTCGACGATCAGTTCGCCGGGCTGCTGGAAGCGGGCGAACTCGGTGACGAGCAGGGCCATCGGCGTCACGCACACGGTGCCCAGCCAGTAGTTGCGGGTGATCAGGGCCTCCGCGCCGAAGGCGAGCAGCAGGCAGCTGACGACGAGTTCGGCGTGGCCGAGGTGGGCGAACGGCGCGATGGCGGCGAAGGCGAGCACCCCGACGAGGTTGCCGACCACGCGCTGCACACCGCGGTTCCAGGTGAGTGTGACGTTGGCCTGGTAGAGGGAGGCGGCGGTGACCAGGGCCCAGTAGGGGCGGCCGATGCCGAGCGCGAGCGAGCCGTATCCGGCGAGCGCGCAGCCGACGGCGGTGCGCAGCGCGATCGGCAGCAGCGGGGAGCCGGGGGCGAGCCGCCGCCACAGCGGCACCGTGGGTCCGGCGAGTTCGGCGGCCAGGCCGAGGAGCTCGTCCGCCTCGCCCGGCCGTAGGGGTCCGGGGCGCGGGACGGCGCCCGTGCCGCGCAGTCCGGCCGCCCAGGAGCGCAGCGCGGCGGGGTCCGCGGCGGCGGGCGCGGCGAGGGCCTCCTCGGCGCGGACGACGAGCCGGGCCAGGGCGCGCCGGGCCGCGGCGCCGCGGCCGCCGGTGGCGAGCAGGGACTGCCAGGCCGCGTGCACGGCACCGGCTCCGGCGGCGCGGGCCCGTTCGGCGGCGGCGCCGGTGGCGTCGTCGCGGGCCGCGTCCGTGTAAGCGGCGGCGGCGTGCAGGGCGCGGGCGGTGGCCCGGCGCTCGGGGCCGTGCGGGCGGACGAGGGCGGGCGCCATGCCGACCAGCCAGGCGATCGCGCCGCCGGTGAGGGTGAGGGCGAGGTGGCCGGGGATCTGTCCGGGGGACTGCGGCGCGAAGAGGCTCGCCGAGCTGATGAAGGTGAAGATCAGATGGCCGGGCGGCCCGATGCGGGTGGCGTCGCAGAGCGTCTTCTGCGCGGCGGCGAGCACCGCGCCGACCGCGACGAGGACCACCGCGGAGCCGGTCAGCGAGGCGGCGAGCAGGGCGACGGCGATGCTCGCGGTCATGCCCGCGACGACCCAGGCCAGCGCCCGCGCGCGGGCGGCGTAGGGGAGGTGGTGCGCGTACAGGGCGCAGAACGTCCCGGCCATCGTGTACATCACCAGGTCGAGCCGGCCCAGGGCGAGCAGCGTCAGGTTGGGTATCGCGGTGGCCACGGCGACGCTGGTGGCGGGCTTGAACCAGATGTCGGACGGCTTGCCCGGGCGCAGCACGCCGGCGAGCGGGAGCCGGCGGGCGCGGACGAGGCGCGGGGAGGGGTGCGGGGGCGTGCTGCTCATCCCAGAAGGTTAGCAAGTGTTTTACTCGAAAAGGATTGGGGTCGGCCGGACCCGGCGGGCGCACGGGACCCGGCCCGCACGGCACGTCGGAGCCGTGCGCGACGGCCCGACCGCTCCCCCCGTGCTCCCCTTGCACCCCCGTGCGCTCGCGTACGGGCGCACGGGCCGGGGCATCGACCCGACGTACACCGTCGACAGGGGAGGGTGCGGTGCACGGACCGGCACAGGCCGCCTGGCTGCTCGTCGCACTGTGCGCGGCGACCGGGGCCTACTGTCTGCTGCGGATGCGCAGCCGGATCGAGGAACAGCGCCGCACGGCGGGCGGCGAGGCGCTCATGGGGTTCGGGATGGCGGTGATGGCCCTGCCCGCGGCCGTGGTGGCGCCGCCGCGCTGGGCCTGGCTGGCGTACGCGGCGGTGTTCGGCGCCGCCGCGCTGCACACCGTGTGGGCGGCCCGCACGAACCGCCATCACCTCCACCACCTGGTCGGCGCGTCCGCCATGGTCTACATGTCGGTGGCGATGGCCACGGCGCCGGGCGCGCACGCGGGCCACGGCGGCGCCGGCGTGCCGCTGCTGACCGGCGCCCTCCTGCTCTACTTCGCGGGGTACGTCCTGTGGTCGGGCGTACGGCTCGCCCCCCGGGCGGTCGCCACGGCGGGCGGCACCGCGGTGCGCGGGTGGGCGGACCGCTCCGAGGTGGCGCTGGCGTGCCGCCTGTCGATGGGCATCGGGATGGTGGCGATGCTGCTCACCCTGTAGGGGGTGCCTCTGCGGTCTCCGTGGGCGGCGGTCAGTGGCCGATCAGCGCCGAGAGCGCGATGAGACCGTCGATCTGCCAGTCCGCCGCCTCGGCGACGGCCGGGTCGTCCGCCCAGAAGTGCCCCCACGGCCCGCGCCGGATGTGCGCCGTGCGCAGCCCCGCCTGCCGGGCGGGGTACACGTCGTGGGCCGGGTGGTCGCCGACGTACAGCGTCTCGTGCGGGCCCGCCTGGGAGATCTCCAGGACGCGGGCGAAGAAGGCCGGGTCCGGCTTGGCCACGCCCCAGTCGCCCGACGTGACGACGAGGTCGGCGGGCAGGTCCAGGTCGCGCAGCAGGTCACCGGCGCGCGCCGTCTGGTTCCCGGCGACGACGACCCGGACGCCGAGCTTCTGCAGGCCGCCGAGCGCGGGCCGGACGTCCGCGTACAGGTCCGTCTCGTCCAGGTGCTCGCCGCGCCCCGCCGCCGCCCGCGCGTGGTAGGCGGCGGTCACGTCCATGTCCGGGCTGATCAGCCGCAGCGCGTCGGCGCCGTCCCCGCCCTGCGCGACGACGGCTCCCACGAGCGCGGAGACGGTGTGACGCGGAACCTGCAGCCAGTCCGCCCAGGATGCCCAGTAGCGGTCGTCTTTGGTGAGGGTCTCCCCCACGTCGAACACGATGGTCTCGATCACCGTCAGCACATTACGGCGTCCCGGCGCCCGTTCCGGGGTCGTCACCCGTACGGGAAATACACCCGTGTCGGCCGTGGCGTGCGTCACTTGGCGTGGGAGGCCATACCCCTGGACAGCCCGACCCTCATAGGCTGAACCCATGATGGTCCCCGTCGCACTGCTGCTGCTGGGCGCCCTGACCGCTGTCCTCGCCCCCCGGATGCTCGCGCGGGCCGACTGGCCGGAGCGCGAACCCGTGGTCGCCCTGTGGGCCTGGCAGTGCGTGGTGGCGGGTGTCCTGCTCTGCTGCGCGCTCTCGATGACGCTGAGCGCCGCCGCCGCGTGGCAGGCCGTGCGCGGTCACGTCTTCGCCCCCGCGCCGCACGCCGTGGTCGAGGCCTACGCCCTTCAGGCGCCCGGCCCCTGGGCGGCGGCGACCGCCGTGGCGCTGGCCTGCGGCGGCATCTGGACGGCGGCCATGCTGACCCGGGAGATCGTCCGGGCGCGGGCCCGGCGGTCCGGCCGCAGGGCCGAACTGCTGGTGCGTTCCCCGCTGTTGCCCGGCGAGGAGCCGGGCAGCAACCGCCTGGTCGTCCTGGAGGGCGAGCGCCCCGACGCCTGGTGGCTGCCCGGCCAGGCGCCGCAACTGGTCATCACCACGGCCGCGTTGCGCCGCCTGAAGGGCCGTCAGCTCGACGCGGTGCTGGCCCACGAGCAGGGGCACGCGCAGGCCAGGCACGACTGGCTGCTGCACTGCTCGGGCGCGCTGGCCGTCGGTTTCCCGCAGGTCCGGGTCTTCGCGGCGTTCCGCGACGAGATGCACCGGCTGGTGGAGCTCGCCGCCGACGACGTCGCCTCGCGCCGCTTCGGGCGGCTGACGATCGCCCTCGCCCTGGTCGAACTCAACGAGGACCGGGGCGTGTTCGGGCCCTGCCCGGCCCAGCACGCGCACGTCCCGCAGCGTGTGCACCGGCTGCTCTCGGCACGCCCCCGCCTCACCACCGGGCGCCGGATCCGCCTGACGGCGACGGCGGCGCTGGTGCCGGTCATTCCCGTCCTGGTCACCTTCGTGCCGGGGCTGCGCGCGCTGGGCTAGGGCGTAGCCGCAAGGTCCGGACACGCCCGGGGTCCGCCGCGCACGCCCCGCTGCCCGGCCGGGGCCGCCGGGCAGGCGGACCTGACGAACCGACGACCGGCCGCACCCGGGACATCCGCCGCGCCGGGTCCCCTCGATGGCCGCGAGGCCGCTCCTTCGGCGAGGATCTGTCCATGTACTCCGCGCCCACCGACTCCCCGACCCGTCCCCCGGGCTCCCGTGCCGCCCTCACCGCGGCGGCCTTCGGCGTGCCCGCGCTGCTGCTGCTCGTCCTGGTCGCGCTGGAGTGGCGCCCGCTGCTCTCGCTCGACGGCGACATCTCCCGCACCACGCACCGCTGGGCGGTCGACTCCCCCGGTGTGACCCGGACCAACCGGATCCTGTCCGACTGGGTCTGGGACCCGTGGACGCTGCGCGCCCTGATCGCCGTCGTGGTCGTGTGGTGCGCCGCGCGCGGCGCGTGGTGGCTCGCGCTCTGGCTCACCGGCGCCTGCGCGTTCGGCTCGGCGCTCCAGCAGGGGCTGAAGGCGGCGGTCGGCCGGCCGCGGCCGGTGTGGCCCGACCCGGTGGACTCCGCGCACTACGCGGCCTTCCCTTCGGGGCACGCGATGACGGCGGTGGTGGTCTGCGGGCTGCTGCTGTGGCTGCTGCACCGGCACGGCGCGGGCCGCGCCGTGTGGCGCGCCGCGCTGGCCCTCGCCGCGGTGTCCGTCGTCGGGGTCGGCCTGACCCGGATCTGGCTGGGCGTGCACTGGCCCTCGGACGTCCTGGGCGGTTGGCTGCTCGGCGCGATGACGGTGGCACTGGCCGTCGCGACGTACGACGCGTACGGCCCGGGCAGGCGCACCGCCGGCACCGGCTGACCGTTCGCCCGCCGACCGCGGAGGAAGACCGACATGACGATCAAGGGTGTGCTCTTCGACTTCTCCGGGACGCTGTTCCGGATCGAGCCGGCCGGGTCCTGGCTGCGGGCAGCGCTCGGCGGGCTCGGCGTGGCGCTGGCGGACGCGGAGTCGGAGCGGGTCGCCGCGGCGCTGGAGCGGGCGGGCGCACTGCCTGGCGGCGCCGCTCCGCACACCGTGCCCGAGCATCTCGCCACGGCGTGGGCGACCCGTGACCGGAGCGCCGGGCTGCACCGTGCCGCGTTCACGGGTCTGGCCCGCGAGGTGCCGCTGCCGGACCCGCGGCTCTACGACGCGCTGTACGAACGCCACATGGCTCCGGCGGCCTGGCACCCCTATCCCGACGCGGCGGAGGTCCTCGCCGGGCTGCGCGAGCGCGGGGTCGGCGTCGCGGTGGTCAGCAACATCGGGTGGGACCTGCGGCCGGTCTTCCGCGCGCACGGCCTCGACCGTCACGTCGACGCGTACGTCCTGTCGTACGAGCACGGCATCCAGAAACCCGATGCCCGGCTCTTCGCGGTCGCCTGCGACGCGCTGGGCGTCGATCCGCGGGACGCCCTGATGGTCGGCGACGACCGGCGGGCCGACAGCGGCGCGGCGGACCTCGGGTGCGCGGTGCGCTTCGTCGACCACCGCGAGGTGGAGCGGCGCCCCGACGCGCTGCGGCCGGTGCTCGACCTGGTCGGGTGAGGCGTCAGCCGGGGCCGGTGGCGCCGCAGGGGCCGGAGCGGTCGCAGTACGGCTGGCGGGCGCTGCGGGCGCAGCCGCACAGCTTCACCCGGGTCTCGCGCGCCGTCCCGCCGTCCCCCACCTCAGCCCGCCGTCGTCATGAGCGGTACCCCTCGACCTGGCCGGACGGCCGCACACGCGCCTCGTCGGGGTCCTCGCCGAACTCGCTCTTGGCGCGGCGCTGGCGCAGCAGGTCCCAGCACTGGTCGAGTTCCCGCTCCAGGGTGCCGAGGCGCTCGCGTTCGGTGGGCCCGTCGATCTCGCCCGCGGCCAGGGAGTCGCGCAGCTTCTTCTCGTCCTCGACCATGGCCGTGATCCGGGACAGGATCTGCTGTTGGTCCATGTCAGTCAGCCTCCTCGGCCCCCCGGCCCACTGTAAGGAGGCCCGGCCGGATCGGCGAGGAGAGCGGGGCGCGGCGGCGCGCGCGGGCACGCCTGTGGGCAGGCAACACTCCCCCGCGGTGCTGCCTGCCCAAGGCGTCCACGACCCGCGCGGCGCCTCGTCAAAGACGCCCTCCCGGGTCTCACTGAGTATATTGGCTCAGAGCCAGTCAACGCAGGAGTTACAGAATGTCCCCGCGTAGCCCGTCGGTCAATGAAGAATTGCGCAGACGTTCCCGGGAGCGGCTGCTGCAGGCCACGGTGGAGCTGGTCGCCGAACACGGGTACGAGGCCACGACGCTCGGGCACATCGCCGACCGGGCGGGCGCGGCACGCGGGCTCGTGTCGTACTACTTCCCCGGCAAGCGCCAGCTGCTGCAGTCGGCGGTGCACCGGCTCATGCACCGCACGCTGGAGGCGGCGCTGGAGCGCGAGCCGCGCACCGACGACGGGCGCGAGCGGCTGGCGCGGGCCGTCGACGGGATTCTGGGCCTGGCCCGCGACGAACCCCTGCTGATGCGCACCCACATGGCGGGCATCCTCCAGGCGGAGGGCTTCGTGCAGTGCCCCGAGCAGCAGCGCCTCGCGGAGCTCCTGCGCGACACCGTCGAGCGCTACGGATCGGCCGATGTCGACCGGGAGTACCCGTTGCTGCGCGCGCTGTTGATGGGCGCGGTCTTCGCGCTGCTCATCCCGGGGGCGCCGATGCCGCTGGAGACCCTGCGGGCCGAGCTCTTCCAGCGGTACGGACTCGACTGGGCCCTCGGCTTCCCCCCGGCGGGGCCTGCGCCCACCGGTACCCCGGCGAGCTGCCCCGGGCGCTTTCACTAGGCGGGCATGTCGGCCCGTGGCCGGGCGGGCGCGGGCTCCCGGCTCGGTAGCATGCGGCGCATGGGCATCAAACTTGAGAACGTCGGCATCGCCGTCCGGGACATCGAAGCGACGATCGCCTTCTTCACCGACCTGGGCCTCACCGTCCTCGGCCGTGACACGGTCCGCGGCGAGTGGACCGACACGGCCGTCGGCCTCGACGGCAACCACGCGAAGATCGCCATGCTCCAGACGCCGGACGGTCAGGGCCGCCTCGAACTCTTCGAGTACCTCCACCCCGACGCGATCGAGACGGAGCCGACCCTGCCCAACGAGATCGGCATGCACCGCGTCGCCTTCTCCGTCGACAACCTCGACGAGGCCCTGGCGATCGCCGCCAGGCACGGTTGCCATCCGCTGCGCGGCGTGGCGACCTACGAGGACGTCTACAAGCTCACGTACGTCCGCGGCCCCAGCGGCATCCTGGTGATGCTCGCCGAGGAGCTGAAGAAGGGCTGAGCCTCCGCGGCCGCATTCGGCCCGGCGCCCCCGAGAATCCGCCGTCCGGCTGCCCGAAAGGGCAGACGGAATGCTTCCGTTGCCTGCCTTCACGTACCGGCGTGATGCCCTGGCACACCCTTCCCGCTGCCGCCAAATCGGGGAAAAGGCCTTCGCCATGGTGCGCCGTTCGCGCCGTGAATCGTTCTTTCGCGATGCGTGGACGGCGGCACGGACATGACGGTCTTGGCGCACGGGCCCGGTCACTGACCTGGCAAGTCACCCCTTCGCACGGACTCGTTGAGCCGGCCGGTCCGGGGATGCGTACGAACACGGCGGCGCCCGGGCGGGACTCCTGACGTCGCTTCAGAATTCCGCGCGCCCGAAATTCGAGCGGCGATTCCCTGTGCACTCGTGCGGCGATTCCCCGTGTCGCGCCCCGGATTCCTGTTACCCACCCATGACAAAGCGATCTTGACACCGGCCGTCGATCCACAAGTAGATTCCTAGGGCACCGAATTCACCTTGCACCGCCGGCGTTCCCCTGCGCCGGAGAGAAGGGATGCCCATGGGTTCCCACGCCCGCCCCGGCCGGATCCACCGGACCGGGGCCAGGTTCGCGACGGTCGCGCTGATCGGGGCCGTGCTGCCGGTCACCGCAGGCGGCCTCGCCCAGGCGGCCACGCACCAGGCCCCCCACTCCGTCGACGACAGCACCCCGCAGGACACCCGGGCCGTCACGCCCGTCGGACAGCCCCGGGCCGCGCAGGACGCGACGGACACGCAGGACCGCACCGACCCCGTCGCCCGGGCCGACCACGCCTTCCTCCTCGACGCCCGCGACGGGAGCCAGGAGCGGGAGTTGTGGGCCGGCGCCAAGGCCGACGAGAGCGTGCCGATGGCCAGCACCACCAAGATCATGACCGCCCTGGTGGTACTCAGACACCCGGAGTCGCTGGACCGGCAGGTCCCGGTGAAGCAGGAGTACCGGGACTACGTCGCGAAGGTCGGCGCCAGCACGGCCGACCTCCAGACCGGCGACAAGCTGACCGTCCGTCAACTCCTGTACGCCGCCCTGATCCCCTCCGGCGCGGACGCCGCGCGGGCGCTCGCCGACACCTTCGGCACCGGGGACACGGTAGATGCGCGCGTCGCCGACTTCGTCCGGCAGATGAACGAGGAGGCCGACCAACTGGGCCTGAAGGGGACGCACTTCGACTCGGTCGACGGCATCTCCAACGGCGACAACCGCAGCACCGCCCGCGACATGGCCAAACTCGGCCAGCGCGCCATGCTGCTCCCGGTGTTCCAGGACGTCGTCAAGCAGCGGCAGTTCAAGACCGAGGCCCCGGCCGCCAACGGCCGCACCCGGTACTACACCTGGGTGAACACCGACCAGCTCCTCGGCACGTACGACGGCGCCCTGGGGATCAAGACCGGCAGTGGTCCCGAGGCGGGCTACGCCCTCGTCTTCGCCGCGAAGCGGGACGGCCGCACGCTGGTCGGCGCGGTCCTGGCCACCGACAAGACCCGCTTCGAGGACGCCACCAAGATCCTCGACTGGGGCTTCGCGCACTGAGCGGCCCGGCCCGACGGACGTCCCCCGTGCCATGACGGCACGGGGGACGCTGCGCCCGCCGGACGGGCCTTCGTCAAGGGGACGGCCGAACGCCGGCCGTCAGTCGAAGTAGTCGGGCTGCGTCTGGACGTTGAGCTCGTCCAGGCGCACCCGCTGTCCGGGGTCGGTCCGCTTGTCGTTGATCTTCAGGACGTCGAGGCCCTTGGCGATGTCGTTCGAGTAGATCCGGCCGTTGTAGTAGTACGCCGACCAGGAACCGCCCGTGGTGATCCGGTCCGTGGTGAGCGGGCCCCGCTCGAAGTAGCCGATCTCCTTCGGCTTCTTCGAGTCGGTGAAGTCCCAGACGGAGACGCCGCCCTGGTACCACGCCTGGACCATGAGGTCCTTGCCCCGGACCGGGATCAGCGAGCCGTTGTGGGCCACGCAGTTCTCGGTGTCGGCCTGGTGGCGCGGAATCTTGAAGTAGCTCTGGAAGACCAGCTTGCGCTTGTCGCCCTTGCCCCTGATGTCGTAGATGCCGTTGGCGCCGCGCTCGGGCCCGGTGGCCTCGTTGCAGGTGGCGCCGGACCCGCCGCCGAGCTCGTCGGTGAAGACGACCTTGTCGGCCTTCTGGTTGAACGTCGCCGAGTGCCAGAACGCGAAGCGGGCGTTGTCCTGCACCCGGTCGATGACCCGCGGGTTCTCCGGGTCCTTGAGGGAGAAGAGGATGCCGTCGCCGAGGCACGCGCCGGCCGCGAGGTCCTTGGAGGGCAGCACGGTGATGTCGTGGCAGCCGGTGGTCTTGGAGACACCCGGGTTGGTCGGTCCGCCCGGGTTGCCGCCGCCGTCGGGCCCCTCACCGGGGAACAGGACGGGGAAGTTGACGACCGCGGCCTTCTGCGGCGCCTTGCGCGGCACCTTGATGACCGAGATGCCGTCGTGCGGCGGCTGGCAGTCGGGGAACGTCGCGTTCGGGGAGTACGAGGAGACGTACAGGTAGACGTTCCGCCGCTCCGGCACCAGCGTGTGCGTGTGGGAACCGCAGGCCGTCTCCACGGCGGAGACGTACTTGGGGTTCGCCTTGTCGCTGATGTCGAAGATCTTCATGCCCTCCCAGGAGGACTTCTCCGTGGCGGGCTGCGTGGTGCTGTTGCAGGAGTTGTCGCTGCGCGAGGAGTCCGTGGAGAGGAAGAGCAGGTTCCCGGAGACGGAGACGTCGTTCTGCGATCCGGGGCACAGCACCTGCGAGACCGTGCGGGGGGCCTTGGGGTTGCTGATGTCGTAGATGCGGAAGCCGTCGTAGTTGCCGGCGAAGGCGTACTTCCCCTGGAAGGCGAGGTCGGTGTTGAGACCGGGCAGCGCGTCCTTGGGGATGTTGGCCAGATGTTCGATGTTGTCCGAGTGGACGACCTCGTCGGGCGCGGGTATCTCGCCGCGCGCGATGGCCTCCCTCGTCTGGGCGGCGTCGCTCTTGGAGACGCTCTTCGGCGCCGACGGGCTGTCACCGGGGTCGGGGATGGCGCCGGCCGGCGCGGCGGTCAGCAGCGCGGCCAGCAGTCCGGCCGCCGCCGCTCCGACTCCCAGGCGTCTGCGCCGAGTTCCGGGGGTGTTCAACAGGGTCACTGCGTCCTCCCTTGTCGCCGTTCACGGTCGAACGGTTCACGGACACCCGCAGTATCGTGCTCATCATGCACAGATCAACAGAGGGAAACGAACCTGTAACGCGAGCTTCCGGCAGACGCCTGTAGCGCGAGCTTCCGGTCGACGGTGCCCGCCCGCGCGCCGATCGCGCACGGGTGGCGTGCCGATCACGGACCGGTAGCGTGCCGACGGCATACGGGTCGCGCGCCGACGGCGTACCGGGCGCGCGCCGGCCGCATGATCCACAGACTTCAACTCGCCCACGCGCCACAGGAGGTCGCTGTGCCCCACCGCCGTACCCCTGCCCTCACCGTGCTCCTGACGGCCGCCGCCCTCGCCCTCGCGGGGTGCGACTCCGCCGGGGACGGCGGCGGCTCCGACGCCGAGCGGTCCGCCCCGTCCGGCCCTTCGGTGATCGCGCCGGGCAAGCCGGGCGAGACGGCGGCGACGATGTCCGCGGAGGACGCGGCGGAGCAGCGGGCCGAGGACGACTCCCCCAACTCGGCCGACTTCAGCTACACGCAGATGATGATCGTGCATCACGGTCAGGCCCTGACGATGACCGAACTCGTCCCGAAGCGGGCGGAGTCGGACCGCGTCAAGCGGCTCGCGTCGCGCATCGGTGCCGCGCAGCGGCCCGAGATCGGCGCCATGAAGGGCTGGCTGAAGAACCACGGCGGCCCGCGCGAGCACGCGGGGCACGACCACGCCTCCATGCCGGGGATGGCGAGCGCGGCGCAGCTCAAGCAGTTGCGCGCGGCCAAGGGCAAGGCGTTCGACGAGCTCTTCCTGAAGCTGATGATCACGCACCACAGCGGGGCGATCACCATGGCCGGGGACGTGCTCTCCGACGGCAACAACATCCAGGTCGAGGAGATGGCGAACGACATCGTGGCGCAGCAGTCGAGCGAGATCAGCAGGATGCGGAAGATGGAGTGACCCGGGGGCGGCCGCTCGGCCCCCGGCCTACCTCCGGTTGTGCCGCGGCGCGAGGAACCCGGCGTCCCGCGCCCCCGCGATCAGCCGGAGCGACTTGCGGCGGCTGTGCCCGGTCGCGCACATCACGGCGAGCACCGGGTCCCGGCCCTCGCGCTGCGCGGCGCGGTAGGCCTCGGCCACGAACCGGCGCCCCGCGCTCCCGCGCGGCCACGCGGGCCGGGCCCGGTGGGCGGCGGGTGTCTCGTCCGGGCGTACCGGAACGCCTGGCGGCCGCGTCCCGGACGGCTGCGCCCCGCCTGCCTCCGCCATGTGCGCGTCCGCGCCGGGCGGGGCGCCGTCCGCCAGCGGGCGTTCGATCCAGTGGACGAGCGCGGCGAAGTCGTCGGAGGAGAGCGGGGGCCGCGCGTGCAGGTCCTGGACGGCGATGCGGCCGTGCGACACCACGGCGAGCACATCGACGTCGGCCCCGTCGCTGAAGGTCAGCCGGACACGGAAGGAGGGCGGCAGCAGGGCCTCCTGCGGTTCGGCCGCGCACTGCGCCGCGGCGGTCCCGCGTCCCGCCAGCTCCCACCAGGTCGGCCCGTCGGGTTCGGCGGCATCGGGTCGATAGTGATCAGAAACATCAGCAAATGATCTGTTCCGCACACACGCACGCTATCGGCGCGGCGGCCCCCGTCCGGGTACGGCACGCACGGGCACGTCGAGGAGGCGCGGCACGGCACCCTGACAGCGCAGGCACCGACCGGCGCACGCTCCCTGACATCCCGGGCCCCCGGTGCGATCCTGAAACCGTCCCGGGGCCACCTCGCGGAAGGAGCACCGCCGTGCTGCACGTCGCCGTCGTCGGTTCGGGCCCCAGCGGGGTGTACGCCGCACAGTCCCTCGTCCAGCAGGACCGGGTGCCGGACGTGCGGGTCGATGTGCTCGACCGCCTCCCGTGCCCGTACGGGCTGGTCCGTTACGGGGTCGCGCCGGACCACGAGAAGATCAAGTCGCTGCAGAACAACCTGCGCACGGTCCTGGAGCACGAGCGGGTGCGCTTCCTCGGCGCCGTGGAGATCGGCCCCGGCGCGCTGCCGCCGGCCCGGCTGCTCGGGCTCTACCACGCGGTGGTGTACTGCGTCGGCGCGGCGGCGGACCGCAGGCTCGGGGTGCCCGGCGAGGACCTGCCCGGCAGTTACTCGGCGACGGAGTTCGTCTCCTGGTACAGCGCCCACCCGGACGCCCTGGCGGACGCGTCCGCGCCCGACGCCTTCGTACGGGACGTGGAGTCCGCCGTCGTCATCGGTGTCGGGAACGTCGCCGTGGACGTCGCCCGGATGCTGCTGCGCGGCGCGGCCGAACTGCTCCCGACCGACATGCCGCACGCGGCGCTCGGCGTGCTCGCGCAGAGCCGGGTGCGCGAGGTGTCCATGGTGGGCCGGCGCGGGCCCTCGCAGGCGCGGTTCACCACGAAGGAACTGCGCGAGCTCGGCGCGCTGCCGGACACCGAAGTCCTGGTGGATCCGGCCGAGTTGGCGCTGGACCCCGCGTACGCCGACCCGTCGGGCCTGCCCGCGGCGAGCCGCCGCAACGTGGAAGTGCTGCGCGGCTGGGCCGAGCGGCCCGCGCGGGGCCTGCCCCGGCGGCTCAGGCTGCGCTTCTTCCTGCGGCCAGTCGCGCTGGTGGCGGGGGCGGGCGGCCGGGTCGCGGGCACCCGGTTCGAGCGGACGCTGCCGGACGGCCGGGGCGGGGTGACGGCCTCGGGGGCGTACGAGGACATCCCCGGGCAACTGGTGCTGCGCTCCGTCGGCTACCGCGGTGTGCCCATCGAGGGGCTGCCGTTCGACCCGGACCGGGGCACGGTGCCGCACGCGGCGGGGCGGGTGCTGCGCGACGGCGTGCCCTCCCCCGGCGAGTACGTGGCGGGCTGGATCAAGCGCGGCCCGACCGGCGTCATCGGCACGAACCGCCCGTGCGCCAAGGAGACGGCCCAGTCCCTCCTGGACGACGCCCCCGCCCTCGTCCGCAGACCCCTGTCCGGGGATCCGCTGACCGCCCTGCGGGCGGCGGGCCAGGAACCGGTCGAGTGGCCGGGCTGGCTGGCGATCGAACACGCGGAGGCGGCACTGGGCCACTCGCTCGGCCGCGGCATCGTGAAGATCCCGGACTGGGCGGGGCTGCGCACCGCGGCGGGCGGCATGCGGGACACCCCCTAGGCGGACCGGGCTAAGGGGCCGGGGCCCGCGCCCGCCGGTTCAGACCTCGTCGCCGAGGCGTGCCGCCTGGCGGTCCGCCGCGGCCAGGACGCTGTCGAGCAGGCCGGGGAAGAGGGCGTCGAGGTCGTCGCGGCGCAGCACGTTCAGCTTGGCCGTGCCGCGGTAGATCTGCCGGATGACGCCGCTCTCGCGCAGCACCCGGAAGTGGTGCGTGCACGTCGATTTGGTGACGGGCAGGTCGAAGTACGAACAGGAGAGCCCGGCCGCCCCCTCCTCCCGCGCGAGCGCCCGCACCACGCGCATCCGCATCGGGTCGGCGAGCGCGTGCAGCACCGTCTCCAGGCGGACAGCGGCGGGCTCGGGGTGGGCGAGCGTCCTGCTGCTCGCGCTGCCGGTCGCGGCGGCGGTCGTCATGGCGGCTCCACTTCGTCCTGTCGGCCCCGAGACCCTGACCTCCGGGCATTCCCTGCGCCTCATTGTCGCCTCATTGTACGAGAGGCATCGTAGTTTGACATCCGCCGTACTACGAGGTCTATCGTACGAGGAGCACTTCAGCCCCGACGCATCCCGACGAATGGAGCCCGCCGTGAGCTCGCTGTTCGAGCCCTACGCCCTGCGATCGCTGACCATCCCGAACCGGGTCTGGATGCCGCCGATGTGCCAGTACTCGGCGGCACCGGAGGGGGCCGGGGCCGGCGCCCCGAACGACTGGCACTTCGCCCACTACGCGGCGCGCGCCGCCGGCGGCACGGGCCTCATCATCGTCGAGGCCACCGCGGTCAGCGCCGAGGGCCGCATCAGCCCGTACGACCTCGGCATCTGGAACGACACCCAGGCGCAGGCGTTCCGCCGCACGACCGACTTCCTGAAGGGCCAGGGCACCGTCCCGGGCATCCAGCTCGCCCACGCGGGCCGCAAGGCGTCGACCGACCGCCCCTGGAAGGGCGGCGCCCCGGTGGGCCCGGACGCCCACGGCTGGCGGCCCGTCGCCCCCAGCCCCGTCCCCTTCGACGAGGGGCATCCGGTGCCCTCCGAGCTCTCCGCCGAGGAGCTCCGTTCCGTGGTGGGGCAGTTCGCCGACGCCGCGCGGCGGGCGCTGGACGCCGGCTTCGAGGTCGCCGAGATCCACGGCGCCCACGGTTACCTGATCGGTGAGTTCCTCTCCCCGCACAGCAACCGCCGCACCGACGAGTACGGCGGCTCGTACGAGAACCGCACGCGGTTCGCGCTCGAAGTGGTCGACGCCGTGCGGGCCGTGTGGCCCGACGACAAGCCGCTCTTCTTCCGCATCTCCGCCACCGACTGGCTGGCGGAGTCCGGCTGGACGGCGGACGACACCGTGCGCTTCGCCGCCGAGCTCAAGGAGCACGGCATCGATCTCCTCGACGTCTCCACCGGCGGCAACGCGGCAGGCGTCCGAATTCCCGTCGGGCCCGGCTACCAGGTGCCGTTCGCGGCCCGCGTGAAGGCCGAGACGGAGCTGCCGGTCGCCGCGGTCGGCCTGATCACCGACGTCGAGCAGGCCGAGAAGATCCTCGCCAACGGGGAGGCGGACGCGGTCCTGCTGGGCCGCGAGCTGCTGCGCGACCCCTCGTGGGCGCGGCGCGCGGCACGTGAACTCGGCGCCGACGTGCACGTGCCGGACCAGTACCACCGGTCCGTCTGAGGTCGCGTATCCCGGACAGGAGTGAGGGGCCGACGCGGGGAATGTTCCCCGCATCGGCCCCTCACCCATGTCCGGGGGCCGGCCCTCGTGCCGGAAGTCCGAAGCTCGTGCCGGGAGTTCAAGGAGAATCGTTCACTCGGGGGCGGCGGCCAGCGTGAAGGAGTGCCCCGCGGGATCGGCGTAGACCCGCGTGTCCCGCGGACCGCTGTTGTCCTTCGTGTCCACCGGACGCGCCCCCAGGCCGATCGCCTCGCGCTCCGCCTCGTCCATGTCCGCGCGGGCCACCATGATCCGCAAGTGGGCCTGCTGGGAGTCCTCGGGGCGGGGCCAGCTCGGCGGCACGTAGTCGCGCTCGCGATGCACGGACAACGAGACGCCCCGGTCGTTCGTGATCTCCACGTAGTCGGGGTCCTTGCCCGGCCGGACCTCCGCCCCCAGCAGCCCCGCGTAGAACTCGGCGAGCCGCTCGGGCTCCGAACTGTCCAGCACAAGCACGGTGTTCTTGTCGACGGTCATGATGACCACGTCCCCCGCGCCCACCGGTCCAAACGGTCCCGCCAGGCTTCCGGAGGATCTCCGCGAGGCCTCCGGCGGGTCTTCGAAACGTCCCGGGAAGTCTCCGAGATGTCTCCGGCAGAGGGATGGCTGGAGCGGCACGAGCGGGAGTGCCGGGCGCAGGTGGACACGTGGCTGGTGCGTTCCCTGCCCGTGACACGCGGGCGGCGACCGCGTCCCTGCTCACGGCCGGGTGGACGCCGTGGGGAGTACGAGGGTCATGCGGATGTGCGACGCCATCGGTGCGGCGGACGGCCCGAAGGCTCACTTCATCCACTGTTCCTCGTACCTGGCGTAGGTGCCGTCGTGCTTCGCGAGATGCACGAACTGGTCGACGTACTCCTTGAACTCGTCGTCGCCGCGCGGCAGCGCGTAGGCCTTCTCCGAGAAGGTGAAGGGCTTGTCGGGGTGGAGGGAGCACAGTTCGGGGTGGATCTTCGACTGGTAGAGCGTCTCGCTGGCGTCGGTCATCATCACGTCCGCGCGCCCCTCGACGATCTCCTTGAAGATCGTGGTGTTCTCCGGGTGCAGGGTGATCTTCGCCCGCTTGATGTGGGCCCGGGCGAAGTCCTCGTTCGTGCCGCCGGGGTTGACGATGACCTTCGTGCCGGGCTTGTCGATGTCCTTGAGGGTGCCCGCGCCGAACTTGTCCTTGTCGGCGCAGCGCACGACGGGCGTCTTGCCGTCCTCGCGCGTGGGCTCGCCGAAGTACACCTGACGGGCGCGCGGCAGCGTGATCGAGACGCCGCCGACGCCGATGTCGCAGCGGCCCGCCGCCACGTCCTTGGTCAGGTTCGCCCAGGTGGTGGCGGTGAACTCGGGCTTCGCCCCCAGGCTCTTCGCGAGGTCGCGCGCCATCGAGATGTCGACCCCGCTGTAGGTGCCATCGGCGGGGTCGAGCTTGGTGAACGGGGCGTAGTCGCCGGTCGTGCAAACCTTCAGGACGCCCTTCTTCGGGACCGCGTCGAGGAGGGTTCCGTGGTGCCGGTCCGGCCGCCGGGCCGCGTCGGGCGACGCGGGCGCGGCGGCGGTGACGGCCAGCAGACAGACCAGGGCGGACAGGGTGGCGGCACGCTTCACGGGTGGGCTCCTCTGCGCTGCGGATGCGTTGCGGCGCGCTGCGGGTGCGCTCGGGGTGCGCTGCGGGCGCGCCGCGGACGGATCGGAGGGATCACCCTCGCAGACCCGTTCGCGCAGGTGAACCCCCTTCTCACGGAGCGGGCGCGGCGAGCGGGGCGAGCAGGGTCGGCGTCGCGTCGGGCGCCTTGCCGTCGTACGCGTCCTCGTCGAAGGGGTACAGCGGGCGCTCCACCCGGTGGTGGCCGAGGCGCAGCAAATCCTGGTCGACGCCGCCGGGCGTGAGGGCCAGGAGCCAGTCGGCCGCCATGTCGTGGAGCTCGGGCTCAAGATAGCCGATCTTGACGACGACGAGATCGTACGTACGGGGGTCGATGCCGAGGCCGCCGTCGGCGGGGCCGGTGAAGTCGGCCAGGGTGTGGAACGGCTTGCGGCGCTCGACGAGAATGACGGTGAGGCCTCCGGTGCGTACGGCCGCCATGTCGACACCGCGGTCGTAGGCGCCGCCCTCGGCACGGTCCTTCTGGTCGGTGGCGCGCTGCAACGCGACGACGGTGCCGGTGAGTTCGTACGGCCCGCCGTGCTGCGCGTCGACCTTGCCGCCGACGCCGAGGGTGACCTCCGCGCCGACGCCGGCGTCGAAGCAGCGGGCGACGGCGACCGGATCGGTGATGCCGGGGTGGACGGCGGTGACCCGGCCCGCCCGGATGTCGTCGTGGTCGAGCAGTTTGCCCAGCATGTACGCGAGGTCGCCCGCGCCGCCCGCGGTCGGGTTGTCGCCCGAGTCGCTGATCAGGAAGGGCCGCCGGTCGGAGGCGACCGCCCGCGCGATGCACTCCTCGGCGGTGCCGGTGGGGCCGACGAAGACGAAGTCGCGGCGGGCGTCCCAGTAGCGGCGGGCGAGCCGGGCGGCCTCGGCGGCGGCGCGTTCGGCGTCGTCGCCGGTGACGACGACGGCGGCCTGGCAGCGGGGTTCGTCGGCCCAGGCGTAGCCGACCCACAGGGCGGCGTCGAGGATGCCGGGCAGGCGCTCGATCTCGGCGAGCGAGGCGTAGAGGGACGCGGCGGGCTCCAGGCGGGTGCTGGTCTTCTCGCCGGGCAGCAGGACGGGCACCTGCACCCAGGCGCGGTGCGGCCGGGTGCCGTCGCGCAGGCAGCGCACCAGGTTGCGGGCCGCGCGCTCGCGGGTCTCCCAGGCGTCCTCGTGCGGGGCGAGGCGGTGGGCGGTGAGCAGGTCGATCGGCTCGGCGAAGCGGCGCGAGACGTTGCCGTGCAGGTCCATGGCGGCGGAGATCATCGGGCGGCCGGTGCCGTCCGGGGTGCCGACGAAGTCCAGGGCCGCGCGTACCGCTTCGGTGAGGTCGGCCTCGGCGTCGGTGAGGCCGACGACGCTCATCGCGCCGTGGATGTCGTAGACCAGGCCGTCGAGCGGGCCCGCCCGGCGGATGCGGGTGACGAGCTCGTCCTTGAGGGTCAGGTACGACTCGGCTTCGACGGGGCCGCCGGGCAGTGAGGTGGCGTGCAGCAGGGGCACCCATTCGACGGTGTCCGCGAGGTCGGAGTCCGGCCGGGTCCACGTGTAGCGGTCGATGAGGTCACGGCCGCGGGTCTGGCGGAAGTCGTCGGCGGTGGAGCGGTGCGGGCAGAACGTGGACGACTCGATGCCGATGCCGCCGATGCCGATGCGCAGGCGGCGGTGGTGCGGGGCGGGGGTCATGCGGGTGCGCTCTCTTCCTGGGGTGCGGGGGTGCGGGGGGCCGGGGCGGTGGCGGGTGCGGCCGCGGCGTGCAGGTGCTCGCTCAGGGCGGTGAGGCCCGCCCCGAGGAGGCCGGCGTCGACGCCGGTCACGGTCGTGGTGATCTCCAGGTCGGCCGTGGCGAGGGGCAGGCAGCGTTCGTACAGGACGCCGCGGACGGCGGCGACCAGGGGTTCGGCGGTGGCGAGGACGCCGCCGAGGGCGACGGCCTGCGGGTTGAAGAAGTTGACGACGACGGACAGGACGGTGCCGATGTGCCGTCCCGCGGTGCGCACCAGGGTGGTGGCCTGCGGGTCGCCGTCCGCGACGAGCCGCAGCAGATCGCTGGTGTCGGCCACTTCGACGCCCTGCTGGGCGAGTTCGCGGATGAGGGCGGCACCGCTGGCGACGGTCTCCAGGCAGCCGATGTTGCCGCAGCTGCACGGCCGGTCGCCCGCCGCGTCGACGCGGACGTGGCTGATGTCGCCCGCGCTGCCGTTGGCGCCGTCGTGCGGGCGGCCCGCGGAGACGATCCCGCTGCCGATGCCGCGGCCCGCCTTGACGACGACGAGGTGGTCGAGCTCGGGCCGGGCGACGCGGTGCTCGCCGACGGCCATCATCGTGGCGTCGTTGTCGACGGTGACGGGGATGCCGAGGCGCTCGGCGAGGACGTCGCGCAGCGGGTAGCGGTGCCAGCCGGGCATCCGGGACGGGCTCAGGACACGGCCGGTGGCGGGCTGCACGGGGCCGGGGAAGGCAACGCCGAACGCCCGGACGGTGCGGCCCTGCGCGCGCTGCCGGGCGACGAGTGTCCGCGCCTGTTCGCAGAGCCAGTCGACGGCGGACTCGGGGCCGGCGGTGATGTCGTGCGGCAGGTCGACGGCGTCGGTGACGGTGCCGCCGAGGCCGACCGCGCCGAGCCGCGCGTGGTGGCTGCCCAGGTCGGCGGCGAGGGCGACGCCGCCGTGCGCGGCCACCCGCAGCAGCCGGGGCCTGCGCCCGCCGCGGGAGGCGCCTTCGCCGGACTCGGTGAGCAGCCCGGCGTCGACGAGCTCCTGCACGCGCAGCGAGACGGTGGAGGGGGCGAGGCCCAGCTCGCGCACGAGGTCGGCGCGGGACGAGGCCGCCCCCGACGAGACCAGGTGCACGATGTGCTGCCCCGAACCCGGCTCGCCGAGTGGTGTTCCGGTCATGCCCGCCCCCAGTTGCTTCCCTGTTGCCCGCCCGGCACGGCGACGCGCGGTGCCGTGACCGCGCTGCCGTGACCGCGCTGCCATGACGCCCGGTGTCGTGACCGCAGCGGCGTGACCGCACTGCCGTGACGCCCGGTGCCGTGACGCCGGTTGGTTCGATGCTTTCATTCGAGAACAAGACGAACAGTAGATCGCACCGAACCAAGTTGACCAGACCTTCCCGCTTTTCCACTTCTTGCCGAATGAAGCTATTGACTTGTTTTTCGCGTCCGGCCTAGCGTTCGGGCGCCGCCCCGTCGTTCTCCGGCACGGGCCGGCCCCGTACCCCTTGGAGGCCCATCGCCATGCGCTCATTCAGGTCCGCGGCGGCCGCGCTGCTCGTCCTCGCGGCGGCCCTCACCGGCTGCACCCGCGAGGGCGGCCGCATCGACATGGGGCCCACCGGCGGCACACCCGTCGAGGGCGGCACCGCCCGGATGGCGCTCCCGCCGGCCGCGACGCCCAACTGGATCTTCCCGATCGGCGCGCCCGGCTACGGCGCCTCGTACAACTACGGGATCCAGTCGCTGCTGTTCACCCCGGTGTACGACGCCGTGCAGGACAGGGCGAAGGGCGAGCTGACCACGCACGGGCCGGGCACCCTGGGCCTGGAGCCGACCTACAGCGACGGCAACAAGACCGTGACGGTGCCGCTGCGCGAGGGCGTCAAGTGGTCCGACGGGAAGCCGGTCACCGCCCGCGACCTGGAGTTCTGGTTCCATCTGGTCAAGGCCAACAAGGCGGAGTGGGGGAACTACTCGGTCGGCACGATGCCGGACAACGTCAAGCGGTTCGAGACGCTCGACGACCACACCGTGCGGCTGCGCCTGACCCGCGCGTACAACCCGGACTGGTTCACCGCCAACCAGCTCACCCTGCTGCGGGCGCTGCCCCAGCACGCCTGGGACGCCAAGACCGACGGCGGCCGGATCGGTGACTGGGACCGCACCCCGGCGGGCGCCAAGGCGGTCTTCGCGCGTCTGACGCGGCACGCCAAGAGCCTCGGCTCCTACGGTTCGGACCCGCTGTGGAAGACGGTCAACGGGCCCTGGAAGCTGGCGGGCTGGCGGGACAGCGGCCAGGTCACCATCGTGCCGAACGAGAAGTTCACCGGCCCGGCGTCCGAGCGCCCGCACCTGGACAAGGTGGTCTTCAAGCCCTTCACCACCGCCGACTCCGAGTACAACGTGCTCAGGTCCGGCGGCGTCGACTACGGCTACATCCCGCCGTCGGTGATGGCGCAGAAGGAGAAGTTCGAGGACAAGGGGTACCGCGTCGATCCGTGGGAGGGCTGGGCGGCGACGTACATCGTCTACAACTTCAACTCCACGCACGGCGGCCCGATGATGGACCAGCTCTACATCCGCCGGGCCATGCAGCACCTCGTCGACCAGAAGGCGATGAGCGACGTCATCTGGCAGGGCAGCGCCACCCCGACGCTGGGCCCGGTGCCGGTCACGCCGAAGAGCCAGTACCTGTCCGAGAAGATGGCGCACGACCCGTACCCGTTCTCCGTCGCCAAGGCCACCGCGCTGCTGCGCGGGCACGGCTGGCGCGTCGAGGACGGCACGGCGCGCTGCGTGCGGCCGGGGACGGGCGGGGACCGGTGCGGCAAGGGCATCGGCAAGGGCACCCCGCTGAAGCTGACCCTGCTCTCCCAGTCCGGCTCCACCGAGACGACGAACATGATGCAGGAGCTCAAGTCGTCGCTCTCCAAGGCAGGCATCGACCTGACCGTGCGTCAGCAGCCGCTCAATTCCGTGCTCGGCAACAGCGTGCCGTGCAAGGCGAAGGACCCGGGCTGCGACTGGGACATGTCCTTCTTCGGCACGGCCGGCAGCTGGTACTACCCGCTCAACCCCAGCGGCGAGCAGCTCTTCTCGACCGGCGCGTCCGCCAACTTCGGCAACTACAGCGACAGGACGGCGGACCGCGTCATCCGGGGCGTGCAGTACTCCCCCGACATGAAGGCCGTGCACGCGTACGGCGAGTACCTCGCCGAGCAGCTCCCCGTGATGTGGATGCCCAACCCGGCGTACCAGGTCTCGGTGATCCGCAACGACCTGCGCGGGGTCTCGCAGAACCCGACCGTCACCTTCGCGCCCCAGCACTGGTACTACGTCAAGAAGAAGGGGGTTGAGAAGTGACCGGCTTCACCGGCTTTCTGGTCAAGCGCCTCCTCCAGGCGATCGTCGTCCTCTTCCTCGTGTCGGTCATCGTCTTCGTGCTCCTGCACCTGCTGCCGGGCGGCCCCGCGCGCGCCATCCTCGGCCCCAAGGGCACCCCGCAGCAGATCGAGCACTTCAACCATCAGCAGGGCTACGACCGTTCGCTGCCCACGCAGTACCTGATGTACCTGAAGCGGCTGGTGACGGGCGACCTCGGCGAGTCCTTCAAACTCAACTCGCCGGTCTTCGACCTCCTCGCACAGCGCCTGCCGAAGACACTGCTCCTGACCGTCCTGTCCACCGTCCTCGCGGTCGTCATCGCGGTCCCGCTGGGCCTGCTGCAGGCCGTACGGCGGGGCAGGGCGGCGGACTACGCGCTGACCGGCCTGGCGTTCCTGATGTACGCGACGCCGGTGTTCTTCCTCGGCCTCATCATGATCATCCTGTTCGCGCAGGTCCTGCCGATCCTGCCCGCCGAGGCACCGCAGGGCGAGTCCGTCGGCGAACTCCTCGGCGACTTCGCCGGGTTGGTGCTCCCGGTGGTCACGATGGCGTTCGGCATCATCGCGATGTTCAGCCGCTACATGCGCTCGGCGGTCCTGGACAACCTCACCGAGGAGTACGTCCGCACGGCGATGGCCAAGGGCCAGTCGAGCCGCCGGATCATGGTCCGGCACGTCCTGCGCAACGCGCTGATCCCGCTCGCGACGCTCCTCGGCCTCTATCTGCCGACCCTCTTCAGCGGCGCCCTCGTCGTCGAGTCGATGTTCAACTACCCCGGCATGGGGCTGCTGTTCTGGAACGCGGCGCAGGGCTCCGACTTCCCCGTCCTGCTCGGCGTGACGCTCGTCGTCGGAGTCGCCACCGTCGTCGGGTCACTGCTCACCGACGTCCTGTACGCCGTCCTCGACCCCCGGATACGGAGCGTCGCATGAGTACCACGGTCACCCCTGTCACCGCGCCGGGCCACGAGGACGCCGCGCGGGCCACGCCGTCGCTGGCCCGCCGCACCCTCCAGGTCTTCACCGGCAACAAGCTCGCCCTGACCGGTGTGGTGGTGCTGCTCCTGCTGCTGGCGTTCAGCTACCTCGGGCCGCTGATGTACGACACCGAGCAGATCCACACCGACCTGTCCCGGGCCAACCTGCCGCCGGGCACCGCCGGCCACCTCCTGGGCACCACCGACCTCGGCTACGACATGGTCGGGCGCCTCATGGTCGCCGGGCGGACGTCGCTGGAGATCGGCCTCGCGGCGGGCCTGCTCGCCACCCTCTTCGGCACCGTCTACGGCGCGATCTCCGGCTACTTCGGCGGCTGGGTCGACGCGGCGATGATGCGGATCACGGACGCCGCGCTCGCCATCCCCGCGATGTTCCTGCTGGTCGTGGTGGCCGCGATCATCACGCCCAGCAAGGGCGTACTCGTGATGATCATCGCGGCGGTGGCGTGGCTCTCCCCCGCCCGCCTGGTGCGCGGCGAGGCGCTCTCGCTGCGCGACCGCGAGTACGTGCAGGCCATGCGGATGATGGGCGGCGGCGGCGCACGGGCCGTGTTCCGGCACATCGTGCCGAACGCGATCGGCACGGTCATCGTCAACTGCACCTTCCAGATCGCCGACGCGATCCTCTACGTCAGCTATCTCGCGTTCCTCGGCCTGAGCATCCCGCCGCCGTCGGCCGACTGGGGGTCGATGCTGTCGGCCGGCATCACCTACACGCAGAACGGCTACTGGTGGCTGATCTTCCCGCCGGGCATCGCGATCGTGCTGGTCGTCGCCGCGTTCAACTTCATCGGTGACGGGCTGCGGGACGCGTTCGAAGTGCGGCTGCGGAAGTGAACGGCCGCAAAAGCAACAGGAGAGACGACAGATGACCGACTCACGGCAGGCCACCGCCCCCGAGGCGCTGCTCACCATCGACGACCTGCACGTCGACATCGCCGCGCGCGGACGCACCGTGCACGCGCTCGACGGCGTCTCCCTCTCCCTCGCCCCCGGCGAGGCCCTGGGCATCGTCGGGGAGTCCGGCTGCGGCAAGACGATGACCGCGCTCAGCGTCCTCGGTCTGCTGCCCGCGGGCGGCGAGATCACCGGCGGCCGCGTGCTCTTCGACGGCCGGGACCTCGCCGCAGCCCCCGCCCCCGTCCTCCAGGACGTCCGCGGCAACACCGTCGGCATGGTCTTCCAGGACCCCCTGACCTCGCTCAACCCGACGATGACCATCGGTGCGCAGGTGGCGGAGCCGCTGCTCCTGCACCGCCCCGGCATCGGCCGCAAGGAGGCCTGGGCGCGCGCCCAGGAGATGCTGCGGCTGGTCGGCATGCCGCGGCCCGCCGAGCGCATGCAGGCCTACCCGCACCAGCTGTCGGGCGGCATGCGCCAGCGCGTCGCCATCGCGATGGCGCTGGTCTGCGAGCCGAAGCTGCTCATCGCCGACGAGCCGACGACGGCCCTGGACGTGACGACCCAGCACCAGATCCTGGAGCTCGTCGACGACCTGCGCGCCCGGCTCGGGATGGCGATGATCCTGGTGACGCACGACCTGGGCGTCATCGCCCACCGGGTGGACCGGGTCGCGGTGATGTACGCGGGCAGGGTCGCCGAACAGGCGGACGTGCGCGACCTGTTCGCCCGCCCGCGCCACCGCTACACCGAGGCCCTGTTCGCCGCGCTGCCCGAGCGCGCGGCCGACAGCGGCACCGAACTGCACACCATCCCCGGCCTGCCGCCGAACCTCGCGACGCGCCCCACCGGCTGCCGCTTCGCGCCCCGCTGCGGTTTCGCGACGGACACCTGCCGCACCGAGGAGCCGCCGCTCGTGGACGACGAGGAGCGGGGCGCCGGACACCGGTTCGCGTGCTTCCACCCGGTGCCGGACGACGCCGCCGCCGAGGACGACGTCGTGACCCCCGCCGCCGTGCCCGCTCCCCGCGCACCCGGTGACGTGCTCCTCGAACTCGACGGCCTCGTCAAGGAGTTCCCGCTCAAGGGCGGCGCGTTCTCGCGCAGCAAGGGAACGGTCAGCGCGGTCGGCGGGGTGTCGCTGACCGTCCGCAAGGGCGAGACGTTCGGCATGGTCGGCGAGTCCGGCTGCGGCAAGACGACCCTCGGGCGGATCGTCGCGGGTCTGGAGGAGCCGACCGCGGGCGCGGTGCGCTTCGCGGGCGCCGACCCGGCCGGGATGTCACGGGCCGAGCGGCGCGCGCACCGCCGCCGCGTACAACTGATGTTCCAGGACTCCACCGCGGCGATGGATCCGCGCATGCGGGTCGGCGAGATCCTGCGCGAACCGCTCGTCATCCAGGGCGTCGGCCGGCGCGCCGAGCAGGAGAAACTGGTCGCCGAACTCCTCGACGCCGTCGGCCTGCCGCGCGGCGCCGTGCACCGCTACCCGCACGAGTTCTCCGGCGGTCAGCGCCAACGCCTCGGCCTGGCACGGGCATTGACGCTCTCGCCGGACCTGGTGGTGGCCGACGAGCCGGTCTCGGCGCTCGACGTGTCGGTGCAGGCACAGATCCTCAACCTGATGCGGGAGCTGCAGCGCGAGCGCGGCCTGACCTATCTGTTCATCTCGCACGACCTGGCCGTCGTACGCCACCTGGCGGACACCGTCGGCGTCATGTACCTGGGCAAGCTCGTGGAGTCGGGTCCGGCCGCTCAGGTGTACGCCCATCCGCTGCACCCGTACACCCGCGGGCTCCTCGACACCGTCAACCTGCCCGACCCCGAGGCCGCGTCCGCTGAGCGACGCACGCCCCTGGAGGGCGAGACCCCTTCCGCGGCCGAGCCCCCGTCGGGCTGCCGCTTCCGCACCCGCTGCCCCCTCGCACAGGACCTCTGCGCCACCACGGAGCCGCAGGCCAGCACCCCGAACGGGGCCGGCCACCAGGTCGCCTGCCACTTCCCGCTCGCCGCACCTCGGCTAGCGTCGGCGGTGTGAGACTCGCCGACGCCCTCGCCCAGCGCCCGCTCGTGCTCGACGGCGGCCTCTCCCACCAGCTGGAGGCCGCCGGGCACGACCTGGGCGACGCCCTGTGGTCCGCGCGGCTGCTCCGCGACGGGCCCGCGGCGATCGAGGCCGCCCACCGCGCGTACTACGAGGCGGGTGCCGAGGTCGCGATCACCGCGAGCTACCAGGCGACGTACGAGGGGTTCGCTCGGGTCGGCATCGACGCCGCCCGCACCCGTGACCTGCTGCGGCTGAGCGTGGAGCTGGCGAGGAACGCCGGGGCCGGGCTCGGGCGCGAGGTATGGGTGGCGGCCTCGGCGGGGCCCTACGGGGCGATGCTCGCGGACGGCGCCGAGTATCGGGGGCGGTACGGCCTGAGCGTGGCCGAGCTGGCACGCTTCCACCGGCCGCGGCTGGAAACCCTGGCCGAGGCGGGCCCCGACGTCCTCGCCCTGGAGACCGTCCCCGACGCCGACGAGGCGCGCGCCCTGCTGCGGGCGGTCCGCGGGCTCGGGGTGCCGGCCTGGCTGTCGTTCACCGTGGCGGGCGGCCGCACGCGGGCGGGACAGCCCCTGGCGGAGGCCTTCGCGCTCGCCGCCGACGCGGACGAGGTGCTGGCGGTGGGCGTGAACTGCTGCGATCCACGGGACGCCGGGGCCGCGGTGGCGCTCGCCGCGCGGGTCACCGGGAAGCCCGTGGTCGTCTATCCGAACAGCGGGGAGACGTGGGACGCGGGGACCCGCTCCTGGCACGGTCCCGCCCGGTTCGCGGCCGGACAGGTGGCCCGGTGGCGGGCGGCCGGGGCGCGGCTCGTCGGCGGGTGCTGCCGGACGGGCCCCGACGTCGTCGCGCAGGTGGCGGCCGAGCTGTCGCCGACGCGCTGACCAGGGGGGCCCGCGCCGCCTCGGGGACACGGCTCTGACCTGCGGAAACACCGTCTCCGGGGGTGACTGTCAGTGCCGGGGTGCAGACTGGCCGGTACCTGAGACAACGACGTCCCGGAGGTGGTCGGCATGGCCGACATCATCCTGACCGTAGGCACCCGCAAGGGCCTCTTCATCGGCCGCAGGCGCGGGGGTGCCTGGGAGTTCGACGACAGTCCGTACTTCAACGCGCAGGCGGTGTACTCCGTGGCGATCGACACCCGCACCGACACGCCGCGGCTGCTCGTCGGCGGGGACAGCGCCCACTGGGGCCCGTCCGTCTTCCACTCCGACGACCTGGGGCGGACCTGGACGGAGCCCGCGAAGCCCGCCGTCAAGTTCCCCAAGGACACCGGGGCGTCCCTGGAGCGGGTGTGGCAGCTGCACCCGGCGGCCGCCGAGGACGGCGTGGTGTACGCGGGCACCGAGCCCGCCGCGCTCTACCGCTCCGAGGACCGCGGCGAGTCCTTCTCGCTCGTCCGCCCGCTCTGGGAGCACCCCACCCGGTCCAAGTGGGTGCCGGGCGGCGGCGGTGAGGGCCTGCACACCGTGCTCACCGACATCCGTGACCCCCGCGCGGTGACGGTGGCGGTGTCCACCGCGGGGGTGTTCCGCACCGAGGACGGCGGCGCGAGCTGGACCCCGTCGAACAGCGGCGTCTCCGCGGATTTCCTGCCCGACCCCGACCCCGAGTTCGGACAGTGCGTGCACAAGGTCGCGCGGGACGCGGCCGACCCGGACCGGCTGTACCTGCAGAACCACTGGGGGGTGTACCGCAGCGACGACGCGGGCGCGCACTGGACGGACATCGGCGCCGGGCTGCCCTCCGACTTCGGCTTCGCGATGGTCGCCCACCCCACCCGCGGCGGCACGGCGTACGTCTTCCCGATCACCGCGGACAGCGACCGGGTCCCCGCCGACCACCGCTGTCGCGTCTACCGCACGACCGACGCGGGTGAGCACTGGGAGCCGCTGAGCGCCGGCCTGCCCGGTGACGACCACTACGGCACGGTGCTGCGCGACGCCATGTGCAGCGACGACTGCGACCCGGCGGGCATCTACTTCGGCAATCGCAACGGCGAGGTGTACGCGTCGGCGGACGACGGCGACAGCTGGCAGTTGCTCGCCTCCCACCTGCCGGACGTGCTCTGTGTGCGGGCGGCGGCCGTCGGTTGATCGACGGCACCGTTACGGCAGTAGGGTGACGCCGTGGCACCACGACCCTTGCATGAAATCGTCGAACCCGGCTGGGCCCAGGCCCTGGAGCCGGTGGCCGAACGGATCGCCGCGATGGGCGACTTCCTGCGCGCGGAGATCGGCGCCGGACGCACCTATCTGCCCTCGGGGGCGAACGTCCTGCGCGCCTTCCAGCAGCCCTTCGACGACGTCCGCGTCCTGATCGTCGGCCAGGACCCCTATCCCGCGCCCGGCCACGCGGTGGGCCTGTCGTTCTCGGTCGCGCCCGAGGTGCGGCCGCTGCCCGGCAGCCTCCTCAACATCTACCGCGAGATGGGCAGCGACCTCGGCCTGCCCCCGCCGTCCAACGGCGACCTGACGCCGTGGACCCGGCAGGGCGTCCTGCTGCTCAACAGGGCGCTGACCACGGCCCCGCGCAAGCCCGCCGCACACCGCGGCAAGGGCTGGGAAGAGGTCACCGAGCAGGCGATACGGGCCCTCGCCGCCCGCGGCAAGCCCCTCGTGTCGATCCTGTGGGGGCGTGACGCGCGCAATCTGCGGCCGCTGCTCGGGCAGTTGCCGTCGGTGGAGTCCTCGCACCCCTCCCCCATGTCGGCGGACCGCGGCTTCTTCGGCTCACGCCCGTTCAGCCGGGCCAACGACCTGCTGGTCCAGCAGGGCGCGCAGCCGGTGGACTGGCGGCTGCCGTGACGGACGGGGAGCACGGCGCCCACCGGGAGTTCGTGCTCGGCGTCGACTCCGGCGGCTCCGGACTGCGGGCCGCTCTCAGCGGCTCCGCGGGGGCGGACCTGCCCGCCCCGGTGCGCTCGGCGGAGCCGGTGCGCACGGGCGCCCGGGGCATCGACGCCGACCACTTCCTGGCGCAACTCCTGCCGATGGCGCGCGCCTTGCTGGAGCGGGCCGGCGGCGGCCGGATCACGGCCGTGACCGTCGGCGCGGCCGGCCTCGCGACCCTCGGCGACGACCTCCGCGGCGCACTGCCCGCCGCGCTCGCCAAGGCGCTCGGCGTCCGCCGCACGGCGCTGGCCGCGGACGCCGTCACCGCCTACGCGGGCGCGCTCGGCGACCGCCCCGGCGCGGTCGTCGCCGCGGGCACCGGCCTGATCGCGCTCGGCACGGACCTGCGGGCCTGGCACCGCGCCGACGGCTGGGGGCACCTGCTGGGCGACTGCGGCGGCGGCGCCTGGATCGGCCGCGCGGGACTCGACGCGGCGATGCGCGCGTACGACGGCAGGCGCGGCGGTTCGGCGGCGCTCCTCGCCCGGGCGGAGCAGCGGTTCGGGCCGCCTGCGGGCCTGCCGGGACAGCTGTACCCCCGCACCGACCGGCCCGCGGTGCTCGCCTCCTTCGCGCCCGACGTGGCGGCCTGCGCGGCCGACGACCCCGTGGCGGACGGCATCCTGCGCGCCGCGGCCCGGCACATCGGCGAGTCCGCCGCCGCCGTCTGCCCCCGCACGGACGTGCCGGAAGTCGCCCTCACCGGCGGCCTGTTCCGGCTGGGCGAGCCGCTGCTCGCACCCCTGCGCGACGAACTCACGGAGCAACTGCCGCACGCGCGGCCGGTCACCGCCGCCGGCGATCCGCTCGACGGAGCGCTGCGGATGGCGGCCGACCTGGCCGCGGACCGGCTGCGGCTGCCGTCCGACGTGCGCATGCTCACCGTGCACGGAGAAGGCGACAGTTGACCTCTGCGTAATTCATCAGACAAAAACGGACTTATACCGCCCACCTGCACCCTCCCCGAACAGCGATGGCCCGCAAGCCAGTAGCATGCGGGCGCATGAGCTCCCCCACTGGGCCCGCATCCGGCCTGCCTGTACGAATGCCGCGCCCCCGTCAGCCGGGCCGGCACCGCCGTCCGGAGCCCGTCGCGGCTCCTGAGGGCGCGCCCGCACTTGTTCTCGCCGTGCCGGGCGCCCCCAGCACCACCACGCGCAGCCTCGCCGAGGAAGTCGTGAGCATCGCCCGCTCCGAGCTGCCCGGCCTCGACGCCAGAATCGGTTACGTCGACGGTGAGGAGGACGCCACCGTCACGTCCTTCCCCGAGTTCCCCTCGCTGCAGTCCGTGCTCGCGCACGCGAGCGCCGAGCGCATCGCGCGTGTCGAGCGCGCCCGCGCGGCCGGCGCCGAGGTGGCCGACCCCGACGGCCCCGTCGCCGTCGTCGTGCCGCTGCTCGCGGGTCCCGACAGTGCGCTGATGCGGCGCATCCGGCAGGCCGTCATGGACAGCCGTGCCGCCGCCGAGCTGACCGACGTGCTCGGCCCGCACCCGCTGCTCGCCGAGGCGCTGCACGTGCGCCTGTCCGAGGCCGGGCTCGCCCGCGCCGACCGCGCCCGCCTGTTCACCGTGGCGACCGCGGCGGACGGCATCGTGCTCGCCACGGTCGGCGGCGAGGAGGCCGTGCAGGCCGCCGGGATCACCGGCATGCTGCTCGCCGCCCGTCTCGCGGTGCCGGTGATGGCCGCCGCGCTCGACCAGGAGGGCGCCATCGCGGCGACCGCCGAGCAGCTGCGCGGCTCGGGCTCGGCCCAGCTGGCGCTCGCGCCGTACCTGATCGGCCCGGAGCTCGACGCCGCGCTGCTCGACGCGGCCGCGAAGGAGGCGAACTGCTCCGTCGCCGAGCCGCTCGGCCCCTACCCGGCGATCGGCAAGCTGGCCCTCGCCCAGTACACGACGGCGCTCGGCATCACGCCGCAGCAGCCCTCGGGCGCGCCGGTGCACTGAAGCGCTTCCGAACGCCGATGGGCCCGCCCCGATGTGGGGGCGGGCCCATCGGCGTGTTCCGGCCCGGTCAGCCGAAGACCACGCAGGAGGCGGCGGGCGCTTCGACGGAGCCGGTACGGGTCGGCAGGCCGGTCTCCTGGTCGACGGCGAACCAGGTGACGTCCCCGGAGCGCTCGTTGGCCGCGTACAGGTGCCGCCCCGCGGGGTCGACGGCCAGGTCGCGCGGCCAGTGCCCGCCGCACGGCACGGTCGCCGTCAGCCGGGGCACGTCGCCCGCCGCGTCGAGCGCGAGGACCGAGATGACGTTCGTGCCGCGCGTGGCGGTCCACAGGAACCGGCCGTCGGGCGCGACGGCGATCGCGGAGGGGTACGCGTCGCCGTCCGGGACCCGGTCGAGCACCGGGACCTCGCCGAGCGGTTCCAGCGTCCCTTCGGCGGCGTCCCAGGCGCAGACGGTGAGGGTGGGGCTGAGCTCGTGCAGGACGTAGGCGCGGTCGCCCCGCGGATGGAAGGCGAGGTGGCGCGGTCCCGAGCCCGGGCGCAGCGCGGTCTCCCGGTGGAGGGTGGGTCCGCCGTCCGCGAGGGCGCAGACCCGCACGGAGTCGGTGCCGAGGTCGACGCTGACCGCCCAGCGGCCGCTCGGGTCCGCGAGGACCTGGTGGGCGTGCGGCTCCTGCTGGCGCTGCGGGTGCGGACCGGAACCGGTGTGCCGCAGCGCGCCCGAGGCCTTGGCGGCGAGGGTGCCGTCCGCGTGCAGGGGCACGGCGGTGACGCTGCCGGAGCCGTAGTCGGCGGTCAGGATATGGCCGTCGAACAGGGTGAGGTGCGTGGGCGCCGAGCCGACCGGGACGCGGGTGCCCGCGAGCTCGGGCCCGTCGCCCCCGGTGCGGAACGCGGCGACGGCACCTTCGGAGGTCTCGCTGACCGCGTAGAGCATGTCCCCGGCGGGCGAGAGAGCCAGGTAGGAGGGGTCGGCGACGACGTCCGTGGCGCCGCGCACCCGCAGTGCGCCGGTCTCGGCGTCGACGTCCGCACTGAGCACGCCGAGCCCCCCGGCCGCCGTGAAGGATCCGATGTACGCCCGCCCCGCGCGCCTGCCGTCGACCACTGCGTGTCCCCTCTCGACCGGGGCGCCCCGCCGCGGGACACCGCTCGTGCGGGCGACGCTAGCAGCCGGTCTAGACCAGGTGTCGGGCGGCCGGAGCCCGTGGGCACGGACCGTCGGGCCGTGGGTCCGCGGTTGCGGCTGCCCGGCTACAGCTACAGCTACAGCTACGGTCGGGCAGGAGTCGTCACCCCGGGAGCGCGCCCTCGCGCTGCAGCGGGACCGCCATCGCCGCGAGCGCCCGCTCCAGGTCGTGGAGGTGGGCGAGGGCGGGGTGCTCCGCGGCGTGCTGGACGGCCGTCTGGGGGCGGCTCGCGCGCCGGGTGTCCTGCGGCGAGGTCAGCGCCTCGACCGCCGCCTCGACCCGCCAGCAGGCCGCGGAGAGCCGGGCGTCGTGCGAGGCGTCGGGGTCCGACGCGACCGCGGCGAGGGACCGCACCTCCCGGGCGCAGGCGTCCAGGAGCGTCAGCACCTCGCGGGCACGCGCCTTGCGCTCCCTGCCGAAGTGCAGCGGGTGCACCAGCGGCGACACCGCGAGACGCACCCGGGTGAGCAGCGTCTCCAGCTCGGCGACGCGCGGTCCGGGGTCCGCGCCGGGCGTCCCGGCCAGGCGGGCCGCCGCCTCGGCCGTGCAGGCGTGGACGCAGTGCAGGGCGCGGCGGATCCACTCGTCGGTGACGGCGTGCGTGGTGACCGGCAGCACCAGGAGCACGGCGAGCACGGCGCCGAGCGCGCCGACCGCGGTCTCCGCGACGCGCAGCCCGAGGAGCGACGCGTCCAGGACGCCGAGGAGGCCGTAGAGCATAGAGGCCATCGCGGTCACGAAGAACATCATCCAGCTGTAGGAGACCGCCGCGGTGTAGAAGATCCCGAAGACGCTCACGGCGACGACGAGGGCCGTCGGGACGGGCGCCCCGGCGGCGGGGATCGCGACGGCGAACCCGACCACGATGCCCACGACGGTCCCGAACACCCGGCGGAAGCCCCGCACCAGCGTCTCGCCGCGCGACACGGTGTTCACGAACACCCACCAGGTCGCGCCGACCGCCCAGTACCAGCGCTGGTCGGACAGCATCTGCCCCAGGCCGAGCGCGAACGCCGCTCCCGCCGCGGCCTGCACGGCCTGCCGGGTGGTCACCCGGCTCAGACCCCGCTCCTGGGACAGCGCGGGCGACGCGGCGGGCAGCCGCCCCCGCTCGTAGCACCACACGCCGAACCGCACGAACGAGGAGGCGCAGAGCGAGAGCAGGATCGCGACGTACAGCTCGGGCAGCGCGGACGGCACGGTGTGCAGGAACTGCGCGGCGAAGAAGGTCATGAAGGCGAAGACGCCGAGCGAGTGCCCGCGCGGCCCCCAGCGCCGCGCGTACACGCCCGCCCCGACGACGGCGACGAAGGCCGCGTCCCGGGCGAGCGGGTGGTCGTGCAGCGCGGCGGCGACCGCCAGGACGGGGATGCCGACCGCAGGCAGCAGCGCCGTGGTCACCGCCTGGCCGCGCACGGTCGGGTCCAGCACGGTGAAGAGCGCGAGCAGCGCGGCGAGACCACCGACGATGGCCGCCTCGAGGGAGTGCCCCACCAGTCCGCAGACGGCGACGGCCAGCGCGATGCCGACGACCGCCCGCGTCGCGCTGTACAGCCGGAGCCGCCCCGGATCCGGCGCCACGAACACCCTCTTCAGCACAGCTTCCCGCCCCTCTCGACATTCCGGACACAAAGAAGGCGCCGCGGATTCCGCAGCGCCATCGACGGACCCATCACACCACCTACCGGCCACCCGGCTCAACCGAACCCGCTCCGAGTGGACCATTGGCCCACTCGGAGCATTCCGTGTGGCGCCGGGGGCGGACCAACAGACCACGCGACGGCGCCGCCCGGGGCGGGGCGGCCCCGCGCACCGTCACACCGCAGGCCGGTCCTTGATCACGGTGACCAGCGGTGCCACCACCTGCCAGCCCAGTGACGCGTACAGGGCGCGGCCTTCGTCGGTGGCGCCCAGCAGACCGGTCGTCGCCCCCTGCGCGGCCGCCGCGTTCTGCAGGGTGCGCATGACCAGGCCGCCGAGCCCCTTGCGCCGGTGGGCCTGTGCGGTCTCGACCTGGTCGACGACCGCGCCCGTACCGACGGGGGCGATCTGGCCGCGCGCGGCGAACGCGCCGTCGGCGGCCACGACCATGACGCGGGTGATCCCGCCGCGGGACCAGACGCGCAGCCGGTAACCGGCCGGGGCGGGCGTGGGCGCGGGGCGCAGGGCGGCGGTCATCAAGTGGCCGGGGTCGCCGAACGACCAGCCCGGGGCGAGCCAGGGCGCGACGGCCTCCGGCTCCAGGCACAGCTTGACCTGGGTGGCGGGGCCGGTGATCGCACCGAGTGCCCGGCGGAAGGCGGCCTCGTCGGCGTCCGGGAGCACGTGCCGGGTCGGGTGCCCCTCCAGGCCGACGTCGAAGGTGAGCCCCCAGGGCACCTCGACCGGCTCGGACGCGCCCCGCGAGACGACCCACCCGGCGGCCCACGCCCGCACGAGGTCCGGCAGGGCCACCGCCGACGCCCCGTCCGGCACCGGTTCCCCGGGGACCGACGACAGCCCCTGCGCCCGCACCTCCGGTGTATCCGGCGTATCCCGTACATCTCGCGCATCCCCCAGCAACGACATCCCGCCGCCCCCTCGATCGCACATGTAATGACTGATGGGCGACTGAGTCTATTACTACGACTGCTCGGCGCGCGGCGCTGGGCCTGGCGGGTGAGACGGCGCCCGGGCCGCGCCGCGCCCCGCACCGGGCGGGCCACGGCCGCCTATATTCGCGCCCATGTCACCCACCCCACGCACCACGGCCCAGCGCTACCCCGAGCGGGTCACCTACGACCGCGACGCCGTGCACGCGATCCTGGACGAGGCCCTCGCCGTGCACGTCGGGTTCGCCACCGACGAGGGGCCGGTCGTCATCCCCACCCTCCACATGCGCGAGGGCGACCGACTGGTCCTGCACGGCTCCGCCTTCGGCCGCTTCATGGGCACCGCCGCAGGGGGCGCCCCCCTGTGCGTGACGGCGACGCTGATCGACGGCGTGATCCTGGGCCGGGCGTCCTCCCATCACTCGGCCGCCTACAGATCGGTCATGGTCTTCGGGCAGGCCTCCCCCGTCGAGGACGAGCAGGAGCGTGCCGACCTGCTGGCCCGGATCGTGGAGAGCGTCATCCCCGGCCGGCTCTCGGGGCCCCACGCGGCGCGCAGGCCCAGCGTGGCGGAGGCGCACTACACCGCCGTGCTCACCATGCCCATCGAGGAGTTCTCGATGAAGGTGCGCGCCGGGTTCGCGCGGGACGAGCCCAAGGACGACGAGGTGGCGGCCTGGGCCGGGCACATCCCCCTGACCGTCACGCCCGGGACCCCCGTGCCGGACGCCATCACCGGCACGCGCTTCCCCGCGCCCGTCTACGACCCGGCCGTCCACCGCTTCCGCCAGGACAGCTGACCCGTCGCCGCGGGACCAGCGCGCGCGGAGCGCTCACCCCGCCGGCACGGACTCGGGCAGGGTGAGGGCCGAATGGGCCGGGCGACCCCGCGGGGCGGGCGGGGCGGCGCCGAGGCCGCGCAGCATCGCGTCGCGCCGCTCCAGCGCCTCGGCGGTGGTCGGGAAGAGGGCCGCATCGCCCTTGCCGACCTGGTCCTGATTGGCCGTCACATAGGCGCGGGTGCCGCGTTCGTACGCCGCGAACCCCTCGGTGTGGTCCTGGCGGGCGACCGAGGCGGCGAGCATGTACGCGCCGACCAGCGCGAGGCTCGACCCCTGTCCGGTGAGGAACGAGGGCGCGTACGCGGCATCGCCCACCAGCGCGACCCGGCCACTGGACCAGCGGGGCAGCCGGATCTGGCTGACCACGTCGAAGAACAGGTCGTCCGCGTCCCGCATGGCCGCCACCATGCCGGGCACCTCCCAGCCCGCATCGGCGAAGACCGAGGCGACCAGGTCCCGTTGGGCCCGCGGGTCGCGGAACGCCTCGTGGGGCGGCTCCGGCCGGGCGAAGGCGAGGAGGCCGTGCACGGCGTCCCCGTCCCCCACGGCGTAGAGCGCGGCGGCCCGGCCCGGGGTGTTCCACAGGACCGTCTCGTGGGAGAGGCCGTAGGTGTTGGGCAGGGTGAACCCCGCGAAGCAGTAGCCGAGATAGCGGTGGAACCGCTCTTCGGGTCCGAACAGCATCGCGCGGGTGCGCGAGTGCAGTCCGTCGGCGCCGACGACCATGTCGAACGTACGCCGGTCGCCGCCGCGGAAGGTGACGTCGACCCCGTGGGCGCCCTCGTCGAGGGTCTCGACGCGGTCGCCGAACACGAACTCCACGTCGTCGCGGACCGCCGCGTGGAGGGCGTCGGTCAGATCGCCGCGCCGGACCTCCAGGTCCTGCCCCGCGACTCCGCCGGTGACCGCGTGCGGGTCGAGCGAGGCCACCCGGCCGCCGTCCGCGTCGAGGAACGTCAGCCGGCGCAGGTCGATGTGCGCCTCGCGCAGGCGCGGCAGGATACCCATCCTGCGGACGACCTCCAGTGCGGTGCCGCGTATGTCGATGGGGTAGCCGCCGTCGCGCGGCGAGTCCGCCTTCTCGACGACGGTGACCTCGAATCCGTGGCGGTTCAGCCAGTAGGCGAGGGCGGGCCCCGCGATGCTGGCCCCCGAGATGAGGACCGTGCGCTTCGGCGCGGGCCGACTGCCCGTCAACCGGTCGGTCCGGGAAGGCCGTTCCGCCGCCCGGCGGGACTTCTCGATGTGCTTCATTCCTTGACTCCTTTGCTCATGGTGCGGGTGACGAGCAGGGACAGGGCCGTGACCGCGGCGGCCACGGCGAATCCGGTGGCGAAGGCCGACTCGGCGGGGACGTCCGATCCGGAGGGGGTGCTCGCGGTGAGGATCCCGGCGCTCACCTGCACGCCGACGGCGAAGCCGAGCACGCGCGTCACCAGGACGAGACTCGTGGCGATGCCGGTGTCGCCCCGGTCGACGGCGGTGGCGGTGCGGGTCACCATCGCGGTGACGCACAGCCCGTTGGCGAGCCCGACCAGCACCTTGCCGACGACCAGGTGCCATATCTCGGCGTGCACGGCCGCGAGGGCGAGCAGGGCGACGACCATCAGGCCGACCCCGGTGGTGACCACGGCACGCGAGCCGAAGCGCCGCACCCCCACTCCGGCGACCGGCCCGGCCAGCGCCGCGGCCACCGCGCCGGGCAGCAGGTAGAAGCCGATCTCGGTGGCACTGGCCCCGAATCCGTACGCGTCGGAGGACACCTCGAACAACTGCGGGAGGAGATAGACGGGGACCGCCGTCCCGGCGCAGATCGTGAACGTCAGCGCGCACGACTTCCACACCGCGGGCCGCGCGAGCATGCGCAGGTCGACCATCGGTGCCGCCGCGCGGCGCTCGACGGCCGTCCATCCGGTGACGAAGGCGGCCAGCACCAGGAGCAGCGCGACCAGCACGAGGGGCTGACCCGCGACGAGTTCGGGCGCCGCCGCGAGCACGATCATGAGGGTGACCAGGGTCCCGCTCAGGAGGGCGAGGCCCGGCCAGTCGACCCCGCCACCCTCCGACCGGGACGGCGGATCGTGCGGCATCAGCCGGTTCACCAGGACCGTGGCCCCGATGACCGCGAACGTCGGCAGCGCGAACATCCAGTGCCGGGACAGGCCTTCGGCCACCGGTCCGGCCGACAGGGTGCCGGCCATCCCGCCCCCGACGAACAGCCCGCTGACCACGCCGATGGCCACCTTCGCCTCCCCCGCCGGGAGATGCTCGCGGACCACGATGAACGACAGGGGCAGCGCGCCCACCATCACCCCCTGGAGGATCTGGCCGACCAGCAGCACGGGCAGGTTCGGCGCGACGGACGACACCAGACCGCCGAGGCCGACGACGGCCATCAGCCGGACCAGGACGCGCTTTCCGCCGTAGCGGTCACCGAACTTGCCCGCGACCGGGGTGACGAGTGCGCCCGTGATCAGCAGCACGGTGCTCAATAACCCCCCTTCGGCCCGGCTCATGTGGAGCTCGCGCTGCAGGAGGGGCAGCGTCGGCGTCACCACCGACTCCAGGGCCCCGGTGGCCAGGGCCAGCATGCCGAGGGCCCAGACGGCGGGCCTCCCGATGCGGACCGGGGAAGTCGGCGTCGCGGTCATGGTCATGGACATCCTTCCGTCGCTGCTTCGGTCGTCGCTTCCGGCTGCTTTCGCCATCGCTTCGGTCGTTGCCGGATCTCGCCGGGCCTTGCCGGACCCCGACGGACCCCGACGGACCCCGACGCGAAACTACACTACACCGTGCAGTGTAGTAACACTGCACGGTGTAGTGCGGAATGGCTAGGATGTGCCCATGCCGACGAAACCGACCACGAAACCGCTGCGCGAGGGGTCCGCGCAGAAGCGGACCGCGATCCTCACCGCGGCGCGGGAGCTGTTCCTGACCGACGGGTTCGACCGCTCCAGCGTCGACGCGGTCGCCGCCCGCGCCGGGGTGTCCAAGCGGACGGTCTACGACTACTTCGGCGACAAGCACACGCTGCTGCGGGCCGTGGTCGACGGGGTCGGCGCCTCGATGATCGACACGATCCGGCGCACCCTCGACGAGACCCTCACCGGCCCCGTCGAGGCCCCCGAACTGGAGGACGCGCTGGTCACGTTCGCGATGCGGATCTCGACCGACATGCTCGGCTCCGCCGAGTACGCGACGCTGCAGCGCCTGGTGCAGGCGGAGTCCGACCACCTGCCGCACCGGGGCTACAACTCCATGGCCGACGCCCCGGACGAGGCCATCGCCGAGCGGCTCGCCGCGCTGGCGGCGGCCGGTCTGCTCGTCGTCCCGGACCCCCGCCTCGCGGCCGACCAGTTCATCGCGCTGGTCTTCGGCGTCGCGCTGGACCGGCTCGGTTCCGCGAACGCGGCCGAGGACCCCCGGGTCCGCCACCTGGTCGTCGAGGGAGTGCGGACCTTCCTGCGCGCCTACCGGCCCGCGTAGGGGGCGACCGCCCGGCCGTCGCGGACCGGCGGACCGGCGGGGCCGGGCTCAGGGGTGCATGCGCGCGCCCTTGAGCACCTTGTCGACCGCGTTGCGCGGCCCGTAGACGGCGACCCCGACCAGGTCGAGGCCCTCGCCCGGCACGGCCCGTACCGCCGCCCGGTTGTCCCGGTCGTTGCCGGTGGCGAAGAGGTCCGAGGTGAAGACGGCTCGGGGCAGCTCGCGGGACAGGGCGCGGCGGTGCGCCGCCGTCACCGCCTCCTTCGTCCCCTCGAAGACCAGCACCGGCTGGCGGAACATCGGCAGGTACGGGGTGTCGTCGGCGTCGGCGTACGGCTCGCCGACGACCTCGGGGACCTCGGTGCCGAGGCCGCTGACCAGGAAGGCGGTCACGTTCAGCCGCTGCCAGGTCTCCAGGTCGTCGCGCAGGAGCACTGCGATCTTGGTGTCGAAACGTACGGGTGCGCCGAACGCGTTGTCGGTCGCGGTGTCGGGCTTGGTGCCGGGCGTGGTGTCGGTCGTCATGCGTCCCAGGCTGCCGACCGCGGAGGCCGTGGGTCTTGTACGTTCTTGGCGTGCCGTCGTCGCAGGAGGTCTCCGCGTGGCGCCCGCGGGTCGCGGGCGTCGTGGAGGTCTTCCATGCGCACTTCACGGAGCACGCGTACCCGATGCACGTCCACGACGTGTGGACGCTGCTGATCGTCGACGACGGCGCGGTCCGCTACGACCTGGGACGCCGGGAGCGCGGCACACCGCGCGACACCGTCTCGCTGCTGCCGCCGCAGGTGCCGCACAACGGCTCCCCCGCCACCGCGCACGGTTTCCGCAAGCGGGTGCTGTACCTGGACGCGCCGCTGCTCGACGAGACCCTCATCGGCCCCGCCGTGGACGACCCGGACATCACCGATCCGCTGCTGCGCCGGCGCGTCGGCCAGTTGCACGCGGCGCTGGCGCTGCGGGGCGACGAGCTGGAGGCGGAGAGCCGCCTCGCGCTGGTCGGGGAACGGCTGCGCGGCCATCTGCGGCCCGGGGAGCGGGCCGGGCCGCGGGCCGGGGTCCGGGAGCCGCGCGGCGGGGTCGCGCACAGCCTGCGCGAGCTGCTGGACGAGCGGGTGCTCGACGGCGTCACGCTGGGCGAGGCGGCGCGGCAGGTGCACGCCCACCCCACCCATCTGGTGCGGGCCTTCAGCTCGGCGTTCGGCATCGCCCCGCACCAGTACCTGATGGCCCGCAGGGTCGAGCGCGCGCGTCGGCTCCTGCTCGACGGGATGCCGCCCGCGCAGGTGGCGACGGCGGTCGGCTTCTACGACCAGGCCCACCTGAACCGCCACTTCAAGCGCGTCGTGGGGATCCCCCCTGGCCGGTACGCCGGTCGCGGGACCGCTCCGCCGCGCCACGGCGCGTGAGGGCGGTGCGCGCCGACGGTGCCGGGGCGCCTTTCGGCCACGTCCCCCCGGCCACGTCCGCCCCGGCCGTGCCCTCGCGTTCCCGGCGGCGCACAGTACTCGTATGACGACACCAGCAGAGCAGCTCCGTGCCTTCGCCCGCACCCGGGCCTCCCTCGACGGCGAGGAGGTCACGTACTGGTGGACCGGGGACGTGCACTCCTGGTCGCCCGACGAGCCCTACCGGCACCTCTTCGGTTTCGAGGGGATCAACGTGGCCCGTCTGGTGCAGGACGCCGACGCCGGCCCCGACGCGTACCGGCTGCTCACCCGCGAGGCGGGGTTCTATCTGGACCCCGCCAGCCGCGAGATCCTCGACACCTGGCAGGACCGGCCGGTGGTACACATTTGGAACGACCCGGCGAACCAGAAGTGGCGTCCCTTCCCGATACCGACCACGGAGCTCGGCGCCCAGGTGTGTTTCAGCATGGAGATCCCCCTCTCCTACCCCTCGCCGCTGCCGGTGGCGCAGTACCCGCTGCACTCGGCCGGCGACACGTACAAGGCGCTGGAGCTCTTCCAGTTCTTCGCGGACCGCGCCGATCTGGCCGGTGACGCGCCGGGGGTGCCCGCCACCATGTCGTGGACCCGCATGTCCCCCTGGCTGCCGTGGATGGCCCGCGGGCAGCGGCCCGGCGGCCTCACCTTCCACTGCCGGGGCCGCAAGCTCACCGCGTACGACGAGGTCCCCGAGCGCACCCGCGCCTACGTCGCCGGCCACCACCCGGAGTTCGCCCGGGCCCCGGAACACTGGACCGAGCCGAACGAGACGAGCTGGACCTACTTCCGCAGGCTCCACCCGCCGCGGTAGGCCCTAGGGCTCCGCGGCCGGGGCCGCGCGGCGGGTTCTGTTCGATCGGGAGATCGCGGCCTCTAGTTGCGTGCGGATGAGGTCGGGCAGGGCGCTGCCGCGTACGGTGCCGACCACGTCCCCGGCCAGCAGGTGCAGCTTGGTGTTGGTGTTCTGCGAGGTGGCGACCAGGACTTCCCAGGCCGCCTCGGGGCTCAGGCCGAACGAGGACATCAGGATGCCCCGGGCCAGGTCGATGGTCGGCCGGGTCGCCATCGCCCGTTCCAGCTGGAACACCACGGCGCGCAGGTCCTCGCCGGACTCCTCGCTGCGGCTCAGTTCGTGCACGACCGGGCACTGCGCGTCCGCGCCGTCCACCGGCCGCGTGCCGTTCCCGGATGCGGCGACGGGACCGAACAGCCCGCGGGTGCCCGTCAGTTCGAGCAGTCGGCGCACCGCGGGGCTGCTGACGGCGATGGTGATGGTCTTGCCCTGCGCGACGGCCTGCTGGTGGAGGCGGAGGAGGAGGTTCAGGCCGGAGCAGTCGCAGAACTCCACCTCGCTCACGTCCAGTTCGAGACCACCGGTCGAACGGCCGAGGGCGGTGTACAGCTCGGGGCGGAGCCGGTGCGCGGCGTTGAGGTCGATCTCCCCCCGCAGCGCCACGCATGTCCTGACACCGGCGGACACCGGACCGACCTGCACCGATGCGGGGGACGACCGAGGGAACGCGGGTTCCGGCATGACCTCTCCTTCTCCTCGCTGGCTACCGCCGCTCCAAGGCTGCCCTCACCCCTCACACCCGTCAACCAATACCGGAAACTGAGTACGTGTTTTTGGAGGCATGTATGTCTCGTCATAGAGTTGAGGCATGGATGGAGTGCCGGAGCCGCATACCGGATGGACGTTTCTCACCAACCACGCACGCGTGCTCGCGGCCATCGCCGACGACCACAGCGCCAGGATCCGCGACATCGCGGCCCACTGCCGACTGACGGAGCGGGCCGTCCAGAAGATCATCGCGGACCTCGAACAGGACGGGTATCTCTCCCACACGCGGGAGGGCCGGAGCAACACGTACCGGATCGACCCCGGCAAGGTGTTGCGCCACCCCGCCGAATCCGGCCTCTCGGTCGCCTCACTGCTCTCCCTGCTCGCCCGGGACGAGGCCGACCGCGCCCTCGCCCCGAGGGACGGCGACACGCCGGAGAACGACGACCGGCATCACGCCAGGGCCTGACCCCTCCCCCGCCACGCAACGACCCGGCACCGTCCGGGCGGATGCCGGAGGAGCCGGGCCGCGGGACCGTCCCGGTCCGCCGTCAGGCGCGGCAGCGCAGCATCTCGAACGCCGGGTTGGCCCGGTAGTCCGCCCAGAACTCCTCGCCGTACGCGGCGATCCCGGCGGCCGACACCTCGGTCGGCACCCACGTGATCTCGCTGAAGCCGACCCTGGCCAGGCACGTCTCGAACACGTCGCGGCGGGCCAGCCCGGAGACGAAGGAGATCGGCGCGTCCCCGAGCAGCGCGGTGGTGCGCACCCGGGGTCCGGTGCCGCCTTCCTCGCCGGTCCGCTCCGTGAGGAAGCCGTAGGGCCGCGGCGAGGGCCCGGCGAAGTCGTAGTCCGGCGTCTGGTGGAGCATGAACAGCTCGCCGCCGCTCCGCAGGCTCTGGTGCACGGCGCGGCACAGGCCCTCGAACTCGTCGACGGTCGATGCGTAGTTGAGCAGCATCACCGCGGTCGCCACGTCGAACGGCCCGCCCGTCGGCGCCATGCCGGCCACGTCGCCGACCTCGTAGCGCACGCCCAGCGGGGCGCCCTCCTCGATACCCCGCGCGACGCCGATCATCTCGCCGGAGATGTCGATGCCGTACACGTCCGCCGCACCGCGCCGCTTCAGCTCGCGACTGTAGAAGCCGGTGCCGCAGGCCAGGTCGATGACCTTCTTGCCGGTGACGTCCCCGACCAGGCCGAGGAAGCTCGGCGCCTCCACGTACCGGGCCAGCGGCAGGGCCTTGAAGCCCTCGAACGCCTCACCGATCCCGTCGTAGATCTGCTGTGTGTTCATGGCGCGTTCCTCCCGTGGTGGTGTCCGGATCCGGACTCCGGCAGTCTCTCCACACGCGGCGGCGGGCCCGTACGGGCAGAAGCTACAAAAGATCGGGTACGCCGACCCGGGGTCGCACGAGAGCGGACCCGTCGCCCAGGCTCCCCCGACAGTGCGCCACGGCGTCCTACGCCCTCGGGCCGAGGACCAAAGGACCAGGTCAGGACGGAATAGCCGCGCGGAGACGATCGCTCCACATGACGTACGAAATGACGTACGAAAGACTTCCGACGCCCGCCCGGCGGCACGACCCGAGGAGACACCCCCGCATGTGGAACGGCGACGCACTCGACCTCGACGCCTACCTGGCCCACCTCGGCCACGAGGGGGACCGTGCTCCCACCCTGGCGACGCTGCGGTCCCTGCACCGGGCCCATGTGCTCACCGTGCGCTGGGAGAACGTGGAGGCGGTACTGCGCAAGTACCGGCCGCTCGACCTCGCCTCCGTCCAGGCCAAGTTGATCGGCGGCCGGCGCGGCGGCACCTGCTACGAACACGTGACGCTCTACGCGGCGGCCCTGGAGCGTCTCGGCTTCCGGTTCTTCGTGGTCCAGGGCCGGGTGCGGATGGGCTCGGACAAGATCAGGGCGGAGTCGCACGCCATGGCGGTATTGGAGCTCGACGGGCGGCGCTGGCTGAGCGACATCGGGTTCGGCGCCAGTCCATTGGAGCCGATCGAGCTGACGGACGCGCAGGACCTCTCGGACGGCGTGTGGGCGTACCGGCTGCGGCGCGCGGAAGTCACCCCGGGCGCGGACGGATGGGCCCTGCTGCAGCCGGTGCGCGAGGGCGACGGCCTCACCGACACGGCAGGCGACGGCTGGCTGGTCCGCCACACGTTCACGCTCAACCCGCAGTACCCCGCCGACCTGCGCACGTCGAACCACTTCGGCGCATCGAGCCCGCACTCCCCCTTCAGCGACCGCGTCCACGCGCAGCGGCTGCTCCCAGACCGGCTGCACACCCTGGACCACCGCACACTGACCACCGTCAGGCCGGGCGCGCCCGTCCCCGTCGAGCACCGAGAGCTGACGGCGGACGAGGTGCCGGGGGTCCTCGCCGACCTCTTCGGGGTCGAACTGTCCGCGCAGGACGTGGAGTTGCTCCGCCCGAAGCTGGTCTGACCGCCCCGCGCCGACACCCGCCCCGCGCCGCGCTCAGGCGGCGCCCCGGTGCCCCCGGGTCCACGCCAGGACCTGCTGCGCCGTCCAGGTGTTCACCACGCGCTCCGGCGGGACCTCGCACTCCTCGGCGCGCCCGCAGCCGATGATCTGCCAGTCGAGCTGGCCGGGTGCGTGCGCGTCGGTGTCCACGGCGAAGAGGGTGCCGGCGGCCACGGCGCGGCGCAGCAGGCGGCGGGGCGGGTCGAGCCGTTCGGGGCGGCTGTTGATCTCGACCGCGGTGCCCGCGGCGGCGCACGCGGCGAACACCGCGTCCGCGTCGAATCGCGACTCCGGCCTGCCGCGCCCGGTGACGAGCCGGCCGGTGCAGTGCCCGAGCACGTCGGACCGGGGGTCGCTCACGGCGGTGACCAGGCGCCGGGTCATGGCGGGGGCGTCCATGCGCAGCTTGGAGTGCACCGAGACGACCACGAGGTCGAGCCGGTCGAGCAGTTCGGGTTCCTGGTCGAGGGAGCCGTCGTCGAGGATGTCGCACTCGATGCCGGTGAGCAGCCGGAAGGGCGCCCAGCGTTCGTTGAGGGCGGCCACCACGTCGAGCTGCTCGCGCAGCCGCTCCGGGGAGAGGCCGCGGGCCACGGTCAGCCGGGGCGAGTGGTCGGTGAGCACGGCCCACTCGTGGCCGATCTCCCGGGCCGCGCGGCCCATCGCCTCGACGGTGCTGCCCCCGTCCGACCAGTCGGAGTGCAGGTGGCAGTCGCCGCGCAGGAGGGCCCGCAGCGCGGTGCCGCCCTCGGCGAGCGGCGCGAGCGCCTCCTGTTCGAGCCGGTCCAGATAGCCGGGCACGGTACCGGCGAGCGCCTCGCGGACGACGCCCGCGGTCTTGGGGCCGATGCCCTTGAGCGCCTCCAGGGAGCTGTCGGCGGCTCGGCGCGCGGCCTCGCCGCCGGGCAGCTCGGCGATCACCTCGGCCGCGGTGCGGAAGGCGCGTACCCGGTAGGTCGGGGCGCCGCCGCGCTCCAGCAGGAAGGCGATCCGCTCCAGCGCCGTCACGGGCTCCATCGACATCGGCACCTCCGGCCGCCGTGCCGCGGGGCGCGGGCGTACGTCGTGGCGGCGTCCGTCTTCCAGCCTCGCGCACCCGGCCGCCCGGGGCACGGCGAACGGGCGGGGCTTGGTGAACGGGCGGGGCTTGGCCTCAGCGGGGCGCGCGGCCCCACGCCGAGATCATCGGGGAGGTGGCAAGGTCGAGGCCGCCGGCCGCGATGTTGGCGAGATGGGTGTCGACCTCGGCGCGGGTCGCGAGACCCTCGGTGACGAGCCGGCCGCCGACCTGGCGCACCGTGGCCGCCTCCAGGGCCGCGCAGGCGGGACCCGAGACGGGGAAGTAGGCATCGGCCTCGATGTCGGTCAGGCCCGCCTCGCGCAGCAGGCGCGGGAGGCGGCGCCCGTAGGAGAGGTCCGCGCCGCGCTGGGCGAGCAGGGCGCGGAAGCCGTGGCGGAGCTTGTTGGCCAGGCGCTGTGCGGGGCCGTGCTCGTCGGGGCAGATGAGGGCGGGGTCGGCGTCCTCCAGGAGGAGCCGGCCGCCGGGCCGCAGGGCGGCCGTCATGGCGCGCAGGGCGCGGTCGCGGTCGGCGACGTGGACGAGGACGAGGCGGGCGTGGACCAGGTCGAAGGGGCCCGGGGGCGGCTCGTCGGCGGCGACGTCGTGCCGCAGGACCTCGACCTGGGGCAGGTCGGCGGCGGCCGTCCAGGTGGTGTCGATGTCCGTCGCGAGGACGTGTCCGGTGGGCCCGACCCGCTCGGCCAGGCCCCGCACGACCGAGGGTCCGCCCGCGCCCACCTCCCAGCAGCGCCAGCCCGCCGCGACGCCCAGGCGGTCGAAGTGGCGGAAGGTGGAGGCGTCGAAAAGGTCGGCGAGGGCGCCGAACCGCTCGCCCGCCTCGGACTGCCGGTTGTCGAGGAGGTAGCCGTTGCCGGGGCCGCCGTCGTCGGGGCCGCTGTTGCCGGGACCGTGGTTGCCGGACTCGCCGTCGCCGGGACCGTGGTTGCCGGGACCCTGGTTGCCGGACTCGCCGTCGTCGGGGTCGCTGCTGCCGGGGTCGTCGTCGTCGCGCTGGTCCATGGATCCGATCATGCCTCCTGCCCGGCACGGAGGTGGCCGCGGACCCCGACGTACCCCACCCACCGCACCGGCCGGCTGTCCGCGGCGCCCCCGCCATGCGCGGGACGCCGCGGGGGATCGAGGGGCGGCCCGGCGCTAGGGTGCGCACGTGCCCACATTCAGCATCGGCCAGGCGGCGCGGCTGCTCGGCGTGAGTCCGGAGAGCGTACGGCGCTGGGGCGACGCGGGTCGTCTGCGGGTGGAGCGCGACGGCTCGGGGAACCGGCTGATCGACGGGGTGAGCCTGGCCGCCTTCGCCGAGGAGCGGGCGCGCGGCGCCCACCCCGTGCCCGACGACGTGCTCACCTCGGTGCGCAACTCCCTCACGGGCATCGTCACGGCGGTGCGCGGCGACGACGTCCTGGTGCAGGTGGAGATCCAGGCGGGCCCGCACCGGGTGGTGTCCGTGGTGAGCCGTGAGGCCGTCGACGAGCTGGGCATCGAGGTCGGCTCGACGGTGACCGCGCGGGTCAAGTCGACGAACGTGTACGTCGACCGGCCGCCCCGCTAGCCGGGGCGGCCGTGGTCAGCGGCAGCGCAGGGCCGCGTACAGGTCGAGCTTGTGGTCGAGGCGGGCCAGGTCGCGGCCGGTGAGGGACTCGATGCGCTGCATGCGGTAGTGCACGGTGTTGACGTGCAGGTGCAGGGCCTCGGCGGTGCGCGCCCAGGAGCCGTGGTGCGCGAGGAAGGTCTCCAGCGTGTGCAGCAGCGTGCGCCGGGAGGCGTCGTCCTCGTCGGTCAGCGGGCCCAGGGTGCGGGTGGTGAACGCGTTCCGCACGGCCTCGGGGACGCCGGCGAGCAGCGCGCCGAGCGAGGTCATGTCGTCGGTGCGGGTCAGCACGCCGCGCCGGGGCGCCTCGGTGCGGGCGGCGGTCAGGGCGTAGCGGGCCTGGACGAGGGCGTCGGCGAGGTCCTCCGCGCGCCGGGCCGTGGCGCCCAGGCCGCCGTGCAGGGGCGTGCGCGGGGTACGGGCGCTCAGCAGGGGCCAGATGGCGTGCAGCTGGTCGCCCCGCGGGTCCGCCGCGGGCTCCGCGGGCGCGTCCGGTGCGCCGAGGTGCAGGACGGCCGCGGCGGTGCCGTCGGGGAGGGTGCCGACGGCGAAGGGCGGGTCGCCCGGCAGGTGCCGCAGCGCCTCGGCGAGCGCGGCGGCGGCCGGCGCGGAGTGGGTGCCCGTTGCCCCGGCGAGGAGGTGGAAGGGGCCGTCCTCGGGCAGGTCGCAGGCGCGCAGCGCGGCCCGCAGGGCGGGTCCTGCGGGCCGGGCCGCGGACAGGAGCGCGAGCAGGTCGGTGGCCCGCTGCCGGGCCCCGGCCGCCTCGGCCAGGCGCTGCTCCTGGTGGCGGGCGAGGACGTCGGCTATCTCGTGCAGGAGGCGCGGCGGGGCCTCGTCCGGGTCGTGCAGGTACAGGTGCCAGCTGTCGTAGGCGGTCGCGTCCGTCTCGATGCGCAGGCTGATGCCGGTGGGCCGGGTGAGCTGCCGCAGGGCCTGGTCGGGTGAGAGGTGCGGGGCGGCGGGGGTGCGCGCGACCGTGCGGCCGGTGGCGGTCAGCAGGTGGCAGGCCGGGGCGCCGAGGTGGGCGAGGGCGCGGTCGAGCAGGGTGGCCGCGTCCGCGCCGGTCTCCAGGAGGCGGCTCAGTTCGATGCGGACGTTCTCCGGCAGGGCGTGGTGGTCGGAGGGGCGGCGGCTCAGGTCGCCCCACTGGCGGAGATAGACCGCGTCGATGATGGCGCGGAAGTTGGTGTGCGGCGGTACGGCGACCAGCGCGACGCCGTGCGCCTTGCAGGCGTCGACGAGGGCGGCGGGCACCGCGCCGTGGGTCTCCTCGCCGGCGAGGAGGGCTGCGGCACCGGCCGTGGCCAGCGCCGCGACGAACCGGTCGGCCTTCGCCCGCCCCTGCGCGGGGCTCCACCACACCAGGCCGCTGAGGACGACCTCGCCGGCCTGCAGGAAGCGCGTCGGGTCCTCCAGGTCGGTGGCGGTGACGCCGCTGATCTCCCGGGTCAGCTGGGGGCCTTCGCCCCACAGCAGGTCCAGGTCCAGGGCGGTGAGCCGAAGGAGGTCTTCGACGTGCATGGGCGGTGGCTCCTTGGTGCGGGTGTGCCTGCCGAGCTGCGGACACGGCATCTCACATTCACCAGGTGAATGCGCGTTGGAGCATCGTAATTGCGAGGGCAGATGGCCGGTATCCCCCTTGGACGATCAACCAGCGGCGGGCCGGGCCCGGCCGGATTTTCCGTGCCCCGCACCAGTCGTGCCGTTCCGCGCCGCGTTGCTTCACTGGCCGCCTCATCACTCGACATCGGCCCGGAAGGCCGATCCGGCCGTGCCCGCGGCCGGCCGCCACGGGAGGCGCACGCCATGGATCTCCATACGGTCACCGCGGTACGGGACGCCCGGGAGCGCGTGCCGTGGCGGCCCGGCGACCGCTGGCTGGGCGGCGGCACCTTCCTCTTCTCGGAGCCGCAGCCGCAGGTGCGGCGCCTGGTCGACCTGAGCCGGATGGGCTGGGACGCGCTCACCGAACTGCCGGACGGCTCCGTGGAGATCGCCGCGACCTGCACCATCGCGCAGCTCTCGCGCCGGGCACGGCGGTGGGACCTCGCGGCGGCGCCGCTGGTCGAGCAGTGCTGCCGGGCCTTCCTCGCCTCGTTCAAGATCTGGAACATGGCGACCGTCGGGGGCAATCTCTGCAACGCGCTGCCCGCGGGTCCGATGATCTCGCTCACCGCGGCCCTGGACGGTGTCTGTCTGCTGGTCGCGCAGGACGGCTCGACGCGCCGCGTCCCCGTCACCGACTTCGTGACCGGCGCGGGCCGCAAGGTGCTCGGCGAGGGCGAGCTGCTGCGGTCGGTGACCGTCCCGGCCCGCTCGCTGGCCGCGCGGACGGCGTTCCGCCAGGCGTCCCTGTACGGTCTCGGCCGCTCCGGCGCGCTGGTGATCGGGGTGCTCGACCCGAACGACGGCTCCTTCGCGCTGACGGTCACCGCGGCGACCGTACGGCCCTACCGGCTGTGGTTCCCGCTGCCGCCGCGGGCCGCCGAGCTGCGGGCGGCGCTCGCCGGGACCGTGCCGGACGACGCCTGGTTCGACGACATCCACGGCCTGCCCGCCTGGCGCAGGCACATGGCGTTCCGGCTGGCCGAGGAGATCCGCGCGGAACTGGACGAGGGGGACCCCCGATGACGTACGAGATCGAGATCAACCGGCAGTCGCACGACGTCGAGCCGCGCCCCGGGCAGTGCCTGCGCACCTATCTGCGCGAGCGCGGCTGGTTCGGGGTGAAGAAGGGCTGCGACGCCGGGGACTGCGGGGCCTGCACGGTCCACGTCGACGGCGAGCCCGTGCACAGCTGCCTCTATCCGGCGGTACGGGCGGCGGGCCGCAGCGTAACCACCGTCGAGGGGCTCGCCTCGCCGGAGGGCGAACTCCACCCGGTGCAGCGGAAGTTCCTCGACGCGCAGGGCTTCCAGTGCGGTTTCTGCACCGCCGGGTTCCTGATGACCACGGCGGCCCTCGAGGCCGAGCGGGGCACCGCGCACGACGACGGCAAGCTGGACGACCTGCCGCGCGCCTTCAAGGGCAACCTGTGCCGCTGCACCGGCTATCGCGCCATCGAGGACGCCGTCCGCGGCACCCGGCACACCGAACGGCCCTGCGCGGGAAGGGCGGTGGGGTCGAGCCTGGGCGCCCCGGCCGGTCCGCAGGTGGTGACCGGCACCGCCCGCTACACCTTCGACATCGACGTCCCCGGCCTGCTGCACATGAAGCTGCTGCGCTCCCCGCACCCGCACGCCCGGATCACCGCCGTCGACGTCAGCGAGGCGCTGCGGGTGCCGGGCGTCGAGGCCGTGTTCACCCACGAGGACGCGCCGGACGTGCTGTATTCGTCGGCGCGGCACGAGCGCCCCGCCGAGGACCCCGACGACACGCGCGTCCTGGACGACGTGGTGCGTCACGTCGGCCAGCGCGTCGCCGCCGTGGTCGCCGTCAGCGAGCAGGCCGCCGAGGAGGGCTGCCGCCGCATCGAGGTGACGTACGAGCGCCTCCCCCACGTGACCGACCCGGAGGCGGCGATGGCGCCGGGCGCGCCCGTGCTGCACTCCGGCAAGGGCCCGGAGTCGCGCATCGCGCGCGTCGGGAACAACGTGGCCGGTGAGGTGCACGGCGAGATCGGCGACGTCGAGGCGGGCTTCGCCGAGGCGGACGTCGTCTACGAGGAGACGTTCCGCACGCAGCGGGTGCAGCACGCGAGCCTGGAGACGCACGGCTGCGTCGCCTACTTCGAGGACAAGGAGGACGGGTCGGGCGAGCGGCTGACGGTCCGCTCCTCGACGCAGACGCCGTTCCTGACCCGGCGGGCACTGTGCGCGCTCTTCGGGCTGCCGGAGGACGAGGTGCGGGTGGTCGCGGGCCGGGTCGGCGGCGGCTTCGGCGGCAAGCAGGAGATGCTGACCGAGGACATCGTGACGCTGGCGGCGCTGCGGCTGCGGCGCCCGGTGAAGCTGGAGTACACCCGCGCCGAGCAGTTCTACGGGGCGACGACCCGCCATCCGTTCACCATCACGCTCAAGGCGGGGGCGCGGGCGGACGGCACGCTGACCGCCGTACGGATGCGGGTGGTGTCCAACACGGGCGCGTACGGCAACCACGGCCCCGCGGTGATGTTCCACAGCGTCGGCGAGTCCTTCGCCGTATACCGCGCCCCGCACAAGAAGGTCGACGCCTACTCCGTCTACACCAACTGCGTTCCCGCGGGCGCCTTCCGGGGCTACGGCCTCGGCCAGGTCACCTTCGCCGTCGAGTCGGCCATGGACGAGCTGGCCCGGCGCCTGGGCCTGGATCCGCTGGTCTTCCGCGAGCGCAACATCATCGGCGCGGGCGAGCCGATGCTGAGCCCCATCGGCGAGGAGGAGGACCTGCACATCGCCTCGTACGGCCTGGACCAGTGCCTGTCCGTGGTCCGCCGGGCCATCGCGGAGGACGCCGGCGACGACCGGGTGCCCGAGGGGTGGCGCGTCGGGCAGGGCACGGCCCTCGCGATGATCGCGACCGGCCCGCCGGGCGGCCACTACGCCGACGCGACGGTCAGCCTCCTCGCGGACGGCACGTACGACATCGCGGTCGGCACCGCCGAGTTCGGCAACGGCACGACGACCGTGCACAAGCAGATCACCGCGGGCGCCCTGAACACGACGGCGGACCGGCTCGCCGTGCGGCAGTCCGACACCGACGTCGTGCGCCACGACACGGGCGCCTTCGGGTCGGCGGGCACGGTCGTGGCGGGCAAGGCGGTGCTGCTGGCCGCGGGCTCGCTCGCCGAGCGCCTGACGACCTTCGCCGCCCGCTACACGGGGGTCCCCCGGCACCTGTGCGTGCTGGGCGCCGAGGAGTTCGACTGCGCGGGCCGGGTCGTGCCGCTCAAGGAGCTCCACGAGGCCGCCCTCGCGGCGGGCGCGGCGGGCGAGACCACGGCGGACGGGCACTGGGGCGGCACCCCGCGCTCGGTGGCCTTCAACGCCCAGTGGTTCAAGGTGGCCGTCGACCCGGACACCGGCGAGATGCGCATCCTGCGCAGCGTGCACGCCGCGGACGCGGGCAAGGTGATGAACCCGATGCAGTGCAGGGGCCAGGTAGAGGGCGGGGTCGCGCAGGCCCTCGGTGCGACGCTCTTCGAGACGGTCCGCGTCGACGAGGGCGGCGCGGTGACCACGGCCGCCTTCCGCCGCTACCGGCTGCCGCAGTACGCCGACGTGCCGCGCACCGAGGTCCACTTCATGGAGACGCGGGACGCGATCGGGCCGCTGGGCGCCAAGTCGATGAGCGAGAGCCCGTTCAACCCGGTGGCCCCGGCCTTCGCCAACGCGCTGCGGGACGCGACGGGACACCGCTTCACCGAACTGCCGCTGACGCGCGACCGGGTGTGGCTCGCGCTGAACGAGGGTGCCGTGGACGGCAGTTGCTAGGCGACAGCTCGTACCGGGCCCACACGTGCGATGTTCCGCGGCCGGTTCAGTGGGCATCCTCGAAGACGGAGGAGTCGACGGTGAGGGGGACGGGGATGGGGACGAGCCGGCTCGTGGTGGTGGGCGCGGTCGACCGGCCGGTGCGGCTGAGCGTCGCCGATCTGCGCCGGCGCTGGCCCGCGCGGGAGGCCGCCGTGACCTTCGAGTGCGCGACCAGCGGGTCCCGGCGGCACACGTTCCGGGGGCCGCTGCTGCGGGAGGTGGTCGTCACGGCGGGTCCGGGCTTCGACGCGGCCCGCCGCAAGGACCGCTCCCGCTTCCTCCTGGAAGTGACCGGCGAGGACGGGCACGCCACCGTCCTGTCCTGGGCGGAGATCGACGAGGACTTCGGCAACGCGCCCGTCCTGCTGGCCACCGAACTCGACGGGCTCGAACTCGACTCCCTGGGAAGCCAGTTGGTGGTACCGACCGACCACTGCGGGGCGCGCTACATCAGCGGCATCACCCGGATAAGACTGACCGCCGCGGCTTCACCCGGATAGGACGCACCGCCGCCGCGCCCCGAGACCGGCCTCCGGTCCCGGGGCGCTCCGCCGGCCCGCGGCAGCGCCGCCTCAGGCGGCCGTCCTGAGGAGCCCCAGGTCCGGCGCGACGCCCGCCGCCCCGCAACTGGCGGACCACAGCAGGGCGGCCGTAGCGGGGTCGGCCATGTGCGGGCGTACCCGTTCGAGGCGCGGCGCGCCCCGCAGGCCGAGGACCCGTGGCCCCCACAGCTGTCCGCCCTCGACCCGCTCGTCGAGGACGGCGCGCACCAGGGGCCACGCCCCGCGGTGCTTGCCCTGGACGAGGAGTCCGGCCGGGAGGGCGCGCAGCCGCGCCGCGCGGGTCGTCGTGTGCACCCGCGGCCGGGACGGGGTCAGCGGGTCCAGGGCTCCGCCCGGGTGGGCGAGGACGCTGAGCACGGTGCTGCCCTCGGCGCGCAGGCGCCGGTCGAGTTCGAGGGCGAACGTCATCTGCGCCAGCTTCGAGCGCCCGTAGGCCCGCGCGGGACGGTAGTCGCGGGCCGACTGGAGGTCGTCCGGGTCGAGCCGTTCCGAGCGCGCCGCGAAGCTGCCCACGGTCACGATCCGCGCGGCGGGCGCCGCGGTCAGCACGGGGGCGAGCCACCGCGTCAGCGCGAGGTGGCCGAGGTGGTTGGTCCCGAACATCACCTCGTGCCCGGCGCCGGTCTCCCGGCGCGGCGGATCGTCCAGCGCGATCCCGGCGTTGCACAGGACGGCGTCGAGGCGGTCGCACGCGATCCGCTCGGCCGCGCCCACCAGCGTGGACGGGTCGGCGAGGTCGAGGGGCAGGTGGCGCACCCGCGCCCCCGGCACCCGCTCCCGGATCGAGGCGAGGGCGGCCCCGGCCCGCTCCGCGCTGCGGCTGCCGATGACGACGTCCGCCCCGGTCGTGGCCAGCTGCTCCGCGGCGAAGTACCCGATCCCGGCGTTGCCCCCGGTGACCAGGAAGGTCCTGCCTGCGGCCGACGGCAGCGCGTGGACGTCCCAGGGCTGACCCTGACGTGCGGATGACATGGCGGGGCTCCCGGCGGTTCGGGGCGGCGCGCGGTCGCGCGCCGCCGAGGCCCCCACCGTCACAGGCACGACCGACAGATCACCGACAGATCGCCGCCAGACCGCCGCCATCGCGGGCCCGGGCCGGTGTCAGCCGTGGGGCAGGATGACCGCACGGCCGTGGACGCGGCCCGCGTGCAGGCGCTCGTAGGCCGTGGGCGCGTCGTCCAGTGCGTACGTCTCCACATGGACGTCGATCACGCCCGTGCGCGCCAGGTCGAGGACCTCGATCAGCTCGGCCCTGCTGCCCCAGTACGGGGAGCGGACCGCGGCGTCGAAGGGGGTCGTGCCGAAGCCGACGGACGCGGCGCCGCCGCCGATGCCGACGATGGAGACGTCCGCCTCCACCGCGGCGCAGGCGGTCGCCGTCGCGGCGGTGGGCGGCGCGCCGACGAAGTCGAACACCGCCTGGGCGCCGAGACCGCCGGTGAGTTCGCGGACCCGGTCGGCGGCCGCGGCGTCGGAGAGGACCGCCTCGTGGGCGCCGACCTCGCGGGCGAGCCGCAGCTTCTCCTCGGTGACGTCGAGGGCGATCACCCGTGCCGGGGTGAGCGCGCGCAGCAGCTGGATGGCGACGTGGCCGAGGCCGCCGGTGCCGATGACCACCGCCGTGCTGCCGGGCGTCAGCTTCGGCAGCGAGGTCTTGATGGCGTGGTACGGGGTGAGGCCGGCGTCGGTGAGCGGCACGGCGGTCACCGGGTCGAGGCCGCCGAGCGGGACCAGGTGGCGCGGGTCGTCCACGATCATGTACTCGGCGATGGCGCCGGGCGCGCCGAGTCCGGGCGGGCGGATGCCGAGCTCGGCGGCGCGGGTGCAGTAGTTCTCCTTGCCCTGCGCGCACATCAGGCAGGTGCCGCAGCCCCAGGGGCCGTACACGGCCACGGAGTCGCCGAGCGCGAGCCCGGTGACGCCCTCGCCGAACGCGGCGACGGTGCCCGCGCCCTCGTGGCCGAGGGTGAGCGGCAGCGGGAAGCCCAGGGCCTCGGCGGGCCTGCTCATCACGGCGATGTCGGAGTGGCAGACGCCGGCGGCGGTCACTTCGAGGAGCACCTGGCCGGGGCCCGGCGCGGGGCGCGGGACGGTGACCACCTCGGGGGCGGCGCCGACGGCGCGGTACTGGACGGCCTTCATCCGGGCGGGCAGGCCCGTGATTGCCTGCCCCGACGTGGCGGGTTCGTGTCCTGACATCTGGGATGCCTCTTCTCTGACGTGCTCTGTGCTCTGTGCTCTGTGCTCTGTGTTCTGTTTTCTGCGCCCTGCGCCTTGCGCCCTGCGTTCCGGGGGCTCGGCGCGGTCAGCGGGCCGCGTAGCCGCCGTCGACCAGGTGGTAGCTGCCGTTGACGAACGAGGCACGGTCGGAGAGCAGGAACAGGGTGAGTTCGGCGACCTCCTCCGCGGTGCCGAGACGGCCCTGCGGGTGGAGCGCGACGAGCTGCCGGTGCTGGGCCTCGTCGCCCTTGAGGAGCGGGGTGTCGATGAAGCCGGGGGCGACGGCGTTGACGCGGATGCCGCGGGCCGCGTACTCGACGGCGGCGGTCTTGGTGAGACCGACGACCGCGTGCTTGGCGGCGGAGTACGCGGCGGAGCCCGCGAAGCCGTTGGTGCCGAGGATCGACGACATGTTGACGACGGCGCCGCCGCCCGCGGCGAGGAGGTGCGGCAGCTCGTGGCGCAGGGAGTAGAAGACGCCGTTGAGGTTGGTGTCGATCACGCGCTGCCAGTCCTCGACCGTGTACTCGCCGGTCGGGGCGGAGGTCCCGGCGATCCCGGCGTTGTTGACGGCGAGCTGGAGGCCGCCGAAGGTCTCGGCGGTGAACTCGACGGCCCGGCGCACCGACTCGGGGTCGGTGACGTCGACGCGGACGGCGGCGGCACGTGCGCCGGACTCGGTGAGCGACCGGGCGACGTCCTGCGCGCCCTGTTCGTTGTAGTCCGCGACGACGACGGCCGCTCCGCCTGCGGCGAGGCGCCGGGCGATCTCCAGGCCGATGCCGGAGGCCGCTCCGGTGACGAATGCGGTCTTCCCGGCGAACTCCGCCGCCGCGTCGGTGCCGGTGCCGTGGGTGGTGCTGGTGCTGGTGCTCATGGTGGTGCCTGGTTTCAGGTGGTGGCGGTTCGGGGTGCGGGTTCGTCGGCCAGGGCCGCGAACGCCGTGTCGATGAGCCGGGGCAGCGGGTCGCTCTCGCCGGGCGCGATCCAGAACCGGACGGCGGTCCCGAAGGCGCCGACGGCCAGCGAGACGGCGAGTGCCGGGCGCAGGTCGCGCTCGGCGTCGAGGCCGAGCCTGCGGGCGACGATCGCCACCGACTCGGTCTCGGCCTCGTCCTGCACGCGCAGGTAGGCGGGCAGCAGCGCGGGCTCCTCGTGGAGCATGCGCAGCAGGTCGCGCGAGCGGGGCAGGCGGTGCCAGGCGGTGGGCTCGTCCACCAGCCAGCTCCTGAGGGCCCGGTAGTAGGCCGTGAGCGGGCTCTCCCGCGCGGGGCGGGCGGCGAGCGCCGCGTTGATCAGCGCGAAGTCGGCGCGCAGGGCGTCGACGACGGCGTCCTCCTTCCCCGCGAAGTACCGGGAGAAGGTGCGGCGGGAGACGTCGGCGCGCTCGCTGATCGTCTCGACGGTGACCTGGTCGAGGCCGTGGGCGAGGACCAGGTCCACGGCGGCGTTCGCCATGGTCTCCCGGCTCTCCCGGACCTTGCGGGTCCTGCGGCCCTGCTGGGTGCTCATGTCTGCGACTGTACTCCTCGAAGTGTCCCAGTGAGACATCTGACTCAGTGAGACATATGACGCAACGGGACATGTTGCGTAGTGGGACATGTGACGCACTGGGTCATGTGGCGCAATGGGACGAGCCGGCCGGGCCCCGGAGGCGCCTCCTCCGTCTTCGGCGCGATCACGCCCCTGTCCGCCCGCGCCCCGCGTGCCATGGTGGGGAGCCCGCTGGTCCGGACCAGCCTTCGGCCGATGAGGAGCATGCGCATGCGCGGCACAACGGTCCTGCCGGGTGAGGGGAACAACGGAGAGCCGGGCGAGGAGGGCATGCCCACGCACCGACTGCAGGTGCCGATGCCCAACGCACTGCCCTTCGCCATCGGCACGTTCGACACCATCGGGCCCATGTCGCGCGCGTCCTTCCCGCACCGGCACACCTTCCACGAGATCGTCCACGTCACCGGCGGCACCGGCGGGCACGTCGTCGACCTGGGCCGCTTCGCCCTGCGGCCGCCGAACCTGTGCTTCATCGCGCCCGGCCAGGTCCACCACTGGGAGGGCGTGACCGGCCTGGACGGGCACGTCGTCCTCTTCACCGACGACTTCCTCCTGGACCACCCCGCCGACCGGTACGTGCTGCGCACCCTCGCCCGGCGCTCCTGGCTCGACCTGGCGCCGGACGCGGCGGAGTGGACCGCGCGACTGATCGCCGAGCTGGACGGCGAGTACCGGTCGGGCGCCGACGGATTCCCCAGCGTCCTGCGGGCGCTGCTGCACGTCCTGATCGTGCGGGCGGCGCGACTGCCCGCCCCCTTGGCCGCGCCCGCTCCCCTGCTGCCCCCGCCGGTCCCTCCGCGCGAGAGCGCGCCGCTCGCCCCGGCGCCCTCGCGGCCGGTGTCGGTGGCCGAGGACTTCGTGACGCTGCTCGGCGCCACCGGGGGCGCCCCGCGGTCGGTGCGCTCGTGCGCGGAGCGGCTGGGCGTCTCGGTGAGCTACCTGAGCGAAGCGGTGAAGGCCTCCACCGGCCGCACGCCCGGTGAGCTGATCCGGCAGGCCCGGGTGCACGAGGCCAAACGGCTGCTGCTGCGCACGGAGTTGTCGGTGCGTCAGGTGGCGGACCGGGTGGGCTTCGCCGACCCCGCCTACTTCTGCCGGTTCTTCCGGCGCGAGACGGGTGCCAGCCCCGGGGACTTCCGTCGCGGCACCGGCGATATTCACCACGACCACCGGCTCGAGTCCATCGCCGGGCCCTCCTCACGCGCATAGCTTCATAGCCGATCCGGAACCCACCCATCCCTGCACGCTCAGGAGGAACGATGGACCACGAGATCGGCACCCCCGGCGGAGACGGCACGGACGGCTCCCCCGCGCCCGGGGTCAACGGCAGCAGGGGCCCCAGCCGCAAGACCGTCCTGCGGGCCGCCGCCGCGATCGGCATGGCCGTGCCCGTCACCCTCATGGGCGTGCCCGCCCTGGCCCGCACCGCCGGTGCCCGCGGCGAGGCCGTCGAGGCGACCCCGACCTGCGACGACGGTGACGACCCGACGATCCCGCAGATGGAGGGTCCCTACTTCAAGCCCAACTCCCCGCAGCGCACCTCGCTCGTCCAGCCGGGCACCCCGGGCGTCCGGCTCACCGTCACCGGCTACGTCTTCGGCCTCGCCTGCAAGCCGATCCCCCGCGCCCTCCTGGACTTCTGGCAGGCGGACACGTACGGGACGTACGACAACACGGGCTACCGCTTCCGTGGCCACCAGTTCACCGACGCCAACGGCGCGTTCAGGCTCAGCACGATCGTGCCCGGCCTCTACCCCGGGCGCACCCGGCACCTGCACGTCAAGGTGCAGGCCCCGGGGCGCCCGATCCTCACGACGCAGCTCTACTTCCCCGGCGAGCCGCGCAACAACACCGACGCGATCTTCGACGCGCGGCTGCTCATGAACGTGCGGAGCGTCGGCAACGCGAAGGAGGCGGACTTCGACTTCGTCCTCAACGTGCCGCAGTGACCCGGGTGGCGGTGTACAACCTTTGGTGAGGGTGGCAGGTCAAGTGACCGGCCGATGTGTACCGGTGGTGAACCGCGCGCCGCGGCGCACCACCGGCACCACCACGCACCGAGGAACCCAGGGAAGCCGCATGCCGCTCAGCAGCCGCAGAGTCCGTCTCACCTTGCCCCTGATCGCCGCGTCGCTGCTGGCGGGCGGCGGGCTCTCGGCCCTGACGCTCGGGCAGGGCACCGCCCACGCCGCCCCGCCGGCCGCCGGGGCGGCCGACGACGTCAACGGCGACGGGTACGCCGACCTGGTCGTCGGTGCCCCGGGCGGCACGGTCTCCGGCCAGGCGAAGGCCGGGTACGTCGTGGTGACGTACGGCTCGCAGAAGGGTCTGGACCCGGCCCGCAAGAAGATCATCAGCCGGGCCACCGGTGGTGTGCCCGGCACCGCCACCGCCAAGCAGGAGTTCGGCCGGCACGTCGCCAAGGGCGACCTGGACCGGGACGGTTACGCGGACGTCGTGATCGGCACCGGCGTCAAGGGCGGCGGCTCGGTGATCCTGTGGGGATCCGCGAACGGCCCGACCGGCGGCACCGCGATCGACACGTTCGGATTCGCCCCGCAGACGGGGGACTTCGACGGTGACGGCATCACGGACCTGGCGCTCTTCGACTTGGTCGGCGCGCACGGCGACGACCCCGTCGAGCAGCGGGCCCGCCTGTGGAAGGGCCCTCTGACCCGCTCCGGCACCCCGGCCGCCACCCTCGACTTCATGGACAAGTCGCAGTGGTGGAGCTACGAGAGCGAGGAGCGCCCCTACCCCGGCTGCCGCGAGCGGCCCGAGGTGTGCGTCGACGGACCCCGTTCCGTGCAGGGCCCGGTGGTGCCGAGGGCCGTCGGCGACGTCAACGGCGACGGCCGGTCCGACATCGCGATCAACGACTACACCGGCGACGGCACCTGGACCAACAGCATCCTGTACGGCGGCCCCACCGGTTTCAAGCGCGGTGACGGCGCGGGCGCCGAGGGCGCGCTGGGCCTCGGCGACGTCAACGGCGACGACTACGACGACCTGGTCGTCGGCACCAGCGGCTACGAGGAGGAGCACCCCAAGGTGCGGGTCGCCTACGGCTCGGCGGACGGGCTGAAGCCGCAGGTGCAGGAGTTCGACCAGGACCTGCCCGGCATTCCCGGCGCCGAGGAGGAGGGCGACCGCTTCGGCAGTTCGGTCTCCGTCGGCGACGTGACGGGCGACGGCTACGCGGACATCGCGCTCGGGGTGAGCGGCGAGGACGTCAAGGAGGTCGCCGACGCGGGCTCGGTGGTGCTGGTGCGCGGCAGCTCCGACGGGGTGACGGGCGACGGCGCCCAGGCCTTCCACCAGGACACGGCGGACGTGCCCGGGGTCGCCGAGAAGGACGACCAGTTCGGGGCCGCGGTGCGGCTGCTCGACGTCACGGGCGACGGTCTGCGCGACCTCGCGGCGTCCTCCGTCGAGGAGAACGCGCGGGCCGGTGCGCTGTGGTCGTTCCTCGGCACGTCCACGGGCCTGACCGCGGACGCGTCGGTGGCCTTCGGCCCCAAGGACGTCGGCTCGCCGAACACCGCCGCGCTCTTCGGCAGCGCGCTGCGCTAGCGGCGCGGATCCGCCCGGCCCCGGCGGGCCCCGGTCAGGCCGGGCGGATCAGCTCCCAGGTGTCGACGCCGTAGTCGAGGGTCATGCCGTGCCGCTCGTACAGGCCCAGCGCGCCGCTGCTGTTGTCGGTGTCCACGCCCAGGCCGATCCGGTCGCGGCCACGCGCCGCGTAGTGCCCGAAGGCGTGCCGCAGCAGGTGGCTGCCGAGCCCCCGGCCGCGGGCCGCGGCCAGCACGCCGACATGGCCGATCCAGCCCATCGACGGCCGGTCGTCGTGGGTGCGCAGCACGGCGGCGTCGCCCACGCCCTCCACATGCGCGATCCAGATCAGCGACCAGTCGACGCGCTCGGCGTCGATGTCGTCCAGCCACTGCGCGTAGGTGCGCGGCTGGTGGTCGAAGTGCTCGGCGAAGCTCTCCTGGAGCAGGGCGTGCGCGCGGACGCGGTCCTCCTCGGCCAGGCAGTCGCGGAGCGTGACGCCCGGCGGCGGCGCGGGCAGCGGGTCGGCGGCGGGCGTGAGCGGGCGCTCCATCGCGTGGTAGCGGCGCACGGTGCGCCAGCCGCGCTCGCGCAGCGACCGGGGGTCCGTGGTGGGCTCGGTGGTGAGGTGCAGGTGCACCACCGCGCGCGAGGCGCCGTTGGCCGCGGCCCGCTCCGCCGCGCGGGTCTCCAGGAGGTCGAGCAGGTGCAGGGAGCCGTCGGGCCGGCCGGGCAGGACGTAGTGGTCGACGTCGATGCGCTCGCCGCCGGACTCGTCCCACGACAGCGCGTACCCGATCAGGCGCGTCCCCTCGAACAGCAGCCAGGAGTCCCGCTCCAGGTCCACCTCGGGATGCTTCAGGTCGGCCCGGACCTCGGCCGGGTCGGTGTCGGCGCGGCCGATCTCCAGCAGGTCGACCTCATTGCGCAGCGCGCACACCGCGGCGGTGTCACCGAGTGTCGCGGGGCGCACGGTCAGGCCGGGGGGCGGCTTCAGGGACGTGGTCATGGGGACACTGTCCGGCCAGGGAGGCCCGTCCCGCAACGGACTTTTCGCGGTCGGGCGGCGGTCGGGCGGCGGTCCGGCCGCCGCCGCGCTCAGGCCAGGACGGCCCGTACCGTCTTGCCGCCCGGGTGGGCGCCGACGACCTCCAGGCGGTGGGTCAGCTCGCGCACCATGGCGAGGCCGCGGCCGCTCTCCCGGTCGACGCTGTACTTCTGGACCCGGGGACGTTCGGGGCTGGCGTCGGTGACCTCGACGGTCACCCGGCCGCCGGTCACCTCGACCCGCAGGCGGCACCCGCTGTTCCCGTGGCGTACCGCGTTGGACACGAGCTCGGAGACGACGAGCTTCGCGTCGTCCACCCGCTCGGCGTCCACCTCGGTTTTTCGGCGCCGGGACCCGACGAGGAACGAGGAGGCCAGCCTGCGCGCCCGGCCCGCCGACGCGGGCTCCTGCGGCAGCGCGTACTCCACCCGTTCCGTGGGCCGATGGGCGCGCTGGTGCGCACGCATGACAGCTCACTCCCCTCCCAGAAGACAAACCGGCGTCCACCCGCGATCTCCGTCGCCACCGGGGTCGCGGCATCAGGTGCGCGACCGGTCCTGCCCCACGGTGATGCCCTCGCACACTGATCGCCAATCCGGGTGCGATCGCTTCCTTTGTCGCTCATTGACCCTGACGTCGACTTCACACAAGACTGAGCCGTCGTGCGCCGGTGCCGACGCCTCCGGTGCCGGGTCCGCCCCCTGCTGCCGGGAAAGGCCCCTCGTATGAATCCGACGCCGCGCCCCTTCAAGGACTACCAGGACGAGATCTACCTCGGCGGCCTCGGCGGGGTCGTCCCCGACTTCCCCATGACGTACGCGGAGTTGGCGGCGCGCGCGCAGGCCGCGATGCCGCCGTCGGTCGTGTCGTACGTGGCGGGCGGGGCGGGGGACGAGCGGACGCAGAACGCCAACGTCGCCGCGTTCGACGGCTGGGGGCTGGTGCCGCGCATGTTCGTCGGGGCCGCCGAGCGCGACCTGTCGGTCGACCTGTTCGGCATGACGCTGCCCTCGCCGCTGTTCATGGCGCCCATCGGGGTCCTCGGGATCTGCGCGCAGGACGGGCACGGCGACCTGGCCACCGCGCGGGCGGCCGCGCGGACCGGGGTGCCGATGATCGCCTCCACCCTGTCCGCCGACCCGATGGAGGCCGTCGCCGCCGAGCTCGGCGGGACGCCGGGCTTCTTCCAGCTGTACACCCCGACCGACCGCGCCCTCGCCGAGAGCCTGGTGAGCCGCGCGGAGAAGGCCGGTTTCAAGGCGATCGTCGTCACCCTGGACACCTGGATCACCGGGTGGCGGCCGCGGGACCTGAGCACTTCCAACTTCCCCCAGCTGCGCGGCCACTGTCTGACGAACTACACCAGCGACCCGGTCTTCCGCGCGCAGTTGGCCGCGCCGCCCGAGCAGGACCCGCAGTCCGCCGTCCTGAAGTGGGTGCAGGTCTTCGGCAACCCGCTCACCTGGGACGACCTGCCGTGGCTGCGCTCCATGACGTCGCTGCCGCTGATCGTCAAGGGGCTGTGCCACCCGGAGGACGTGCGACGCGCCAGGGACGGCGGCGTGGACGGCATCTACTGCTCCAACCACGGCGGCCGCCAGGCCAACGGCGGGCTGCCCGCGCTCGACGTCCTCCCGTCGGTGGTCGAGGCGGCCGACGGCCTGCCGGTCCTCTTCGACTCGGGCGTGCGCACCGGCGCGGACATCGTCAAGGCCGTCGCACTGGGCGCCACCGCGGTCGGCGTCGGCCGCCCGTACGCGTACGGCCTCGGCATCGGCGGCGCCGACGGCGTCACGCACGTGCTGCGCTCGCTGCTCGCCGAGGCGGATCTGCTGATGGCGGTGGACGGCTATCCGACGCTCGCGGACCTGACGGCGGAGGCGCTGCGGCGGGTGCGCTGACCCGGGGCCCGCCCCGGAGACCTCAGTAGACACCTCTTCGTTTCATGTGAGACATTGATGTCTCATTCGAAATTGAGGTGTTACACCACATGACCCCGCAACGTGACTCACGGCGCTGGGCCGTCCTCGCGATCCTCTCCGGCAGCCTCCTGCTGATCGCCATGGACACCACGATCCTGAACGTCGCCTTCCCGTCCCTGGTCGCCGATCTGCGGCCCAGCTCCGTGCAGCAGCTGTGGATCATCGACATCTACGCCCTGGTGCTCTCCGGACTCCTCGTGACCGCGGGCGCGCTCGGCGACCGGTGGGGCCGCAAGCGGCTGCTCCTGATCGGCTTCGGCGTCTTCGCCCTGGCCTCGCTGCTCGCCGTCTTCGCGACCGCCGCCTGGCAGGTCATCGCCGCCCGCGCACTGCTCGGCGCGGGCGGTGCGGCGATCATGCCGGCCACCCTGTCGATCCTGCGGCACGTCTTCACCGACGCCCGCGAGCGCGCCCTCGCCTACGCCGTGTGGTCGGCCGTCTTCGGCGGCGGCATGGCGCTCGGCCCGGTCGTCGGCGGCCTCCTCGTCGAGCACGACGGCTGGCACTCCGCGTTCCTGATCAACATCCCCGTCGCGCTGGTGATCATCGCGCTCGGCCTGTGGATCCTGCCCGAGTCCCACCAGCCCCGGCAGGGCCGCTGGGACTGGTGGGGCGTCGGCCAGTCCGTCGTCGGCATGCTCGCCCTCGCGGGCGGCATCAAGCAGCTCGGCAAGGGCGGCCCCGCCGACCCCGTGGCCTGGGCGCTCCTCGTCGTCGCGGCGGTGACGCTGACCGTCTTCGTCCGCCGCCAGCTGCGCCTGGAGAACCCGCTGCTGCAGGTGCGCCTGTTCACCTCACGCCCCTTCGCCATCGCCGCGGCCTCGATCTTCCTCGGCATGATCGCGCTGGGTTCGGCGCTGTTCCTGATCACCCAGTGGTTCCAGTACGGGCAGGGCTACTCCCCGCTGGAGGCGGGCATCCGGCTGCTGCCCGCGCCGCTGGGCCTGGTGCTCACCTCGCTGGTCACCCCGGCGCTGATGCACCGGCTGCCGATCCGCCACGTCATGGGCGGCGGCCTGGTCCTGATGACCGCGGGACTCGCCCTGCCGTGGCTGCTCCAGCTGTCGGGGCCGCTCGGCTACGGCGAGGTCGCCGTGGCGCTCGCGGTGCTCGGCTGCGGCGTCGGCATCGCGACGACCGCCGCGTCCGTGACGCTCATGGCCGCCACGCCGGCCAAGGACGTCAGCGGGGCCGCGGCCGTCGAGGAGACCTGTTACGAGCTCGGTGCCGCGATGGGCGTCGCCGTCCTCGGCAGCGTCGCCACCGCGCTGTACCGGGTGAACCTGCCCGACCTCGGCCTCCCGGCCGACACGACGGCGTCCGTGAGCGACTCCATCGGCGAGGCGGCGCGGGTCGCCACCGAACTCACGGGGCCGGCCGGCGCCGCCCTGCTGAGCCGGGCCGGTGACGCGTTCACCTCCGGGATGACGCCCACGTTCCTGATGGCGGCCGCACTGCCGCTGGCCGCCGCGGTGCTCACCTGGGCCAGGATCCCCAAGGGCCTGCGCCCGACGGAGAACGCCCACTGACGTCGCCCGTCCCCCTCATACGCCCAACTGGCCACACCCGTCCCACACTTCACGCCTATCATCTGTTCGGCCCCGGACCTCTCTGGAGCGGTCCGGGGCCGCGGACGTGCTCCGGACACCCTCCGGACACACGCTCTTCAGTGAGAGGACAACGGGGACTTGAGTTCCATACGGAAGCGCGGCGCGCGCAAGCGCCGCAGGGCGATGGCCGGCGTGGGCGCCGCGGCGGCCGTCGTGGCGGGGATACAGCTGTCGCCCGCCGCGTTCGGCACCGGCGGTGACGAACCGGCGGGACCGCGCGCGGCGGGTGCGCCCGCCGCGACGGCGGACTCCGGCGCCTCCGGCGCCGACGGCACCACCTTCGAGGACGGCGTGCTGTCCCTGAAGTCGGCGCCCGCGGGCGCCTCTTCGGCGCGGGCCGCCGCCGCTCCGCCGCAGGGCACGGGCTGGAAGTCGGGCGGCCCCTCCAAGTACCTCGCCACCGGGTACACCATCAAGTTCTACGACAAGAAGTCCGTCGACTGGCTGGGCGCGTACGTGAAGCGGTCCGCCGCGGACCTCAAGCGCGTCACGACGCTGCCCGTCACCGTCGACACCACCCCGGTCGGCTGGGACTACGCCCGCCCCAAGGGCGAGATCGTCATCGGCGTGCTGCACCGCCCGTGCGTGCCGCCCGCCGACGGCGGCTCGACGGGCTGGAAGGTCGTCCGCGACGGGTCCGGCACCAAGAACCTGAGCTGCGGCTTCTACTCGTCGTCCGTCGCCGACACCGCGACCAGCGGGCACGCCTACATCGACGACGAGTTCTTCACCGCCGCCGGCAAGCCCCTGCCCTCCTGGGGCGACGCCGCCATGCGCAACCACATCAGCCATGAGCTCGGGCACACGATGGGCCTCACGCACGCCAACCGCAGCGCCACCCGCGGCGACTGCGTCAAGGGCACCGACTCCGGCCAGTCGCCGGTGATGTGCACGCCCGTCACCGCGTACACCGACCAGCGGGCGGGCACCTACGTCCAGCAGTACGACGTGCAGGGCCTGCGCACGCTCGCCCGCGGCGCGGGCGCCAAGGTGCCCCCGCAGGGCAAGGTGACCGGCATCGGCAAGAAGTGCCTCGACGTCAAGGGCGGCAAGGCCGCCAACGGCACGCAGGTCCAGCTCTACACCTGCAACACGGGTCCGGGCCAGTCCTGGATCCTGCAGCAGGACGGCACCTTCCGCTCGCTCGGCAAGTGCCTGGACAACTACCGCAACAAGAGCACCAACGGCAACAAGATCAGCCTCTACGACTGCAACGGCGACCCGTCGCAGCGCTGGTCGGTCAACGCCAAGGGGCAGATCGTGCACGTCGCGTCCGGCAAGGTCCTCGACGTGACGGGCGGCTCCACCGCCAACAGCACGAAGGTGCAGCTCTACACGGCGAACACGAACAAGCGCCAGGTGTGGGTCACGCCCAAGTAGCGCGTGCCGCGGTGACCGGCCGGGGGCGACGCGCTCGTCCCCCGGCCGGTGGCCCGTGGCGCGGGGTTCGCCGGTCCAGCGGCTACAGTCACCAGCGATCACCCCCGCCCACCTGGGAGAACCTCCGACCATGGCCGTCGACGAACTCGACACCCGCATCCTGCGCCTGCTCCTGGAACAGCCCCGCACCAGCCTGCGCGAGTACGCGCGCGTCCTCGGCATCGCCCGCGGCACCCTGCAGGCCAGGCTCGACCGCATGGAACGCGACGGCGTGATCACCGGTACCGGGCCCTTCCTCTCCCCCGCCGCGCTCGGCCACCCCGTGCTCGCCTTCGTCCACATCGAGGTCACGCAGGGGCACCTGGACGAGGTCGGCGACGCGCTCGCGGCCGTGCCGGAGATCATCGAGGCGTACTCGATCACCGGCGGCGGCGATCTGCTCACCCGGGTCGCCGCGCGGGACAACGGCCACCTGGAGGACGTCATCCAGCAGCTGATCAACCTGCCGGGCGTGGTGCGCACCCGCACCGAGATGGCGCTGCGCGAGCGGGTGCCGCACCGGCTGCTCCCCCTGGTCGAGTCGGTCGGCAGGTCGGCGGCCGCACCCGGATGACCTGGCGGTTTGGCATGCTGGAGGGCATGAGCACCTTCGGCAGCACCGCGGTCGTCTTCGACCTCGACGGCACCCTCGTGGACAGCGAACCCAACTACTACGAAGCGTCGCGGGCCCTGCTCGCCGACCGCACCGGCCGGGACTACACCTGGGCCGACAACGAACAGTACGTCGGCATCAGCTCCCACGAGACGCTCGCGCTGTGGAAGCGGGAGTACGGCATCGAGGCCTCGGTGCCCGAGCTCCTTGCCGACCTGGACCGGCGCTATCTGGCGCTGGCCCGCGCCGCCACGCCCGTCTATCCGGAGATGCGCAAGCTCGTCGAGCGCCTGCACGACGAGGGCGTGCCGATGGCCGTGGCGTCCGGCTCGTCCCGCGCGGCCATCGCGGCGATCCTGGCCGGCACCGGCCTGGACGCGCAGTTGACCACGTTCGTCTCCGCCGAGGAGGTCCCGCGGGGCAAGCCCGCGCCGGACGTGTTCCTCGCGGCGGCCGGGCTGCTGGGCGCGGCGCCCGCGGACTGCGTCGTCTTCGAGGACGCGGCACCGGGCGCGGCCGCGGCCCGCGCGGCCGGGATGCGGTGCGTCGCGATCCCGTACGTGGCGGCGCACGCGGACGACGCGGCGTTCGCCTCGGTGGAGCTGCTGGTGCGCGGCGGCCAGCAGGAGTTCACGGCGCAGGCGGCGCTGGACGTGCTGGCGTCCGGCCGCTGACCCCGTCCGGCCGCTCAGACGGCTCCGGCGACCCGTTCCGGCGTCAGCAGCTCCGCGAGCCGCTCCGGCGGCAGCAGGCCCTTCTCCAGGACCAGCTCGGCGACGCCGCGGCCCGTGCTGAGCGCTTCCCGCGCGATCTCGGTGGCCGCCGTGTACCCGATGTGCGGGTTCAGCGCGGTGACCAGACCGATGGAGGTCTCCACCGAGGCGCGGAGCACCTCCGTGTTGGCGGTGATGCCGGTGACGCAGCGCTCGGAGAGCGTGAGGCAGGCCGCGCGCAGCGAGGTGATGCTCTTCGCCAGCGAGTGCAGGATGATCGGCTCGAAGGCGTTGAGCTGGAGCTGCCCCGCCTCGGCGGCCATGGTGATGGTGACGTCGTTGCCGATCACTTCGAAGGCGACCTGGTTGACGACCTCGGGGATGACCGGGTTGACCTTGCCCGGCATGATGCTCGAACCGGCCTGGACCGGCGGCAGGTTGATCTCGTTGAGGCCCGCGCGCGGCCCCGAGGACAGCAGCCGCAGGTCGTTGCAGCTCTTGGAGAGCTTGACCGCGATCCGCTTCAGGACGCCGGACAGGTGCACGAAGGCGCCGCAGTCCTGCGTGGCCTCGACCAGGTTCGCGGCCGTCACCAGCGGCAGGCCGGTGATCTCCGCGAGATGGCGGCGGGCCGTCTCGGCGTATCCGGCGGGGGCGTTGAGGCCGGTGCCGATGGCGGTCGCGCCGAGGTTGATCTCGTGGATCAGCTCGACGGCCTCGGCGAGCCGCATGCGGTCCTCGTCGAGCATCACGGCGTACGCGGAGAACTCCTGGCCGAGCGTCATCGGCACCGCGTCCTGGAGCTGGGTGCGCCCCATCTTCAGGACGTCGCGGAACTCCAGGGCCTTCGCGGCGAACGCGTCCTGCACCACCGCCATCGCGCGCAGCAGTCCGTGCACCGCGCTGATCGTCGCGACCTTGACCGCGGTCGGGTAGACGTCGTTGGTGGACTGGCTGAGGTTGACGTCCTCGTTGGGGTGCAGGTGGGTGTAGGCGCCCTTGGGGTGTCCGAGGAGTTCGAGGGCGCGGTTGGCGACGACCTCGTTGGCGTTCATGTTGGTGGAGGTGCCCGCGCCGCCCTGGACGACGTCGACGACGAACTGGTCGTGCAGGCGCCCCGCGCGGATCTCCCGGCAGGCGGCGGCGATCGCGTCGGCCTTCGCCCGCGGCAGCAGCCCCAGCTCCTCGTTGGCGCGGGCCGCGGCCTCCTTGACGGCCGCGAGCGCGTCGATGAGCTGCGGGTACACGGAGATCGGGATGCCCGTGATGGGGAAGTTCTCCGTGGCGCGCAGGGAGTGGATCCCCCAGTAGGCGTCGGCGGGGACGTCCCGGTCGCCGAGCAGGTCGTGCTCGCGGCGGACGGCGCTGGTGGGGGCGGCGGTCATGGTGGTTCTCTTCCGGGCAGGCGTGCGGGGCCGGGACCGATGAGCGGGACCCGGCCAGGGGTCGTTCGGGGGTGTACGCGGGGATACGGGGGTGTGCGCGGTGGCCCGCGCGGTCAGGCCGCCCGGTCGACGGCGGTGGTGTCCGCCGGGTCGACGACGATGCGGCGCAGGGCGGCGGTGCGCCCGGCCGGGTCGCCGGTCGAGAGCAGGGCGGCGAGGAGGGCGGTGCGGGCCTGGCCCGCACGCAGGGTGCCGGTGAGGACCGCGCCGGCGGCGGACAGGTCGACGGCTCCGCCGTGGGTGTAGATCTCGGTGACGGGGCCGGCCGGTACGCGCGTGGTGAGGGCGACGACGACACCCCGCTCGATGGCGGCGGTGACGGCGGCGACGAACTCGGGGGTGGCGTTGCCCGCGCCGGTGGCGACGAGCACGATGCCCTCGGCGCCCGCCTCGACCGCGGTCTCCAGGAACAGCGGGTCGGCGTCGACGTGGTGCATGACCATGTCGATGCGCGGCAGGGAGCCGGTCGGCAGTTCCGCGGGCAGCGGCAGCGGCTCGGGGCGCGCCGGGCGGTTGAGCACCGAGACCTTCCCGAAGCCGACCTTGCCGACGGGCGGCCGGGACGGGTCGGCGAAGGCGTCGGCGGCGAGGGTCTGGGTCTTCACGGTGCCGCGCGCGGCGTGCACCTTGCCGTCGAAGACGACCAGGACGCCGAGGTCGCGCACCGTCGCGGCGGTGAGCAGCGCGTCGTAGAGGTTGCCGGGCCCGTCGCCGTCCTCGGCGCCGAGCGGCTTCTGCGCGCCGGTGAAGACGACCGGGCGCGGGTCGTCGTGGTGCAGGTCGAGGAGGAAGGCGGACTCCTCCAGGGTGTCCGTGCCGTGCGTGACGACGATGCCGTCGACGCCGGGGTCGGCGAACACCTCGCGCACGGTGCGCAGCAGGGTGACCTGCTGGGCTGAGGTCAGGCGGGGGCTGTTCACGTTGAACAGGTCGATGACCTCGGAGCGTATGCCGTGCGGTATCGACGCGGTGGCGAGCACCTCGCGGCCCGGGGCGTCGGCGGCGAAGCCGGTGCCCTGCCAGCGGCTGGCGATCGTCCCGCCGGTGCTGATGACGACGACGCGGCGCGCGTGTGCTTCCACGACCTTGTACCTCCCAGGGATCCCGAGGACCGTCAGCCCCCTGAGCAGTGGGCAGCCTCGACGCAAGGATAGATCGAACATCACGCAATGTGCTTGCCAAGATTCGGTCCGTACGCAATACGCGTGGTGGATAATTGCGCCATGGACGAGATCGATCGCAACATCTTGCGCGAGCTGCAGAACGACGGGCGGCTGACCAATCAGGAGCTGGCCACCCGGGTCGGCCTCAGCGCGTCACCGTGCATGCGGCGCGTGCGCCAGCTGGAGCTGGACGGCGTGATCCAGGGCTACCGCGCGGTCGTCGCCCCCGAGGCCGTCGGCCGGGGCTTCGAGGTGCTGGTCTCCATCGAGGTGCGGCGCGACCGCGAGACGGTCGAGGCGTTCGAGGCGGCGCTCCAGGACATCCCGGACGTCATCGAGGCGTACCGCCTGTTCGGGAGCCCCGGCTGCCTGCTGCGCATCGCGGTCGCGGACCTCGCCGCGTACGAGCGGCTGTGGATCGAGCGGGTCACGGCCCTGGCGGGCGTCACCGAGGTGAACTCCCAGATCATCATGAAGCGCATCAAGGAGCCGCGCGGCCTGCCGGTCGACGGCTGAGCCCCCGGCACCGCACGACTGCCGCCCCCAACTCCCCTTTGGTACAGACCTATTGACGAATGGTCTGGTCCAGCCTAAGTTGACGCACCGCACCAGGCACGTCTCCAGGTCCCCCCACCGCACCCAGGGAGCACAGTGTGATCGGTCGGACGTTACGCCTGCTGGGGTCCGCCCTGGCCCTGGCCTGTGTCGCGCAACTGCCCGCCGCCGCGGCCGCTCCGGCCGCGCCGAAGGCGGCCGCGCCCGCCGCCGACACCTGCGCGGTCAAGTCGCGGCCCACCGGCAAGGTGCTCCAGGGGTACTGGGAGAACTGGGACGGCGCGTCCAACGGCGTGCACCCGCCCTTCGGCTGGACCCCGATCACCGACTCCCGCATCCGCGAGCACGGCTACAACGTCATCAACGCGGCCTTCCCCGTGATCCGTTCGGACGGCACCGTCCTGTGGGAGGACGGGATGGACGCGACGGTGAAGGTCGCCACCCCGGCCGAGATGTGCCAGGCCAAGGCGGACGGGGCCACCATCCTGATGTCGATCGGCGGCGCGGCGGCCGGCATCGACCTGAGCTCGACCAAGGTCGCCGACCGGTTCGTCGAGACGATCGTGCCGATCCTGAAGAAGTACAACTTCGACGGCATCGACATCGACATCGAGACCGGCCTGGTGGGCAGCGGCAACATCAACCAGCTGTCCCCCTCGCAGTCCAACCTGATCCGCATCATCGACGGCGTGCTCGCGAAGATGCCGTCGAACTTCGGCCTGACGATGGCCCCGGAGACGGCGTACGTGACCGGCGGCAGCGTCGTCTACGGCTCCATCTGGGGCGCGTACCTGCCGGTCATCAAGAAGTACGCCGACAACGGCCGCCTGTGGTGGCTGAACATGCAGTACTACAACGGCAGCATGTACGGCTGCTCCGGCGACTCCTACTCCGCCGGCACCGTCCAGGGCTTCACCGCCCAGACGGACTGCCTGAACAAGGGCCTGGTCATCCAGGGCACCACGGTCAAGGTGCCCTACGACAAGCAGGTCCCCGGCCTCCCCGCCCAGTCGGGCGCCGGCGGCGGCTACATGTCCCCGAGCCTGGTGACCCAGGCCTGGAACCACTACAGCGGCGCCCTGAAGGGCCTGATGACCTGGTCCCTCAACTGGGACGGCTCGAAGGGCTGGACCTTCGGGGACACCTTCAAGCGCATCGCCCGCTAGGGCGTCCGCGCACGGCGCGAGCGGGGCCGCACCCGGCGGGGTGCAGCCCCGCTCGTCCGTCCCGGCGGATCATTCGGGACCTTCGGCCCCTGGTTCCGCGGCCCTCGCCCGCTTACGGTGGGGACGATTCCGTCGGGCGTCCCGCCCGGCGCACCGGCGCGGAGAGGAGGCGGGAACCATGGACCACAGTCCGAGTCCGAGTCGTACGCGACTCCTCACCCCCCTCCACCCGTCTCCTCGCGGTACGCACTGACGCCCGCTGCGCCCCTCACGCACCACCTCGGCGCCCCCGGCGCGGCCTCAGGCGCTGCCGCCCCGCCCTTTCGGGAGGCCGCCATGCCCGACGCCCGCCCCGAGCCCACGATCCGGCTCACCGTCGACGGCGTTTCCACCACCTATCTCCTGACCGCCCCCGCCACGCGTCCCGGCCCCCGCCGCGCCGCGTCCGGGCCGGTCTACGACCCGTGCGTGCACCTGGCCTTCGTCCTCGCCGGGCGCGGCCACCGGGCCTCCCGGCTGGCCGCGCACCTCGGGCTGCCGCGTGCCGTCGCGCGCCAGGTCGTCGCCCGCGCGCGTCCCGTCCCGGCGCCGCGCCCGCTCGCGGACCGCGCCTTCGGCATCACCTACTGACCCCTCACGACGCTCCACGACTCCCTTCCCCGGAGGTGAACCCCCATGACGTACCTCGTCTTCGCCCACAAGCCCGCCGTCCGCCTCACCCGCCGTCTCGCCCTGGTCTGGCGGCGGCTCGCCGACGCACCGCTCGACAGCACGGTCTGCGCCATGCGCCCGGCGGGCACCGGACCGCGGGGCTGCACCCGGCGGGCACCGGCCGCCCGGCCGCGCCCGCGCTCCCGCCGCTGACCGGCGGCGGACGCGCCCCCGCCGTACCCCGCTCAGCCCCGCCGGAACACGGCCACCGTCCGCGCGGGCACCGTGAACGTGCCCGAACTCCGCTCGTACGTAGCTGACTTCACCGTGCGGTCGGCGCCGGCCGCCTGCACGGGGTGCAGGGCATACCGCGCTCCCTCGACCGCGCCGACCCGCTGGCTCCGCGTCCGGGGGCTCGCATTGAACACGACCACCAGGTCGCCGAGGCGCATGGTGATGACACCGGGCGTCTCGCCCCGGGTGCCGGACAGCGGGAAGGACAGCGCGGACTGCACCTGCCCGGCCGTGGCGAGGGTGAACTCCGGCTCGGTCGTCCGTATCCGCAGCAGGTCCCGGTACGCGGCCGACGTGCCGTCGATCTCCGCGCAGCCCGGCGCGAGGGCGGCCGCGGAGGCCAACAGGGGCTTCCCGTACGCCCACTTGTCCTTGTTGTCGGCGGCCGGCGGCAGACCCCGCCCGAAGCCGTTGCCCGCGCGGCAGTTCCAGTGGACGGCGTTGAACCAGTCGCCGCTGTCGTAGGAGTTGCGGTCCAGGGACTTGGAGCGCAGCAGGTCCGAGCCCGCCTGGCCGAGCGCGGGGCCCTGCGAGAGCGAGGCGGTCGCCATCGCGAGGACCTGCATGCGGGCCCGGTCGGCCGCGCTCGTGTCCCGGGGCAGCTTGAAGGCGAGCGCGTCGAAGAGCGATTCGTTGTCGTGCGCGTCGGCGTAGGACAGGGCGTCGCCGGGGCGCTTCGCGTACCCGGCGGGTGCGCCGTTGTAGTCGACCTCGGCGCCCGTGACGGTGCGCCCGGCCGAGTCCCGGAAGGTGAAGCCCGCGAGGTTCCCCGCGAGCCCGACCTTGATGAGGTCCTGGTAGTGCAGCAGGCGGGCCTTCTGCTCGGCCGGAGTTCCGTTCGCCCGCGAGGAGTTGGGGTCGGTGTACAGGCCGCTGGCGAAGCCCTGCACGCCCGGGTCCCCGTCGAAGGGGCCGCCGCCGCGCAGCGCGTCGCGGGAGCGGTCGGAGAAGGTGGCGACGCCGGTGCCCGCCATGTTCTTCTGGGTGGCCTGGACGAACCGGGCGTCGTCGGCGACCTCGCCGAAGTTCCACCCCTCGCCGTACAGGACGATCTTCTTGCCGTCGACGCCGTCCCTGGCCGGGGTGAGCGCGTCGAGCGCCTTGCGCACGGCGACGATGTTGGCCTTGGGGTGGTGGCCCATGAGGTCGAAGCGGAAGCCGTCGACCTTGTACTCCCTGGCCCAGGTGACGACCGAGTCGACGACGAGCTTGCCCATCATGGCGTTCTCGGGCGCGGTGTTCGCGCAGCAGGTGGAGGTGGTGACGGCGCCGTCGGCGTCCAGGCGCTGGTAGTAGCCGGGCACGATCCGGTCGAGGACGGACCGGTCGGCCTGGCCGCTCGCGACGGTGTGGTTGTAGACGACGTCCATCACCGTACGCAGCCCCGAGCCGTTCAGGCCCTGCACCATCCGGCGGAACTCGACGGTACGGCGCGCGCCTTCGGGGTCGCTCGCGTACGAGCCCTCGGGCACCGTGTGGTGCAGCGGGTCGTAGCCCCAGTTGTAGGCGTCCTTGCCCGCGCTCCTGGTCACGCACGCCTGCTGCTCCGCGGAGTCGGGGGCGTAGGAGGGCAGGTCGCAGTCGGGGGTGGCGCGGTCGGCGGCGCGCTCGGGGATCGTGCCGATGTCGAAGGCGGGCAGCAGGTGCACGTACGACGTGCCGGCGCGGGCGAGGCGGCGCAGGTGGCGCATGCCGTCCGAGTCGCGTTCGGTGAAGGCCAGATAGCCGCCGGGGTGCTTCGAGGTGCGGTCCGCGACGGAGAAGTCGCGGATGTGCAGCTCCTGGATCTGCGCCTCGCGCAGCGGCGTGGCCGTCGGCTTGCGCAGCGTGGACCAGCCGGGGGGCGCGAGGGCGGGGTCGCGCAGGTCGACGGCGACGCTGCGCTCGGAGTCGACGGTGAGGCCGGTCGAGTAGGGGTCGGTGACCTGGTTGGTGACGACCTCGCGCACGCTCGGCGCCCACACCGTCACGGCGTAGCGGTAGCTCCGGCCCGACCAGCTTCCCGGCCCGGTCGCCGACCAGACCCCGGAGGCGGCGTCCCGGTGCATCGGGACCCTGCGGCCGCCGATGTCGAGGGCGACGCGCCGCGCGGTGGGGGCCCAGACGGACAGGGTGACGCGGCCGTGACGAAATCGCGGGCCGAGGGCGGCCCGGGTGGCGGCGGCGCCGTACACGTCGTCGAGGACGCCCTGGGTCTGGACGCCGGTGGCGGCGCGCAGGGTGCCGTCGGCGGAGCGCGCGGTGGCGACGAGCTGGCCGGTGAGGGCGGCACGGACCCGGTCGCGGTCCCGGGGCGCGAGGGTGAAGGCCGCATAGCTCTTGAGGTGCGGGAACCTGGCCCGCTGGGACGCGGTGAGGCCGCCCTCGACCGGGGTGAGGCGCAGCCGGTGGGCGGTGCCGTGGAGCGCGCCGTCCCGCACGGCGAGGCCGCCGCGCGGTGCGTACAGGAGGTCGTGGGCAGGACCTGCGGGAGTATCCCAGGCGAGGGTGTCGCGGTCGATCCACTGGGCCCGCGACGTCGACAGATCGATGCCTTCGGCGGCTTCGGCCGCGGCGGACGGCACCGCCGGGGCGGGCGGTGCCGCGGCCGCCGTCGCGGTCAGGGGCGCGGCGGCGAGCAGCGCCAGGGCGACGGCCACGGCGGTGCGGCGCGGGGAGCCGGTCACGGGAGTCTCTCCTTGAGAGGTACGAGGGGTACGAGAGGTCCGAGGGGCACGAGAAGGACGAGAGGTCGGAGGCGTACGACAGGTACGCCTCGTCAGCAGCTCTTGGCCCCGGTGTGCAGGGCGAGGGCGGTGTTCGGGGCGACGGAGGCGGTGAACCGGCCCGCGTCGTCCACCCGGACGCTCCTGCCGCTCTGCACGTCGCAGTAGGTGCCCGCGGCCAGGGAGGTCTGGAAGGTACGGCTGAGGGCGGAGCTCTCGTGGTTGACGACGACGTACGCCTTGTCGCCGCGGCCGAACGCGACGGCGTCGTTGCCGTTGTCCCACCACTGGGTGACCGCCGTGCCGCGCGCGGTGTTGCGGAGCTTCACCATCGAGCGGATCTCCGGCCAGGCGTGCTGGCACTTCCAGCCGTCGCTGTAACAGGCCTTCACCTGGCTGTTGTTGGGCGGTCCCGCGTCGATGTCGGTGAACTCGTACCCGGAGTGGACGTCCGGGGAGCCGTAGGGCCAGGCCAGCATGAAGACGTGCGCCAGGGTGTAGTCGGCGCCGTCCTTGTAGCTGAGGGTCTGGCCGTGCCGTTCGGTGTCGTGATTGGCCACGAACACCGCGGCGGAGCCGCTGGGCAGATAGCCCCACCCCTCGCCGTAGTTCTTGAGGTAGGCGAGCTTCTCGCTGGTGAAGACCCGCTTCAGGTCCCAGCCGTAGCGGAACTCCTGGGCGTCCCCGGTGGCGGTGTACTCGCTCGGAGAGACCGCCTCACCGGCACCGTGGATCGTCTCCTGCTTCCAGTACGCGCCCGGGTTGCTCAGGCGTGCCTTGATGTTCCGCAGGTCGGCGACCGGGATGTGCTTGGCCGCGTCGACGCGGAACCCGTCGACGCCGAGCGAGAGGAGGTCGTTGAGGTAGGCGGCGACGCGGCCGCGCACGTAGTCCTCGCCGGTGTCCAGGTCGGCCAGGCCGCCCAGTTCGCAGTGCTGGACGTTCCAGCGGTCCTGGTAGTTGCCGATGGCGGACCTGCAGTCGTCCATGTCGGCGCCCGAATAGGTCCCCGGGTAGTCGTACTTGGTGAACCGGGAGCCGGCCGAGCCGGTGCCCGAGGCGTTGGTCATGTGGTTGATGACCGCGTCGGCGACGACCTTCACCCCGGCGCCGTGGCAGGTGTCGACCATGTTCTTGAAGTCGGCGCGGTCCCCGAGCCGGCTGCCGATCTTGTAGCTGACGGGCTGGTAGGCGGTCCACCAGGGCGCGCCCTGAATGCGTTCCTGGGGCGGCGACACCTGCACGTAGCCGTAGCCGTCGGGGCCGAGCCGGTCGGTACAGGCCTTCGCGACCGACCGGAAGTTCCACTCGAAGAGGACGGCGGTGACGTCCTTGCCGCCGGGCGGAGCGGCCAGGGCCGCGGGCGCCGCGCCGACGACGCCGCTCGCGAGGCCCGCGATCAGGGCGAGCGCGCCCGCCGCGGATCTGCGGCACTTGCTGGTCCGGACGGTCATGGGGGTACCTCCCGCGCTTTGAAGGAACTTGCAGCAAGCCAGCACAAGTTGTTGCGGTCTGGACCGTAGGGCGCCCCCGACACCGGGTCAACCCTCTGGACACACCCCGGAAACACCGGGGAATCACGGCACGCAAAGGCTTCCGCAAGAGCTTGCGGCGGTGCTAACTTCAGCGGCGCGCCTGGGCCGTGGAACCCCGGACCACCAGCTCGGGCTGGAAGACGAACTCCGTGCGCTGCACGGGGTTTCCGTCGATCTCCTCAAGCAGGGCGCCCACCGCCGCGCTCGCCATGGCCCGCACGGGCTGACGCACGGTGGTCAGCGGCGGATCGGTGAAGGCGATGAGCTGGGAGTCGTCGAAGCCGACCACGGAGACATCGCCGGGCACGGTCAGGCCCCGCTCCCGCACGGTCCGCACGGCACCGAGCGCCATGAGGTCGCTGCCGCAGACCACGGCCGTGCACCCCAGGTCGAGCAGCGCCCCGGCCGCGGCCTGCCCGCCCTCGACGGTGAACAGGGTGTGCTGCACGAGCCGTTCGGCCTCCTCGGGCGCGCGACCGAGCAGATCGCGCAGGGCCGTCACGAAGCCCTCCGCCTTGCGCCGCGAGGGCACGTAACGGGTGGGGCCGACGGCCAGCCCGATCCGCTCGTGCCCCAGGTCGACGAGGTGCCGGACCGCCATCCGGACGGCCGAGCGGTCGTCGGGCGAGACGAACGGCACCGGGATGTCCGGGTGGTAGCCGTTGACGAGCACGAACGGCACCTTGCGGCGGGCCAGTTCGCGGTAGCGGGTGGGGTCGGCCGTCGTGTCGGCGTGCAGCCCGGAGAGGAAGATGATGCCGCTGACCCCGCGGTCCTCCAGCTGTTCCACCAGCTCGTCCTCGGTGGCGCCGCCCGGCATCTGGGTGCAGAGCATCGGGGTGTAGCCGTGCCCGGCCAGGACCTGCTCGATGACCTGCGCGAAGGCGGGGAAGATCGGGTTGGTGAGCTCGGGGATGACCAGGCCGACCAGGCCCGCGCTGCGCCGTCCGAGCCGGGTGGGCCGCTCGTAGCCGAGGACGTCCAGGGCGGCGAGGACCCGGCGCCTGGTGCCCGCGGCGACCCCCGCCTTGCCGTTGAGCACCCGGCTCGCGGTGGCCTCGCTGACCCCGGCCTGCGCCGCGATGTCCAGCAGCCGCGGGGCGGCCCGCAGGGCGTCCCGCGGCACGGGGGCGAGCGTCACACCGCCCACCAGACGGTCGTGTCGGCCGGCAGCGTCACGGTGCCCTCGGCCGTCTCGACCCCGTCGTCACCGCCGACGAGCAGCACCCGGCCGGGGGCCGGCAGGCGCACGGCCGCCGCGGTGGTGTTCACGGTGCACACGAAGCCCTCGCGGGCGAAGGCGAGCACGCCCTCGGGGGCGTCGAGCCATTCGACGGCGCGGCCCGCGCCGAGCCCGGGGCGCGCGCGGCGCAGGGCGAGGGCGCTGCGGTAGAGCTCCAGGGTGGAGCCGGGGTCGCCGGTCTGCGCCTGCACGCTCAGTTCGCCCCAGCCGGTGGGCTGCGGCAGCCAGCTGCCGCCCGTGCCGAAGCCGTACGACGATCCCTCGGTGGTCCACGGGATGGGCACCCGGCAGCCGTCCCGGAATCCGTCCTGCCCGTCGGCGCGGTGGAAGGAGGGGTCCTGGCGTACCGCGTCGGGCAGGTCGGTGACGTCGGGCAGGCCGAGCTCCTCGCCCTGGTAGAGGTAGGCGGAGCCGGGCAGGGCGAGCATCAGCAGGGTCGCGGCGCGGGCGCGGCGCAGGCCGAGCGCGCGGTCGCCCGCGGTGCGCAGCTGGGTGCCGAGTCCCGGCGGGTTGGCGAGCCGGGTGGCGTGCCGGGTCACGTCGTGGTTGGAGAGCACCCAGGTGGCGGGGGCGTCGACGGGCCGCATCGCGGCGAGCGAGGCGTCGATGACCGCGCGCAGTCCGGCGGCGTCCCAGGAGGTGCCCAGGTACTGGAAGTTGAAGGCCTGGTGCATCTCGTCGGGGCGTACGTAGTAGGCGGAGCGCTCGACGGTCGGCGTCCACGCCTCGGCGACCAGGATGCGGTCCCCCGCGTACTCCTGGAGCACCTGCCGCCAGCTGCGGTAGATCGCGTGCACGCCGTCCTGGTCGAAGAACGGCATGACATCGTTGCCGAGCAGCTTGAGCTGGTCGGCGCTGCCGATGTCGGGCAGTCCGGCCGCCTTGACCAGGCCGTGGGCCACGTCGACGCGGAAGCCGTCGACGCCCATGTCGAGCCAGAACCGCAGGATCGAGCGGAACTCGTCCCGGACGGCGGGGTGCTCCCAGTTGAAGTCGGGCTGCTCGGGCGCGAAGAGGTGCAGGTACCAGTCGCCGTCGGGCACCCGGGTCCAGGCGGGGCCGCCGAAGATGGACTCCCAGTCGTTGGGCGGGAGTTCGCCGTCGGCGCCCTTGCCGGGGTGGAAGTGGTAGCGCTCGCGCAGCGGGGATCCCGGGCCCTCGGCGAGGGCGCGGCGGAACCAGTCGTGCTGGTCCGAGGAGTGGTTGGGCACCAGGTCCACGATGATGCGCAGGCCGAGCTCGTGGGCGTCGCGGATGACCGCGTCGGCGTCCAGGAGGGTGCCGAACATCGGGTCGATGGCGCGGTAGTCGGCGACGTCGTAACCGGCGTCGGCCTGCGGCGAGGCGTAGAAGGGGCTGAGCCAGACGGCGTCGACGCCGAGGTCCCTGAGGTACGGCAGCCGGCCGCGGATGCCCGCGAGGTCGCCCATGCCGTCGCCGTTGCCGTCGGCGAAGCTGCGCGGGTACACCTGGTAGATCACCGCGCCGCGCCACCAGTCCGTGCGCGTCTCGGTGGTGTGGGCGGCAGGGGCAGCGAGGTGCTGGGTCATGTCTTCCCTGGGATCGAGTGGGGTGGGGGCGGCGCCGGACGGTGTCGGTCCGGCGCCGCCGGTGGGGCGTGCGCGCCGTGCGGGTCGCGGGCGGCGGGCCGCCTCAGGACTTCGTCGCGCCCGCCGTCAGGCCGGAGACGAGGTGGCGCTGGGCGAAGCCGAAGATGACGGCGGCGGGCACCGCGACGATCACGGCGGCGGCCGTCAGCGAGCCCCAGTCGCTGGTGTACTGGTTGACGAAGGTCTGCAGGCCGCCCGCGAGGGTGAGGTTCTCCTCGCCGGTCATGAAGGCGGAGGCGTAGGCCACCTCGGCCCAGCCGGTGATGAAGCTGTAGAAGCCGGTGACGGCGAGGCCCGGCTTGGCGAGCGGCACGATGAGCCGCCAGAACGTGCCGAACGGATTGAGCCCGTCGACGCGTCCCGCCTCGTCGATCTCGACGGGGATGGTGTCGAAGTAGCCCTTCATCATCCAGGCGCAGAACGGCACGGCGATCGTCAGATAGGTGACGACGAGACCGACGGGCTGGTTGAGCAGTCCGAGGCTCGCCAGCAGGTTGTACAGGGGCACGATGAGCACCGCGACCGGGAACATCTGGGTGATCAGGAGCAGCCACATCAGGGGGCGCATGCCGGGGAACCTGAAGCGGCTGACCGCGTAGCCGGTGGTCGCCGCGATGAACACGCCGATCACCGTGGTGAGGCCCACGACGAGCACGGAGTTGAGCAGCCACTGAGGGAACTCGGTGTCGTTGAGGACGTGGTCGTAGTTGCCGAGGGTGAAGTCCTTGACCAGGTCGGTGGAGAAGGCCTCGCTCTGCGGCTTGAACGAGGTGACCAGGAGCCACAGCGGCGGCCCCACGGCGATCGCGGCGGCGAGCAGGAGGGTCGCGTGCAGGGCGGCCGAGGCGAGCGGCCCGCGCTCGTCGCGCCCTCTGGCCTTGCGGGTGCGCCCGGTCCGCTCGGCGCGTGTCGCGGCCCCGGGGGCTCGGTGCCCGGGGTCCTGGGGTCCGGGGTCCTGGGGTCCGGGGGCCCGGTGTTCGTCCGGCACGGTGGTCACCACACCTCTCCCTGCTTGCGGAGCGCGCGGCGGTAGGCCACCGCGATGATCGTCAGGAGCGCGAGGATGAGCACGCCCCAGGCTGCGGAGCCCGCGAAGTCGCGGGGGCTGACGACGAACGACAGCCGGTAGGCGTAGGTCACCAGGATCTCGGTGGCGTCGCCCGGTCCTCCCCTGGTCAGCAGGAAGATCACCGGGAACATGTTGAACGTCCAGATGCCGCTGATGAGGATGACCGTGCTGGCCACGGAGCGCAGCCCCGGCAGGGTGATGTGCCGGAAGCGCTGCCAGGCGTTGGCGCCGTCCATCTCGGCGGCCTCGTACAGCTCGCCCGGGATGGACTGCAGGCCGCCGAGCATGGCCACGAGCATGAACGGCACGCCCAGCCAGACATTGACGGTGATCACCGAGATCTTCGCCCAGGTCGGGTCGTTGAGCCAGGGGACGGCGTCGATGCCGCCGCCCGCGAGGAGCTTGTTGAGGATGCCCTTCTTCTCGTTGAAGAGCAGCCGCCAGGTGAAGACGGAGACGAAGGCCGGCACCGCCCACGGCAGGATGAGCGCCATCCGGTAGAAGGAGCGCCCCGCCAGTCTGCGGTTGAGCATGGTGGCCAGCGCGAGACCGAGCGCGAAGGACAGCGCGACACAGGAGACGGTCCACACCAGGGTCCAGGTCAGGCGGTCCCAGAAGACGCCGTCCGACAGGATCGACCGGTAGTTGTCGAGACCGACGGACTCGTACGTGGCGGGGATGTCGTTGACACCGATGTGCCGTTCGACGTTGGCCTCGTTGGCGTTGGTGGTCGACAGGTACAGGCCGCGCGCCAGCGGGTACCCGACGATGACGCCGATCACGACGACCACGGGGGCGACCATGGCCCACGCGTACCAGTGGGTGGCGAGCGCCCTGCGCAGCCGCCCCGGGTTCTTGCCTGGCCGGTGGCCGCGGCCGCGGATGCTCCTGGCATCCGCGGCCTTCGCCACCGCCCGGCCGGTCTCGACAGCCATGGGGCGGTCGGCCCTCCCTCTTGCTCGTGGTCCTGGTGGAGTCGGTGGTCCTTCGGGCGCTACTTGTAGTCCTTGAGGAGCTTGCGGTAGGCGTCACCGATGCCCTGGGCGCCCTTCTCGGGCGAGGCCTTGCCGCTGAGCACCTTCTCCAGCTGGAGCCGGATCGGCTCGAAGAGCGCGTTGGCCTCCGGGATCCACGGCCGCTGCACGGACTTCTCCACGGCGGGCTTGAAGAACTGCACCATCTGGTTGTCCTTGACGGACTTCACGTCGTAGACGGAGGTGCGGGTCGGCAGCAGGCTGAGCTGCTCGGTGGTCTGCTGCTGCACCTTGGCCGAGCTCATGTACTTGATGAACGCGTAGGACGCGTCGAGGTTGCCGGACCCGGCGTACGCGGCGAGGTTCCAGCCGCCCTGCGGCGCACCCTGGCGCGCGCTGCCGGCCGGGGCCGGGGCGACGCCCAGGTTGGCCTTGTCGGAGGTGAACTCCTTGCCCTGCAGGGCGCCCTGGATCGACCAGGGGCCGTCGAGGGCCATCGCGACGTCGCCGTCCTTGAAGGCGTTGAGCTGGTTGTTGTAGCCGTCGCTCGCGTCGGTGACCGCGGCCTTGGAGTCGACCAGGTCCTTCATCACCGAGAACGCCTTGGCGCCCTCGGGGTCGTCGACGGTGACCTTCTTGCTCTTGGTGTCCAGGAGGTCGCCGCCCTCCCCGTAGAGGTACGGGAGGTAGTAGTACGGGTCGTCGCCGCGCAGATAGAGGCCGGTCTTGCCGGACTTGGAGCGGATCTTCGTCGCGGCCGACTTGACCTCGTCGAAGGTGGTGGGCACGTCGACCCCCGCGGCCTTGAGCATCTTCTTGTTGTAGAAGAGGGCCAGGGTGTCGATGGTCTGCGGCGCGGCGTAGGTCTTGCCCTTGAACTTCGTGCTGGCCGCGGCCTGCGCGAGGTAGTCGTCCGCCTTGTCGAGCGCGGCCGTGCCGTCGAGCGGGGCGAGGTAGCCGAGCGAGGCGAAGTCCTGGGTCCAGGCGACCTCGGTGCGCATCACGTCGGGGGCACCGGAGTTGCCGCCCGCCGCGTTCTTGAACTTGGCGTTGGCCTCGCCGAACGGGACGTTCACATACTTGACCTTGACGTCCGGGTGCAGCTTCTCGAAGCCCTTGGCGATCTTCTCGTACGCGCCCTTCTCGGCGTCGTTCGAGGTGTCCCAGAAGGTGACGGTGCCCGAGAGCTTGCCGCCCTTGCTGCCGCCGTCGCCCTCGTCGTCGCCCCCGCACGCTGCCGCTGTCATGGCCAGGGCCGCGATCAGCCCGGTGGCCGCAATGCCACGCCGCATGTGAACTCCTTCAACTGATCCCGGAATCACGGGGAGACGAAGAGGTGCCTCCTGCTGGCCGCTCTCGACGCGGCGCCGGGTTGCCAGGAACGTAACAGCGCCGCAATGCCACCGAAAGACCTTGCGGCAATTTTCTGCAAGACACGGTGATCGTTACATCTGCGTGTCCTTACCGTTGCCCCGACCGCGCTTGACACCCCGGCGGGTCCCGGCACTTGGGCCGGTCAGAGAGGTGCGGGCCGCAACGGAAGGCAGGGAGAGGGCTGCCGCGGCGCACTGAATCCGCCTGCAAGACTCTTGCAAGGCGCCCCTCTTGCGCAAGGTTTCGCAGGCGGTGGGCAATCCCCGTGGTGCCGGGTACAGTCCGGTGCCATGACCGCACGGCTCGTCGACATCGCAGCCCACGCGGGGGTCAGCGAAGCCACCGTCAGCCGCGTCCTCAACGGCAAGCCAGGGGTGGCCGTGGGCACCCGCGAGGCCGTCCTCGCCGCCCTCGACGTGCTCGGGTACGAACGCCCGGTGCGCCTGCACCGGCGCAGCGCCGGTCTCGTCGGCCTCATCACGCCCGAGCTGGACAACCCGATCTTTCCGGCGTTCGCCCAAGTCATCGCGCAGGCCCTGACCCGCCAGGGCTACACGCCCGTCCTCGCGACGCAGACGCCGGGCGGCTCCACCGAGGACGAGCTCACCGAGATGCTGGTGGACCGCGGGGTCAGCGGCATCATCCTCGTCTCCGGACTGCACGCCGACACCACCGCCGACATGCGGCGCTACGACGCCCTGCGCGCCCAGGGCGTCCCCTACGTCCTCGTCAACGGCTTCTCCCCGGACGTGGCCGCGCCCTTCGTGTCGACGGACGACCGCGCCGCCGTACGCCTCGCCCTCACGCACCTGACGTCGCTCGGCCACACCCGCATCGGACTCGCGGTCGGGCCCAAGCGGTTCGTCCCGGTGGTGCGGAAGATCGAGGGGTTCCGGCTCGGGCTGCGCGAGCAGCTCGGCCTGGCCGACGAGGCGGCCGCCGAGCTGATCCAGCACTCCCTCTACACACTGGAGGGCGGCCAGGCGGCGGCCACCACGCTCATCAACCGCGGCTGCACCGCCGTCGTGTGCGCCAGCGACATGATGGCGCTCGGCGCCGTACGGGCCGCCCGCGACCTGGGCCTGACCGTCCCCGGGGACGTCTCCGTGGTCGGCTTCGACGACTCCCCGCTGATCGCCTTCACCGACCCGCCGCTCACCACGGTCCGCCAGCCCGTGCAGGCGATGGGCCAGGCGGCGGTGCGGGCGCTCCTGGAGGAGATCGGCGGAACGCCCGCGCCGCACGGCGAGTTCGTCTTCATGCCGGAGCTCGTGGTGCGGGGATCCACCGGGTCGGGCCGTCAGGAGGCGGCGGCCCCCACGCCGTGACACCGGTCCCCGACGCCGGCCCCGGGCCGGCCGGACCGCCCGCAGGAGCCCTTCGCGGAAGGGGCGTTCCCGCCGTCGCCTGACGCCGCTCAGGCCCCCTGTGCCCCGCGAGGACGGCCTCCTGCGCGGCGGCGGCCAGACTCCGCCGGTCGGCGCCCCGCACCGGGGCGTGGACGGTGATCCGCGCGGTCAGCCCGCGCGCGCCCGCCACCCGGCGCAGCGACGCGGTGAAGTCCTCCGTGCCGAGGAAGGCGGCGGCGGTGCTCGGCTTCCCGTTCTGCCGGTACGCGACCGTCACCGGCCGCACCGGGGCGCCCGCGTCGACCGCGGCCTGGAAGGCGGCCCGCCGGAAGCGTCCGCCCGCCGCCGAGCACCACGTCGTCGCCTGGGGGAAGACGAGCACGGACCCGCCGGACCGCAGGACGCCGGCCACCTCGCGCACGGTGTGCGGGAGCCCGCGCGGATCGCCGTCCCGGTCGATGAACCGCGTGCCCGCCCGCCGGACCAGGGTGCCGATCACCGGCCACCGGCCCACCTCCCGCTTGGCGAGGACGGTCACCGGCTCCACCGCGAGCAGGGCGACGACGTCGAGCCAGGAGATGTGGTTGGCGACGACGAGCGTCCCGGTGCCGCACGCCCCGGCGCTCAGCCGCCCGGCACCGGTCGCCTCCAGACCCACTCCCAGGGCGCCGAGCACCGCCCGTGCCTCGGTGCGCAGGGCCGCCGGGGCGGCGATCCGCTCGCCGCGGGCCACGGCCCTGGTCAGGGCGTACGTCAACGCCGCGTACCGGCGCGCGAGTTCGGCCAGGGGCACGCGCGGGTCCGGCTCGGCCGCACAGCTCGCGGGGCAGCCGCGGTCGACCGTCCAGGGGTTCACCGCGCGTCCTCGCCCAGGAAGTAGCGGCGGTGACGCGCACTGAGCCGGTCGGTGTCCAGGAGGACGAAGAAGTCCGCGACGTCGAACTCGGGATCGTGGGCGGGGGCGCCGCACACCCAGGCGCCGAGCCGGAGGTAGCCGCGCAGCAGCGGCGGCAGGTCGGCGTAGGACGGGCGCTCCGGCGCGGGACCGGCGGGCGTCCAGGGGCGCCGGGGGTGGACCCGCAGCCCGGGCGGCGAGGTGTGCTTGGCGGTGCCGAGCAGCCAGGCGCTCGCGGCGGCGCGGCCGCCGTCGGCCAGCGGGACGGAGGCGCAGCCGGCCAGATACCGGTGCCCGGAGAGCAGGACGTACCGGGCCAGCGCCGACCACATCAGGTTGATCACGGCGCCGGACCGGTGGTCGGGGTGCACGCAGGAGCGGCCCGCCTCGACGGTCGACGGCCGCAGGGCGCCGAGCGCGCGCAGGTCGAACTCCCCGTCGGAGTAGGACGCCCCGGTCCGGCCGGGCGGCAGCAGGCGGTACGTCCCGACGACCTCGCCGGTCGAGGTGTCGGTGACGATCAGGTGATCGGCGAGGTCGTCGAAGGCGTCGATGTCGTGACCGGGCAGCGGCGTGTCGAGGGCGGCGCCTAGCTCCTCGGCGAAGACCCGGTGACGCAGGCGTTGGGCGGCCCTGATCTGTGCGGTGGTGTCCGCGAGGGAGGTGACGTACGGGCGGGTGGGCGGCGTCGGGGCGAGCGGTGCCGCTGCGGATGTCGAGTGCATGTCATTTCCGTTTCTCGGTTCGAGGGGGACGACGAGACGAGGGGGACGACGGAGACGAAGGAGGTGCGGGAGACGTGAGTGATGCGGGGGGAAGGCGGGAGACGGTCGATCGAGAGGCGTCGGGGAGGTCCGCCGCGCACCGGGGCGCGCGACCGCGGTCGGGACGGGCGGGACGGCGACCCGGCAGCGCCACATCCCCGCGGCCCCGCACCGCCACCACCCACGCAGCACGGTGACGGCACCGGCTGAACTGCGCGTCTCAGGCGTGCGTCGGCCTGCCGTCGGGCGCCCAACCGCCTGCCGTCCACCGGACGACGGGCCGCCGTCCCGCAGGCATCGAAAGCGCGGCGCCGCACCCCCGCGGGCCCCGCACCGGTGCGACCCCGCCCCACCCCCACCGACCCGCCCCCGCGTCATTGACCCGCCCCCCGTCACCCCGTACAAACACCGCATGCCACCTCCCCCGCCCCTCCCTCCCGCCCTCCCCCTCGCCGGCGTCACCGTCGTCAGCCTGGAACAGGCCGTCGCCGCGCCCTTCGCCACCCGCCAACTCGCCGATCTCGGGGCGCGGGTGATCAAGGTCGAGCGGCCCGGCGGCGGCGACTTCGCGCGCCGCTACGACACGACCGTGCACGGCCAGGCCAGCTACTTCGTCTGGCTGAACCGTTCCAAGGAGTCGCTCACCCTCGATCTCAAGTCGGAGGAGGGCAGGGCGATCCTCGGCGACCTGGTCGCCGGGGCCGACGTGTTCGTGCAGAACCTCGCGCCGGGCGCCGCCGACCGCCTGGGCCTGGGCGCCGACGAGCTGCGGGCGCGCCATCCGTCCCTGATCACCTGCACCGTCAGCGGCTACGGCACGGACGGGCCCTGGGTGGACCGCAAGGCGTACGACCTGCTCGTGCAGTGCCAGACCGGGCTGCTCCAGCTCACCGGCACCCCGGACGAGGCCGTGCGCGCGGGGATCTCGGTGGCCGACATCGCGGGCGGGATGTACGCGTACAGCGGCATCCTCTCCGCGCTCTTCACGCGGGCGACGACCGGGCGGGCGCCCGCCGTCGAGGTGTCGCTCTTCGACGCGCTGGCCGAGTGGATGGGCCAGCCCGCCTACTACACGCGGTACGGCGGGACCCAGCCGCCCCGCGTCGGCGCCCGGCACGCGACGGTGGCGCCGTACGGCCCGTTCACCGCGTCGGACGGGAAGGACGTGCTGCTCTCCGTGCAGAACGAACGCGAATGGGTCGCGCTGTGCCGCGAGTTCCTCGGGCGGCCCGAGCTGGCCGACGACCCCCGCTTCACCACCGGGTCCGACCGCGTGGCGCACCGGGAGGCGCTCGACGCGATCATCTCCGCGCGCTTCGCGGAGCTCGGCAGCGACGAGGCGACGCGGCTGCTCGACCGCACGGGCATCGCGAACGCGGGCGTCAACTCCGTCCCCGAGTTCCTGGCCCACCCGGTGCTCACCGAGCGCGGACGCTGGCGGGACATCCGCGTACCGGGCACGGACGAGCCCGTACAGGCGCTGTTGCCGCCGGCCATCCTGTCCGGGGTGGCCCCGCGGATGGATCCGGTGCCGGCCGCGGGCGAGCACACCGACGCGATCCTCGCCGAGCTGGGCCGCGCCCCGGACGACATCGCACGGCTGCGCGCCGCGGGGGTCTGCCGGTGAGCGCCCTGGACGGACTGCCGCCCGACGAGCAACTGGTGATCCGCACGGTCCGCGACTTCGTCGACCGCCGGGTCCGGCCCGTGGCACGGGAGTTGGAGCACGCCGACACCTATCCGACCGAGCTCGTCGAGGGGATGAAGGAGCTCGGCGTCTTCGGCCTCGCCGTCCCCGAGGAGTTCGGCGGGACGCCCGTCTCCACCCCCTGCTACGTCCTGCTGACCGAGGAGCTGGCGCGCGGCTGGATGAGCCTGGCGGGCGCGATGGGCGGCCACACCGTCGTCGCGAAGCTGCTCCTGCACTTCGGCACGCCGGAGCAGCGGCGGCACTGGCTGCCCCGCATGGCCACCGGCGAGGTGCGCGCCACGATGGCGCTGACCGAGCCGGGCGGCGGCTCGGACCTGCAGGCGCTGCGCACGGTCGCGCGCCGCCGGGACGACGGCGGGTACGTCGTGGACGGCGCGAAGACCTGGATCACCAACTCCCGGCGGTCCCGGCTGATCGCGCTGCTCTGCAAGACGGACCCGGACGCCGAGCCGCGTCACCGCGGGATGTCCGTCCTGCTCGTCGAGCACGGCCCGGGACTGACCGTCTCGCGCGATCTGCCGAAGCTCGGCTACAAGGGCGTGGAGAGCTGCGAGCTGCTCTTCGACGGCTTCCGCGCCCCGGCCGGCGCGCTGCTCGGCGGCGTCGAGGGCCGGGGGTTCGGACAGATGATGAAGGGCCTGGAGACGGGGCGGCTGCAGGTCGCCGCCCGCGCGCTGGGAGTGGGGCGGGCGGCCTTCGAGGACGCGTTGCGCTACGCCCAGGAGCGCGAGTCGTTCGGCGTGCCGATCTGGCGCCACCAGTCGATCGGCAACTATCTGGCGGACATGGCGACGTCCCTGTCCGCGGCACGCCAGCTGACCCTGTACGCGGCGCGCGAGGCGGACGCGGGGCGGCGCGTGGACATGGAGGCGGGCATGGCCAAGCTGTGCGCGTCGGAGACGGCGATGCGGATCGCCCTGGACGCGGTCCGTATCCACGGCGGCCACGGCTACTCGACGGAGTTCGACGTCGAACGGTACTTCAGGGACGCGCCGTTGATGATCGTGGGCGAGGGCACCAACGAGATCCAGCGGGACGTGATCGTGCGTCAGCTGGTGGCGCGCGGCGGTCTGGACGGGTGAGCCGCCCGCCCCGGCCCGGCGTCCTCGCCGGGCCGTGCCTCGTCCGCCTCAGCCCGCCGCGGCGACGCCGAGGCCCTCCACGACGACCGCGTTCGGCAGCGCGGCGAACACCTTGCCCGGCACGATGAGCTTGCCGCGCCGGCTGCCGCTGCCCACCAGGACGTACGGGAGGTCGGCGACGACCGCGTCGACGAGCAGGGGCCAGGCCGCGGGCAGCCCGATCGGGGTGATGCCGCCGTACTCCATGCCGGTCTCGCCCGTGGCCGTGTCCGCCGGGGCGAACGACGCCTTGCGCGCGCCGAGGCGGCGGCGTACGACGCCGTTCACGTCGACGCGCGTGGCGGACGGGACGAGGCACGCGGCGAGCGTGGTCTCGCCGCCGCGCCTGCCCGCCACCACGACACAGTTGGCCGACCGGTCCAGGAGGTCGGGGCCGTAGTGCTCCAGGAAGGCGGCGGTGTCGGCCCAGCGCGGGTCGGTGTCGACGTGCACGAGCTCGTCGGCGGGGACGGCGCCCCGCCAGCCGCGCACGGCGTCCGCGACGGGCGGGACGAGCAGGTCCAGGGCTTCGGGGGCGGGGCTGACGACGTCGAACCGACCGAGAGGGGCACGCATGGCGGCACGCTAACAGCCCGCGGCGGCGGGCCGGTTCCGACCCCTCAGTACGTGCCCGCGTGTCAGTACGTGCCCGCGTGGGCGGGCGGGACCGAGACCGACATGGTCATCTCGACCGGCTCGGCGCCCCTGTTGTGGTAGCCGTGCGGCACGTCGGCCTCGAAGGTGGCGGCCGCCCCGGCGGTGACGACGTGCTCGGCGCCGTCGACGAGGAGCGTCAGCTCGCCGCACGCCACGTGCAGCAGCTCGACGGTGCCCGTCGGGTGCGCGTCGGAGTCGCTCCCCTCGCCCGGCATGAGGCGCCACGACCACAGTTCGAACGGGCCGCGCGCCTCGGTGCCCACCAGGAGCGTGGTGCTGCTGCCGGCCTCCGTGGACCACATGCGCACCGCCTGCTCCGGTGGCACGAGCCGGACGTGCGCCCCCTGCTCGTAGTCCAGGAGCGTGGTGATGCTGACGCCCAGCGCGTCCGCGAGCTTCACCGTGATGCCCACGCTGGGGTTGGTCCTGGCCTGCTCGATCTGGATGATCATGCCGCGGCTCACGCCCGCGCGGGCCGCCAGGGCGTCGAGGGTGAAGCCCCTTTCGTTGCGCCAGCGCTTGAGGTTGCGCGCGAGCGACTGCGTCAGCTGGTCGAGGTCCGACACATTCCCGTCCATTATTTTGGATGACAGAGTTCAGGATACTGAACTACGGTGTGGTGCACCTGATGATCCCAGATGGTTCAACACACTGTACTGCGAGGCCCTTCGATGACCGCTTTGTTCGCCCTGGCCACCAGCCTCCTGTGGGGCCTTGCCGACTTCGGCGGCGGACTGCTCACCCGACGCGTTCCCGCCCTCACGGTGGTCGTCGCCTCGCAGACGATCGCGGTGGTCGTGCTCGGCGTCGTCGTGATCGCGACCGGCGGGTGGACGGAGTGGGGGCCGCAGCTGTGGTTCGCGGTGGCGGCGGGCCTGGTCGGCCCGGTCGCGATGCTCGCCTTCTACAAGGCGCTCGCCCTCGGCCCGATGGGCGTCGTCTCACCGCTCGGCTCGCTCGGCGTCGCCGTGCCGGTCGGCGTCGGGCTCCTGCTCGGCGAGCGGCCGGGCCCGGCCCAGTTCGCGGGCATCGGGGTGGCCGTGGCGGGCATCGTCCTCGCGGGCGGACCGGAGCTGCGCGGCGCGCCGGTGCAGCGCAGGGCGGTGCTGCTCACGCTCGTCGCGGCGTTCGGCTTCGGCGGCGTGATGGCCCTGATCGCCGAGGCGTCCAGCAGCCTGACCGGGCTCTTCCTCGCCCTCTTCGTGCAGCGCGTGACCAACGTGGCGGCGGGCGGCGCCGCGCTGTACGTCTCCGTCCGGCGCGGCGGCAGGGCGCTGCCCGAAGGCTCCGGCACGGGCGTGCTCCTGGCCATGCTCCCGGCCCTCGCCTTCGTCGGACTCGCGGACGTCGCCGCCAACGGCACGTACTCGGTCGCCGCCCAGAACGGCCCGGTCACGGTCGCCGCGGTGCTCTCCTCCGTGTACCCGGTGGTGACGGCGCTGGCGGCCCGCGCCGTGCTCGACGAGCGGCTGCGCGCGGTCCAGGCGGCCGGCGCGGGCCTGGCCCTGGTGGGCACGGTGCTGCTGGCCGGCTGAGCCGGCGGGCGGCCCGCGCACCGCCCGGAGACCCGGGCCTCAGCCCTCCCCCAACTCCCCCAGCGCAAGCAGCTGTTCCGGCGTGACCCCGTCGGGGATCGGCACCGGAGCGGGGGTCCGCAGCGGCGGCTGCCAGCCCTGCTCCGCGTCCCAGGTGCGCACCACCCGCGCGGGCGCCCCCGCCACCACGGCATGGTCGGGCACCTCCCCGCGCACGACCGCCCCCGCGGCCACCACGACGTTGCGCCCGATGCGGGCCCCCGGCAGGATCACCGCCCCCGTCCCCACCCAGCACCCGGGCCCGATCTCCACCGGCTCCATCCGGGGCCACTGCTTCCCGATGGGCGTGTGCGGGTCGTCGTAGGAGTGGTTGGTCGACGTCACGTACACGTACGGACCGAAGTAGCAGTCGTCCCCGATGGACACCGCGGTGTCCGCGATGACGTGGCTGCCGCGGCCCAGCACGACGCCGTTGCCGATGCGCAGGATCGGGTCGGGCCCGAGGTCGAGGTCCGGCATCATGCCCGCGGTGAGCGTGACGTGCTGGCCCACGACGCAGTGGTCGCCGAGCCGGATCCACGGCTCCCCGAAGACCGTGCCCTGCGGGAAGGCGAGCTTCGTGCCCTCGCCGATCGCGCCGAACCGCAGCCGGCCGGGGTGGGCGGCGGTCACCGCGCCCGTGCGCTGCACCCAGTCCCAGCCCGCGTGGACGGCGCGCTGCGCGAGCCTGCGCGGCCCGGCCGCGAGGGATGAGAACGTGTTCCTGTTCTTCGGCACGCGCTCACGTTACTCAGTGCCCCACCCCGCCGCAGGCCCCCGGCCTGTGATCTTCACCCCACACGGCGGCGCCCGCCCGGCCGTCCCGTACGGTGCCGTCAGGCGTGACGCACACAGACGTACCGAACAGGGAGCGAGTCGATGGGCCACGAGGCACTCATCACCGGCATCGGCGGCAGGACCCCGGAGATCGACCAGGACGCGTTCACCGCGCCGACGTCCGTCGTGATCGGCGAGGTGACGCTGCGGGCCGGGGCGAGCGCCTGGTACGGCGCGGTGCTCCGCGCCGACTGCGGGCCCATCGTGGTGGGAGCCGACAGCAACATCCAGGACAACTGCACCCTGCACGTCGACCCCGGCTTCCCCCTCACGATCGGGGAGCGCGTCTCGGTCGGCCACAACGCCGTCCTGCACGGCTGCACCGTCGAGGACGACGCGCTGATCGGCATGGGCGCCACCGTCCTCAACGGCGCGGTGATCGGCACCGGTTCGCTGGTGGCGGCCCAGGCCCTGGTGCCCCAGGGCATGCAGGTGCCCCCGGGCTCGCTCGTCGCGGGCGTGCCCGCCAAGGTGCGCAGGCCGCTCACCGACGAGGAGCGCGAGGGCATCTCGCTCAACGGCACGCTGTACGTGGATCTGGCCAAGGCCCACCGCGACGCGCACGCGGCGGACTGACCGGACGGGTTCAGTCGACGGCGGGGACCGGCCGCGGGTCGGCGAGCGGCTGCTCGGCGGCCTCGGCCGCCTCCGCCTCGGCCGCGGCCTTCTTCGCCCGGCGCTTGACGAACAGCATCGAGCCGACGCCGATGAGGACGGCGATGCCGAGTCCCACGTACGAGAAGCGCTTGAGCCAGTCCTCGGCGACCACGCCGATGTAGTAGATGACGGCGGTGGTGCCGCCCGCCCAGACGATGCCGCCGAGGACGTTGGCGATCAGGAACTTCCAGTAGGGCATGCGCAGGACGCCCGCGAGCGGCCCGGCGAAGATGCGCAGCAGCGCGACGAAGCGGCCGAAGAAGACCGCCCACATGCCCCACTTCTGGAAGGACCGCTCGGCGGTGGCCACGTTCGACGCGCCGAAGTGCTTGGGGAACTTCCGCTCCAGCCAGGCGAGGAGCGGGCGGCCGCCCTTGCGCCCGATGGCGTACCCGATGGAGTCGCCGATGATGGCGCCCGCGGTGGCGCAGGCGCCCAGGATCACCGGGTTGAGGTCGCCGTGCTGGGAGGACAGGAGCGCCGCGGAGACCAGGACGATCTCACCGGGCAGCGGAATGCCCAGGCTCTCCAGACCGATGACGAGGCCCACCAGCGCGTAGATGCTGACGGCTGGGACGTGCTCCAGCCACTCCTGGACGTGCAACGCCGGTTCCTCCCGTGCGGTTCAAGTGTGTGTGCCCGGCGTGCGCGCCTGCTCGGTCGCGCACGCCGGGCAGCCTACCCGCAGCGGCTCAGCTCGCCGGAACGGCGTCCCAGAGGTCGCAGCGGTGGGTGTCGCGCACGGTGGCGTCGATCGTGTTCCCGCCCGCCGACGCGGTGCGCAGCGAGAGCACCTGCCCCGGCCGGGTGCGCTGGTCGGGGGCCGCGGGCCCGCCGTCGGCGCGCGGCACTCCGGTGCGCACGAACGAGCCCCAGTACTGCACCATCTGCCGGGCCAGCAGGCGCTGTTCGGCGTTGAAGGGCGAGGTGAGCCCGAAGTGCTTGAACAGGTACTGGACCTCGTTGACGTGGGTGGCGCCGAAGTCGAAGTCGGTGTCGAGCCGCCGCAGCGAGGCGAAGGGCGGCGAGGTGCGGTCCGCGAACTCGTAGGCGTAGACGGGCCCTCGGCGTGCCAGAGCGGTGTCCATGCGCAGCGCCGAGCAGGCGAACATCCGGTCGCCGAGCGCGGCGCCGTACGCGTGCGTCGGTGAGGCGTGGTCCGCGAGCGGATACCTCCGCAGGACGCGGGCGCCCAGCTCCGCCCCGTACGCCGCGGCGAGGGCCTGCGGGTACCGCTCGGCGGTGAGCGGGGCACCCCGGCCGTCGAACTGCGAGAAGGCGAAGAGCCGTCCCTCGTCGCTGTTCGCGCCGTTCAGCACGGGCACCCGGGCCGCGCTCCCGTTCCGGTACGCCGCCTCGGGCTGGACCGGAAGGAAGGCGCCGCCCACCACGGGACCCCAGTCGAAGCCGGCCTGCGCGGCGAGGATCCGCTCGGCGGGCCTGCCCCGCAGGCAGGCGAGCGCGGTGCGCGGGTCGGGACAGCCCGCCTTCTTCGCGAAGGCCGCGCCGTCGGCGGTCGCCCGCTGCCGCTCGCGGCCCGCGCAGTCGCCGTACGCGCCGCTCTCCACGACGGCCGCGCGGTAGAGGCCGCGGGCGGTGGGCGAGGCGAGCTGGGTGCAGACGGACCGGCCGCCCGCCGACTCGCCGGCGACGGTGACCCGGCCTGGATCGCCGCCGAAGCGGCCGATGTTGGCGCGCACCCAGCGCAGCGCGGCCTGCTGGTCGAGCATGCCGTAGTTGCCGGACACGCCGTCGGACGCCTCGCCGTCGAGGCCCGCGGAGGCGAGGAAACCCAGGGCGCCGAGGCGGTAGTTGACCGTGACGACGACCGCGCCGGTGCGGCGGGCGAAGCTGTCGGGCACGATGTCCGAGCCCGCCCCCGCGGTCAGCCCGCCGCCGTGCAGCCACACCAGCACGGGCAGACGGCCCGTGCGCCCCTCGGGGGTGTGGACGTTGAGGTCGAGGCAGTCCTCGGTGTGGCTGGGATTCTCGTAGCCGGGGTCCCAACTGGCGCTCTGCACGCAGCGGTTGCCGAACCCGGTCGCCCGGCGCACGCCGTCCCACGGCCGCACCGGACGCGGCGCCTTCCAGCGCAGGTCCCCGACGGGCGGGCGCGCGTAGGGCACGCCGAGGAACTGCCGCCCCTCGGCGGTGGCCGTGCCGCGCAGCCAGCCGTCGTCGGTGCGCACCAGGGTGCCGCCGCCCGTGCCGGTCGCCGCCTGGGCCGGCAGCGGGCCGAGGACGGCCGCGGCGGCCGCCGCCGCCAGGGCAGCGACGGCCGACACGGCTCGGCGTATCCGGCCGCCGGCGGCGCTCATGCGCCCGCTCCCTTGACGACGGTGGTCGCGGAGAGCTTCATGTCGCGGGCGGAGGTGCCCACGCGGAAGGAGCGCCGTCCCGTGCCGAGCCGCCAGTCGTGCCGCTTGACGTCCCAGGCCGAGAGGGTCCGCCGGTCGACGTGGACGGTGACGCGCCGCCGCTCCCCCGGGCGCAGGGTGAGCCGCCGGTAGCCGCCGAGGAGCCGTTCGGCCTGGGTCAGCCGCAGGTCCGGCGAGGGACCGACGTAGACCTGCGGGACGGTGACGCCCTCACGCCTGCCGGTGTTGCGCACGGTGAAGCTGACGTCCACGCCCCGGCCGACCTGACGGACCGCCAGATCCGCGTAGGCGAAGGTGGTGTACGAGAGGCCGTGGCCGAAGGGGAAGAGCGGCCGCACCCCTTCGGCGTCGTACCAGCGGTAGCCGACGAGGACGCCCTCGGAGTACTCCTCGACGCCGTCGACTCCCGGATAGCGTCGCGGGTCCCCGGCCATCGGGTGCAGGTCGTCGTCCACCGGGAAGGACTGGGTGAGCCGGCCGCCGGGGTCGCAGTCGCCGAACAGGACGGCAGCGGTGGCGGCCGCGCCCTCCTGGCCCGGGTAGTACATCTGCAGGACGGCGGCGGTCCGCTCCAGCCACGGCATGGAGGTGGCCGACGAGGTGTTCAGGACGACGGTGGTGCGCGGGTTGGCCGCGGTGACGGCCTGGATCAGCTCCTCCTGGTGGCCGGGCAGCGCGACGGTCGTGCGGTCCTGGCCCTCGGTGGCGTCCTCGTAGGCGAACAGGACGACGGTGTGCGACCGGCGGGCCGCGCGGACGGCCTCGGCGACGTCGGCGGCGCGCGTGGCGCCGGTGATGCGGCGCAGCCGGAACGTCTGTCCCCGGTCGCCGCCCTTCGCGGTGATCTTCAGCCGGTGCCCGGCGGGGGTGAGGTTCCGGGTCGCGCGGCGCACGTTCAGCCCGTCGGGCGCGGCGGCGATGAGACCACCGGAGAAGTACTCGCCGACGCCCGGCCGCGGCGGGTAGAGCTCGACGTCGTCCAGCTCCACCTTGGGCCGCTCGCCGGAGTAGTGGAGGACGAGCGTCCACTCGTCCGGCTCGGCGGGGGTCAGCGTCCCGTCGTACGTCCACTCCTTGCCCGCGGCGACCTTCTGGCCCTCCGGGTCGAAGCCGGGGGTGAGCCGGGAGCGCGGGATCGGCTTGCCGTAGAGGTCCTCGCCCACCGCGTAGGTGACCTCGGCCTCGCGGCCGGCCCGGGCGGTGATCGCGTCGAGCGGGCTGTCGGCGTGGTCGGGGACGACGTGGGCGCTGCCGCCGCCGCTGACGAAGGGCTGGCGGCCGGTGGGGCCGATGACGGCGACGGAGCGGGCGGCGCGGCCGGTGAGCGGCAGGGCGCGGTGCGCGTTGCGCAGCAGGGTGGCCCCGGCCTTGGCGACGTCCAGGGCGACCGTCGCTCCCGCGTCGGGGTCGCGCTCCGGGCGCGGCGGGCGGCTCGCGTCGAGCAGTCCGAAGCGCTCCATGACGCCGAGGATCCGGCGCACCGAGCGGTCGACCTGCGGCTCGGGGACGCTGCCGTCGCGGACGGCCCGCTTGAGGGCGGCGCCGAAGTAGGCGTCGTCGGGCATCTCCATGTCGAGACCGGCGGCGAGGGCCGCGACGGTGCTGTGCTGGGCGTACCAGTCGGTCATCACCCACCCCTCGAAGCCCCAGCGCTCGCGCAGGATGTCGCTGAGGAGCTCCTTGTTCTCGCAGGCGAAGGTGCCGTTGACCTTGTTGTACGCGCCCATGACGGCTCCGGTGCCGGCGGCGACGGCCGCCTCGAACCCGCGCAGTTCGGTCTCGTGCATCGTCCGCTCGTCGGCCCGCACGTCGACCTTCGTGCGGTCCTTCTCCTGGTTGTTCAGGGCGAAGTGCTTGACGGTGGCGATGAGGCCCTCGCCCTGGATGCCCTTGATCTCCTCGGACACCAGGTCGGCGGCGAGCAGCGGGTCCTCGCCGAAGGTCTCGAAGTTGCGGCCCGCGTACGGGGTGCGGATGAGGTTGACCATCGGCGAGAGCAGCACGTCCTGCTGCAGGGCGCGCCCCTCGCGGCCGATGACCTGGCCGTAGCGGCGGGCGAGCGCGGGGTCGAAGGCGGCGGCGAGCAGGACCGGGGCGGGCAGGGCGGTGGCGCGGGCGGCGACCCGGACGCCCGCGGGGCCGTCGGCGAGGCGCAGCGGCGGGATGCCGAGGCGCGGCACGCCGGGGACGTAACCCGCCTGGCCGAGGCTCTTCGGGTCGGTCGCGCCGTGCAGCAGGGAGATCTTCTCGTCGAGGGTGAGCCGGCCGACGAGGGACTCGACGCGGCGGCCCGCACCGGGGCCCTGTCTGGAGCGGGCCGCCGCGTGCGAGGGGACCGCCGTACCGGCGGTGGCCGCGGCTGCCACGGCGATCGCACCGCCGGCCAGCCTGAGAGCCGACCGCCGGGACACGGAGTGGGACATGAGCCGTCACTTCCTTCTGTGCCTTGTGTGCGCGAACACGACTGTGCGAAGCGAAGCGTGTACACGTGCCAATGGTGAGTAGTCATTCGGGCTTTGAACGCACTATGCGACAAGAAGGACTGACACACCGTTAGACACCAGGTGCAGCGGCGGGAAAACTATGGCCGCCGATGACTCGTGTCAATGAGTTGAACAAGAAGTGAACGTCAGGGCGTGGCGGCGGCACCCCGAAACGACCGGAGGCCCGGGGCCGTGCCGTCGGGCACAACCACGGGCCTCCGCGGGTCGGTTGACCCGTGCGGGTCAGTTGGGGTTGTTGGGGCGCAGGGTCCACACCACCGTCATCTCGCCCGTGACCGCGCCGTCCTCGCGCTGGATCTCGATGGCGACCGGGAACTCGGGGCGCTGCCCCGCGTCGAGTTCGGCGATCACGTCGGAGGCCGGGCGGCCGAGGGTCGCGGTGGCCGTCACCGGCCCCATCGCCAGCTTCTTGTACGCGATCTCGGCGCTGACGGCGAGCGGCACGGCCCGCGAGAGCTCGGCGCCGAACGCGGCGAGGACGATGGCGCCGCTCGCGGACTCGCCCAGGGTGAACATGGCGCCGGCGTGCGGGCCGCCGACGTGGTTGTGGTAGTCGCCCTGGTCCGGCAGGGCGACCACGGCCCGGTCCGGCGCGGTCTCGCGGAACTCCAGGTTCAGCGTGCGGGCCATCGGAACCGTGGCGGCGAGCATCTCGCCGATCGACATCTGGTCTGCGCTCATGACGGCGATGTTACCCACGGGTAGCGACCTTGGCCAGGGCCCTCCCGGGCGTGGATCACCGGCGCCCGGGCCGGGCGCCCGTGCGGCGGGGGCGAGCCGCCGGACACGACCGTGCGGAAGGTCCTCCGGGCCGTGCGGGTGTACAAGACCGCCGAGAACCGAGCATTCCCGGCAGGCCCGTTCACGCCTCCCGGGGCGGCTGTGATCTTGTGCGCGCGGCACCCGTATCGTGGCCCGCCATGTGGCCAGGACAGCAGCCGCCCGGGGGCGAGCAGAACCCGCAGGACCAGAGCCGTGACCAGGGACGACCTCAGGGACAGCCCCAGGGCCCACCTCAGGGACAGCCTCAGGTGCAGCCCCAGGGCCAACCTCAGGGGCAGAACCCGTACCAGCAGCCGGGGTACCAGCAGCCGAATCCCTATCAGCAGCCGGGATACCAGGCGCCGAACCCGTATCAGCAGCAGCCCGGCTCCCCGATGTCCGGCGCCGGTCAGCAGGGGCCGTGGAGCGCCCCGACGGCTGCGACGGGCGCGCCGCAGGCGCCCGCGGACGGGGGCGGGGGCGGCGGCCGGGATGGCGGCAACAAGGTCAGGATCGTGTCGATCGCCACGGCGGCCGCCGTGGTCGTGGCCGCGGGCGTGACCGGATTCCTGCTGCTCGGCGACGGCGACGGCGGCGACGGCAAGGGCACCGAGGCCGGCTCCCCCGCGCCCGGCAGCCACGCGCCGGGCGCCGCGGCGGACCGCACCGGCGGCGAGCGCGGCACGGACAACGCCCTCAAGCCCACGATCAAGGGCTGGCACGTCGTGGTGAACCCGAAGTGGGGCACCGCCTTCGACGTCCCGCCGGAGTGGGAGGTGCAGGACCCGGGCTCCGCCATCGCCTTCGAGGACCACAAGACGGGCAAGCCGCTGATGACGATGTCGGCGCCCGCCTACCTGCGGCCGAAGTGGTGCACGAGCGACGACGACAAGGACGGCAGGACCGAGGACCACGAGCTCGCCGCCGTGGGCACCAAGGGCGCCAAGGGCGCGAAGAACACCGACGAGGTCGCGGTCAACCAGGTCGGCTGGTGGGTCTACGCCGGCTACACCCAGCCGGACAAGAAGAGCTTCACCAACGACGAGAAGGCGCAGCCGTACACCACGAAGTCCGGCATCAAGGGCAGCATCGCCCGTGCGAAGTCCACGGACACACCGCAGCGGGGCAAGTGCGCCACGGACGGCAAGGCGATCACCTTCGGCTTCAAGAACGAGGCCGGCGACTACGTGGCGTGGAGCCTCTACGGTGCCTCGGGTGTGCGGGACGAGATTCCGGAGAAGACGGTGATGAAGATCCTCAGCACCGTGCGCACCCACGGCGACCCGACGGAATCCTGACGGTATCCACCGCTTTCTCCGTACGTTCCGCGTTTTCTCCGCACACTCTCCCCACCAGGCACGACGCGCGACGCGTCGCACAGGGGGCGCGCATGGCACCGGGCCCCGGGCACCTCTATGGTTACTGGCCATGTGGCCAGAAAAGCAGCCGCCCGGGGGCGAGCAGAACCCGCAGGACCAGAGCCGTGACCAGGGGCAACCTCAGGGGCAGCCCCAGGGCCAACCTCAGGGACAGCCCCAGGGACAGCCCCAGGGACAGCCCCAGGGGCAGAACCCTTACCAGCAGCCGGGGTACCAGCAGCCGAATCCCTATCAGCAGCCGGGATATCAGCAGCAGCCGGGATACCAGCAGCAGCCTCCGGGTGGCTACCAGCAGCCGCACTCGGGCGCCTTCTCGCAGCCCGAGCAGCCGCAGTGGGCGGCTCCGACGCCACCGCCCGTGCCGCCGCAGCAGTCCGGCGGCGGCCAGGGCGGCGGCGACGGCAACAAGACGAAGATCACCGCGATCGTCGCCGCGCTCGCCGTCGTGGTGGCGGCGGGCGTCACCGGCTTCCTCGTCTTCGGCAACGACGACGACAAGGGTGACGAGGCGGCTCCCGCGAAGCCCTCGAAGTCCGTGTCGAAGAAGCCGAGCCCGAGCCCGAGCGACGACGGCAACGCGCGCGGGGAGGGCGGCGAGGACAAGCCCACCGTCGACGGCTGGCAGGTCGTGGTGAACCCCAAGTGGGGCACCGCCTTCGACGTCCCCGCCGACTGGAAGGTCGAGACGCCGGACACCTTCATCGGCTTCGACGACCGCAAGGACGACGGCACGAAGAGCATCATCGGCATGTCCGCGCCGGCGATCCTCAAGGAAAAGTGGTGCACGTCCGACGACGACAAGGACGGCGAGCCCGACGACACCTCGCTCGCCGCGGTCGGCACCAAGGGCCAGAACGGCGCCAAGAACACCGAGGACGTCGCCCGCAACGACTCGGCGTGGTGGGTCTTCGGCGGCTACACCGAGCAGACCAAGGCCGACAAGAAGAAGATCAAGATCGGCAAGATCGAGGACTACACCACCGCGTCCGGCGTCAAGGGCAGCGTCGCGACGTCCACGACGTCCGGCGCCGCCACCTCCGCCAAGTGCGACTCGGAGGGCAAGGCCACCACGTTCGCCTTCAAGAACGAGGCCGGCGAGTACGTCGCCTGGACCCTCTACGGCGCCAAGGGCGTCAAGGAGGAGGTTCCCGACGCCACGGTGAAGAAGATCCTCAGCACGGTCCGCTGGAGCAAGGCCGCGGCCGAGGAGTCCTGAGCCACCGGTCCTCCGCGCCCGGGCGTTCGCCGCACTCGACCGCTCTCCGCGCCCGGCCGCCGGGAGTGCGCTCGCCGCTCCCGGGCAAAACGGTTTGGCAGGACGGCCGCCCTGCGGGGATAGTCCCGGGGTGACGCATCCCGCCCCCGCACCCCGCCGCCCCGCCCGGGCCGGCCGCAACTACACACTCCTGACCGCCGCCGCGATCGTGACGAACCTCGGAAGCCACGGGGCTCTGATCGCGGCGGCGTTCGCGGTCCTCGACGCGGGCGGCGACGGCGGCGACGTGGGCCTGGTGGCCGCCGCGCGGACCCTGCCGCTCGTGCTGTTCCTGCTCATCGGCGGCGCGGTCGCCGACCGGCTGCCCCGGCACCACGTCATGGTCGCGGCCAACGTCCTCAACTGCGGCTCGCAGGCCGCCTTCGCCGCACTGGTCCTCGCGGGCGAGCCACGGCTGTGGCAGATGATGGTCCTCACCGGGCTCGGCGGCGTCGGTCAGGCGTTCTTCGGCCCGGCCGCCGAGGGCATGCTGATGTCGTCGGTCAGCGGCGAGCAGGCCGGGCGGGCGTTCGCGCTGTACCGGATGGCGATGCAGGGCGCGGGCCTGGGCGGCGCCGCGCTCGGCGGCCTGATGGTCGCGGGGCTGGGACCCGGCTGGGTGCTCGCCGTGGACGCGGCCGCCTTCGCGGTCGCGGGCGCCCTGCGCTCGTTCCTCGACGTGAGCCACATCCCCGCGCGGGCGCCCGGCGGCGGGCTGCTCGCCGATCTGCGGGACGGCTGGCGGGAGTTCACCGGACGGCCCTGGCTGTGGTCGATCGTGGCGCAGTTCTCGGTGGTGGTGGCGGTGGTCGGCGCAGCCGAGTCGGTGTTCGGGCCGCTGGTGGCCCGGGACGAACTGGGCGGCGCGGGGCCGTGGGGCCTGGCGCTCGGCGCGTTCGGCGCGGGCACGGTCGGCGGCGCGTTTCTGATGACGCGGTGGAAGCCGCGGCGTCTGCTGCTCGCCGGCACCCTGTGCGTCTTCCCGCTGGCCGCGCCCTCGGCGGCGCTCGCGGTGCCGCTGCCGGTCGCCGGGCTCGCCGCGGTGATGTTCGTCAGCGGTCTGGCGATCGAGGTGTTCGGCGTGTCCTGGATGACCGCCATGCACCAGGAGATCCCGGAGGAGAAGCTGTCGCGCGTCGCCGCCTACGACTGGTTCGGCTCGGTCGCGATGGTGCCGCTGGCCACGGCGCTCGCCGGTCCCGCGGAGTCCGCGTTCGGCAGGACCGCCTCGCTGTGGGGCTGCGCGGCGCTGGTGGTGCTCGTGACCGCCGCCGTCCTGTTCGTCCCCGACGTACGCCGTCTCCAGCGCCGCACGAGGGAGGTGGCGGTGTCGGCGCCGGTGGCCAAGCCGGGCCTCGAACCGGAGCCGCGCGGGGCCGCCGTGGCGTCAGCCGATGGAGAAGGCGCCGTCGGGCGGCTCGGGTGAGGGGACCGCGTCCTCGTCGCGCACCGGCCGCGCGTCGCCGATGAGGCGCCGCAGCGCCTTCCCGTGCTCGACCCTGGCCGGAAAGACGTCGGCCGCGGTGCGGCGGGCCAGCGCCGCCACGTCGATGGGTCCGTCCGCGGCGACGAGCACCGCGTTCCCGAAGCGGCGCCCGCGCAGCACGGACGGTTCGGCGATCAGCGCGAGCTCCCCGAAGACCTCGGCGAACGTGGCCAGTTGGGAGCGGAGGAAGGCGAAGGGCGCGCCGTCGGCGAGGTTCGCGATGTAGTGCCCGCCGGGCCGCAGCACCCGCGCGGCGCTTCGCGCGTAGGCGACGGTGGTGAGGTGTGCGGGGACGCGGGAGCCGCCGAACACGTCGGCGACGACGACGTCGGCGCCGCCCTCCGGCGCCGCGTCGAGCCACTCCCTGGCGTCCGCGCCGTGCACGTCGACCCCGCTCCCCTCGGCCAGCGGCAGCCGCTCGGCGACCAGCCGGAGCAGCCCCCGGTCCGCCTCGACGACCTGCTGCCGGGAGCCGGGCCGGGTGGCGGCGACGTAGCGGGGCAGTGTCAGGGCGCCGCCCCCGAGATGGGTGACGTCCAGGGGGCTGCCCGGCTCGGCGGCGGCGTCCAGGACGTGGGCCAGGCGGCGCACGTACTCGAACTCCAGGTGCGTGGGCTCGTCCAGGTCGACGTACGACTGGGGCGCGCCGTCGACCGTGAGCAGCCAGGCGCGCCGCCGGTCGACGTCGGGCATCAGCTTCGCCGTGCCGTGGTCGACCTCCCTGGTCACCGGGATCGCCTCGGCCCCGCCGTCGTCCACGCCGGTTGCGTCCGCCCCGGCCCCGCGCTCGAACTCCTGCTCGTCCACGGCGTCCATTGTGCCCGCCCGCCCCGGGGAGCCGGTGCCCCCCGGGGCGGGCGGGACGAGCCGTCAGAGAAGCTCCGTGACGGTGCCCGCGCCGACGGTGCGGCCGCCCTCGCGGATCGCGAAGCCGAGCCCCGTCTCCAGCGGCACGTCACGGCCGAGCTCGACCGTCATCGTGACCGTGTCGCCGGGGCGGGCCACGGCGGCCGCGCCGAGGTCGACGTCACCGACCACGTCCGCGGTGCGGAGGTAGAACTGCGGCCGGTACCCGGTGGCGATCGGCGTGCCCCGCCCGCCCTCGCGGGTGGCGAGGACGTACACCTGCGCGGTGAAGCGCCGCCGTGGTGTGACGCTGCCGGGCGCGGCGACCACGTGGCCGCGGCGTACGGCGTCGCGGGGCAGGCCGCGCAGCAGCAGCGCCACGTTGTCGCCCGCCTGCGCCTGTGCCATCGGCTTGCCGAAGGTCTCCAGGCCGGTGACCACGGTCTCCGTGTCCGCGCCGAGGACCTCCACGCGGTCGCCGACGCGGACGGTGCCGCGCTCGACGGCGCCGGTGACGACGGTGCCGCGCCCGGTGATGGTCAGCACGTTCTCGACGGGCAGCAGGAACGGCGCGTCGAGATAGCGCTCGGGCATCGGCACGTACGTGTCCACCGCGTCGAGCAGCGCCTCGACCGAGGCCGTCCACCGCGGGTCGCCCTCCAGCGCCCTGAGCCCCGAGACCCGTACGACGGGGACGGTGTCCCCTCCGTACCCGTGCGCCGAGAGCAGGTCGCGGACCTCCAGCTCGACGAGGTCGGTGAGCTCCGCGTCACCGGCGTCCGCCTTGTTCAGCGCGACCACGAGGTGGTCGACGCCGACCTGGCGGGCGAGCAGCACGTGCTCGGCGGTCTGCGGCATGATCCCGTCGAGCGCCGACACGACGAGGATCGCCCCGTCCAGCTGGGCGGCGCCGGTGACCATGTTCTTGACGTAGTCGGCGTGGCCCGGCATGTCCACGTGGGCGTAGTGCCGGGTGTCCGTCTCGTACTCGACGTGCGCGATGTTGATGGTGATGCCGCGCCGGGCCTCCTCGGGGGCGCGGTCGATGCGGTCGAAGGAGACGTACTGGGTGCCGCCGGCGGAGCCGCGCTCGCTGAGGACCTTGGTGATGGCTGCGGTCAGGGTGGTCTTGCCGTGGTCGACGTGGCCCATGGTGCCGATGTTGAGGTGCGGCTTCGTGCGGACGTAGGCGGTCTTGGACATGGTGGTTCCTTCTCCGGAACTCGAATGCTGTTGCCCCGGGCCGGCGGCACTGCGCGCGGTCGGGACGGGGACCCCGGGGGCCGGACCGACCCTCCCCCTGCGGGGTCCGCCGGAGTGTCCGGGGAGAGTCAGCTTCGGGCGCCGTCGAAGGCGGCGGGGGCGGTGACGGCAGCCGTCGCAGCGCCCGCGACTGCGGGCGTGGCTGCGAGGAAGGCGTACCGGAACATAGGTCCGATCCTCACCGAAGGAAACGCCCACGTCGAATGATTTTCGCCCGAACGGCACACGGTGTGGGACGAGTTGCCCGCGGCGGGGAAGTCTTCGCGGACCACGCCGACGACATCGTGATGTTCGACGTGCCGCCGCAGGACGGCGTCCGCGGCCTCGACGCCTACCGGGCGGTGTGGCCGCCGTTCTTCGCCTGGCAGGCGCAGGGCGCGTCGTTCGAGATCGTCTCCCTCGACGTGACGGCGGGCACGCCCGTCCGCGTGGGAAACTCTCCGACATGGACACCGCCAAGCTCGAACTCGCCGCCACCCGCTACCAGGAGGCCGAGGCCGCGTTCGAGGCAGCACGCGCCGACCTGCGCCTGGAGGCCCTCGCCTGCCTCCAGGACACCGACGAGCGGGGCGCCGAGGCCGAGGTCTCCCGCATCACCGGCTGGACCCCCGAGGACCTGCGCCGGATGGCGGAGAACCACCGCGGAGCCCTCTGAGCGCGCCCTCGGCGGGCCCGCAATCGCTCCTCAGAGGTTCTTGAGCGCCTCCCGTACCGAGAGCGGCGCGAGGACGTCCCTGTTCCGGTCGACGAAGCCTCGTACCGCGTCCGGGTCCGTCTTGGCGTACTCGCGCAGGCACCAGCCGATGGCTTTCCTGATGAAGAAGTCGGAGTCGCCCGACCGGCGTACGCAGTAGGCGAAGAGGCGTTCCGTGTCGGTGGCCGTCTTGTACCGGAGCTGGTGGAGCAGGGCCGTGCGGGCCACCCACAGGTCCTCGTCCTCGATCCACTCGTCCATGGCGGACCGCAGCCCGGGGTCGGCCTCGACCAGCGCGCCCACGACGTGCGCGGCCAGCAGGTCGACCGTGTCCCACCAGGAGCGCGTCGTCACGAGGTGCCGGGCGACGGGCAGGAAGCCGGACGAGCAGCGCTTCACGTGGCGGCGCAGGTAGTCGACGGCGAAGTAGGCGTACTCGCGCTCGGGCAGCTCCCAGCAGCGCAGCGCGATCGCCGTGCAGTCCCGTTCGTCGGGGCGCGGGGTGCCGGCGAGGACGGCGCGGGACAGCTCACGGCGCACCGGTGAGGCGAGGCCGAGGAAGGGGGCGACGTCCTTCATGTACGCCCTCATCCGCACGGCCCGCTCCGGATCGGCCCTCTGCGGGTACTGCGTGACGAGCCGTTCGAGGACGGTGTCCGCCAGGTCGCTGCGCGGTGCTTTCGTCCGGACTGTGACGGTCATGAGACGCACCATACGGCGATCAGATACCCGGGCCGGTTACTCTTCCCGGATGTCCCAGACCGCAATCGTCCGTCCGCAGGGCCTCGCGGGGCGCTGTGCAAGGGCCCTGCTCTCGCCGTGGTCGCGGCTGTCCCTGCTGGTGGTGCTGCTGGCAGCGGCGGCGACCTGTGTCCTGGTCTTCGAGCCACAGAGACTTCTCTCCGACGGGTGGCCGGCGCAGCTGGGCGGCGCGACCGCGGTGGCCCTGTTCGCCGTGGCGTACGGGGTGTGCACCGCCGCGTTCGTGCCGCGCCCGCTGCTCAATCTGGCCGCGGGGGCGCTGTTCGGCTCGCAGGCCGGTCTCGGCGCGGCGATCGCCGGCACGGTGCTCGGCGCAGGGATCGCCTTCGGGCTCGGCCGGATGCTCGGCCAGGACGCGCTGCGCCCGCTGCTGCGGGGCCGCTGGCTGAAGGCCGCGGACGGGCAGCTGAGCCGGCACGGGTTCCGCTCCATGCTGGCGGTAAGGCTCTTCCCGGGCGTGCCGTTCGCCGCCGCCAACTACTGCGCGGCGGTGTCGCGCATGGGCTGGCTGCCGTTCCTGCTGGCCACTGGCCTGGGCTCGATCCCCAACACCGCCGCGTACGTCATCGCGGGTGCCCGCGCGTCGACACCGACGTCGCCCGTCTTCCTGATCGCGATGGGGTTCATCGCGGTGACGGGTCTCGGCGGGGCGACGGTGGCGTGGTTCAAGCGCCACCACTTCCGCGACCGCTCGGCGCCGCCCCGCTAGGACGTGCCGCGGGAGTCGTGCCGCGAAAGTCGCCGGAGCGCTTCGAGGACCGTGCCCGGCCCCTGGTCGGCGACCTGCTCGACGAGAGCGCCGACCATGCCGTCCGATGGAGGTGCGTACGACCTCGAAGATCACGACCTCACGCATCCTGCGGGCCCCTCCCGACATCCCGACGACGCGTCAGCGACGGTCCGGTGAACGGCCGATGAAGTACCGGGAGGCCCGCGCCGCGCCACGCGTGTGCGGGAACGCTCCGGTGCCGGTCCTCACCTGCGGCGACGCGGTCCGCCACGGCGATCCGGCCGCGCGACGGCGGGCGCCGGGGCGGAATACGGCGGGCCCGGCGCCGTTCCCCGCGGCGGCTCGCGCGGCGCGGCCCACGGACGGCCCTCCCACCGTCCCGTAACCCAGGAGCGCTACGCTGCCCCCGACGAGGGAGGTGATCACCCCTCGCACCCAGGCGTCACGCCCCTTCGCACAGCACTCCTGCCGCACACGTCGCAGCACCACTCCGCGGCAGCCACCTCCACCGCCACGCCCCTCGATGACCGCCACGACCGCACACGCGGTCCGATGATCAGTACTTGGACGGCTCAGTTTTCATGTCTTGGCTTGAATCCTTCATCCTCGGACTCGTCCAGGGACTGACCGAGTTCCTCCCGATCTCCTCCAGCGCACACCTGCGGCTGACCGCGGCGTTCGCGGGCTGGCACGATCCCGGGGCCGCGTTCACCGCGATCACGCAGATCGGCACCGAGGCGGCCGTACTGATCTACTTCCGCAAGGACATCGCGCGGATCCTGTCGGCCTGGTCCGGCTCGCTCTTCGGCAAGGTGCCGCGCTCGGACCACGACGCGCAGATGGGCTGGCTGGTCATCGTCGGCTCGATCCCCATCGGCGTCCTCGGCATCACGCTCAAGGACCAGATCGAGGGCCCCTTCCGTGACCTGCGCCTGATCGCCACGACGCTCATCGTGATGGGCATCGTCCTCGGCATCGCCGACCGCCTGGCGGCCCGCGACGAGGAGGGCGGCAAGCACCGCGCCGTACGGGACCGCAAGAGCCTGCGGGAACTCGGCGTCAAGGACGGCCTGATCTTCGGCATCTGCCAGGCGATGGCCCTGATCCCGGGCGTCTCCCGCTCGGGCGCCACGATCAGCGGCGGCCTCCTGATGGGTTACACCCGCGAGGCCGCGGCCCGCTACTCGTTCCTCCTCGCCATCCCCGCGGTCCTCGCGTCCGGCGCGTACGAACTCAAGGACGCGGGCGAGGGCCACGTCTCCTGGGGCCCGACGATCTTCGCCACGATCATCGCCTTCGTGGTCGGCTACGCGGTCATCGCCTGGTTCATGAAGTTCATCACGACGAAGTCCTTCATGCCGTTCGTCTACTACCGGGTCCTGCTCGGCATCGTGCTGTTCGTACTGGTGGGCATGGGGGCGCTGAGCCCGCATGCGGGGGAATCCGGCGGCTGAACCAGGGCCGCGCAGCCGGCGCTACCGTGCATTTCCCAGCGCCTGATTGCAGCTCCCGCCTCCCCAGGGCGTGTGCATCGGCAAAGCAGGGGATGACAGGGAAGGGTCCGCACAGCCGTGCGGACCCTTCCGTGCGGCGGCCGACCCGGGTCAGTCGGGGCCGAGGCGCGCCAGCAGGCCCTGGACACGGCCAACGTCCGACTCCTCCGGGCAGCCAGGCCACGCCTCGAAGGTAGAGCTCGGCAAGCACATCGGGCGTCCGCGCTCTGAGGAACTGACTGCCTTCGAGCCCGCAGTCTTCCAGGAGCAGCTGTTCTCGCAGTAGGCGCGTCGCGCAGCTCGTCTCGCCCGAACAAAGGTCCTCTCACGACACTCACAGGAGCCTCAATGCGGCAGCAGGCCGTGCTCGACTGGGTCGGCCAGGGCTGCCCCGACGGAGTGTGGCCGGACAGCACATACAAGGGCAGCGCACAGGCTCTGCAGAGCTGCGGACTCATCAGAATCACTGAACGACGTGGGCACGGAGCGCCCAGCTCACCGACAAAGGACGGCAGGATCTCGCCGAACGCGGCATCTGCCTCATGGAGCCGAACACTGCCCCCCCCTCAGCGGCCCGGTCGCAATCCGGCACCGGCCATGCCCCAAGAGCGCGGCAAAGGCCCGTACGCCCTACACGGACCAGCCCCTCGACGAACTGGCCGCGCACAGCGGCTGCCTCATCAAGCCCATCGAATCTGGCCCACACGCAGTGAACTGGGCGTCACGGGTAAGCGTCGCCCGCAAGTCCGGCCGGATCCCCCGCACAAAGAAGCTCTACGGATACCGAACCCACCGCGGCTACAAATCAAGCTCGTCGACATTCGCGCCTGGCGTCTCGCCGAACTCACCCCGCTGCCCGTTCCTGCCGGACTCACCAAACCCAACTCCGTCGTGGCCGCCCTCCAACAGCAGCCACAGCCCATGGGGCTCACCGAATCCATCCAGGGCCAAGCCCTGCGCATCATTCAGGCCCTCACCACCGCCACAGAAACACAAGGCTATAAGGGTGTGGCCGCCTCAGGCAGCTGACCTGCCAGTGCCGGCATCGGGCTGATCAGCGTCCAGCGTTGGTCCGACCGCGCTGCCAGGCGGGCCCAGCCGGGCTTCCGTCAAGTCCGTTCACTCGTCCGCGTGAATGCCTCATGAGTCGGGCTTGCTGCTTTGAGCCCCGGTGCGACCCGGCTGGTCAGGGACGTGTTTTGCGCAGGTGGCGTGTGGGTGTCTGCGAGGTGTTCCCCGGCCCCGGGGTACGAGCTGATCGGTGACTTACTGTCATGCCCGGTTAGGGTTCGCTGACATGTAGGAGGGTTTTGTGCATCTCACCTTCGTCGTGGGGAGCGGCCGTTGTGGGTCGACGATGCTCTCGCGTGCCTTGCAGGCCCATCCCGATGTGCTGAGCATGAACGAGTTCTTCACCTCCCTGGCCTGCCGGGGGAACGCGGCGTTCGAGGGCGCAGTGGTCGACGGGCGGGAGTTCTGGTCCCTGCTGAGCGGTCCGGCCCGTCCGCTCGATGCGATCGCGGCCTCCGGCTTCCCCATGCCGGAGTTGCTCTACCCCTACACCCGCGGACGTTTCCGCCCGGAGACCGGCGTGCCGGCCATCTCGCACATGGCCCTGCCCGCGCTCACGGCCACCCCCGACGCACTGCACGACGACCTCGCCTGCACGGTCCCCGGCTGGCCGGCCCGGCCCGCGGCCGACCAATACCTCGCGCTCTTTGCCGAACTCGCCGGGCGGCTCGGCGGTTGCGTGGTGGTGGAACGCTCGGGTGCCTCCCTCGCCTTCCTCCCGGCACTGCGCGCCATGTTCCCCGAAGCCCGCTTCGTGCACCTGAGCCGCTCCGGCCCCGCGTGCGCCATGTCGATGAGCCGCCACATCGGCTTCCGCACCCTGCTGCTGCGGACCGAGGCCATGACCCTGCTCGGTCTCACCTCGCCCTTCCAGATCGGCCCCGAACACGCCGCGTCCCTGCCGCAACACCTGGCCCACCTGGCCGGCGACGTGGACTGCGAGCTCGTCATGCGCTCCGCGATCCCCCTGGCGGCGTTCGGCACCTTCTGGTCCGGCCTGATCACGCAGGGAGTGGACCAGTTGCTGCAGCTTCCCGCGGACCGGCGCATGGCCCTGTCCTACGAGGACATCCTCGATGCCCCGGAGCACCACCTGGCCCAGCTGGCCGCCTTCGCCGGAGCCGAGCCCCACCCGGCATGGCTGAGCGACGCCGCCGCGTCCATCGTCCGCACCGACCGTCCGCCGGTCACCGACCCCGACACCCGCGCCGCCTGCGCCCCCGGAGAGCTCGCCCTGGAACGGCAGAACAGGCTCCTGTCCACCGCCGCACCCGCCTGACCCGTTCCCCCTGCAAAGGGAGCTCGGCCCGCGAAGGACCTGCCACCGCCCCTGGCACCCTCTACGAACGGGTACCAGGGGCGGTGGCGTGTGCGGTGTGACAGGTCAGCAGGTGATCAGCAGGGCGGCGACCGCCGTGCAGTTGGCCGTGGCCTTGCCGTTTCCGGCATTCGGGTCGGTGGGGCTGCTGGTGGTGCGGGTGGCGGGCAGCGCCCCTGACCCCACCGGACCGGGCAAGCTGCTGCTCGTGCTCGTCGCCGCGATGGCGGAGAACGAGCGGGAGAACATCCGCGAGTCCACCCTGGAGGGGCTCGACACCACGGCCCGCAAGGGCAAGGACGGCGGCCGGCCCCCGGTCATCACCGACGACATGCTCCACATCGTCCTGCGGCGCCGCGCGGGCGGTGAGTCCGTCGAGAGTGGGCCTTCGTCCAGCTGGCCGCCACACCCGCCGGACCCGAACGCGACGTCCTGGTCGCGGACCTCGTGGAGGCATGGCTGCCGATGGCGCACCGGCTGGGCACCAAGTTCCGGGGCAAGGGCGCGAGCCTGGACGACCTCAAGCAGGTCGCAGCCCTTGGCCTGCTCAAGACCGTGGACCGCTTCGACCCGGACCGCGGCGCCTTCGCCCCCTATGCGGTGCCCACCATCACCGGGGAACTGCGCCGCCACTTCCGCGACCAGAGCTGGGACGTGCACGTGCCACGTATGGTGCAGGAGCTGCACAACCAGGTCCGCCGCCAGGCCACCGCCCGGCCCGCGCTTACCCGGGCCGCCTGACGCTGCCCCGGCGCCCCGCATCAGCGCCGTAAACCGCCCCTCCAGCCGAACGCGGTCAAGCACCCACGGCTCAGCCGATCCAGGGGCGCAGGATAGGTGTCGATCACTGGGGCACTCCGTGGTGCTGTGATCAATTCCGGCCCTGTTTTCTAATCCATCATGCTTTGTTACTTTCTGTAGCTTTCCTGGTGGTAGGAGACCGACCTGATTCCCCCGCGGAGGGTGGTCACATCCGGCGGGTGATCATCAGTCCTCTGCCGCTGCCCGCTCAATCCCGCCGGCCGGCGGAACAGCCCATCCCTTGACGCAACCGGAGGCAGATCCATGGAGGCTCCACAAGAAGTCAGCGCATCCCGAAGGGATCTGTTCGCCCTGCTGGAAGACGTTGACACCGTCGACGAGTTCTTCGCCCACCTCGCGGACGACGTGCGGTGGACCCTGCACGGCCGGCATCCGCTCGCCGGGCAGTACCGCAGCAGAGCGGAGTTCATTCCGGCCACGATCGGCCAGGTCCGGCCCCTGCTCTCCGGAGGACTGCGATTCGACATCAAAGCCCTGCACGGCGACGGGCCGGTGTCCGTGGTGGAGATGCAGGGTGTCGGCGTCGCTCTCGACGGCGTTCCGTACGACCCCTTCTACGTCTGGGTCTGCCACTTCGACTCACAAGGCGACACCATCGTCGCGGTCGACGCCTACATCGACTCCGTCGTAGTCGCCGACATCCTGAACCGCCTGGCACCCCGCTAAGAGGTCGTTTCGTCCTGTTGTTTCATCCCGTGACACGTATTCGATACGGGGATGTCGGCTCCCGCCAGGGAGCGGTGCTCTCGCCGGTGAGGCTGCGGGCAACGAGACAGGCCGGTCATGGCGAGGTGGATCATCGCTTCGGAGCGGGGCCGGGCGGGCCTCGTAGTCGCGGGCCAGCGGGTGGCGATGCCCCGCCACTGCTGCGAGCGGTTGATGCACCGCTCGACGGTATTGCGCTGCCTGTACGCCCTCGCGGTCGAAGGCGGGTGGTCTGCCACCTCGGCTGCCGCGCCGCAGCCGGTAGCCGCGTTGATCGGCCGGAACGGGAATGACCGCCCGGATTCCGCGCTTGCGCAGGTGCTCACGGATCGCGCGGGAGGAGTACACCTTGTCGGCCAGGACCACGTCCGGCCTGGTACGGGGACGTCCTCGCTGCCGAGGAACGCGGAGACGGGCCATGACGTGAACGAAGGCGGCTGCGTCACCGGCCTGTCCGGCGGTGAGCACGAAGGCCAGTGGTCGGCAGTGGGCATCGGAGGCGAGGTGGATCTTCGTGGTCAGTCCGCCGCGAGACCGGCCGATGGCATTGTCATCGGGCTCGCCGGCCGGGGCTCAACGCCGGGCTCCTCTGATGCGACCGACCAGCCCGCGCGTTCGTACCACCGCGGCCCTCGCCGCCCTGCTCCTCGCCGCCCTGACCGCGTGTGCCGGTGAAGACGGCGAGCCCGACGAGAAGTCGGCCGTAAAGGCGCAGGCGTCGAAGTCGCAGGAGCCGAGCAACGGGGACGATGCCAGGACGTTGAAACTCGGAGAGCCCTCGCGGACCGTCGGTGAGAACGGCACGGGCGTCCTCCAGATCACGCCCGACACGATCACGCCCGACACGATCGCGTACGTGCGGGAAGAGCGGCGAAGACGCTGCGGAGAACGGCGTCTTCGCCGTGGTCACGCTGAAGGACAAGGCGATGACGGCCGACGAGGTCGCGCCGATCAGCGGTGGGGGTTGGAAGTGGACGGCGCCCGACGGGGAGGCCGTCGACGTCGGCGGCGGCGAGTCGTACAACGTCGTCGTCGACCGGTTCAACAACGAGGATCCCGTGCAGCCCGGAACCTATCAGCGGTGGCTCCGGGCGTTCGACCTCACGCCCGCGCAAGCGAAAGGCCCCGCGGGGATGGTGCGTGATCCCGAGGCGACGGCACGCGACGTGCGTGTCAGCACTTCTCCGCGGCCTCTGGGGGGACCGCGAGGAGGTAGTAGTTGGAGACCCAGCCCTGCCAGTTGGTGGTGTTGACCCGGATGTGCCACCACCGGGTGTCCCCGTGGACGTTGGTGCCGTTGGTCCAGCAGTGGAAGTACACGCCGTCGTCGTAGTTGAGCGCGCCGGTAGAACCGCAGCTGGTGTGCGGACCGGTGCGGACGTTGACGCCGTTGCCGATGATGCGGCCGGTCTTGGACGACTTGTTGCTGTAGCCGTGGCTGCAACTCTTCACGTCGGCGGCCGACGCCGGTGCCGCGACGAGCAGTGGTGAGGTCATGAGCGCGAGGGCGCCGACGACCATTCCGGTCTTGCCGAGCAGAGTGCGCATGTTTCCCCCCGGTGAGGTGACGTGGTCACGCACCAGGGTGGCGGTGGGGCGGCCCGCGCGTCGTCGACCGAGGGAGGTATTCGGGTAAACCGTCGCGGTACGCCTGTACTCTTCGCCCGTTTCCGGGTAGCCGTCGGCCGTCCGTCATGCCCACCCCGCACCCGCGCGCGGCGCCACACTGGTACAACCGTGACAAGCCGTCGCAAGGCGCGCCGATGGGGGCGCGTCGTGCTGCCGTCGGCCGCAGGGGTGTGTCGGCATCTCTGCTCAGCGTCCCCGTGACAGGAGTCGTGGCGCCCGTGACACTCGCCCTCTACCTCCCCGGCTCGGGCGGCGCCGCCCCGCGCTGGCTCCAGATCGCCGTCGGCGTCGTGGTGCTCGGCCTGGTCGCCGCCCGCCTGTGGTTGTTCTTCCGCCGCCGGAAGTAGCCGCCTCCTGCCCGCCCGTACGCGTCAGGCGGAGGAGCCGTGCCGATCGTCGGGATGGAGGACCAGCCGGATGGCCCCCGCGGCGATGGCCGTGAACGCGCCGATGGTGATGCCGAGTGCCGCCGGGGCCGGGGCCCCCGCGGTGCTTGCCGTGGTGAGCACGGCGCCGGTCGCGGCGGTCGTACCCGCGGCCAGGACGACGATCCGCTTCGGGCTGGGGAGCTGGTACACGGGGCCTCCTCCTGCAGGAGTGGTGGTGCCGTCGTGCGGCCGTGGGCCCTCGACGGCGCTGCGGCGACGGCATCGCTCGACCACGTGTCCGACCGGGTGCAGCCGGAGCGGCGAGGATGCCGACGACCGTGGGATTCGCGTACCCGGTCCGCACTCCGGCAAGCGGCCGACCCGGCCTTCTGAGACGGTCGCGCGACCGGTGTAAAGCCGCCGGAGCCGCGGAAGTCGCCGGAACCCCTCGTGCGAAGCCACCCGCGCACAACCACCTAGGTGCAACCGCGGCCGGAGCCGAGCTCGACGGCCGCCACCTCCCCCGACATGCCGCTGGCGTCGGGGGGCAATGGTCGCCCGACGCCAGCGGCCGCGTGGGGCGGGCCGGACGGGGGTGCCGGACCGTCCCACACCCCTACCTACACGCCGAGGTGCCGGGGCGGATGCACCCCCGACGGATTTCTTCGGCCCCGGCTGCGGGGCCGGCGCCCCTCAGGACTGGGGACGGCTGCCGTGGTTGGCCGCGTGCTTGCGGCGGGCCTTCTTCTTGCGGCGTCGCTTCGAGGACATGGCGCCAACCCTTCCGTAGGGGAATCAGTGCGTATTTCTGGTTTCCACCGTTCCATATCGGTTCGGGGAGGGCGACCGGGCCCGACGATCACATGGTGGAGGTGTGCGGTAGCTGACAGTTCCGATTGTCGTAGCCATCCCCTAGGCTTGGCGCCATGCCCTTAACCCCACCACCCCATGGTTCCGCGCGCTCTTCCGTCGAACTCAACGAGCGGATTCGCGGCCTGTGGCTGCGCACCGGCGGCAAGCTCTCCGCCGAACAGCGCCGGGAGTACGAGCAGTTGGTGACGGAGTGGGCCGCCGCGGTCCGCGCGGAGGTCGTGAAGGCCGCTTAGGCCGACCCGGCGGGCCGGAAGGCCGACTCGACGGGACGCAGGGCGGGACACGGAAGGGCACATCGTTGGAGTCGTTCCGCGTCGATCCGGGCGTCCGCATCGAGTCCGACGCCCACGTCGAGTCGGAGATCCATGTCGATCCGGGCGTCCACGTACCGGTGCCCGCACCCGGTGAGACCTGGGCCGTCGGCGCCGTCATCCTCGACGCGCAGGGTCGCGCCTTCGCCCAGAAGCGCGGCCCCGACCGCCGCCTCTTCCCCGGCCGCTGGGACATCGTCGGCGGCCACGTCGAGCCCGGCGAGGCCCTGCTCGACGCGCTGGCGCGCGAGATCGAGGAGGAGACCGGCTGGCTGCTGCGGCGCGTGCGGAGGTTCCTCGGCCTGGTCACCTGGGCGGGCGACGACGGCTGCGGGGTGCGGCACGAGGCCGACTATCTCGTCGAGGTCGCGGGGGACCTGGCCGAACCCTCCCTCGAATGGGCCAAGCACAGCGCGTACGGCTGGTTCGGACCCGACGACCTGGATGCCCTCACCGAAGTCACGGAGGCCACGAAGGGACCGGCGGTCCCGGAAGGCTCAGGAGGTGCGGCAGGCGCAGGAGGCGCGGGAGGAGGTGCGGCAGGCGCAGGAGGCGCAGGAGGAGGTGCGGCAGGCTCAGCAGAAGAGGAGAGCGGTGGTTCCGGCGACACCATGATCCGCGACCTCGTCGCTCGCGCCCTCGCCGCGGCGGTGGAACCGCCCGCGACCTCCTCGTAGCCACCCTCGACGCCTCCTCGTAGGCCCCCCACACGACATACGCCTGCCCCCACCACCCCGCCACCCCACCCGCCTCCGACCTCGCGCCGACACGCCGCCCCGCCTCGACGCGACCAGGTCGTCCGAGTCGACCCCACCGCCAACTCTTCATCCCTGCACGCCTCTTGGCTCGGCACCCCCCGTGCCCAAGACTGATCGGATGACGCAGCGCGTGGAACTCGCCGCCGTGATGGACCGGTTGGCCATCGATGCCCTCATCACCGAGTACGCGGTGACCGTCGACGACGGCGACTGGGACGCCTACCGACAGCTGTTCGCACCCGGGGGGCGCGCCGACTACCGCTCGGCGGGCGGCATCGAGGGAGGGTTCGACGAGATAGCGACGTGGCTCGCGGAGACGATGCGGATGTTCCCGATGCGCCAGCACGTGATCGCCAACCGCAGGCTCGACTTCGGCACCCTGGATCAGGACACCGGCGACACCGCCCAGGTCCAGGCCGACTACCTCAACCCGATGCGGTTCGCCGAACCCCCAGACGCGGCACCCGACGACGCGGCACCCGACCCGAACCGCTCCACCGCCCCGGACTTCGTCTGCGGCGGCCGTTACGCCTTCACCGTGCTGCGTACGCACGCCGGGTGGCGGCTGCGCCGCGTGGTCGTCACCGAGAAATGGCGGCGGCTGCCCGGCGAGGGGCGGCCGCCGGAGAAGACCCGGGACAGCTGACCCCGCGCCGCACCCGACGCCTCCCCTTGCACCTCTCCTAAGGCCTCCCCCTGCACCTCCCCTAATGCCTCCCCCTGCACCTCCCCGGATGTCTCCCCCGGCGGCCTCCCCTGATGTCTCCCCCAGCACCCCCTGACTTCTCCCCGGCCCCTCACCAGGTGGCTCCCCCGGCACCTCAGACACCGCGCGCCACCCTCACCCGGACTCCGCCCCTCCGCCCCCGACCGCAATCGAACGCACGCCCACTGTTCTAGATCGTCCGGGACGCGCACACTGGAGGCGACCCGGCGTCGGGGACCGAGGGAGGCGCTGCATGGATCTGTTCGGCGACGGCCGGTGGGAGCGAGACCGGTGGGAGCGGCACGGGCGGCGCACCGCGCGGCTGCTCGCGTCGCGCTGGTGGCGCGGCGGCTTCGCCGTCACGGCCGGGGCGCTGCCCGCCCTGGCGTTCCCCGCCCCGTCGCTGTGGTGGTTCGCGTACGCCGCGCTCGTGCCCTGGATGCTGCTGGCCAGGTCGGCCCCCACCCCGCGGCGCGCCGCGCTCGACGGGTGGCTGGGGGGCCTCGGCTTCATGGTGGCCGTGCACCACTGGTTGCTGCCGAGCCTGCACGTCTTCACGGTCGTGATAGCCGCGCTGCTCGGTCTGCTGTGGGCGCCCTGGGGCTGGCTGGTACGCCGGTTCCTCGGCGGCACGCCCACCCCGGGACGGGCCGCGGCCGCACTCGTGGTCCTGCCTTCCGCCTGGCTGATGGTGGAACTGGTGCGGTCCTGGCAGGGACTGGGCGGGCCGTGGGGGCTGCTGGGTTCCAGCCAGTGGCAGGTGGCACCCGCGCTGCGCCTGGCCTCGGTCGGCGGGGTGTGGCTGATCAGCGCGTTCGTCGTGGTGGTGAACACGGCGGTGGCGCTGCTGGTGATCGCGTCGGCCGCACGCGCCGTCGGGTCGCGGTCGGTCCTGCGGCCGGTCCCGTGGCCCGCCGTCGTCCGGCCGCGCTCCCCGGTCACGGGGTCACCCGCAGCGACGTCGCTGCGGACGATCGCGCCGCTCACCTTCAGGAGCTCCGGCACCCCCGGAAGCGGCGGCACGTTCCGGAATGCCGGTCCCGGCCTGGTCGCCGTCCCCGCCGTCGTCGGCATCCTCGCCGTGACCGCCGCCACGGCGGCTGCCTGGGCGTGGGCGCCGCGCCCCGAGTCCGCCGGGCGGGCCCGCGTCGCCGTCGTCCAGCCGGGCGTCATCGACGGGGCCCGGAGCGCCGACCGGCGGCTCGCCCGCGAGGAGGCACTGACCCGCACGCTGGCGGGCCGGGACCTGGACCTCGTCGTCTGGGGCGAGAGCAGCGTCGGCTACGACCTGGTCGACCGGCCGGACGTCGCCCGCCGGATCGCCGCGCTCTCCCGCGAGGTCGGCGCGGACATCCTGGTGAACGTGGACGCGCGCCGCTCCGACCGGCCCGGCATATTCAAGAGTTCGGTCCTGGTCGGCCCGGAAGGACCGACCGGCGACCGGTACGACAAGATGCGCCTGGTGCCCTTCGGCGAGTACGTTCCCGCGCGGTCGCTGCTCGGCTGGGCGACGTCCGTCGGCAAGGCCGCGGGCGAGGACCGCAGGCGCGGCGACCGGCAGGTCGTCATGGACGTCGGGCAGGGCCTGCGGGTCGGACCGCTGGTCTGCTTCGAGTCGGCGTTCCCCGACATGAGCCGCCGGCTCACCCGCGACGGCGCGCAGTTGCTGCTCGCGCAGTCCGCCACCTCGTCGTTCCAGTCGAGCTGGGCGCCCCCGCAGCACGCGTCGCTCGCGGCGATGCGGGCCGCGGAGACGGGCCGCCCGATGGTGCACGCGACCCTCACCGGCGTCTCCGCGGTCTACGCCCCGGACGGCTCGCGCGTCGGCTCCCCGCTCGGGACGTCGGCGAGCGCGGCGGCGGTGTACGACGTGCCGCTCGGCACGGGCGTCACGGCGTACGTGCGGTGGGGCGACTGGCCCGTGCGGGCGGCGCTGGTCGTTCTCGTGCTGCTGTGCGCGGTGGAGGGGCTGCGGATCTTCAGGCGGCCTGTTCCCGAGCGGCCCGGACCACTCGCTCGCACAGTTCATGGGTCGCCAGTGCGTCCCGGGCGCTGAGCACCTTCCCCGCGCGGACGGCGTCGAGGAAGGCGAGCACCACCTGCTCGATGCCGCGCTGCCGGGCCACCGGCACCCAGTCGCCGCGCCGCCGCACGCTGGGCTGGCCCTTGTGGTCGACGACGTCGGCGAGGTTGAGCACCTGCCGCTTGGTGTCCTGGCCGGAGACCTCCAGGATCTCCTCGGTGGAACCGCTCAGCCGGTTCATCACGCCGAGCGCCGTGAAGCCGTCACCGGCCAGCTGCAGCACGACGTGGTGCATGAGGCCGTCCTCGACGTGGGCGCGCACGCCGACGTGGTCGACGGGCCCCGGCGCCAGGAAGCGCAGGGTGTCCACGACGTGGATGAAGTCGTCGAGCACCAGCGTGCGCGGGTCCTCGGGCAGGCCGACGCGGTTCTTCTGCATGAGGATCAGCTCGCGCGGGTGCTCGGCGCACTGGGCGTAGGCGGGCGCGTGGCGGCGGTTGAAGCCGACGGCGAGGCTGACGCCGCGGTCCTCCGCGAGACGCACCAGGCGCTCGGACTCGGCGAGTTCGTAGGCGATCGGCTTGTCGACATACGTCGGCACGCCCGCCTCGACGAGGCGGGTCACGATCTCCGGGTGCACGGCGGTCGGCGCGTGCACGAAGGCGGCGTCGAGACCCTGGTCGAGCAGGGCGTCGAGGTCGGTGTGGCAGCGGGTGTCCGGGATGTGGTGCGCACCGGCGACGTCGGCGAGGGTCGCGGGCGTGCGCGTCTGCAGGTGCAGCTCGACCCCGGGCTGGGTGGTCAGGACGGGCAGGTACGCCTTCCGGGCGATGTCGCCCAGGCCTATGCAGCCGACCTTCAGTACCCGGCCTTCGCCGTCGGACGCCGCCTCGACCACGCTGTTTGCAGTCACAGTCACTCTCTGGGTAGGCCTGGGCGAGCCCTGATCGGGCTCGGTTTCACCGTCCCTAGATTGTCACCCGTACGGCGCTCCGGCGGCAGCGGGAGGGCGGCGGCCCCCGTCGGCGGTCAGCTCGCCTGGGTCTCGCCCGCCCGCCGCGGCCAGTGTCCGGCGCCGTACCAGTGGTGGTGGTCGCCGTGGTGGCCGGGCGGAAGACAGCAGCGGGCCTCGCTGCCGGGCTTGCGGATCCAGCACAGGACCGTGATGGTCACGCGTTCCCGCTCGGTCTCAGGCACGGGAGGCCTCCCCCACGCGGGTGGCCGTCTCCTGTCGGCGGGGGCCGCGCGCGGGATGCGTCGGCTCCGTGGGTCTGTGCATGTCGACACTCCGGCTGTCGTCGTACCGCGTCCTGCTGCCGTCCAGCCTCGGCCACCTGCCCGCCGATCGCGATCAGACGCGGCCGGTACGGGGACCGTTCACCCTCGTCCGCACTCCCGCTCCCGATCCTCACCCTGATCCCGATCCCCATCCCGCTCCCGCAGGTATGCCGCCAGTTCGGCGGCGCCCGTCAGCAGGGCAAGTCCGCGGGCGGTGAGGCGGGCGTGCCAGTCCCGCAGGGTGGCCGCCAGCGGCTCCGGCCCGCCGGCCGTACGCACCTGCTCGATCAACGGGCCGATCTGTGCGAGGAGGTGACCGCCCCGCCTGAGCTGGTGCGTCAGCCGGGCGTCCCGCACGGCGGCCTCGTCGTAGACGCGGTACCCGGTCCGCGCGTCGCGGCGGGGGCGGACGAGCCCGGCCCGCTCCCAGGTGCGCAGCGTCGCGGGCCGGATGCCGAGCTCCGCCGCCAGCGCACCGACGAACACGTCGGCGGCGCCGGGGCCCTGCCCGGTCCCGGTCCTTCGCGCGGGCGCCCGCCCGTCCGCCGCCGTCGCGGCCGGCGCCAGATCCCGCAGGGCGCGCTCCACCGCCTGCAGGGTCCTGCGGTCGTCGAGGAGCTGAGCGTGGCTCTCGTCGATGAGGTGGTACGCCTCCTCCACCGCGTCCCGGTGCACCGCCCGCATGATCGAGGTCGCCGTCGGGTGGCCGTGGCCGGGCAGCAGCGCGAGGAACGTGCCCAGGGCCTGTTCGTGCCGCCGTGTGTAGGTGCGGTGGCCGTGGGGGGTGCGGTCGGCGGTCGGGAGGATGCCGGCCGCCTCGTAGTTCCGGACGGCCTGGGTCGACAGACCGTGCCCGCGGGCCAGATCGACCGGCCTGAGCCGTCGGCTGCTTTGAAGCTTTTTGCCCATGTCCCCGCTATATCCCCGCTGTCTTCGTGCCAAAGTTTCCACCGAATCTTCAACGATAGCGTTGAGGGCATGGCCACCGACATCACGGACACCGCCCACGCCCTCGAAGCCTCCGCCGTCATGAAGCTGTTCCCCGGCCGCCCCCGGCTGCTCGCCCTCGGCGAGCCGACCCACGGCGAGGACTCCCTGCTCGACCTGCGCAACGACCTCTTCCTGCGACTGATCGAGGAGAAGGGCTACCGGACGGTCGCGATCGAGAGCGACTGTCTGCGGGGCCTGCTGGTGGACGCGTACGTGACCACGGGCCGCGGCACCCTCGACGACGTCATGCGCGGCGGGTTCAGTCACGGCTGGGGCGCCTCCGCGGCCAACCGCGAGCTCGTACGCCGACTGCGTGCGCACAACGAGGGGCGTCCCCCGCACGAGCAGGTCCGCTTCGCCGGTTTCGACGGACCGCTGGAGATCACCGACGCGGCGAGCCCCCGGCAGGCCCTCACCGCACTGCACGCGTACCTGTCGGCCTCGGTGGACGCGGAGCTGCTGCCCTGCTCCGCCGAGGCTCTCGACCGGTTGCTCGGCGCCGACGACGCCTGGACCACGCCCGCCGCCATGACGGATCCGGCCCGGTCCGTGGGGCGTTCGGCCGAGGCCAGGGAGCTGCGCCTGCTCGCCGACGACCTGACCGCGCTCCTCGACACGGAGATACCGCACCTGCTCGCGGCGACCTCCAGGGAGGACCTGGATCGGGCCCGCCTGTACGCGCGCACCGCCACCGGCCTGCTGCGCTACCACTTCCGGATGGCCGACCCCGCGCCGCACCGCATGACCCTGCTGGTGAGCCTGCGGGACCAGATGATGGCCGACAACCTCCTGGCCCTGGCCGAACGGGGCCCGACGCTCGTCCACGCCCACAACGCCCATCTCCAGCGGGACAAGAGCTCGGTGCGGATGGGCGCCGCGCCCCTGGCGTGGTGGGGCGCGGGCGCGCTCGTGAGCGCCCGTCTGGGCGAGCGGTACGGGTTCGTGGCCACCGCCCTCGGCACGCTCCGGCACCACGGCGTGGACGTTCCGCCGCGGGACTCCGTCGAGGGACACCTGTACGCGCTGCCGGACGATCCCTGCCTTCTCGACGCCCCGCGGCTGGCCACGGCCCTCGGCGCCACGTCACCGGTCCCGCGCCCGTCCCCGTACTACGGATACGCCCCGCTCGACCCGGCGCACCTGTCCCGCATGGACGGGGTCGTGTTCGTCCGGGATGTTCCGCAGGGCGGGGTCCGGTGATCGGCGAGCCCGGTGGGGCGGCCTGGCGGGCTAGTGGGGAGCGGCGGGCGCCGGATGACCGTCGGCCGAAGCGACCGGGGCGACCGGGGCGACCTGGGCGATCGGTGTGGCCTGCGGCGGATGCCAGTCCGTGAGCGAGGTGAAGCTGCGCAGGACGGCCCCCGGGGCCACCCGCACGGCCGTCGACACGAAGGCGTCGCGCAGGGCGACGAGCGGGGCTGCGGTGAGGTGGGTGACGCGGGACGCGCGGGCCGCGCGCCGGACGATCTCCGACGTGCGCGGGACGCGGGCCGCGCCGTAGGCCGCGAGGCCCGCGGCGAGGTCTCCGTGCGGGGCCGCGTGGTGGGCCAGCACGACTGCGTCCTCGATCGCCTGGTTGCCGCCCTGGCCGAGGCTCGGGGTCATGGCGTGCGCGGCGTCGCCGATCAGCACGACGCGGCCGCGGTGGTGGCGGGCGAGCGGGGCCGGCAGGTGCCGGACGTCGTTGCGCAGGACGTCCTCCGCCCGGACCTCGGCGATCAGCCGCGGGATCGGGTCGTGCCAGTGGCCGAACCGGCGTTCCAGCTCGGCCTTCTCGCCGTCGGGCGCCCTGCCGCCCTCGGGCACACGGGCCGTTCCGTACGCGTACACCCTGCCGTCCTTGAGCGGCTGCGTGCCCCACACGCCGCCCCGCCCCCAGGTCTCGTGCGGCGTGAAGGGCACGTCGGGCGCCGGGACGACGAACCGCCACGCGGTGAATCCGGCGTACGCGGGGCGGGGGTGGTCCGGGAAGAGGGCCCGGCGGACGGCGGAGTCGATGCCGTCCGCGCCGACGACGAGGTCCGCCCCGCTGTCCCCCTCGTCGGTGGTGACCACGGCACGGCGGCCTGCGGCACCGGGGTCCGTGACGGCGGCCCGCGTGCCGGTGCGCAGCGCCCCCTCGGGCAGCGCGGCGACCAGCAGGTCGACGAGGGTGGCGCGGTGCAGCATCACCAGGGATCCGCCGTACGCCGCTTCGGTCTCCGCCGCGGTCGTGCGCACCAGCCAGCGGCCGTTCTGCGCGCGCATCCCTCCGTCGCCCTGCCAGGCGGCGAGGCCGCGCACCTGCTCCCCGAGGCCCAGGACGTCCAGGGCGCGCCGGCCGTTCGGGGCCAGGCCGATACCGGCTCCCACCGGCTCCAGGGCGGCCGCCCGCTCCAGGACCGTGACGTTCCATCCCGATTCGTGCAGGCCGATGGCCGCGCTGAGCCCGCCGATACCGGCGCCGATGACCACGGCGTGGGGCTGCTTCCTCATGACTCCTCCTCCGCGGTGCCGCACGCCGTCGCCCGTACGCCACAACCGCCGCACGTGCGCCACGGACGCGGCACCCATCCGCTCACTACATCCGTAGTGGGCGAGGACATGACCGTACTACAGCTGTAGTCAGGGAGGTAGGGTTTCTGTCATGTCCGTACGCAGCACGGGAGCCCCCCGCACCGAACTCATCGCCGACGCCGCCCTCGCCCTCCTGGCGGAACGCGGCATGCGAGGCCTCACCCACCGGGCCGTGGACGAGACGGCGGGCCTGCCCCAGGGGTCCACGTCCAATCACGCGCGCACCCGGCTCGCCCTCCTGGAAGCGGCGGTACGGCGGCAGGCCGAGCGCGAGGCGGAGGTGCTCGACCCGGCCGAGCTGCCGGACCCGACGGCCGGCCTCGACCAACTGGCCACCGGCCTCGCCCTGGCGCTGCACCGCTACCTCACCGGCGAGCACCGCCGACTCCTCGTGTCCCGGTACGAGTTGGCCCTCGAAGCCACCCGCAGGCCGGAGCTCCGCGCGTTCTACGACGCGACGGGCGCCCAGTTCAGGGAACCCCTGGAGGCCCTGCTCCGGGCTGCGGGCTCCCCGACTCCCGAGCGTCACACACTGTCCCTGGTGGCGTGGTGCGACGGCCTGATGTTCTCGTGCGTGGCGGGGTCGTACCACGCCACGGTCCCGGCGCAGGAGGAGCTGCGGACGAGCGTGGGCGAGCTGTTGCGCGGCATGCTGGACGACTGAGCGAGCCCGCCGACGGCGCTCGGGGCGTGCGCCGCCGTCACCCGTGAACCTCGGGGCGTGCGGCGCCGTCACCCGCGAACAGCACGGCCGCCGCCCCGCCACCGGTGCCTGCGTCACCTGGGGCGGCGCCCCTCACCCGTGCGGGGCAACCTCCCCTACTTTCCACCCCAACGCCCCTCACGCACAGCAGAGTTGCGCGGGTGCACCGATCGACGACCACCGCCGCGCTCCTCGTCTCCGTGGCCGTCTCGGCCGCCGTCTCCGGCTGCGTCAGCGTCGAGCGGCCCACCGGGGCCGGTCCCGCCGCGGCCACCGCGCCGCCGCCCGCGCCCCGCGCCGACGGGAGGAGCCGGCCGCGGGTCGTGCAGGCCCCGGCCCGCGAAGCCCTCGAACGCATGGGACCGCCCCCGCGCCCCGCCGCCCGCAGATCCGCCGCGGCCGCCCCCTCGCCCGCGCCACCCGCACCACCGGCCCGCCCGGCACCGCCGCCCTCCCGGCACACACCCGAGGCCGCCGCGCGACGCCCCGGAGCGGGGGCCGACCGACCCGCGACACCTCCGCGGACCCCCACCGTCCCGAGCGGCGCGGACGTCTGCACCCTCGGCGAGGCCTACGGCAACTGGAACCCCGACAGCCCCCAGGCCGTCATCTGCCGGGACGTGTACGGACGCTAACGCCGCAGCACGTAGACGCCTGCGCACGGACGGCCAGCACGGACGGCCAGCACGGACGCCCCCGCATGCACAAACAGCACCCAGGGACACCGGCTCACCCCACCCCCACGGACCCCGGCTCCCCCGCACGTACGGACACGGCCCCCGCCCACGCACCGGCAGCAGCATCAGCGGACGCCGAGATATCCGGCCGATGCCCCCTCACACTCCCGTGAGCAGCGGCGACACCCCCGTGGCCGCCGCTGCCCGGCTCTTTCGGGGCCCCGCCCGGCTTCCCGCCCTCCGCACCCCTCCCCCGGCACCGCCGCTACTCCTCCTCGCTGCCCTCCCCCACCTCGCCCTCCAGGCGCGCGATGGCCTCCTTGATGCCGTTGCCGTAGCCGTCGTCCTCCAGGGCGCCCACCGCGCCGCGGGCCCGGCGCAGGTGACTGCGGGCGGCTGCGGGGCGGCCCAGCTTCACGTAGTCCGCGGCGATGTTGAGGTGGAGGGAGGGGTAGAAGCCGCGGACCGTCGGCGAGGTGTGGTGTTCGTGCAGGCGCTTGTCCGTGAGCTCGTCGGCCGCCGACAACGCCCGCAAGTCCCAGGCCAGTTCGTCCGAGGGGTCCACCTGCGTGTCGGCCATGTAGTGCGCGAGCGTGCAGCGGTGCAGCGGGTCGCCGTCCTCGCCGATCTCCCCCCACAGGCCGAGGAAGCGGTCCTGCGCCTCCTCGCGGTCGCCGCCGTGGTGCAGCATGACCGCCTGCCCGATCCGCGTCATCATGGCGTCCTCCGCCGTCTGCTCCTGCTGCTCCGTCACCGGATCCTCCGTGGTCGTACGGCCATGGCCCCCATCGCTCACGACGCTAGCCGCCACCACCGACAATCCCGGTCAGGCTCGTTCGGCGGCGGTGGCGCTCGCGCGCGGCGATGGGCCAGCCCGGTGACGGGCCCTTCGCGACCCGGTGCACGGGACCCGGCCGACCGCGGCCGGTCCCGGCCACGGCGGCCCACGGCGACAGGTGCGGGCCGGATCGCGCCAACCGGCACCGCAAGGCCCGCCCGCGCGCCGGACCGCCCGACGTCCCCGACGCATCCGCCCCGTCCGCCGCCCCACCCGCGTCAGCCGATGTCGGGGATCCGCCAGTCGATCGGCTGGTGGCCCTGCGCGGCGACCGCCTCGTCGATCTGCGTGAAGGGGTGCGAGCCGAAGAACTTCTTCGCGGACAGCGGTGAGGGGTGCGCGCCCTTCACCACGACGTGCCGCTCCTCGTCGATGAGCGGGAGCTTCTTCTGGGCGTAGTTGCCCCACAGGACGAAGACGGCGGGGTCGGGGCGGTCGGCCACCGCGCGGATCACCGCGTCCGTGAACTTCTCCCAGCCCTTGCCCTTGTGCGAGTTGGCCTCGCCGGAGCGCACGGTCAGGACCGCGTTGAGCAGGAGGACGCCCTGCTCGGCCCACGGCATCAGATAGCCGTTGTCCGGCACGGGGTGGCCGAGCTCCTCCTTCATCTCCTTGTAGATGTTCCGCAGGGAGGGCGGGGTCTTCACACCGGGGCGCACCGAGAAGCACAGGCCGTGCCCCTGGCCCTCGCCGTGGTACGGGTCCTGGCCGAGGACCAGGACCTTCACCTGGTCGAACGGCGTCGCGTCGAGTGCGGCGAAGACCTCGTCACGCGGCGGGAAGACGGGTCCCCTCGCCCGCTCCTCCTCGACGAACTCGGTGAGCTCCTTGAAGTAGGGCTTCTGCAGCTCCTCGCCGAGGACTCCGCGCCAGGACGCGGGCAGCATGGCGATGTCGGTCACGTCAACAACCTCCGGTGTGCGGTCACTTCTCACCACAGAACCTACCGGCGACCACTGACAATCGACCGGCTCCCCCGCCCCGCCGCCCGGCGCCGTCCGCCCTGTGCCCGGTGACGTCCGCCCGGCGCCGTCCGCCCTGTGCCCGGTGACGTCCGCCCGGCGCCGACCGCCCGCTACCAGCTGGTCTTGCGCTGCAGCTCCCACATCATCATGATCGCCGAGGGGTCGAGGGCCCGCTCGCCGCCCGCGATCTCCTCGCTGGCCATGATGTACTGCTTGCCCTGCCACAGCGGCAGCAGCCGGACGTCGTCGACGAGGATCTCCTGGGCCCGCTCGAAGTCCTCGATCACCGCGCTCCGGTCGGCCTCCCTGCGCTCGCGGGGCAGCAGCTCGTCGGTGATCTCCTTCGACGGGTAGGGCGTGTTGAGCACGTTCCGGGGGCCGACGAACGGCGCGATGAAGTTGTCCGCGTCGGGGAAGTCGGGGAACCAGCCGCGCCCGAAGACCGGGTACTCGCCATTGCTGTAGCCCTCCTGGAACTGCGTCCAGGGGCGGCTCTTGAGCGTGATCCTGAACAGGCCCGACGCCTCCAGCTGCCGCTTGAGCTCGGCGAACTCCGACTCGGTCGCCGAGCCGTAGCGGTCGGTGGTGTACCAGAGGGTGAGCGGGACCGGCTGGTTGATGCCGGCGTCGGTGAGGATCTTCCTGGCCTTGGCCACGCTGGGGTTCCCGTAGTCGTCGAAGAAGCCGGTGGCGTGACCCGTCAGACCCCTGGGGACCATCGAGTAGAGCGGCTCGACGGTGTCCTTGTAGACCTTGTGGGCGATGGCGGCACGGTCGACGAGCTGCGCGAAGGCGCGGCGGACCGGCAGCTTCCGTACCCACGGGTCCTTGGTGTTGAACACCAGGTAGCGGATCTCGGTGCCCGAGCCCTCCACGAGCTCGATCTCCTGCTCGCGCCGGCCCTTGCCCTGCATGGTGACGATGTCCTCGGCGGCCAGGCCGCGGAACGTCACGTCGATCTGCTTGCTCTTCAGGGCGTCGACCATGGCCGCCGACTTCTTGAAGTAGCGGATGGTCACGGCGTCGTTCTTGACGTCGGCGGCGCCCTTGTACTTGTCGTTCCTGACCAGCTCCGCCTTCTCGTCGGCGGCGTACGACTTGAGGGTGTACGGCCCGGACCCGGTGATCGTGTCACCCTCGCGGAGCTGGTCCTTCGGGTACTCGCCGGGGTCGACGATCGACATGGCCGGGGTCGCGAGCACGAACGGGAAGGTCGCGTCCGCCTTCTTGAGGCGGAAGATGACGGTCCGGTCGCCCTTGGCCTCGACCTTGTCGAGCGAGCCGAGGAGCCCGGTGGGGCCGCCCTTCACGGCGATGATGCGCATCCGGTCGAAGGAGTACTTGACGGCCGCCGCGTCCAGCGGATCGCCGTCGGAGAACTGCAGCCCCTCGCGCAGCTCGCAGGTGAAGACCGTGCTGGAGCCGTCGCTGAACTTGCACGACTCCGCGGCGTCCGGCTCCGGCTCGGTGGCCCCCGAGGGAAAGCTGAGCAGGGTCTGGAAGACGTTCCGGTAGAGCTCCCAGGAGCTGTCCCACGCCTTGGCCGGGTCCAGGGTGCTCGGCGCGCTCATCGTGCCGACGGTGATCTGTTCCGCTTCGTCCGACCCGTCGGACGACAGCACCCCACAGCCCGCGAGCAGGGATATCGACGCGATCGCCGCCACCGGGCGCAGCGCCCGGGTCCGCTGGGCAGCGGGAACTTCACTGAACACGCGCACGCTCCTCGATCGGCCATGCCATGGAATCGGGAGACAATATCGCAGTGCCCCGCCGGGCCAAGTCCTGGCGCCGACAGGGCACTTGATGCGTGTATACGTCACCGAAAGCGGGGCCCCGGTGGATGTGGGGCGTTCGTCAGCCGACGCCCGCATTGAGGAAGATGCCGCCATCGACCACGAGTGTCTGACCTGTGATCCAGTCGGACTGGGCGGAGGTGAGGAACGCGGCGGCTCCCCCGATGTCCTCCGGCACGCCGAGCCGCCCGAGCGGGTAGGACGCGGCGGCCTCGGCCTCGCGGCCCTCGTACAGCGCCTGGGCGAACTTGGTCTTGACGACCGCGGGCGCGATCGAGTTGACGCGCACCTTCGGCGCGAACTCGTGCGCCAGCTGCAGGGTGAGGTTGACCATGGCGGCCTTGCTCATCCCGTACGCGCCGATGAACGGCGAGGCGGAGACGCCGGCGACGGAGGCGATGTTCACGATCGCGCCGCCGTTCTCGCTCTGCCAGGCCTTCCAGGTCTGCTGGGCGAAGCCGAGCGCCGAGACGACGTTGGTCTCGAACACCTTGCGCGCGACGTTCAGGTCGAGCTCGGCGATCGGGCCGAACACCGGGTTGGTGCCGGCGTTGTTGACGAGGAAGTCGACGCGGCCGAAGGCCTCCATCGCGCGCTCGACGGCGACCGCCTGGTGCGCCTCGTCGTGGGCCTTGCCCGGGACGCCGATGACCCGGTCGGCGCCGAGCTTCTCGACGGCCTCCTTGAGGGCGTCCTCGTTGCGGCCGGTGATGCAGACCCGGTCGCCGCGGGCGACCAGCGCCTCGGCGATGCCGTAACCGATGCCGCGGCTCGCGCCCGTGACGAGCGCGGCCCTGCCGCTGTCCTGCACAGCCATGATCTCTGCCTTCCGGGTCAGTTGAGCGGGCCGCCGGCGACGTACATGACCTGCCCCGACACGAAGCCCGCGGCGTCGCCCGTGAAGAAGGCGATGGCGTTGGCGATGTCCTCGGGGCGGCCCACGCGCTGCACCGGGATCTGGGTGGCGGCCGCGGCCTGGAAGTCCTCGAAGCCCATGCCCACGCGGTCCGCGGTGGCCTTCGTCATCTCGGTGACGATGAAGCCGGGGGCGACGGAGTTGGCGGTCACGCCGAACTTGCCGAGCTCCTTGGCGAGGGTCTTGGTGAAGCCCTGCAGACCGGCCTTGGCCGCGGCGTAGTTCACCTGGCCGCGGTTGCCGAGCGCGGAGGACGAGGAGAGGTTGACGATACGGCCGAAGCCCGCGTCCACCATGTGCTTCTGGACGGCACGGGACATCAGGAAGGCGCCGCGCAGGTGCACGTTCATGACCGTGTCCCAGTCGCCCGCGCTCATCTTGAAGAGCAGGTTGTCGCGGAGCACACCGGCGTTGTTGACGAGGATCGTCGGCGCGCCGAGCTCCTCGGCGATCCGGGCGATCGCGGCCTCGACCTGGGCCTCGTCGGACACGTCGCAGCCGACCGCGAGCGCCTTGCCGCCGGCCGCGGTGATCTGCGCGACGGTGTCCTTGCAGGCGGCCTCGTCGAGGTCGATGACGGCGACGGCGCGGCCCTCGGCCGCGAGCCGTACCGCGGTCGCCGCGCCGATGCCTCGCGCTGCGCCGGTCACGACAGCGACGCGCTGCTCACTGGTGGACATGCTGGTTCTCCTCGCCCTTGGGATGCGGCTCTACGGTACGCCCCGATGGTGAGCGACCGCTTAGTACCTTCAGCAGGACGAGACGCTAGAAGCCCTGGCACCGGGTGTCAACGGCCCACAGGAGTGCGGTGCCGCTTTACCTGACCAGCAGGTCGAGAAGGCGGTCCAGATCGGCCCCGGGATCCGCCGTCAGACCGGTGTGCACCGGGCCCGGCTGGACCACCGTGGAACGCGGCGCGATCAGCCAGCGAAAGCGCCGCCCCGCCTCGTCGCGCTCGGCCTGCCCGGCGGCGGCGCCGCCCGCGCAGATCCGCTCGACCGCGCCGAGCGCGGCCCTGATGCCCTCGACGTCGGCCGCCGGGTCCAGGGCGCGCAGCCTGGTCTCGTCGAGGTGGGTGCGGGCGGCGACGAAGGACCGGGCGCGGCAGTAGAGGATCACGCCCGCGTTGAACTGTTCGCCGCGCTCCACGCGGGGCACGACGCGCACCAGCGCGTACTCGAAGACGTCCCGCGCGGGTACGTCCCGCTCGCCCGTCGCGGATGCGTTCTGCTCGGTCACTGGGTGGCGCCCTTCGGCTCGGTCGTCGGCAGGGTGATCCGCTCGTGGACGGTGCCGGCCCGCGCCAGCAGGACCTCCACGTAGGCACGACGCACCGCGTCCGGCCCTTCGAAGCCGGGCTCGTCGGCCAGCCACACGTCGGGCACCTCGGCGCAGACCTCGGTGAGCAGCTCCTCGGTGACGCGGGGCGCGAGCTCCGCGGCGGCCGCCGCCACGTCCGGGCCGTACGGGGCGAGGACGTGGTCCGACGCGTCGTACGGCTTGGCGGCGGCGGCCCGGGCGGTGCGCCAGTTGTGATGCCAGATCATGCTCGCGCCGTGGTCGATGAGCCACAGCTCGCCCTGCCGGCGCAGCAGGTTGGGGTTGCGCCAGGAGCGGTCCACGTTGTTGATCAGGGCGTCGAACCAGACGATGCGTCCTGCCTCGTCCGGTGCCACGTCGTAGGCAAGCGGGTCGAAGCCGAGGGCGCCCGAGAGGAACTCCATGCCCAGGTTGGGTCCGCCGCTCGCCTTGAGCAGGGCCTGCACCCGCTCGTCCGGCTCGCCGAGTCCGAGCACCGGGTCGAGTCCGATCACCACGAGCCGCGGCATCCGCAGACCGAGCCTGCGGGCCAGCTCCCCGCAGATCACCTCGGCGACGAGCGTCTTGCGGCCCTGTCCCGCGCCGGTGAACTTGATGACGTACGTCTCGTACGTGCCGTGGTCCTCGGTCTCGACGAGGCCGGGCAGCGATCCGCCCTCCCGCAGGGGCGTGACGTAACGGACCGCGGTGACGTGGCTGAGCATGGGCCCAGATTACTGCCGGTCATGAGCTGTTCGATCACTCGGCCCGCTGCTTACAGTGCCCGGCATGGACTCACCTGATCTTCCTCTGCAGTTCGCGCGCACGCACCGCTTCTCGCTGGGGGTGCCGCGCGGCTTCACGGTCTCGCCGGACGGGGAGCGGGTGCTGTTCGTGCGCTCCACGGCGGGCGACGATCCGGTGGGCCGACTGTGGGTGTACGAGGACGGGGCCGAACGCATGCTGGCCGATCCGCTCGCCCTGGGCGACGGCGGTCCCCTCCCTGAGGCGGAGCGCGTGCGCCGGGAGCGCGCCCGGGAATCGGCGCAAGGAGTGGTCTCCTACTCGAGCGACCTCCACGCGCGCGTGGCGGCCTTCGCGCTGGGCGGGGCGCTCTGGGTGGTGGCGACGGACGGCGGCGCGCCGCGCCGGATCCGCACGGCGGGGCCGGTGGTCGACCCGCGCCTCTCACCGGACAGCGCCCTCGTCGCGTACGTCTGCGGCGGCGCCCTGCGGGTGGTCGGCGTCGACGGGACGGGCGACCGGGCGCTCGCGGAACCCGAGAGTCCGCAGGTCACGTACGGACTCGCCGACCATGTGGCCGCCGAGTCGATGGGCCGCGGGCGCGGTTTCTGGTGGTCGCCGCGGAGCGACGCGCTGCTGGTCGCCCGCGTCGACGCCTCGGCGGTGCAGGTGTGGTGGCTCTCCGACCCGGCCCACCCGGAGCTCGCGCCGCGCGCGGTGCGTTATCCGGCGGCGGGCACCGCGAACGCAGAAACGTCACTGCACTTGCTGCGCCTCGACGGCACCCGCACCACCGTCCGCACGCCCCTGCGGGTCTTCGGACGCCACATCGCGGGCGAGTGGACGGACGACGCCTTCGAGTACGTCCCCACGGCGGCCTGGGACGCCCACGGGCCGCTGATCACCCTGCAGACCCGCGACCAGCGCTCGGCGTACGTCATGACCGTCGACCCCGGGACCGGCGCGACCCGGCTCGTCGAGCACCTGCGCGACGGCGCGTGGCTTGACCTGCTGCCGGGCACGCCCCTGCGCCTGGCGAGCGGCCGGGTCGTGCGTCCCGGCGAGGTGCCCGGGGACACGCGCGGCCTGCACGTGGGCGACACCCTGACGCCGCGCGGCCTCCAGGTGCGCGAGGTCCTGGGCAGCACGGGCGAACGACTGTGGTTCACCGCGTCGACCGAGCCGACGGAGGTGCACGTCTACGCGTTCGACCACGCGGACCAGGAGCCCGATCCGGAGCCCGGGGCCGGACCGCTGTGCCAGCTCAGCGAGGGCCCCGGCGTGCACACGGCGGCCGTCGGCGGCGACACCGTGGTCCTGGACAGCCGGACGCCCGACGGGCACACGGTGACCGTGCTGCGCGGCGGCGAGCCGGTCGGCCGCATCGCCGTCCACGCGGAGGAACCGGTCGTGACGCCCCGGCCCCGCCATCTGACCCTCGGCGAACGGGAGCTGCGCAGCGCGCTCTACCTGCCGTCCTGGCACGAGCCGGGTTCCGGGAAGCTGCCGGTGCTGCTCTGCCCCTACGCGGGTCCGGGGCTCCAACTCGTGGTGCACGCGCGCGCGTGGTGGACGGTGGTGGCCCAGTGGTTCGCCGAACAGGGCTACGCGGTGCTCGTCACCGACGGACGCGGCACGCCCGGCCGGGGCGGGGCCTGGGCCAAGGCGGTGCACGGCGACCAGCTGACGCCCGTGCTCGACGACCAGGTGGACGCGTTGCACGCGGCCGCCGAGCGGTTCGCCGACCTCGATCTGGGCCGCGTGGGCATACGCGGCTGGTCGTTCGGCGGGTTCCTCGCGGCGGGCGCGGTCCTGCACCGGCCCGACGTCTTCCACGCGGCGGTGGCGGGCGCCGCGCCCACCGACCTGCGCCTGTACGACACGCACTGGAAGGAGCGCTATCTGGGCCACCCCGATGTGCAGGCCGACGCGTACGAGAACTGCTCGCTGGTCGCCCACGCGCACCGGCTGGAACGGCCGCTGATGCTGGTGCACGGCCTGGCCGACGACAACGTCCTGCCCGTCCACCTGCTGCGCCTGTCCTCGGCGCTGCTGGCCGCGGGCCGTCCGCACACCGTGCTGCCGCTGCCCGGCGCGAGCCACCTGGTGTCCCGCGAGGAGGTCGCCGCGAATCTGCTCCGCCTCGAACTGGATTTCCTGCAGAAGTCCTTGAACGGCTGAACACGGCGGGCCCCGGCCCCGTACCCCTGGGCATGACGACTTCCGATGAGACCCACGCGGGGCCCTGCCGCCGTACCGTCGTGGCCACGCTCGGCGCCGCCGGGCTCGCCGCCGCCCTCACCGCCTGCGGCGGCAGCGACGACAAGGACAGTGCCGAGCCCGCCGGTGAGCAGGCGGGCGACGGCGGGGACGCCGCGGGGTCGGTCCTGGCCAGGACGTCGGACATCCCCGTGGGCGGCGGCAAGATCTTCAAGGACGAGGGCGTGGTGGTCACCCAGCCGACGAAGGGCGACTTCAAGGCGTTCTCGAACAAGTGCACCCACAAGCAGTGTCCGGTGTCCAGCGTCGAGGACGGCACGATCAACTGCCCCTGCCACGGCAGCAGGTTCGCCCTGGCGGACGGCAGCGTGCAGGGCGGTCCCGCGCCGAAACCGCTGCCGTCGGCCGGGATCACGGTCTCGGGCGGCTCGATCAAGCTGGCCTAGCCGGCACCGGGGAGGTGGCCCTCAGCCGGCCCGGTAGGGCCGCTTCCAGGCGCCGAGCACCTCCTGTGCGGTGGTGATGGTGGCGACGAGCGCGAGGGTGTTGCGGATCATCGCGGGCGTGTAGTCCGCGGGGACTCCCGCGATGGCGTCGGCGGGCACGACGGCGGTGTAGCCGAGGTTCACGGCGTCGAACACGGCGTTCGGTATCGCGATGTTGGCGGAGACGCCGGTGATCAGCAGGGTGCGGCAGCCGAGGTTGCGCAGCAGCGGGTCGACGTCCGTGCCCGCCACGGGCGACAGGCCGTGCAGACGGCGGACGACGAGGTCCTCGTCGGCGACCTCGACCGGCGGGGCGATGCGGACGGCCGCGGTGCCCGAGAGCTGCTGCACGGGCAGTCGTCCGGCCGCGCGGAAGAGCCGGGCGTTGTGGTTGGCGCCGCGCCCGTCGGGCCGCCGTTCGGCGATGGCGTGCAGGACCTGGACACCGCTCTGGTGGGCGGCGGACACCAGGCGGGCGACGTTGGCCAGCGCCCCCGACGACCGTGCCTCCGCGGCGAGTTCGGGCAGCGCGCTCTCCGGTCCGACGACACCCTGCTGGCACTCGACGGTCATCAGGACCGTGCTTGCGGGGTCGAGGAGTTCCCTGAGCTGTTCGTACGACGGCATGGCTTCCCCCTGTCGCGGGCGTCCGGGACACCGGTCGCCGGGCGCCACCCGCCGGGGGCCCGGAATCCGCGCGAGGCTAACGGCCATTGCGTCACGAAGGAAGAGCCCGCATCCTTTCCTGACGCAGAGTCAGACCGGCGGTCCGGACGATCCGTTCCGCCGGATGGCCACTCGGGAGGAAGACACATGGCCGTCACGCAGCGCCGGGGCCGCAGGATCATGATGACGCCGGACGAGCTCGACGCGTTCCTCACCGCGGAGCGCACCTGCCGGGTGGCGACCGTCTCGCCGGACGGCGCGCCGCACGCCAGCACGCTCTGGTTCGCCTGGGACGGCACGTCGCTGTGGCTGTACTCGATCACCCGCAGCAAGCGCTGGGCCGACGTGCGCAAGGATCCGCGCGTCGCCGTGGTGGTCGACACGGGTGAGGACTACGGGGAGCTGCGCGGAGTGGAGCTCACGGGCACCGTGGAGTTCGTCGGCGAGGCTCCGCGTACGGGCGAGCCGTGCCCCGAACTCGACGTGCCCGAGCGACTGTTCGCCCGCAAGAACTTCGGCCTGGACGAGATGCCGCACGACGGCCGCCACGCCTGGCTGCGGCTGACGCCGGACGCGGTGGCGTCCTGGGACTTCCGGAAACTGGGCGGGATCGGGTGAATCGGATAAGGTGAGACGGGGGCGCGTGGGACGGCTGGGGGCGGCGGCGCGTGGGACGGCTCGGGGGCACCCCGTCACCCGTCACCCGTCACCGACAACACCACCCCCGGCTACCGCAGTCCGGCCCCCGCCCCCCTCAGCGCCTCCGCCGCCGCCCTGATCGACGGGCGGCGGTCCGCGTCGGCCCGCCACACCACGTACACATGGCGGCGCACCCGCTGCCGCACCGGAACCATCCGCACCCCCGCGGGCATCGGGTCGCGGCCCAACTGCGGTGCCACGCAGACACCCAGGCCCGCGGCGACCAGCGCGAGCTGGGTGTGATGCTCCTCGGCACGGTGCGCGATGCGCGGCTCGACGCCCTTGCCGCGCAGCGTGAACATCAGCCACTCGTGGCAGAACTCCCCCTCCGCCCAGGTGATCCACTCGTCGTCCGCGAACTCCTCCAGATCCACCTCGGCGCGATCGGCCAGCGGGTGCGCCGCGGGCATCGCGATGTCGGCGGGGTCGTCGAGGAGCGGGGCCTTGACGAGGCCCTCCGGGATCGGCAGCGGTTTGTTGTACCAGTCGAGGACGACCGCCATGTCGATGTCGCCGCGCACCACGGCGGCGACCGCCGGCGTCGGCTCCAACTCCTGGCAGCTCACGCGCAGTCCGGGGTGGTCGGCGCGCAGCGCGGTCAGCGTCGCGGGCAGCAGGCCGCGCAGGGCGGTGGGGAACGCGGAGATCCGCAGCTCGCCCACCGCCTTGCCGCGCTGCTCCTCCAGGTCGGCCTGGGCCAGCTCGACCTGCGAGAGGATCCGCGCGGCGTGCTCGGCGAGCAGCCGCCCGGCGTCGGTGAGGCGCACTCCCCTGCCGTTCTTGGCGAGGAGCTGCTGGCCCACCTCGCGCTCCAGCTTCGTCATCTGCTGCGAGACCGCCGACGTCGTGACGTGCAGCCCCGCGGCGGCCCCGCTGACCGAGCCGTGCCGGGCGAGGGCGTCGAGCGTTCGCAGCCGCTCCAGGTTCAACATGTAAGCGATGCTACGCGATGAGCCTCACAAAATCTCGCTTGTGCTACGAGATCGTCGAGGTCCATCGTGGGGTGCATGAGCACCCTGACCCCGCCGCCCCGATCAGCGGCGGTTCTCCCGCCCCCCGAGCAGTCCCCCGAGCAGTCCGGGGCCGGCCCCGCCACCCCCGTACGCCGCGGCACCGGCATCCCGCCCGGCCACCGCCCCGGGGCCGGGCCCCGTCCCGCGCTCGACTGGCGCGTCCGCTTCGGCATCCTCTCGCTCATCTGGGGCTTCAGCTTCCTGCTGATCAAGGTGGGCACGCAGGGGTACGCGCCGTTCCAGGTCACCCTCGGCCGCCTGGTGTTCGGCACGGCGGTGATCGGCGCGGTGCTCGCGGTGAAGCGGGAGCGGCTGCCGCGCGGGGTGCGCACCTGGCTGCACCTGACCGTGTCGGCGTTCCTGCTCAATGCCCTGCCGTTCTCGCTGTTCGCCTACGCGGAGCTGACGATCCCGTCGACGCTGGCGGGCATCTGCAACGCGACGTCGCCGCTGTGGGGCATGGCGCTCTCCCTCGTCGCGCTCTCCGAGGACCGGCCGACCCGGCGCCGCGTCGCGGGGCTCGGCATCGGGTTCCTCGGGGTGCTCACGGTGCTCGGCGCCTGGCAGGGCTTCGACGGTCTGGACCTCGGCGGTACCGCGCTGGCGCTGCTCGCCTCGCTCAGCTACCCGATCGGCTGGATCTACGTGCGCCGCACGCTGGCCGGGACGGGGCACTCGAACCTCTCGCTGTCCGGCGCGCAGTTGCTGGTCGCAACCGTCGAACTGGCGGTGGTGACACCCGTGTTCACCACCCTGCCGACGCACTTCCCCGTCGTTCCGCTGCTGGCGGTCGTGGCGCTGGGCGCCGTCGGCACGGGGGTCGCGTTCCTGTTGCAGTACGCCTTGGTCGCCGAAGTCGGCCCGACGACCGCCCAGATGGTCACGTACTTCATCCCGGTCATCGCGACCGCGGCGGGCGTGGCGGTCCTGGGCGAATCGCTCAGCTGGTCGACCCCGGTCGGCGCGGTGATCGTCCTGGCGGGAGCGGCCCTCACCCGGTCGGGGCCGCGCGGCGTTCCGCGGGGACCGCTGCCCTCCCCCACGCCCGGTCCCGAAGCCGCCCCACCGGCCGCGACACCGCCGCACCGCCCCTAGCCCGGCCCGGCCGGTCACGACGGCGACCACCTCCGCGACCGGCCCCGCCCGTCGCGGCCCGGCCGAGGCCGGTCGTCCCCGGGCCCGGCCGGCCTCGCCCCGTGCCGTCAGTCGTAGCGCCGCGACGGCGCGGGACCCGTGGCGGAGGCGATCGCGTCCGCCACGGCCACGACGTCCGTGTCGTCGAGCGCCGCGACGGTGATCCGCACCGCGGGCGGTGTGCCGAGCCGGAAGCGGGCGCCCGGCGCGACGGCCCAGCCCGCGTGCAGCAGCCGCGCCACCGCCCCGGTCTCGTCGGGCACCGGCACCCACACGTTCATGCCGCTGCGTCCGTACGCGACGACGCCCCGCTCGGCGAGCGCCCCGATCAGCCCGTCCCGCCGCCGCCCGTAGGACGCCGCCACCTGCCGGGCGTCCACCGCCCCCTCGGCCCAGAGCCGCGCGACCGCCCGCTGCTGCAGCCTGCTCACCCAGCCGGGGCCGAGGCGCTGGCGCCCCCGCACCCGGTCCACCGTGACGGGGTCGCCGGTGAGCACGGCGAGCCGCAGGTCGGGGCCGTACGCCTTGGCGGTCGAGCGGGTGAGGGCCCAGCTGCGGGTCACCCCGGCCAGCGGGTGCAGCGGCAGGTCCACGATGCCGTGACCGTGGTCGTCCTCGATGAGCAGCACGTCCTCGTGCGCGGCGAAGACCTCGCGCAGGGCACGCGCGCGTGCGGCGGTGACGGCGGCACCCGTCGGGTTCTGCGCGCGGTCGGTCACGACGGCGGCGCGGGCGCCGGAGGCCAGCGCCCGCTCCAGGTCGGCGGGCAGCGGCCCGTCGTCGTCCACGCCGACCGGGACGGCCCGCAGCCCGAGGGCGGAGACCAGGTCGAGCAGGCTGCCCCAGCCCGGGTCCTCCAGGGCCACGCCGTCGCCGGGCTTGAGGTGGGCGGCGAGCACCCGCTCGATGGCGTCGAGCGATCCGGAGGTGACGGCGAGCGGGGCGTGCGGGACACCGTCGGCGTCGAAGGCCACGCGCGCGTGGTGCTCCAGTTCCGGGTCCACCGCGCCCTCCCCGTAAAGGACCGGCCGCGCGTCGCCCTGGGCGGCCGCCGCCGCGAACGCCTCGCCGAGCGGGGGGAGCAGCTCCGGGTCCGGATTGCCCTGGGAGACGTCCCGGACGCCGGGCGGCGCGTCCACCCGGATCAGTTCGCGTGTGGTGGTGGCGGGCTTGGGGCGTACGCGGCTGCCGCGCCGGCCCGCCGTCTCGATGACGCCGCGTTCGCGCAGGGTGCGGTAGGCGGCCGCCACGGTATTGGGATTCACCCCGAGGCGTGTCGCCAACTCCCGCATGGGCGGCAGCAGTTGCCCGGGTTCGAGGCCGCCGTCACCCACCGCCCGCTCGACGCTGGCCGCAATGTCGGCTGCGCGCCGACCTTCGATCGGATACTCTCCTAGCACAAAGCAGATTATGCACTAGTGCAATAGCAGCCGCAACACGAACAGCGACATGTGCCAGCGCAGTACAGGGAGAGCCATGCAGACGACGCCGCACACCACCGACACCCCGTCGCCGGAGAGCGCCGCCTACGCACCGACCGACCGCACGATCCCCACCCGCTCCAGGGAGCGCGCGTCGTACGACCACGAGTCGGTGCACGCGATACTCGACGAGGCCTACGTGTGCCACCTCGGCTTCGTGCGCGACGGCGCCCCCGTCGTCCTGCCGACGCTCTACGGCCGGGTCGGCGACCGCCTGTACGTGCACGGCTCGACCGGCTCCCGGCCGTTGCGCATGGCCGGTGCCGCCGCCGACCGCGACCCGGGCCTCCAGGTGTGCCTGACCGTCACCCACGTCGACGGCCTGGTCCTCGCCCGCTCCGCCTTCCACCACTCGATCAACTACCGCTCCGTGGTGGTCCACGGCACCGCCCACCAGGTCACGGACCCCGAGGAGAAGCGGCTCGCCCTGGACGCGCTGGTCGACCACGTCGTGCCGGGCCGCTCCGCCGACTCCCGCCCCGCCGACACCAAGGAGCTCGCGGCGACCGCGGTGCTCCGCCTCGACCTGAACGAGGTGTCCGCGAAGGCGCGCACCGGCGGCCCCAACGACGAGCCGGAGGACATGGACCTCCCCCACTGGGCGGGCGTGGTCCCGCTCCGCAAGGGCCACGACGCCCTCATCCCGTCCGCGGACCTCGCCCCGGACATCACGGTGCCCGACTACCTGATCGAGCTGTGATGCTGATCCACCCCTGGGACGCGGCCCGCGCGGACGGCGAGTGGCAACAGTGGCTCGCCGGGCACGACTTCGGCCAGCTCGCGGTCAACGGCCTGCCCGGCGAGCCGCCGCACGTCCAGCCCCTCCACTTCGTCCACGAGCCGGACCAGGGTCCGCACGGCCGGATCCTGACCCACCTCGCGCGCCCCAACCCCGTGTGGCCCGCGCTGGAGGCCGACCCCGAGGTGCTGCTGAGCGTGGTCGACGACTACGTGTACGTGCCGGGGCCGTGGCAGGCGCCCCCGGACATCCCGGCCGAGCACGGGGTCCCGACCAGCTTCTACGCGGCCGTCCAGCTCCGCTGTACCGCCCGGATCGTCGACGACCCGGCGGAGAAGGCCGACGTCCTCAACCGCCAGGTCGACCACTTCCAGCCGGAGGGCGGCTCCGCGCGGGCGGCCGCGGGCGAGGCCCCGTACGGCCGCATGCTCTCCGGCATCCGCGCGTTGATCCTCGACGTGACGGACGTACGGGCGAAGTTCAAGTACGCGAGCCACAAGCCCGCCGAGGTGCAGGAACGCATCGCGGCGGGGCTCGCCGAGCGACAGGGCCCGCGGGACGAGGCCGCCCGCGCGCACCAGGTGCGCCGCCGCCAGGACTGAGCCTCCCGGCCACTCCGGGCGGCCCGCACGGAAAGCCCCGGCCCGGGCCACTCCGGGCGGCTCGCCCGGAAAGCCCGGGAGGGCGGTCCTCGCAGAGCGTCGTGCGAGGACCGCCCCCTCCCTGGGCCACCCGCCGCTCCGGTCACACCGCGGCCGTTTCCCTCCGCTGCGCCACCGCGCCCCGCGTCTCCGCGACCGCGAGCCCCGTGACCGCCGCCAGCATCAGGGCCGTGCCCGCCACGGTCGCCGCCGTCAGCGCCTCCCCGAGCAGGGCGACCGCGATGACCGCGGCGCCCACCGGTTCCAGGAGCATGATCACGGAGACGGTCGCGGAGCGTACGACGGCGGCCCCGGCGAAGTAGAGCGCATACGCGACCGCCGTCGGCACGGCGGCGATGTACAGCAAGTAGACGCCCACGCGCGCGGGGTCGGCCGTGTGCGGCAGCAGCCCCTCGGCCGCGGCGAGCGGCAGCAGGCAGAGCGAGACGACGGCGAACGACCAGACCGTGGTGTCGGCCGAGTCGGCACCGCCGCCGCGCCCCCACCGCCGGGTGAGCAGTGTCATCGCGGCATACGCGGCGGCGGAGACCAGCCCGAGGACCACGCCCGCCGGACGGACGCCCGCACCGGCCGCCCCGCCACCGCCGAGGACGAGTACGACGAGCCCGGCCAGGGCGCCGACGACGGCGACGACTCCCCCGCCCCCGAGCCGCTCGCCCAGCGTCAGCCGGGCGCCGAGCGCGATGAGGACAGGTCCCGACCCCATCGTGACCACGGTGCCGACCGCGAGGCCGGTCGCCTCGACGGACGCGAAGTAGGCGGTCTGGAACACCGCGAGGGCCACACCGGTGGCCAGGACCCGGCGCACCGTGCGACCGCGCGGCCGGGCGGGGGCCCCGTCCGCCGCGGCCCGGCGCGACCGCCGTGCCGGGCGGGTGGCCGCACGGGCGCCGAGCAGCAGCACGAAGCCGCCGGCGCAGCGCCAGAAGGAGAGGCTGATCGGGCCCATGTCGCTGCTCTCGAAGACCAGCGCGGCGGCGGCACCCGCGGTGCCCCACGCGGTGCCGGCGACGATCAGATAGAAGAGGGCGCGCCCGACGGGCAGGCCGAAGGAAGGGGTGCTCTGTGACACGTGGGTTCTCCGCAGCAGAGAAGGACGACTGACTCCGTCTGCGGGCAGCGGCGTTCCGCCCGGCCACCGGCTCGGGCAGGGGGTGCGGGGCCCGCGCTAGGCGGCGGGCGGCGGAAGAACGATGGTGTGCACGTGCATGAGCCGCACCCTAGGACGCGCTGCCGCTGTGCGACAACTCCGTTTCGGGCTGTGGGACTCCGCCCGGCACGGGCGACTCCGTCGGCGCCGAGGACTGCGCGATGAACGCGCCCACCAGGACGACCGCACCCCCGACGACCTGCGGCGCCGAGAGGTGTTCGCCGAGCACGACCCAGGCGAGCGCGGTCGCGATGACCGCCTCCAGACACGCCACGACGCCCGCCACCTGGGGCGAGAGCCTGCGTACCGACAGGACGCCGGTGACGTAGGCGACGACCGTCGCGATGAGCACGATCCAGGCGAGCAGCACCCAGGCGGGGACGGCCGAGCCGTCCAGGTCGGCGTCGCCCGCGAGCACCGACCAGTCCATGCCCCAGGGCCGCGCGACGACGGTCAGCACGGCAGTACCGACGAGCAGGCCGTACGCGATGACGCCGAGCGGGTCCGGGGCGTCGGCGCCCGCGTCGCTGCCCTGGTCGGACAGGACGAAGTAGCCGACCTGGCAGCAGGCGGCACCGAGTGCGAGGAGGAGTCCGACGGCGTCGAAGCTGAGCCCCGACCAGACCTCGACGACACAGGCCAGACCGCCGACGGCGAGCACCACGCCGAGCGCGGCGGCCCGCGTCACGGGACGCCGCTGCACGAAGCGCACCCAGCCGAGGACGAGCGCGGGCGCCAGGTATTCGATGAGCAGGGCGACGCCGACGGGGATGCGGGAGAGCGCGGCGAAGTAGCAGGCCTGGACGCCCGCGACGGCGAGGAGACCGAAGCCGGCGAGGAGGGCGGGCCTGCTCCGCAGCAGGCCGCGGTGGCGCCAGGCCACCGGGAGCATCACGAGGGCGGCGCCCGCCACCCGCAGCCACACCACGTGCAGCGGGTCGAGACCGGCCTCGATCAGCGGTTTCGCCGCGACACCGGAGCCGCCGAAGGCGACCGCCGACACCAGGGCGAGCCCCAGACCGACGCCCCTGCCGGGCCCGGACCGTCCGCCCAGGTCCCCCCGGTCGCCCGCGTTCCCCCGGCTCGCCCGGCTCTCCTGAATCCCCTCAGACGCTTGCACCGGCACATCATGGCAGGCGGCGTCATGACCGTCATCCCCCTTGACCCCTGTCTCACCCAGCGGACGCGGGAGCGCTCCCTGCGCGGTCGGGGACGCGGGTCAGCAGCCGGCGGCGCGGCCGGTGTCGTAGCCCTGGCCTGCGGCGTAGTCGCGCCCTGTGCCATAGCCGTGACCACCGGAGGCGTACTCCCGGCAGCCGGCCTCGATCCGGCCGAGCAGCGCCGGTACGTCGACGCGGGCGCGCGCGAGGACCTCGACGGCACGGCAGTCGGGGTCGGCGACGAGGCCCGCGAGCAGGTCGATGCCGAGGGCGCGCGACTCGCCGCGCAGTGCGGCGCGTTCCAGGGCGACGTCCAGCGCGCCGGAGGCGGCGGGCGACCAGCCGGGTTCGTGCACGGAGCTCGCCGCGGGCACGGAGGCGACCACCGGCACGGCGCCGGAGTCCTCGACGGTGCCCTGCCACTGCAGGCCGTAGCCGATGCTGCGCTGCACGAGGTACCCGAGGACGCGGACGGCCTGGGCGCCGCTCTCGAAGACGGCGCGCACCTCGGGGTCGGTCTCCATCAGGGAGTGCAACAGGTGCGCGGTGTCGATCTGCCGGTCCCCGTCGCGCAGCGCGCGCCGGCGCGCGCCCGCCACCACCGACGCCAGCTCGGCGCTGAGTCGGGTGTCGGGTTCTGTTCGGGTCGGGCCGGGATCGGCGCCCGGCGGGGTACGGCTTTGCACATCTCCCACCACATCAACCCCTGGGGGCATATGCATCGGCGGCGGGAAGCATCTTGGCGTCCGACACAGGGTGGGCACACCCACGAGGGTTGTCCTCCTTACGGATGAGATCCGATCGGTCCGCTCCCCCGGCGCGCGCCGCCTTGCCGCACGCCGGTACGCAACCACGGCGCGGTGGCGTACGTCCCTCAGAGGCATGGAGAACAGGTGCTGGATGGTCGCTTTGCAGGCGATCGACGGCCGACAGTACGTCTACCGGGTGTACGCGCCCGAGGACGCGCTGCTCGCCGACCTGTTCTGGGAGGCCTGGCACTGCCACGACGAGGGTCCCTTCCCCCGGGCGTCCGATCTCTTCGACGCGGCGGTCATACGACGGGTCGGCTAGCCCGCCCGCCGTACGCGACCGCCCCCGCGCCCTGCGGACGGCCCCCTGCGCCCGGCGGAAACGCCGATCCGGATCATCATCCGTCTGCGGTACGTCCGTCGGTCACCGACCGCCTCCCGGCCAGGTCCCGATGACGACGGTGGCGTACCGTTCCTCGTCCTCGACCACGTGGCCGACAAGGTCGGCCCGTTCGACGGCGGCGAGCGCGGCGGACACCTGTCCCTCGCTCGTCTCGAACAGCAGGTGCCCGCCGGGCGCCAGCCACCGGGGCGCCTGCTCGGTCACCCGGCGCAGCACGTCGAGCCCGTCCGCGCCCCCGTCGAGCGCCACGCGCGCCTCGTGCACGCGGGCCTCCGCGGGCAGCAGGCCGACTTCGTCGGTGGGTACGTAAGGGACGTTGGCGAGGAGGATGCCGACGCGGCCGCGGAGCGTGCCGGGCAGCGGGTCGTAGAGGTCGCCCTCGTAGACCCGGCCGCCGGCGTCGGCGATGTTGCGGCGGGCGCAGCGGACGGCCGCCGGGTCGATGTCGGCGGCGTGCAGCTCGATGCGGTCGAGGCTCGCGGCGAGCGCGGCACCGAGGGCGCCCGACCCGCAGCACAGGTCGACGACGACGGCCTCGCGCCCGGCGAGGGCGGCCGCACGGGCGACGAGGAACTCGGTGCGGCGGCGCGGCACGAAGACCCCGGGGTCCACGGCGACGCGCAGGCCGCGGAACTCCGCCCAGCCCACGACGTGTTCGAGCGGGAGGCCGCCCGCGCGGCGCTCGACCATCGCGGCCGCCTCGGCCGGGGTGCGGGCGGTGGCGAGGATCAACTCGGCCTCGTCCTCGGCGAAGACGCAGCCCGCGGCGCGCAGGGCGTCGACGGCGGAGGAACGGTGTGCCGCGGAGAAAACTGGAACCGACATGCGATGAAAACCTTCCGGGATCCCGACGGGGCTCCCTCGGGTCACCTACGCGGGGGGAACCGCGCGGTCGCGAAGGGGGAGCGCCCGACCTGCCACTGCGGTAATGGGTCTCACCTCCCGGTCGCGCCGCCTGCGTCGGTCGCAGGGCAAGGGAACAGTACCCCACGCCTCCGGGGGCCGCCGAGGCGACCGCGGGCCCGCGCCGACAGATCTGACGGTTCATCAGTATTGAATGTTCGGGTACCTGCGGCTACGTTCCGCGACACCGTAGCTGCGGCCGTCGCAGCGCCCGACGGGAAGGGGTGGCCGCATGGCCGAAGTCAGCGCGGAAGCACACATCGAGGCGCCCGCCGAGAAGGTCTGGGCCCGGCTCACCGACTTCTCCTCGTACGGCGAGTGGAACGCCACGCACACGAGCTTCCCGCAGGGTGGCCCCAGCGCGCTGGAGACGGGCGGCACCTTCGTGGAGAACATGAAGCTGATGGGCTTCCCGGCCGAGGTGAACTGGACCATCGAGGAGCTGGAGACGGCACGCGCCCTGGCCATCGCGGGCAAGGGCCCGATGGGCGTCAACGTCACGACCCGCTACTCGCTGACGCCCGAGGAATCCGGGACGCTCGTCCGCATCGAGGGGACGTTCACCGGCGCCGCGGTGTCCCTGATGGCGGGCAAGCTCAAGGACTCGGCGACCGCCGCGCTCGACGAGTCGCTGCGCAAGCTGGACGGCCTGGTGACCTGAGCCGGGGCCGCGCATCCCACGGCCGCGTAGACGCACACCCGGAGATGGACGAACGAGGCACCCCACAGCATGTGCGGGGTGCCTCATCCGTGGTGGGGGCCGACGGCCCCGACCGGCTCAGTCCTCATCGGCGAGGATCAGGTACAGCTTCTTGCGGGCGTCGTTGATGACCGTGACGGCCTTCTCCCGCTGCTCCTTGCTGCCGGTCTTCCAGACCTGGCCGAACGCCTCCATCAGACCGAAGCCGGCCTGCCGGATCTCGTTCAGCGTGTCCCAGTCGACCCCGCGCCCGGCCTCTTCCCAGGGCGCCTCGGGGCCTTCTTCGGCCGCCTCGCGACCGGCCTCGGTGAGCGAGAAGAGCTTCTTGCCGCCCTCGCTCGCGCTGCTGATCAGGCCCTCGTCCTCCAGGAGCTGGAGGGTGGGGTACACCGAACCGGGGCTGGGCTTCCACGCCCCGCCGCTGCGCTCGGCGATCTCCTGGATCATCTCGTAGCCGTGCATCGGCCGGTCCTTGAGGAGGGCCAGGATCGACGCGCGGACGTCACCGCGCCGGGCCCTGCCGCGCGGACCGCCGCGCCCGCCCCGGCCGCCGCCCCAGGGGCCACCGGGCCCACCGAAGCCGGGCCCGAACGGGCCGAACGCACCGCGCCGCCCGTCGAAGCCACCGAAGCCGCCGAAGCCTTCGCGCCCGAATCCACCACGGCCCTCGGGCCCACCGGGACCCCCGCCGTGGCGACCGCGACCCTGCCCGTGTCCGTGCTCGTGTTCAAAACCATGGGAACGCATGGCGATCACTCCTTGATTCATCGTTTCGTCGATTTCTTGATTCATTGACTCGCAACCGGAACGCCCGATCTTTGACCGGTCACGTATCGCTCGCGATGCCTCAACGATATATCGGAATAGTTCGCCTGACAACCCCGTGCCTGACCTGCGGCAAGGGACACCGGGGCCGCCGAGGGCACGCAAAAAGGCGGGCGGCCCCCTGTTCTCCAGGGGAACCGCCCGCCGACGTACCGCGCGGGATCAGCCCGCGTACTCGCTGAGGTCGATCGCGTGGACGCTCAGCGCGTCTCCGGACATCGGATGCGTCGTCTCCCGCTCCAGCGTCATGCCGAGCTTGCGGGCCACGTTCTCGGAGGCCCGGTTACCGACGCGGTCGATGCTGATGACACGGTCGAGGCCGCGGTCCTGGAGGGCGAACTCCAGCGTGGCCTGCGCCGCCTCGGACGCGTACCCCTGGCCCCAGAACGGGGCGCCGAGACGCCAGCTGATCGCCACGGCGGGCATCACCTCCGGCAGGTACTCCGGCACGGACAGGCCGGTGACCCCGGCCAGCTCGCCGGAGGCGAGGAGTTCCACGGCGAAGAGGCCGAAGCCCTCGTCGTCCCACTCCTCCTCCCACCGCTCGATGGCCTCCGCGGTGGCGTCCGGATCCCGCACCGGCCCGCCGTCGATCCAGCGCATGACGCGGGGGTCCGCGTCGATGTCCGCCAGCGGTGCGAGGTCGTCGTCGGTCCAGCGGCGGAGCAGCAGGCGGGGGGTGCGGATCTCGGTCATGTGCACATCCTGCCGAAGGCGGGACGCCGAGCGGTAATCAGGGCGGGCGGTCACCAGGGCGGGCGGTCATCAGGGCGAACACCACCAGCGGTCGCCAGGGAGTGTCACGCCCCCCTCACACCACGAACGCGTCCGGATCGCTCTCGTCCCACGCCCGCGCCCACTCCCCCGGCAGACCGCCGCCGTCGAGGAGCTGCCCCGGTTCCAGCCAGGTGAACAGGTCCGCGTACGAGACCACCGTGTCGTACGCGGTCCGCCGCCGCAGCATGTGCGGCCGCAGCAGGGCGGGGTCCGTGACGCCCATCGACGCCATGATCTGCATCGCGCTGCGCACCGTGGCCTGCTGGAAGCGGCGTACCCGCAGCGCCTTGTCGGGCACGTCGAGGGCCCGCGCCCGCCCCGGGTCCTGTGTCGCCACACCGACCGGGCAGGTGTTGGTGTGGCAGCGCTGGGACTGGATGCAGCCCACGGCGAACATCATCGCGCGGGCCGCGTTCGTGTAGTCGGCGCCCTGGATCAGCCGGCGCACGATGTCGGCGCCGGTGGCCACCTTCCCGCCGGCCCCGATCCGGATCCGGTCCCGCAGCCCGGTGCCGACCAACGCGTTGTGCACGATCGCCAGTCCCTCGGTGAGCGGCGTGCCCACATGGTCCACGAACTCCATGGGCGCCGCCCCCGTACCGCCCTCGGCACCGTCCACCACGATGAAGTCGGGCGTCGAGTCCTCGGCGAGCATGGCCCGGCAGATCGCGAGGACGTCCCGGCGGCTGCCCACGCACAGCTTGAACCCGGTCGGCTTGCCACCGGCGAGCCGGCGCAGCTCGGCGAGGAACCGCACCAGCTCACGGGGCGTGGAGAACACCCGGTGGTAGCCGGGAGAGATCACCGTCTCCCCTTCGGGCACCCCCCGCACCCGGGCGATCTCCGCGTTCACCTTGGCGCCGGGCAGCACCCCGCCCATCCCCGGCTTCGCGCCCTGCGACAGCTTCAGGGAGACACAGCGCACCGAGTCCCCGGCCGCCTTGCGGGCGAACTCCGCCGCGTCGAAGCCGCCGTCGTCCGTACGGCAGCCGAAGTATCCGGTGCCGATCTCCCACACCAGGTCGCCCCCGTACCGCAGATGGTGCTCGGAGATGCCGCCCTCGCCGGTGTCGTGCGCGAACCCGCCCGCGGCCGCGCCCTTGTTGAGCGCACGGACGGCCTGCGCGGAGAGCGAGCCGAAGCTCATCGCCGAGACGTTGAGCAGCGCCATCCCGTACGGCTTCGTGCAGTCGGGGCCGCCGACGCGGACCGTGGGCGGCGCCTCGGGGACCGGCTTGGGCACCACCGAGTGGGTGAAGAACTCGTAGCCGGGCTCGTACACGGACAGCTCCGTGCCGAACGGATCCTCGTCCGCGACGCCCTTGGCGCGTTCGTAGACCGTGGACCGGGTGTCCTTGTCGAAGGGCCGGCCGTCGTAGTCCCGCTCGACGAAGTACTGCTGCACCTCGGGGCGGATCGTCTCCATCAGGTGGCGCAGATGGCCCACGACCGGATAGTTCCGCAGCACGGAGTGGCGGCGCTGGGTGACGTCGTACGTCCCCACGGCGGCGGCCGCGAGCAGCGGTGCCGCGGCCCACCACCACCAGGCACTCACGGAGAGGGCCAGTGCTCCCACGGCGAGGGCCACCGCGGCGAGCGCGGCCACGAGCGCGGTACGGAGCATGCCTTCGTCCACCTCCTCCGCCACCGGCCCGCCAGGAACTCTGCTGCCTGCCTACCAGGGGAACGACGGCCGCGCGAGACGAGCCGCCCCACGCCCGCCCCCCCGCCTCACAGTCCAATCAGACCAAAAACCAGTCCAGACAATCCCGATTGGCCTTGTCACCGTGAAGCCACTGCCCCCTAACGTCGACCTCATGCCGACTTCCCACCGCATCCGCATCGTCGACGCCTTCACGGACCGCCCCTTCGCCGGCAACCCGGCCGGGGTCGTGCTCCTCGACGCCTTCCCCGACGACACCTGGCTGCAGCACGTGGCCAGGGAGGTCAACCACGCGGAGACCGCCTTCGCCCACCCGCTGCCCCGGGGCGGCGACGCCGACTGGGCGCTGCGCTGGTTCACGCCCGCCACCGAGGTCGCCCTCTGCGGCCATGCCACATTGGCCACGGCGCACGTCCTGCACACCACGGGAACCGCCACCGGCACCGTCCGCTTCGCCACCCTCAGCGGCGTGCTCACGGCGACCGCGCACGAGGACGGCGCCCTCACCCTCGACTTCCCCACCGCCCCGCTCACCGGGACGCCCGTGCCCGAAGGCGTCGCCGAGGCCCTGGGCGCCGAGCCGCTCGCCGCGTACGACACCGGCAAGAACACGGGCGACCTGCTGGTCGAGCTCGCCGACGAGCAGACGGTCAGGTCACTCACACCGGACCACAAGGCCCTCGTCCGCCACTCCGAGCGCGGCATCATCGCCACGGCACGCGCCGAGGACCCCTCACGGGGCTACGACTTCGTCTCGCGCGGCTTCTTCCCGCGCGTCGGCATCGACGAGGACCCGGTCACCGGCAGCGCGCACACCGCGCTCGCGCCCTACTGGTCCGAGCGTCTCGGCCGCACCGAGCTGACCGGCCTGCAGGCCTCGGCCCGCACCGGCCTGGTCCGCACCGCACTGCGCGGCGACCGGACCCTGCTGACCGGCCGCGCGGTCACCGTCATCGAGGGCGAGCTCTTCGCCTGACGCGGCACGCACCCACCCACCGCAGGAGCGGGCGCTGCCTACGACGGCGTAGGCAGCCACCCCACCTTGCCCGCGAGCAGCCCGTACCCGACGAACGCCCCGATATCCAGCAGGGAGTGGGCCACGACCAGTGGGCCGACCCGCCCCCACCTGCGGTACAGCAGCACGAAGACCACACCCATCGCGAGGTTCCCGACGAAGCCGCCGATGCCCTGGTACAGGTGGTACGAGCCGCGCAGCACCGAACTGCCCACCAGCGCGGCCATCGGGGTCCACCCCAACTGACCGAGCCTGCGCAGCAGGTAGCCGACGACGATCACTTCCTCGAGGACCGCGTTCTGCACCGCGGACAGCACGAGGACGGGGTACTTCCACCACACGTCCGGCAGTGCCTCGGGCACCACCGTGAGGTTGAACCCGAGCCCGCGGGCCGCCAGATAGAAGGCGATGCCCGTGCTGCCGATCACCGCGGCGACGGCGGCACCGCGGCCCAGGTCCGGCCACGGCCGCGTCCGGTCGAAGCCGAGCGTGCCGAGACCCGCCCGCTCGCGCAGCAGGAAGTGCGCGACCAGCGCCACCGGCACCAGCGCGGTCGTGATGCCGAACAACTGCCACGCGAGATCAAGCCAGGGACGCCCCGGCGCCGCCGACGCGTTGAGCGTGGCCGCCTGGTCCTTGAGACCGCCCGGCTTGGTGACCGACCCGACAAAGCTGATCAGGGCGGACACGCCACTCGCTCCCAGCGAGAGAGCCAGGACGAGCAGCGTCTCGTTCCGCAGGATCCGCCGCGAACTTCCGTCCGCCGGAAAAGAACCGGCCATCGGCCCCGGCCCTTCTTGCACTGACGCCTCCAGTTGAGTATTCCCGCCTCATCCCCATCCTCGTCCCGCTAGGGTCTCGAAAGAACTTACGAAGATCGTGCGCGACAGGCCGAGGGGGACGGACGCCGATTTCGGACGTACAGCCCCCTCTTTCCTTGCTTCATCGTTCAAGGAGGGGCACCACCGCCATGGGACGTCACAGCTTGCCCGATGACCATGAGAGCGCAGCGTCCGACCCCCGGCCACGTGCCCGCGGCCGTTCGGTCGCCATCGCCACCGCGCTCGTCCTCGTGGTCGCGGGAGGCGCGGCGGCGGCGGTCCGCAGCGGACTGCTCACCTTCGGCGGCTCCTGCGGCGACGAGGCGCTGCGCCTCGATGTCGTCGCCTCCCCCGACGTCACCCCCGCCCTGCGCGAAGCGGCCGACGAGGCCCGCGAGAAGGAGATCACCTCCGACGGGCACTGCATCGACGTCCGGGTGACCGCGCGCGACTCGTACAAGGTCGCCGGTGAACTCCGCTCCGGCAAGGGCGACGCACGGTACGACGTATGGGTGCCGGACTCCGAGCTGTGGGTGCAGCGCGTCGGCATCGGCGCCGAGCGGAGCAAGGTGTCCGCCGCAGGTCACATCGCCGCGTCGCCCGTCGGCATCGGCATGGTCCCCTCCGCCGCGGAGGCGATGGGCTGGCCGAAGAAGACGTACGACTGGCCGAAGCTGGCCGGAGCCGCGATGAAGGGCGACAAGCTGCGCCTGGGCGCCGCCGACCCGGCGCGCAGCGCGACCGGCCTGCTCGCCCTCGCCAAACTCGGCGCGTCCGCGAAGAAGCAGAGCGGCAAGGAGGGGAGCACCCAGGCCGCGGCGGTCGCGAAGGCGCTGTCCGCCCGCACCACCGACACCGACGGCCGGCTCCTGGAAACCCTGGCCCGCGACGACTCCGGCGCCGAACAGGGCAATCCGCGCCGCAACCAGGCCGTGATCGTCTCCGAGCAGGCCGCGTACGCGCACAACGCGTCGGCGGGCGAGGAGAACGCCCTCGACCTGTTCTATCCCAAGGACGGTTCGCCCCGGCTCGACTACCCGTACACGCTCGTCGACGACGGCCGGATGTCGACCGACATGAGCCGTGCGGCCCTGCGCTTCATGACGATGTTCAGCGACGCCGACGGCCGCCGGATCCTGACGGAGCACGGCTTCAGGACCGACCCCGACCAGCCGTCCGACAAGCTGGTCACCGCGGCCGGCGGCCGCACCCCGCAGCCCTACGCGGGCGAGGCCACGGACCCGCCGTCGGACAAGCAGCTCCAGGAGACCCTGGGCATGTGGACGATCACGGTGCAGAGCGCCCGGCTCAGCACGGTCGTCGACGCCTCGGAGTCCATGCGGCAGCTCGTCCCCGGCCGCGACCAGTCACGGATGGAGGTCACCAAGTCCTCGCTGCTGCAGGCGCTCGCGGGCTTCACGGACGACGACCAGATCGGTCTGTGGGAGTTCGCCACCCGGCTGGACGGCGACCGCGACTACCGCAAGCTGGAGCCCACCGAGCGGCTCGGCGACCGCAAGGGCGACGGCACCCACCGCGACGAGCTGTCCGAGGCGTTCGGCGCCCTGCAGCCCGTGCCCGGCGGTGCCACCGGCCTGTACGACACCACCCTCGCCGCCTACCGGGAGGCACGCTCGACGTACGCGAGCGGGAAGTTCAACGCCCTGGTGATCCTGACCGACGGCGCCAACCAGGACCCGGGCAGCATCTCGCGCAGCTCCCTCATCTCCCAGCTGGAGGAGCTCTCCGACCCCGCGAAGCCGGTGCCGATCATCGCCATCGCCGTCGGCCCCGAGGCGGACAAGGACGAGGTCCAGCAGATCGCCACGGCCACCGGCGGCTCCGGTCACCAGGTCGACGACCCCGCACAGATCCACGCGGTCATCCTCAAGGCCATCATGGAGGCGGGCAGCAATCAGGGCTGATCAACCGGACAGCCCAACGACACCACAGGCGGCCGCTCAACCCGGCGGCACCACAGGCCGCCGCTCAACCCAGCGGCACCGCGGGCTCCCTGAGCCCCACGGGCCATGTATGCACCGGCTCCCCCGCGTGCATCAGCGCGAAGTACCGCTTCGTGGTCGCGGCCAGCGCCTCCTCCCGGGTCATCCCGTCCTCCAACGCCCGGTGGTACGTCGACGCCTGCCACGACGCGCCGTTGACCCGCCGCCGGCACCGCTCCTCGATCACCCCGAGGTAGAGGTCCCGGTCGGCGGCCTCCACCCCCCACGCGTCCAGACCCGCGGCCGCCAGCGGCAGCAGTTCGTCGCGTACGAGATCGACGGCCGCCACCTCCGTGGTGCCGCCGAGCCTGCCGCGCCGCGGCCACTGCAGCGTGGCGTCGATGCCCTGGCGGCACGCGACGTCGAAGTTCTGGGCGGCCGCCTCGAAGGGCAGCCGGGTCCACACGGGCCTCGCCTCCTCGGCAAGCGCCCGCACCAGCCCGTAGTAGAAGGCCGCGTTGGCGATGACGTCGGTGATGGTGGGGCCCGCGGGCAGCACGCGGTTCTCCACGCGCAGATGCGGGACGCCGTCGGCGATGCCGTACACCGGGCGGTTCCAGCGGTAGACCGTGCCGTTGTGCAGCACGAGCTCGCCTAGCTGCGGCACGCCGCCCGCGTCGAGGACACCGATCGGGTCCTCCTCGTCCATCAGGGGCAGCAGCGCGGGGAAGTACCGCAGGTTCTCCTCGAAGAGCTCCAGGGGGCCGGTGATCCACCGCTCCCCGAACCAGGTCCGCGGCCGCACGCCCTGCACCTGGAGCTCGGGCGGGCGGGTGTCGGTGGACTGCAGGAACAGCGGCGGCCGCGATTCGCGCCACAGCTCCCGGCCGAACAGGAACGGCGCGTTGGCCCCCACGGCGACCTGCGCGGCGGCGATCGCCTGCGCCGCGTTCCACACGTCGGCGAACCGGCCCGGCGTGACCTGGAGGTGCAACTGCACCGACGTACACGCGGCTTCGGGCGCTATCGACGCGGACGTACAGGTCAGCCGCTCCACGCCCTGGATGTCCAGGGCGAAGTGCTCGCCGCGCGCCGCCACGATCTGATCGTTGAGCAGGGCGTAGCGGTCGACGTCGGAGAGGTTCCCGGAGACCAGGTCGGCGTGGTCGAGCGTCGGCAGGATCCCGATCATGACGATGCCGGCGTCCAGCTCGTTCGCCTTCCGGTGGGCATAGTTGAGGCCCGTGCGCAGTTCTTCGGCGAGCCGGTCGAGAACACGGCCGCCGAGCCGGTGCGGGGCGATATTCACTTCCAGATTGAACATTCCGAGTTCCGTCTGGAAATCCCGGCTCGCGATGCGTTCCAGAACCTGCGCATTCAACATCCTCGGCAGCCCGTCGGGCCCGGCGAGATTCAGCTCGATCTCCATGCCCATCAGATTCTTGGGCCGGTCGAACCGCTCCTCCTCCAGCATTCGCTCCAGCCCCGCGAGACACTCCCGGAGCTTGCCTCGGTAGCGGTGCCGATCGGCCAGGTCGAACGTGCCTGCCGCGACCTTCTCCCCCATCGAAGCGTCCCTCCTCGCACGGGCGGCGGACGATCCGGCCGCTGTGTACGGGGGATGATGCCCCGACAATGTGATCGGTAACGCCCCGCGCGCGACCACCGGCCGGTACCCTCGACGCATCAGCTGTCCGGCACATTCACCAGGCATGCGGCACAGGGAAGATTCCGTTCCGAAGCGCCTGGTCAAAAGTACCGGCAGAAATCGGCCGACCGCGCGCCCAGGGAAATACGAGGTCACCACGGCCGGGCCCACGCAAAATCGGGTGAAAACTCTCACAAGCTCGACCTGATAGGCACTTGCGCGCAATATCAGCTTGTTCTAGATGAAACATTGCTCGAACACGTCTCGTATAAACTGCGCAATCTAGGCAGAGAGTTGGCGCTCGCGGTTCCAGCCCCCGCCCCTCTGACCCAGAGCTGACAGCGACGTCACGCACCTGCCCCCGCTCCACCGTGCCTGTCGAATGAGAGAGGCGACCCACCATGCCGCTGCATGTCCCCCCGGCTCCCGCGCCCGCCCTGCGCAGCGTCCTCGCGGCACTCGGTTCCCCCACGGCCGTACGCGAGGCCCGCACCCCGTCCCTGCGCACCGCGCAGGGCCCCACGAGTCCCGAACTGCCGCTGCCGGTCCACGTGTTGGACCGCATCACGCCCGAGGGCACCGCGCCCACCCGCCTCGCGGGCTGGCGCTTCCTGATCCGCAGCGGGGAACGCGCGCTCGCCGCCGCGGACACGATGCTCACCCCGGACGGCTGGGCGTTCTCGCACTTCTTCGAAGGCCCCTACATCGCCTCCACCGAACGGGCCCTGCGGCACGCCGAGGCCATGCCGATGCCTTGCCAGCCACGCCTCCTCTCCGTACCCGAGCTCTACATGATCACCCTCTGGCTGCACCGGGACTGCACGGACGACGGCGCCGAGGGGCCGCTCGCCGCCTCCGACCTCCTCGTCCCGCTGGCCCCCGCCCCGCCCGGCATCGCGGCCCACCGCCCGCATCGCGTCGCCGAGTTGCTGGCGATGCTCAACCACCGCCTGACCCCGGCGCCCCTGCTCGGTTCGCCCGCCTGACGCCACCCTCGCGCTTCCTGTGCCCCGCCGCCCCCGGCCGCGGGGCACAGCGCTGCCCACCCAGGTGGACTAGCCCACTCAGGCCACCCCGAACCACCCGAAGAGACGGGGAAGTTGGGCTGAACCGTCCGGGCGGGTGATACGTCCTTAAGCAGGAGGAGCCGCTGCGGCAAAATCCCTGCGGATTGACGCCCGGAGGGCAACACTGGGAGCGGACCGACTACAAACGGGGGGCGGTTATGAATACCGCATCGAGCCACAGGACCGACGTCACAGCCATCTCATCGCAGCGAAAGAACCCTTCCATGTGCCAGCACAAACCACCGTGCCCGACAGCCGACTCCGCCGACCGGGAAGCCGCGCTCCTCATGGCGAGCCACCCGGAGCAGGGATGGAGCCTGCTGTGCAACGGCGTCCTGCTCTTCGAGGACACCGGTGAGCTGCTGCCGGACGGGCAGATCATCGCCCCGCACCGACCGCTGGGCACCGACCAGGTCATGACGGCCGCCTGAGCACGCACCGACACGACCGTCACTGGTCCGCACCCGCACCACCGCGCCACCGAAAAACCGCACCACCGAGAACCGCACCACCGAACAGACGAGGGGCCGGCCCGGAGAAGAATCTCCGAACCGGCCCCACCGCATGCCCGCCGGGCGCGGTCATCAGTCCTCGTACGCATCCAGCGGCGGGCAGGAGCAGACCAGGTTCCGGTCGCCGTACGCCTGGTCGATGCGGCGCACCGGCGGCCAGTACTTGTCCGCGGCGGAGACACCGGCCGGGAACACGGCCTCCTCACGGCTGTAGCCGTGCTTCCACTCGCCGCCCAGCACCGCGGCGGTGTGCGGCGCGTTGCGCAGCGGGTTGTCGTCGGCGGTCCACTCGCCGGCGCCGACCTTCTCGATCTCCCGGCGGATGGCGATCATCGCCTCGCAGAACCGGTCGATCTCGTTCAGGTCCTCGCTCTCCGTCGGCTCGATCATCAGCGTGCCGGCGACCGGGAACGACATGGTCGGCGCGTGGAAGCCGTAGTCGATGAGCCGCTTGGCGATGTCGTCGACGCTGACGCCCGTCGCCTTGCTGAGCGGCCGCAGGTCGATGATGCACTCGTGCGCGACGAGACCGCCGGGGCCGGTGTAGAGCACCGGGAAGTGCGGCTCGAGCCGCTTGGCGATGTAGTTGGCGGAGAGCACCGCGACCTGCGTGGCGCGCTTGAGGCCCTCGCCGCCCATGAGGCGCACGTACGACCAGGAGATCGGCAGGATGCCTGCGGAGCCCCAGGGCGCGGCGGAGATCGGACCGACACCGGTCTCGGGACCGGCCGCGGGCTGCAGCGGATGGTTGGGCAGGTACGGCGCGAGGTGCTCGCGGACACCGACCGGACCGACGCCGGGGCCGCCGCCGCCGTGCGGGATGCAGAAGGTCTTGTGCAGGTTCAGGTGCGAGACGTCGCCGCCGAAGTGGCCCGGCTTGGCGAGGCCCACCAGGGCGTTGAGGTTGGCCCCGTCCACGTACACCTGGCCGCCGGCCTCGTGCACGGACGCGCAGATGTCGGCCACGTGCTCCTCGAAGACGCCGTGCGTCGAGGGGTAGGTGATCATCAGCACGGCCAGCTCGTCGCGGTGCTTCTCGATCTTGGCGCGGAGGTCCTCGATGTCGACCTCGCCGTCCTCGGCGGTCTTCACGACGACGACCTTCATGCCGGCCATGACGGCGCTCGCGGCGTTCGTGCCGTGCGCGGACGACGGGATGAGGCAGACGGTGCGCTGCTCGTCGCCGTTGGCCCGGTGGTAGCCGCGCACCGCGAGGAGGCCCGCGAGCTCGCCCTGCGACCCGGCGTTGGGCTGCAGGGAGACCTTGTCGTAGCCGGTGACCTCGGCGAGGCGCTCCTCCAGCTCACGGATGAGCGTGAGGTAGCCCTGGGCCTGCTGGGCGGGCGCGAAGGGGTGCAGCTGGCCGAACTCGGGCCAGGTGACCGGCTCCATCTCGGTGGTCGCGTTGAGCTTCATGGTGCAGGAGCCCAGCGGGATCATGCCGCGGTCCAGCGCGTAGTCACGGTCGGAGAGCCGGCGCAGGTAGCGCAGCATGGCCGTCTCGGAGCGGTACTGGTGGAAGACCGGGTGGGCGAGGTAGTCGTCGCCGCGCAGCAGCCCTTCGGGCAGGGTGTCCGCGGTCCCGGCGTCGAGCGCCTCGATGTCGGCCTCGACGCCGAACGCGCTCCACACGGCGGTCAGCTGCTTGCGCGTGGTGGTCTCGTCGCAGGCGATCGAGACGTGGTCGGCGTCCACCGGGTGGATGTTGACGCCGCCTTCGCGGGCGGCGGAGACGAGCTGCTCCGCCCTGCCCTCGGCGCGCACGGTGAGGGTGTCGAAGTACGCGCCGTGCACGACCTCGACGCCGCCGGCGGTCAGACCCGCCGCGAGCAGCGTCGCGTACCGGTGGGTGCGCCGCGCGATGGCCTTCAGGCCCTCGGGGCCGTGGTAGACGGCGTACATTCCGGCCATGACCGCGAGCAGCACCTGTGCGGTACAGATGTTGCTGGTGGCCTTCTCGCGGCGGATGTGCTGCTCACGGGTCTGCAGCGCCAGGCGGTAGGCCTTGTTGCCGTCGGCGTCGACGGAGACGCCGACGAGCCGCCCGGGCAGGCTGCGCGCGAACTTCTCGCGGACCGCCATGTAACCGGCGTGCGGACCGCCGAAGCCCATCGGCACGCCGAAGCGCTGGGTCGTGCCGACGGCGATGTCGGCGCCCAGCTCGCCGGGCGAGGTGAGCAGCGTCAGGGCGAGCAGGTCGGCGGCGACGCTGACGACGGCGCCGATCTCGTGCGCCTGGTCGATCAGCGGCTTGATGTCGCGTACGACACCGGAGGCGCCCGGGTACTGCAGGAGCACGCCCACGACACCGCGCTCGGCGATCTCGGCGGGAATGCCCTCGCTCAGGTCGGCGACGACGATCTCGACACCGGTGGGCTCCGCGCGGGTCTGTATCACGGCGACGGTCTGCGGCAGGGTGTCCGCGTCGATGAGGAAGACGCCGTTCTTGACCTTGCCCATGCGGCGCGAGAGGGCCATGGCCTCGGCGGCCGCGGTGCCCTCGTCGAGGAGCGAGGCGCCCGAGGTGGGCAGGCCGGTCAGCTCCGCGACCATGGTCTGGAAGTTCAGCAGCGCCTCGAGGCGGCCCTGCGAGATCTCCGGCTGGTACGGCGTGTAGGCCGTGTACCAGGCGGGATTCTCCATGACGTTCCGCAGGATGACCGGCGGGGTGAACGTCCCGTAGTAACCGAGCCCGATCATGGAGTCGAGGACCTGGTTGCGGTCCGCGAGGGAGCGCAGCTCGGCCAGCACCTCCGCCTCGGTGCGCGCACCGGGCAGGTCGAGCGCCTCGGCGTTCTTGATCACATCCGGCACCGCGGCGGCCGTCAGCTCGTCGAGCGAGCCGTACCCGACCTGGGCGAGCATCTTGGCCCGAGCTTCCGCGTCGGGTCCGATGTGCCGCTGCTCGAAGGGGATGCCCTGCTCGAGCTCGGCGAGCGGGATGCGATGGGTGGCAGTCATGGCGGAGGCCTCCTGGTCTGCACGACCTGCGAGGGGTACCACGGCGCGGGTACCCGGACGGCCTCCCCCTCTGTCATCTCAACCTGAGAGCTTCACAGGGCCGCCCATGTCCCGGGGCGGATCTGCTTTCACCGTCGGTGAGGAAGGGTCCCGAACGTGCCCGCCCGACGCCCGCCCTGCTTTCCAGAGTGACCTCGTCCGTGCGGTACGGGTGCCTGAGAGATTCCGGGGAGGATTTGCTCCTTCGGCGCCTCCGGAAGTCGCTTTCCGGAGAGCTCTCCCGCACGGGGTCAGCAGCCAGTCGCCAGCCTACCAGCGAGGCCCGTGGGCCTTCCCTCGAGTGGCCGCCTGCCCCGAAGTGCTCTTTCGTAGTGACTACGACTGAATAAGGATGAGTTGCACCCGATTTCGACAAGCCTCGATCAGCTGGAGGGCCCGTGCAGACCGACATCGATCCGCGCAACCTGATCGGCCGCAAGGCGTTCGACCGGACCGGGGCCAAGATCGGGACGATCGACGAGGTCTACCTCGACGACGCCACCGGCGCCCCGGAGTGGGCGGCCATACGCACCGGCCTGTTCAGCCGCGACGCCTTCGTCCCGCTGGAGCCGAGCGAGCTGACCGAGGACGGCACCCTGCGGATCCCCTTCGACCGCGCCCTGATCAAGGACGCCCCGGACTTCGGCGTGGGCCGGCACCTCTCCCCCGAGCAGGAGCTGCAGCTCTACCACCACTACGGCCTGGACACGACGCCGCCCGGGTCCGCGCCTCCCCCGGACCAGACCTTCGGCCGGATCGCGGGCACCGAGACCCCCTGACCCCGCCCGCCACCCGCGCGAGCCCGTCTCAGCCCGGCCCCGAGCGGGCCTCAGCCGCCTCCGCCGCCCGCGCACCATCAGTCGTGGACGGACCCTTGAGCCCCGCCCGTGCCACACCCTCGCTGCGCAGCCCCACGCCGACCAGGGGCAGCGGCTCGGCGGGCGCCAGATCCACGTCGTCCGTCCGGAAGGTCCGCACCCGCCCGGGCGGGGAACCCGGCGTCTCGAAACGCACCGTGACCCGCCCCAGGCCGCTCCCCTGCACCCACCCGTGCCCGTACTCGGCATGCCGCACGTCGTGTCCGGCCGCCCACCGCCGCTCGGCCGGCGCCACGGACTCCTGGGCACCGTCCTCGGCACGCACCACGGGCTCCCCGCCCTCCGGATCGGCCTCCGCGCCCCCGCCGGCCCCGCCGTCGTCCCCGGGCACGACCTGCGCGGCGCTCTCCGCCGCCGCCACGGCCAGCGCCGCCTCGGCGGCCTGCGCCTGCGCGAAGAGGTCCTCCTGCGTGTAGTCCGCGAGACCCGTGACGCCCACGCCGAGCAGCCGCACCCCGCCCGTGGTGTCCACCGACTCGAGCAGCCGCGCGGCGGCCTCCCGCACCACCCCGGGGTCGTCCGTGGGCCCCCGGAGCGTCTCGGACCGGGTCAGCGTGGAGAAGTCGAACCGGCGGACCTTGAGCACGATCGTCCGCCCCGAGTGCCCGGCCGCCCGCAGCCGCTGCACACACCGCTCGGCGAGCCGCCCGACCTCCGTACGGACCCGCACCCGGTCGTGGATGTCCACGTCGTAGGTGTCCTCGACACTGACCGACTTCGACTCCCGCTCGGCGACCACGGGCCGCTCGTCCCGCGCGAGCGCCATCGCGTACAGCGAGCCGCCGTGGGACTTCCCGAGCAGCCGTACGAGCTCGTCCTCACCGGCCTCCGCCAGCTCCTCGACCGTGGTGATCCCGGCCCGCCGCAGATGGTCCCCCGTCGCGGGCCCCACCCCGGGCAGGGTGCGCACCGGCATCGGCCCCAGCAGCGCGCGCTCGGTCCCGGGTGCTATCAGCCTGAGCCCGTCCGGCTTGGCCTCCTCGGAGGCGATCTTCGCCAGCATCTTGGAGACCGCGAGCCCCACCGAGCCGTTGAGGCCCGTCACCGCCCTGATGTCCGTCCTGAGCCGCTCCCCCACGAGCCGTGCCGAGGCCTCGTCGGCCGCGACCCCGCCCGCCTCCAGGTCCACGAAGGCCTCGTCCAGGCTGAGCGGCTCCACGAGGGGCGACAGCTCCCGCAGCAGGGCCATCACCTGCTCGCTGACCTCGCGGTACAGCCCGAAGCGCGGCACGAGATAGGCGGCGTTCGGCGCCAGCCTGCGCGCCTGTCCCATGGGCATCGCCGAGTGCACGCCGAACCGACGGGCTTCGTACGAGGCGGTGGCGACCACACCGCGCGGTCCCAGACCGCCCACGACCACGGCTTTTCCCCGCAGACTGGGCTTAGCGGCCTGCTCGGCGGACGCGTAGAAGGCATCCATGTCCAGATGCAGGATCGTCGGCGCGCTTCTCACATCTCCGATGCTGCCCTACGCCACTGACAACGCGGCCTCAGACGGCCTTGTTGCGCCGTCGGGCCAGCTCGTCGGCGGGGTTGTGCCCGACGAGTGTCTCGCCCGTGTCGATACGCTCCCCGTGCAGTTGGGACAGCGCCCCCTCGACGTCCTGCCAGACGACGCCCACGGCGATCCCGAAGACCCCCTGGCCGCCCTGGAGCAGGTCGTGGACCTCACTGGGCGAGGTGCACTCGTAGACCGTGGCACCGTCGCTCATCAGCGTCATCCGCTCCAGGTCGCGGAACCCGCGCTCCCTCAGGTGCTGGACGGTCGTGCGAATGTTCTGCAGCGACACCCCGGTGTCGAGGAACCGCTTCACGATCTTCAGCACGACCACGTCGCGAAAGCTGTAGAGCCGCTGCGTGCCCGAGCCGCCCGCGGCCCGCACACTGGGCTCGACCAGACCCGTACGGGCCCAGTAGTCGAGCTGCCGGTAGGTGATGCCCGCGGCCGCGCACGCGGTCGGCCCGCGATAGCCGATCCGCTCGGTTTCCTCGAACGTCGCGTCCCCGCTCCCCTGGACCGCCATGGGTCGATGCGGAGAGTGACCGGCCGCGCCGCCGTGGAGCGGGTACGGACCGCCCATCGCCGTACCGTCGCCGCTGCTGCTCACGCCGACCTCCCTCCTTGACCTGCCTTCTCGACGGTAGGCAGTCGCCAGGGGCTCGTCAACGATCGCCACACTCGGCACGCCGAGTGATAATCACCCTGAGAGTGGTTTCCCGTACCTCACCGCGGGGAAAGGCTAGCCGAATGGTCCGACGCGGGCCGCCGGAAGCGGCTCACTGGCTGTTGGTGCCGAAGTCCTCGGGCGAGATCTGGTCGAGGAACTCGCGGAACTTCTCCACCTCGTCCTCCTGCTCGTCCGGGATCGCGATGCCGGCGTCGTCCAGGACGCCGTCGCTCCCGTAGATCGGCGTGCCGGTGCGCAGCGCGAGCGCTATGGCATCGGACGGCCGCGCGCTCACCTCGACGCCGCTGGCGAAGACCAGCTCGGCGTAGAAGACACCTTCCCGCAGGTCGGTGATGCGCACCTCGGAGAGCTCCTGGCCCACCGCCTCCAGCACGTCCTTGAACAGGTCGTGGGTCAGCGGCCGTGCGGGTGCCATGCCCTGCTGCGCGAAGGCAATGGCGGTCGCCTCACCTGGTCCGATCCAGATGGGGAGGTACCGGTCGCCTCCCACTTCACGCAGGAGCACGATCGGCTGGTTGGAGGGCATTTCGACCCGGACACCTACGACGTCGAGCTCGTTCACACAGCAACCCTAGGACGTGGCTGGCAGGTTTGGGTAGTCGGGCACCCGCCGAGTACCGGCGGGGACCGCTCCGCGTCAGGGCAGTTTGACCCCGAGCGCGGTCTGCACGAGTGCCGAGTGCAGCCTGCCGGTGAGCCCTGCCAGCTCTTTGGTGCGGGCCTCGGCGTGGGCCCTGGTCTGCGGATTGCGGTGCCGGCGCAGCGGCGCGACCACCTGGTCCACGAGCCCGGCCTCCCGCTCCGCGGCGGCCTTCATCGCCCGCAGATGGCGTGGCTCGATACCGAAACGGCCGAGCTCGACCACGAGCGAGGCCACCGTGACGGCCTCCGCGTCGTATCCGCCGTCGGGCAGCGGCGCGACGAGACCGTAGGTCTCCCACTCGTCGAGCTGCCCCTCGTCGATCTCCGCGGCGGCCAGCAGCTCCGCACGGCCCACACGGGCCGCCGTCGGCCCGTCGGCCTCGTCGTGGCCCCCGCCGTCACCGCCGTCCCGCTGGCGCCCCAGGGACGGCAGCGGAGGCCGCTCGCCGCGCTCCAGCGCGTCCAGGTGCTCGCGGATGACCTTGAGCGGCAGGTAGTGGTCCCGCTGCATCCGCAGGACGTGGCCGAGCCGCTCGACGTCCGCCGGAGCGAACTTCCGGTAGCCGGACGGCGTGCGCTGCGGCTCGATGAGCCCCTCGGCCTCCAGGAAACGGATCTTGGAGATCGTGACCTCGGGGAACTCGTCACGCAGCATGTTCAGCACGGTACCGATGCTCATCAGCCGACGGTCCGCGGCGGCGGTGCCGGTGCCGGCACCGCCCCTCGGTGTTTGAAGCATGGACCTTCCCTGGGGTTCCCCCCAGACCCGGCGTCTGGGGGCGGGTCAGATGGCCCGCTGGCTCGCGTAGAAGACCAGGCGGTACTTGCCGATCTGCACCTCGTCGCCGTTCGAGAGCGCGACCGAGTCGATGCGCTCGCGGTTGACGTACGTGCCGTTGAGGCTGCCCACATCCGCGACGGTGAAGGAACCGTCCTGGACGCGACGGAACTCCACGTGGCGACGCGACACCGTCACGTCGTCCAGGAAGATGTCGCTCTGCGGGTGACGCCCGGCCGTGGTCAGCTCCCCGTCGAGCAGGAAACGACTGCCCGAGTTCGGACCGCGGCGCACCACCAGGAGCGCGGAGCCGAGCGGAAGTGCGTCGACGGCCGCCTGCGCCTCCGGGGAGAGCGCGGGAGACGGGTTCTGGCCCGTCACCTCGGCGTCGTAGGCCTCCAGGCCCGAGATGGAGATCGTCGAGGTGGTCTCGGAGGCGCGCTCCGGCGCGGCTCCGGCCCGCAGCGGAGCGCCGCAGTTGGAGCAGAACCGGCTCGCCTCGGCGTTACGGTTTCCGCACCTCGTACACACCAGGGCCATGGACGGGTCCTCCTGCCGTGGCTGCCCCGCAGGGGCATGGGATGCGTACGGGTCGGGGGAAAACCCTCCACCCGTACTTGAGGTTGACGGTTCTCCGAAACCTATGCGGCCGGGACCGGCAGGGTCAACAGACGACGCGCCCTGTCCGCCCGAATTGTCACCGCCTGGACCAGCGACCTGATCGCGGAACATCGGGCGCCCTGCGCCCTGCTCCTCACCGTCTCCGTGGCGCGGGGCACGGTGGCGGGCAGTGGCCGGATTGCCGCTGTCCTCACGTGCGCTCTTGCCGAACAACTTCGCAAACAACTTCACGGGCGATTCCCCTTGACCGAAACAGACCCGCCCGTGGGGCAGGACGAACCCTGATTGCACACACCGGCATTCGTCGGTGAGCCAGACATTCTCACAACGTCTGTGGCCACCAAACAGTTTCCACCACGCACCGTGCTTCCGGTGCGCCGACCCCCCGCAACCTCATGCCCTCGCCTGACGGCCCCCATGCGTCCGCCCCTCACTGGGAGGACGACCGAGCGTAGTCAGGCCGCTTCGCAGGTCGCAAGGCGTTCACGACGATCTTCTCCGAGCGTTCCACGGTCACCGTGGCCTGCTCCTTCTCCAGAGTCTGCACCACGCCTCCCGGGATGTTCAGCGCAGGCTCCAGATCCTGCGGCTTGCCGATCACCTTGAAGAAGTACGGCTCGCCGACCTTGTGGCCGTCCACCCGGACGCCACCGCCGTCGGCGTCCGAAAGATAGGTGTTGGCCACCACGCGTACGTCGTTGATCTGGATGGCCTCCGCGCCGGCGGCGCGCAGCTCCTGAATGGCGTCGAGCAGCATGTCCGCCTCGATCGCCCCCTTCTTGTCCTCGATGGTCAGCGTGATGCCGGGTCCCTGGGCCGCCACCGTTCCGGCCAGGATGCCCAGTTGCCGCTCCCGCTCGACCGTCTGCTTGCGGGCCTCCTCGGCCTGGTCCGAGCTGTTCTCCAGCCCGGTCCGCTGGTCCTCGAGGCGTCGCTTCTCTTCTTCCAGACGCTGAGTCCGGTCATCCAGTTCATCGAGGATGCGTACGAGATCCTCCTGCCGCGCGCCGCGCAGCGCGCTGCTGTCGCTGGTGGACCGCACCTGGATGGCCAGACCGAGGCCCAGCACGAACAGCAGCAGGGCGACGATGAGTTGGGGGCGGGTCACGCGCGGCGGCCACAGCCCCTTCGCCAGCCGCTGACGGCCGGTCAGCGGCGGCGGGCCCCCGGGCTGTTCGGGCGCGGGCGCCTCGGGCGCGCTGGGGACCTCCGCGGGGAGTTCCCTGCGGCGGCTGTAGTCGGGCCTCTCGTCGCTCATCGGCGTCACGCCCGGAAGACGTGTCGGCGGATCGCGGCGGCGTTGGAGAAGATCCGGATGCCCAGGACCACGACGACGCCCGTGGACAGCTGGGCGCCGACGCCCAGCTTGTCGCCGAGGAACACGATCAGCGCGGCCACCACCACGTTCGACAGGAACGACACCACGAAGACCTTGTCGTCGAAGATGCCGTCGAGCATGGCCCGCAGCCCGCCGAACACGGCGTCGAGGGCCGCGACCACGGCGATCGGAAGATAAGGCTCCACCACCGCCGGAACCTCGGGCCGAACCAACAATCCGGCCACGACTCCCACGACGAGGCCCAGTACGGCGATCACGATGTGCCCTTTCCTGCCTTCGGCTCTGCTGTTCGTACGGTCACGCTCGGCGCTGCCGGCAGCCGGAGCTCGTCCGACACGGAGATGCTGGTCCGGATGCCGAAGTTCTCCTGCAGAGCATGCAGGTACTGACCGTCGGGGCTGTTCTGGAACCGGGAGCTCAGGCGTTTCCCGTCCCCCACCGCCAGCACCGTATACGGCGGCACCAGCGGTCTGTTGTCGACCAGTATCGCGTCACCCGCGGCCCGGATCGCCGACAGCGCGGTGAGTCGCTGGTCGTTGATGGAGATCGCCTCGGCGCCGGACTGCCACAGGCCGTTGACGACGCGCTGCATGTCCCGGTCGCGCACCCGCCCGGTGTCGGAGAACCCGGTGCTCTCACGCGGCCCGCCGCCACCCTGCTGGGCCTGCTTCTTGTCGTCCACGACGAGCTTCACGCCCGGCCCGTGGACCTCGGTGGCCCCGGAGAGGAGCCCCATCAACTCCCCCTGGCTGCCGCCGTGCTTGCGCAGCGCGGCCTGTTGCCGCTCGCCGACGTCGTCGCGCAGCTCGTCCACGTCGTCCTCGAGCTTGTCGGCTCCCGACGTGGCCTCCTCGACGCGGTCGATGAGCTCCTCACGCTCCTTGGCGAGCACCGGAGCCTCTATGCGCGCCTGCGCGGCTCCCACGGTGACCACCAGGGCGGCGAGCACGAGTCCGGCCGCGAGCCCCAGCTTGGCCCGCAACGGCCGCGGGACACCGCGGTCCCCCCTGGCCTCCTTGCGGGCCGCCGCCTCCGCGTATCCCTCGTCGAGACTGTGGTCCATGACGGTGGTGAGCAGCGACATGGACGCGTCCTTGCGCCGGGGGCGCGAGGGGGTGCTCCGGACGGGGGGCTGCTGCGGCATGCCGCACATCGTCGCACGTCGTGGGCACTACCTCCGAATGGCCCCACCGGCGCGCCGGACGGCACCTGTTGCGGGTGCCGTCCGACGCCGGAAAACGTCAGCGACCTGCGCTGTCCACCACGGCGGCCCACTCGTCGAGCAGCGCCTGGGCGGACGCGTCGTCGGGTCCTTCTGCCCACAAATGAGTGACAGCCTCGGCCGGGTCGGGCAGCACCATGACCCACCGTCCGTCGCTCTCCACGACCCGCACCCCGTCGGTGGTGTCGACGGACCGCTCCCCCGCCGCCTCCACCACGCGACGCATCACGAGCCCCTTGACGGCCCACGGTGTCGCGAGATCGCGCCGCAGCACGTGCGCGCGCGGGATGCGTGCGTCGATCTGGCTGAGCGTGAGCTGCGTCCGCGCCACGAGCCCGATGAGCCGCACGAACGCGGCGGTCCCGTCGAAGACGCTGCTGAACTCGGGCACGATGAACCCGCCCCGCCCGTCCCCGCCGAAGATCGTCGAGTCGCCGCGTCCCACCCGCGTCAGATCGTCGGGTGACGTGGTCGTCCAGTCCACCTGCGTCCCGTGGTACGCGGCGACCTGCTCGGCGATGCGTGTCGTCGTCACCGGCAGCGCCACCCGCCCGCTGCGCCGCTCCGCGGCCACCAGGTCGAGCATGACCAGCAGGGCCCGGTCGTCCTCGACGATGCGGCCCTTCTCGTCCACGAGCGAGAGGCGCTCGCCGACCGGGTCGAACCGCACGCCGAAGGCGGCCCGCGCGGACGCGACGATCTCGCCGAGTCGCACGAGCCCGGACCTGCGGGCGTCCGCGGTCTCCGTGGGCCGCGCCTCGTCGAGCCCCGGGTTGATGGTCAGCGCGTCGACGCCGAGCTTGCCGAGGAGGCTCGGCAGCACGAGGCCCGCGCTGCCGTTGGACGCGTCGACGACGACCTTGAGCCCCGACTCGGCGACACCGGTGGTGTCCACGTTCCGCAGCAGGGACCCCGTGTAGGAGTCGAAGACGCTCGACGGGAAGTGCAGGTCGCCGATCTCCCCGGGGAAGGCCCGCCGGTACTCCTGGCGCGCGTACACCCGGTCCAGCTTCCGCTGGCTGCCCTGCGAGAGGTCCGCGCCCTGCCCGTCGAAGAACATGATGTCGACGGAGTCCGGCACTCCGGGCGTCGTCCGGATCATGATGCCGCCGGCGCTGCCCCTGGCCGTCTGCTGCCGGGCGACCGGCAGCGGCACGTTCTCCAGGTCCCGTACGTCGATGGCGCTGGCCTGCAGGGCAGAGATCACCGCCCGCTTGAGTGCGCGCGCACCACGGGAGTGGTCACGCGCGGTGGTGACGGTGGACCCCTTCTTCAGGGTCGTCGCATAGGCGCCCGCGAGGCGCACGGCGAGTTCCGGCGTGATCTCCACGTTCAGGATCCCCGACACCCCGCGCGCCCCGAAGAGGTGGGCCTGGCCGCGGGACTCCCAGATGACCGACGTATTGACGAACGCACCGGCCTCGACGGTCTTGAACGGATAGACCCGCACATTGCCCTGGACGATCGATTCCTCGCCGACCAGGCACTCGTCACCGATGACCGCGCCGTCCTCGATACGGGCGGCCCGCATGATGTCGGTGTTCTTGCCGATGACACAGCCGCGGAGATTGCTGTGCTGCCCGATGTAGACGTTGTCGTGCAGGACTGCCTTGTGCAGGAACGCGCCGCTCTTCACGACGACATTCGACCCGACGACGGTGTGTTCGCGGATCTCGACATCCGCTTCGACCTTGGCATAGTCACCGATGTAGAGCGGCCCGCGCAGTACGGCGTCGGGATGCACCTCGGCGCCTTCGGCGACCCATACTCCGGGCGAGATCTCGAATCCGTCGAGTTCGACGTCGACCTTGCCCTCCAGCACGTCGGCCTGCGCCTTGACGTAGCTCTCGTGCGTGCCGACGTCCTCCCAGTAGCCCTCGGCGACATAGCCGTAGACCGGCTTGCCCTCCTTCATGAGCTGCGGGAAGACGTCACCGGACCAGTCGACCGACACGTCGGCGTCGACGTAGTCGAAGACCTCCGGCTCCATGACGTAGATGCCGGTGTTCACCGTGTCGGAGAAGACCTGGCCCCAGGTCGGCTTCTCGAGGAAACGCTCGACCTTTCCCTCTTCGTCGACGATGGTGATGCCGAATTCCAGCGGATTCGGAACGCGCGTCAGACATACGGTGACGAGCGCGCCCTTTTCCTTGTGGAAGGCGATCAGTTCGGAGAGGTCGAAGTCGGTCAGGGCGTCACCGGAGATGACGAGGAAAGCATCGTCCTTCAGCGCTTCCTCGGCGTTCTTCACGCTGCCCGCGGTGCCGAGCGGTTTTTCCTCGTTGGCATAGGTGAGCTCCATCCCAAGCTCTTCGCCGTCGCCGAAGTAGTTCTTGACGAGAGACGCCAGGAACTGCACTGTCACTACGGTCTCGGTGAGCCCATGCCTCTTCAGCAGCCGCAGCACATGCTCCATGATCGGCCGATTGGCCACGGGAAGGAGCGGCTTGGGCATGCTCGAGGTCATGGGGCGAAGGCGTGTGCCCTCACCGCCGGCCATCACGACGGCCTTCATGTCGGAAACGTCCTCCTCAATAGACGACGATCTGGCCGACTCAGCTCACCGAGATGGGGCCCACATATGTCGCATGCGGGCCCTGAGAGCCTCTTACAGCCGCCGAATCGGCGAACTCAATCGGCCGGGCTGTCCGCCTTGACAAGTCGGCGGACCTGAACCACGTAGAGGATCCCTGCCCACCAATACAGCGTTGTACCCCATCCGGCGAACGCCCATCCGAAAATAGCAGCGGGTGTGGCGATCCAGCCACTTGCGTCGCTGAGCAGCAGTAGTGGAAAGGCGTACATCAGGTTGAAGGTGGCGGCCTTGCCCAGGAAGTTCACCTGCGGCGGCGGATAGCCGTGCCGCCTGAGGATCCCGACCATCACCAGGAGAACCAGCTCGCGCAGCAGCAGCGCGGCCGTCAGCCAGAGCGGAAGGATCTCCCGCCAGGTGAGGCCGACGAGCGTCGAGAGGATATAGAGCCGGTCGGCCGCGGGGTCGAGGAGCCGGCCGAGGTTGCTGATCTGGTTCCAGCGTCGGGCCAGCTTGCCGTCGAGGTAGTCGCTGACACCGCTGAACGCCAGGACCAGCAGCGCCCATCCGTCGCTGTTGGGCCCTCCGAACTCCGGCCTGAGGATCAACCACAGGAAGAGGGGCACGCCGGCGAGGCGAGCCATGCTGAGGATGTTCGGGATGGTGAGGACACGGTCCGTCTGGACGCGAGTCTCCTGGACCTCCACCCGGGGGCCTCCTGTGGGAAAGAGCCAATGATGCCCCCTGACCTTACCCTCAGTTGCCACACGCCGGTGCAGAGGGGTGGCCGCGTCCTCGGCCCCGGAACACAAAAAAGCCGTGGTCCCTGGAATTGAATCCAGGGACCACGGCTATGAAAAGGAGTCCGGCGGCGTCCTACTCTCCCACAGGGTCCCCCCTGCAGTACCATCGGCGCTATGAGGCTTAGCTTCCGGGTTCGGAATGTAACCGGGCGTTTCCC
>NZ_JBIARE010000004.1:237749-761993 GCF_042889645.1 Streptomyces sp. NPDC002564 | reverse complement strand
TTTCCCTTTCCGGCGGTTCCGACTCTATCAGATCCTTTCGGGCCTGACTCCCAGTCAGCGGGGTTTGTCCTCGCGGCTGTTGGGCCGTTCCGACGTCCCAAACTCTAGCGGGTTTTCCCTGCGACTCATAATCGAGTCCCGGAATTGAATTCGGGCATGCCGAATGGGTTCCGTTGGGAGGTTGTGCTGAGTTTGGTTTGCCGCTTTCCGCGGCGGGAGGTGCTGCCGAAGAACCGTTACGGCTCCGTGGCAACCCGAAGAACTTTACGGATCGGGCAGGTGGCTGTCAACCCCCACCCTGCGCCCGTCGGCCCCGCCCTGGTCAGAGCCGGTCGGGGGGCGGCCCGGGGCCGGACGGGGCCTGCGCTCCGACCGGGTCCGTCCCCTCAGTCCAGGTCGGTGAGACGGCCGCCGGCGTCCGGCTGCGCGTGCTCGACCCGGCGCAGGAGGCGGGTCAGCACCTCGCCGAGGACGCCGCGCTCCTCCTGGGAGAGGTCCTGAAGGAGGTCCTCCTCGAACACCGTCGCGAGCCGCATCGCCTCCAGCCACTTCTCGCGGCCCTCCGCGGTCAGCTCGACGATCACGCGGACGCGGTTGTTCTCGTCGCGGTCCCGGGTGACCAGACCCTCCGCCACCATGCGGTCGATCCGGTGCGTCATCGCCGCCGGTGTGAGGCCGAGGCGCTTGGCCAGCTCGCCGGGGCCCATTTGGTACGGGGCACCGGAGAGGACGAGGGCCTTGAGGACCTCCCACTCGGCGTTGCTGATGCCGAGGGTCGCGGTCTGCCGCCCGTAGGCGACGTTCATGCGGCGGTTCAGGCGGCCGAGGGCCGAGACGATCTCCTCGACCTGGGGGTCGAGGTCCTGGAACTCCCGCTGGTACGCGGCGATCTGCTCTTCAAGTGTCGGCTCACTTGGGCCGGGGGTGTCACCCATGGCCCGAGTATGGCACGCCCCGGCTTGGCATCGAAGTCCTTCAGTGTGTATTGTTTAGTTCCTAACTTTAGCTTCGAAGTCTTCACTTCTAACTCCTAAGGCAGGTGAAAGTGACCAGGGCGATGGGCGCAGCGATGCGTCGTATTCAGGCAGGCAGCGCGCTGAGCGCGTTCGGCATCGGGTTCACGGTCCCGTTCCTCTACGTCTATGTGGCGCAGGTGCGGGAGCTCGGGGCCAGTACGGCGGGGATCGTGCTGGCCGCCTTCGCCATGGCCGCTCTGATCGTCCTGCCCATCACCGGCCGCGTCATCGATCGCCGCGGCCCGCTGCCGGTGCTCGTGGGCGCGGCGGTCGTCGCCTCCGTCGGCGCGCTCGCGCTCGGCGTCGCCGGCAGCCAGCCGACGGCGATCCTCGCCGCCGCGCTGCTCGGCGCGGGTACGGCGGTCATGCAGCCCGCGCTCGCGACCATGATCGTCTGGTCGTCGACGCCCGCCACCCGCACGCGGTCCTTCGCGATGCAGTTCTTCCTGCAGAACCTGGGCCTGGGCATCGGTGGCCTCATCGGCGGCCAGATCGTCGACGAGAGCCGGCCGGGCAGCTTCACGCTGCTGTTCTCCATCGAGTCCGTGATGTTCCTGGTGCTCGCGGCGATCGCGCTGACCGTGCGCCTGCCGCACGCGCCGTCCATCCAGGACTCGATGCCCAAGGACGCCTCCGCCCCGGGCGGGCTGCGCACGCTCCTGAAGCACAAGGCCATGGTCCAGCTGTGCGTCCTCGGCTTCGTGATCTTCTTCGCCTGCTACGGACAGTTCGAGTCGGGCCTGTCGGCGTACGGCGTGGAGGCCGCGGGCATCTCGGCGTCGACGCTGGGCATCGCGCTCGCCGCCAACACGGCGATGATCGTGATCGCGCAGTTCGCCGTCCTGAAGTTCGTCGAGCGCCGCAAGCGGTCCCGGGTGATCGCGGCCGTCGGGCTGATCTGGGCGTTCGCGTGGCTCCTCGCGGGTTACGCCGGGGTCGGGCACGGCAGCCAGGCGATGGCGACCGCCGCGTTCATCTCGACGTACGCGCTCTTCGGGCTCGGTGAGGCGATGCTGTCGCCGACCGTGGCGCCGCTGGTCGCCGACCTGGCGCCGGGCGGCATGGTCGGTCAGTACAACTCGGCCTTCGCCCTGGTGAAGCAGCTGGCCCTCGCGGTCGGTCCGGCGGTGGGCGGTCCGATGGGTGCCGCGCTGCACGTCCCGTACATCGTGACGTTCGTGCTGTTCTCGCTGGGCATCACCGTGCTCGCGGTGCGGCTCGGGCGCCGGCTCACGCCGGTGCAGAACCAGCCGTCGCTGGCCAAGAGCCCGGTGGTGGCGCAGGGCGGTCCCGCCCCGTCGGAGCCCGCACCGGCGAACGCGTAGTCCCTGCTCCCCTGCGGAAGCGCCCCGGAGAGTCGTCGTGACTCTCCGGGGCGCTTTTCGTGTCCGCCGCCCGCGCTACTTGGGCAGCGCGAACTCGCACCAGACGGCCTTGCCGCCGCCCGGTGTGCGGCGCGAGCCCCAGTTCGACGCGATCGTGGCGACGATGGCGATGCCGCGGCCCGCCTCGTCGGCCGGTTCGGCGCGGCGGCGGCGCGGCAGGTGGTCGTCCCCGTCGGTGACCTCGATGATCAGCCGGCGGTCGGTGCGGCGCAGCCGCAGGCGCATCGGCGGGGTGCCGTGCTGGAGGGAGTTCGCGACCAGCTCGCTGGCCGCGAGGACGCCCAGGTCGAGGAGCTCGGGCGAGAAGCGCCAGCTGGCCAGGACGCCGGTGGCGAAGGCACGCGCGCGTGGGGCCGCTTCGACGCCGCCCAGGAGCTCCAGCGCCGCGTTGCGGAACAGCTCGGCGTCGGCGCCGGTGCGGGCGGGGTGCTGGAGGACCAGGACCGCCACGTCGTCGTCGTGGTCGGCGGTGACCCCGAGGGCGCGGATCAGGCGGTCGCACACCACCTGGGGGGTGCCGGTGGCGCCGGACAGGGCGCGCTCCAGGGAGTACACGCCCTCGTCGATGTCCTCGCTGCGCCGCTCGACCAGGCCGTCGGTGTAGAGGACGGCGGTGGAGCCGGGGCCCAGGGGGACGGAGCCGGAGGTGTGCAGCCAGCCGCCGGTGCCGAGCGGGGGTCCGGTGGGTTCCTCGGCGCGGTGGATCACGCCGTGTTCGTCGCGGACGAGGATGGGGAGGTGGCCCGCGGAGGCGTAGACCAGGCTTCCTTCGTTCGGGTCGTGCACCGCGTAGACGCAGGTGGCGATCTGGCTGGCGTCGATCTCGGCGGCGAGGCCGTCCAGGAGCTGCAGGACCTCGTGCGGGGGCAGGTCGAGGCGGGCGTAGGCGCGCACGGCCGTGCGGAGCTGGCCCATGACGGCGGCGGCGCGCACGCCGCGGCCCATGACGTCGCCGATGACCAGGGCGGTGCGGCCGCCGCCGAGGGTGATCACGTCGTACCAGTCGCCGCCGACGGCGGCCTCGGTGCCGCCGGGCTGGTAGGTGGCGGCGATGCGCAGGTCGTCGGGCTGCTCCAACTCCTGCGGGAGCAGGGACTTCTGGAGGGTGACGGCCGTCTCGCGCTGGGCGCGCTCGCTGGCGCGCAGGCGCTCGGCGGCCTCGGCGTGGTCGGTGACGTCGGCGGCGAACACCAGGACGCCGCCGCCCTCCTCGGGTCCCGCGGCGGACCCGCCGAGCGGCAGCGTCACGGGGGTGCAGGTGAAGGTGTACGAGCGGCCGGAGGCCGCCTTGCGGGACTTGACCGTGCGCGGCTTGGAGCTGCGCAGGACCTGGTCCAGGAGGGGCAGCAGGCCCAGCTCGTCGAGCTCGGGCAGGGCCACGCGCGCGGGGTCGCCGACGGGGCGGGGGCCGAAGGCGGCGGCGTACGCGTCGTTGACGTACGCGATGCGGTGGTCGGGGCCGTGCACCAGGGCCACGAGGGCGGGAATGCGGTCGAACACCTCGCGGACGGGCAGGTCGTCGATGCGTTCGGGGCCGACGGCGCCGTCGGGCGGGCCCGTCTCGCCCCCGTCGGAGAGGCGCTCGGCGCGGGCGGCGGGGACGGAACCGTCCCCGCGCGGTGCGGTGGCGAGCGTCTGTTCGGTCCGCGCTGTTGCGCGGCGCTGCGTTCCGGGGAGCCGGGCGCTCCAGCGCGTGAAGTTCACTGCGGTAGGCCTCGTGGTGTCGCTTCTGGATCGGGAACACAGCATGTCGAGAGCGGACGTCCCTGGTGTCGGCCTGACGGCCTGCCCATGGTCACACGAACAGTCTGACCGACCGGACCGACATCCGTCAGACGCCGGTCCTGTGCGGGGAGTTCCTGACTCCGGTCAGGTGGACCCCTTCGGGCGCTCGCCCCCGGCTGCGAGTTCGAACTCCGCACGGGGGTGTTCGAGCGACCCCAGGGAGACGATCTCGCGCTTGAACAGGCCGGACAGGGTCCATTCGGCGAGCACACGGGACTTGCGGTTGATGGTCGGCACTCTGCTCAGGTGGTAGACGCGGTGCATGAACCAGGCAGGGTAGCCCTTCAGCTTGCGTCCGTAGACGTGCGCGACACCTTTGTGCAGTCCCAGCGAGGCGACGGAACCGACGTACTTGTGGGTGTAGTCGGTCAGCGGCTGCTCGCGCAGGGAGGCGACGATGTTGTCGCCGAGGACCTTGGCCTGGCGCACCGCGTGCTGGGCGTTGGGCGCGCACTCGGCGTCCGGCCGGTCGGAGGTGACGTCGGGGACGGCGGCCGCGTCTCCCGCGGCCCACGCGTGCGTGGTGCCGTCGACGGTCAGCCGTGCGGTGCACTTCAGTCGGCCGCGGTCGTTCAGCGGCAGGTCGGAGGCGGCGAGGACGGGGTGCGGCTTGACGCCCGCGGTCCACACCACGGTGCGGGTGGGGAAGCGCGCGCCGTCGTCGAGGACGGCCACACGGTCCTCGCAGGAGTCAAGGCGGGTCTCCAGGCGTACGTCGATATTGCGCCGTCGCAGCTCGCGGACCGTGTACTTGCCCATGTCCTCGCCGACTTCGGGCAGGATCCGGCCCGCGGCCTCGACGAGGATCCACTTCATGTCCTCGGCCTTGACGTTGTGGTAGTACCGGGTGGCGTAGCGCGCCATGTCCTCCAGCTCGCCGAGCGCCTCGACCCCGGCGTATCCGCCGCCCACGAAGACGAAGGTCAGGGCGGCGTCGCGGATCGCGGGGTCGCGGGTGGAGGAGGCGATGTCCATCTGTTCGATGACGTGGTTGCGCAGCCCGATGGCCTCTTCGACGGTCTTGAAGCCGATGGCGTACTCGGCGAGGCCGGGGATGGGCAGGGTGCGCGCGATGGAGCCGGGGGCCAGGACGAGTTCGTCGTAGGCGATCTGGACGGCCCCGGTGCCCTCCTCCGCGGTGGCGAGGGTGGTGAAGGTCGCGGTGCGCTTGGCGTGGTCGACGGAGGCGACCTCGCCGATGACGATGCGGCACTTGTCGAGGACGCGGCGCAGCGGGACGACGACGTGGCGCGGCGAGATGGAGCCGGCGGCCGCCTCGGGGAGGAACGGCTGGTACGTCATATAGGGGTCGGGCGTGATCACGACGATCTCGACCTCACCCCGCTTGAGCTCGCGCTTCAGCTTCCGCTGGAGGCGCAGCGCGGTGTACATGCCGACATATCCGCCGCCGACGACGAGAATGCGCACAGAGTCCGGAGATACGGGGGTCGTCCCCCGGGAGATCGCAGCCTTCACCATCCCATGACGCACCCGGCTCACGAGTTTGTCCACAGGCCCGGCAAATTGTGTGACCGGGCGCGGAGTGCGGCGGGGGCTCGTGCGTCTGCCGCCGGGCGGGAAAGGTGTGCAGGTCAGCGGGGGCGAGGGGGGTACGGGGGTGGGGTGCAATAAGGCCTGAAAAGGTGCGTACTCCGATCGGGGGGCGCGCTGTGCGGAACCCACCCCTTCTGAATTGACCCCCGCTCAACTATGTTCGTGTGACGTCGGGGTGTCGGGGGATGCGCTCGTCGGGCCGGGTTTCCGGGCCCGCGGAAGGGCTCACCCCTCACACGCCGGTAGCCAATGGCGGGGAGTGTCTCCGGGGGGAGACGTCATTACCGGGGGATCGTGTATGCACATTCAGGAGACTCACTGGACTTCCGCAGGCATGACGGCCTCAGCCGTCGGCCCGAGCGGGAACGGACGTGACATGGGGGAAGGAGCGCGCACGACACCCCTGCGTGTCGACGCACAGCGCAATCTCGAACATGTGCTCAGGGCGGCCCGCGAGGTCTTCGGCGAGCTGGGCTACGGAGCGCCGATGGAGGACGTGGCGCGCCGCGCCCGCGTCGGTGTCGGCACCGTCTACCGCCGCTTCCCGAGCAAGGACGTCCTGGTCAGGCGGATAGCCGAGGAGGAGACCTCCCGGCTGACCGACCAGGCGCGTGCGGCGCTCGGGCAGGAGGACGAGCCGTGGTCGGCGCTGTCGCGCTTCCTGCGGACGTCCGTGGCGTCGGGTGCGGGCCGGCTGCTGCCGCCGCAGGTGCTGCGGGTCGGCGTCGAGGACGGCGTGGCCAAGGAGGACGAGGCGCGGGTGCCGCAGCAGCGGCAGTCGGCCACGGACTCCCCCGAGCTGCGCCTGGTCGAGCAGCGCCAGGCCCCGGCCGTCGAGTCGACGTCGCTGGGCGACGACGCGGGCGCGGCGACGCTGCTCGAGGTGGTCGGCCGGCTCGTGGACCGTGCGCGGGCGGCCGGTGAGCTGCGGCCGGACGTGACGGTGGCGGACGTCCTGCTGGTGATCGCGACGGCGGCGCCCTCGCTGCCCGACGCGGCGCAGCAGGCGGCGGCCTCGTCGCGGCTGCTGGACATCCTGCTCGAGGGGCTGCGCTCGCGGCCCGCGTAACCGGTCGGCACCGGCCGGGCGCCGAGTGCGCGCGCCCTGTCGACGCGCCATCTCCGCGCGCCCGTGCGGCTCTCGGACGGCGGGAGGCTCAACTCCGTTCGCGGGAGCGGTCGTTGAGCCTTCCCCGAATGGGTGAACGGTAGTGCTCGATTACGGGAAGTCGCCCCGGACGAGTGGTTGAACGTCTTCACGGTCGGCCTCGGCATGCCCGTGTGGCACTCTTTCCCGGTGGTCGGGTCTGAGTGTGCAACCGGGGGCGTTCCGCGATGAGTGTTGACGGTCGGGACGAGTCGTCCGCCGACTTCGGCGAGGAGGCTCCTTCGGGCGGCTCCGGCACGGAGAGCGGCGGGTTGCCCTCCCGGCAGGTGCCGGCCCAGGGCGGCCAGGCACCGGGGCAGCCGTCAGGCCAGGGCCCCGGTCAAGTACCGGGGCACGTACCGGGGCAGGCGACAGGTCCCGCACCCGGTCAGATGCCGGGGCAGGCTCCGGGGCACGTCCCGGCGCAGGGCGGCCCCGGTGGCGGCGCGGCCGATCCCAGTGTGCCGCCGCAGCGTGAGCGCGGCCCGGGCGTCACGGCGCTCCCGGGCGGCGAAGACCCGGTGTCCGACGCCGACTTGATCGCCCGGATGCGCTCCGGCGACGACTCCGCGTACGAGGAGCTCTACCGCCGGCACGCCGAGGCCGTGCGCCGCTACGCCCGCACCTGCTGCCGTGACGCGCACACCGCCGACGACCTGACGGCCGAGGTGTTCGCCCGCATGCTGCAGGCGGTGCGCGGCGGCAGCGGGCCCGAGCACGCGGTGCGCGCGTACCTGCTCACCACCGTGCGCCGGGTCGCCGCCGGGTGGACGAAGTCGGCGAAGCGGGAGCAGCTGGTCGACGACTTCGCGGTGTTCGCCGCGCAGGCCGCGCGCGGCTCCGAGGTGTCCGACGACGACACCCTCGATCTGGGCGCGGACGTCCTCGCGATGCACGAGGCCGAGCAGTCGATGGCCATGCAGGCCTTCCGGAGCCTGCCGGAGCGCTGGCAGGCCGTGCTGTGGCACACCGAGGTCGAGGACGAGTCCCCGAGCGACGTCGCCACCCTCTTCGGCCTCGACGCCAACGGCACCCGGGTGCTGGCGAGCCGCGCCCGCGAAGGCCTCAAGCAGGCCTACCTGCAGGCGCACGTGAGCGCCACGCTCACCGAGAGCGAGGAGTGCGCGCGCTACGCCGACCGGCTCGGCGCCTACGCCCGCGGCGGCCTGCGCACCCGCGCCGAGCGGGGCCTGCGCAAGCACTTGGAGGAGTGCGCCAAGTGCCGGCTCGCCGCCGGGCAGATCAAGGACGTCGCCAGCGGTATCCCGGCGGTCGTGCCGATCGCCGTCATCGGCTGGTTCGGCGCCGCGGGATACGCGAAGGTGGCCGCGCTCGTCGGCGGCGGCACGGTGGGCGCCGGGGCCGCGGGTGCCGCCGGTGCGGCCGCCGCGGGCGGTTCGTCCGGCGGGTCCGCCGCGGGCGGTGCCGCGGCGTCCGAGGGACTCGGCGCGCCGGCGAAGGCCGGTATCGCGGCGAGCGTCGTCGTGGCGGCCGGGGTCGCCGCGGCGATCGCCCTGACCGGAGGCGCGGGCAAACCCAAGGAGGACCCGCCGCCGAAGGCCAAGGAGCCCGCGGTGTCCGAGTCGATCGTGCCGCAGAAGCCGCCGCCCGCGAAGGAGGAGCCACGGCCCGAGCCGACGCCGCCGGCCGCGGCGAAGCCGAAGCCGAGGCCGACCCCCACACCCACGCCCACCCCGACGCCGAAGCCGAAGCCGCCCGCCGAGGAGAAGCCCCGCCCGAAGCCGACCCCGCCGCCGCCCGCCCCCGAGCCGAGCCCGAAGCCGCCCGCGCCGAGCCCGAAACCGCCGCCCCCGCCGGCACCGGCCCCGAAGGTCTACCAGTGGAACGAGCTGGAGTACGGCATCACCGGGGACGGCACCAAGCCCGAGATGCGGCTCGGCGAGAGCAGCTGGGTCTGGCAGCGCTGGGGCCTCTCCGTCGGCGACAAGCGCTACGGGCACGGCGTGACGGTGCACGGCAGGTCCTCCGTGACCATCGACCTGAACCGCAGCTGCTCGGCGTACGACGCGGTGGTCGGCGTCGACGACATGACGATGGGCCTCGGCCGGGTCCGTTTCTCCGTGTACGGGGACGGGGCGCGGCTGTGGCGGTCCCCGCTGATCAGGGGCGGTGACCCGGCCGTGCCCGTGCACGTGAACCTGTCCGGCCGCAAGACGGTCCGCCTCGTCGTCGAACCGCACTCGCCGTTCGACACGGCGGCGCTCGCGGACTGGGCGCAGTCCCGGATGTCCTGCGGCTAGGGCGTGCCGGGGAGGCGGCGGTTCTGTTCGCCCCGCAGGGGTTTGGCCAGCTCGGCGACCAGTTCGTCGGTCGTCAGGGCGGCGCCCTCGGCGCGCTCCCGCTCGTACCCGGCGGGGCCGAGCGCCGCGCGCGCCACGCGCTCCACGCGTTCGGCGTCGGTGGCTTCCGGCATGGGCCGCGCGCGTTCCCTGCGCAGGGCCGTGCCCGTGGCGAGCACCCGGGTCGCGCGCTCGTGCTCGCCCAGCTCGCTCAGGAGCGCGGCGGCGCAGTCCGCGAGGGACGCCACGACCACCTCGGAGCACTGGGCGGCCACCGCCTCGCGCGCCGTCAGCACCAGGGAGGCCAGCCCGGTGCCCGGGCCCGACTCCGCGCCGAGGATGCGCGCCTCGACCGCGCCGAGGACGGCGTTGAACTGCGGGGGCGGGGTGCCGTGCGAGGCCTCGGCGCGCGCCGCGTCGCACATCCGGCGGGCCTCGGCGATCTTCCCTTCGTCGACCGCCATCAGAGCCCGCAGCAGTCGTACGTACGCGCGTGAGTCCATCACCCCGGAGCGGTCGGCCTCCCGGGTCGCCTCGTCGAGGGTCCTGGCTGCCCCCTCCCCGTCGCCCTCGCGGTAGGAGACCTCGGCGAGCCGGGCCATCAGGAACGGCACCTCGGCGAAGGCGCCCACCTCCTGGGCGAGGCGCAGCGCCTCCGCGTACTCGGCGCGGGCGGCGTCGTGGTTGCTGCGGGCCATCGCCGCCTCGCCGGCCGCGCTGCACACCTGGGCGCGCATCCAGCGGTCGCCGACGCGGCGGCTCAGCTCGCGCAGTTCGGCCAGGTCCTCGTCGACGCCCGAGAGGTTGCCGAGCATGTCGACGGCCATGTGGGTGCGGAACATGAGGATGACGCCGAGGTCCCATTCGGAGCCGTTCCTGCGGCAGTTGTCGACGGTGCGGCTGAGCGGGATCAGCGCGTCCTCGTGCTGGCCGTCGGTGAGGAAGACGGTGAACGGCCAGATGAGTCCCGGGAAGCGGCCCGCCTCCGGCACGTCCCGGGCGAACGCGGTGCGCAGCGCCTCGATGTACTCCCGGTCGACCCAGTCGCCCCTGGCCTCGGCGGACCCGGACTCCGAGGCCAGATGGAGGTGGAGCAGCCGCAGGTTCATCCACGGCCAGTAGAGCGGGTCGTCCTCGGCGGGCAGGCGGGTCGGGGCGAGGCGCAGGACGCGGCCCATCCAGCCGGCGCCCTCCCGGTGGTAGTTGCGCAGCCACCAGAACCAGCCCGCGTTCAGCACGATCGCGATCGCCGACTCGGCGTCATCGGCGTCGATGGTGCGCTGCAGGGCCGCCATGATGTTGTCGAGCTCGGTCTCCAGGCGGGCGATCCAGGGCAGTTGCTCCGCGGAGCGGATCATCGGTTCGGCCCGCTCGACGAGGTCGGCGAAGAACACCGTGTGCCGGGCCTCGGCGGCGGCGAGCAGCTCGGGGGTCTCGGCGGCGCGCTCGGCCGCGTACTCGTGGATGGTCTCCAGGCAGCGGTAGCGCATGCCGGTGGACGGGTCCGTGCCGCCGGGGACGGCCACGACCAGGGACTTGTCGACCAGGGCGCCGATCAGGTCGGTGGCGGGGGCGGTGCAGACGGCCTCGGCGGCCGGCAGGTCCCAGCTGCCCGCGAAGACGGACACCTCGCGCAGTACGGTCCGCTCGGCCTCGTCGAGCAGGTCCCAGGACCAGTCGACGACGGCGCGCAGGGTCTGCTGGCGGGGCAGGACCGTGCGGGCGCCGCTGGTGAGCAGCTTGAAGCGGTCGTCGAGGCGGTCGGCGATCTGGCGCGGCGAGAGCAACCGCAGGCGGGCCGCGGCCAGTTCGATGGCCAGCGGCAGACCGTCCAGACGGCGGCAGATCTCGGCGACGGCCCCGGCGTCCTGCGCCGGGTCGAAGGCGGGGCGCACGGCCGTGGCCCGCTCGGTGAACAGGCGCCGCGCGGGGTCGGGCGGCAGCGGCTCCACGGGCCGCACCGCCTCGCCGGGCACGCCGAGCGGTTCGCGGCTGGTGGCGAGGATGGTGAGGCCCGGGCAGTGGGTGAGGAGGGCCTCGGCGAGTTCGGCGGCGGCGCCGATGACGTGTTCGCAGTTGTCGAGGATCAGGAGCAGGCTGCGCGCGGCGCAGTACTCGACGAGCAGGGCGAGCGGATCGTCCTGCGTGGCGGCCAGTTCGCTGGTCATCAGCACGGTCTCGCGCAGGCCGAGGGCGCTGACGACGGCGCCGGGGACCGCCGTGGGCCGGTCGAGCGGGGCGAGCTCGGCCAGCCATGCCTGCGGGTGCCCGGCGGCGGCTTCCTCGGCGAGGCGGGTCTTGCCGGAGCCGCCCGGTCCGGTGAGGGTGACGAGGCGGGCCCCGCGCAAGTCCGAACGGATGGCGTCGAGTTCCGGTTCCCGTCCGACGAAGGAGGTCAAGCGAGCACGGATGTTCCCGTGCCGCTCCCCGCGGTCGGGGTGGGCCGGGTGGGCTGGGTGGGGGGCGGGGTGAGCTGGGCGGTCGGGGCGGTCGGGGGCGGCTGGGGCGGCTGGGGCGGCCTTGTCGGCAGGGGTGGTGGGGGCGGCTGTGGTGGTGGGGGCGGCTGTGTCGGCAAGGGTGGCCGTGTCGGCAGGGGTGGCCGTGCCGGCAGGGGTGGCCGTGTCGGACGTACGGACAGAGCCCCCCGCCCTCCGTGCCCCCCGCGCCCCTTCGCCCCCTCCACGCGGGCGCGGGCGCGCGTCCGTGCCCGTGCCCGTGCCCGTGCCCGTGAGCAGCTCCGCGTGCAGCGTGCGCAGCTCCGTGCCGGGGTCGGTGCCGAGGCCGTCGGCCAGGGACCGGCGGGCGTCCTCGTAGGCGGCGAGCGCGTCGGCCCCGCGGCCCGCGTCGCGCAGGGCGCGGATCAGCTGGGCGCGCAGCGCCTCGTCGTAGGGGCGGACGGCGGTCAGTTCGCGCAGTTCCGGTACGACCTCGAAGGCGTGGCCGAGGCGCAGGTCCGCCTCGATCCGCGCGCGGACGGCCTCGTCGCGCAGGGCCTCGGGGCGGGCCGCGGCGGCGCGGTCGGGCAGGTCGGCGAGGGCGGGGCCGTGCCACAGGGCGAGCGCCTCGCGCAGGGTGCGGGCGGCCGCCTCCGGCCGGCCGGCGGACAGCGCCGCCCTGCCCTCGCGCGCGAGGCGCTCGAAACGGTGCAGGTCGACGTCGTCGGGGGCCACGGCCAGGCGGTAGCCGCCGGGGACCGAGGCGACGGCGTCCCGGCCCAGTGCGCGGCGCAGGCGGCCGACGAGGGCCTGCAGCGCGGCGGGGGCGTCGGCGGGCGGCTCGTCGCCCCAGACCTCGTCGATGAGCCCGGGCACGGTGACCGCGCGGCTCGCCCGCAGGGCGAGGGCCGCGAGGAGGGAACGCAGGCGCTGGCCCCCTACGGGCAGGGGAGCGCCTCGATCGTCGTACGCCTCGGTGGCGCCCAGGATTCGGTACCGCACCACGTCATTCTCCCCGTCCGGGTGCGCGAGGGCGCGGGGTTTGATTTCCAGGCGTGGGGCGCCGCGCCGGGGGGCGTGGACGCGCCTCAGCGGCCCGCGCCCAGGGCCCCCCGCTCCGGCACCACGCTCCCGGTGGGGACCGCGCGTTGCCGGGCCGGGGTGCCGGTCCAGCACGTTCCCCTGCGCGACAGCAGGCGCCGCAGCCACAGCTCGGTGGAGACCAGGTCGGCGAGGCCGTCCAGGGGCAGCGGTTCGCCCTCGGCGGCCGCGCGCAGGGCCTTGCGGACCACCCGGGCCTCGACCAGGCCCGCCTGGGCGAGCAGCGGGGTGTCGAAGAGGGCGATGAGGTCGTCCACCGCGACCCGCAGGCCGGTGCGGGCGGCGGCCGTGTTCGACGCGTGGGAGGGGGCGCCCCAGCCGGGCGGCAGGTCGGCGACCCCGGCGCCCTCCAGGACGGTGCGCAGGATCGCGGCCCGCGCGCCGGGCTGGACGCGCAGGGCCTCGGGCAGGGCCCGGCAGGCGCGCACGACCTGGTTGTCCAGGAAGGGGGCGTGCAGGCGCTGGAAGCGGACCTCGGCCGCCTGTTCCAGGACGCGCAGGTCCGCGGCGTGCCGGGCGAGGGCGGCACGCGCGCGGAACTCGCCGGGGCGCTGGCCGGGGCCGCCGGGGCGCATCGTCCGGTCCTGGAGGCGAACCGATACTTCAGCCAGTGCCTCGCCGGTCAGCCAGCGGGCGGCCGGGCCGGGTCTGGCCCACGCGAGGGCGGCGAGGGAGGCGCCCACGGCGCCGCCCGGTTCGTCGAAGCGGCGGTGCAGCAGCCGGTCGGCGAGCGAGTCGACGCCCGCGCGGTGCGGCATGCGGGCGAGCTTGCGGGCCGCGCCGTACACGCGCGCGGGGACGAGCACCGAGCCGTCGACCTTCGCGAGGGCCGCCACCGGACGCACCATGTGGCGCCGCTTGCGGTCCATCAGGAGGTCGGCGAGGCGGGCCGGGTGGGCGTCGAGGACCTGCCGGGCGCCGTAGCCGGTGAAGTGGTCCGCGCTGCCCGAGGTGAGCCGGGCGCGGTGCCGCTGGGCGCTGACCAGGACGGCGCTCGGTTCGTCGGTCAGCGGCCCCTCCAGGTCGGCGTAGGGCAGCGCGTCCTCGCCCGCGGCGACGACCACGTGGTGCAGGCGGGGGTTGGCGGCGATGGCGCCGGCCCGCTCCAGTTCGGCCTCCCGGCCGTCGACCGCCAGGTCGTTGAAGGTGACGGCGAGGAGCCGCTCCCCGGCGCCGGTGCCGTGTCCGAGGACCGTGCCGGGCATGCCGGGCAGACCGGCCGCGAGGAGGGCGAGGGTGCCCGACGCGGGTCCTCCGGAGAGGTCGGCCCCGATGCCGGGCACCGGCATGCCGCGGGCCGCGCGCCGCTCGGCGGGCCCCATGCCCGGCACCGGTCCGGGGTCGATGTCCGTGCCGGGCACATGGCGCGGGGCGGTGAGGCGGGCGCGTACCGCCTCGACGAGGGCGTCGCGGACGCCGTCCACGGCGCTGTCGGCGTCGCCCGGGGGCGCCGCGACCGCCAGCGAGGCCACCGGTTCGTACCCCGCGATCTCCCGTGCGCCCGCGCGCAGGATCAGCGCGTGCCCCGGTGGTACGCGCCGCACGCCCTGGTAGGGGGTGGAGTCGTGCAGCGCCTCGGGGACGTCGGGGGCGGCGAGCAGCGCCGCGAGATGGCCGATGTCGAGGTGGGCCTCGATGAGGTCGGCGAGCGGCAGCGCGGCGGTCGCGTAGGCCGTGCCGCTCGCCCAGGGGGTGTAGAAGACGGGGCGGGCGCCCGCGAGGTCGCCGGCGATCATGACGCGGCGGCCGACCTGGACGACGGCGGTGTAGCTGCCGGACCAGGCGGTGAGGTGGCGCAGGGCGCCGCCGCGCGCGGCGAACAGGCCGACGCGCAGCTCCTCGTCGGAGGCGCCGCAGGTGCCGAGGACGGCGATGCGGGTCTGCTCGTCGGCCGTCACTGTCCGTACTTCGTCGGCGCGCCAGTCGCCGACCGCCCAGAGTGGATCCGGGTCGCCCCACAGGAGTTGGGAGCCCACCGGGTGCACGGTCTCGCCGTCGCTCCCCGTCGCTCCCGCCGTGCCCGGCACCGAGGATCTCGCGGTGGTACTGCTCCACCCCACCAACCACCGCATCGCTGCCTCCACAGGCTGTGGACGGCCGCCGACGGACCGCCGCCGAAGCGCCGTCGGGCACGGCCGATCCAGTGCACCGAAGAACTGGGGTCCCATGCTGCCACGAAGGAGGCGCACGGGAAGGCCTGCGGGGCCGCTTGCGCGGCGGTGAATCCACCCTGGAAGGGCGGTAGTTGAAGGGCAGAACGAAGCCCCTCTCCTTGCGGGGGCCTGACGGACGCCCTGTGCGTACAGTGTGTGCACCCCCTGCGGGCGCACGCATACAGAGCCCCCATGGGCGAAATGTCCGCTCTCGCGCATGGGCGCTTTTCGGCCAAATCGGCCTGTGATGGGCCCAGAACGGAACCGTTCGGAGGCAACGCACAGCCCGGGAGGCGGTGTTCGCCTCCCGGACCGGTCCGCCGCCCGCGGGGATGGAGGCGACGGTGTCCCCCAGCCCACTGACTCCAGCGCAGCGGGCCGACCCACGCATCGCCAATGGAAGCGCTCCCGCCATGGCCGGAGAAGAGCGCACACACGGGCGCACGGCCACACGGCGGGAGCACGCGCGGGCATCCGCGCGCTTCGGCACGGACAACAATCTCGCCATCCGGAACTGGGCCTCTTAACGCTTGGGATGCGGCGAACTACGCTGTGTGTGCTGAGGTTTTCGCGGAGGCATATACCTGGAGGATCGGCCAAACGCTCTTGCGGCCGCTATTCCGGCCACCGCGCGCGAGGGCCCGGGGCGGGATGCCCGGGCCGTGGTGCGCGCCGGCCCGGGTCGGGTGCCCGTGGCTCACGTCACGGCGCTCCGGACCGAAGGTGCCACGGCCCCCGGGGGAACGCAGCACGAATGCCGTGCGGTCCAGCCACCGCCCGGCAGCCGTCTGTGTCGAGGGGTGGCGCATGTCCAGGGAGCAACGCGGGCCGAACGAAAAACTCGGCACCGTTCTCGCCCTCGCGGGAATCAGCAATGCGGGACTCGCCCGCCGGGTCAACGACCTCGGCGCTCAACGCGGGTTGACGCTCCGTTACGACAAGACATCGGTGGCCCGCTGGGTCTCCAAGGGCATGGTGCCCCAGGGCGCCGCCCCCCACCTGATCGCGGCGGCCATCGGGCAGAAGCTCGGCCGCCCGGTCCCGCTGCACGAGATCGGCCTCGCGGACGCCGACCCCGCGCCGGAGGTGGGCCTCGCCTTCCCGCGTGACGTGGGGGCGGCGGTGAAGTCCGCCACCGAGCTGTACCGCCTCGATCTGGCGGGCCGGCGCGCGGGCGGCGGCATCTGGCAGTCCCTCGCCGGCTCCTTCGCGGTGAGCGCGTACGCGACGCCCGCGTCCCGCTGGCTGATAACCCCGGCCGACAGCTCCGTCGCGCGCGACGTCACGCGGGAGGCGCAGCGCGACGCCGCGCCCGCCGACGACGGCGGCGCGCCGATGAAGGTCGGCCACAGCGACGTGCTGAAACTGCGGGAGGCCGCCGAGGACGCCCGCCGCTGGGACTCCAAGTACGGGGGCGGCGACTGGCGTTCCTCGATGGTCCCGGAGTGCCTGCGGGTCGAGGCGGCGCCGCTGCTCCTCGGCTCGTACTCGGACGAGGTCGGCCGCGCGCTCTTCGGGGCGTCGGCCGAGCTGACGCGCCTGGCCGGCTGGATGGCCTTCGACACCGGCCAGCAGGAGGCCGCCCAGCGCTACTACATCCAGGCGCTGCGGCTCGCCCGCGCGGCGGCCGACGTGCCCCTGGGGGGATACGTCCTGGCGTCCATGTCCCTCCAGGCGACCTACCGGGGCTTCGGCGACGAGGGCGTCGACCTCGCGCAGGCCGCCCTGGAGCGCAACAGGGGCCTGGCCACCGCGCGCACCATGAGCTTCTTCCGGCTCGTCGAGGCGCGCGCGCACGCGCGGGCCAACGACGCGCAGGCGGCGGGCGCGGCGCTGCGGGCCGCCGAGGGGTGGCTGGAGCGGGCCAGGGACGGCGACCACGACCCGAGCTGGCTCGGCTTCTACTCGTACGACCGCTTCGCCGCCGACGCCGCCGAGTGCTACCGCGACCTGAAGGCGCCCCGGCAGGTGCGGCGCTTCACCGAGCAGGCGCTGTCGCGCCCCACGGAGGAGTTCGTGCGCTCGCACGGGCTGCGCCTCGTGGTCTCGGCGGTCGCCGAGCTGGAGTCCGGGAACCTCGACGCGGCCTGCGAGCAGGGCACGCGCGCGTTGGAGGTCGCCGGGCGGATCTCGTCCGCCCGGACCACGGAGTACGTGAAGGACCTGCTGCACCGCCTGGAGCCGTACGGCGACGAGCCCCGCGTGGTCGAGCTGCGCGAGCGGGCCAGGCCGCTGCTGGTGGCTCCGGCCTAGGGCGGCACCCGCCCAGGGCGGGCACGCGCACCGTTTGTCCGGTCCCCCGGTCCCCCCGCCCGTGCGGAGGGACCGGTTCCGGGCGGGGTGGCGGGTGAACGGGAGGGCGGGTCCCGGTGAACCGGTGCGAAGCGATGGGGGAAGGATCCGGCGTCCGAGGTTTGGCGGCGTTGTCAGTGGCGCAGGGCACTATCTGTGGTGGGAGGTGAGGCGCGGTGAAGAAGGTCGCGTACGACTGCGACGTACTGGTGATCGGCGGGGGCATCGTCGGGCTCGCGACGGCGTATGCCCTCACGCGCTCGGCTCCCGGCACCCGGGTCACCGTCCTGGAGAAGGAGCCGGGCCCGGCCCGCCACCAGACGGGGCGCAACAGCGGGGTGATCCACAGCGGGATCTACTACCGCCCCGGCTCCCTCAAGGCGCGGTACGCGGTCCGTGGCGCCGCCGAGATGGTCAAGTTCTGCGCGGAGTACGGCGTCGCGCACGAGGTCACCGGCAAGCTGATCGTCGCCACCGAGCGCGAGGAGCTCCCCCGCCTGCACGCCCTCGTCCAGCGCGGCAGGGAGAACGGCATCCCGGTGCGCGAGCTCGGCCCCGCCCAGATCACCGAGTACGAGCCGGAGGTCCGCGGCCTGGCCGCCATCCACGTGGGCACGACCGGCATCTGCGACTACGGCGCGGTGGCCCTGCGCCTGGCCGAGGCGTCCGGCGCGGACATCCGGTACGGGGCGGGCGGCGAGGCCGTCCACATCGACCGCCGCGCGGACCGCGGCGTCGCGATCCGCACCGCGGACGGTGCGGTGGTGCGGGGCCGGGTCCTGGTGAACTGCGCGGGGCTGCACTGCGACGAGATCGCCCGGCTCACGGGGGACGACCCGGCGATGCGGATCGTGCCGTTCCGCGGGGAGTACTTCGACCTGGCGCGGCCCGAGCTGGTGCGCGGCCTCGTCTATCCCGTGCCCGACCCGGCGTTCCCCTTCCTCGGCGTCCACCTCACGCGCGGCATCCACGGCGGCGTCCACGTCGGGCCGAACGCGGTCCCGGCGCTCGCCCGCGAGGGGTACGACTGGTCGGTGGTCCGGCCCCGCGAGCTCGCCGGGACGCTCCGCTGGCCCGGGTCCTGGCACATGGCCCGCCGGCACTGGCGGTACGGGGCGGGGGAGCTGCGCCGGTCCGCCTCCAAGTCCGCGTTCACCGACGCGGTGCGGAGGCTGCTGCCCGCGGTCGAGCCGGGGGATCTGGTGCCGTCGCCCGCCGGGGTGCGGGCGCAGGCCGTCCTGCGGGACGGGACGCTGGTGGACGACTTCCTCATACGGGAGGGGGCGCGGACGGTGCATGTGCTGAACGCGCCGTCTCCGGCGGCGACGGCCTCCTTGCCGATTGGGCGGGAGGTGGCTCGGCGGGCGCTTGCCGCGGTGGGCGCGGTGGGCGCGGTGCGGGACGGGGTGGCTCGCTGAGGGGGCCGTTGGGCTGAGGTCGGACGGGGTGATCTGCGCAGTTCCCCGCGCCCCTGGGGGGCCGGTCCTCGTTCCTGGCTGGCACGTCGTGGGTGGCTTGGCGCGCCGTTCCTCGCGCCCCTGGGGGGCCGGTCCTCGTTCCTGGCTGGCACGTCGTGGGTGGCTTGGCGCGCCGTTCCTCGCGCCCCTGGGGGGCCGGTCCTCGCTCTTAGCTGACGGTCGTGGGTGGCTTGGTGCGCCGTTTCCCGCGGCCCTGGGGGGCCGGTCCTCGTTCCTGGCTGGCTGTCGTGGGTGGGGGCTGGATTAGAGTTGGGGCACTGTGTCTGACTCATCCACATCTCACGACGTTCCGGTGACCGGCGGGCGTGCGCAGGCCGTGCCGCGGTTTCCCGGAGGGCCCTCGCCCGACCCCGCGGGGTCGCACCACGAGCGGCGGATCCGCAGCTTCCAGCCCCGCCGCAGCCGGGTCACCACCAGCCAGGAGGACGCCCTGCGGCGGCTCTGGCCCACGTGGGGCCTGGACATCGACGGGCTGCGCACCCTCGACCTCGCCGAGCTGTTCGCGGCGCCCGACGGCACGCCGTCCGGCCTTCCCGTCGTCCTGGAGATCGGCTTCGGCATGGGCGAGGCCACCGCCCAGATGGCCGCCGACGACCCGGACACCGGCATCCTCGCCGTCGACGTGCACACCCCGGGGCAGGGCAACCTCCTCGGCCTCGCCGAGCGCAACGGCCTGACCAACGTCCGCGTGGCCAACGGCGACGCGATCATCCTGCTCCGCGAGATGCTCGCCCCCGCCTCCCTCGACGGCCTGCGCGTCTACTTCCCCGACCCCTGGCCCAAGGCCCGCCACCACAAGCGGCGCCTGATCCAGCCGGAGTTCCTGACGCTGGCCGCGCCCTCCCTCAAGCCCGGCGCGCTGCTGCACTGCGCGACCGACTGGGAGCCGTACGCCGAGCAGATGCTGGAGGTGCTCACCGCGCACCCCGACTTCGAGAACACGCAGCCCGACGGCGGGTACGCGCCCCGCCCCGCCTTCCGCCCCTTCACCCGTTTCGAGGGCCAGGGCCTGGACAAGGGCCACGTCGTCCACGACCTCCTGTTCCGCCGCACCACGGACGGGGAGACCGGCTCCGGGAACTGAGGCACCGTCGCGGCGACCCCCATCCCTCGTTAGGGTCAACGCGTGGCCACCAGTACTCCGTATCCGATACCCCCCGAGGCCCCCGCCCCGGGGGAACTGCGCCGTGTCCGCTGGTGGCAGCGGCGCGCACTGCGCGTGGCCGCGCTCGTGACGCTGCTCGCCCTGTCGGGCCTGGTGATCCTCGCCCTGGTCAGGGAGCAGACCGGCACCGAGGGCTTCCTGGTCGGGCTCGGCCTGGCGACCGTGCCCGTGCCGCTGCTCGTCGCCGCGTTCCGCTGGCTGGACCGGGTGGCACCGGGCCCCTGGCGGAATCTCCTCTTCTGCTTCTCCTGGGGGGCCTGCGCCGCCGCGCTCGTCGCGATCGTCGCGAACAGCTTCGCGATCCGCTGGATAGCGACGGCCACCGCGGACCCGGGCAGCGCCGACACCCTCGGCGCGACCGTGATCGCCCCGGTCGTCGAGGAGAGCGCGAAGGCCGCGGCCGTGCTGCTCGTCTTCCTCTTCCGCAGACGGGACTTCACCGGCCTCGTCGACGGCGTCGTCATAGCCGGGGTGACCGCGACCGGGTTCGCGTTCACCGAGAACATCCTCTATCTGGGCAACGCCTTCGTCACCGACCAGCTCAGCCGCGAGAGCGGCCTGGCCTCGGTGACGGCCGCGACCTTCTTCGTGCGCGTCGTCATGTCGCCCTTCGCGCACCCGCTGTTCACGGTCCTGACCGGCATCGGCTTCGGCATCGCCGCCGCGCTGTCGGCCGACCGCCACCTGCTGCGCCGCGTGCTGCTGCCGGTCACCGGGCTGCTCCTCGCGATGGGCATGCACGCGCTGTGGAACGGCTCGGCGGTCTTCGGGCAGTACGGCTTCTTCACCGTGTACGCCCTGTTCATGCTCCCGGTGTTCGGGCTGCTGACCTGGCTCGCCGTCTGGACCCGGCAGCGCGAGCTGCGCACGATCCGCGCCGAGCTCCCCGTCTACACGGCGGCCGGCTGGCTCACCCCGCCCGAGCCGTACGCGCTGGGCTCGATGCGGGCCCGCGCGCTGGCCCGCGACTACGCGTCGTACACCTGGGGCAAGGAGGCGGCCCGCACGGTCGCGGAGTACCAGGCGTACGCGACGTCGCTGGCCTTCCTGCGGCACCGGGGCCGCCGCGGCCGGGCGGGCGCCGACTTCGTCGTCCGCGAGCGGGAGCTGCTCGACCTGCTCTGGGAGCGCCGCGAGCCGGCCAGGCCCGCCCTCGCGTACGCGGCGGGCGCGACCGCCCCGGCCGCACGCCCCGTGCCGTATCCGGCCTACGGCCACCCGCCGTACGGCCACCCGCCCCACGGCCCGGCTCCCCACCCGTACGGGCAGGCCCCCTACGGTCCCTCGTACGGGCAGCCGCAGCCGTACGCGGCCTACGGCTACCCGGCGTACGACCCCTACCGCTAGCGCACCGGGCGTTACGCGGAGGCCGCCGTCAGCCGTCCCAGCTCCGCGTCGGTCAGTTCCAGGTCCGCCACCGCGAGGAGCGCGGGCAGCTGCTCGACCGTGCGGGCGGAGGCGATCGGCGCCGCCACGGTGGGCCGGGCCGCGAGCCAGGCCAGGGCCACCGTCGCCACCTGGGCGCCGCGCCCCTCGGCGATCTCGTCGAGCGCGGCGAGCACCCGGTCGCCGCGCTCGCTGCCCACGTACTCCTCGACGCGGCCGCTGCGCGCGCTCTCGACCTGCGCGCCGGGGCGGTACTTGCCGGTGAGGAAGCCGGACGCGAGCGCGAAGTAGGGGACGGCCGCGAGGCCGGAGCGGGAGGCGACCTCCTGCAGCGGGCCCTCGTAGGTGGCGCGGGAGACCAGGTTGTAGTGCGGCTGCAGCGCGACGTAGCGCGCGAGGCCCTCGCGGTCGGAGAAGTCGAGGGACTCCTGGAGACGCTCGGGGCTGATGTTGGAGGCGGCGATGGCGCGCACCTTGCCGGCCCGCACCAGCTCGTCGAGCGCGCCGATGATCTCCTCGACCGGCACCGACGGGTCGTCGAAGTGCGTGTAGTAGAGGTCGATGTAGTCGGTGCCCAGGCGCCGCAGGGAGGCGTCGGCCGCGCCCTTGACGGTGGCGGCGGACAGGCCCTTGTACTCGGGGTGCGAGCCGACCTTCGTGGCGACGACGACGTCGGCGCGGTTGCCGCGCTCGGCCAGCCACTGGCCGATCAGGGTCTCGGACTCGCCGCCCCGGTTGCCCTCGACCCAGGCCGAGTAGGCGTCGGCGGTGTCGATGAAGTTGCCGCCCGCCGCGGTGTAGGCGTCGAGGACGGCGAAGGACGCCGCCCGGTCGGCGGTCCAGCCGAAGACGTTGCCGCCCAGGGAGAGCGGGAAGACCTCGAGGTCGGATGCGCCGAGTGTGCGAAGAGAAGTCATACGTTCCGCAACACCCGCGGCGGAAGGGGAATTCCGCGCTGCGGAGCGGAATCCCGTGGTGCGGGGCGGAGTTCCGGCGGGGCCGCGGAGCCTCAGCTCCGCGGCGGGACCGTCCGGCTCAGGGGTTGAGGCCCTTGCCCTGCAGCCAGCCCAGGGGGTCGATGCCGGCGCCGCCGGGCGTGTGGACCTCCATGTGCAGGTGCGGCCCGGTGACGTTGCCGGTCGCGCCGACGCGGCCGATGACGTCGCCCGTGGAGACCTTCTGGCCCGCGCTGACGTTGAGCGAGGACTGGTGGCAGTACCAGATCTCCGTGCCGTCCTCGAGTTCGAGCACGGTGCGGTAGCCGTACGCGCCCGCCCAGCCGGCCTCCTTGACGGTGCCGGTGTGCACGGCCTTGAGCGGGGTGCCGGTGGGCGCCGCGAAGTCCAGGCCGGTGTGGTGCCCGGAGGACCACATGGAGCCGGCGTCGCCGAAGTGCGAGGTGAGGGTGTACGAGGAGGTGGGGATGACGTAGCTCTTGGCGAGCTTGGCCAGGCGCTCGGCCTCCGCCTTCGCCTTCTTGGCCTCTTCTTCCTTCTTCTTCTTGGCGGCGGCCTTGGCCTCCGCCTCCTTCTCGGCCGCCTTCTGCTGGGCGGCGGCGTCCTCGGCGGCCTTCTTGACGGCGGCGTCCTCGGCGGCGGCCCGCACGGCGGCGTCGGCCTGGTGCTGCTGGTTCTCGGCCTGCTCCATGATGCGGGCGCGCAGGGCCTCGCCCGCGCCGGTGGTGCCCTGCTCGGCGTCGGCGGCGCTGACACCGGCGGCGGTGAGCGGGGCCGCGGCGGTCACCGCGGTGGTGTCCGAGGCGTGGTCGTCGGACATCAACGAGCCCACGCCCGGCAGGGACTTGGCCTCCGGCAGCGAGTCCGCGACGGCGGAGACGCCCGGCAGGTCGGGCATCGAGATGGAGACCGGCGGCTTGCCGTCCTGCGCGGTGGCGATGCCGCCCGCGCCGACGGCGGCTATGACACCCACGCCGAGGACGGTGGAGCTGCGGGCGAGCCCGCCCCCGCCCTTCTTGTGCACACGGTGCCTGCCGCGGACGGGACGGACGGAATCCTCGGTGGGGTTCCACTCCTCGAAAGAGCCCTCGTCGTACGCACCGAAGTCGTCGTCATTCGATGGGTACACGGCTTGGGGGGCAGGCCGGTTGGACGCCACTGGGGCGCACTCCTTTCCTTCCTTCTCGCCTACCGGGTTAGCTGACGGGTTCGGAGCAGGAAGGTCTCCTACGAACATCCGGCACGGAGGCACAGATGCCCGATTCACCCCAAGTTGGTGGTTCCCCGGCTCCCTTGCGGGATTAGGCGCGTGCGCACGGAGCCGCCTCTAGTGACGGCTGGGACGACCGCGCTGCGTTATCGAACGTTAATAGACAGCGCCTCCGTATTCCAAGCCGTTCCGGTTGATCGTTAACGCTCATCGGGCGTACACAACGGGACACGGAGGTGCGGACCGGGGCGAGTCGACCCCGCGTCCTCAAACACCGGAACTCCACATTCCCTTGACAGTGCGTCAGATGTTATGCGGAGTGGTGTACGTCAGTCACCGGCGGTGACGTCCGGATCCCCGGCGACCGGCCTGCGCACCGCGAGCAGCGCCATGTCGTCCGTCATGCCGCCCCCGGTGTGCCGCCGCACCTCCTGCGCGAGCGCGGCGAGCAGCGCGTGCGGACCGCCGCGGCCCGGGAAGATGCGCCCGCCGAGCCGGGCCGCCGGATCGTAGAAGGCGCCCGCCTCGTCCCGCGCCTCCGACAGGCCGTCCGTGTAGAAGAGCAGCAGCGCGCCGGGCGGGAAGTCCGACTCGTCCGCCCGGTCCGGCCAGACCCCCAGGTCGCCCATACCGAGCGGCAGCGCGGGCTCGGTCGCCGACAGGACGCACAGCCGCCCGTCGCCGCGCAGCAGCAGGGGCGCCGGGTGCCCGCGGTTGATCAGCCGCACCGTGCCCTCGCCGTGCCGGATCTCGGCGAGCACGGCGGTGGTGAACCCCTCGAACGCGTCGAGGCCGTCGCGCCGGGTGCCCTCGCGGGCCAGCGCCCGCTCCAGGCGCTGCGCCACGGCCTCCAGGGTGGCTTCCTGCTCGGCGGCCTCCCGGAAGGCGCCGATGACGACGGCGACCGCCGCGACGGCGCCCATGCCCTTGCCGCGCACGTCGCCGACGATGAGCCGTACGCCGTGCGGGGTGTCCTGCACCGCGTACAGGTCGCCCCCGATGAACGCGTCGGCCTGCGCCGCCTCGTAGCGTGCCGCGATGTCCAGGCCGCCGATGCGCGGGTCCGGTTCGGGCAGCACGGCGCGCTGGGTGGCCTCGGAGATGGAGCGGGCGATGGCGAGCCGGTCGTTGCCGCGCCGCACGACGCGGTTGATGACGATCGCGAGGGCGGCGACGGTCACCACGGTGATGACCTCGGTGACGGCCTCGACGTGGCTGCTGACGGAGTTGCCGTAGTGCAGGAAGAGGACCGCGCCGGTGGCCGCGGCGCCGGTCAGGACGGTGTTCAGCCGCGAGTAGAAGGGGGCGGCGATCAGCGGGGCCGCCGCGAAGAGGGGGGCCGCGGTGAAGTCGGGCGGTGTCGACGCGTCGTAGATGACGCCGAGGACGAGCAGCAGGAGCGGCAGGGCACGCACGAAGGCCCGTTCGTGCGGGGTGGTCCCTGCGTCGTCGGTTCCTCCTCGCTGCCCCACCGCTTGTCTCCCGCCGGCTCCGCGCCCATGACCGCGCTCCATCCAGGGTTCCCGGAGCGGGGGGAGGCTGCGACCTGGTGTGGGCCGACCGGGTTACGGCCGGGAAAACACCCGAGGCCGGGAAGCTGATGCTTCCCGGCCTCGGGCCTTCAGTAGCGGGGACAGGATTTGAACCTGCGACCTCTGGGTTATGAGCCCAGCGAGCTACCGAGCTGCTCCACCCCGCGTCGGTGAACACAACACTACGCCATCGGAAGGGGTGCGTCGAACCACTTCAGGCGTTGTCGGCGTGCGTGAGGGTCTCCCAGGCCACGAAGAGGTCGTCCGTGCCCTCGGGCCGCCGCTGCTCGGTGTACCTCTCGGTCTCCGGCATCGCCAGCTTCAGCCGCCCCCGCAGGTGGTTCAGGCCGACCTCGGTGTCGGGCCCCATGTCGCGCTGCACCTTGCCGCCGCACAGCCAGCCCGGTGCCGCGGCGCCCAGCTGGTACTTGGCGTGGAACTCGAAGGCGGCCCGCAGCCGGTCCTTGACCTCGCCGTACAGGTCGACGCCCTGGTGCCAGGCGGTCTCCGCCATGTGCGAGGTGGCGGCCAGCGAGTAGCTGGCGTGCTTGAAGTTGCGGCAGGTCTCCTGCGAGAGCCCGTCGGCGTAGGTGCCCTGCCCGAACCAGTACTTCTTCAGCTCGGCCGCGGTGTCGATGCCGCTGCCCTTCGGGGAGACCGGGAGCTTGCCGTCCGACTCCAGGTAGAAGTAGGCGGGCACCCGCGCCCTGAAGTGCTGCACGGCCTTCTCGAAGGTGGGGTGGTCGTCGAGGAAGACGGCCATGGACATGGTGGCGTCGGCCATCACCAGGTCCCAGTTGCCGTTGCGCTCGACGGAGCCGTCCTTCACCTGGGGCAGGTAGGCGTTGCGCAGCATCCGTTCGAAGCGCAGCAGTTGTCCGTCGCTCCAGCCGTCGTACGTGTAGCGCACGGCCTCGGCGGCGCGGGCCCAGGAGGAGGCGGCCCAGGCGGTCTGCAGCCCGGCGTTGTCCTCGGTGTGCCGGGTGATCACCTTCGACCAGGCGTCCATGATCTGCACGGCCTTCTCGGCGTGCGCGCGCTCGCCGGTGATGTTCCAGAGCAGCGCCTGGGTGTACGCGGCCAGGGCGTCCTCGCGCTCCTCGACACAGCCCCGTCCCGGGCGGGTGTCGGGCGGGCACTCCACGACGGCGTAGGGCTTCGCCCGGTAGCCGGCGGCCGCGTACTTGCTCCGCCGCATCTGCTCGTACGCCGTCGTCCAGGGCTGTTCGCGGGCCCGGACGTGTGCGCGGACCCGGTCGAGCTGCTCCTTGCCGACGAGTACGCCCGGGTGCTCGAAGGCCAGGTCGAGCGGGCGGGCCGCGGCCGTGCGGGTGCCCTGACCGCCGGTGCCGCCGCCTCCGCAGGCCGCGGCGAGGGCGACGAGGAGGGGCGCGAGGAGCAGCACGAGGACGCGCCTCCTCCTGCCCTGTACGGCTGCGGCCATGCTGCACCTCCATCTCCCCCCTGCCTCCCCCCACCCTGTCCCGCCCCCACCCCGACCGCACGACCAAACTGCTCCGTTCGGACGCCGGAGGGACGGGTTGGGGGGGTGCGGTCGGGGGGTACGGGGACGCCCGGGGCGCCGAAGGCGCCGTCAAGCGGCGCGGCGACGGCCCGGGGCGCCGAAGGTGCCGTCAAGGGGCGCGGGGAACTGCGCGACCAGCCACAACAAACCCGCAGCCGCCCCCCCCTCCCCCGGAGGGCACACGCACCGGCGCCCCGCCGAGCCGAAGCAAGGCGGGACGACACGGCACGGGACGCCGAACCCCCGTAAACCCCCGGAGGGATTACGCCGCGGTGGTCAGACCGTCCCGCCCCTCCGGCTCCACCACCCGCTCCCGGCCCCGGCCCCGGTCCCGGTCCCGGTCCCGGATGAGGACGACCGCGAGCACCGCCGCCACGAGCACCCCCACCGCCCCGCCCCAGAAGCTCGCGGACATCGCCCGCGTGAAGGCCTCCCGCGCCGCCACGGCCAGCGCACCGTCGCCGGAGGCGGCCGACAGCGCCAGCGCGTCGGAGACCGAGTGGGCGGCCCCCGCGGGGGCGGAATCGGGCATCGCCCCCGCATAGGTCCGGGAGAGCACCGCCCCGAGGACGGCGACCCCGAGCGCCGCCCCGGCCTGCTGGACGGTGTCGTTGAGGGCGGACCCGACCCCCGCGTGCTCCCCGGGCACCGCGCTCATCAGCGCGGCCGTCGCCGCCGGCATCGCCAGACCGCCGCCGACGCCGATCAGGACCATCGCCGCGGAGAGCATGCCGAACCCGGCGTCGGAGGGCAGGGAGGCGAGCGCGGCGAACCCCGCGGCGATGACGGTCAGCCCGGCCGCGGTCATCGGGCGGTTGCCGATCCGGTTGCCGAGCGTCGCGCCGATCCCGTTGAAGGCGAGCGTGGCGACGGCCATCGGGGCGAAGGCGAGGCCGGTCCTGGCCGGCGAGTAGCCGAGGACGAACTGCAGGTACTGGGTGAGGACCAGCATCAGGCCGCCGTTGGCGAAGGTCAGCAGGACCAGGGAGAAGCTGGCGCCGCTGAAGACGCGGTCGCGGAAGAGGGAGAGCGGCACCATCGGGGAGTCGGTGCGGACCTCCCAGATCCCGAAGGCGCCCAGCGCGAGCACCGCGACGGCGAGCGAGATCTGCGTGGCGCGGTCCCCGAGCCCGGACTCGGCGGACTCGATGATCGTCCACACCAGCGCGGTCATGCCGACCGTCGAGAGGACCATGCCCAGCGGGTCGGCCTTGCGGGCGGGGCCCTTGGACTCCGGCATCAGGACGAGCGCCGCGACGACGGCGAGCCCGGCGATCGGGACGTTCATCAGGAAGACCGCGCCCCACCAGAAGTGGGCGATCAGGACGCCGCCGAGCACGGGCCCGCCGACCAGGCCGACCACGGCGACCGCGCTCCAGGCGCCGATCGCCTTGCGGCGCTCCTCGTCGTCGAAGACGGTGATGAGGATCGACAGCGTGCTCGGCATGATGAGCGCGCCGCCCACACCCATCAACACCCGCCCCGCGATGAGCTGTTCGGGGTCGCGCGCGACGGTGGCCAGGAGTGAGGCCGCGCCGAACAACGTCAGCCCCACGACCATCACGCGCCGCCGCCCGAACCGGTCGGAGAGGCTGCCCGCGGTGAGCAGCAGACCGGCGAAGACCAGGATGTACGACTCGATGATCCACTGGATGTCCTGGGCGTCCGCGCCCAGGTCCGCGGCGATCGGCGGGACCGAGACGGTCAGGACCATGTTGTCCACGACCAGGACCAGCGTGCTCAGGCAGAGCACGATCAGGATGAGCCAGCGGCGCGGGTGACGGCGCTCTTCCATCGTGGGACCTTTCCAGACGTCGGGCGGCACGGCCAGGACGTACGCCCGATGCGTACGGCGTGCTCTCGATGCGCACACTGTACGCACTGCGCACGGTGTGCGCAACGGATGACGGAACGACGGCCCGGGACGGCGCCGGACGACACCGGGCGGCAACGGGACTCGACTCGGGGTGGGTTGGCGCTTGAGCAGCCCGAACTCGCCTGCAGGACGGCGGTATCGTCATGCGCCCCAGGACGTCGTCCGTCCACCGCGACGCCTTGTACCAGTGACCGGTTGCGCCGAACGCTTACCGCCTCTTCCACTCCAGGAGTGACCAAGCATGTCAACCATCACCCAGCTCAGCGAGCTGAGCGGCGAGTACGTCCTCGACACCACCCGCACCCGCATCGGCTTCGTCGCCCGGCACGCGGTCGGCCCCCAAGTACGCGGCCACTTCGAGGAGTTCGAGGGCGACGCGCACCTGGACGGCGACGACCCCGCGAAGTCCGCGGTCCGCCTCACGCTCCGGGCCGCCAGCATCCAGAGCCACAACAAGTTCCGCGACGACCCGGTGCGCGCCAAGTTCCTCGACACGAAGAAGCACCCCGTCATCACCTTCACCTCCACCGGGGTCGAGCAGGTCGACGCGACCCGCTTCAGGGTCACCGGCGACCTCACGCTGCGCGGCACGACGAAGTCGCTGACCCTCGACGTCGAGTCGACGGGCGGCGAGAGCGACGCCCAGGGCGATGTCCGGGTCGGCTTCAAGGGCAGCGCCGAGATCGACCGCAAGGACTGGGGCGTGCGCGCGAACGCCGTGGACACGCTGTTCGTCGGCGCCAAGGTGACGATCGAGTTCGAGGTCGCGGCGGTCCGCAAGCCCTGACGGGCCGATTCCCGGCCGCGCGAACAGCCCGACGCGAACAGCCCGACGCGGACGGCCCGGCACGAACGGCCCCGCACGGACGGCTCGGGCCCCGGTCGCGTACGCCACGACCCGGGCCCGAGCCGTCCGTCGTACGTCCGTCGTCCGTCTGTCGTCCGTCCGTCGTCCGTCCGTCGTCCGTTGCGGCCGCCCCGCCCCCGCGCCCGTGTCAGCCCGTGTCAGCCGCCCCCGTACCCGTGTCAGCGGCGTGACAGCCCCGTGTCAGGCCGCGCCGCGACGGTAGGCACATGAAAACTTCGGCGATCGCGGTCTCGGGACTGCGCAAGGCATACGGCGACAAGGTCGTGCTCGACGGCATCGACCTGGACGTCGCCACGGGATCGGTCTTCTCGCTGCTCGGCCCGAACGGGGCCGGCAAGACGACCACGGTGAACGTGCTCACCACACTGCTGCGGGCCGACGGCGGAACCGCGTACGTCGCCGGCCACGACGTGGCGACCGCGACCCGGCAGGTCCGCTCGGCCATCGGCGTGACCGGTCAGTTCGCCGCCGTGGACGAACTCCTCACCGGCCGCGAGAACCTGCGGCTCGTCGCGGACCTCAAGCGGATCCGCTCCGGCCGGCAGGTCATCGCGGACCTCCTGGAGCGCTTCGAGCTGACGGAGTCGGCCGACGCGCCGACCTCCACGTACTCCGGCGGCATGCGCAGGAAGCTCGACCTGGCGATGACGCTGGTCGGCAAGCCGCGGATCATCTTCCTCGACGAGCCCACGACGGGCCTCGACCCGCGCAGCCGCCGCACGATGTGGTCCATCGTCCGCGACCTGGTGGCCGAGGGCACCACCGTCTTCCTCACCACCCAGTACCTGGAGGAGGCCGACCAGCTCGCCGACCGGGTCGCCGTGCTCGACCAGGGCCGCCTGGTCGCCGAGGGCACCCCTGCCGAGCTCAAGCGCCGGATGCCCGGCACCCACGTCCGGCTCCGCTTCGCCGCGCCCGCCGAACTCGACGCGGCGGCCCGGCTCCTGCCCGACGCCACCCGCGACGACGAGGAGCTCGTCCTGCGGGTGCCCAGCGACGGCCGCTCCCGCTCCCTGCGGGCCCTGCTCGACCGGCTCGACGAACACACCCTCGACGCCCAGGAGTTCTCGGTGCACACACCGGATCTCGATGACGTTTTCCTCGCCCTGACCGGGCGCCCCACCGCGGAGGCGATCGCCAAGTGAACGGATTCTCGACGGCCCTCGCCGACTCGGCGATCATGCTGCGCCGCAACCTGAAGCACACCACCCGCAACCCGGTCACGGTGTTCAACGCGGTCCTGTTCCCCCTCGTGATGATGCTGATGTTCGTCAAGGTGTTCGGCGGCGGGTTCAGCGTCGGCGACCAGTACGTCGACTACGCGACGCCGGGACTGCTCGTGATGGCCATCTGCTACGGCCTCGGCGCCACCGCCACCTCCGTCAACGCCGACATGACCAACGGCGTCATCAACCGCTTCAAGACCATGGACGTCTCCCGCGGCGCCATCCTGACCGGCCACGTCGTCGTCACCACCGTGCGCTGCCTGGTGGCCTGCGCGGCCATCGTCGGGTTCGGCTTCGTCCTCGGCTTCGACCCGGGGGCCGGCGCCCTCGGCTGGCTCGCCGCGACCGGCCTGCTCGTCCTGCTCGCCGTGGCGACCAGCTGGCTGACCGTCGCCATGGGACTGGCCGCCAAGAGCCCGGAGTCCGCGGGCATGGCCACCGTGCCGCTGATCATGCTGCCGTTCCTGAGCAGCGCGTTCGTCCCCGCCGACACCATGGGCGCCGGGGTGCGGCAGTTCGTGGAGTACCAGCCCTTCACCCCGATCATCGAGACCCTGCGCGGGCTGCTGCTCGGCGGTGGCGTCGCGCACGGCGACGCGATCGCGGCCGTCGCCTGGTGCGCCGGGATCGCCGTCCTCGGCTTCGCCTGGGCGCTCGCCACGTTCAGGAAGCGAGCGTGACCTCGACCAGCTCGGACCAGTCGGCCCGCGCCCCCTCTCGCGCCGCCTCGGCGAACTTCGCGTCGCCGAGGCGGCGCCGCGCCGTCTCCTCGATCCGCGCCGCGTCCGGGTGGGAGCGGTCGGGCAGTCCGCGCACCGCCGTGCCCGCCGCGAGCAGCCGCACGGCCTGCGCGTCCCGGCCCTGGCGCAGCGCGAGGTCGGCGACGCCCACGAGCACCTGCGCGACCGACTGGGTGTAACCGGCCCCGGCGGCCGCCGCACAGGCCGCCGCGCGGTGCGCCCTGCACTCCGCCAGGTCCTCGGCGAGATAGCCGAGCAGGTCGTGCGTCGCCGCCCGTACGTGCTCCACCTCGTCGCCCAGCACCTCCCGCGCCACCTCCAGTTGGCGGCGCGCCTCCACGGCGTCGCCGTCCCACCGGGCCAGGCCCGCCTTCGCGAAGGCCAGGTCGGCCAGCGCGTCCGGCCAGGTGACGCCCCGCGCGCACCGCTCGGCCTCGGCGAGGGCCGCCGCGACGGCAGCCCGGTCGCCCAGCAGCCAGTGCAGCTGCGCCTGCCGGGCCCGCATCCGGATGACGTCCTCGGCGGCGCCGACCGCGGAGACCACCGCGATGGCCTCCTCGTAGTGCGCGCACGCGGCCGCGAAGTCCCCGCGCACGGCGATCCGTTCCGCCAGCTCGCTCAGCGCGAAGTAGATCCCGTACCGCTCGCCGAGCGCCCGGAACTCCGCCAGCGCCGACTCCAGGCAGGCGTCCGCCTCCCGGCCCTCCGCGCCGCCGAGCCCGAGCACGATCCGCGCCTTGCCCAGGTGCAGCCGGGCGAGGGCCCGCACCCACGGGTCCTCGTCGGCGAGCAGCGGCTCCCACGCCGCCCGGAACGCGCCGGGCGCCGCCAGCATGCGCTCCAGCGCCCCGACGAGCCCGAGCAGCGGATAGCGGTGACCGCTGCGCCCGCTGAACTCGCACGCCTGGTGGATCCACTCCGCGGCGTCGTGCTCGCTGCCCCGCCCCGAGCTGACGAACAGCACGACGATCGCGTACGCCATGGCCCGCACGTCGTCGCCGACCTCGCCCGGCACCCGGGTGGCCGCCAGGAGCAGCTCGAAGCCCTCAGTGCGGTGGCCGCCGAGCCACCAGTACCAGCCCGCGCCCGCCGCGAGCCGCATCGCCGCCTGCGCCTCGCCCGCCGCGAGCGCGCCGCGCATCGCCGCGCCGATGTTGACGTGCTCGGTCTCCAGCCGGGCCAGCCACTGAAGTTGCTCGGCGCGGCGCAGGTGCGGGTCGGCGGCCTCGACGAGTTCGGTGAAGCAGGCCAGGTGCGCGTGGCGCGCCAGGTCCGACTCGCCCGCCTCCGCGAGCCGTTGACCCGCGTACTCCTTGATCGTGCCGATCATCAGGTAGCGCGGGGCGGCGTCGCCCTCGGCGCGCAGCAGGGACTTCTCGGTGAGGGCGGTGAGCAGTTCGAGGACCTGGTCCTGCGCGACGTCGGGGCCCGCGCAGACCCGCTCGGCCGCCGCCAGGTCCGCGCCGCCGGAGAACACCGACAGCCTGCGCAGCACCGCCCGCTCGGCGTCGCTGAGCAGCTCCCAGCTCCAGTCGACGACCGCGCGCAGCGTCCTGTGCCGGGGCAGCGCGGTCCGGCTGCCGCCGGTCAGCAGGCGGAACCGGTCGTCCAGGCGGTGGGCGAGCTGGTCGAAGGACATGGTGCGCAGCCGGGCCGCGGCCAGTTCGATGGCCAGCGGCATGCCGTCCAGGGCGCGGCACACCCGGACCATCGTCGCGAGGGTCGCGGCGTCCGGGGCGAGGTCCCTGCGCACCGCCCCGGCCCGGTCGCGCAGCAGCCGGACGGCGGGTGCGGCGGCGATCTCGGCCGGGCCCGCGTCGCCCGGCGGCAGGGCCAGCGGCTCCGCCTGCCACAGCGCCTCGCCGGTGATGCCGAGCGGCTCCCGGCTGGTGGCCAGGATGCGCAGCCGCCGGCACTCGCCGAGCAGCCGGTGGGCGAAGACGGCCGCCGCCTCGACGACGTGCTCGCAGTTGTCCAGGACCAGCAGGGTCTCGCGCTCGCGTATCGCGGCGACGAGGCGGTCGGCGGGTTCCGCGTTCGGGGCGCCGCCGAGCAGGGAGTCGCGCAGGCCGAGCGCGGCGAGGGTGGCCTGCGCCACGTCGGTCACGTCGCCGTCCGCGCCGAGCGCGGCGAGCTCCACCAGCCAGGCGCCGTCGGGGAGTTCGCCGGCCAGCGTGCGGGCGGTCTCGGTGGCGAGGCGGGTCTTGCCCGAGCCGCCGGGGCCGATGACGGTGGTGAGGCGGTGCGCGGATATCAGTCCGCGCACGGCGTCGAGGTCGGCTTCCTTGCCCACGAACGACGTCAGCTCGGCGCGCAGGTTGGTCCTGCGGCCCTCGGGCGCCGGGGCGGCCTTCTCGCGCCCCAGCTCGCCGCGCAGCAGCGCCACGTGCAGGGCGGCGAGCTCCGGCGACGGGTCGACGCCCAGCGCGCCGGCCAGCTCCTCGCGGGTCCGCTCGTACGCGAGGAGCGCCTCGCTGTCGCGGCCCGCGGCGGCCAGGGACCGCATCAGCGCGGCGGCGAGCCGCTCCCGCAGCGGGTGCGCGGCCACCAGGTCGGTCAGCTCGGTGATCATGCGGGCGCCGTGCCCGAGGGCGATCTCGGCGTCGACGCGCTCCTCGGTCGCGGTCAGCCGCAGCCCTTCGAGGCGCACGATCACGGCGTCGTACGCGCCGCTGCCCTGCAGCCCGACGTCCTGGAGGGCGGCGCCGCGCCACAGGCCGAGCGCCCGGCCCAGCACCCGCGCCCGGTGCTCGGGGTCCTCGCCGTGGGCCCGGCCCTCGGCGAGGAGCCGCTCGAAGCGGACGGCGTCGACGGCGTCGGGCGCCACCCGCAGCCGGTAGCCGTCCGGCTGTCCCTCGACGGCGCCCTCCGGCAGCAGTTTGCGCAGCCGGGACACCAGGCGCTGCAGCGCGTTGGTCGCGTCGGCGGGCGGATGCTCGCCCCAGATCCAGTCGACGAGCACCGCCCTGGGGACCGCGTGCCCCGCCTTGAGCCCGAGCGCCACGAGCAGCCCCCGCAGCCGCGCCCCCGGCACGTCGACGACGGCCCCGTCGCCCGCACGCACCTCGAATGACCCCAGTATCGCGATCTGCACCCGCTGAGTTTGCCATCCGCGCCAGCGGGACGGGCCGGGGAACGAGCAAGCGCCCGGGGCCACCGAAGTGGACCCGGGCGCTGCGCGGCGGACCGGGGGCGTACCCCCGTGTCCCCGGCGGTAGACCGTGTGGGACTCGAACCCACAACCAATGGATTAAAAGTCCACTGCTCTGCCAATTGAGCTAACGGTCCTCGGCGGTGCACCCCCGAGCATAGCGGGACGGGCCCCGCCATCCGATCGGGTATCGCCGTCGAGGGCCGGTCGAGGGCCGGTGCCGCTACGGATCAAGGGGTTCCACATGGCCGGCGCGGGCCGCGGTGCGGGCCCGGGTGCGCTCGTGGTCGGGGTTGAGGAACCAGTGCCGGGCCGAGGCCTGCCACCACAGGGCGGCGAAGCCGAGGACGGCCAGGACGGCGATCGGGGCGTAGTTGAAGGTCTTCCAGGTGACCGGCGAGACCTGCGGCAGCATGAAGAGGACCGTGATCACGCCGACCCAGGCCACCGCGACGATGCCGACGGGGCGCGACCAGCGGCCCAGGTGCCAGGGCCCGCGCTCGAAGGCCTCGCCCTTGCGCACCCGCAGCAGCGTCGGCACGACGTAGGCGATGTAGAGCCCGATGACGGCGATCGAGGTCACCGCCGCGTACGCCGTGACGTTGATCAGGTACGGCAGGCCGAGCACCAGCGCGCCGAGCGCGGCCAGCCAGACCGCGGCCACCGGGGTCCGCGTGCGCGGGCTGACCGTGTGCCACACGTGCGAGAAGGGCAGCGCGCCGTCCCGCGAGAAGGCGTAGATCATGCGGGAGTTGGCGGTGACGGACGCCATGCCGCAGAAGAGCTGGGCGCCGATCACGACGAGCAGGAGCAGCTTGCCGGCCGTCGCCCCGAGCGCGTCGAGGAGGATCTGCGCGGGCGGCGCGCCGGTCGGGGAGTCGAGGGCGCCCTGGTACGACTGGATGGCGAAGGTGAAGCCGAGCAGCAGGACGAACCCGGCGATCCAGGAGGTCCAGATGGACCGGACGATGCCCCGGGGGCCCGCCGTGGCGGCGTCGTGGGTCTCCTCCGTCATATGGGCGGAGGCGTCGTAGCCGGTGAAGGTGTACTGCGCCATCAGGAGGCCGATGAGGGCGACGTACAGCCCGCTGCCCCACCCCGTGTTGTTCACGAACTCGGTGAAGACGAAGGACGCCGACTTGTGCGAGTCCGGCGAGAACGCGAGCGCGCCGACGATCAGGGCGACCCCGCCCACGTGCCACCACACGCTGATGCTGTTGAGCAGCCCGACGATGCGCACGCCGAAGGTGTTGAGCAGGCCGTGCAGCACGAGGATCGCGGCGAAGAGCATGATCGTGCGTTCCTCGGTGACCGCGAAGTCGAACTGCAGGTTCAGATACGCGCCCAGGAACGACGCGGCACCGAAGTCGATCCCGGCGGTCACCGCGACCTGCCCCAGGACGTTGAACCACCCCGTGAACCACGCCCACGCGGCGGCGGACCGGGCGGGCGCCAGCCGGTACGCCCAGAAGTAGAGCCCGGCGGAGGTGGGATAGGCGGAGCAGATCTCCGCCATGGCGAGCCCGACGAAGAGCGTCATGAGCCCGACCCCGACCCAGCCCCAGGTGATCAGGGCGGGCCCGCCGGTGTTCATCCCGAACAGGTACAGGGTGAGGCACCCGGAGAGCACCGAGATGATCGTGAACGAGACGGCGTAGTTGGAGAACGCGGACATGCGCCGCGCGAGCACCTGCGTGTACCCGAGCTGCGCGAGCCGCTCCTCGTCGGAGCCGGGGGCGGGCCCGGCGGACGGGGCGGGCCCGGCGGACGGGGCCGGCTCCGCGGGCGGCGGCTGCTTCCGTGCACCCGATTCACTTGTCATGCCCCCAGCAATTCCCGGCCCGGGGACCCACCATGCGCCGGGCGGGGCCAAGAATCCGCCGGGCCGCGAGGGACATCGGTACGCCACCTGCGATACGCCGAAGGGCCCGTACGACGTGGAGGTCGTACGGGCCCTTCGGTCAGGTCAGGTCAGGCCGGGGCGGCTAGCGCTCAGCCGTTGCGCTTCCAGCGCGGCTTGTCGTCGCGGCGGCCGAACGAACCCGTGCTCGTGCCGGAGCCGGAGCGGTCGTCGCGGCGGTTGTACGACGGGCGGTCGTGGCCGCCGGAGCGGAAGCCGCCGGAGGGGCGGTCGTCGCGGCGGTCACGGTTGAACGGACGGTCGCTGCCGCGGTGGCCGCCGGAGGGGCGGTCGTCGCGGCGGAAGCCGCCGCCACGGTTGTCGTCCCGACGGTCCCGGCTGAAGCCGCCACCACGGTTGTCGTCACGGCGCTCGAAAGAACGGCCGCCACGGTTGTCGTCACGACGCTCGAAGGAACGCCCACCGCGGTCGTCACGACGCTCGTCACGGCGGAAGCCACCACCACGGTTGTCGTCACGGCGCTCGAAAGAACGGCCGCCACGGTTGTCGTCACGACGCTCGAAAGAACGGCCGCCACGGTTGTCGTCACGACGCTCGAAGGAACGCCCACCGCGGTCGTCACGACGCTCGTCGCGACGGAAGCCGCCACCACGGTTGTCGTCCCGACGGTCACGGCCGAAGCCGCCACCACGGTTCTCGTCGCGGTTGAAGCCGCCGCGGTCGCCCCGGCGGTCACGCTCGTAGTTGCCGCGCTCGTCACGCTGCGGACGGCGGTTCTCGTACGAGGAGGAACGCTCCTCGCGGACCGGACGCTCGGCGGCGACGGGCTGCTCCGGCACCGACACGGCGGCCTCGACGACCGCCTCCGCGGCGGCGGTGGCCTCGGCGACCGCCACCTCCGGGTCGTCACCGCGCTCGCGGGCGGCACGCGCGGTGAGGCGGTCGGCCTCCTCGCGCAGCTCGGCGGCGCGGCGGGTGGCGCGCTCCAGCTCCTTGGTGAGGTCCTTGACCTCACGCTCGGCCTGGGTCGCGGCGTTGCCCGCGGAGTCGGCCTGCACCTCGGTCATCGAACGGGCGCCGGTGATCTCGGCGACCTCCGGGTCGAAGGTGCCGCCGCCGTTGATGATGTGGCGCGTGGCGTCGACGCCCGCGTCCTCCATGAGGCGGAAGATCTGGCGGCGCTGGTGCGGCAGCGACAGGGACACGACCGTGCCGGAGCGGCCCGCGCGAGCGGTACGGCCGGAGCGGTGCAGGTAGTCCTTGTGGTCGCCGGCCGGGTCCACGTTCAGGACCAGGTCGATGCCGTCGACGTGGATGCCGCGGGCGGCGACGTCGGTGGCGACCAGCGCGTTGACGTAGCCGTCCTTGAAGTCCGCGAGCGTCCGCGTACGGGCGCCCTGCGTCATGCCGCCGTGCAGCGCGTCGGCCTTCACGCCGGAGTCGCGCAGCTGCTCCGCGATGCGGTCGGCGCCCAGCTGGGTGCGGACGAAGATGATGGTGCGGCCCTTGCGCGCGGCGATCGCGGCGGTGACCGGCGCCTTGTCGCGGGGCTTCACGATCAGGATGTGGTGCGTCATGGTCGTGACGTTGCCCTGGGCGCTGTCGACCTCGTGCGTCACCGGGTTGTTCAGGTAGCGCTTGACCAGCGTGGAGATCTCGTTCTCCATCGTGGCCGAGAACAGCATGCGCTGGCCGCCGGCCGGGACCTGGTCGAGCAGCTCGGTGACCTCGGGCAGGAAGCCCAGGTCGGACATCTGGTCGGCCTCGTCGAGGACGGCGACCTCGACGTTCTCCAGGGAGCAGGCGCCGCGGTTGATGATGTCGCGCAGACGGCCCGGGGTGGCGACGAGGACGTCGACGCCGCGCTCCAGGGCGTAGATCTGGTTGCCCATCGACGTACCGCCGCAGACGACCTTCATCTTCAGGCCGAGGACGTCGCCGTAGGGCTGGAGGGCGTCGGCGACCTGCATCGCCAGCTCGCGGGTCGGGGTCAGGATGACCGCGCGCGGCTTCTTCTTGTCGGTGTGGCCACCGGCCAGGCGGGCCAGCGTCGGCAGACCGAAGGAGAGGGTCTTGCCGGAGCCGGTGCGGCCGCGGCCGAGGATGTCCTTGCCGGCCAGGGCGTCCGGGATGGTCGCGGCCTGGATCGGGAAGGGGGTGTGCACGCCGTTGCGGGCGAGCTTGCGGACGACGCCCTCGGGCAGACCCAGGTCGCCGAAGGTGGTCTCGGGCTCGGCGTCGGCGTCGGCCTCGGGGGCTTCGGCGGCGGCGTCGGCGGTGACCTCGGTGACGTCCCCGGCCTCGGCGGACTCGGCGGCCTCGACGGTCTCGACGGCCTCGGCGACGACCTTCACGGCGTCGTTCTCGGCGGTCTCGACGGCGTCGGCCGTCTCGTTCTCGGGCAGGACGGCGTGGTCAGAACTGAAAATGGACATGCGAAATGCGAAACCTTCCGGAGTCTCGGCACGCGCCCGTCAACTCCGTGATTTCGCAATGGACCGCCTCTATGCGGTCAGCCACGGCAAGGGAGAGTACGCGCCACGCGGCGCTCTTCTGTGGCGGCGCCGGGCAAATGGGATCAAACGATCTACCACCATACGCACCCACCACCCCAGATGGCAAACCGCCCCCTTCCGACAGGTGCGCCCCGGCGCTCCGGGACGTCCGCGAGGAGCCCGACCGCGGGGCACGGCGAAGCCCCCGCAAGGGCACGGGACAGCCGCCCGGAGCCCGCGAAACCCCCCGCCACCTGGGCCGACGCGTCCGACCGCGCGGCCGTGCGCACCGGCCGGGAGGCCCGCCCCCCGTACGTGACGAGGGTCACCGGAAGCCACCGGACGGGCCACGCCTACCGGGGCCCGGCGTGCGGCGACGGCTCCCGGCGCACGACCTCCGCGTCGCGCCGCTGCAACTGCGCGTCCTGCCCGCCCGAGCCCTCCGACGAGGACGGCTCCGGGGTGGTCGGATCCGGCGTCGGGGTCGGCGTGGGGCGGGGCGGATCCGGCGTCGGGTCGTCCCGCGTCGGCGTCGGCTTCGGCCGCGTCGGCGTGGGTCTGCCCGGCCGGCCCGGCTTCGACGGCTTCGCGGGGGCGGACGCGGAGGAGGACTCCGAGGGCTTCGCGCCCTGGGCCGACTTCCCGCCCTCGTGCGCCTTCGTCCCCTTGCCGCCCTTGCCCTTCCCCCTGCCGCCGCCCTTCTTGCCGCCCCCGTCCTCCCGGTCGCCGCCGGACGCGACGTCACCGCCCTGGGTCACGGGACCGCCGTCGGGCGCGGCCGCCCCGCTGCGCTGCCCTGCGGAGCGCCCGGGGCCGGGGGCGTTCCCGTCGTCACCGACGCTCATGCAGCCCGCGGTCGCCGCTACGGCCACCGCGACCGCGGCCCAACGGACGGGAACGTACAACTGGCGCACGGCCGAGCACCTCCTGAGGCGCTGAGAATCGAGACGCCCTGCCCAACTCCCGCGGCCCGCAAGAGGACACGGACGTCCACCCCCGCCCACCCGACCCCCGCACACCAGGCCGGACGGCCTCGCTCACCCGTACCCGAGCGCGTGCAGCCGGGCGTCGTCGATCCCGAAGTGGTGGGCCACCTCGTGCACCACGGTGATCTCCGTCTCGGCGACCACCTCCTCGCGCGACGCGCACATCCGCAGCGTCGGGCCCCGGTAGATCGTGATGCGGTCGGGGAGCACCCCGGCGTACCACTCGCCCCGGTCGGTCAGCGGCGTGCCCTCGTAGAGCCCCAACAGCTCGGGATCGTCGGAGGGCGGCTCGTCCTCCACGAAGACGGCCACGTTGTCCATCAGCCGCGTCAGCTCCGGCGGAATCCGGTCGAGCGCCTCGCCGACCAGTTCCTCGAACTCCTCGCGCGTCATCTCCAGCACACCCCCATTGTCGGCCACGCCCCCGGCCGCGTCCCGGCATACCCGCCTGCGCACTTGGGCATACGGGACCAATGGCCCGCGACGTCCGAGTCGTCCTCCGGGGCGTACGCAGGGCCGGCAGCGCCCTCGTAGGCCGCCTCCGCGCTCGCCGCACCCGGCCCGCCGACACCCTGGCGGGGCCGCCCCGCAGGCCCCTGGCCGCGGCGCTGGGCCTGGTCGCCGTCGTCGTGCTCGGCGCCTGGCTCGGCCTGCTCGTGCTCGGCAGCGTGCGCGCGCCGGTCGGCCCGATGGACACCCGTATGACGCTGCGCCCGTCCGTGTCCGGCGGCACGAGGATCGACGTCTCGCCGCTGGGCGCCCTGGAGCTGGACTCGCACGTGGCGCCCCTCCGGCTGGACGTCGACGTGGACCGCCTGGACCCGGTCCGCTCGCAGGCCCTGGTCGACCACCCCGAGCGGCTCGCCGGGCTGCAGGAGGAGGTCGCGCGGGACGTCGGCCACGGCACGCTCGACCTCGCCGCGCGCTCCTGCGCCGCCGTCGTCCTCGGCGCCACGGCCCTGGGCCTCGCCGTCTACCGGCGCCCCCGTCGCGCGCTCGCCGCGGGCGGCCTCGCCCTCGTGCTCCTCGCGGCGTCGGGCGGCGCCGCGTACGCCACCTGGAACCCGAAGTCCGTCCTGGAGCCGAAGTTCTCCGGCCTGCTCAGCAGCGCCCCCTCGGTCGTCGGCAACGCCCGCAGCATCGTCAGCGAATTCGACATCTACCAGCAGGAGTTGGCGCGCCTGGTCACCAACGTCACCAAGCTGTACGACGCGACGTCCACGCTCCCCGCCTACCAGCCGGACCCCACCACCATGCGGGTCCTGCACGTCTCGGACATCCACCTGAACCCGGCGAGCTGGAAGATCATCTCCTCGCTCGTGGAGCAGTACGACATCGACGTCATCGTCGACTCGGGCGACACCATGGACCACGGCTCGGCCGCCGAGAACGGCTTCCTCGACCCGGTCGGGGACCTGGGCGCCCCCTACGTGTGGGTGCGCGGCAACCACGACTCGCGCACCACCCAGCGCTACCTGGAGCGGTTCAAGAACGTCCACGTCCTCGACGACGGCCGGGCCGAGACCGTCGCCGGGCTGCGCCTCGCGGGCATCGGCGACCCGCAGTACACCCCCGACCGCTCGGAGAAGGCCCAGGGCGCCTCCGTCGAGCACATGGCGGGCATCCGGCTCGCGTCCGCGCTGCGCGCCGAGCGGGCGGCCGGCACCCCGGTCGACGTGGCGATCGCGCACGACCCCACGGCGGCCAGGGAGACGGACGGCGAAGTGCCGCTGGCCCTAGCGGGGCACCTCCACCGCCGGCAGATGGAGGTCATGGAGGGCGGGACCCGGCTGCGCGTCGAGGGCTCGACGGGCGGCAGCGGGCTGCGGGCCGTCGAGGGCAAGTACCCCGACCCGGTCGAGGCCTCGGTCCTCTACCTGGACCGTACGACCAAGCGGCTGCAGGCCTGGGACGAGATCAGGCTGGGCGGGCTGGGCCTGACGAAGGCCGAGGTCAGCCGCCACCTCCCCCAGGAGAACCGGCCCGGCGCGCCCGTCTCGACGCCCCCCTCCACGACCTCCCCGTAAACCGTTTTGGCGATAGCTCCCCGCATCCCATATGCTTCTCACGTCCCCGACGCGCTGCAAAGCGCCCAGGCGGGCCCTTAGCCCTCATCGTCTAGTGGCCCAGGACGCCGCCCTTTCAAGGCGGTAGCACGGGTTCGAATCCCGTTGGGGGCACGCAACACCCTGTGCGAGACTGGTTCTCGCACAACGCTTGGTCCTGTGGAGCAGTTTGGAGTGCTCGCCACCCTGTCAAGGTGGAGGCCGCGGGTTCAAATCCCGTCAGGACCGCTTGCGGATCACTTCGGTGAACCGCGTGGCTGGGTAGCTCAGTTGGTACGAGCGATCGCCTGAAAAGCGATAGGTCGCCGGTTCGATCCCGGCCCCAGCCACTTCTCCGGGAGCCCCGCCCATCGGCGGGGCTTTCGCCGTTTCCTACGCCACGTGGGCCCCGGTCGCCGTCCGGCCGCCCGGGTGGCGGTGGCGCCACACCCAGAAGACCGCCGACGCCACCAGCGCCCACGCGGCCAGCACCAGGAACGGGAACACGTGCTGGTGCCCGCCGAAGTACACCGCCGTGTGCTGCGCGTTCACCGAGGCCCCCGGCGGCAGCCAGCGCCCGATGTGGCCGAGCACGGACGGCAGCAGCGGCCACGACACCGCTCCCCCGGACGACGGGTTGCCGAGCAGCACCATCAGGCCCCACGTCGGGATCATCGCCCACCGCCCGAACAGCGTGTTGAACATCGTGAAGACCATCCCCGACGTGAACATCGTCAGCGCCAGGATCAGCCACGACTCCACGAAGGGCAGGTCCACCGCGCCCAGCCACCAGTCCACGACCGCCGCGATGACGAACGCGCCGAGCAGCGCGTACAGCGCGGTGAACCCGATCCGCTCCGCCGGATTCAGCCCGCGCGCGTGCACGCTCAGCTGGATCGCGCCCACGAAGCCGATGATCACCGCGGCCAGCGAGATGTAGAAGATGGCGAGGCCGCGCGGGTCGCCCTCCTGGAGGGGGTTGATGTCCTTCACCGTCACCGGCACGCCGACCTTCTCGCCCACCTTGGGCGCGGTCTCCTCCAGGACCTGCGCGACGGAGGCCCCCGACGCGCCCGACACGTCGAGGGCCACCCGGCCGCCCGGCGCCACGTCGAGGATCGCGAAGACCTTCTGCTCCTCCACGTCCCGCAGCGCCGCCGCACGGGTGTCGTAGCGCCGCACCTCCAGGGAGGCGTTCAGCGCCTTCTCCATGCCGTCGAGGAACGCCTTGCCGCGCGCGGCGCCGTCCTCGCCGCCCGGCGGGTCGACGACCGCGGTGGGGATGTGGTGCGGCGTCGGCTTCGCCATCGAGTACGTGTACGAGCCGGCGAACAGGCCCGCCGCGGCCGCCAGGATGAACACCAGCACGATCGCGGGCAGGAAGGGCGACTCCTTGAAGGAGGCCCACCGCTCGCTCCGGGTGGGGACGCGCCCGTGGGCGCCGTGCTGGTGGTGCTCCGGTTCCGGCTGCTGATCAGGCATACGAATACGCTAAACCACGTATAAGTATCCTTCTCGCCCGGTATCGGCCGAAGCGGCCTGCTACCGCTGAAGTCAGTTCGTAGCCGACGAAACGGACTTCTCCGCGTGCGGTGCGTCCGGTGCGTCCGATGCGTCCGGAGACGGCTCGGACGGGTCGGACGGGTCGGACGGGTCGGACCGCTCAGCGGGCGCGTCCGGCACGTCCCGCCTCCGCCATGCCCGCACCCCGAGCACCGCGCCCACCAGGGCCACCACGGCGATCAGCAGCACGGAGTCCGGCACCGCGCGCCCCACGCCGCCCGCCCACTGCTCCACGGCGAACGAGTCGTCCACGTCCAGCAGCCCCGGCAGCGCCGTGGTCCCGTCGTACGCGAGGAAGAGCGCGCCGAGCGCGATGAAGAAGAGGCCGGACAGCAGCGAGGTCGTGTGCAGCTCGAACCGGCCGACCGTGAACGTGCGCCCGCGCAGCCACCGCCGCCGCCCCAGGTCGAACCGCTCCCAGAGCAGCGCGAGCAGGAAGAGCGGCACGGCCATGCCCAGGGCGTACACGGCGAGCAGCAGCCCGCCGTAGACCGGGCTGCCGCTGACCGCGGCCACCGTCAGGACGCTGCCGAGGATCGGCCCCGCGCAGAACCCGGCGAGCCCGTACACCGCGCCCAGCGCGTAGACGGAGAACGCGGTGGTCGGCCGGATCCGGCCCGAGAGCTCCGCCATCCGGCGCGAGGCGAAGCCCATGCCGAGGATCTGCAGGGCGCCGAGCCCGATGATCAGCCACCCGGCGGCGAGCACCAGCTGGTCGCGGTGGCCGAAGAAGAACCGTCCCGCGTACGAGCCGGCCGCGCCGAGCGGCACCAGGGTCGTCGCGAGCCCGGCGTAGAAGAGGGTGGTGCGGGCCACCAGGCGCGAGGCCGAGTCGACGGAGTAGGCGAAGAAGGCGGGCAGGAGCAGCGCGCTGCACGGGCTGACCAGCGCGAGCAGCCCGCCCAGGAAGGCGGCGAAGTAACCGACGTCCGAGGTCACTTGGCACCGCCCCCGGCGGACTTCGCGCTCCGGGCCGCCGCCTCGATCGTCTGCTCGAAGACCTGGTCGGGCTGCGCGCCCGAGACGGGCCGCCCGTTGATCACGAAGGACGGCGTGGAGGTGGCGCCGAGCCCGTAGGCCTCCTCCTGGTCCTTCTTCACCGCGGCCTTGGCGGCCGCGCTGTCCGCGTCCTCGACGAACCGGCCGACGTCCTTGACCCCGGCCTGCCGCGCGAGCTCCTTGAGACGGTCGGCGCCGAAGCCCTTCTCCTTGGCGCCGTCGGCGTACGCGGCCTCGTGGAACTGCCAAAAGCGGCCCTGCTCGCCCGCCGCCCAGGCGCCGCGCGCGGCCCGCTCGGAGTCCTCGCCGAAGATCGGGAAGTTGCGCCATTCGATGCGCAGGGTGCCCTTGTCGACGTACTTCTTCACCAGGGCGGGCTCGGTGTCGCGGGCGAACTTGCCGCAGAAGCCGCACTTGAAGTCGGCGTACTCGACCATCACGACGGGGGCGTCGGCGCGGCCCCGGGCGAGCGGGTCCCTCGCGTCGCGCCGGGCGAGCTTCTCCAGCTCGGGGTAGACGCCGGCCTGCGGGTCGGCGGAGGGCGCCCCGCCCTCGGCCGCCTCCGTCACGGTGGTGCCGCCGGACTTCTCCGGCTTGGTCGCGGTGTACGAGGCGAGGCCGAGCAGCACGGCGGCGATGACGACGCCCGCGCCGATGGCGAGGTTGCGGCTCTTCCTGCGGTCGTGCGCGGTCTTGCCGACGGGCGCGGACTTCTGGGCGTTCGCGGACTTCCGGGCGTTCGCGGGCTTCTGGGCGTTCGCGGGCTTCTGGCCGTTGTGGGGCATCAGAGCGGTCTCTCTTGTCCTGTTGTACGTGGTGTACGTCTGGTTGCGTCTCGTGCGGATGCCGAAGGGCGCCCGGGCAGGGGGCGCCCGGGCCTCCTACACGCGCAGGACGGAGAGATCGACCGGTGACGGCGGGTCGAGCGCGGGCGGCGCGCGGCCGGGGCCGAGCGCGGGGACGGCCTGGTCGGCACCGCAGGCGCCGGGCGCGGTGTGGGCGTCGTACAGGGCGGGGAGCAGCTCGGCCGAGGTCCCGGGGCGGGCCGGGGTGCCGGGCACGTGGTCCGCGTCCTGCGGGCTGCCCCTGCCGCAGCCGGGCGCGCCCTGTCCGTCGGCGTCCCGGGCGACGGGCTGTTCGGCGGCCCGCACCGCGACCGCCCGCTGTCCGGCGCCGGGGCCCGGCGCGGCCGTCGCGGGGCCGCCGCAGAGCAGTCCGAGCACGACGAGCAGCACCGCCACCAGGGGGCTGCACGGACGCGCGCGGGACAACATGCCCGGAATCGTACGTGCCGGGCCGCGCCCCGCGGGAAATCGGTTCGCCACTGCCGAGTCGCGGGTGAGATCCTGGAGGACGTATGTCTACGCAGCCTGCCCTCGCCCTCGACACCCTCGCCCCCCGTCTGTCCGAGCTGTCGCTGCGCGACGAGCACCGGATCGGCCGGCGGCTGGAGGGTGCGCGCCGGATCCGCAAGCCCGAGGCCCGTGCCGCCGTCCTCGCCGAGATCGCGGCGGACGTCGAGAAGGCCGGGGCGCGGATGGCCGAGCGCGCCTCCCGCGTGCCCGCGATCACGTACCCGGAGCAACTGCCGGTCAGCCAGAAGAAGGACGAGATCGCCGAGGCGATCCGCGACCACCAGGTCGTGATCGTCGCGGGCGAGACGGGCTCGGGCAAGACCACGCAGATCCCCAAGATCTGCATGGAGCTCGGCCGGGGCGTGCGCGGCATGATCGGCCACACCCAGCCCCGCCGCATCGCGGCCCGCACGGTCGCCGAGCGCGTGGCCGACGAGTTGCGCACCCCGCTCGGCGAGGCGGTCGGCTGGAAGGTCCGCTTCACCGACCAGGTCGGCGCCGACACGTACGTGAAGCTGATGACGGACGGCATCCTGCTGGCCGAGATCCAGACGGACCGCGAGCTGCGCGCGTACGACACGATCATCATCGACGAGGCCCACGAGCGGTCCCTCAACATCGACTTCCTGCTCGGCTACCTCGCCCAGCTGCTGCCCAGGCGCCCGGACCTGAAGGTCGTCATCACCTCGGCGACCATCGACCCCGAGCGGTTCTCACGGCACTTCGGGGACGCGCCGATCGTCGAGGTCAGCGGCCGTACGTACCCCGTCGAGGTGCGCTACCGCCCGCTCCTGGAGGAGGACTCCGACGACACCGACCGCGACCAGATCACCGCGATCACGGACGCCGTCGAGGAGCTGCAGGCCGAGGGCAAGGGCGACATCCTCGTCTTCCTCTCCGGCGAGCGCGAGATCCGCGACACGGCGGACGCGCTGAACAAGAAGAACTACCGGTTCACCGAGGTCCTGCCCCTGTACGCCCGGCTCTCGCACGCCGAGCAGCACCGGGTCTTCCAGCAGCACACGGGACGGCGCATCGTCCTGGCGACGAACGTCGCGGAGACCTCCCTGACCGTCCCCGGCATCAAGTACGTGATCGACCCGGGCACCGCCCGCATCTCCCGCTACAGCCACCGCACCAAGGTCCAGCGGCTGCCCATCGAGGCGATCAGCCAGGCCAGCGCCAACCAGCGCAAGGGCCGCTGCGGGCGCACGTCGGACGGCATCTGCATCCGGCTGTACGGCGAGGACGACTTCCTCGCCCGCCCCGAGTTCACCGACGCGGAGATCCTCCGGACGAACCTGGCCTCGGTCATCCTGCAGATGACGGCGGCCGGGCTCGGCGAGATCGAGAAGTTCCCCTTCATCGACCCGCCGGACCACCGCAACATCCGCGACGGCGTGCAGCTGCTGCAGGAGCTCGGCGCGCTCGACCCGGCGCAGAAGGACCCGAAGAAGCGCCTCACCCAGCAGGGCCGCAAACTCAGCCAGCTGCCCGTCGACCCGCGCCTGGCCCGGATGGTCCTGGAGGCCGACAAGAACGGCTGCGTGCGCGAGGTCATGGTGATCGCGGCGGCGCTCTCCATCCAGGACCCGCGCGAGCGGCCGGCGGAGAAGCAGGCGCAGGCGGACCAGCAGCACGCCCGCTTCAAGGACGAGACGAGCGACTTCCTCGCCTTCCTGAACCTGTGGCGGTACGTGCGGGAGCAGCAGAAGGAGCGCGGCTCCTCGTCCTTCCGCCGGATGTGCAAGGCGGAGTACCTGAACTTCCTGCGGATCCGCGAGTGGCAGGACATCTACACGCAGCTGCGCACGGTCGCCAAGCAGATGGACATCCAGCTGAACGAGGAGGACGCGCCCGAGCAGCACGTCCACCTCTCGCTCCTGGCCGGCCTGCTCTCCCACATCGGGATGAAGGACGTGAAGGAGTCCAAGGACAGCGACCCCAAGCAGCGCGGCGGCCGCAACGAATACCTGGGCGCGCGCAACGCCAGGTTCGCCGTCTTCCCCGGTTCGGCCCTCTTCAAGAAGCCCCCGCGCTACATCATGTCGGCCGAGCTGGTGGAGACCTCCCGGCTGTGGGCCCGGGTGAACGCGCGCATCGAGCCGGAGTGGGTCGAGCCGCTCGCCCAGCACCTGGTCAAGCGCACGTACAGCGAGCCGCACTGGGAGAAGGACCAGGCCGCGGTGATGGCGGTCGAGAAGGTCACGCTGTACGGCGTCCCGATCGTCACCGACCGCAAGGTGAACTACGGCCGCATCGACCCCGAGGTCTCCCGCGACCTGTTCATCCGCAACGCGCTGGTCGAGGGCGACTGGCGCACGCACCACAAGTTCTTCGCCGCCAACCGCAGGCTCCTCACCGAGGTCGAGGAGCTGGAGCACCGCGCGCGGCGCCGCGACATCCTCGTCGACGACGAGACCCTCTTCGACTTCTACGACCAGCGGGTGCCCGAACACGTCGTGTCGGGCGCGCACTTCGACTCGTGGTGGAAGAAGAAGCAGAAGGACGAGCCCGAACTGCTCGACTTCGAGCGGTCCATGCTGATCAACGAGAAGGCGGGGGACGTCTCCAAGGACGACTACCCCGACGCGTGGCGGCAGGGACAGCTCAAGTTCAGGGTGACCTACCAGTTCGAGCCGGGCGCGGACGCGGACGGCGTGACCGTCCACGTCCCGCTGCAGGTCCTGAACCAGGTCACGGACGAGGGCTTCGACTGGCAGATCCCCGGGCTGCGCGAGCAGGTCGTGATCGAGCTGATCCGCTCCCTGCCCAAGCCGATCCGCCGCAACTACGTCCCCGCGCCCAACTTCGCGCAGGCCTTCCTGGACCGCGCGGTGCCGCTGCAGGAGCCGCTGCACGTGACGCTGGCGCGCGAGCTGCAGCGGATGGTCGGGGTGCCGGTGTCGCCGGACGACTTCGACCTGACGCGCGTACCGGACCACTTGAAGATCACGTTCCGGATCGTCGACGAGCGGCGCAAGAAGCTCGCCGAGGACAAGGACCTGGAGGCGCTCAAGCTCCGGCTCAAGCCGAAGGCCCGCCAGGCGCTGTCGCAGGCGGCCGCGGCGACGGCGGAGCGCTCGGGCGGCGCGGCGGTCGAGCGGACCGGCCTCACCGACTGGACGATCGGCACGCTCTCGCGGGTCTTCGAGACCCGCAGGGCCGGCCAGCCGGTGAAGGCGTTCCCCGCGCTGGTCGACGACGGCGACACCGTCTCCGTACGCCTCTTCGACACCGAGGCGGAGCAGCAGCAGGCCATGTGGCGGGGCACCCGGCGCCTCATCCTGCGCAACATCCCGGTGAATCCGGCCAAGTTCGCCTCCGACAAGCTGACCAACCAGCAGAAGCTCGCCCTGTCGGCGAACCCGCACGGCTCCATGCAGGCGCTCTTCGACGACTGCGCGATGGCGGCCGCGGACAAGCTGATCGGGGACTTCGGCGGGCCGGTGTGGGACGAGGAGTCGTACCGCAAGCTCTTCGACAAGGTGCGTGCGGAGATCGTGGACACGACCGTGGCGGCGGTCGGGCAGGTGCAGCAGGTGCTCGCCGCCTGGCAGGCCTGCGAGCGCCGCCTGAAGTCGGCCGGCAGCCCGGCCCTCCTGGCGAACCTCGCGGACGTGCGGGAGCAGCTGAACTCCCTCGTCAAGCCCGGCTTCGTCACGGAGACGGGGCTGCGCCGCCTCGCGGACCTGATGCGGTACATGGTCGCCGCGGACCGGCGCCTGCAGCAGATGCCGACGAACGTCCAGCGGGACACCGCCCGCATGGAGAAGGTCCGCGAGATGCGCGACGAGTACCTGTGGCTGCTGGAACAGATGCCGCGGGGCAGGCCGGTGCCGCAGGACGTCCTCGACATCCGCTGGATGATCGAGGAGCTCCGCGTCAGCTACTTCGCGCACGCGCTGGGCACGGCGTACCCCATCTCGGACAAGCGGATCGTGAAGGCCGTGGACGCCGCGGCGCCGTGACCGGGCGGCCACACAGGGTGAGTTCGACCGCCGGGCCTGCGCTGCTGTACAGTCTCTTCTCGCAGCGCAACGCAGAAACAAGCGCCGCAAAGCAAGGTCCTGTGGAGCAGTTTGGAGTGCTCGCCACCCTGTCAAGGTGGAGGCCGCGGGTTCAAATCCCGTCAGGACCGCAGTAAAGGAACGGGTCGCATCCACCAGGGTGCGGCCCGTTTCGCGCTGTCGCCCTCCCACCGGAGGCCGCGCCCGCGGCGGAGCCGCCATCCCACACAGCAGATCCCGTCAGGACCGCAGTAAAGGAACGGGCCGCATCCACCAGGGTGCGGCCCGTTTCGCGTGCCGCCCGAGCAACGGGTCGCATCCACCGGACGCGGCCCGTTTCGCGTGATCGGGCTTTCGGTCGCCGGGCGGCGCGGGTGCCCACTCCCCCTGTGAATGCGGCCCGTTGCCGCTCCCGCATCTTGACTGCGTCACATTCCGCCGGTACCCCGGACAGCAGGGAGCCGCGGGAGGCTCCCCAGGAGGTGACGCATGTCCGCTTCTTCGGCTTCCTCTTCCTCGGCGCCCTCACCGCCCCCGGCATCACCGCACGAGACGCGCGCCCTGCTCCGCGCCCACCTCGCGGCCGCCACCGGCTACCGCCACCTGACCCGGCACTGCCCCATCTGCCACCGGCTGCTGAGGCTCGCCCTGGAGCCCTCCCAGCGCCTCCCCGGCGAACGCGAGGCCCTCGACGTGCTCCTGGCCCCCGAGAGCGCCCCCGAGAGCGCCCCACCCGGGCGCGACGAGCCCGCCGGGTCCGGCGAGCGGCGCACGCCGGAGGAGGGCGGCGAGGAGCACGGGGCCGGCCCGCCCGGGGAGCACCGCGAGCACCGTGAGCACGGCGAGGACGAAAGTCCCCCCAACGCATGACCAAAGCCGACGCGCGACCCCCCTCCCCGGTGGGAGGCTGAGAGCCGAGGGCCTGCGAATGCCGCCACAGCCCCTCTAGCGCAGGGGTATCGCGCACAACAAGCTCCCCGACGTGTGACGGGTGTCACCGAACAAGTTTTGGGAACCCCGGAACTTACACCCTTCCTACAACGGGCCAATTTAATATGTGCAATTGCACCGCCCCGAAGGCGACGTCCGGGCCCTCCCTCCGAGGACTCCCCAGAGCCGAACAAGGGCGCTCACGGACCGCCCACCAGCGCGCCTTTGGCGCACAAAAAAGATCGCGCTGGACCCGGCGGAGTCCAGCGCGATCGAAACGACTCACCCATGTGTGTCAGGCGTGGGTCCCGTTGGGGCAGGACCCTCGTCGTGTGTAGCCATATGTCGGACGTACGACCAGGTTGGGGGACCCGGCAGTAGTGCTGCTCTTCGTCCGAGTTGTGCGGGTTACTGCTGGTTGAGCGGTAGTTCAGGCCTCGCTGCGCTGCTGCGGAATACCCGCGAGCAGTGCGCGGACCTCGGCCTCGCGGTAACGGCGGTGCCCGCCGAGCGTGCGAATCGACGTGAGCTTGCCAGCCTTGGCCCAGCGCGTCACCGTCTTCGGGTCGACGCGGAACATCGTGGCGACCTCAGCCGGGGTCAGCAGCGGCTCGGCATCAGGGGTGCGAGCGGTCATGAGCGGCCTCCTCGGGAGAACCGAACCTTCTCGGTTCATTCCTCTAAATTCTGCACCTTGACCCGCGTTGCCCGAAATGGCGGACGCGAGTCGAGTCGGTTATAGGACGAACGGCTTGTCCTCGGCACTACAACTACACCATCCGTCCAGCCGCGTCGGCCAAACCGATGGAATTGCCCTCCCAGGTGTTCATCACCGACGGAAGCCGATGGACCATGCCATAGCGGACAGTCACGCCACAGTGACGATCAGTCACAGAGCGATCAGGAGTCAACAGACCCCCCATAGAGTGCAATGCTGAGCATTCCGCCCGTACTTGGGCGGAAGGAGCCCTCCCCGGACTCCTTGTCCTATTTTGGCATGAGGAGGGGTGATCGGCGCAAGGGCCCCGTAAGTGCGGTCCGTCACGCTTGAGGCAAAGGCCCGGATCGGGACCTACGTCCCGGCGCGATGTGACGGGGGACCGGCCGGACCCCGGACCATCGACTCCTCGGACCGCGCGACCTTCGCCCTCAGTTCGCGAACTGAAGGTCCCGGACCGCCCGCCATCGCCCCACGAGCCTTGCATATGCCTCGCCGGCCGCCTCGCCGTCGCCGTTGCGCAGGGCGTCGATCCCCTCGGCGACATCCGCCGCGGAGTGGTCGTCGTCGAGCTCGTCGGGGGAGACCGCGTGCACCAGCCCGCCGTAGTCGACCTCCACCAGCGAGCGCGGGTGGAACTCCTCCAGCCAGCGGCCGACGTCCACCAGGCCGTCGATGAGCGGCCCCTCGTCCAGCGCCTCCCGCAGCGCCTTCAGGCCGCGCGCCACCCGGCGCCGGGCCTGCACCATCGGCGTGCGGTACCTGAGGACCGGCGGCTGCCCCTCCCGCTCGTAACTGCGCTCCTCGTCGGAGACGAGCACGAACCAGTGCAGCGGCACCTGCCACGTCGACGTGCGGATCCAGGGGCGCGCGTCGGGGTTGCGGGCCAGCCACCGCTCGTAGTCCGCCGTCGTCTGGCGGCGCAGCACCGGCGGGAGCACCGCGTCCAGGACCGGGGCGGGCAACTGCTCCGCCAGGTCCCCCATCGCCTGCCAGCCGCGCAGCCGGGTCCGCCACGGGCAGACGCACAGCACCCCGTCGACCTCCACCACGAACGCGTCGCCGCTCTCGTGCACCGGCACGGGCACCGGCGGCGTGGACACCAAGTCCGCCAGCGAGCGGCGCAGTTCGTCCTGGCAGGAGGGCAGGTCGGGGCGGCGGGCATAGCGCGCCCAGTGGCCGCGCTCCGGCTCCGGGAAAGCGGCCAATGGCTCGTAGACACGCAGGTAGGCCGCATACGGGACCGTCACCGAAGACACCTTGGGCACGGCTGCTCCCTCCCCCGCGTACCGGCCGGAAAACACTGCACAGCCTGCCATGGCCGAACTCCGCCGCACCCGGGCCCGCGCCCGCCCGTGCGCCGCGCGCGAGTGATCCTCCGCAGGGGGCGCCCACGGGCGGTGGACAGCCTCTAGTCTCATGCCCACCGGGCCCCCGCCACCCGTACGGGAGCCCCTCCAACCGCCGCACTCGACCGGGAGTCACCACAGTGACCGAAGCAGACAACGGCGTCCTGCACACCCTGTTCCACTCGGACCAGGGAGGCCACGAGCAAGTCGTGCTCTGCCAGGACCGCGCCAGCGGCCTCAAGGCCGTGATCGCCCTCCACAGCACCGCCCTGGGCCCCGCCCTCGGCGGCACCCGCTTCTACCCCTACGCGACCGAGGAGGAGGCCGTCGCCGACGTCCTGAACCTCGCGCGCGGGATGTCGTACAAGAACGCCATGGCCGGACTCGACCACGGCGGCGGCAAGGCCGTGATCATCGGAGACCCCGACCGGATCAAGAGCGAGGAGCTGCTCCTCGCCTTCGGCCGCTGCGTCGCCTCGCTCGGCGGCCGGTACGTGACGGCCTGCGACGTCGGCACCTACGTCGCGGACATGGACGTCGTCGCCCGCACGTGCCGCTGGACCACCGGGCGCTCCCCGGAGAACGGCGGCGCGGGCGACTCCTCGGTGCTCACCGCCTACGGCGTCTACCAGGGCATGCGGGCCTCGGCCCAGCACCTGTGGGGCGACCCGGCGCTGCGCGGCCGCACCGTCGGCGTCGCGGGCGTCGGCAAGGTCGGCCACCACCTCGTCGAGCACCTCCTGGACGACGGCGCCGAGGTCGTGATCACGGACGTGCGCGAGGAGTCGGTGACCCGCGTCGTGCACAAGCACCCGTCGGTGACCGCGGTGGCGGACACCGAGGCGCTGATCCGCACCCCGGGCCTGGACATCTACGCGCCCTGCGCGCTCGGCGGCGCGCTCGACGACGCCACCGTGCCGGTGCTGACCGCGAAGGTGGTGTGCGGCGCCGCGAACAACCAGCTCGCGCACCCGGGCGTGGAGAAGGACCTGGCCGACCGCGGCATCCTCTACGCGCCGGACTACGTGGTGAACGCCGGCGGCGTGATCCAGGTCGCCGACGAGCTGCACGGCTTCGACTTCGACCGGTGCAAGGCGAAGGCGTCGAAGATCTTCGACACCACGCTCGCCATATTCGCTCGCGCAAAGGAGGATGGCATCCCGCCGGCCGCGGCGGCCGACAGGATCGCCGAGCAGCGGATGTCCGACGCGCGCGGGAAGTGACCGGAATCTGACGTTCCGGCGCCGCGCGACGCTTTGACAGGGCCCCGTCGACGTACACGAGAGACAAGACTCACCCCCGTCGGCGGGTCGCCCGCCAAGAAGAGGTTAAAATCGCAGTTGACCAGCGAGGACGGGGCTCCTCGCGGGTTGTGCGCCGAGGCGCGTCCTGCGGGCGACGTACCGTATGGCCGCAGGAGCAGGTACCGTGGAAGCCCTACGGACCGGTCTCTCCACGGAGAGCCCGTTCCAGATCATGAACGCGTGTCAAGACTCTGGGGCCGTCGAGCCCCGTATCCGAGGGGGTCGAGCCATGGGGCGCGGCCGGGCAAAGGCCAAGCAGACGAAGGTCGCCCGCCAGCTGAAGTACAGCAGCGGCGGGACTGACCTGTCGCGTCTGGCCAATGAGCTGGGCGCTTCGACTTCGCAACAGCCGCCGAATGGCGAGCCGTTCGAGGACGACGACGACGAGGAAGACGACCCGTACGCCCAGTACGCGGATCTGTATAACGACGACGAGGACGAGGACGACGAGTCCGGTCCGTCGTCGCAGCGCCGCGGCGCTTGACCTCGTTGCATACGCAGCACTGGTTGCCTACGCAGCATTCGCAGTTGGCATAGCAACTGCACCTCACCCGGTCCGGGGTGGATTCCACACCGGACCGGGTTTTGTGCTGCTCCGGGGGCCCGCCCGCAGGGGGCCCCGCCGGGCTACTTGGCGTAGTCACCGATCAGGGCGGCGCCCGTCGCGTGGTCGCCGCGGTCGGTGATCTCGCCCGCGACCCAGGCCTCCAGGCCGCGGTCCGCGAGGGTCGTGAGCGCCGCGTCCGCCGACTCCCCGGGGACGATCGCGATCATGCCGACGCCCATGTTCAGCGTCTTCTCCAGCTCCAGGCGCTCGACCCGGCCGGTCCTGCCGACCACGTCGAAGACGGCGCCCGGAGTCCACGTGCCGCGGTCGACGATCGCGTGCAGGCCGTCCGGGATCACCCGGGCCAGGTTCGCCGCGAGGCCGCCGCCGGTGATGTGGCTGAAGGCGTGGACGTCCGTGGTGCGGGTGAGCGCCAGGCAGTCCAGAGAGTAGATCTTGGTGGGCTCCAGGAGCTCCTCGCCGAGCGTGCGGCCGAACTCCTCGATCCGGCGGTCCAGGGACCAGCCGGCGCGGTCGAAGACCACGTGCCGCACGAGCGAGTACCCGTTCGAGTGAAGACCGGAGGCCGCCATGGCGATCACCGCGTCACCCTTCCGGATGCGATCGGGACCGAGCAGGCGGTCGGCCTCGACCGCGCCCGTCCCGGCGCCCGCGACGTCGAAGTCGTCCGGGCCGAGCAGGCCCGGGTGCTCGGCCGTCTCGCCGCCGACGAGGGAGCAGCCGGCGAGGACGCAGCCCTCGGCGATGCCCTTCACGATGGCGGCGACCCGCTCGGGGTGGACCTTGCCGACGCAGATGTAGTCGGTCATGAAGAGCGGCTCGGCGCCGCAGACGACGATGTCGTCCATGACCATCGCGACGAGGTCGTGGCCGATGGTGTCGTAGACGCCCATCTGCCGGGCGACGTCGACCTTCGTGCCGACGCCGTCGGTCGCGGAGGCGAGCAGCGGGCGCTCGAAGCGCTTGAGGGCCGAGGCGTCGAAGAGCCCGGCGAAGCCGCCGAGACCGCCGAGGCCCGCGACCTCGGGACGCCGGGTCTTCCTGACCCATTCCTTCATCAGCTCGACGGCGCGGTCGCCCGCCTCGATGTCGACGCCTGCGGAGGCATAGCTGGCACCGGTGGTCTCAGACATGGTTGTTGAGAGCTTTCGTGTCGTGTGTTGCGGATGCCTACGGGCGACGGATCGCGTCGGCCGCGGCCGTGGACGCCGGGCCTGCGGCCAGCTCCGTCTCCAGCAGCTGCTTGCCGAGCAGCTCGGGATCGGGCAGGTCCATCGGGTACTCGCCGTCGAAGCAGGCGCGGCAGAGGTTCGGCTTGTCGATGGTCGTGGCCTCGATCATGCCGTCGATGGAGATGTACGAGAGCGAGTCGGCACCCATCGAGGTGGCGATCTCGTCGATCGTCATGCCGTTGGCGATGAGCTCGGCGCGGGTCGCGAAGTCGATGCCGAAGAAGCACGGCCACTTCACGGGCGGCGAGGAGATCCGGATGTGGATCTCGGCGGCGCCGGCCTCGCGGAGCATCTTGACCAGGGCGCGCTGGGTGTTGCCGCGGACGATCGAGTCGTCGACGACGACCAGACGCTTGCCCTTGATGACTTCCTTGAGCGGGTTGAGCTTGAGCCGGATGCCGAGCTGGCGGATCGTCTGCGAGGGCTGGATGAAGGTCCGGCCCACGTAGGCGTTCTTGACCAGGCCCGCACCGAAGGGGATGCCGGACGCCTCGGCGTAACCGATCGCGGCGGGGGTGCCGGATTCGGGGGTCGCTATGACGAGGTCGGCCTCGACGGGAGCTTCCTCGGCCAGTTTCCGGCCCATCTCGACGCGCGAGAGGTAGACGTTCCGCCCGGCGATGTCCGTGTCGGGACGCGCCAGGTAGACGTACTCGAAGACGCAGCCCTTGGGCTTCGCTTCCGCGAATCGGGACGTTCGCAGGCCGTTCTCGTCGATCGCGACGAACTCGCCGGGCTCGACCTCGCGGACGAAGCTGGCGCCGCAGATGTCGAGCGCCGCGGACTCCGAGGCGACGACCCAGCCGCGCTCCAGGCGGCCGAGGACCAGCGGGCGGATGCCCTGCGGATCACGGGCCGCGTACAGCGTGTGTTCGTCCATGAAGACCAGGGAGAAGGCGCCCTGCACGTCCGGGAGGACCTTCATGGCGGCTTCTTCGATGGTCAGCGGCTTGCCGTCGTCGTCCACCTGGCCCGCCAGGAGAGCCGTCACCAGGTCGGTGTCGTTGGTCGCGGCGACCTGGGTCGCGCGGCCGTTCTCCTTGGGCAGGTCGGCGACCAGCTCGGCGAGCTGGGCCGTGTTGACGAGGTTGCCGTTGTGCCCGAGCGCGATGGAGCCGTGCGCGGTGGCACGGAACGTCGGCTGGGCGTTCTCCCATACGGAGGCTCCGGTGGTCGAGTAGCGGGCGTGACCGACCGCGATATGACCCTGGAGCGAACTGAGAGACGTTTCGTCGAAGACCTGGGACACGAGGCCCATGTCCTTGAAGACGAGGATCTGGGAGCCGTTGCTGACCGCGATTCCCGCGGATTCCTGGCCCCGATGCTGGAGGGCGTAGAGCCCGAAGTACGTGAGCTTTGCGACCTCTTCGCCCGGAGCCCAGACACCGAAGACGCCACACGCGTCCTGGGGGCCTTTCTCGCCGGGGAGCAGATCGTGATTGAGTCGACCGTCACCACGTGGCACGGCACCGAGTGTAGGCGAGATCGACCACTGGTCCGAATTGGGGATACAGACCATGCACGGACGGTGACGAAGGGCCCTCGCGCGCCCGGCGCCCGCCGGGTCGGCGCCGCGCCGGGTGCGTACCCCCCGGTAGCCCCGGGTAGCCCCCGGTAGTACGAAGCCCGTGTGAACAGCCGGGCACTTCCGTTGACACGTGACGGGGGTCCCGACCAGGCTCCTGGCCCATGCAGCCGCCCCTGTGCGACCTCCGGGTCGCCCTCGTGGAGCGCCGCCACGTCGACCTGGTCCGTGTCGCGAGCGCCATCTGTCGTCGCGCTGCCTGAACGTTTCCGCCCTCTTCCGCCCGTCTCCTCCCCCTTTCTCTCCGGGCCCGGGACGCCGTGCGCCGTGACGCCCTGTGAGCGTGGCGGGCCCGCGTGCCGAGCCCCGTTCAGGAGCGCTCTGTGTCTTCGTACGAATCCAAGCTGTCCCGGCGGGCCTTCGGCGGCGTGGTCGGTGCCTCCGCGACCGCCGCCGCGGTCGGGCTGCCCGCGGCACCGGCGCAGGCCTCCGCCCCCGACGCCCACGAGCGGCCGTTCCGGGCCGCGCCGCACCGGCGCGCCAAGCGGCCCAACATCCTCTTCATCCTCGGCGACGACCTCGGCTGGGCCGACCTCTCCGCCTACGGGTCGCCGCACATCAAGACGCCCCACCTGGACCGGCTCGCCCGTCAGGGCGTCCGCTTCACCGACGCCTACTCCGGCTCCGCGACCTGCTCGCCCACCCGCTTCAGCCTGTACACGGGCCGCTACCCCGGGCGCACCAAGGGCGGGCTCGCCGAGCCGATCGCCGACAAGTCCGTGGGCCTGGCCCCGACCCACCCCACGCTCGCCTCGCTGCTGCGCGACGCCGGGTACGCGACCGCGCTGATCGGCAAGTGGCACTGCGGCTACCTGCCGGACTACTCGCCGACCCGGTCGGGCTGGGACGAGTTCTTCGGGAACTTCGGCGGGGCCCTGGAGTACTACTCGAAGCTCGGGCTCGGCGGGGAGTACGACCTGTACGAGGGCGACGTGCGGGAGGGCGACGCCGAGTACAAGGACCTGCGCTACTACACGCGCATCCTCACCGAGCGGGCGAGCGCGTACGTACGGCGCGACCACGGCGACCAGCCGTGGCTGCTCAACCTGAACTTCACCACCCCGCACTGGCCCTGGATCGCGGACGGCGACGAGAAGGAGAGCGCGGAGATCGTCCGGCGGATCAAGGCGGGCGAGCCGGGCGCGCTGTGGCACCAGGACGGCGGGTCCGTCGAGAAGTACACGGAGATGGTCGAGGACCTGGACCGGTCGGTCGGCGAGGTCCTCAAGGCGCTGAAGAAGTCCGGGCAGGAGCGGGACACGCTGGTGTTCTTCGCCTCCGACAACGGCGGCGAGCGCTTCTCGTACAACTGGCCGCTGTCCGGCAACAAGGGCTCGCTGAAGGAGGGCGGGATCCGGGTGCCGACCATCGTGCGGTGGCCGGCGCGGCTCGACGGCGGGCAGGTCAGCGGCGCACCCGTCTACACCCCCGACTGGACGGCGACGCTCCTGGAGATCGCGGGGGCGCGCCCGCACCCGGCGTATCCGCTGGACGGCACGAGCCTCGCGCCCTACCTGCTCAAGGGCACGGAGCTCGCCGAGCGTGAGCTGTTCTGGCGGGTGCGCGGGGAGCGGGCGCTGCGGCGCGGCGACTGGAAGTACTACCGGGGCAAGAGCGGTCCCGACCAGCTCTTCGACCTCTCGGCCGACCGGCGCGAGCAGGCCGACCGGGCCGCCGCCGAGCCGAAGCTCCTCGCCGAGCTGAAGGCGGCGTGGGAGCGGACGGACAAGGGGCTGCTGCCCTACCCGGCGGCGTAGGGCGGGCCCGTCCGTGGTCGCGCGGGGCCCGTCCGTGGTCGTGCGGGGCCCGGTTTCTTAGCCCGGGCTTAAGGGGGTCCTAACGGGTGCCCGGTGGGGGTCCCAGGGGGCGCCGTGATCGCTAACGTCCGTCGGGCGAAGGTCGGTTGATCCCGCGCTCCCTCCCCCCACCCCGGAAGGCCCGTCATGCAGCTGTCCCCCCGCGCCCGCCTCGTACCGGCCGCCCTCGCCGCACTCGGCGTCACCGCCGCGGGCGCCGCCCAGGCATCCGCCGCCGACCGGCCCGAGCGCCGCGTCCAGGTCGCCATGGTCAACTTCACGGACAGCCGCATACCGGACGCGGGCACCCTCGAGAACGCCCTCAAGGACAACTACTTCGGTGCCGGCTCCTCCCTGACCTCGTACTACAACGAGGTCACCGGCGGCGCGACCACCTTCGAGGCGGCCCGCGGCGACGGCATCGCCGGGCCCGTCGACATCGACCTGCCCGCCGCGGGCTGCGACACCGGGAAGATCAACGACCTCACCCGCGCGGCGCTGGCCGAGCAGGGCGTGCCGGAGGACAGCTACGACCACCTGTCCCTGGTCTTCCCCGCGGAGAAGGCCGGCTGCGACTGGCTCGCGCTCGGCACCGTCGGCGGCGGCACGACCTGGATGCCGGTCGGCGCCGACGGCAAGATGTCGATGACCGCCCTGGTCCACGAGTTCGGGCACAACTTCGGCTACAGCCACCACATGCGGCTGCGCTGCCCCGACGGCGACCTCGGCGCGGGCTGCAAGGAGGACGGCACCAGCCACAAGACCCCGATGGGCGGGGGCGGCTGGGAGGCCGGGCTGACCTCGCCCGAGCTGCTCCACAACTCCTGGCTGACCGGCGACGAGGCCAAGCGGGTCGGCGCGTCCGGGACATACGAACTGCGCCCGCTGTACGGCAAGGGCGGCGGGGTCCGCGCGCTCGACATCCCGCTCGGCGACGACCGTCTGGTCGTGGAACTGCGGCACGGGTCCGGCACCCTCGACGGCGAGATCCAGGGCGTGCACGCCTACCGGGTGCCCGGCGGCGACTACGCCAAGTCGGCGCTGATCGACCCGACCCCGGACGCCGACGAGTCCACCGGCGGCGACGCGCCGGCCGACGCGGACGCCCTCGCGGCGGGGACGCGGCTGACCGACACCGCGCGGAAGGTCGAGGTCGAGGTGGTCAAGGCCGGGGCGGACGCGGCGACGGTGTCGGTGAGCCTGGACGGGGTGGCGGCCCCGGAGAGCGCGGCGTCCGGGGCGGGGCCGGACACCGATGCCCCGGCGCGTACGGAGGCGGAGGCGGGCGGTGCCGGGACGGGGGCCGGGAGCGGTGCCGGTACGGACGCGGCCGACGGCGTGCGGCCCGCGGGCGGCACGTCCGAACTGGCCGAGACCGGCGCAGACTCGGGCACCTCGGTCCCGGCGACGGTCGGCGGCGGGCTGCTGCTCGCGATCGGAGCGGCGTTCGTGCTGAGGTCCCGCCGCCGGACGGCCGCCGCTACTTCTCCGCGCTCTTCGCGTCGGTCTTCCCGTCGCTCTTCCGGTCGCTCTTCCGGTCGCTCTTCCCGTCGGCACTCGCGCTGACCACGGTGCCGTCGTCGGCGGTCAGCCGCAGCGTGTCGCGCGCGACCTCGTAGCGCACCTGGCCGCCGAAGAGTTCGAGCAGCTTGCGCTCGGTCCTCATCGCGTCCCCCGGGCACATCTTCCGGGTGGTCGCGGCCGGGCCGAGGGTGATGCGGCCGTCGGCGGCCTCGGCCTTCGCGGTCACGTCGTTGCAGCCGAGGTTGCCGCGCACCTTGCCGTCCGCGAAGGTCAGATGGACCTTGTCCGTCAGGGCCTTCGGCAGGGCCGCCGCGGTCCGGTCGTCGCCGATGCCGCGCACCGTCCACTTGGTGCCGGTGAGCGGGGCGTCCGGCTCGGCGGGCTGCGAGGAGAGGTTCACGCGGTCTCCCTTGGCGGTGGTCAGGGTCATCCGGTCGCCGTCGACCTTCGCGGTGAACTTCCCCGCGCCGAGGGCGCGTACGAAGCGCTTCTCGAAGGCCATCCGGTCCTCGTCCGCGCACGCCCGCTTCGTCATGAGCGGCGTGCCGAAGTCCACGGTGTCGCCCTTGACCGACACGTCGGAGCCGACGCGGTTGCAGCCGTAGCTGCCGCCGGCCCGTCCGTTCTTGCCGATCTTCAGGTACACGTCCTCGGGGGCCCGGTGCTCGGTGCCGCCCAGGGTGAGACTCTCGACGTTCCAGCGGACGCCGGTCAGGCGCTGCGCGCTTCCCGCGGAGCGGCTGCCGGAGTCGCCTTCGGAGCCGGCTCCCGACTCGGTGCCGCATGCGGTGAGCAGCAGCCCGGCGGAGGCCAGCGCGGTCAGGGTGAGGGTCAGACGCTGCGTGTGCATGACGATGTGACGGGACACGTGGGGGTGCCGGTTCCATCGGCCGGTCCCCCGCGCCCCTCCCGTCACCCGGCGAGCGCGCGTCCCGTCACCCGGCGAGCGCGCGTCCCGTCACCCGGCGAGCGCGCGTCCCGTCACCGCTCACCCCATGATCGGCAGCAGCCCCGAGAGGTCCGCCCGTTCGCCGCTCGCGCTGACCCGCGCCACGTCGAGCGCGCTCGCCCAGTCCGTACGCCCGGTCGCGAGGCGGATCCAGGTGAGCGGGTCGGTCTCGACGACGTTGGGCGGGGTGCCGCGGGTGTGCCGGGGGCCCGCCACGCACTGCACCACCGCGTAGGGCGGGATCCGCACCTCGGTGGACGCGCCGGGCGCCTTCACCGCGAGGGCGTCGGCGAGCAGCCGGACGCAGGCGCCCAGGGCCTTGCGGTCGTACGGGACGTCGAGGCCCGGCACCGCGTCGTTCAGGTCGTCGGTGTGGACGACCAGTTCGACGGCCCGGGTGACCAGGAAGTCGGCGAGGGTCATGGCGCCGAAGCGGGAGGGGACCAGGCGGGTGTCGGGGGCGTCCTGGAGGCTCGCGCCGATGCCCGCGGCCGTGCGCGCGAACAGCTCGTCCAGGTCGGCGCCGTCCGCGGCGGCCCGGGTGTCCTCGTCGACGCGGGCGGCGGCGGTGACGGTCGCGAACGGCCAGTCCATGAGCGGCACTTCGTGGCGCCCGGGCTCGGCCTGGTCCAGGGCGCGGTGCAGGGTGCCGAGCACCGCCGCGAGGTGGGCCGCCAGCTCGCGCACGGTCCACGCGCCGAGCCGCGTCGGACGGGCGAGCTGCTCGGGGGTGAGGGTGCGCACCGCCTCCCGTACATGGCCGAACTGGGCGAGGACGGCGGTGCGGGTCTTGGCGGGGTCGTACGCGCGCGTGCGCTTCTTGGCCGGGGGCATGGTGCCGAGCCTAGGACGTGTTTCGAAAGTCCCGTCTGCCCTGCGGGCGGACGACGCCACTTTCGAAACACGCCCTAGGCGCTCCTCGGGTACCCCTGGAGTCCCTTTTCGACCAGGTCGAAGGCGCGCTCGGCGAGGGCCGCGCAGTCGTCCGCCATGTCCTCGGCCCGGTCGCCCGCGAGCAGCCTGCGGTGGTTCTCCAGGATGACCGCGTCCCGGGCGGCGACGAGCTGCTGGGCGGCGACGCCCGCGAGCAGCCGGTCGCCGGTCTCCTCAGCGAGGACGTCGGCGAGGAGTTCCACCCCGCGCATCTGGAAGATCAGCGTGCGGCGGGCGAGGGCGGGGGTGTCGCTGATGAGCCGCCGCATCTGGAGCAGCCGCGGGTCGTCGGACAGGCCGATGGAGGGGTCGCGTCCGGCGACCCTGGCGAGGAACTGGCGGCGCAGCGCGTCCACCGCCGACTCCCCGGGTCCGCGTCCGCGCACCGCGTCGGCGGCGTCGGCGACGTGCTCCTCCATCGGGCCGAGGAGCACGTCCTCCTTGGTGCCGAAGTAGTTGAAGACCGTCATCTTGGAGACGTCCGCGGCGGCCGCGATCTCCGCGACGGAGACCTTGTCGAAGCCGCGTTCCAGGCAGAGGTCGAGCGCGCTGCGCCAGATCCGCGACGCGGTCTGCCGCTTCTTGCGCGCGCGCAGCCCCAGCGCTTCCTCAGCCATGCCGTGCTTCCTCCGCCATGCGGCGCACTGTACCAGGACAAATTTTCGGCCCGGTCTAAAGATTGACCGTCCGGTCCTCGGCGGCCGGGGAGGCGCCGGGGGCCGGGACGGCGGCCGTGAACACCTCGCGGTTCGCGGGCACGCCCACCCCGCGCCAGCGGAAGGGAACACCCCGCGCCGTGTCCAGGTCGGGGCCGTCCATCAGCTGGAAGTGCACGTGCGGCTCGGTGGAGTTGCCGGAGTTCCCGCAGCCGCCGAGCCGCTGCCCGGCGACGACCTCGTCGCCCGCCAGGACCGCGAGGGACCCCTTCTGGACGTGCCCGTACAGCGCGTACGTGCCCCCGCCCAGGTCGAGCACGACGTGGTTGCCGACGATCCGGCGGTTGCCGCCCATGATCCGGAAGATGCCCTCGATCAGCCAGAAGTACAGGACCCCGGCCAGCGAGCTGCGGCTGAGGTGGTCGCGCTGGCCGTCCTCGGCGTGCACGACGGTGGCGTCGGCGACCGCGAACAGCGGTGCCCCGAAGGCGGGGTAGGCCCGGGCGGGCCTGGCGACGGGCCAGAACCAGACGGGGGCGGGCCGCGCGGGCCCCGCGTCCGGCTCGGCGGTGACGTCGATGGCGTACGTCTGGCCGAGGCTGTGCGTGCCGTGGCTCGGGACCTTGTCGGCGGGGCTGTTGAGCGCGGACCAGCGGCCGGTGACCGGCGGGCCGACCTCGACGGCGGCCGGCGGGGCGGCCTGGATGCGCCGCCGGGTCGCGCGCGTGGTCACGACGCCGATGGCGATCGCCCCGACCGCGGGCAGCCAGCCCAGCCAGTAGTTGTACGGCAGGTCCACGAAGGTCCCGGCGACCGCCTGGACGAAGAAGACCAGCCACAGCAGGCGCTGGATGAGCGCGACGGACTTGCGCAGACGTATGGACACGACATCCCCCTGGAACGTTGAAACGGTCGGGCGCGCGGCGGTCAGCCCACCGGGCGCGCGGTGGTCACCCCACCGGGCGCGCGGCGGTCAGCACCACGAGAAGCGGCACCACCCGCCCGGCGGGCACCTCGTAGCGCCCGCGCTCCGCGCTGTGCAGCCAGCCCGCGCCGGTCAACTGGCGCAGGTGGTGGTAGATCTGGCCGGTCGTGCCGACGTCGTCGAGCGCGGCCAGCTCGGCGGCCGTGCGCCGCCCGCCGAGGACCTCCCGCAGCAGCCGCAGCCGTACGGGATGGCCGAGCGCGGCGAACGACTCGGCCGCCTGCGACCAGTCGTCCTCGAACACCGACTCGGTGAGCAGGCCGTACTGCCACTCGTAGCGGTGGCCCGGCGGCGTGCGGACCGCACCGGCGAACAGCACGGCGCCGTCCGCCTCGTCGGTCACCGGATGGCGTGCCTTCAGGGCGTCGAGGGCCCAGAAATCGCCCTCCCCCACGGCGGGCGCGGCCGGTCCCGCGCCCTCCAGCTCCGCCACGCGCCGCTCCAGGGCGGCGACCCGCTCTTCCAGATCCATGCGTCGAGATTACGTAATTACGTAACTTCCTTCAAGTCCCCCACGACGAAGCCCCCGCCGGGACCAAGTCCTGGCGGGGGCTTCCGGAGCGGGACGATCAGGCGAACAGGCCCGGGATCGTCTCCTCGTGCGCCGTGCGCAGCTCGCTCAGCGGCAGGGTGAACTCGCCCTGCACGTCGACCGCGTCGCCGTCGACGACACCGATGCGCCGCACGGGCAGGCCCCGCGCCCCGCACATGTCGGTGAACCGCAGCTCCTCGCTGCGCGGCACGGACACGACCGCGCGGCCCGCCGACTCGCTGAACAGGAAGGTGAACGCGTCCAGGCCGTCCGGCACGACCAGGCGCGCGCCCTTCCCGCCGCGCAGGCAGGACTCGGTGACGGCCTGCACCAGACCGCCGTCCGACAGGTCGTGCGCGGCGTCGATCATGCCGTCGCGCGAGGCCGAGATCAGGATCTCCGCGAGCAGCTTCTCGCGCGCCAGGTCGACCTTGGGCGGCAGCCCGCCGAGGTGCCCGTGGACCACCTGCGACCAGGCCGAACCACCGAACTCCTGGTGCGTGTCGCCGAGCAGGTAGAGGAGCTGGCCCTCTTCCGCGAACGCCATCGGCGTGCGCCGGGCGACGTCGTCGATCACCCCGAGGACGGCGACGACCGGCGTCGGGTGGATCGCCGCCTCGCCCGTCTGGTTGTACAGCGAGACGTTGCCGCCGGTGACCGGGGTGCCCAGCTCCAGGCAGCCGTCCGCGAGGCCGCGGATGGCCTCGGCGAACTGCCACATGACGTCCGGGTCCTCGGGCGAACCGAAGTTCAGGCAGTCCGAGATCGCGAGCGGCCTGGCGCCGGACGCGGCGACGTTGCGGTACGACTCGGCGAGGGCGAGCTGGGCGCCCGCGTACGGGTCGAGCTTCGCGAACCGGCCGTTGCCGTCGGTGGCGATGGCGACGCCGAGGCCCGTCTCCTCGTTGATCCGGATCATCCCGGAGTCCTCGGGCTGCGCGAGCACGGTGTTGCCCTGCACGAAGCGGTCGTACTGGTCGGTGACCCAGGACTTGGCGGCCTGGTTCGGCGCGGCGACCAGCTTGAGGACCTGCGCGCGCAGCTCGGCCGCGTCCGCCGGGCGGGGCAGCTCGTTCGCGTCGTCCGCCTGCAGGGCGTCCTGCCAGGACGGGCGGGCGTAGGGGCGCTCGTAGACCGGGCCGTCGTGCGCGACCGTGCGCGGGTCGACGTCGACGATCTTCTCGCCGTGCCAGAAGATCTCCAGGCGGTCGCCGTCGGTGACCTCGCCGACGACGGTGGCGATGACGTCCCACTTCTCGCAGATCGCGAGGAAGCGCTCGACCTTCTCGGGCTCGACGACCGCGCACATGCGCTCCTGCGACTCACTCATGAGGATCTCCTCAGGGGTGAGCGTGGAGTCGCGCAGCGGCACGTCGTCCAGCTCGACGCGCATGCCGCCGGAGCCGTTGGACGCCAACTCGCTGGTGGCGCAGGAGAGTCCGGCCGCGCCGAGGTCCTGGATGCCGACGACGAGCTTCTCGGCGAAGGCCTCCAGGGTGCACTCGATGAGGAGCTTCTCCTGGAAGGGGTCGCCGACCTGGACGGCGGGGCGCTTGCTCGGCTTCGTGTCGTCGAAGGTCTCGGAGGCCAGGATGGAGGCGCCGCCGATGCCGTCGCCGCCGGTGCGGGCGCCGTACAGGATGACCTTGTTGCCGGGGCCCGAGGCCTTCGCGAGGTGGATGTCCTCGTGCCGCATCACGCCGATGGCACCGGCGTTGACCAGCGGGTTGCCCTGGTAGCAGGCGTCGAAGACGAGCTCGCCGCCGATGTTGGGCAGGCCCAGGCAGTTGCCGTAGCCGCCGATGCCCGCGACGACCCCGGGCAGCACCCGCTTGGTGTCGGGGTGGTCGGCCGCGCCCATCCGCAGCGGGTCCACGACGGCGACCGGGCGGGCGCCCATCGCGATGATGTCGCGGACGATGCCGCCGACGCCGGTGGCCGCGCCCTGGTAGGGCTCGACGTAGGACGGGTGGTTGTGCGACTCGACCTTGAAGGTGACGGCGTAGCCCTGGCCGACGTCGACGACGCCGGCGTTCTCCCCGATGCCGACGAGCATCGCGTCGTTCTCCGGGACCTTCTCGCCGAACTGCTTCAGGTGGATCTTGCTGCTCTTGTACGAGCAGTGCTCGGACCACATGACGGAGTACATGGCGAGCTCGGCGCCGGTCGGGCGGCGGCCGAGGATCTCGCGGACGCGCTCGTACTCGTCTTCCTTCAGGCCCAGTTCGGCCCAGGGGAGCTTGACGTCGGGCGTCTCGCCCGCGTGCTTGACGGTGTCCAGAGTCATGCGTTGACCAGCTTCTTCAGGATCGAGGTGAAGAATCCCAGGCCGTCGGTGCGGCCGGTCCCGATCAGCGGCTCGACCGCGTGCTCGGGGTGCGGCATGAGGCCGACCACGTTGCCCGCCTCGTTGGTGATGCCGGCGATGTCGCGCAGCGAGCCGTTGGGGTTGCCGTCGAGGTAGCGGAAGGCGACGCGGCCCTCGGCCTCCAGCATGTCCAGGGTCCGCTCGTCGGCGGTGTACTGCCCGTCGATGTTCTTGAGCGGGATCAGGATCTCCTGGCCGGCGGTGTAGTCCGCGGTCCAGGCCGTCGACGCGTTCTCCACGCGCAGCCTCTGCTCGCGGCAGATGAAGTGCAGGTGGTTGTTGCGCAGCATCGCGCCGGGCAGCAGGTGGGTCTCGGTGAGGACCTGGAAGCCGTTGCAGATGCCGAGCACCGGCATTCCGGCCTTCGCCTGCGCGATGACGGACTCCATCACCGGGGAGAAACGCGAGATGGCGCCGGCCCGCAGATAGTCGCCGTAGGAGAACCCGCCGGGCAGCACCACGGCGTCGACCTGCTTGAGGTCCTTGTCCTTGTGCCACAGCGCCACGGCTTCGGCGCCCGCGACGCGGACGGCGCGCTGGGTGTCGCGGTCGTCGAGGGTTCCCGGGAAAGTGACGACTCCAATTCGAGCAGTCACTTCGCGGCCTCCTCGGCCTTCTGGCCCTCTTCGACCTTTACGACGAAGTCCTCGATCACGGTGTTGGCGAGGAAGGTTTCCGCCAACTCGTGGATACGGGCGAGGGCCGCGTCGTCGACCGGCCCGTCGACCTCGAGTTCGAAGCGCTTTCCCTGACGTACGTCGGAGATGCCCTGGAAACCGAGGCGCGGCAGTGCACGCTGCACCGCCTGGCCCTGGGGGTCGAGGATCTCCGGCTTGAGCATGACGTCGACTACGACGCGTGCCACTGGCACTCCCGGTGTGTGGTGCTGGCGTGTGCTGCTTGCGAGGTGCTGAGCAGGTTCCTTCAGACTACCGGCACAAAATTTCTACTCGCGTAGATTCGTAGCAACCTACGAGATGACGGTCACATTCCGGTGGTCAAGCAGGTTTCGAACCGAGAACCTTCACGATGAATCCACGAAAGATCACGCATCGTCATTCAAAGCCGGACACGCGGAGGTATTAGGACAGGCTTCACAATGTATTGCCGGGCACTGTACAAAGGAAATGGCAATAGTCGATACTTTGCCCAAAACATCCGTGCAGTCGGCATCACCGCATGTCAACGCGGTAGAGCCGCGCGAAGGGACCGATATTCGTGGCGCAACGTGTCGTGGTCACTCTCTTTGACGACATCGACGGCGGGGAAGCGGCGGAAACGGTCGCGTTCGGTCTGGACGGCTCGTCGTACGAGATCGACCTCAATCAAACCAATGCCGAGAAACTGCGCACGGCACTTGCCCCGTACCTGGAGGCGGCCCGCAAGCGGTCGAGGTCCGGCATGGCCTTCCGGCACACGGCGGTGTCCCCCGACCCGTCGGCCGTCCGCGCCTGGGCGCGCTCGCACCAGATGAACGTGCCGCCCCGCGGCCGCATCCCCAAGAAGGTCTACGAGGCCTTCGAGGCGGCCAACTGACCTGGCACTCCGTCCGGTCCCGGCCCCTCGCGGCAACCGACTTGCGCTGCACCCCTCCCGGTCGGCTAGAGTCTGGAGCACGCCGAGGGGCGAGGCCGGAAGGCCGGACCTCACGGAGTCATGCGGGTGTAGTTCAGTAGTAGAACATCCCCCTTCCAGGGGGAAGGCGCAGTGTGCAATTCCTGTCACCCGCTCTGCATCGCTCACGGACCGGTCCTCCGGTTGCGGTAAGCTGGTGCCCGCGCCGATCGGTGAGAGCCGGTCGGAGGCAATGCGAACGTAGCTCAGTTGGTAGAGCGCAACCTTGCCAAGGTTGAGGTCGCGAGTTCGAACCTCGTCGTTCGCTCCACGTGAGAGACCCCGGTCCATTCGACCGGGGTCTTCTTCGTTTCCCGCCCCCCGCGCCCCCGCTCTCCCGCCCGCCCTCCTGACATTTGTCATGCGGGCCGGTGACAGCGCGCACTGCCGGTCCCCCCGGCACCGGGGGAGGCTCGACACATGACTGACCAAGTGATCGACGTGACCGATCTCCGGCGCGTGTACGGGGGAGGTTTCGAGGCGGTACGGGGCATCTCCTTCACCGTGGGACGCGGCGAACTGTTCGCGCTGCTCGGCACCAACGGCGCCGGCAAGACATCCACCGTCGAGGTCCTCGAAGGACTCGCCACGCCCGCCGCCGGACGGGTGCGGGTCCTCGGCCACGACCCGCACGCCGAACGGGCCGCGGTACGCCCCCGCATCGGCGTCATGCTCCAGGAGGGCGGCTTCCCCGCCGAGTTGACCGTCGCCGAGACCGCGCGGATGTGGGCGGGCTGCACCAGCGGGGCCCGGCCCACCGCCGAGGCCCTGGAGATCGTCGGACTCGCCAAGCGGTCCGGCGTCCGCGTCAAGCAGCTCTCCGGCGGCGAGAAGCGCCGCCTCGACCTCGCGATGGCCCTGCTCGGCCGGCCCGACGTGCTCTTCCTCGACGAACCCACCACCGGACTCGACGCCGAAGGGCGCCGCGCGACCTGGGAGTTGGTCCGCGAACTGCGCGACAACGGCACCACCGTGCTGCTCACCACGCACTACCTGGAGGAGGCCGAGTCGCTCGCCGACCGCCTCGCGATCCTGCACGAGGGCCGCATCGCCGCCGAGGGCCGCGTCGCCGACGTGGTCGCCGCCCAGCCCTCGCACCTCTCCTTCGAGCTGCCCGACGGGTACTTCGTCGGCGACCTGCCGCCGCTCGGCGAGCTCGGCGTGACCGGCCACGAGACGGCCGGGCAGCGGATCACGCTGCGTACGGACGAACTGCAACGCGCCGCCACGGGACTGCTGACGTGGGCCCGCGACGCGCGGGTGGAACTGCGCGCGCTCGACGTGCGCGCGGCCACCCTGGAGGAGGCGTTCCTGCGCATCGCGCGGGACGCGCAGAGCACCGGCGGCGAGGGCTCCCACGGGCGCCCCGCCACGAAGGAGATGGCGGCATGAGCACCGTGACCATGACCACCCCGGCCGGACGGATGCGGGCGCTCGCCCGCGCCGAACTGACCCTGCTCGGCCGGGCCAAGGGGACGCTGTTCGCGGCGCTCTTCGTGCCGTTCGTGATCCCCCTCAGCATGCAGCAGGCCGCCAAGAACATGGACCTCAAGGGCACCGGGCTCGACGTCGGCACCGTCGTGCTGCCCAGCGCCCTCGGCTTCTCGCTGCTCTTCGCCGTCTACTCCGCGCTGACCGCGGTCTACGTCGCCCGGCGCGAGGAGCTCGTGCTCAAGCGGCTGCGCACCGGTGAGCTGCGCGACCCCGAGATCCTCGCGGGCGCCGCGCTCCCGTCCATCGTGATCGCGATCGTGCAGTCCGTCATCCTCGCCGTGGGCTGCGCGGTGCTCCTGGACGCCGGGGCGCCGAGCGCGCCCCACCTCGTCGTCCTGGGCGTCGCCGCCGGCCTGGTGATGTTCGCGGCGCTGGCCGCCGTCACCGGCAGCTTCGCCCGCTCCACCGAGTCCGCGCAGGTCATGAGCATGCCGCTGATCTTCGGGTCGATGATCGGCTCCGGCCTCTTCATCCCCTTCGAGGTCATGCCCGACAAGGTCGCCGCGGTCTGCGAGCTGCTGCCGCTCTCCCCCGTCGTCGAGCTCATCCGCGGCGGCTGGGCCGGCCACCTCTCGGCCGGGGACACGCTGGCCGCGGTCGCCACGGCGGTGGCCTGGACCCTGGTCGCGGTGTTTGCTGTACGACGGTGGTTCCGCTGGGAACCCCGGCACTGAGGGAGGTAGCAGTGCTCCTCGACCGCGCGCGGGAGTGGCGGCGCCGCTGGGACGGCCGCAGCAAGATCGAGAAGGTCGAGTTCCAGTCGACGGCCATGTGGCACGCGCTGCCCTGGATCTTCTACGTCAGCTGGGGCTCGCTGCCGCTGGGCCTGAGCCTGCGGCACGACGCCACCGCGCAGATCCTCGGCTGGACGCTGATCGCGGTGGGCGCGACCCAGTGCGTCCAGGCCAACCGTTCGCTGCGCCGCTCGGTCGACCACTTCCTCAAGCGCCGGGACCTGCCGCGCCGCGACATCGCGGTGGCGGGCGCCCTGATGGCCGTCGCCTACGGCCTGGCGCTCGCCCTGGAGGTCGCGGACGGCGTCAAGGAGGGCCTGCTCTCCCTCACCGCCATGTACCTGCTGATCCCGTTCGCCCAGTCCCTGGCCTTCGCCGTGCCGGTACGGGCCTTCCTGGCCCGGATGGCGGTCCTGGACGTGGTGGTCGTCGCCGCGTTCGCCGCCGCGGGCGTGCGCGACGGCCGGCTGATCGGACTCGGCGCGCTGATCGGCTTCGGCGCGCTCCTGACGCTGCTCTCCTGCCGCTGCGGCGCCTGGACGCTCTCCGTGATGTGGGAGGCGGACCGGGCCCGCGAGGTCGAGGCGCGGCTCGCGGTCGCCGAGGAGCGGCTGCGGTTCGGCCGGGACCTGCACGACGTGATGGGGCGCAACCTCGCCGTCATCGCGCTCAAGAGCGAGCTCGCGGTGCAGCTCGCACGGCGCGGGCGGCCCGAGGCGGTCGACCAGATGGTCGAGGTGCAGCGGATCGCCCAGGAGTCGCAGAAGGAGGTACGGGAAGTCGTGCGCGGCTACCGGGAGATCGACCTCGCGGTGGAACTGGCGGGGGCGCAGGGCGTGTTGGAGGCGGCCGGCATCACCTGCCGGGTGACCGGGTCGGCGGCGGGGCTGCCGGGGTCGGTGCAGTCGGCGCTCGGCTGGGTGGTGCGGGAGGCCGCGACGAACGTGCTGCGGCACGGGGACGCGGGGCGGTGCGACATCGCGCTGGCCGTGGACGAGCGGCGGGCGACGCTGACCGTGGAGAACGACGGGGCGCCCCAGGCGCCCAAGGGGCCGCAGGCACCGCCCCAGGGGCGCGGGTCCGGTCTCGCGGGGCTGCGCGAACGGCTCGCCGCGGTGGACGGCGTCCTGGACTTCGCGTCCGACCGGGGCGTCTTCCGGCTCACCGCGCAGGTGCCGCTGCGGGCACCGGATCACGGGGCCGGGCGGGAACGGGCCGCGGGGGCCGGCACGGGACAGGAACCGGAACAGGAACAGGAACAGGATCAGGCCCCTGAGCAGGGGCGGAATCAGGGGGCGGTCGCGTGAGTGTCCGGGTGTTGCTCGCCGACGACGAGCACCTCATCCGCGGGGCGCTCGCCGCCCTGCTCGGCCTGGAGGACGACCTCGTCGTGGTCGCCGAGGCCGCGTCGGGCCCCGAGGCGCTCGCCATGGCGCGGGCCCACCGCCCCGACGTCGCCGTGCTCGACCTGCAGATGCCGGGTGCCGACGGTGTGAGCGTCGCCACATCCCTGCGCGACGAACTCCCCGGGTGCCGCACCATGATCGTGACGAGTCACGGCAGACCGGGACATCTCAAGCGGGCCCTCGCGGTGGGCGTGCGGGGCTTCGTGCCGAAGACCGTGAGCGCCCAGCGGCTCGCGGAGATCATCCGCACCGTGCACGCCGGAAACCGTTACGTGGACCCGGAGTTGGCCGCCGACGCGATCTCCGCCGGGGACTCCCCGCTGACCGCCCGCGAGGCCGAGGTGCTCGAACTGGCCGCCGACGGCGCGCCCGTCGCGGAGATCGCCGAGCGCGCCGCGCTGTCCCAGGGGACCGTCCGCAACTACCTCTCCTCGGCGGCCACCAAGATCGGCGCCGAGAACCGTCATGCGGCAGTGCGTCTCGCGCGCGAGCGAGGTTGGGTATAGTTGTCCTCGCGCTTCGGCGCAGCGCGGACGTAGCTCAGTTGGTAGAGCGCAACCTTGCCAAGGTTGAGGTCGCCAGTTCGAACCTGGTCGTCCGCTCCACACGAAGAAGGCCCCGGTCACCGACCGGGGCCTTCTTCGTGCGTCCCGCCGCTACCAGGCGGTGCCGGTCAGCCGCTCGTACGCCTCGATGTACTTGGCGCGGGTGGCGTCGACCACGTCCTGCGGCAGCGCGGGCGGCGGCTGCTCGCTCCCGCGGTCCCAGCCGGAGGCCGGCGAGGTCAGCCAGTTCCGCACGAACTGCTTGTCGTAGGAGGGCTGGGCGCGGCCCGGCTCCCACTGGTCGGCGGGCCAGAAGCGGGACGAGTCGGGGGTCAGGACCTCGTCGGCGAGGATGAGCTCCTCGCCGTCGAAGCCGAACTCGAACTTCGTGTCCGCGAGGATCAGACCGCGCTCACGCGCGATGTCCCGGGCCCGGCCGTAGACCGCGAGGGTCGTCTGGCGCAGCTGTGCGGCGGTCTCGGCGCCGACCTCGCGGGCGACCTCCTCGTACGACACGTTCTCGTCGTGCTCCCCGACGGCGGCCTTCGCGGCGGGCGTGAAGATCGGCGCGGGCAGCTCGGAGCCGTCGACCAGGCCCTCGGGCAGGGCGAGTCCGCAGACGGTGCGGGACTCGTCGTACTCCAGGAGGCCCGAGCCGGTCAGGTAGCCGCGGGCGACGCACTCGACCGGGACCATCTCCAGGGACCGGCAGACCAGGGTGCGGCCCGCCCAGTCGGCGGGCGCGCCGCGCGGCACGTCGGTGGAGACGACGTGGTTCGGGACGAGGTCGGCGAGCTGGTCGAACCACCACAGCGAGAGCTGGGTGAGGACACGGCCCTTGTCGGGGATCTCCGAGGGCAGCACCCAGTCATAGGCGGAAAGGCGGTCGCTGGCGACCATGACGAGCTCGCCCGCCTCGTTCTGGTACAGCTCGCGCACCTTGCCGGTGTGGAGGTGGACCAGGCCCGGCACCTGCAGCGGCTCGGGCTTTTCTACGAATCCGGACACGGTTCCCTCCCGTGGTTCTGGCCAAGTGACATCGATTCTCCCTGATCGGGAGCGCGGTCCTGGCCAGGGGTCGGGCCGGGCCGTGCGGGGCACGGGCCGCGGCCGTCCCGGCGGGGTCAGTCCCGCTTGCAGATGCGGTCCAGGAGATTGGCCGTGGCCCGCTGGATGCGGGTGTCCACATGGCCGGGGCGGTCGAGCGCCGGGGACCAGGCGAAGGTGCCGGACGCGAAGACCAGGGCGCCCGAGGGGGCGCGGTAGAGGGAGGACTCCTGGTGGCGGGTGACGCCCTCGGTGTCCTCGTAGGGGGAGTGGGCGAGCAGGATGCGCTCCTCGTGCTCGGGGAGCGCGGTGCGCGGGAAGTAGCGGTCGGCCTCGCCGGCGACCAGGCCCTCGATCTCGTCGCCGTCGTGCGCCCCGGTGGCCTCCCACAGCCAGTGGTCGGTGTTGCGGACGACCAGGGGGTGCGGCTCGGGGACGCGGCCCGCGTACTGGATGCCGAGCAGTTGCTGCTCCGCCTTGTCCTGCTCCCGCCACAGCGCGGGGCGGCCCGGCCCCCGGCGCTTGCGGCAGGTCAGCAGCCGGTCCTCGACGCCCGACGGGGAGGGGCCCAACTCCACCTGCCAGTACATGGTGTTGGCGGAGAGGAAGACCAGCGACGTGCCGTGCTCGCGGGCCAGCTCCGTGGTGCGGCGCATGCTCGCCGACCAGTACTCGTCGTGGCCGGGGAAGACCAGGCCGCGGTAGCGGGTGGGGTCGATGCGGCCCGCGTGCAGGTCGCGGGCGTCGGCGTACGCCAGGTCGTAGCCGTAGCGCTCGGCCCAGCGGATGAAGTCGTAGGCGTGGCCGACGTGCAGGGGCAGGCCCGCGCCCGCGTAGGGGCGGTCGAAGGAGACCGTCACGGCGGCCTCGCTCTCGCCGAGCAGGGCGCCCTGCTCGTCCCACGCGTGGTAGAGGCTGGCGCCCGTGCGGCCGTCCTCGGGGTAGAGGTTGTACGCCTGCCATGTCACGTCCGGCAGGAGCAGCAGGAGGTCGGCGGGGTGGTCGTCGCGGACCGTGAAGGGGACGTGCGAGCGGTAGCCGTCGGCGGTCGTGAGGACCGCCACGTACGCCCCGATGCTCCAGTAGCTCGGGATCTGCAGGCGCCAGGAGAGCCACCAGTGGTGGCAGGAGACCGTGCGGTCCGCGGTGAGCGGGGCGGGCTGGACGATGCCGGAGAGCCGGGGGCTGGTGGTGATCTTCGAGGCGCCGTCGCCGCCGTAGTGCCCGATGCGGTAGATGTCGACGCTGAACTGCTGGGGCGGGTCGACCGTGACGTGGAAGTCGATGGCCTCGCCCGGGGCCGCGGCCCCCGTGGAGGTGAAGCCCTTGATCTGGCGGCGCACGTCGTCGGCGTTGAGCGGGCCGCCGGTGCGGGGGGCCGGGATGTTCGCGCCGGGGGCCGCGGCGTGGTCGACGTACCAGGGGACGACGTGGCCGGTGTCGTCGAAGTAGTGCTCGGCCCCGCGCAGCCAGGGCAGCGGACCCTGGCCGAAAGGATCCGATACGGCGTGCGCCAGCGCACCCGATTCCCAGCGGCGGTTCGGCTCCGACTTCATCTGTGCCCCTCCCTCGCTCCCCCGGGCCTGCGGCGCCTGCGCGCGCGGCGGTCCGGAGGCCGCTCCCAGCACATCACATTAAGCGCGCACTCCGTCACCGTTCGTCGCGAATTAACAGGAGCGGAACGGGGTGCTCCGGCTGGGGTGGCGGGCGGGATGGCGAAGGGGGTGGCGGGCGAGGTGGCGCGGCTCCGCACACCTTGGGCGCACTTGCGGTACTTGGCGTACTTGCCCGCGCTTCGCCGGTTTTCACCGCGCTTCGACGGGCTTCGGACCGCCCTCCGGGGCGGCGGACCCCGGTCGCCTCAGACCAGGCGGACCGGCTTCTCCGGACGGATGCCGAGCCGCGTCAGCCAGTCCCGCAGGGGCGAGGGATCGCCGTCCTCGACGAGGCTCAGGACGCGCGGCGCGAGGTCCGCCGCCCGCTCGCCGCCGACCAGGAGGGCGGGGCCGTCGAGCCAGTCGAGGCCGGGGGCGGCTCCGGCGGTGTCCACCGCGGCGCAGCACACCATCGCCGTGACGTGGTCCGCGAGCAGCTCACGGCCGGTGCGCGGCGGCTGGAGCGGGAAGAGCGGCAACGCGCCGTCGTCCCACAGGGCGTCGTCCGGACCCTGTCCGGTGAGGGCCGGGCGGGGCGGGGCCGCGGCCTCCTCGCGGGCGAGCTCGGCGGTGAGGCCCGCGGCGAGCATGCCGCCGTGGCTGTCCTCGTCGGCATCCTCGGCCACCTCCGGGAAGAGGGACGCGAGGCGCTCGGGCGGCTCGGCGGCGGACCGGGGCGCCGCACCGGCGTCGCCGGGGGCGGTCGCCGGGACGCCACCGCCCGCCGGGTCGTCACCCTGCGTGACGGGCGGGCTGGTCGTGAGGTGCTCCAGGACGCGGTCGAGGGTCGGCCCTTCGGAGTCCGGGGCCGCCGGGTCGGCGCGGTGGTCCACCCCGAGCCCGTCCAGGACGCGGTGCAGCCGGGCGGCGTCCATGCGCCATTTCCGGTCGACCACTTCGTCCGGATACTCCTGCCAGGCCACCGGGGCCCAGTCCGGGCCGGGCTCCGCGGGGACGCCGTGGAAGAGGCGGGCGGCGAGCAGCGAGGCCGCCTCGTCCACCGATCCCGGCTCCTCCAGGAGGTCGCAGGCGGGCCGCTCGCCAAGGCGGGAGGCGAAGCCCTCCGCGAGCCGGTCCCTGCGGGAGAGCTCGGTGAGCGCGGAGACCACGCCCGCGTCGAGCCGGGAGGGCCAGCGGCCCATGCGCCAGGCGGGCAGCGCCACCCGGGTCAGCAGGCGGTCCCATCCGGCGTACGCCAGGCCGACCTGCTCCTGGGCGACGATCCGCACGCCGTAGTCCACGGCCTGGGCGCGCTCGGCGGCCGCCGAGGCGACGCCGCGCTCCATCTCGGCGGCGTGCACCCGGCAGTGCCGGAGGAGCAGCCGGGCGACCCGGCCGACGCCGCCGAGCACCACGCGCGCGAGGGGATTGCGGCCCGGGGCGGCGGCGACCGCGACGGCGGCGTCGAGCCCGCGCACGAAGCGCCGGGCCGCGGCTATGTCGGGGTGCGCGGAGGGGCCCGTGCCCGCCACGACGGGGGCCAGCACCGCCCGCAGCTCGCCCACGCGCATCCACCACAGGAACGGCGATCCGATGACCAGCACGGGGGCGGCGGCCGAGGCGGGGCGGCGGCCCCGGGTGTCGTCGCCGGGACTGCCGCCCGCGCCCGCCGCGGGCTCCGCCTCCCCGCGCGCGGACGCGCCGTGCGCCGGGTGCGTACGGTCCTCCAGCCAGCTGTCGCAGTCCGGGGTGAGCGCTATCGCCGAGGGCGCGGGCACGTCGAGCCGGTCGGCCAGGTCCCGCACCAGGCGGTACAGGTCGGGGGCCGAGGACTCGGCGATCGGAACCGTCGGGCTCAGCGCGGGGCGGGCCCGCGCGACGACCAGGCCCACCGCGGCCGCGGCGAGCAGCACGAGCACCGCGACGACGCACACCACCCAGCGCGCGACGTCCCAACTCCCGCCGCCCGCATGGCCCATGGCCCCGGCCGCGAGCAGCACGACGGCGACGGCCGCGGGCAGCAGGGCGACGGCCAGCGCCCTGCTGCGCAACCGCAGCACGGCGAGGGCCCGGGAGCGCGCGGCCTGCGCGCCCACCTCCACACCCGTACCTGACACGACCGATGGCACCCCCTGCTGGCTACTCCTCGGCCGCCGGCCCGGGCCGGCGGCGCACACTGGCGTTGCTCTTGCTCACTCCCCCACTGTGGCACCCGCCACCGACATCGCAATGCCGGTGGTCTGTTTGGCTCTGGGCGCCTTGAACGCTTGCGCCGCACCCTAGTTGGGGCGCCCGTCGTCGTCAGCCGGATGGGCCACCGGTCACCCGATGGAATGGCTTTGGCTAAAGGTGGATGCCGAGAAGGCCCCGAATCCAGTGCGGATCCGGGGCCTCGGGCCGGCCGTGGGCCGGGGGCGGACGCGGCGGGTCAGGCCTGTGCGGCCGCCTTCTGCGCGATGTCCGTGCGGTGGTGGGCGCCGTCCAGGCGGATCCGGGACAGCGCGGCGTAGGCCCGCTCGCGCGCCTCGGTGAGGCCCGCGCCGGTGGCCGTCACGGACAGCACCCGGCCGCCCGCGCTGACGACCGCGTCGCCGTCCCGCCGGGTCCCGGCGTGCAGGACGTACGCATCCGGGGCATCCTGCGCCGCGACGTCGGCCAGGCCCTCGACGGGGTCGCCCGTGCGGGGCGTGCCGGGGTAGTTGTGCGAGGCGACGACCACCGTCACCGCGGCGTCCTCGCTCCAGCGCAGCGGGGGCAGGTCGCCGAGGGTGCCGTTCGCCGACGCCAGCAGGATCCCGGCCAGCGGGGTCTTCAGGCGGGCGAGGACGACCTGGGTCTCGGGGTCGCCGAAGCGGGCGTTGAACTCGATGACGCGCACGCCGCGGCCGGTGATCGCCAGACCCGCGTACAGCAGCCCCGAGAACGGGGTGCCGCGGCGGCGCAGCTCGTCCACGGTCGGCTGCAGCACGCTCTCCATGACCTCGTCGACCAGCTTCGGGTCCGCCCACGGCAGCGGCGAGTACGCGCCCATGCCGCCGGTGTTCGGGCCCGCGTCGCCGTCGAGGGCGCGCTTGAAGTCCTGGGCGGGCTGCAGCGGGACGACGGTCTCGCCGTCGGTGATCGCGAAGAGGGAGACCTCGGGGCCGTCGAGGAACTCCTCGATGACGACGCGGTCGCAGGCGCGGGCGTGCGCCCTCGCGGCCTCGACGTCGTCGGTGACGACGACGCCCTTGCCCGCGGCGAGACCGTCGTCCTTGACCACGTAGGGCGCGCCGAAGGCGTCGAGGGCCTCGTCGATCTCGGCGGGGGTCGTGCACACGTAGGACCGGGCGGTCGGCACGCTCGCGCCCGCCATCACGTCCTTGGCGAACGCCTTGGAGCCTTCCAGGCGGGCGGCCTCGGCGGACGGGCCGAAGCAGGGGATGCCCGCCGCGCGCACGGCGTCGGCGACGCCCGCGACGAGGGGGGCCTCCGGGCCCACCACGACGAGCCCGGCACCGAGCCGCTGGGCGAGGGCCGCCACGGCGGCGCCGTCGAGGGCGTCGACCGGGTGCGGCTCGGCCACCTCTGCGGTGCCGGCGTTGCCGGGGGCGCAGTGCAGCTCGGAGACGGCGGGGTCGAGGGACAGAGAGCGGCACAGGGCGTGTTCGCGGGCACCACTGCCGATGACGAGGACCTTCACGGTGGTCAGCCTAGCCCGCGGGGTGACGTGGGTTTGTACGGGCTGCCAGGACGGGCCCGCACGGCTGTTGTACGTTCCTCCAGCTCAGGGGGTGGGGCGGGACCAGGGGGGTGCTGGGCGGGGTTCCGGGCGGGGTTCCGCATCGGTTGGGCTCCGGGGCCGGTGCCTACTCGTTCGGGTACTCGTCGACGACCGTCGCGCCCAGCTCCCGCATGATCAGGTCGTGGCCGGAGAGGGCCGACTCGACCAGGTCCGGGTCGTCGTCCTCCGGGGTGTCGTCCTCGGGCGAGACGTGCTCGGGGGCGGGGGCCGAGCGGGGGGCCGGGGCCGGGTCGGGAGCCGGGGCGGGCGGCGCCTGGGGGCCCGGTGCCGACGGGGGCGGCGACGACTGCTGCGGGGGCGCGACGGGGCGGGGGGCCGCCGGGGCGGAACCGCCGAAGTTGACCGCGGCGGGCGGCGGCGCCGAGCCGCCGGACGGGTCGACGATCGCCTCGACCTTCCACTGCACGCCGAACTGCTCGGACAGCGCCTGGCGCAGCACGTCCTCGCTGCCGCTGCTCGCGAAGTTGTCCCGCGCGCCCGCGTTGACGAAGCCGATCTGCAGGGTGGTGCCGTCGAAACCGGCCACCTGCGCGTTCTGGCTGAGCAGGATCCAGGTGAAGCGACGGCGGTTCTTCACCGCCTCCAGGATGTTCGGCCACAGGGTGCGCGGGTCGGGGCCGCCCGCGGGGGCCTGGGCCGCCAGGGGGGCGGGGGCCTGCGGGGCGGCGGCCGGGGCCGGGGCGGGCCGGGGAGGCTGCGCGGGCGCGCTGCCCGCGGAGGCGGCGGTGGGCCAGCCGCCGGGGCGCGGCGCGGACTCCTGGGCGGCGGGCTGCGGGGTGGCGGCGGGCGCGGAGGCGGGGGCCGGGCCGCTGCCGGGGGCCGAAGGCGTGGGCCACCCGCCGGGGCGCCGCTCGGCGGCGGGGGCGGGGGCGGGGGCGGGTGTCGCGGCGGGCGGGGCGGGGGTCGGCTCGGCGGGAGCAGGCGCGGGCGTCGGGGTGGGCGGGGCCGTCGGGGCGGCCTCCTCCGGGGCCTGGCCCGGCTGCGGCGCCCCGGAGCCCCGTACGGCCGCACGCGCGGCCGCCGGGCCGCCACCGGGCGGGACGGGCGGGCCCTGCGGGACCGGCGGGCCCTGCGGAACGGGCGGGCCCTGCGGGACGGGCGGCTGCACGGGTGCGTGGGCGTCGGGACCGGGCACGTACCCCATCGCGGGGGCGGGGCCCTGGCCGCCGGGGACGAAGTTGCCCCCACGCTCCAGACGGTCGAGGCGGGCCATGACCGAACGCTCGTCGTCGAAGGCGGCGGGGAGCAGCACGCGCGCGCAGATCAGCTCCAGCTGGAGCCGGGGCGAGGTGGCGCCGCGCATTTCGGTCAGGCCCTCGTTGACGAGGTCGGCGGCGCGGCTGAGCTCGGCGCCGCCGAAGACGCCCGCCTGCGCCTGCATGCGCTCGACGACGTCGGCGGGGGCGTCGATGAGGCCCTTCTCCGCGGCGTCCGGCACGGCCGCGAGGATCACCAGGTCGCGCAGCCGCTCCAGGAGGTCGGCGACGAAGCGCCGCGGGTCGTTGCCGCCCTCGATGACGCGGTCCACGACCTCGAAGGCGGCCGCGCCGTCACCGGAGGCGAAGGCCTCGACCACGGAGTCGAGGAGCGAGCCGTCCGTGTACCCGAGGAGGGAGGTGGCCATGGCGTATGTCACACCGTCGTCGCCCGCGCCGGCCAGGAGCTGGTCCATGACGGACATGGAGTCCCGCACGGATCCGGCACCGGCCCGCACCACCAGCGGGAACACGCCGTCCTCGACGGTCATGTCCTCGTGCCCGCAGACCTCGGCGAGGTAGTCCCTGAGGGTGCCCGGGGGCACCAGGCGGAACGGGTAGTGGTGGGTGCGCGAGCGGATCGTGCCGATGACCTTCTCGGGCTCGGTCGTCGCGAAGATGAACTTGAGGTGCTCCGGGGGCTCCTCGACCACCTTCAGGAGGGCGTTGAAGCCCGCCGAGGTGACCATGTGGGCCTCGTCGATGATGTAGATCTTGTACCGGCTGGACGCGGGGCCGAAGAAGGCCTTCTCGCGCAGGTCACGGGCGTCGTCGACACCACCGTGCGACGCGGCGTCGATCTCGATGACGTCGATCGAACCCGGCCCGTTCCTCGCCAGGTCGCGGCAGGACTGGCACTCCCCGCAGGGCGTGGGGGTGGGGCCTTGCTCACAGTTGAGACAGCGGGCCAGGATGCGCGCGCTCGTCGTCTTGCCGCAGCCGCGGGGGCCACTGAACAGGTAGGCGTGATTGACCCGGTTGTTGCGCAGCGCCTGCTGCAGCGGGTCGGTTACATGCTCCTGCCCGATGACCTCGGCGAACGACTCCGGGCGATAGCGGCGGTACAGCGCGAGAGACGACACGCATACGAGGTTAATGGGGACCACTGACAACCTGGACCGCCCCGAACGCAAAGCGCCCCCCACGCACCCGCCAGAGCCGACCTACCCTTGCTGCCTTCCGGCCCTGGGGGAGTTCAGTCAGATAGCGCCACGTGAGGGGCTGGCCCCCACAGTAGCGGATCCCCCGCCCCTGAGGCGACGCCGGTCCCGGCCGAGGACGCCCGCCGGGACGATCACGACGACGACCTCGGGATCGTGTTCGCGAGCACCCCTCGGCGTCTTGTATTGTTTGCGGCGGAGGATTCGCCTAGTGGCCTAGGGCGCACGCTTGGAAAGCGTGTTGGGGGCAACCCCTCACGAGTTCGAATCTCGTATCCTCCGCACTCGCCCAGTAGGGCAGATGAGGGCCCCGTCCGGGAAACCGGGCGGGGCCCTCATCGTTGCCCTCAGGCCCCGTTGTCCTGGTCTTTGTCCGTAGGGCCTCTTCAAGGGGGTCCCCAGATCGCTCGCCCGATCTTCTGGGCGGCCTCCTTCAGGAGCGCGTCCGGCGCCTGCAGGCACCAGGCCCGCATCCTCTCGCGGCGCCACCGGACCCCCAAGCCGCGTCACAGCCGAAGCGGGCAGTCCCTTCGCCGGCACGCGATCACCCCCGCGCCCTCACCAGAGGCAAGCATCGAGCCACATAGAACCCCCTGAGATATACTCGATGCCATCTTTGATATCCATGGAGGTGTAACAATGAGTCGAACCGTGATCGATCTCGATGACGAGCTGGTGGCCGATGTGGCCAAGGCACTCGGCACAGGCACCAAGAAGGAGACCGTCAACACCGCCTTGCGCGAGGTACTGGAGAATCGCCGTCGCGCACTCGCCCTGACCCGACTGCGGGCAGCCGCCGGTGACGGCGCCTTCGATCTGGACCTCTTCGAAGACAAGGGCAACTACCGCCGGTGAACGCATCGCAGTTCCTGATCGACACGAGCGCCCTCGCTCGGTTCATGCGCGGCGACGCGGATCAGTACGGCTGGGACGAAGCCGCCGCGGCCGGGCTCATCGCCACCTGTCCCGTCACCGAGATGGAGTTCTTCTACAGCGCTCGCTCCGTCGAGGACCGGGCGCGAGGCATCGAGGACATGCGGATGCTCTTCGGCTGGGTACCGGTCGACGACCGGGCCTACACGCGCGCCTGGCAAGTACAGGAAGTCCTGACCAAGCGAGGGCAACACCGCAGCGCAGGAGTCGTCGACCTGGTGGTGGCCGCCACAGCGGAACTTCAAGGGCTGACGCTGCTGCACCGCGACCGGGACTTCGACTGCGTGGCTGCTGTCACCGGTCAGGCGCTTCAGTGGTACGGGCCCGATCCGGGCAAATAGGCCACGCCTGGTTGCCGTTCTGGTTGCGTTCACCGGCGTGCAGCACCGTTCAGGAACCTCACTCGTCTCGCTTCCACCGCAGGTCGGAACGCTCTCGTACGCTCCTGAACCCCCGGACGACGGGCGTCGGGTCTGCCGGGTCGGCCGGGAGACGCGCGAGGCCCGGACCAGGTGATCGGTCCGGGCCTTTGGGGCGGTGGGGTCAGGAGCCGTGGGCGGTGGTCGGCATGGAGCGGCCGAAGTACTGGTACGGGTCCTTCGGGAGGCCGGCCGTCGCCGCGGTGAAGCTGACCGCGTGGGACGTGGTGATGCCCGAGGCGCCGCCGCGCAGGCTCCACACGGCGCCGTTGCTGGTGTTCTCCATGGGGGCGCCGACGGCCAGGTCCGCGCGGCCGTCGCGGTTGGTGTCGGTGAGGTGGACGGCCGAGCCGAAGCGGTCGTACGCCTCGTTGGCGCCCGGGACGCCCGCCGTGCCCTGGTGGAAGGCCTGCGCGCCGGTGCCGGTCAGGCCGTCGGGCGAGCCGCGCAGGATGGTGACCGAGCCCGCGTTGGGCACCGATCCGACGGTCTCGAACTCCGCGCCCACGGCCACGTCGTCGTAACCGTCGCCGTTCAGGTCGCCGGCCGCGACGCCCTCGCCGAAGAAGTCGTCCGGCTCGGTGGCGCCGGGCACGCCCGGGGTGTCCTGGGTGAGCGTGCGCCGCGCCGAGGCCCGCAGGCCCTGCGCGCTGCCCTCGTACGCGACCGCCCGGTTGTTGTCCGAGGAGCCGAGGAGCAGGTCGTCGTGGCCGTCCCCGTCGAAGTCGCCGGTGGTGGCCGAAGGGGCCTCGTCGGGCAGGGCCGTGTACGTGCCGGTCGCGCCCGGGTAGACGAGCGCGGCGCCGTCGTAGCTGCCGTCCTCGTCGTAACGGCCGCCGACGACCAGGTCGTCGTGGCCGTCGCCGTCGAAGTCGGCGGCCGACAGGGAGCGGTAGTAGTCCGGGCTCGTCGGCGCGATGGCCGTCTTCAGCTCGCGGTGGGAGGCGGCCCCGCCCTTCGTGACGCCGCCGAAGATCCACACGCTCTCGTCGCTGGTGCCGACGGCCAGATCCGCGCGCCCGTCGGCGTCGAAGTCGCCGACCGCCAGGCGGTTGCCGAACGCGTCGTGGGCGGAGGCCGCCGGGTCGTCGATCGTGGTGCCGCCGCTGAGCCCGGACTTCGAGCCCCACAGGACGGCGACGGTGCCGCCGTCCGCGTCGCTGCCGACCTTCTCCTTGGGCGTACCGGTGACGACGTCGGTGTAGCCGTCGCCGTTCAGGTCGCCCGTGGCGAGGGCCGAGCCGAACCGGTCGTCCTTCTCCGCCTCGCCGGGCACCCCCGCGGAGTTCTGCGACACGATCTGGGTGCGGGCGGCCGCTATGCCACCGGACGACCCGGTGTTCACGACGACCGCGCCGGCGCCGTGGACCCCGCTCACGGTGGCCTCCGAGGCGATGACGAGGTCTCCGTAGCCGTCGCCGTTCACATCGCTCTGGCCGCTGGGGACGGCCGCGGGAGCGGCGTGGGCGGGGGACGCGGCGAGCAGCCCCGCGGCGACGGCGGCTGCGGCCAGGACGGGTGCGGTGCGGGAGAGGTGGCGGTGGCGCATGGTGTCTTTTCTTCCTCCGAGAGGGGGGCTCGTCGGTGAGGGAGCCGGTCCCGCGCGCGGGGCGGGACCGGCTCTAGACCTGCGGTCGGGCGAAAAGGTTGTACCGTTCAACGAAATGTCCGGTACGCGTCGGCGACATGTCCCGTACGCGGCTTCGGCACCCTTCGGGTGTCAGCTCACCGGCCGCCCGACTGCCAGAGCGTGACGGCCAGCGCCGTGCACGACGTCACGGCCGCCAGGGACGGCAGGGGCCAGCGGTTGCGCTCCAGGGCGTCGAGGCGGTCCTCGTGCTCCGAGAGGGTCTTGTCCGTCTGGTCGGCCCGCTGCAGCAGCAGGGCGAGGTCGCCCCGGGTGGTCGCGAATCCCACGTCCACGGAGCGGCGCAGCCTCTCCAGCTCCAGGGGGACGCTCCCCGTCTCACCTCCCATCATCGTGGGCCTCCTCGCTCCTCCCGCCCCGGTCGCCGCTCCCGGCCCGCAGCCACGGGGGCAGCAGCGCCTCCACGGCCGGTACCGACATCAGCCGGCTGAGGGCCGCGGCGAGGGCGACCAGGGCCGCGAGCGCCGGGACGTCGCCGACGCGCGGGTCGGCGGCGAGCAGGGGCAGGGCGGTGACGAGCGTGACCAGCGCCTGGACGGCGGTGCGCAGAGCTCTGCGCGTGGCATCTTTCATGGTGTTCCTCCAGGGGCCCGGGCCTCGGTGGCCCGGGCCGTCGGATCCGGTCCGGAGGGACGGGTCGTCCGGACGGGCCGGCAGGACGGCCGGCGGGACGGACCGTCAGGACCGCGGGACGCGCAGGCGGTCCCAACTGGCCCGCCCGGGTATCCCGTCGGCCGCGGCGCCCCGGTAGCCGAGCTTGTACTGCCAGGCGGCGTACGAGGCGCGGTCGGCCTCGCTCCAGACCGGCCCGGGGCCGACCTCGTACCGTCCGCAGCCCTCCGCCACGAGCCGTCGTCCGACCGCCGTGCACAGCGCGCTGCGCCGTCCCACCGCGAAGAACGGGGCGCCCGGGAAGGGCTCGTACGTACGGCCGCCGGAACCGCCGCCGGACGGCGCGGAGCCGAGGCGGCGCGCGACGCGGCCGCGCATCACCGGCATCGAGAAGGACGGGTCGATCTTCCGGCGCGTCCACTCCTTGTGCGCGATGACGCTCGCCCCGGTCCAGCCGTGCGCCCGGCACAGGGCGGCCGACAGGCGCTCCACCGTGTCGAGTTGCGCCGCCGGGTAGGGGTCGTGGCCGGTGCCGAGGTTCTCGATCTCGAAGCCGTAGAACCGGGCGTTGCCGTCCACGGCGTCGGGGCCCGGCCGGGACGGCAGGCTCTTCGCGGTGCGGACCGCGTCCAGGACGGCGGTGGAGCCGCTGCCCGCGTGGTTGGTGCGGCCGTAGCCGACCAGGTGGAGCGTGCCGTCCTTGGTGATCAGGCCGATGCAGAGCGGGCCGGGCAGGTCGGGCATGCCGCGGCGGCAGAGCGCGAGGCTGTCGCGCCCCGCGGTGTGGTGCAGCATCACGCCGTGCACCGGGCCCCAGGGGCCCATGTGGTTGCGGTTGTGGGTCCTCCAGTCGCCGTGTTCTCTCGTACGGACGCCCTCGCCGCGCAGCGCGCGGACGAGGGCGTCGGGGGTCAGCGGGGTGGCCATGGGGGGCCTCCTCGGGGTGCGTGGGTCACAGGGGTGTGATGGTGAGGAAGCGGTTGGTGAAGGTGGCGGTGCCCGCGGTGGTCCGGTGGGCGGCGGTCACCGTGTAGATGGCCCCCGGGGTCAGGCCGGAGAGCGGGAACTGGAGGCTCGCCGAGACCTGGTTGGTGCCGCCGGCGATGGCCGCGCGGCTGTCGGCGGCGGCGAGGACGACCTTGGTGCCCTGCTTCACGGAGGCCGCGAAGTGGACGGTGCCGGCCACGCTGTTGCTCAGCCGGGCGCCGATCGCGAGGACCAGGATCCCGGACGGCGGGGCGAGGACGTTGATCGCGAAGGGGTCGGCGGCGCCGGTCAGCGTCTCGACGTACGCCGTGGACGCGGTCGTGCCGGTCGTCGTGCCGTACCAGTGCGCGATGCCGGGGACCAGCAGGGCCCACTGCTTGGCGGCGGTGAAGTGGTAGTGGCGGCCCGGGTTGTTGAGCCAGGCGATCATGCCGGGCACCGGGTCGGTCAGCTTCGCGTCGCGCGCCGCGGCGTCGGGGAACCGCAGCACGGTGCGGCCGTCGACGGCCTCGGCGAGGGACTGCAGGTGGACGGGGATGTCGGCGTTGTCGGCGGGCTGCGGGTAGGGCAGGCTGCCGAGCGGGGTGAGAGCGACCATGGGTGCGGCTCCTCGTGGGTGCGTGCGGTGGTGGGTCGGGCGGGACGATGGCGGCGGGGCGGCCCGGCGCGTGCCGTCGGCCGGGGTCAGCCCCAGAGCGGGGGCGGCAGGATCTCGCTCGGGATCATCCCGTCGTCGTCCGCCGCCACCAGGGGGTCGTCGATCTGGACGGGTCCGGGCGGCGGCACGTAGGCCTCCTCGGCCGCCTCGCCGTACGCCTCCTCGGTCGCCTCTCCGTACACCTCCTCGGTCGCCTCGCCGGGGATCTCCCCCAGCCCCTGGCCGGGCGTCTCATGCGCGCTCATCCCGTCCCTCCCGTCGTCTCCAGGACCTTCCGGTAGGTGAGCCCCGCCGTGCCGAGCGCGCCGAGCGTCGCGTACTGGGCGGTGAGCAGTTGGTACGTGCGCTGCTTGCCGTACGCGGGGTCGACCGGGCCGTCGGGGGTGAGCCCGGCGTCGTCGGGCACGCCGTTGAAGGAGGTGCCGCGCAGGGTGAGGACCTGCTGCGGCACGGCGCCCGCGGCGTGCGTGGTGCGGATGCCCACCACCCAGGCCAGGGTGTCGAGTTCGGCGCCCGCGGTGTCGACCACCCGGACCACGTCGCCGAGCTGGATGCGCGGGTCGTGCAGGACCTCGACCTCGCCGAGGAGCGGCACGGGGTACCGGCCGGCGACGAGCATCGCGTACGCGAGCGCGGAGGCGCTCTCCGACGTCTGCACCCAGTCGCTGGCGGGCGCCGTGTACTGCTGCTTGCCGTAGTGCTTCTGGCTGGTGGTGTTCCACCAGGCGAGGGAGCGCTGCCTGGGGTCGACCGAGCGCTTGATGGGCTGGATGCGCACGGAGGGCTTGCCGTCCTTGAGGACCGTCCACACGCTGGCCGTGCCCCGGTTGACGAACCGGACGAAGTACGTCGGCCCCTCCCGCCAGCAGCTCACCGTGACCTTGCCCTTGACGGCCGTGCCGCCGGTCTTCGCGGAACCGAACCGCACCCGGTGGCCGTCGGTGGTGACAGTGTCGTCCAGGACGGGGAACGGCCCGATCTCGTTGTCGTCCTCGGCCATCGCGTACTGCACGACGACCGGAACGTTCGGTTTGATCTCCCGCACCACCGGGTCGTCGACGAATTCGCCGAGCGTCCAGCCGACGCCGCTCCAGTCCTGGTAGGTCTGCTCGCAGTGGTTGCGGCAGGCGTCGATCTCCTCGGTGACCGTGAGCGAGGCGATGTCGCGGCGCGTGGTGACGGTCAGGTCGGGGACGGCCGGCACCTTGGTGAACCGCGAGGGGCCGCGCCAGCGGAAGACGCCCTGTTCGTCGAACTCGGCGGTGGACATCGCGGCCCGCGCGATCTCGGTGATCACGTCCCACTGGGACCCGGACACCTTGGGGATGTCGTAGAGCGGCAGTTCGGGGGTGTCCAGGACCGCGCCCTTGGTCCACCCGCCCTTGCGCTCCCACTCCTGTTCCGTATAACTGGCGGTGTCCGGCCAGATCCCGTCGGTGGCCTCGACGCACTCCACCGCCATGTCGGTGGTCAGCTCGATCCGGTTGAGCTCCGAGATCGGCTGCCACGCCGCCTCGTTGGTGAAGGTGTACTTGCCGCCGACGCGGTACGAGCCGTCCGGCGCGGTGAGCCGCGGCTGCACGGTCGGGGCGACGACGGTGCCGGTCGACGCGGTGTCCACCATGAAGCCGAGGTGCCATTTCCCGCGCAGCGACGCCAGCTTGTCGATGGTCCACGTGACCGAGGACGAGCCGACGTTGTGGGTGCCGGAGGTGACGGTCACGACGCCGGTGGCGATGTCGAAGGACGCCTTGATGAACCCGGTCCTCGTGCCCATCTGGTCGAACACCGCCGACAGCTCGACGGTGTTGCCGCGCGCGAGCGCCGTGTTGGCCCAGCACTCCACCTGGAAGACCTTGCCGGGCATGACGAACCGCGAGCGCGGCATCCAGGACGCCTTGAGCCCGGCCGCCTTCGGCATCAGCGCGATCTCGAAGGGGGCGCCCTCCCGTATCCAGTCGTACGCGGTCGGGGCCGGCAGCTCCTCGGGCTGGCCGTAGCTCGCGTTGAAGCCGCCGTGCAGCGAGGCGTACAGGACGGTGACCGGCTTGTCGTCCGCCGTGTCGTTCTTGTCGACGGACGGGGCGCGCGGCGGCGGGCAGGTGTCGATGCCGCCCTGGCGCAGGAGTTCGTCCACGCACCAGGTGGCGGTCGCCACCGGACGCCGGTGGTAGAAGCCGTGGTACGGGCGCGGCAGGGTGGCGGGGCCGCGCAGCCGCTCGGCGCCGTCCAGGGCCTGCACGGTGACGGTGTCGCTGCCGGAGGCCGCGGTGCGCGAGCGGACCGTGCCGCGGAAGGCGGGCAGGGTCCGGCCGCGGGCGCCCGCCGTGTGGACGACCGACTGGCCCGGCCGGGCGAGATCGCCGGTGAGGCGGTCCGCCCACGCCGAGTACAGGCGCGGCGCCGGGATGCCGCCCGTGCCGCCGATCAGCAGCTCCAGCTGCGCGGACGCGCTGCCGGAGAAGGCGCGCATCGCCTCGGGCAGGTCCGTGGCGTACGCGCGCTCCACCTTCCACGACTGGACCTGCCCGCCGAGATCACGGCCGCCCAGGCGGGTGGTGTGGGCCGGTGTCCGCTCGGCGGCGGACAGGGCGCGGTCGAGGACCTCGTCAGAGCGCTGCACCGCGCACCTCCACGAGGTCGATGCTCACGTTGCGGTACGGCAGCGGGGTCGCCGGCACGTCCGTGTACGCGGTGACCGACATCGCCGGGCAGCCGTCGCCCAGGGCGTGCGCGACCGGGGCGTCGCCGAGGGTGAGGCAGGCGCCCGCGAGCCCGAACAGGCCGACGGCGCCCGGGCGTCCGACCGGGGTGGCGAAGGCGGCGCCCGCGGGGGCGGTGCCGGTGACACCGGTCGTGGCCGTGGCCTGGGTGGTGCTCAGGTAGGTCCCGTCCGCCGCCTTCCAGTCCAGCTGGGCGACCGCGGTGGCCGGGTCCCAGCCCGCCGGGAGCAGCCAGGACACCCGCATGCCCGGCGCCACCGGCCAGCCCGGCCAGGTGCCGTGCACCCAGCCGACGGCGACCGCCGCGTCCTGGCAGTCGACGGTGCTGATCTCGTCGGCGTCGCGGGCGAGCGTGACGGCGCCGTTCATGGTGAACCAGTGGTCCCAGCCGCCGGGGACGTCCGACTGCCCGGCCGCCTGGTACGGGTCGAGGAGGTTGACGGAGGCGGGGTCGAGCACGACGAGCGGGCCGCGTCCGGTGCCGACGCGGCGGGCGAGCCGGACGAGGTGCTGGGCGTCCTCGGGCTCCAGGGCGTCGAAGGACAGCTTGACGCGGCGGATGGTGCGGGTGGGGGCGAAGGTGGTGACGCGGCCTTCGAGCGCCTTGAACTCGGCCACGCCGAGCTCGGCGGTGCGCTCCCAGCTCTTCGCCGCCTGCTGGATCTCACGGAGCCGGCCGGGCGCTCCGATCCACAGGTTCCTGGCCATGAACTCCTCCTTTTCTGCGGTGGTTTGGGGGGGGCTGGCGGCTAGCGGCGGGCGAGGGCGCGCTGCCCGGCGAACACGGCGCGGGCGATGGTCTGCGAGTCGACGTCGACGTGCACGGGCCGCTCGGCGAGGCGCTCCATGACCTCGGCGAGGCGGCGCAGGGCGGCGGTGTTGCCGCCGCCGCGGCCGATCATCCGCTCCAGCTTGGAGAGCGGGATGACGGCCTCGGACTCGCCGGCCTCGCCGACCAGGGCGAGGGTGCCGCCGCGGCGGGCCTGGACGATGCCGCCCTGGGCCAGGTGCGGGACGGGCACGCGCAGGTTCGGGAAGCCGAAGGACTTGCCGCCCCACTTGGGCACCCAGCTCGGGATGGAGATCCTGATGCCGGCGAGGACGCCGAACAGCGCGTTGATCGCCGTCGCCAGGGCCCTCATCGGGGTGAGCATGATGTTGCCGAGGCCCTTGAGCAGCGGCTTGATGAAGTCGATGGCCGCGCTGGTGCCGGTCCTGATGGCCTTCCAGGCGACGGTCATGCCGCGCCGGAGGGCGGCGGTGACCTTGTCCATGTTCACGAACTGGGCGATCAGCGGGGCCGCGAGGGTCATGATCAGCCCGAACGGGCTGGACGCCATCGCGAGGTTGAGCCCCTTCTGGGCGGTGCTCGCGCCCTTGAGGCCCTTGCCGAGCGAGCCCATGGACTTGCCGCCCTTGTCGGCGTTCTTGCCGGCCTTGCCGACGGACTTGTCGACGGCGTCGGCCTGCCGCTTCACGTCCCGCAGGGCGTTCTTGGTCTTGTCGGCCGAGCCGCGGAGCTTGTCGAGCGCGCTCTTGAACTTGTCGCTCCCCTGGCGGGCCTTGGTGAGGGAGCCGTCGGCGGTGCGCAGCCCGGAGTGCAGCTTGCGCACGGCACTGTCACCGCTGTTGGCGGAGGTACGGAGCTTGCCGACGGCGGTGGAGGCGGTGCCGGTGGATTTGCCGAGTTTGCCGACGGCCGTGGACACGGTGCCGCTCGACCGGGCCAGGCGCTCGGCCGGACTCGCCGCGGATCCCGTCGACTTGCCCAGCTTGCCCAGCTGGGAGGCGGCCTGGCTCGCGGCGCTGCGCATGCGGCCCAGTTGGGTGGCCGCGGTTCCTATGGACTGGTTCAGTCCCATGGGTGTCTACTCCTCGCTGGATGCGTCAGAGACGGGTCAGAAGGCGTGGCGGGGTCAGAAGACGGAGTTGAGGCGGTTGATCTCGCGCTCCAGGACCTGCACGGAGGCCCCCGCCTGCTCGGCCTCCCGGCGCAGCGCGTTGACCTGGCTGCTCCGCAGCCCTTCGAGCTGCCGGTCCTGCCGCGCCCTGGTGTCGCCCACGTCCGACGCGTCCGCCTTGCGGCGGAGTTTGCGTTCGACGTCCTCGGAGAGCGTGGTGATGCGCTCGCCCGTCGTCGTCAGGTTGGTCTTGATGCGGTCGATGTCCGTACGGTCGGCATCGAGGTCGAGCCGAAGCTTTTCCGGATCCCGGCGGGCGGTCTTGTCGCGCTTCTTCTCCAGCTCCGCCTTCAGGTCGTATTCGAAACTCCAGAGCTTCAGGCCCGTGCCGAGACCGGTGACCTCGGCCGAGATTCCGGTGGCCGATGCGGCGGCGCCGGTGGCCGCGGCGGTCGCACCGGCGGCATCCGCCTTGGCCCCGCCGTATTCGGCCTTGGTCCCGAACGACTGGACCGACTCCTCCAGGTCTGCCACCCTCTCCGAGAGCGGCTTCTTCTCGCTGTCACCCATGGCTTTGCATCTCCTTGAAAGGGTTCGGTCATGTCTACGGATTCTGGAAATCGAATGTCCGGACGCGGAATTCAGGAGTTCGATGTCCCCAAGCGCCTCGCCGGCCGGGATTTCGTGGTCGAGGCAAAGGGGGGATTCCTCGGACCCGGCTTCAAGATAGAAGGCATCATTTCCGAGAATGACGTGACGAAGCACGAACACATCAGCTTCGTGCACTCGCACGAGAAAGCCCATGTGTGGATTCCCGCCCGCTATGAACGGCTGGGCGTCACCGACACGCGCGGCGGCCGCAAGACCGGCCGGTGGAGCCTGGAGTACCGGGCCCTCACCGAGCTTCCCGACCTCCTGGACGAGAACGAGGGCGAGGTCTCACGGATCCTGCGCCACCGCCGGGGCGAGACCCGCGCCGACGTGAAGTTCCAGGGCACGGGCTGTGTACGGCACTTCAGCCTCGACGGTCGGCGACAGCAGGAACTGGTGCGCAACGTCGGCAGCTTCCACGGGACGATCACGATTCCCGGTGAAGGGCTGATCGCCATTTCCGCGGACCCCACGTCGTGGGGCCCGCTGCAGAAGTGGAAGCTGACACTGAAGTGAGCTGAAGTGACGTGAGGTGAGCTGGGGTTCGGCGCCAGGATCACGAAAAGAAGGCCGCCAGTTGCTCCGGCGACGGCTGGGGGGTGTCACCGCCCTCCGACCGCTCCCCCGCACCGTCGGCGGGCCGGCCCGCACCCGGCCGCGGCAGCGGCTTGGGGGGGTCCAGGGGGTCCGAGTCCTCGTCGCGGTTGACCGTGGCGAACATCCAGTTCGCGTCGGAGAGTTGGTCCACGACGTGCGCCAGGAGGTAGTCGGTCACCGACCAGTCCGCCGACTCGCCCTCCGTCTCGCGGGCCACCGCGCCCTCCCTGGGCAGGTGCCGGATCAGGAGCGCCAGGCGGCGCGAGGACAGCCGGCCGCGGTGCCAGTCCAGCAGGTCAAGGCCGTAGAAGCGCAGCAGGTCAGCCTCGAGGGCCTCGGCGTGTTCGTCGACGAACACGCCGAGGCTCAGCCTTCCCCCAGGCCGAGCCCGGTCTCCTTGCCGTACGCCTCCAGGATCGCCCCGACGTCCTGCATCGTGACGTCGTGCCGCTCGAAGCGGGCGAACTGCTCGGCGCCGAGGAGGAGTTCGAGAAGGCCGTCGACGTCGTTGTCGTCGAGTTCGCGCAGCTTGCGCGCGGTCGTGCGGGTCAGTTCGGTCGGCAGCTCGAAGCTGTCGGAGTCGAGCTCGAAGCTCCAGGCCCGGCCGAGCGCTTCGAGGCGCTGGGCGCGGGCGGCGTTGACGTTGAAGCCGGACACGGTTCTCTCCTTGGGCGGGGCCAGTGGGGCGGGCGACGCCCGGCCGCGCGCGGGTGGCGCGGCCGGGCGTCGTCCGGGATGCGGCGCGCTCAGAAGCGAGCGCGACCGTCGACGGCGGACCGTCGGCGCGGCGGCGGGACCGGTGGGCCGGCCCCGGCCGTCCTACGCGTAGGACGAGGACAGCTCCTTGATGCGGAAGCTGGCCAGCGGCGCCGCGTCGTTCTTGGCGAGCGCCGTGAAGGTCACGCCCAGCTTCACCGCACCGGTGCGGGTCAGCGAGATCTCCTCCGTCTCGGTGACCTGGCCGCGCGGGATCACGAAGCGGTACTTGGCCGAGCCGTCGGTGAACTCGATGCCGAGCGCCCGCTCGTCCGCCGTCGGGGTGTGCGCCAGGTCGTACGTGAACTCCTTCAGGTCCTCCGCCGGGGCCCCCGGAACCGCGGCCCCCGCGACGACCTGGCCGCCGCCCATGAAGAAGGCGAGGTTGGCCTTGTTCAGCTGCAGCAGCTGGAACTTCACGGTCAGGTCGCGGTCGGAGTAGATGAACCGCGCCGGGCTCACCGACTGCCAGGTGTCGACCGGGTCGATCTTGTCCTTCTTGTTGAACTTGATGCCGTCGGTCGTGGTGTAACCGAGGTCGACCCACTTGGCCGCGTCCCAGTCGACGGTGGTGTTGGCCGGCGCGTCGGTGCCGGCGGGCGCGATGAGAACGCGTCCGGTGCCTGCGACGCGGATTTCCTTGCCGTTGTTGCCTGCCATGCGTACTCCTCGGGTGATGCCGGGACCGCGGTCCCGGATACGACGAAGGCCCCGCCGTGATCGGCAGGGCCTGCGGGTGTGGTGCGAAGGGGGTGCGTGCGGGGGCGTCCGGCCGGCTACGCGGGCCGGACGGAGATCCGTACCGTCGACAGGTACCGGCTGCCCGCCGGACGGTTGTAGTCGGGCAGCCAGCGCGGCCCGTCCGTCTCGGCGACGTCGGTGACGACGGCCCCGCCGTAGGAGGTGCCGGCCAGTTCGAGCACACAGGCGCGGGCGGCGAGCGAGACGCCGTGCGCGGTGGACTTGTCCGGGCCGTACACCTCGAGGTCGATCAGCGGCTGGTCGAGATGCCGGTCGTCGACCCACGCGCCGCCGACGCGGGAGACGAGAACGGCCTTCTGCGTGCCGTCGAACCCGGCGGGCGGCCGGTTGTCGACGACCGAACCGGCGAGCTCCGCGCGGTTCTTGAGGAAGTCGACGACGAGCCGTTCCGCGTCGGGGAAGGTCAGGATGGACACATGGACACTCCCTGTCGTGAGAGGGGCGAGTGCGGGCAACACAAAGCGGCAGGTCCGCCGCCCCCGGTGGGGGGCGCAGCTCTGCCGCTGCTCCCACTGTGATCCAGGGTCCCCGTTTTCGCAACCGGCCTGTGCGGGACCCGGGTCGGGGACACGACGCAAGGGCCCCGCACCACCTTCACGGTGGTGCGGGGCCCCATGTCTCTTCGTGGGCAACGGCGTTCGTACGCCGATACGGCCACGTCGGACCGGCCACGGCGGACCGGCTACGTCGCGTGCCCCAGGCGGACCGAACGCTCGGCGGCGAACACGTCCTCCAGGCGGTACATCGCTCGCCGCCCCTGGCGCCCGGCGGCCTTCAGGTGGCCGAGCTGGACCCACTTGCGGATGGTGGCGGGCGAGACATCGGCCTCGGTGGCGGCCAGGTCGCCCGAGATCAGCGGTGCGTTCACGGCGTCTCCTCGCCTTCCTGCTCCAGTTCGTGCCGGCACACGGGGTTCACGCACATCGCGACCCCGCGTTCGGGAAACGCCCGCAGCGACACCGACGCGCAGGCGGGGCAGCGTCCCGGCAGGCGCACCAGTTGCTCGGGGTCGCCCAGGGCGCGGGCGCAGCGGCCCGCCATCCGGCGGGTCTCGTCCTCGACGTGGACGGCGAGGTCGGGCAGCGCGGCGACCTGGTCGAGCAGGCCGGCGAGGCGGCGCAGGCGCACCGGGAGGGGTGCGGCGGCGATGCGGCGCAGACCGAGCCGGTCCCGGACGGCCTCCTCCAGTTCGATGACGCCGTCGGTGATGTCGCGCAGGGCGTCCGAGACGTACAGGCGGACCGGCGCGACGCCCGATCCGCCGGGTCCGCCGCCCCGCACCTCGCGCAGGACGCGTCCCGTGCCGGGCGCCAGCTCCTCGAGCAGGAGGGGGTACCGGCGTCCCAGGGACGCGATCCAGAGGGCGGCCTTGTCGAGCACCGCCGCCGTGTCCGGCGCGGCCTTCCCGGCCGGGGCGCTCATCGCCGGCCCCGGGCGGCGGCCGCCTTGCGGGCCTTGACCTCGCGGCCGTTGCGCCACAGCCGTCCGCCGCTGACGCCGTCGAACCACGTGTGGGACGGGTCGACGATGGCCTCGCATTCGCGCCGGATCGGGCACTGATTGCAAGCGCGCAATACCGGCGCCGCCTCGGCGGGGACGCGGGTGAAGACGTACTGCTGCGGAAGGTCCACGCAGGCGGCGTTCCTGCGCCAGTCGAGAGCCTCGTTCCCGGGCTCCGACGCCTGAGAGAACGGGCTGTTCAGAGCAAGTGCGGGGACAGTCGTCCGGTTGGGCATGTTCGGCCCCTCCCCCGGGTATGCGAACATAAGTTCGAAGGTCTGGATGCGTGATCAGAGTGGCACGGTGCGTGCGCATGCGCAACTAAAAACGTGCGACGGGAGAGCCGAAGGAGGAGGACGAGGTGGCCGGAAAACGCCGGTGCCGTGACACCGGTCGGCGGGCACGCGTGCGCGCCCGTACGGGATCTTCACAACGCGATGCGAGCGCGCGCACATTTTGGTGCGCGCGCGATCGGTACGCTCAACCCTGCGACGAGGGGAGAGCCACGACATGGCGTCCAGCTCGCGGGCCAGTGCCCGCATCGACCAGGGGTACCGACCCGAAACCGGCCATTCGCAGAGCCGGGAGGGACGCGAGGGGGGCCAGAGCCGCGCGGGCGAACTCGACGGGTTCGCGGCGTGGATCGAGGGCGTGATGCGCGAGCGCGGCTACGACATCGACAGCCCGCGCGGCGGCGGCAAGTCCAAGCTCGCGGACGACGCGGGCGTCCACCGGGCCGCCGTCAGCCGCCTGATCCAGCGCCAGAGCATGCCGGACCTGGAGACGATGCGCCGGCTCGCGGCGGTGCTCGGGGTCCCGTTGCGGGACATGCTGATCCGCTCCGGACGGCTGTCCGAGGACGATCTCCCGATCGCGGTCGCCCGCGGCGACGACACCGACGCCCCCCGGCTGCTCAGCCCCGAGGAGGCGGCCCGGAGAATGGGCGTGCCTCCAGAACTCCAGGCGGTCTTCGTGAGAGTCACGAGGGCCTTCCTGCCGCAGGTCGAATAGCACGGGGGCGTTACGCAGCCCGGGGGCACAGAGGGAGTGCGAGTATGCCGAGTGACGAACCGGAGGGACCGTCCACGGGCGCGCGTCGCGGTGCGGGCCACCGGGACGCCGAGGGGGAGACGAACACCCCGGACGAACTGGCCCTCCTGGTCGGCGGGTTGCTGATCGAACTCGGTTCGAAGATCCGGCAGGCCGGGATCGACGGCGTCCGCATCCTCACGGAGGAGGAGGCGCAGCAGACCCAGCTGCGCTGGTTCCGCGAGGGCTGGGACGAACACGCGCGCGCCGCCGAGCACGCCCGCGCGCCGGACAGCGAGCCCACGGCACCGGCCGGCCACACCGAGGTGGACCAGCCGCCCGGCAGGCTCTTCCAGTTCCCCGCCGTCCCGCCGCCGCGGGGCGCGCACCCGCTGCCGATCGTCGGCACGGACGAGGTCCGCGGCACCCGGGACCTGATGTCGCACCGGCCGCGCAGGCGCCGGGAGGAACCGCCCCGCCGCCGGGGGCACGAGGAATAGACACACGGCCCGGGCGCGGCTCGCACGCGCCACACCCGTACGCCTCCGAACCCGTACGCCTGCGGACCCGTACGCCTCCGAACCCGAACACCTCCGGACCCGTACGCCTCCGGACCTGCGCGTCTCCACACCCGTACGCCCATAGCCCTCACGCCCCACCCGCACCACACCCCCCGCCCCACCTGCACCACACCCACCTCCCCACCCGTACAACCCTCCCGCCCCATCGCGGGTCTTCTGTGCGCCGAAGCGTCGTGTCCGAGGCCCGGCTCAGCGGTGAGCGGGGCAGGGGCGGCGCGCGGCACCCCTTTCGACACGGGACGCCCGCGCTGCGGGTCTCCCGCATGCCGCAGGAGAACCTCCATGCCCAAGAAGTTCCGTACGGTCCTGGCCGGCGCCGCCACCGCCGCCCTGACCGGATCGCTGCTCGCCGCCGCGTCGGCACCCGCCGGTGCCGCGCCGACCCCGAGCACGGAGGAGGTGCGCGCCGACTTCAACGGCGACGGCTACGGGGACCTCGCGATCTCCGCGCCCATCGCCAAGGTCGCGGGCAAGTCCGGCGCCGGATACGTCGCCGTCGTCTACGGCACCGCGGGCGGCCTCGACCCCGCACGGCGCACCGTGCTCAGCCAGGCCACCACCGGCATACCCGGCACCCCCGAGACCGGCGACTACTTCGGGGACCGGATCACCACCGGCGACCTCGACGACGACGGCTACACCGACCTGATCGTCGGCGTGCACGGCGAGCGCATCGGGTCCAGCGACGAGTCCGGCGCGCTCACCGTGGTGTGGGGCGGCGCGGGCGGCCTCAAGAAGGGCACCGACATCAGCTCGCCGCTGCCCGGCCGCAACGAACTGGGCTGGTCCGTGGCCGCCGGTGACTTCGACGGCGACGGCAGGACCGACCTCGCCGCGGCGAACCTCGCCTCCCCCGAGCTGAACATCTTCAAGGGCCCGGTCTCCCGCACCGGCAAGGCCGCGGGGCGCACCGGCATCGACACGTACGACCAGACCGGCATCAACACCGACCGGATCGTCACGGGCGACGTCGACGGCGACGCGGCCACCGACCTGCTGATCATGGGACAGGAGGAGCACGGCGACGGCTACCGCACCCGCAGCGTCCTCTACCGGGGCGGCACGACGCCCAAGCCCGCCGGAAAGGTCGCGGGCGGCTACGCGGCGACGATCGCCGACGTGAACAGGGACGGCTACGGCGACATCGTCACCGGCAACTTCACGGAGAAGTCGGCCGACGAGCCGAACGGCGGCCCCGGCGGCGCGGTCACCGTCACCTACGGCGCCGCGAACGGCCTGAGCACCCGCACCCCGGTCCGCATCACCCAGGACACCGCGGGCGTGCCCGGCGCCGCGGAGAAGGGCGACTCCTTCGGCTGGAGCCTGGCCGCGGGCGACACCAACGGCGACGGCTTCGCCGACATCGCGGTCGGCGCGGCCGCCGAGTCGCTGGGCGCGGCGAAGAAGGCGGGCTCGGTCGTGGTGCTGCGCGGCGCGGCGGGCGGCCTGACCGGCACCGGCGCCAAGGCCTTCTCGCAGAGCACCGCGGGCGTGCCCGGCACGGCCGAGACGTCGGACTTCTTCGGCGGGGCGGTCCGCCTCGCGGACGCCGACGGCAACGGCCGCGCCGAGCTGGTGGCCGGGGCGTACGGCGAGAACGACGGGGACGGCGCGGTCTGGCTGTTCAAGTCGACCGCGTCCGGCGTCACGGCGAGCGGCGCGAAGTCGCTGAGCGGCACCGGCGTCGGCGGCCCGGCGGGCGCGTCCTACTTCGGTGACGGCCTGGCGGGCTAGGCCTCCGGGGCGCTCGGCCCGACATCGCCCCCGGCTGTCACGTATCCTCCCCATTCGCCCGTTCGGGTGAACGAGAAGAGGATGGACGACTGGTGCCGCAGGTGTCACGGGAATCCCTGGTGTCCCGCCTGGCCCGTCGCGTCCGGGACGCCCTGCTGCACGAGTGGCGGGGCGTCGTGGCCGTGCCCTGGCGGAGGCTGCGCGAGCGCGGGCCGCTGGGGATCTCACTGGCCTTCCTCGCCGCCGTGGCGGTGGTCGGCCTGCACGCGTTCCAGCAGACGGACGCCGGGGCGGGGGTGGTCCGGGCGATCAGCGAGGTGCGGGCCGACCAGCCCGTCCCGCTGACCCTGCTGCGCACGCCCGTCTCGCTCTTCGTGCCCGCGGTCGACCTGCCCGCCTGGGGCGGTCTGCCCCGGCTGATGCTCGCGTTCGCGCTCGCGCAGCTGCTCTTCGGTCCGGTCCGCACGCTCGTGGTGGCGTACGCGGCCACGCTCGCCGGGACCCTCGGGGCGCGCGTGATGATCACCCTCGGGCCGGACCTGTTCGGGCTGCCCGCCGATGCCGCGCACGCGGTGGACACCGGGGCCTCCGCCGCCGTCGTCGGGCTCTACGCCTTCACGGCGGCGGCGGTACGGGCGCCCGTGCTCTTCCTGGCGGCGGTCGTGCCGACGGTGGCCGGGTCGTTCGGCCCGGCCGATCTGGCGGGCCGCGAGCACCTGATCGCGGTGGCCGTGGCGCTGCTGCTCGCCGTCGTCCTGCCCCGCGCCCGGTCCTCTTCGGACCGCACCTGTCCTTCTCTGCGCGAAGCGCCCCCCGTTGTCGGCGACCACTGACAGAATTCGGCCAGGACAGCGGATCGGGAACCGGACACCGGACGGCGGGTCCGGGCGGGATCCGCTGCGCATCGAGGAGGCCGGGGAGCATGACTGTTCTCGACGCGGGGGATCCCCTGGCGGTCGCGGTGACCGGAGCGATCCGCTCCGGTGACGTACCCGCGCTGCGCGAGCTGCTCGCCGCGCATCCCGGCCTGGCCGGCACCGGCATCCGGCGGACCGGCGAGGCCGCGGGCACGCGCAGCCTGCTGCACGTCGCGACGGACTGGCCGGGGCACCTGCCCGCCGGGCCCGAGGTCATCGCCGCGCTGGTCGCGGCCGGCGCCGACCCCGACGCCCGCTTCGTCGGCGTGCACGGCGAGACGCCGCTGCACTGGGCGGCGAGCAACGACGACGTGGCCGCGCTCGACGCGCTCGTCGCCGCCGGTGCGGACATCGAGGCGACCGGCGCCGTCATCGCGGGCGGCACCCCGCTGGCCGACGCGCGCGGTTTCGGCCAGTGGCGGGCGGCGCGGCGGCTTCTGGAGCACGGGGCGCGCACGACGCTGCAGGACGCGGCGACGCTCGGCCTCCTGGACCGGGTCGTCGCCCTGGTCGAGGGCGACGGGCAGGACGCGGACGCGGCGGACGAGCGGGACGGCAGATGGCCCGCCGCCGACGACATCACCAGCGCCTTCTGGGGCGCCTGCCACGGCGGGCAGACCGCGGCCGCGCGCTATCTGCTGGCGCGGGGCGCCGAGCTGGACTGGGTCGGGTACGACGACATGACACCGCTGGACATCGCCGTGGCGTCGGGCGCCGACGAGGTCGCGGAGTGGCTGCGCGAGCGGGGTGCGAGGACGCGGGCGCAACTCCCCTGAGGCCGGGCCCGTGCCCGCACGACCACCGTGCCGAGGTCGACCGGCAGCAGACGGCCGCGGAGGGCCTGGTGCCGGATCAGCCGGACGGGTCGTCGGCGGGGTCCGCCGGGCCCGCGTAGCAGCGCAGGGCGACCCGCTGACCGGGCTGCCACTCCTGCTCGACGACGGCCATCAGGTGCCAGCCCATGCGTTCGTACAGGGCGGCCGCGGCGGCGTCGGAGGACACCACGTCGAGGACGGGGTGCAGCCCGCGCTCCTGTGCCTCCCGTCCGGCGCGCCGCATCAGCAGGGCGCCGATGCCGTGGCCGCGGGCGTCCGGCGCGACGAACAGCCGGCTCACGACCGCGGCGCCGTCCCGGTCCGCGCCGGCCCGCTCGCCCCACAGCCCGGGCGCCTCGTCCCCCGCACCGGGCCGGGCCAGGCCCACGTGCCCGACGATCCGCCCGTCGAGCTCGGCCACCCAGGCGCCGAGCACGGCGGCACCTTCCAGCCAGGCGGCGGGCTGGTCGGGCCAGTTGACGGGGTATCCGTCGGCCTTATGCACGACGGCGAGCACGCCGACGCAGGCCTCCAGGTCACGTACGCCGGAACGTTCCCGCACGCGGAGCACGGGGTGACCCTCGGCGGCGTCGGCGACACGGTCTCGTCTCATCGCAGCATCGAATCACAGCCACGGAGGCCGGGGGCGGTGTTTCCCTTTCCCCCCGGCCGTGGCCGGTGTCAGGACAGCGCGGCCAGGTCCCGGTAGGCGGGGCTCCAGAGATCCTCCGTGGCATCGGGGAGCAGCAGCACCCGGTCGGGCCGCAGCGCGTCGACCGCCCCCTCGTCGTGCGTGACCAGGACGATCGCCCCGGGATACGTGCCCACCGCGCCCAGCACCTCGTCCCGGGACGCCGGGTCGAGGTTGTTGGTCGGCTCGTCGAGGAGCAGCACGTTCGCGCCCGAGTGGACGAGCCCCGCCAGCGCGAGCCGGGTCTTCTCGCCCCCGGACAGCACACCGGCGGGCTTGTCCGCGTCGTCCCCGCCGAACAGGAACGAGCCGAGCACGCCCCGCACCTCACCGTCCGTCAGGTGCGGGGCCGCGCCCGCGAGGTTCTCCCGGACCGTCCGCGCGCCGTCCAGGGTGTCGTGCTCCTGCGCGAAGTAGCCGAGCCGCAGCCCGGCCCCGGCGACGACCCGTCCCGCGTCCGGGAGTTCCCGCCCGGCGAGCAGCCGCAGCAGCGTCGTCTTGCCCGCGCCGTTGAGCCCGAGGACGACCAGCCGGGCGCCCCGGTCGACGGCCAGGTCGACACCGTCGAGTACGCGGCGGGACCCGTACGACTTGGTCAGCGCGACCGCGCCGAGCGGCATCCGGCCGCACGGCGCGGGCTCCGGCAGCCGGATGCGCGCGACCTTCTCGCCGCGCCGCACCGGCTCCGTCCCGGCGAGCAGCCGCCCGGCACGCCGGTCCATGTTCTTGGCGGCGGTGGCGGTCGCGACGTGGGAGCGCATCCGGTCGGCCTGGGCGCGCAGCGAGGCCGCCTTGCGTTCGGCGTTGGCGCGCTCGCGGGTGCGCCGCCGGTCGTCCGCCGCGCGCTGCGCGAGGTAGGCGTGCCATCCGGTGTTGTGCACGTCGACGGCCGCGCGGCGCGCGTCGAGGTGCAGGACGCGGTTGACGGTGTCGGCGAGCAGCCCCGTGTCGTGGCTGATGAGGACGAGCCCGCCCGGATAGGAGCCGAGGAAGCCGCGCAGCCACGCCACCGAGTCGGCGTCGAGGTGGTTGGTCGGCTCGTCGAGCAGCAGCGTGTCGTGCCGCGAGAAGAGGATCCGGGCGAGCTCGACGCGGCGGCGCTGACCGCCCGAGAGGTCGCCGACGGGCCGGTGCAGGGCCCGCTCGGGCAGCCCGAGCCCGGCCGCGACCCGGGCGGCCTCGGCCTCCGCGGCGTATCCGCCGCGCGCCTGGAAACGGTCGTCCGCCCGCGCGTAGGCGGCCATCGCCCGCTCCTGCGCGGCCGGATCCGCCGCCCGCGCCATGGCGGCCTCGGCGGTCCGCAGCGCCGCGACCGCCTCGTCCAGGCCGCGGGCCGACAGGATGCGCTCGGCGACGGAACGGGCGGGGTCGGCGGCGCCCGGGTCCTGCGCGAGGTGGCCGACGGAGCCGGTCCGGGCCACGGTGCCGTCGGCCGGGCCGGCCTGTCCGGCGAGGATCTTCATCAGGGTGGTCTTGCCGGCGCCGTTGCGCCCGACCAGGCCGACGCGGTCGCCGGGGGCGACATGGAAGGAGACGTCGGACAGCAGCAGGCGGGCACCGACGCGCACGTCGGCGCCTCGTACGGTGATCATGAGGTAACGCTCCGCAATAGCGAATGGACACACGGGTGACGTGAAGGCGTGTGTCCTGGCTAGGAAATGCGGGGCGTAGACATGCCTCCGAGGCTAACGCCCCCGCCCGTCCCCCCGCCACGCCGTTTCCGCCCGCCCTGCGACGCACCCGGCGCCGGGGGATCATCGAGCCATGGACGTCACCCTTCACCTCGCCCAGGAGCCCGCGGCCGACGAGCTCCTCGGCCGCAGCCCGCTGGCCGCGCTGACCGGCATGCTCCTGGACCAGCAGGTCCCCATGGAGTGGGCGTTCGCGGGCCCGCACACGATCGCCACGCGGCTCGGCGCGGACGACCTCGACGCCCACGAGATCGCGTCGTACGACCCCGAGGCCTTCGCCGCGCTCCTCTCCACGAAGCCGGCGGTGCACCGCTATCCGGGCTCGATGGCCAAGCGGATCCAGCAGATGTGCCAGTACCTGGTGGACCACTACGACGGCGACGCGGCAGGCCTCTGGCGGGACGTGTCCACCGGCGACGAACTCCTGAAGCGCCTGAACGACCTGCCCGGCTTCGGGAAGCAGAAGGCCCAGATCTTCCTGGCCCTCCTCGGCAAGCAGCTGGGCGTCCGCCCCAAGGGCTGGCGCGAGGCGGCGGGCGACTACGGCGCCCCCAAGGCGTACCGCTCCGTCGCGGACATCACGGACCCGGAGTCCCTCCAAAAGGTCCGCACCCACAAACAACAACTGAAGGCAGCAGCAAAAGCCGCGAAGTAGCCCCCACACGACGCCCCGCACCTGCACGCGAGACGCGAGGGAACTCACGGACCGCCCCGCACCCGCAAACCCACCAAAGGCGACGTACGGGCCCCACCGGCCCGCACCCGCGAGCGAGACGCGAGGGGACGCGGGGGTATGTGCGCACGGAGCACCGAGCCCACAATGCCGTCTTTGTTCGTGCAGCGGGGCGCAGGGATAGCGAGTACGCACATACCCCCGCGGCCCCGCCCCCCGACGGGACCCGGGGCGAACCCCCGGGCGCAAAAGGCCCAGGGGCCAGATTCCGTCTAGCCCATGAGGGGCCTATCCGGCCCCACCACGATCAACACACCCCCCACCCGGGGACATGCCCTCCATGAGCACGCCCCCGCCCCACCCCCACCGCCGCCCCCCGCGGCCCCGGGCGGCGCTGCTCACCCTCCTGATCCTCCTCCTGGCCGCCCTCGCCCCGGCCCCCACCGCCCACGCGGCACCCCCACCCCCCGCCGCCCTCTCCACGGAGACCGGCAACGAGGCCTCGCAGGACGCCCCGGACACGGCCCTGCGCCTCCCCACCCGGCACGCCACCCGCCTGCCCTCCGCGCGCCCCCGCGTCCCCGCACCACCGCACGACGCCACGCCCCCCGCGCCCCCGCACCGCACCCCGCTCCACCCGCACGTCCCGACCCCCCGCTCGGTGGTCCTGCGCTGCTGACGGGAAGGCACCACGCCGCCTCCCCCAGCAACCGGCACGAACAAGCGCAGACGAAGGACACCCCCATGCCCATCGACCCCCACGCGGCCCTCCAGGCCCTCCTCCGCGCCGAAGCGGCCCGCACGGCCCCCCTGGACCCCGCACCCCCGGAAACCACACCCCCCACCCCCGAGGAAGACCACAACACGGGCCCCCACACTCACCCCAAGGACGCCTGACCCCGACAGCCGACAGGCGACAGGCCGCAGCCGACAACCGACAGCCGACAGCCGACGAGGACAGCTCGACGCCCGCCGCGCAGGCGACAACCCGCCCAAGGCCCCGCGCCCAGGGAGGGCCCCCGCCCTACCGGCGGCGCCGAGCCGTCCCGAACACCGACCGCGAGATCTCCCGCCCGATCTGCGTCCCCATGGACCGCAGCAGGGACTTGAACATCCCGCTCCCCACCACCTGCTCCACCACGGACCCGTCACCCCGCGGCCGGGCCCGGGCCTCCGCCCGCGCCGCCTTCTCCGCCTCCTTCTCGGCCTCCGCGGCCGCCACCTCGGCCTGCTTGCGGGCCTGCGTCCGAGCCTCCTGGGCGGTCAGCTTCTCGTACGCCGACTCGCGGTCGACCGCGTCCGCGTACCGCGAGTACAGCAGCGAGGCCCGCACGGCCTGCTGGAGCGCGCCCGCCTCCACGGGGCCCATGAGCGACTCCGGCGCCCGCAGCCGCGTCGCCGCGACGGGCGTCGGCGCGCCCTTCTCGCTGAGCACGGTGACCACGGCCTCGCCCGTGCCGATCCCGGTGAGGATCTCCTCCAGGTCGTACGGCGAATCGGGAAACGTCCGCACCGTCGCCTTGAGCGCCTTCTGGTCGTCGGGGGTGAAGGCGCGCAGCGCGTGCTGCACCCGGTTGCCGAGCTGGGCGAGCACGTCCGCGGGCACGTCCTTGGGGGTCTGCGTCACGAAGAACACGCCGACCCCCTTCGAGCGGATCAGCCGCACGGTCTGCGTGATCGCCTCCAGGAAGGCCTTCGAGGCGCCGTTGAAGAGGAGGTGGGCCTCGTCGAAGAAGAAGACCAGCTTCGGCTTCTCGACGTCGCCGACCTCGGGCAGGTCGTTGTAGAGGTCGGCGAGGAGCCACATCAGGAACGTCGAGAAGAGCTGCGGCTTGTCCTGCACCTCGGCGAGTTCGAGGACGGAGACCAGACCGCGCCCGTCGGGCGCCGACCGCAGGAACTCGCTGGTGTCGAACTCGGGCTCCCCGAAGAAGTCCGCCATGCCCTGCGCCTCGAAGGCGGTGAGCGCGCGCAGGATGACGCCCGCGGTCACGGACGAGAGCCCGCCGATGCCCTTGAGCTCGGGCTTGCCCTCGTCCGAGGTCAGGAAGGTGACGACGGCACGCAGGTCCTTCAGGTCGACGAGTTCGAGGCCCTTCTGGTCGGCGTAGTGGAAGATCAGCCCGAGCGACTGCTCCTGGGTCTGGTTGAGCTGCAGCACCTTGGAGAGCAGGACGGGCCCGAAGCTGGTGATCGTGGCCCGGACGGGAATGCCGGTGCCGATGCCGCCGAGCGCGTAGAACTCGCTGGGGAACCCGGTCGCCTCCCACTCCTGCCCCACGTCCGCGGCCCGCTCGGCGACCTTCGCGCCCGGCTCGCCGGGGGCGGAGATGCCCGAGACGTCCCCCTTGATGTCCGCGAGGAAGACGGGCACGCCCTGCGCGGCGAGCTGCTCGGCGATGAGCTGCAGGGTCTTGGTCTTGCCGGTGCCGGTGGCGCCGGCCACGAGGCCGTGCCGGTTGAGCATGGGCAGCGGGATGCGGATCTGCGCGTCGGCGAGGCACCGGCCGTCCCAGAGCAGGGCGCCCAGATCGAGGGCGGGCCCGTCGAAGGCGTACCCGGCGGCGATCGCCGCGGCCTCCTCGGGCAGGGCACCGGCACCGGCCCCCGCGGCGACCTCGCCGCCCCCGGACCCCACTGCCCCGCCAGCCCCACCAGACCCACCAGCCCCTCCGGAAGCACTGCCTCCACCCGTCACTCCGGCGACCGGCACAGACTCGTTCGGGCGGTTCTCCTGGCCCGGCGTGGACGGCATCGGCTGGCTCTCGCTCACTTCGGCCCCTGTTCCCGGCTGGCGTGTTTCCGGTTTGCACCGATTTACTGCGGCATTTCCCAGGGTCGCACTCCGTCTCCATGGCTGCGCCCGGAGAGCCTTGCCCGGTAGGCTTTCCGTGTGATCTTCAAGCGCATCGGAAACGGCCGGCCGTACCCCGACCACGGCCGGGAAAGCACCCGGCAGTGGGCGGACGTCGCGCCGCGCCCGGTCCGCCTCGATCAGCTCGTGACGACCAAGGGCCAGCTCGACCTGGAGACCCTGCTCGCCGAGGACTCGACGTTCTACGGCGACCTCTTCGCGCACGTCGTGAAGTGGCAGGGCGACCTGTACCTGGAGGACGGGCTGCACCGGGCGGTCCGCGCCGCGCTGCAGCAGCGCCAGGTGCTCCACGCGCGCGTGCTCGAACTGGGCTGACGCGCCCGCTCCCGCGCCCGAACGGGGCCCAAGTCCGCATTGGCCCTTTTGGGTTGGACTGGGCCCCGCGTAATGATCATTTAGTAGGCATCGCCGTCCGGCCGCACTACGCTGCGCCCATGAGCATGCTCACTCCCCCCGGCATGGGCGGCAAGTACCGCATCACGGGGGACAAATATCCACGGATGCGCCGCCCCAGCGGACGCCGCAGGGTCGTGCTCGCGGTGATCGCGGCCACCGCGGCCGTGGGCCTGATCGGCTGGGGCACGCTGCAGCTCATCACCGTCTTCACGGGCGGCGACAAGGCATCGGCGGCGGGCCGCGCGAGCGGCGACTGCGACCGCGGGCCGGGCGCCCGTGCGTCCGCCTCCCCCGACGCGGCGGCCGCAAGCCGGAAACGGCTGCCCGAGCCCGGCCGGATCAAGGTCAACGTCTTCAACGCCACGCCCCGCGGCGGCCTCGCCAAGGACACCGCCGACGAGCTCAAGAAGCGCGGCTTCGCCATCGGCAAGGTCGGCAACGCGGCGAAGGAGTACGACAAGAAGGTCAAGGGCCCCGGGATACTGCTCGGCGCCAAGGGGACGGCCGACACGGCGATCCCCGTCCTCGGCACGCAGCTCGCGGGCGCCGAGCACCGGTCCGACGCCCGCAAGGGCGACGAGGTCGACCTGATCATCGGCACGCAGTTCAAGAACCTGGCGAAGAAAGCGGACGCCGACAAGGCGCTGGCCGCACTGGCCGCACCCGAGCCGACGCCCGCCGCTTCGGACCAGAAGAACTGCTGAGCCCGGGGAGGGGCTCCCCGGTGGGAACCGCGGGGGCTACTCCGCCGCCCCGTACATCCGGTCGCCCGCGTCGCCCAGGCCGGGCACGATGTACCCCTGCTCGTTGAGCCGCTCGTCGACCGACGCCGTCACGACCGTCACCGGCGTGCCCGCCAGCTCGCGCTCCATGATCTCGACGCCCTCGGGGGCGGCGAGCAGGACCACGGCGGTCACGTCGTCGGCGCCGCGCTTGATGAGCTCCCGGATCGCCGCGACCAGCGTGCCGCCGGTGGCGAGCATCGGGTCCAGGACGTAGACCTGGCGCCCGGACAGGTCGTCGGGCATGCGCGTCGCGTACGTGGAGGCCTCCAGGGTCTCCTCGTTGCGGACCATGCCGAGGAAGCCGACCTCGGCGGTCGGCAGCAGCCGCACCATGCCGTCCAGCATGCCGAGACCGGCGCGCAGGATCGGCACGACCAGCGGCCGCGGGTAGGAGAGCTTGACGCCCGTGGTCCGGGAGACCGGGGTGTCGATGTCGACCTGCTCGGTGCGCACGTCCCGGGTGGCCTCGTACGCGAGCAGGGTGACCAGCTCGTCGGCGAGGCGCCGGAAGGTCGGGGAGTCGGTGCGCTTGTCGCGCAGCGTGGTGAGTTTGTGCGCCACCAGCGGGTGGTCGACGACGTGGATCCGCATGACATCAACAGTAACCGGGACCGCGCCGCCCGCCCCTCGCCGGGACCCGGCGCCCCCCGCGGGACCCGCCGGGAGCGAGCCCCTCCCGTCGCGCTGGCATCAACCACGCCGGCCGGGGGAAGGTGGGGACGTACGGACTGAGGTGGTGTGGCCCATGGCCGAGCGTAAGCCGGAAGACGAGAGCAACGCCGAGCGGCGCAGGCGCCGCGCCCAGTTCCTGCGCGAACGCGACGAGGCCATCGAGCTCCGCGACCGCGTGAAGCCGCGCCGCGCCCGGGCGGCACGGATGCGTCAGCAGATGCGTATGCGCACGTTCCGCTGGTAGCCGCCCGGTCGGCGGCGGGCCCGGCGAGGGCCCCGGAAGAACGCGACGCGGAACACAGCGGCCGGAAGACCTCTCCTGACGGCGCTGTTTCTGCCACGATTCCGAATGGGCGGGGCTTGGCACAGCAACTCCCCGCTCCCCGACCTCGCCGGGGGGACCCCTAACCGCCAACCGGCACTGCCTATGACCAGTGGGAGAGTCACGGTGTACTTCGCCGCACTGCTCGCGCGCACCGAAGACGGGTGGGAAGCGAGCGACACGGAGCTCGACGATGTGGAGACCCTGTCGGATCTGGCCGACCTGGCCCGTGAAGCCACGGCCGATGCCGACGACGACACGGTCCTCGTCTTCATCGAACAGGAGGACGCCTGGTTCGGCGTCGTCCGCGTGGACGGGGAGGAGGACCCCCGTATCTACGTGTCGGACGCCGCGGCGGCCGCCCGCAGCTCGTACGGGGAGATCCTGCTCACCGACGAGATGCTCGGCCGCGACCCGGACGACGAGGGGGCGGACGACCTCGACGCCCTCGACCTCGACGGCACGGAGGACGGCGAACCGGAGGCGTCCGACGCCGACGGGGAGGCCGCCGACGGCGCCGGTGCGTCGGGGGTGCCGTCCGGACCGCTCGGCGACACGGAGATCCTCGCGGACCTCGGTGTGCCCGAGAAGGACCTGCTCGGTCTCGAGAGCGGTGACGCGCTCAACGAGATCGCCGACATCCTCGGGGCGGCGGAGGTGCTGGAGACCGTCCGCTAGGTTCCCCGTGTGACCGACCCGAACCATCCGACCGACCGCACCACCGACCGCACCACCGACCACGGCGCCGACCGCGCCACCGGCACGGCCGCCGATCTCCGTCCCGGCGACGGCGGGCCCGGCCCCGATCCCGTGCGCGACCGCTGGCGGGCGCCCATGCGGCGTGCCCTCGCCGAGGCCGGGCTCGCCGCCGCGGGCGGCGACGTGCCCGTCGGCGCCGTCGTGCTGTCCCCGGACGGCACGACGGTGCTCGCCGCCGGGCACAACGAACGCGAGGCGGTCGGCGACCCGACCGCCCACGCGGAGGTGCTCGCCCTGCGCCGGGCCGCCGCCGCGCTCGGCGAGTGGCGCCTGTCCGGCTGCACGCTCGTCGTGACGCTGGAGCCGTGCACGATGTGCGCGGGCGCGCTCGTGCAGTCCCGGGTCGACCGGGTCGTCTACGGCGCGCGCGACGAGAAGGCGGGGGCGGCGGGCTCGCTCTGGGACGTGGTGCGCGACAGAAGGCTCAACCACCGGCCGGAGGTCGTCCACGGCGTCCTCGCCGAGGAGTGCGCCGCACAGCTGACGGACTTCTTCCGGAACCGCTGAGCCGGGACCGCCGAACGGATTTCTGTCCACGGCCCACCTTGGGCTAGAGTTCCTCTCGGTAGCGTGTCCGAGCGGCCGAAGGAGCTCGCCTCGAAAGCGAGTGTGGGGAAACTCACCGTGGGTTCAAATCCCACCGCTACCGCTCTCGAAACGAAGGGCCCGTCCGGCTGGACGGGCCCTTCGTCGTGCCCGGGGCGTCGTGCCCGGAGCCGGGCGGACCCCCGCGCAAGGCCCCTGCGCCACGCGTAAAGCCCCGGCGCCACGAGGGCGCCGGGGCTTTCTCCCGCTGGGACGGGGGAAGCGGCATCGGGGGGACAAGCCGCTCCCCCCGACGAGGACTGGACCCTCAAGTCAGCGCCGCCGTCAGGGGGGAAGCAGACGACGCGGACCCCGCAGTGGGGCCAGTCCCTCACCCGCGGATTCCTGCCAGATCCGCTGGGCTCACCACCCATCCTGCTCCGCCCGCCACCCGTGCGGCGCAGGCAAAGGGCCTGTGCTGCCGGGCCGTTGGTCCTTAAAAGCCCCGTGAATACGGTCCGGGTTAGACTCGCCGCCGTCACAGGGGTCACACGGGGCGCGGCAAGGGGAGGCCAGATCGTGGCAGTGCAGGGAAAGAAGCTCGTGCTCTTCGCGGTGGTCGTCTTCGCGCTCTATGTGATCATCACCGACCCGGCCAAGGCCGCCGACTACGTGCAGATAGGGTTCGAGGGCATTTCGAGCGCCGCTCAGAGCATCGGCGACTTCATGACCTGGGTCGCCAACGGAGGCAAGGACTGAGCGGCCGCCGAGCCCCAGTCCTCTCCAAGGAGTGCCCGTGATCCGCCATCTGGTCCTCTTCAAGCTCAACGACGGCGTGCGGCGGGACGAGCCGCGCGTGGCCGAGGGCGTCGCCGCCTTCCGCGCCCTCGGCGGACAGATCCCGGAGCTGACGTTCTGGGAGTGCGACTGGAACATCACCGACCGCCCCATCGCGTACGACTTCGCCATCAACTCGGCGGTCGAGGACGTCGATGCGCTGAAGCGGTACCTCGAGCACCCGGCCCACCAGGCGGGCGTCGCCCTGTGGCGCGAGTTCGCCACGTGGGTGATCGCCGACTACGAGTTCTGAGCCGACGGCGCCCGGCCCCCCGCGCGCCACGGCTCCACGACGGCTCCCCGAAGGGCCCCGCACCGCCAGGGTGCGGGGCCCTTTTGCGTCATATACCCCAACTTGCCCTCAACACGTAGTTATCGGGTGCTTGCACACAGTGCACATGTCTTGTGATGCTATGACCGCTTTTGACGGATGAGTTGACCGAGGTCGACCGAGCTTGATCGGGCCAGTGCCCGACCGGATCCGACCTCGACCGTGCCTGACCGAGAAGGGGTGGCGTTGACCGTGCCGGCCAGTACTGCGCCCGAGGCTCCTCCCGCGAAGACCCCGCCCCCGAAGACCCCGCCCCCGAAGGCCGCGCCGGGCACCGGGAGCACCCGCGGCGCCGACACCCGCGCGCTCACCCAGGTGCTCTTCGGCCAGCTCAAGGAGCTGGAGCCGGGCAGCCCCGAGCACGGCCGCGTGCGCGGCGCCCTCATCGAGGCCAACCTGCCGCTCGTGCGGTACGCCGCCGCGCGCTTCCGCAGCCGCAACGAGCCGATGGAGGACGTCGTCCAGGTCGGCACCATCGGGCTCATCAACGCCATCGACCGGTTCGACCCGGAGCGCGGCGTGCAGTTCCCGACCTTCGCGATGCCGACCGTGGTCGGCGAGATCAAGCGGTACTTCCGCGACAACGTCCGCACGGTCCACGTGCCCCGGCGGCTGCACGAGCTGTGGGTGCAGGTGACCGGCGCGACCGAGGACCTCACCACCGCCTTCGGGCGCTCCCCGACGACCGGGGAGATCGCCGAGCGGCTGCGCATCACCGAGGACGAGGTCCTCGCCTGCATCGAGGCCGGACGCTCGTACCACGCAACGTCGTTGGAGGCGGCCCAGGAGGGCGACGGGCTGCCCGGCCTGCTCGACCGGCTCGGCTACGAGGACCCCGCGCTCGACGGCGTCGAGCACCGCGATCTCGTACGCCACCTCCTGGTCCAACTGCCCGAGCGCGAGCAGCGGATCCTGCTGCTGCGCTACTACAGCAATCTGACGCAGTCCCAGATCAGCGCGGAACTGGGCGTTTCCCAGATGCACGTGTCGAGACTGCTGGCCAGGAGCTTCGCACGGCTCCGGTCCGCAAATCGGATCGAGGCGTAACCGTAACGAGTGGAGTCCCGTCGGGCCTGTTCCCGACGGGACTCTTTGTCGAAATCCCCCAGACCCCCTCTTTCCTGCACGGATGTCACTCTTGTTTGTCGACAAGTAACTACAGCGTGTTGCCGACATGTGACATTCTGCTGGAACCGCGTTTGCCGTAGCCCCACCTCCGGTATTCAGGTGGAGGCTGCGTTCCTCCGACGGGAGCGCCCGCCGCGACCGTCCGCGACCCAAAGGGGGTGGCATGTCCGCAGACCAGGGCAGCTCGAAGGTGCTCACGCTCACGCTCACGAAGAGCCCGAGCGAATCCGCGCCCGACGCGCTTCACAGCTCAACAGCCTCGGAAGCCATCGACACCCGGACCCTGTCCCGCTCCCTCTTCCTGCGGCTCGCCGCGCTCGACCAGGACAGCCCGGAGCGCGTCTATGTACGCGACACGCTCATCGAACTGAACCTCCCCCTCGTGCGGTACGCGGCGGCACGATTCCGCAGCCGCAACGAACCGATGGAGGACATCGTCCAGGTCGGCACGATCGGCCTGATCAAGGCGATCGACCGTTTCGACTGCGAACGGGGCGTGGAGTTCCCGACGTTCGCGATGCCGACGGTCGTGGGCGAGATCAAGCGCTTCTTCCGGGACACCAGTTGGTCGGTGCGGGTGCCGCGCCGCCTCCAGGAGCTGCGCCTCGCGCTCACCAAGACCAGCGACGAGCTCGCCCAGCGGCTCGACCGCTCGCCGACCGTGCCCGAACTGGCCGCGGCGCTCGGCGTCTCGGAGGAGGACGTCGTCGACGGCCTCGCCGTGGGCAACGCCTACACGGCCTCCTCGCTCGACTCCCCGACCCCCGAGGACGACGGCGGCGAGGGCTCCCTCGCGGACCGCCTGGGGTACGAGGACACGGCGCTGGAGGGCGTGGAGTACCGCGAGTCCCTCAAGCCGCTGCTCGCCAAGCTGCCGCCGCGCGAGCGCCGCATCATCATGCTGCGCTTCTTCGCCAACATGACGCAGTCGCAGATCGGCGAGGAGGTCGGCATCTCCCAGATGCACGTCTCCCGGCTGCTCACCCGGACGCTGGCGCAGCTGCGCGAGGGCCTCATCTCGGACTGATCCGCGGCGGTCGCCGTCGCCCTGCGCCGACCCGCCCGCGCGTGAACGCGCCGGTGCGTGACCGGTGTTGCTGACGGGGTTCCTAATTGACGGACCGTCAGCCACACTGGCGCGATGCGACGTGGCGTACGGAACGTGCTCGGTGCCGGTGCGGCCGTGGTGTGCCTCGGCGGCGTGCTCGCCGCGTGCGGCGGGGACAGCGGCGACGGCTATGTGGCGACCGGCGCGGCCGGCGGCCCGCCCCGGCAGGCGGTGGGCGGGGCGGTGCGGCCCACCGACGACGTGAAACTGGTGCCGCTCGACGGCGCGGGCGGGTCGGCCGGGAAGGACGGGGCGGAGGACGGCCGCGGTGGCTCCTCGGGGGCCTCGGCGGGTGCGGGTGCCGGTGCCGGCGGCAGGGGCGGCGCGGAGGGGAAGCCGTCCGCCGACAGGCCGGGGTCAGGGTCCTCGGCCTCTTCGGCGCCCTCGGGCGGCGGTGGCGCGGAGCACGGTCGTACGGAGGGCGGTTCCGGCACCCCTGCGCCGCCGGGCCGTACGCCGGGCCCGGACGCGCCGCCCGGCTCCCAGCAGCCGAGCCCCCGGCCGCCGGAGCGGCCGAGCGGGCCCGCGGTGCTCAGTGTCGGCGAACCGGAGCGGGAGGCCGCGGACAAGCGGTGGTGCGAGAACGTGACCGTCACCTTCCGCAACACCGGGGGGTCGCCGGTGCGTTCGGGGACGGTGACCTTCGAGACGCACATCATCGGTGCGCTGGGGGTCGACTGGGCGACGGTCAAGTCGACGGTGCCGTTGCCGGCGCCGATCGCCGGCGGGGAGAAGAGGGTGAGGACCTGGCCGGTGTGCGTGGAGGCGTGGCGGGTGCCGCTGGGGATGCATGTCGATACCCAACGGGTCGTGGCGGACTGGCGCTAGAACCCCCACCGCAGTTCCCCGCGCCCCTGAATCGGGGCCCTCACGCATCACCTACGGCTGCGGGCCCGTCTCGGTTGCTCGCGCAGTTCCCCGCGCCCCTGAATCGGGGGCCTCGCGCATCACCTACGGGTGCGGGCCCGTCTCGGTTGCTCGCGCAGTTCCCCGCGCCCCTGAATCGGGGGCCTCGCGCATCACCTTCGGCCGCCCGTCCGCTGGGCTTGCTCGCGCAGTTCCCCGCGCCCCTGAATCGGGGGCCTCACGCATCACCTACGGGTGCGGGCCCGCCTGGGTTGCTCGCGCAGTTCCCCGCGCCCCTGGGGGGGCTTGCGTAGCGCCTTCGGGGGGGCGGGTGTGGTCTTGCTCAGGGGCGCGGGGAACTGCGCGCTCAGCCGGGACGGACCCGCACCTGACCGCCCGAGGGGAAGACCCCAGGGGCGCGGGGAACTGCGCGAGCAACCGGGACGGACCCGCAGCTGACCGCCCGGGAGGTAGGCCCCAGGGGCGCGGCCGGGCGGGGCGGGGTGCGTGGTTGCTGTTCGGGCGTTGCCGCTACTTGAGCGCCAGCCAGGCCACACCCGCCACGACCACGATCGCGAGGACAACGCCGATGATCAGCCCGACCCGCGGGCCGGAGGACGTCGCCGCCTGCTGCTGACGGCCCTGCGGAGCCTCGTCGACGAAGGCGCGGAACATCTGCGTGTTGCCGGCCGGATCGGGGTTGCCCTGGTTGCCCTGGGGGTTGTGTGCCATGGGTCAGGACCCTAGCGAATCCACCGCTGTCCGCCCAACCCCTCCTGGCCAGGGACTTTACGAGCGAGGCCCCAGACCTTTGCCGACTCTTTAGGCCCTTGGTCCCCTTTTAGTTTGCCTGCGGCAACCAACTGCTTCTATCGTTGCCCTAAGCAACAAAAAAGAGGAGGTGCCGTGGCCGCCCAGCGTCAGTACGAGGAGCTGGCCCGACAGCTCAGCGCCATCGGTGCCGTGAAGCGTGGCCTCGGACGGGGCCTGCCGCACGACTGCCCCGCCGGATCCGCCGCCGTACTCATCCTGCTCGACCGCCACGGCGCGATGCGGATGAGCAGGCTCGCGGAGCTGCTCGCCGTCGACACGTCGGTGACCAGCCGCCACGTCGCCCATGTCGCGGAGAGGGAGTGGATCGTCCGCGATCCCGACCCCGCGGACAAGCGCTCCCGGATCCTGCGGCTCACGCCCGAGGGCAAGGCCAAGGTCGACGAGCTCTCCGAGCTCTCCATCCGGACGCTCACCCACTACTTGCACGACTGGACGGACGAAGAAGTCGTCCAGCTCAGCACGCTGCTCGCGCGCCTGCGCGACAGCTTCGGGGACTGCCGCGCCGCTGCGGCCCGCCCGGCGGCGGGGCCGCCGGTGGCACCGTCCCTCTCCCCCCACGACGTGCAGACCACGTCAGAGACCACCCGTACACCCGCGTAAGAAAAGGAATTCCATGGCAACAACCACACCAGCCGGTGTGCGGGGCAGCCACGCCAAGCACGGAGCACCTCACGACGAGAACGCTCCGATGACGCACCGGCAGATCATGGAAGCACTGTCCGGGCTGCTGCTCGGCATGTTCGTGGCGATCCTGTCGTCGACGATCGTCTCCAACGCCCTGCCCGAGATCATCGGCGACCTCGGCGGCGGCCAGTCCGCCTACACCTGGGTCGTCACCGCGTCGCTGCTCGCGATGACCGCGACGACGCCCCTGTGGGGCAAGCTCTCGGACCTCTTCAGCAAGAAGGCCCTGGTCCAGATAGCCCTGATCATCTACGTCGGCGGTTCGGTCGTCGCCGGCCTCTCGCAGAGCGCCGGGATGCTGATCGCCTGCCGTGTCGTGCAGGGCATCGGCGTGGGCGGTCTCTCCGCCCTCGCGCAGATCGTCATGGCCGCGATGATCTCCCCGCGCGAGCGCGGCCGTTACTCCGGCTACCTCGGCGCGACCTTCGCCGTCGCCACCGTCGGCGGCCCGCTGCTCGGCGGTGTCATCACCGACACCTCGTGGCTGGGCTGGCGCTGGTGCTTCTACGTCGGCGTGCCGTTCGCGGTCATCGCGCTGATCGTGCTGCAGAAGACCCTGAAGCTCCCCGTCGTCAAGCGTGACGTCAAGGTCGACTGGGCCGGCGCCTTCTTCATCAGCGCCGCCGTCTGCCTGCTGCTCGTCTGGGTCACCTTCGCCGGCGACAAGTACGACTGGATGTCCTGGCAGACGGCCGCCATGGTCGGCGGCTCCATCGCCCTCGGACTGATCTTCGTGCTCGTCGAGTCGAAGGCCACCGAGCCGATCATCCCGCTGCGGCTCTTCCGCAACCGCACCATCACCCTCGCCTCGCTCGCGTCGCTCTTCGTGGGTGTCGCGATGTTCGCGGGCACGGTGTTCTTCAGCCAGTACTTCCAGCTGGCCCGGGGCAAGTCCCCGACGATGTCCGGCGTCATGACGATCCCGATGATCGGTGGTCTGTTCATCTCGTCGACCGTCTCCGGACAGGTCATCACCAAGACCGGCAAGTGGAAGGCCTGGCTGGTCAGCGGCGGCGTCCTGGTGACGGCGGGCCTCGGCCTGCTCGGCACCATCCGGTACGACACCGAGTACTGGCACATCGCGATCTTCATGGCCCTGATGGGTCTCGGCATCGGCATGATGATGCAGAACCTGGTCCTGTGCACGCAGAACCAGGTCGCCCCCGAGGACCTCGGCTCCGCCAGCTCCACCGTCACCTTCTTCCGCTCCCTGGGCGGCGCGATGGGCGTCTCGGCGCTCGGCGCGATCATGGCCACGCGGATCACCGACTACGTCAAGGACGGCCTCGCCGACCTCGGCCCGAAGGCCGCGGGCTTCGGCCACGGCGGCACCGGCGGCGGTGGCATCCCGGACCTGGACAAGATCCCGGAGCCGTTCCGCACGGTGATGGAGAGCGCGTACGGACACGGCATCGCCGACGTCTTCCTGATCGCCGCGCCGATGGCGCTGATCGCCTTCCTGATCACGCTGTTCATCAAGGAGGTGCCGCTGCGCACCTCGGGCGGCCTCGCCCAGGCCGCGGAGGCCTCGGGCACCCCCGACGCCGCGCCGGCCCCGGCCGCCGCCACGGCCCCGGCGCAGGCCGGTCCGTCCGTCGAGGAGCCCGTGTTCGCATCCGTCGCCTCGCACACCGAGGCCGGGCCCGAGGGCACGCAGCCGCTGGCCGCGGTGGCCTCCACCACCCGGTCCGGCACCGGCGACCTCCCGCCGGTCACCGGCGGCATCCCGGTCCGCGGCTTCGTCCGCGGCGCCGAGAGCGCGCCCGTCCCGCGGGCCGCCGTCACGCTGATCTCCCTCGGAGGACGGCAGCTGGGCCGCGCGGTCGCGCAGGGCGACGGCTCCTACGCCGTCGACGCACCCGGCGCGGGTTCGTACGTGCTCATCGCCTCCGCGGACGGCTTCCAGCCGCAGGCCTCGACCGTCGTCGTCGGCGAAGACACCCTCGCGTACGACATCCTGCTCAGCGGCACCAGCGGTCTGAGCGGTCTGGTCAGGGACGCGGACAGCAAGCTCGCCGTCAGCGGCGCGATGGTCATCGTGACCGACGTGCGCGGTGACGTCCTGGCCACCGGGATCTCCGGCGAGCAGGGCGAGTTCACCTTCGCCGAGCTGGTCCCCGGCACCGTCACCGTCGCGGTGAACGCCGCGGGCCACCGCCCGCTGGCGCTGCCCGTCGAGGTCGGCGGCACCGGGGTCACCCGGGTCGAGGTCGAGCTCAACTCCGGCGCGCAGGTGCTCGGCACCGTGCGGGCGAGCGGCGGGCCGCTGAACGACGCGCGGGTCACGCTCGTCGACGCGGCGGGCAACGTCGTCGCCACCGCGACCACCGGGACGGACGGGGCGTACGCCTTCACCGACCTGGACAGCGGGGAGTACACGGTCATCGCGACCGGCTACCCGCCGGTGGCCACGGGCCTCTCGGTGGCCGGCAGCGGCATCGACGGCCACGACATCGAGCTCGCCCACCCGGGCGAGTGACCGGTCCCGGCCCGCGGTCGCGCCCCGAGCGGTGGCGCACCGCGGGCCGGTGAGGAAAGGCCCCCGGGCCGGCGGTGACGTTCACGGCAGGGGACGGCCGGTCACCGCCGCCGGGGGTCGTCCGTTTGACGCGGCCCGAACCTGATGAGCATGAACACGGGGCTTCCGCTCGGGAAGCCCGGCAAGGAGTAAACGGGATGGGACTCAACGCTCGGATCCGCACGCGTGACGGGTGGGCCGTGCCGCACGCCGTCGTCACGGTGACCGACATGACCGGGACGCAGGTGCTGCGGGCCGCCGCGGACGAGGAGGGCGTCGTACGGGACGGCACGGCGCTGGCCGCCGGGCCCTACACCGTCATCGTCACCGCCGTCGGCTACGCGCCGGTCGCCTCCACGGCGCTGGTCACCGCGAGCGGACGGGCCGAGGTCGGCAATGTCGTCCTCGCCCGGCAGGGCGGCACGGAGCTGCCCCCGCCCGGGCCGTGGACGGTCGACCCGGCGCACTCGACCGTCGGCGCGGTCGCCCAGCACCTCGGGATCACCAGCGTGCACGGGCGGTTCACGGACTTCGGCGGGCGCATCGAGATCGCCGAGGACGTCGAGAAGTCCCGTGTGGAGGCGGTCATCCGGTCGGCGTCGATCGACACGGGCAACGGCATGCGCGACGGGCACCTGAAGTCGGGCGACTTCCTGGACGTCGAGCGGTTCCCGGAGATCACGTACCGGTCGACCGGGCTGTCGCCCGCGGGCGCGGACCGGTGGACGGTCCACGGCGAGCTGGGCATGCACGGGGTCGTGCGGCCGGTGGACCTGGACCTGAGCTACCTCGGGACCGGGGCCGACCCCTGGGGCGGCACGCGGGCCGCCTTCCGCGCCACGGCCGAGCTGCGCCGGGACGACTTCGCGATGAACTACAACCAGGTGGTGCAGGCGGGGATCTCGGCGATCGGCACGACGCTGAGGGTCGAGCTCGACATTCAGGCCGTGCAGGGGGAGTCGCTGCCGCAGACCGGCTGAGGCGGCTGACTAGGGTGCCGTGCATGGCACCCGACATCGCTACCAACACATCAGTGACGCTGGCCGAGTTGCTCGACTTCGTACGGCCCAGGCACCGGGCCGTCCTGCTGACCACGCGGTCGGACGGGACCCCGCAGGGTTCGCCCCTGACCTGCGGGGTCGACGACTCCGGCCGCATCGTCGTCTCCACGTACCCGGAGCGCGCCAAGACCCGCAACGCCAAGCGGAATCCGCGGGTCAGCGTGATCGTCCTGAGCGACGAGTGGAACGGGCCGTGGGTCCAGGTCGACGGCTCCGCGGAGGTCCTCGACGCCCCCGAGTCGGTGGAGCCCCTGGTCGAGTACTTCCGCAATATCTCCGGGGAGCACCCGGACTGGGACGAGTACCGGGCGGCGATGCTGACCCGGAACAAGTCGATCATCCGGATCACGCCGGAGCGGTGGGGCCCGGTGGCCACGGGGGGCTTCCCGCCGCGCTGACCTGAGGGGGCGGGACCGCCGGCCTCCCCCGGGCGTCCTCGGGGGCAGGCCCCCTACGGGGCCTCGGGGGAGGTCCGCAGGAGGGACTCGATGCCCGCGATCATCAGGTCGAGGGCGATGGTGAAGTCCCGCTCCCACATCTGCTCGACCGTGTCGCCGTCCCGCGCGGACATCAGCTCGTCCGCCCGCTCCAGGAGCCCGTGCGACGCCAGTTCGGAGCGGACCGTGCCCGCCGCCTCGCGGTAGTACTCGTCCTGCGACATCCCCGCCTCCGCGCACCGCGAGATGAAGTGGCTCTCTATCGTCCCGAAGCCGTAGACGAACTGGAAGACCGCCGAGATCGCGCCGTTGCGGGTGTGCGCGGGCAGGCCCGTGCCCTGCACCGTGTTCTGGACGGCCAGGGCGAACGCCATCCAGTTCGGGCCGATGTTGAGGTACCTGCCGACCAGCGGCGACACCCAGGGGTGGCGGATCAGCATCGCGCGGTACTCGTCGGCGAGCGCGCGCAGTTGCTCCCGCCAGGCCCCCGGCTCCTTCTCCGTGTCGGGCAGCCGCATCTCCCCGCACACCGAGTCCAGCGCCAGTTCCAGGAGGTCGTCCTTGGTGTCCACGTACCAGTAGACGGACATCGCCGTGACGTTCAGCTCGGCGGCGAGCCGGCGCATGGAGAACGTGTCGAGGCCGTCCGCGTCCAGGAGCCGGACCGTGGCGCCGGTGATGCGGTCCCGGTCGAGACCGCTCGGCTGGTCGCCCTTGCGAGCGCCGCCGCGGGACGTCCTGTCCCGCAGCCAGACGCTCGTGCGCGCCGGATGCTTCGGGCGGCCGGCTGCCTTCGCCATGGCGCACCTTCCTCGTTGGTCCTCGGGCCCGGAGAGGTGGTCCCCCGGGTGTGCGGCGTGGGGAGGGCGGGCGGTGCACACCGGTGGTCCGCCCTCCCCCCGATGCTATGCCGCCGTCCCACCCACGGAGTCTGCCCGCTCCGCCCTGCGCAGCAACGCGGCCGCCAGGACACCGCCGAGGAACACCGCCGCCGCCCCCACCAGCTGGCTCGTCTCCAGCCCCGAGGAGAAGGCGTCGGCGATCCGTTCGCGCTCGCCCGTCGACTTCGCCGCCGCCATCGCCGCGGGGAAGGAGGCGGCGGAGACCGCCACGAGCGAGGCGAAGCGGGAGTTGAGGACCGCGCCGAGCACGGCGACGCCCAGGCCGTTGCCGAACTCCGCGAGCGTGCCGTTGACGCCCGCGCCCACGCCCGCCTTCTCCGGCGGGATGGCGCTCATGATGGCGTTGGCCATGGCCGGCATGGCGAGCGCGATGCCCGCGCCCATCACGACCAGGCCGAGGAGCAGGCCGTCGTAGTCGTGGCCGCCGAGCAGCGCGATGGCCGCGAGGCCCGCCGCCAGCATGCTCATGCCGGTCACGATCGTGACGGGCGTGCCCATCCTGGCGTGCAGCCTGGCCCCGACCCCCGCGAGGTTCAGCGCCACGATGGTCACCGCGAGCGGCGCCGTGCGCAGTCCCGCCTCCAGCGGCTCGTACCCGAGCACGAACTGCAGGTGCTGGGTGAGCAGGAAGAGCGAGCCGCTCAGGCCGAAGGCCACCAGGATGGCGCCCGCCACGGCGCCGACGAAGCGCTGGTCGCGGAAGAAGTGCATGTCCAGCATCGGGTACGGGACGCGCAGCTCCCAGAGCGCGAACGCGCCGAGGACCAGGACGCCGACCGCCGCGGAGACCAGGACCCGCGCCGACGTCCAGCCGTGCCCGGGGCCGGAGATGATCGCGTAGACCACCGCGGCCATGCCGATCGTGGAGAGCAGAGCGCCGAGCAGGTCGGGGCGGTCGCCCCGGGGGTTCTTGGACTCGGGTACGAGTCTGAGGACCGCGATCAGGCCGATCAGCGCCACGGGGATGTTGATCAGGAAGATCGAGCCCCACCAGAAGTGGTCCAGCATGAAGCCGCCGAGCAGCGGACCGGCCGCGAACCCGAGGGAGTTGATGGTGGCCCACAGCCCGATCGCCTTCACGCGCTCGGCGTCGTCGAAGATCTGCACGACGACCGCGAGCGTGGTGGTCATCAGGAGCGCGCCGCCGATGCCCATGCCCGCGCGGGCGGCGATGAGCTGCCCCGAGCTCTGCGCGAGCCCGGCGGCCAGCGAGCCGATACCGAACAGGGCGAGGCCCGCCGCGAGGAGCTTCTTGCGGCCGTAGCGGTCGGCGGCGCTGCCCGCGGTGAGCAGCAGGCCCGACTGGACCAGCGAGTACGCGTTGATCATCCACTGGATGTCGGACGTCGACGCGTCCAGCTCCCGGGTGAGGGAGGGGATCGCGACGCTCAGGACGGTGTTGTCCAGCAGCACGGTGAGCTGGGCCAGGCAGATGACGCCGAGGATCAGCCAGCGCTGGGGGTGCCTCTGCGAGGCGGCGGGGGTCTCGGCGGTCGTCGCCGTCATGCAGCCCTCCCTCTTCCTTGTACGGGGCGTACGGAGCGTACGGAGTGGTTATACGGTGTACGGGACTGTGCGGTGTACACCGTAGAACAACCCTCGTACGCCGTCCAAGGAGTTTTCCGGGAGGGCCGCCGGCCGCTACGCCTTCGGCCGGGTCAGGTCGTAGAACGTCGCGTCGCCGACCGTCACCTTCTCGAAGGACGACGTGACCCAGGACGTGAGGGCCGACGCGGTGCCGCCGCCTCCGGGGCCGCCCGCGCGGGCGCCCTCGCCGCCGGTGCCGCCGGTGCCGCTCCCGATGAAGTAGTGCACCCTGCCGTCCGCCACGTACCGCTTGAACTGCGCGAGCGTCGGCGAGGGGTCACTGCCGTTGAAGCCGCCGATCGCCATCACCGGTTCACCGGTGGCCAGTTGGTGGCTCGCCGCGTTCTGCGCGCCGATGGCCGCCGCGGCCCAGGTGTACGACCCGGCGTCCGCCTCCAGGAGCTGCTTCGCCCGCTCGGAGACCTCCGCGCCGTTCAGCAGGCCGCCCATGCCCCCGCCCGCTCCGCCCCGCAGGCCGCCCTCCCGGGAGAAGCCGCCGCCCTGGGGGCCGCCCTGCGGGACCCGTGCGTTCGCCCCCTGACCGCCCTGCCCACCCGGTCGGCCACCGGGCGGCTGCTGCCCCGTGCCACCGCCCGGCCCGGTCTGCCGGTCGCCCTGGCCCGGCGGGCGCATCCCGCCGGGGCCACCGCCCCCGGGACCACCACCGCCGGGGCCGCCACCGCCGGGGCCGCCCATCCGTCCCGCCGACGCCGGGCCCGCCGTCACGATCGACCCCGTGTGCGCGCCGTCCACCGTCGACAGGGTGTACGCGGCCGGCCCCGCCACCCCGGCGGCGAGGCTCAACCCCAGCGCCGCCAGGGCCAGTCGGCGGTCCGCCCGCCCGGCGAACAGCAGCCCCACCGCCCCGGCGAGACCCACGGCGAGCACCGCCCAGCGCAGCCACGGCAGGTAGTCCGGCGTGCGGCCCAGCAGGACGTACGACCAGACCGCGGTGACCGCCACCGCCGCGGCGAGCGCGACGCACGCCCACCGCGAGGCCCGTTCCTCCCACAGGACGGTGGCGCCCATGCCGACGAGCGCGGCGATGCACGGGGCCAGGGCCACCGTGTAGTACTGGTGGAAGATCCCCGCCATGAAGCTGAAGACCGCCCCGGTCATCAGGAGCGAACCGCCCCACGCCACGAACGCCGCCCGCGCGGTGTCCGTACGGCGCGCGGTGCGGGTCAGCACGAGCCCCGCGGCCAGGAGGAGCAGCGCGGCCGGCAGCAGCCACGCGATCTGTCCGCCCACCTCGGGGCCGAACATCCGCCCGATGCCGGTGTCCCCCCACTGGCCGCCGCCACCGCCGCGGGGGCCGCCGCCCACGCTGCCGGTCTCCTCGCCGTCGATGCGGCCCAGGCCGTTGTAGCCGAAGGTCAGCTCCAGGAAGGAGTTGTGCTGCGAGCCGCCGATGTACGGGCGGGAGGAGGCGGGCCACAGTTCGACGACCGCCACCCACCAACCGCCCGCCACCAGCAGCGCGCCCGCCGACGCGGCGAGCTGGCCGAGGCGCCTGCGCAACGGGACCGGCGCGCACACCGCGTAGAGGACCGCGAGCGGCGGCAGGATCAGGAAGGCCTGCAGCGTCTTGGCGAGGAAGGCGAAGCCGACCGCGACGCCCGCCCCCACGAGCCATCGGGTGTGCCCGTGCTCCAGGGCGCGCAGCACGCAGTAGACCGTGACGGTCATCAGGAGGGCGAGCAGCGCGTCCGGGTTGTTGAAGCGGAACATCAGCGCGGCGACCGGGGTGAGCGCGAGGACCGCGCCCGCGATCAGGCCCGCGGCCGCGCTGAACCGCCGCCGCACGGCCGCGTACAGCACGCCGACCGTGGCGACGCCCATCAGGACCTGCGGGACGAGCAGCGCCCAGGAGTTCAGGCCGAAGAGCCGCACGGAGAGCGCCATCGGCCAGAGCGAGGCGGGCGGCTTGTCCACGGTGATCGCGTTGCCCGCGTCGAGCGAGCCGAAGAACAGCGCCCGCCAGCTCTGGCTGCCCGCCTGGACGGCGGCGGAGTAGAAGGAGTTGGCGTAGCCGGACGCGGCGAGGTTCCACAGGTAGAGGGCCGCGGTGGCGAGCAGCAGGCCGAGGAACGCGGGGCGCGCCCAGCGGGGATCGTCCGGCCGCCCGCGCCGGAGCCCGGCGGTCGGGGACCCCGCCGTCCGCGGCGGCACGGCGGTGGGTGAGGAGGTCGTCATCGTGCGGTCCTCGGGTCGTGGGCGTGCGGGGTGGTCGCGTCGTGGGCCGTGATGTCGTACGGCGGCGGTGCCGGGTCCTGCGCGGTGGCGGCCGTGGCTCCGGCGCGGTCCGGGAACACCCAGGCCCGCAGGAGCAGGAACCGCAGCACCGTCGCCGCGAGGTTCGCCGCGATCAGCACCGCGAGCTCGGTGGAGTGCGCCGGATCGCCCGAGGCCGCGCCGAGCGCCGCGAGGGAGCCGCCGGTGAGGGCGAGGCCGATGCCGAGGACGACGAGGCCCTGCGCCTGGTGGCGGACCGCGCGGTCCCGGCCGCGCACGCCGAAGGTGAGCCTCCGGTTCGCCGCGGTGTTGGCCACCGCCGACACCAGGAGGGCCAGCGCGTTGGCCGCCTGCGACCCCGTGACCGTACGGAAGGCGCTGTAGAGCAGCAGGTAGCAGAGGGTGGAGAGGGCGCCGACCGCGCAGAAGCCGACGAGCTGTCGGGTCAGGCCGCCGGGCACGCCGGTCAGCCGCCGGTCGCGGGGGTCGTCGCCGAAGGGGCGGGCGAGCCGGTCGAGCGGCAGCGCGCCGACCGCGAGCGCGCGGCCCACCCGCCACACGCCCTTGAGGTCGTCGGCGGCCGTCCGCACCAGGTGGACCGTGGAGTCCGGGTCGTCCACCCAGTCGACCGGCACCTCGTGGATGCGCAGCCCGGCCCGCTCGGCGAGCACCAGCAGCTCGGTGTCGAAGAACCACCCCGAGTCCTCCACCAGCGGCAGCAGCACCCGCGCCACGTCGCCGCGGATCGCCTTGAACCCGCACTGGGCGTCGGAGAAGCGGGCGTGCAGCGAGCCGCGCAGGATGAGGTTGTAGGTACGGGAGACGAACTCGCGCTTGGGGCCGCGCACCACCCGCGAGCTGCGCGCCAGGCGCGAGCCGATCGCCAGGTCGGAGTGACCGGAGATCAGCGGGGCGACCAGCGGCAGCAGGGCGTTGAGGTCGGTGGACAGGTCGACGTCCATGTACGCGAGGACGGGCGCGTCGGAGGCGGACCAGACGGCGCGCAGCGCCCGGCCGCGGCCCTTCCGGTCGAGCCGCACGTGGCGCACCTCCCGTACGGAGGCGGCGAGTCCGGCGGCGACCTGCGGGGTGCGGTCGGTGGAGGCGTTGTCCGCGACCGTGATGCGGAAGGGGTAGGGGAAGGTGCGGGCCAGGTGGTCGTGCAGCCGCAGGACGCACGGCCCGAGGTCCTTCTCCTCGTCGTAGACCGGAATCACGACGTCCAGGACGGGCGCGTCACGCCAGGCGGCGGGGAGGTGGTCCCGCGACGGCAGGGCGCCCGGGACAGGGTCGGTTCGCATGGGACCGACGGTCGCCAAGTGGGCTGTCAGGGCTGTGTGGTGAGCCTGTGGCGGGGCTGTGAGGCGGGGTCGGGTCGGGGGGTGGGGTGCGGTCGTGGGGCGGGGTCGGGCCGTGGGGTGGGGTCCGGCCGTGGGGCGGGGTCCGGGCCTGAGGCGGGGTCCGGGCCTGAGGCGGGGGTGGTGTGGTCTGGGGGCGGGGTGAGGTCGGCGTGGTCCGGGGGCGGGGTGAGGTCGGCGTGGTCCGGGGGCGGGGTGAGGTCGGTGTGGTGCGGGGGCCGGGTGGGGCCGCCGCCCGCCGTCGGGAGCGTCACCGCGAATACCGTGCGGCCCGGCCCGCTCTCGACCGTCACCGTGCCGCCGTGCGCGGTCACGATGGCGCGGACCAGGGCGAGGCCGAGACCCGTGGAGCCGGCCCGGCGGGAGCGGGACGCGTCGCCGCGCGCGAAGCGCTCGAAGACGGTGGGCAGCAGGCCGGGCGCGATGCCCGGACCGTCGTCCCGCACCTGGAGGCACACCCGGGGACCGTCCGCGCGCACCCGGGCGGTGACCGTGGTGCCCGGCGGGGTGTGGGCGCGGGCGTTGGCGAGGAGGTTGCCGACGACCTGGTGCAGGCGCGCCGTGTCGGCGCACACCGTCGCCGGCTCGTCGGGGAGGTCGAGGCGCCAGTGGTGGCCGGGCCCCGCCGCCCGCGCGTCGGCGACCGCGTCCACGACGAGCGGCGCGAGATCACTGCTCCGGTACGAGAGCGGTTGTTCCGCGTCGAGGCGGGCGAGCAGCAGCAGATCCTCGACGAGCCCGGTCATCCGCTCGGCCTCGGACTCGATCCGGCCCAGCGCGTGCCGGGTGTCGGGCCCGGTGGACTCGTGCCCGCGGCGGGTCAGTTCGGCGTAGCCGCGGATCGAGGCGAGCGGGGTGCGCAGCTCGTGGCTGGCGTCCGCGACGAACTGACGCACCCGCGTCTCACTGCGCTGACGCGCGTCGAGGGCCGCGTGGACGTGGTCGAGCATCCGGTTGAGCGCGGCGCCCACTTGGCCGACCTCGGTACGCGGATCGGCGTCCGGGGCCCGCTCGCGCAGCGTCACCTCGCCGCTGTGCAGGGGAAGTTCGGCGACGCGCGTCGCGGTCGCGGCGATCCGGCGCAGCGGGCGCAGCGCGACGCCGACCAGTGCGGCGCCGGCGAGCGAGGCGGCGACGAGGCCCGCGCCGGTCACGCAGATCTCGACGACGATCAAGGTGCTGAGGGTGTTGCGGACCTTCTCGGTCGGCACGCCCACGACGAAGTCGCCGTTGACGCCGCCGCTCGCGTACGTCACCCGGTACCCGCCGAGCCCGGGGACGTCCACGTCGTGCGGGCGCCCGTCCTCGGGCACCCCGGCGAGCGCGGCCCGCTGATCGGCGTCCAGGCGGGCCGCCTCCGGCAGCGAACTGCCGCTCGCGCCGTCCGCCTCGGTGCTGACCAGGGCGCGGCCGAGGGACCCGGCGCGCACCTCGGCGCCGATGGTGCCGATCTCCTGGGGCCCGCGCGTGACGAACTCCAGCGGGTCGTCCTGCGTCCCGGGCCCCCCGTGTCCGGGCGGCCGGGCGCCGTCCGGCACGGCGGCCGGTCCGGTCGCCCGCCCGGCGACCCCGTCGAGGGCGCCGTCCAGCTGCTCGTACAGATGCGACCTGAGGGCGATCGTGGTGACGGTCCCGATGACCGCGCACACGACGGCGATCAGCGCGACGGCGGACAGGACCAGGCGGGTGCGCAGGGTGCGGGGCCCGTTCCGCCGGGCGCCGGGTCGTCTCACGTGGGCACGGGCACGGCGGACTTGATCAGGTACCCGGCCCCGCGCCGCGTGTGGATCATCGGCTCACGGCCGACGTCGATCTTCCTGCGGAGGTAGGAGATGTACAGCTCGACGACGTTGGCCTGGCCGCCGAAGTCGTAGTTCCACACCCGGTCCAGGATCTGCGCCTTGCTGAGCACGCGCCGCGGATTGCGCATGAGGTAGCGCAGCAGCTCGAACTCGGTGGCGGTCAGGTGGATGGAGTCCCCGCCCCTGGTCACCTCGTGGCTGTCCTCGTCGAGGGTCAGGTCGCCCACCACCAGGGTCGACTCGCTGCGCTTGTCGGCGGCGCCGGCGCGGCGGATCAGACCGCGCAGCCGCGCCACCACCTCCTCCAGGCTGAACGGCTTGGTGACGTAGTCGTCGCCGCCCGCCGTGAGCCCGGCGATCCGGTCCTCCACCGCGTCCTTCGCCGTCAGGAACAGCACGGGCACGTCCGGCATCTCGCGGCGCAGCCTGCCGAGCAGCGAGAGCCCGTCCATGTCGGGCAGCATCATGTCGAGCACCACGGCGTCGGGCCGGAACGCGCGGGCGGCCCGTACCGCGCCCGCGCCGTCGCCCGCGCTGCGGATCTGCCAGCCCTCGTACCGCAGGGCCATGGACAACAGGTCGGTGAGCGACACCTCGTCGTCCACGACGAGCACGCGGACGGGGCTCCCGTCCGGCCTGAGCAGTTCGGTACGCGCCTGGGGCGAGGTCGTGGTCATGTCCCACACCCTGCGCCGCGCCTCTGAGAGCACTCTTGCGCGTTCCTGTGAAAATCCTGAGAAACCCGCTCCGCCCCCCTCGGCCCGGCCCGGCCCCGCTCAGCCGACCCGGAAGAGCCGCGCCCCGTTCCCGTGCACGACGCCCCGCAGCCACGCGTCCCCCAGGCCGAGGCGTTCCAGGGACTCCAGCTGGTGGAGGTAGGCGTAGGGGATGTTGGGGAAGTCGCTGCCCAGCAGCACGCGGTCGCCCAGGTCGGCGAGGCGGGCCGCTTCCTGCCGCGGGAAGGGCATCAGGCGCTCGCTGAAGTCGGTGAACGCCATCGTCGTGTCGAGCCGCACCTGCGCGTACCGCTCGGCGAGCGTGAGGAACTCGGCGTACTCGGGCATGCCCATGTGGGCCACCACGAGCGGCAGCCGCGGGTGCCGGGCGAGCAGCCGGGCGATCGGCTCCGGGCCGGTGTGCCTGCCGGGCTCCGGGCCCGAGCCGCAGTGCACGACCACCGGCACGCCGGCCTCGGCGAGCAGCCCCCACACCGGATCGAGCAGCGGGTCGTTGGGGTCGTAACCGCCCACCTGCACATGGGACTTGAAGACCCGCGCGCCCGCCTCGACGGCCTCGCGCACATAGTGGTCCACGCCCGGTTCCGGGAAGAACGTCGAGGTGTGCAGGCAGCCCGGCGTGCGCCGCGCGAAGTCGGCGGCCCAGCCGTTCAGCCACCGGGCCATGCCCGCCTTGTGCGGGTAGAGCATCGAGGTGAAGGCCCGCACCCCGAACGCGCCGAGCAGCGCGACCCGCCGCTCCTCCTCGTGCCGGTAGGTGATCGGCCACCGCACCGTGCCGGACGCGTCGAAGGCGTCGAAGTACGCCCAGACCTTGCGCAGCACGCGCTCGGGCATGAAGTGCGTGTGGACGTCGACCAGTCCGGGGACCCCGAGCCGCGTCCAGAAGCGGCGGACGGCCGCCGCCTCCCGCGCCTCGCCGCTCGCGTCGTCGGCCGCACTGTAGGCGCCCGAGCCGTCGGCGCCCGAGCCGTCGGCGCCCGAGCCGTCGGCGCCCGAGCCGTCGGCGCCCGTGCCGTCGGCGTCAGGGCCGTGGGTGTCAGTGTCGTGGGCGTCCATGCTGTGGGCGCCCAGGCCGTCGGCATCCATGCCGTGGGGGCCCGTGCCGTCGGCATCCATGCCGTCGGTGTCAGTGCCGTTCAAAACCGTGGCTCCTCTCCACCTTGGCGACGTGCAGGACGTACGTCTCGTACCAGTCCGCGCGCCCGCGCCGCTGGGCCGCGCGGTGCTCGACGTTGCTCCGCCAGGCCGCGACGGCCTCCTCGTCGCGGAAGTACGAGACGGTGATGCCGAGTCCGCCCGGCGTGCCGGCCGAGTCCGTGCCGAGGAACCCCGGCACGTCCGCGACCAGTTCGTCCATGCGGGCGGCGGTCGCCGCGTAGTCGTGGTCCCCCGCGGTGCGCACGGAGCTGAAGACGACCGCGTAGTACGGCGGTTCGAAGGGTCCGACAGGACCTCTGACGTGATCACTCATGCCGTCACACTCGGCCCGGGACACCGTCCGGGTCCACCCCTTTCCGCGGTCCCTTGCCCTCCGGTCACCCGGACTTGACCGTGCGGTCAGCAACGGGCCGCCCGGACGGCCACCCACGGGACAACCCGTCTGAACGCCCCCTCTGGACCCCCCTTCCGCCCCTCCCCTCAGAACAGCCCTTCCTGTTCGGCGCCGCCGCCCCCGCCCCCGCTCTCCACGGCCCGCACCGGCACGCTCACGCCCGCCCCCGCGTCGGCCGCCACCAGCTCCCAGCCCACCAGCACGCGCGTGTCGACCACCAGCGCCTCCCCCGGGGCGACCCGCAGGTGCAGGTCGGGCCCGGCCGCCGCGACCAGTCGCCCCGCGACCGTCCCCCCGTCGACCAGCTCCCGCACCACGGCGTCCGCCGCACCCGGCCCGCGCGCCGCACCGGAACCGTCCGCCGCACCCGGCCCGCCCGGCGCGGCGAGGCCGAACGCCTCCGTGTGGTCGACGGCCTCGAAGGCCACCCGCTCCAGCGCCTCGGCCCACCCGTCGAGCCCCGCGGCGAGGCCGTACAGGTCGGACAACTCCCGTTCCCGCGCGGCCCACCCGGGCAGCGCGCCCCGCACCCCGCGCTTGCGGGCGTAGGGCACCCGGTCCGGCACGCCGAGCGCGGCCCGCAGCAGCTCCTCCGTACGGCGGGCCGCCATCAACGGCCCCCGGCCCAGCCAGCAGAACGCCACCGCGCCCTGCTCCAGGAGCCGCACCGCGCCGCGCTCCTCCGCCGTGATCCCGACCTTGAGCAGCCCGGGGCCGAACCACGCCAGATACACCCGGTAGGTCCGCGGGTCGTCGGGCACGCCGTCCGCGGCCACCGAGAGCGCCCGGTCGAGGCGGGCGCACTCCGGGCACCGCGCCTGCGTCGCCCGGCCCGGCACGACCGTCCGCAGCGGGCACGGATTGCCCCGCGCGCCCACGCACCGCCGCTCCCCGACAGCCCGGAAACCGATGTCCCTGCCGTACCCGAGCGCGCTGCGCCTGCCGCCTTCCCACCGCAGCACGGGCCGGCCCTCCGGCCACCCCAGCCCGGCACAACGCCACTCCACCCGCGACTCCCTCGGTCCGCCCCGACCCTCCGGTCCCCCGGCCGACCGCCGGGGCGTCGACGCATACGACAGTCGACGCATACGACAGAGACCCCGACGATTGCTCGTCGGGGCCTCTGTCCTGCTGTGCACTCGGCAGGATTCGAACCTGCAACCTTCTGATCCGTAGTCAGATGCTCTATCCGTTAAGCTACGAGTGCTTGTTTTTTCTTTTGTTTCCGTCTCCGCTTCCCGGCCCTTCGGCCCGCTCGCGGCGACAGGAAGAACATTACATGACTGCCGCCGCCATGTGAAATCCGATAGCCGGACCCCTTGTGAGCTGCGAAAACGAGCGAAGCCCCGGTCCTGGTGGACCGGGGCTCCGGATCTTGCTGCGGAGGCGGAGGGATTTGAACCCTCGATGGGATTTAAGTCCCAAACCGCATTAGCAGTGCGGCGCCATAGACCGGACTAGGCGACGCCTCCAGCTTGCACACCTGCGCGAGCGCGGGGTGCGTTGCAGATGATGACACAGCCAGGTGGCGTGTCACCAATCGCGGCCTCCACGGTACTAGTCACGCGGCCCGCAGGGCAAAGCGATTCGCGGCACCGCAACGTCGCGCGGCGCACGGCGTTAGAGCGGTAGAGCCACCCGTCCCTGTACCGCCCTTCACCGTGGAGCCAGAAATGCTGCGTCGTCTCGCCCTCACCGCCGTCGCCTCCGCCGCCGCGCTGTCCGCGCTGCCCGTCACCGCCCACGCCGACTCGACCCTCCCGGCCCCCATCGACCGGCTCACCGTGACGGTCGCCCACTCCGGCGGCTCCGGCGACGGGACGTACGTCCTGGAGTGCCACCCGACGGGCGGCACCCACCCGGACGCGGCTGCCGCGTGCGCGCGCCTGGAGGAGGTCACGGTCTACGGGACCGACCCGTTCGCGCCCGTGCCCTCCGACGCGATGTGCACGATGCAGTACGGCGGACCCGCCACCGCGCACGTCACGGGAACCTGGCAGGGGCGGCCCGTGGACGCGACCTACGACCGCAGCAACGGCTGCGAGATCTCGCGGTGGAACGGACTCGCGCCGGTGCTTCCCGCGACCTCCGCGTGACCAGGCCGTACGGAAAACTCACAGCTTCTGCGTGCGACCTCCCTCTCATCCGGCGTCGCGCGCGCAACCACTCCCCGTAGACTCCCTCCCGTGACACGCCACGGGCCGACGGGCAAGATGGCCTGAGCGAGTCGGCAAGAAGCGGTAATCAGGGAGGAAGCGTCGTCGTGAGCAGCAGGCCATCCCGAGGCGCTGCTCGCCTCGCAGCCATACTCGACGCGCTCCCGGACGCGCTGGTCCTCGTCAACGCCAACGGCACCGTGGTGAACGCCAACGCCATCGCGCTGGAGGCGTTCGAGGCACCGGGCACCGCGCTCGTGGGGCGCGGTCTGCTCGATCTCCTGCCGGACTTCGACTCCCGGCTGATCCCCGGGTCCATGCGCCGCCCGGACACCATCGACGAGCGCGGGCGCACCAAGCCGACCCGGATGATGGCCCGCCGCACGGACGGCGGCGAGTTCCCCGTCGAGGTCACCAGCTCCCCCCTCGAGGACGGCAGGGCCGCGTACGACGCCCACGGGTACACCGGCGACGAGCTCCTGATGCTCGTCGTGCGCGACCTGTCGGGCACCCTGGACACCGAGGCCGAGCTGGCGCGCTCGCAGCGCCAGACCGAGATGATCCTGCGGGCCGCGGCCGAGGGCGTCGTCGGCACGGACACCGAAGGCCGGGTCGTCCTGGTCAATCCGGCCGCCGCCCAGATACTCGGCTTCCGCGCCAGCGACCTCGGCGGGCAGGAACTGCACCCACTGGTCCTGCACTCGCGCGCCGACGGCGAGCCGTTCCCGTACGAGGAGTCCCCGCTCGCCGACACCTTGCGCTCCGGGCGCAAGCACCGGGTGCGCGGCCAGGTCCTGTGGTCCAAGAGCGGCGCCAGGGTGCCGGTGGACCTGACGACGTCGCCGGTGCGCGACGGGGACCAGCTGGTCGGCGCGGTGATGACCTTCACCGACCGCAGGCCCTACGACGAGCTGGCCGAGAAGCACGAGGCCGCCCTCGCGCGGCACGCGCAGGAGCTGGCCGCCGCCGCCGACCGGCGCGCCGAGGAGATCAAGGCCGCACAGGAGCAGCGGGCCGAGGAGCTCGCCGCCGAGCAGGAGCGGTACGCGGCGCTCGCCGAGCGCGAGAAGGACCGCTTCGAGGAGCTGGCCGAGCGGGAGAAGACGCGCTACGAGACGCTGGCCGCCCGGCACGAGCAGCTGCTCGCCGTCCTCGGCTCGTCCCTGCGCGGCCCGTTGGACGAGCTGCGCCGCGAGCTCGCCGCCCTCGCCTCGGACGACGCGGGCCAGCTGTGGCCCGAGGCCAACCAGGTCCTGCACCACCTGTCGGCCGGGTACGCCCGGATGACGACCCTCGTCGACAACGTCCTCGGCTACCAGCGGCTCGACGCGGGCGACGAACAGCTCTCGCTCACGCCGGTCCTGCTCGACGCGGTCGTCGCCGCGGGCGTGGAGGGCGCGGTCGAGCTGATCGGCCCCGGCCGGGCGCAGTTCGCCGTGCACGCACCGCCGATCCCGCTGCTGGTCGACGCGGGACGGCTCGCCACGGCGCTCGCCCACCTCGTGGCCGACGTGGCCGGCATCGACGCGACCGGCAACACGCGCGCGGACGTCGCCCCCGGCATCCCCGGCGGCTACGTGGACTCCACGATCGTCGTCGCCGCCGCCCAGCGCGGCGAGGTCGTCCGCATCGAGGTGCGGGGTCCGTACGCCGGGGGAGACCCGGTGCACGAGCCGATCGTGCGGGGCGTCGTGCGGGCCCACGGCGGCGTGCTGCAGACGCACGAGGTGCCGGGCATGGGCGGCAGTGCGTATGTGCTGGAGGTGCCCATCGGAGCGGGTGCCGCGGACGCGGCGGCAGCGGCTGCGGCGGGTGCGGCGGACGCTTCGGCGGGTGGTGTTTCCGGGGCGGGTGCCGGTATCGGCGCCTTGGAGGCCGCGCCCACGGGGGCGGGGCCCGCGGGAGCCGTGCCGTCCGGAGCGGTCGTCACGGAGGCGCCTGCCGGTGCGCCCGGCAGCTCCGTCGTGGTGCCCGAGCAGGCGACGGGCGCCGCGGGCGGCGGGCGCCGCCGGGCCCGGCGTGCGTCGGTGGACTCCTTCCTGGACAGTGCCGATAGTGCCGTCAGTGCCGTCACGGGCGGCGCCGAGGGCGCTGCCGACGGTACGGAGGGCGGGGGTGCCGAGGCCGCCGGCGCGAATGCCGGTGCCGGTGCGGCGCCGAGCGGTACGGGGCGGCGGCGCGGGCGGCGCGCGGCGGAGGCCTCTCCGGAGAGCCTCGGCGGTTCCGTGGCCACCGATCTGGTGGGCGGGCCCGGCGGCGCGGGCGGCCACCCCGGCGGCGGCGCGGACGGTTCCGGGGCGCACGCTCCGGAGGCGTCGGGTGGCTCCTCCGGTGGGGGTACGGGACGTCGGCGCGGGCGGCCCAGTGCCGCCGAGGGCGCCGTGATGACGGCCGCCGAACACGCGGCCGGGTCCGCCGCGCTGGGCGAGACGGTGCCGCCCCAGGGCGTGCCCGTCGCCGACGGCACGACCGGGCGCCGCGCACGCCGGGCCGGTGAGCAGCACGCGCTGCCCGCCCTGGCGTCGGGCCCTTCGGAAGCTTCCGGTGCCGTTCCCGGCACCGAACTCGCCGCGGTGGAGGCCGGGCAGGGTGACGCCGCGCGGCCCACCGGACGGCGGGCGCGACGCGCGCTGGCCGCCGCCAAGGAGCGGGCCGCCGCGGAGGAGGCGAACAGCGGGCGGGTCTTCGCGCTGCCGCCCGCCACGGCCGACCGCGCGCCCGGTCAGGACGGCACGGGTCAGGACGGCACGGGCCACCACGCCACCGCGGTCGGCGACGACCACACTCCGCCGCAGGCCCACCCGACGCAGGCTCCCACGGGCCGCCGGGCCCGGCAGGGAGCGCCTGAGCAGGCATCCCCTGCTCAGGAGACGCCTGCTCAGGGGACATCCGCTCCGGGGACGCCGTCGCAGGGAACGCCCGCGCAGGGGACCTCCGCTGCCCCCGACTCACCCGCGGCCGACGGCCGAGGCGGCCACCAGGGCGGCCAGGCCGGCCAGGGGGGCCAAGGGCGTCAGGGCGTCGCGGCCGGTCCGCTGCCCGCGCCGCAGCCGTGGCCCGACGGCACCACGCCGCCCGGCGGCGTGCCCGCGCAGGGCACCCCGCACTCCACGGGCACCCCGGCCCACGGCGTCCCCGCGCCGGGCCGTGGCGGCGCGCTCCCGCCCGAGCGCGGCACGCAGCCCCGCGCGGCCCAGCCGCTGCCCGCCGAGGCGGCGCCCGGCGACCCCGACTCGACGCAGGGGCGCGCGTTCAGCGTGCGGACGCTCGGGCAGGGCGTGCCGTTCGGGCAGCAGATCGCCGACCAGCAGGGCGGTCCGCAGGGCGGCGCCCCCGTACCCGGACCGGGTGCGCAGCAGCCGCCGCGCACCGCCCGCGTCCCCCAGTCGCCGCAGCCCCCGCAGCCCGAGCAGGGCGGCGCGCAGGGGGCACCGGTGACCGGCCCGATGCCCGCGCCGGAGGGCCAGGACGGGACACCGCAGCCCGCGCCCCAGGGGCAGGGCCAGGCGGCCGCGTCCCAGTCCCAGACGCTGGGCGGCTCCGGCCGTCGGCGCAGGCTGTCCACGCCCCCCGAGCCCGCCGCCGAGGCGCGCCCCGAGGCCGCGGCGCGCCCGCACCCGCAGTCCCCTTCGCCCGCCCCGTCCCCGTCCCCGGCGCAGCCGCAGTCCCGCATCTCGTCGACGGAGGGCACCGGACGGTCGTACGCGATCGGCGCGCCCGACGAGGACGCCGACGAGGGGCCGGAGCCGCTGGACGGCCCCGGTGGCGCCGTCGAGGTCGCCAACCGGCCGCAGCCGCAGCCGATGGACGACGAACTGCCGCCCGAGCCGCTGGACAACCCGCGCCGGCTCCTGGTGTGGCCCGCGCCCGACGTGACGACGCAGCAGGCGCTCAGCGACCGCGGCTACCGCCCGGTGATCGTGCACTCGCGCGAGGAGGTCGACGCGCAGATCGCGGCGTTCCCCGCGGCGCTCTTCGTCGACCCGCTGACCGGTCCCATCACGCGGACGGCGCTGCAGTCGCTGCGGCAGGCCGCGGTGGCCGCGGAGGTGCCCGTGCTCGTGACGGCGGGCCTCGGCCAGGCGACGCGCGAGGCGGCGTACGGCGCCGACCCCGCCGTCCTCCTGAAGGCCCTCGCGCCGCGCGACAGCGAGCAGCACCCGTCGCGCGTCCTGCTCATCGAGGAGCACGAGGAGATCGCGCTCGCCCTGACCGCCACGCTGGAGCGGCGCGGGATGCAGGTCGCGCGGGCGGAGAGCGACGCGGACGCGGTGACGCTCGCGGCGCAGATGCGGCCGAACCTCGTGGTGATGGACCTGCTGCAGGTGCGCCGCCGCCGGGCCGGGATCGTCGACTGGCTGCGCGCGAACGGGCAGTTGAACCGCACGCCGCTGGTCGTCTACACGGCCGCCGTCGACGAGACCGAGCTGCCGAAGCTCGCGGCCGGCGAGACCGTGCTGTTCCTGGCGGAGCGGTCCACCAGCAGCGAGGTGCAGGGCCGGATCGTGGACCTGCTGGCGAAGATCGGCACGAACTGACCGGCGTACGCCCGACCGGCGGGAACCGCACGACGTGACCGGCACACGGCCGACCGGGGGGAAGCGCTCGACGTGACCGGTGCCGTCGCACCGGTCGAGGTCGCCGCCCGGCCCGCCCGCTCGTGCCCGGGCCGGGCGGTGACCTCGATTCCGGTCCGGGGCCGCCGCGTCAGAGCTGCGTGACGTCCAGCTCGCCCTCCGCGTACTGCCGGCGCAGCACCTTCTTGTCGAACTTGCCGACGCTCGTCTTCGGCACAGCCGGGACGATGGCCCAGCGCTCGGGCAGCTGCCACTTGGCGACGCTGCCCGCGAGGAAGTCGCGGAGGGTGGCGTAGTCGGCGGTCGCGTTCTCCTTCAGGACGACCGTGGCGAGCGGGCGTTCGCCCCACTTCTCGTCGGGCACGGCCACCACGGCGGCCTCGGCGACGTCCGGGTGGGACATGAGGGCGTTCTCCAGCTCGACCGACGAGATCCACTCGCCGCCGGACTTGATGACGTCCTTGGCCCGGTCGGTGAGGGTGAGGAAGCCGTCCGCGGTGATCACGCCGACGTCGCCGGTCTTCAGCCAGCCGTCCGCGCTGAACTTGTCCTCGGGCCTGAGGTCCTCCCCGCCCGCGCCGCCGAAGTAGGAGCCCGCGATCCAGGGGCCGCGCACCTCCAGCTCACCGGCCGACTCGCCGTCCCACGGCAGGTGCTCGCCGCCGGGTCCGACCAGGCGGGCCTCGACCGAGGCGGGGAAGCGGCCCTGCGTGAGCCGGTAGCCGAACTCCTCGTCGGTGCCGACGGCGTGGGCCGGCGGGCGGGCGACCGTGCCGAGCGGGGACGTCTCCGTCATCCCCCAGGCGTGGCAGACGCGCATGCCGAGCCGGTCGAAGGCCTCCATCAGGGAGGGCGGGCAGGCCGAGCCGCCGATGGTGACCTGGCCCAGCGAGCCGACGTCCCGCGGCTTCGCGGTGAGCTCGGCGAGCAGGCCCTGCCAGATCGTGGGGACGGCCGCGGCGTGCGTGGGCCGCTCCGACTCGATCATCTCGGCGAGCGGGGCGGGCTGCAGGAACCGGTCCGGCATCAGCATGTTCACGCCGGTCATGAGGGTGGCGTGCGGCAGGCCCCAGGCGTTGACGTGGAACTGCGGGACGACGACCAGGGACGTGTCCGCGTCGGTGAGGCCCATCGACTGCGTCATGTTGACCTGCATGGAGTGCAGGTAGATGGAGCGGTGCGAGTAGACGACGCCCTTGGGGTCGCCGGTGGTGCCGGAGGTGTAGCACATGGCGGCCGCGGCCCGTTCGTCGAGCTCGGGCCAGTCGTAGTCGGTGGGCTTGCCGCCGACCAGGTCCTCGTACTCGTGCACCTGCGCGTGGCTGCCCGCCAGGAGGGAGCGGTCGCCGGGGCCCGAGACCACCAGGTGCTCGACGGTCGTCAGCTGCGGCAGGAGGGGCGCGAGCAGGCCGAGGAGGGAGCCGTTGACGATGATCACGCGGTCGGCGGCGTGGTTGACGATCCACACCAGCTGCTCCGCGGGCAGCCGCAGGTTCAGGGTGTGCAGGACGGCGCCTATGCAGGGCACGGCGAAGTAGGCCTCGACGTGCTCGGCGTTGTTCCACATGAAGGTCGCCACGCGCTCGTCGTCGGTGACCCCGAGGTCCTCGCGCAGGGCGTGGGCGAGCTGGGCGGTGCGCTCACCGAGCTCGCGGTAACTGCGGCGGTGCGGGGCGCCCTCCCCGGTCCAGGTGATGACCTGCGACGTCCCGTGCACGGTCATGCCGTGCCGGAGGATCCGGGTGACGGTCAGCGGTACGTCCTGCATCGTGCTCAGCACGGCGTCCTCCTGGGGCGACATCGCCTACGCGGCAGTAGGGGCTGCGCTGATTCTGCGCGCATACCGCTCGGTATGTCACTACTCCAGGGGATGATCGATCATCGGTGGGAGCCACGCTCGGCCCCCCGCCGGGCGGCTCAGCGGACCGGGGTCAGCTCCGGGTCCTCGCGGAGCTTGCCGAGGGCGCGCGACACCGCGCTCTTGACCGTGCCGATCGACACCCCGAGCACCTCGGCCGTCTGGGCCTCGCTGAGGTCCTCGTAATACCTCAGGACGACCATCGCCCGCTGCCTCGCCGGCAGCTTCATGATCGCGCGCCACATCGCGTCGCGGAGCACCTGCTGCTCGGCCGGGTCCCCCGCCGGCGTCACCTCCGGCTCCGGCAGCTCGTCGCACGCGAACTCGTCGACCTTCCGCTTGCGCCACTGCGACGTACGGGTGTTCAGCAGGGCCCGGCGCACGTAACCGTCCAGCGCCCGGTGGTCCTCGATCCGGTCCCACGCCACATAGGTCTTGGTGAGCGCGGTCTGCAGCAGGTCCTCGGCGTCGCTCGGATTCGCCGTCAGCGAGCGGGCGGTGCGCAGCAGTACGGACTGGCGGGCCCGTACGTAGGACGCGAACGACGGGTACGCGGAGGGCCCGGTGGCCCGTGCCGGACCCGTGCCCCGCGTCGCGGCCTTCGATGCGCTGGTGCACACGGTCACCATGGATGCGGTCATGGCTCCACGCTAGAAGTGACCCCTACCGCAGCGGATCGGCCGCAGGTCCCGAAGCCGTGTCCGCCTCAGGTTGTACGAGTGGGGGTGGCTCCACCTCCTACAGGTGGAGGAGAAGGAGCTCCCCTCTGAGGGTTCGCCCCCGGGAGCCACCCGCCGCGCCATCCGCCCGCAGGGCCGGCCGGCCGTTCCGCCTAGCGGACGCGCGCCACCGGGGCGTGCACCAGATTGCGGTCGATCACCAGCTTCTTGCCGCCGTGCCGCTCCTTCACGTTCCCCGCGTACTGGTGGATACGCCGGGCAGGATGCCATGCCCCGCCGCGCAGCACCGGCTCGCGGTACAGGTGCGGCGAGGTGTGCCAGCGCGCGAACCAGATCACCGTCGGCAGATCCCGCACGCCCGCCCGCCGCGCCTTCTCGATGTGCCGCACCCCGGAGTCGGCACTGCTGTAGAAACCGGGGACGTAGCCGTATCTGCGGACCTCGCGGTCCCAGGCGCGGACGAAGGACAGCGTGGTGCGCGCGCAGCGCTTCTTGCGCAAGGAGTACGCCTCCATGTCCAGGTAGAGCGGGCTGTGCCGCAGGATGCCGAGCGCCTTCGCCCGGCGCACCGCGTCGCGTGCCTCCTTCCGCCCCTGGATCCAGGGGTGCCGTCCCATCCGTACGTGCTTCTTGTTCTTCGCGATGACGCACGGCGACTGCGAGCCGACGTACACCGGAAGGACGCGCCAGCCCATCCGCTTCACCGACCGCATCCACGCATGGTCGAGGTGCGGCTGGCGCTTGCAGGCCCGGCCGCGGCCCGCGAAGTAGACGCCGACGGCGCGGTACTTGGAGTGCCGCCAGCGCCGCATGGTGGTGGTGGACTGGGTCAGGCAGGTGTCGAAGGCCCAGCCGTGGAAGGTCGACACCCCGGCGGCGGCGCGGGCCGGGCTGGCACCGCCGTCCGTGTGGTGGGTGGTGCGGGCGGTCGCGGCGCCGGGTGGCAGCGCGGCCAGGTCCACGGCCAGGGCCGTCAGGACGAGGACAAATCCAATGATCAGCTTGCGGAGACGCATACGGCGAGTGAACGGGCCCGGCCCGGGTGCGGGGCCGGGACACGCGCCGCGTTCAGCCGTCCGACCCCAAGATCAGCCCCGATGTGGGGACACCGGTGCCCGCGGTGACCAGGGTGCGGGCGGCGCCCGCTATCTGGTTCACGGACGTGCCGCGCACCTGCCGGACGGCCTCCGCTATGCCGTTCATCCCGTGGAGGTAGGCCTCGCCCAGCTGGCCGCCGTGGGTGTTCAGGGGCAGCCGCTCCTCGGCGACGAAGTCCGCGGCCTCCCCGGCGCCGCAGAATCCGAACTCCTCCAGCTGCATCAGCACGAAGGGCGTGAAGTGGTCGTAGAGGATGCCGACGTCGATGTCGTCCGGGCCGAGACCCGAGGTGCGCCACAACTGCCGTGCCACCACGCTCATTTCGGGCAGCCCGCTCAGGTCGTCGCGGTAGAAGCTGGTCATCTGCTCCTGGGCGCGGCCCGCGCCCTGCGCCGCCGCGGTGATCACGGCCGGCGGGTGCGGCAGGTCGCGGGCCCGCTCCGCGCTGGTCACCACCAGCGCCTGGCCGCCGTCCGTCTCCTGACAGCAGTCCAGGAGCCGCAGCGGCTCCACGATCCAGCGGGAGGCGGCGTGGTCCGCGAGCGTGATGGGCTTGCCGTGGAAGTAGGCCGCGGGGTTGGTCGCCGCGTACCTGCGGTCGGTCACCGCGACGTGGCCGAAGGCGTCCGGGGTCAGGCCGTACGCGTGGAGGTAGCGCTGGGCGGCCATCGCCACCCAGGAGGCGGGCGTGAGCAGGCCGAACGGCAGGGCCCAGCCGAGCGCGGCACCCTCCGCCGACGCCTCGCGCCGCTGCACCCCGGAGCCGAACCTGCGCCCCGAGCGTTCGTTGAACGCGCGGTAGCAGACGACGACTTCGGCCACTCCCGTCGCCACCGCGAGGGCCGCCTGCTGGACGGTCGCGCAGGCCGCGCCGCCGCCGTAGTGGACGCGGGAGAAGAACGAGAGCTCCCCGATACCGGCCGCCTGGGCGACCGTGATCTCGGGGCTGGTGTCCATGGTGAAGGTGACCATGCCGTCCACGTCGGCCGGGGTGAGCCCGGCGTCGTCGAGGGCGGCGCCCACCGCCTCCACGGCCAGCTTCAGCTCGCTGCGCCCCGAGTCCTTGGAGAACTCCGTCGCCCCGATGCCGACGATCGCGGCCCGGCCGCCGAGGCTGTCGCGCGTACGGACGCTCATGCGGTGCCTCCCGCGGGGACGGTCACGGTGACCGTGCCGGTGACGTGGTGGCCCAGGCCGTTGGCCCCGACGACCCTGACGACCGCCGTGCCGCCCCCGGCGCCGGCGTCGATCCGCTCGACCGTCCCGGTCAGCACCATCGTGTCCCCCGGGTAGTTGGGTGCCCCGAGCCTGATCGCCACCTTGCGCAGGACGGCGCCGGGGCCGAAGTGGTCGGTGATGTAGCGGCCGACGAGGCCGTTGGTCGTCAGGATGTTCATGAAGACGTCGGGGGAGCCCTTGGCGTGGGCGAGCTCCGCGTCGTGGTGCACGTCCTGGTAGTCGCGGGAGGCGAGGGCGCCGGACACGATCAGCGTGCGGGTGATCGGGATCTCCAGCCGAGGCAGCTCCTCCCCCTGCTTCCACCCCTGCTTCCACCCTTGCTTCCGCCCTTGCTTCCCCGTCCTGCCGTCCGCCGGTCCGCGGTCCGGCCCGAGCTCCGCCGTCATGCCGCCTCCCCCTCCGCGATCAACTCGCCCAACTCCGCCAGGATTTCCCCGCCGCACCCCAGGTACGCGTCCAGCTGCCGCCCCCACAGGAAGTGCCGGTGCACGGGATGGTCCAGGTCGGCGCCCATGCCGCCGTGCAGGTGCTGGCCCGCGTGCACCACGCGCCGGCCCGCCTCCGACGCCCACCAGGCCGCGGTCAGCGCGTGCGTGCCGTACGACAGGCCGGCGTCCCGGCGCCAGGCCGCCTCGTAGGCCGTGACCCGGATCGCCTCGGTGTCCATGTGGGCGTCGGCGGCCCGCAGCTGGACGCCCTGCTTGGCGGCGAGGGGGCGGCCGAACTGCTCGCGCTCGTTCGTGTGCGCCACCGCGCGGGCCAGGGAACCCGCGCACACCCCGGCCTGGAGTCCGGCGAAGGCCGTGCGCGCGGTGGCCCGCACGTCCTCGTACGCCTCCGGCCCCCCGAGCCGCTCCCCGGGTGTCCCGTCCAGGACGAGCCGCCCGGCCGCCCACGGCGCCGTCAGCTCCACCGGCTCCACGCGCGCGTCGGCGACCCGCACCAGCCACAGGCTCCGGTCGGCCGCGGCCACCAGGACCTGCGTCGCGTCCCGCAGCCACGGCACCCATCCCACCGTGCCGCTGAGCAGTCCGTCGGCGCGGGACCGCACCCCGCCGGTGTCCCGCAGCGCGCCCGTCACGACGGCCGTCCCCTGCCGCACGCCGGGCAACAGCCGGTCGCGCTGGTCCGCCGAGCCGTGCGCCGCCAGCGCGAGCACGCCGTAGACACAGCTCGCCGCGAACGGCACCTGGGCCGTCCTGCGCCCCTGCTCCTCCAGCAGCAGCACCAGGCCGAGCAGCCCGATGTCCTCGACCGCGCCCGGCAGCCCCGCCGCGCACAGCTCCTTCCACAGCTCCGCGTCCGAACCGGTCCCCGCCGCCGCGAGCCGCTCCGGCACGGCGAGGTCGGCGAAGATCTCCGCGGCCAGCTCGCGGGCGGCGGCCTGCTCCTCCGTCGGCGTGAAGTCCATGTCAGACCCCACCCCCCGCGCCGTCCGCCACGGCCCGGAACACCGGGATCTCCAACTCCGCGTCCACGCGCCGGAACTCCAGGCGCACCGGCATGCCGATCCGCACCTTGTCGTACGGCACCCCGGTGACGTTGCTGATGATCCGCACGCCCTCCGCCAGCTCGATCAGACCCACCGCGTACGGCGGGTCGAAGGCGGGGAAGGGCGGGTGGTGCATCACCACGTACGAGTAGACCGTGCCCTCGCCGCTCGACTCGACCGTGTCCCACACGAGGGAGCCGCAGGCGTTGCAGCCCGGCAGCCAGGGGAAGCGGAGCGTGCCGCAGCCGCCGCAGCGCTGGATCAGGAGGCGGTGCTCGGCCACGCCCGCCCAGAATCCGGCGTTGTCCCGGTTGACGACGGGGCGGGGCCGCTTGCCCTGCGGTTTCTGCCGCGCCGGGGCGTACTTGAGGATCCGGAAGAGGTGCGTGCCCGCGAGCTCGCCGCCCGCGTGGACGTCCATCCGGGTCGTGATGAAGTGGCCCGTGCCGAGCTTGGTCGTCTTGCGCTCCGACACGGACTCGATGCGCGCGTCGAAGCTGATCTCGTCGCCGGGGCGCAGCGGCCGCAGATACTCCTGCTCGCAGTCGGTCGCGACCACCGAGGTGTAGCCCGCGCCGTCGAGCAGGGCGAACAGCTCGTCGTGGGCGACGAAACGCCCGCCGTTCGCCGACAGGCCGCCCATCGTCCACGCCTGGAGCATCGTCGGCGGCGCCACCGCGTCCGCGCCCGCGTACGCGGGGTTGGTGTCGCCCATCGCCTCGCACCAGTGCCTGATCATCGGCAGGTTCACCGGGTCCTTGCCGTGCCCGGTCTCCTCGGCGGTCCTGCCCTCGAACGCCCGCAACTCCTCGTACGGGATGTCCTTGTACGGGATGCCCTTGTACGGGATGTCCTTGTCCGCGGCGCCCGTGGCCGCGGTCCCCTTGTCCGCGCCGCCCGCCCGGGCCCGGTCCTTGTCCGCGATGTCCTTCACCGTCGTCCCCTCCGCATGCCGAGCCGCATCGTCGCGACGATCTCGCGCTGCACCTCGCTCACCCCGCCCCCGAATGTGTTGATCTGCGCGGCCCTGTTCATCCGCTCCAGCTCGCCGTCCCCGAGAACGCCCGGCGAACCGGCCCGCACGAGCCCGGCCTCGCCCGTGATCTCCTGACACATTCGGTACACCTCGACCGCCGACTCGGTTCCCGCGAACTTCACCCCGCTCGCGTCGCCCGGGGCCAGCCGGCCGGTCGCCACATCCCCCACCAAACGCCAGTTGAGCAGGCGCGTCGCCGCCAGCCGGGCATGCACCTCGGCCAGCTTCGACCGGACCCACGGGGCGTCAACCCGACGCTCGCCCGTCACCGGATCGGGGGTACGTGCCCGGGCGAGGGCCGCCGCGTAGCAGTCCTCGGCCTGCATGCCGATCGCGGCGAGCGCGACCCGCTCGTGGTTGAGCTGGTCGGTGATCAGGCCCCAGCCGCCGTTCTCCTCGCCGACCAGGTGGGCGGCCGGCACCCGGATCCCGTCGTAGTAGGTCGCCGTCGTCGTCAGGCCGCCCACCGTCTCGATCGGCGTCCAGGAGAAGCCCGGCGCGTCGGTCGGCACGAGGAGGATCGAGATCCCCCGGTGCTTGGGGGCGTCGGGGTCGGTGCGGCAGGCCAGCCAGATCCAGTCGGCGTTCTGCGCGTTCGAGGTGAAGATCTTCTGGCCGTCGACCCGCCAGCCGTCCCCGTCGCGCACGGCCCTGGTCCGCAGCGAGGCCAGGTCGGTGCCCGCGGAGGGCTCGCTGTAGCCGATCGCGAAGACGAGGTCGCCGCTGAGGATGCGTGGCAGGAAGGCGGCCTTCTGCTCCTCGCTGCCGTGCTTCATGAGGGTCGGCCCGACGGTGTTGAGGGTGACCATCGACACGGGGGCGCCCGCGCGGTAGGCCTCGTCGAAGAAGACGAACTGCTCGTCGGCGCCGCGCCCCTGGCCGCCGTACTCGACGGGCCAGCCGAGCCCGAGCATGCCGTCGGCGCCGATGCGCCGCAGCAGCCGGCGCTGTCCCGGCGCGTCACCGCTGTCGGGCGGGCCGTCGGGCATCACGTCCCGGAAGTACGCGCGCAGTTCGGCACGCAGGCGGAGCTGGCGTTCGGTGGGGGCGAGGTGCACGGGGGCGGCCTCTCCGTCTCGTACCGACAAGGGTTTCTGACTGTCCGTCAGATCCCTTGCCGGTGTCAAGAGATCACCCCGCACCTCGTGCCTCCGTCGTGGACGTCGAGGACGCCGAGGACGTCGTGGACGCCGCGGAGGCCGCGGAGGCCGCGGAGGGGTGCGCGCCGCACACGCCTGTGCGGCGGTGCCGAAGCACCGCCGCACAGGACGTCACACCCCACAGCCCGATCCCCGCGGAGCCGTCCCGAGCGGCTCCGGGGGCTGTCGGTTCACCAGAGCTCGGTGAAGTTGACCGCGATGTTCTCGTTCGACTGGTGGATCGCCGTCCACGCGGAGCCGTTCACCTGGGCGGTGTTGCTCTGGTTGGAGGCGCCGTTGCCGACGGCCTGCTGCTGGGTCGTGGACGAGTTGCCGTGGTTGTCGTGGCCGACGCCACTGCCGTTCACGGTCGCCACACCCGCGTTCGATCCGTTGTCCGCGAAGGCACCGTTGTCGGCCGTCGCGACGCCCGTGAAGAGCGCGGCAGCCAGCGGCAGGGCAGCGGCGGCGGCGATGATGCGGGCGGTACGGATGCTTGCCATGTCAATTCCTCCAGAGCAGGAGGTACGCACCGACGGGAGGCCGGAGGTACCAGAAGTACGGCTTTTCCCAAGGCAGTTGGCCGACCGCCTTGGTGTGCTGCACGACGTCGCGGAACCAGAGTTGCCCACCGAATCCCCGGCGAACCACCCCGGAAGCCCCGATTCCCCCGCAAGCGTGAGGACATGTCGATAAACACGTTTCGCGCCCCCAAAGCCCTGTTCGGCCTCTTTCCGGCCCGCCCGGCTTCCGCCGCGTCGCAGCTCAGCCCAGCCGCCGCAAGAGGCGAAGCGTTCCGCCGGACCCCGCCGAAATGGCCCGAGCAAACGGAAGCCGCCCCTCTCCGGACGCACCACCCGGGCGCGCCCCCACTCGCCCCCTCTTCCCTTCTTCGAACGTACGTACGAAACTGAAGGCATGGCCACCACCGACCGCCATGCCACCACCCTCGCGCTCGCGCACGCCCTGTCGGCCGCCGAACGCGGCCTCGCGGTGATCCCGCTGTCCCGCAGCAAGCTCCCCGCCCTGCGCTCCCCCCACCACGACGACCCCCGGCCCACCCCCTGCCACGGCGAGTGCGGCCGCCTCGGACACGGCGTGTACGACGCGTCGACCGACCCGCGGCGCATCCGCGCCCTCTTCGCCGCGGCGCACTGGGCCACCGGCTACGGCATCGCCTGCGGGCTGCCGCCGCACCATCTGATCGGCGTCGACCTGGACACCAAGTCCGGCGCGGACGCCTCGGCGGCCCTGCGCGCCCTGGCCCTGCGCCACCTCTTCACGATCCCGGACACCGTCGTGGTGACCACGCCGAGCGGCGGCCGGCACATCTGGCTCGCCGGGCCCGCCGACGCCGTGGTCCCCAATTCGGCGGGCCGGCTCGCCCCCGGCATCGACATCCGGGGCGCGGGCGGCTACCTCGTCGGCCCCGGCTCCCGCACCGAACACGGCGTCTACGGAACGGTCGCCGGCACGTCCGGACTGCCGCCCGCGCCCTGCCCGCCCGCCCTGCTCCGGCTGCTCGCGCCCACGCCGCGCGAGCAGCACCCGACCGCGGCCCGCCCCCACGGCAGCCCGCCGCCCGGCGGGGACCGGGACGCCGATGCGCAACGCGGCGAGGGCCTGGTGCAGTTCGTCCTCGCGGCGCACGAGGGGCAGCGCAACACCCGCCTCTTCTGGGCCGCCTGCCGCGCCTACGAGAACGGCCTGGGCGAGCTCCTCGGGCCCCGGCTCACCGATGCCGCCGTCCGCGTCGGCCTCACGGAACGCGAGGCCCGCTCGACGATCGCCTCGGCGGCCCGCCTCACCGGGTACGCGTAAGGGAAGCAGGGCAAAGCCCTCGAATATGACGAAGAACAAAGAAAAAGCAGGCCGCCTTTCGACGGCCTGCCACTTCTCACCCCATCCGACCGCTTGCCCCTACGCGTCGTACGGGCCGTCGAAGATGCGGCGCGTCAGCACTTCTTCTTGGTCTTGACCTGAACCCAGCCACGGCACTTGCCCGGCACGACGGGACCCTGCACCGGGACGTTCTTGTAGATGTAGTGGTTCTTGCACACCTCGACCTGCGAGAGATCGAGGCATGCGTTGGGGTCGAACGTCAGGGCCTCGGCCTCGGTCGCGTTGCCCGGCGCCGCGACAAAGAGCGTGATGCTGAACAGCCCGGTCAGGACCGCCACGCAAGCCTTACGCATTTTCCATCTCCCGTTTCACGTGTAAGTGCCAGATTCCTGGCGCCGGGAGATCATGCGTTTCCGCCAACTCCGTGTCAAGGCTGGATAAATGCTCCGCAGAGCAAACGGGAAGTAGCCGCAAAACCGGCAAAACATTCACGCGGGATACCCCGATGACACCACAATCCGGACGCACAAATGTTTGCGCGACGGCTAATTCACCCCAAGGGTTCCACCGGGATTTCCGCCGCACCGGAGTGAATTATGGCCAACGTCACACACGGCCAATCGAAGATCATCAAGGGCCTTCCCCGATTCACCGCGGCCATCACGAAAGCCATTACAACAGCAATGACGACACATCAGGACCCCCTGCACGCGGGCGAGTTCGGGTGGCCCCGGCACACGGTCCGGGACGCGAGAAGGGGTGCCCCTCGACGAGGAGCACCCCTTCTGGCCGGTCCTGTGTGTGCCGGCCGGCAAGCGGTGGGTGTGGGATTTGAACCCACGGTGGCTTGCACCACGACGGTTTTCAAGACCGTTCCCTTAGGCCGCTCGGGCAACCCACCCCGCGCCGCCCACCGGAAGCGGATCCGGGCGGCGCGGGGACAAGACTAGCGGGTCAGCTGTCGCCCTTGCGCTGGCCCAGGGTCACGTCGACCGTGTGCTCCTTGCCGCCGCGCTCGTACGTGATCTTGACCGTGTCGCCGGGCTTGTGGGTCCAGATCTGGCCGATCAGGGTCGGGCCGCTGTCGATCACCGTGTCGTCCAGCTTCGTGATGACGTCACCGGGCTTGAGGCCCGCCTTGTCCGCCGGGCCGTTGCGGGTGACCGCGGCCGAACCGCCCGCGCCCTCCTGGGAGATCGTCGCGCCGTTCGCCCCTTCCTGCTGGAGGGAGACCGAGGCGCCGATGACGGGGTAGACCGGCTGGCCGGTCTTGATCAGCTGCTGGGCGACCTGCTTGGCCTGGTTGACCGGGATCGCGAAGCCCAGGCCGATGGAGCCGGACTGGCCCGAGCCGCCGAGGCCGCCGCTGTCCGCGGGCTTGATCGCGGAGTTGATGCCGATGACCGCGCCGCGCGCGTCGAGCAGCGGGCCGCCGGAGTTGCCGGGGTTGATCGACGCGTCGGTCTGCAGGGCGCTCATGTACGAGCTCTTGCCGCTCTGGCCGCCGTCGCTGGAGGTCACCGGGCGGTTCTTGGCGCTGATGATGCCGGTGGTGACGGTGTTGGACAGGCCGAAGGGGGCGCCGATCGCGATGGTCGAGTCGCCGACGGCCACCCGGTCGGAGTTGCCCAGGCGCAGCGGCTGCAGGCCGTCGGGCGCGTTCTTCAGCTTGATGACCGCCACGTCGTAGCCCTCGGCGCGGCCGATGACCTCGGCGGCGAACTTCTTGCCGTTGGAGAACGTCACCTGGAGCTTGCCGCCCTCGGCCGCCGACGCCACCACGTGGTTGTTGGTGAGGATGTGGCCCTGGGTGTCGTAGACGAAGCCGGTGCCCGTGCCGCCCTCGCCGCCGCCGCTCTGCGCCTCGATGGTGACGACGCTGGGCAGCGCCTTGTTCGCGATGCCGGCCACCGAGCCGGGCTCGCGCTTGAGGTCGGCGGGGGTGTCGGGGGCGGAGACCGTGGTCGAGCTGGTGTCGCTGTCGCCGCGCTCCGCGGCCCAGTAGCCGATGCCGCCGCCGACGCCGCCCGCGATCAGCGCGGCCGCGATCACCGCGGCGACCAGACCGCCGCGCCGCTTGCCGGGCTTCGGCTCCTGCGGGTGGTACGAGGCACCCCAGCCGGATCCGCCGCCGTCCGTGGCGTACGACGGCACGGCGGGCGGCGGCGGGGGCGGCCAGTTCCCGGCGCCGGACGCGGCCTGCGGGGCTCCGGCGGGGGCGTGCTCGGGAGCGTGGGCGGGGGCAGGGGCGTGACCGGGCGCGGGGTGCGCCCCTCCGTACCCCGGTTCATGCCCCGGCTGCCCGGCCGGCGCGGCGGCCGGTCCGGTGTGACCGGGCGCACCGGACGTACCGGGCGCACCGGGCGCACCGGGTGCGTCGGGCGCACCGGACGTACCTGCGGCAGCGGAGTCGGCGGGAACAGCGGGAGCGTCCACCGGCGCGGGAGGCGCGGACGGGGCCTGGGGTACCTCGTTGCCCTCGTTCTCGGTGCTCACAGCTCTTCTCCTCGGTCCATGCTGTCGTTGTGCGGCTGTCGTTGTGCGGCTGTCGCCGCCGTCGGGACGGCTGTCGCCGCCGTCGGTGCGGCGGTCGTCGCGGCTCCCGCCGCGGGCGTTCTCGGTCACGGCCTGGCTGTGCCCACGGTGCATCTGTCTGCAGTCAGCTTTTCCCATGGGCTGTCAGGGCACCATAAGCCGATCCTGTGTGTCCGGCGCCCGGGAGGACCCGTCCGGCGAGCCGTCGGGTACCCCGTGATGGCACGATGACGCGGTGACCCTCGCACGACAGCACCAGATCCAGGTCGTCGCCCACCGCGGAGCCTCCGAGGACGCTCCCGAGCACACGCTGGCCGCGTACAAGAGAGCCGTCGAGGACGGGGCCGACGCCCTGGAGTGCGACGTACGCCTCACCGCCGACGGCCATCTCGTGTGTGTGCACGACCGCCGGGTGAACCGTACGTCGAACGGCCGCGGTGCCGTCTCCGCGCTCGAACTCGCCGATCTCGCCGCGCTGGACTTCGGTTCCTGGAAGAAGGACCACGGCGAGGCCGACGAGGGGCCGGACTGGGAGGGCTCCGCGGGTGAGGACACCTCCGTCCTGACCCTGGAGCGGCTCCTGGAGCTGGTGGCCGAAAGTAATGCATCGGGGCGCCGGGTGCGGCTCGCCATCGAGACCAAACACCCCACCCGGTGGGCGGGCCAGGTGGAGGAGCGGCTGCTGCTGCTCCTCAAGCGCTTCGGACTCGACACGCCCCCCGAGGAGGGCCCCTCGCCGGTCCGGGTCATGAGCTTCTCGGCGCGCTCGCTGCACCGCGTGCGGGCCGCCTCCCCGGCGCTGCCGACCGTCTATCTGATGCAGTTCGTCTCGCCGCGCCACCGCGACGGGCGCCTGCCGGAGGGCGTGCGTATCGCAGGTCCCGCCCTGCGGATCGTGCGCAACCACCCCTCCTACGTGGCGAAGCTGAAACGCGCGGGACACCAGGTGCACGTGTGGACGGTGAACGAGCCCGAGGACGTCGAACTCTGTGCGGAACTGGGGGTCGACGCGATCATCACCAACCGCCCCAAACAAGTTCTGTCCCAACTGGACCGCCTGGGACTCCGTTAACTTCCGTTACAGGGTGTGCACCGGCGCGTTCGGTCCGTATTCGATCGTTACGAGTGCGTCACCGGGCATGGATTGGCCGGTTTCCGGTCCAGTCCATTGGGGCATCCACACCGTGGCGTGGGGCGAAGGAGGTCTCGGGGGTGGCGTTGGTGGTGGCACGGGAGGTGCCCACGTCGTCGAGCATGGCCGTACCCCATGGCCCTGCGGGCGTGGGGGAAGCAAGACACCGGATGCGTGATCAGTTGCGCATGAGCGGAGTCTCGGAGTCGGTCGTCGACGATGCCGTACTGATCCTGTCCGAATTGCTCAGCAACGCCTGCCGGCACGGCAGGCCGCTGGGCCGCGGGATGGTCGGCGACGGAGACGTACGAGCGGCGTGGCACGTCGACAAGACGGGCCGCCTGACGGTCGAGGTGACGGACGGCGGCGGCCCGACCCGCCCGGTCCCCGCCACGCCGTCGGTCACGGCCCACGGCGGCCGCGGGCTCAACATCATCTCGGCGCTCGCCGACACCTGGGGCATCCGTGACGACGTGCACGGCGAGGTCACCGTGTGGGTCGTCGTCCAGGCGGGGCACGCGCAGGAGGATTTCGCTACGCGCGTCGCCGCGCCGTCGGCCGCCGCGATACCCGACCTCGCCTTCGCGGACCCCTTCGACGACCTGGACTGACCGCGCCGCGCGGCCCGCCGCCGACGGACCGGGTGCGCCCGGCCGCCCGGGAGTACGTCCCGTCGGCCGCCGTGCCAGCGGCTAGGCTCGCGCCCGTACGCAAGAGAGCCGTAGCCGGGAGACACCCAAGATGGCCAAGAAGCGCCCCCAGCCCCAGGGCAAGCAGCCGCAGCTCAAGGACGGGGAGGTCCCCGTCGTCGGCGCCCGCGAACCCTGCCCCTGCGGTTCGGGCCGCCGCTACAAGGCGTGTCACGGCCGGGCCGCCGCGCACGCGGTGACCGAGCTGGTGCAGCGCCCCTTCGAGGGCCTGCCCGGCGAGTGCGACTGGATCGCGCTGCGCGAGCTGGTGCCCGCCGCCACGGTCGAGCTGCCCCTCAAGGGCGGGCTGCCCGAGGGCATCCCCTCGGTCTCCCTGGCCACCGTGCTGCCGATGGCGTGGCCCGCGCTGCGCCGCGACGACGGCTCGGTCCTGCTCGGCCTGCAGAACGACACCGCGTCCGGCGACATCAGCCGCGACCTGGCCGACACCCTGCAGCGCGCCCTGGAGGCGGAGCCGGGCACGCCGGTCAAGGGCCGCCGCGCCCCGGCCGACGGCCCGCGGCTGCAGGACCTGCTCGACCCGGAGGGCTCCTTCGAGCCGGTCGTGCACGCCGGTTTCGAGTTCTGGGTGCCGGACGCGGAGAACGCCACGCCGGAGGTCACCGCCTCCCTGGAGCGGGCGAACGACGCCGCCATCCCGACCGCCAAGCTGACCGGCGTGGACGCCGCGTACTGGTGCGAGACGCCGGAGAAGAACCACCTGCGCTGGGTCATGCCGCACCCCGAGGAGCGGCTCCTCGACGCGCTGGCGCGGCTGCACGCGGCCGGCACGTCGAGCCTCGGCGAGGGCACCCGTCTGGTCGGTTCGTTCCGTGCCCACGGTCTGACCGTGCCGGTGTGGGACCTGCCGACCGGCGTCACGGCGGCGGACGTCGAGAAGCCGGCCGCCGAGTTCGCCGAGCGGCTGGCGGCGGCGCTCGCCGCGGACACGCCGCTGACCGCCGACGAGCGCCGGGCGCGCGGCGGCCTCACCAACCGTCAGGTGACGCTCAGCTGACCCGTGCCGCCGCGCACGGTGCGGGCGGGGCACGGCGCTCCTCGCGTGCCGTGCCGGGTCGCATCACTGACGCGCCAGTCAGTCGGCGCGGCAGTGAGCGGAATGGGTGACTCCTGTCACAACTCCCGGTACTCACAGGTAAATCCCTGTCCGGATAACTGAGATCGAATTTGCCAGGAGCCGATCTCTTGTTACCGTTCAGGTAGCCCGGTTGCTGGTGCATCCCCCGTCGCCAGCAACCGGGCCCTTTCATGCCCGGAGACCGGTTCAGGACTCAACTGTCCTGCGGGGATGCCGAGTTGCTCCCGGAGCGCAGCAGCAGTCCGCCCGCCTCGTCCGCCGCGTACTCCGCCACCGCCGAGTACGCCGCCGCGTCGCCCGCCGAGCGCTCGCGCGGGGTCTCGCACGCTGCCGGTTCGTCGCCCGCGGCCACCGCGCAGTGCATCTGCACGGTGCGTGCGCCGGGGCCCATCAGGGTGAGGACGGCGGTCAGCCGCTCGCCGGTGGCGTTGCGGTAATAGGTACGCGCCCAGGTGTCGCGGCCGAGCGTCAGGACACAGGTCTGCGCCTCGATGCCCTCGGGCGTGGAGAGTTCGGGGCCGCACCGGGTGGCCGTCGTCGCGCCGGGGCCGGTGGGCGGCGAGGCGTCGGCGCGGTCCGCCGCGGGCCGCTCCGGCGGCGCGGGGGCGTCGATGCGGTCCTGCGAGGGGGCGGGGAGGGGCGACTTCGCGTCACCGTCGCCCACCGGCCCCGCGGACGCGCCGGCGAGCGGCAGGAGAGCCGTGACGGCCACGACGCCCAGGAGCAGGATCAGGCGGGGTTGCATGACCCGAAGATAACGACAGCGGGCGCGCGGCCGGCTCGCCGCGCGCCCAATTCCCCTACATCTCGGGCGCGCTCACACCCGTACGAGTGAGGGCGTCGACGACGGCGTCCACGACCGCCTCGACGTCCGGCACCCAGGGCGCGGCGGAGCCGGGCAGCGGCGCGCGCTCCCAGCGGACCGGCCCCTGTCCCGTCTCGGAGGGGGGCAGGGCGAGATAGCCGCCCTCGCCGTGGAAGCGCAGGGAGCCGGGGACGTAGTCCTTGGCATAGAGGAGCTCGCCCAACTGGGCCATGGAGTAGGGCGCGACGAGGACGTGCAGCCGGGCCTCGGTGGCGACCACCGGGCCGAGCCTGATGCCCGCCTCGTCGAGCGCGGCCAGGGCACGCACGCCCGCGTCCGCGGGGAGGCTGACGGAGCACGGCGCGCCGCCTCCGGTGGCGAGCACGACGGGGGCGCCGGGTCGGTTGGTCCACCACCAGCGGATCATCCGCTCGTCGGTGGTGGCCGCGAGGAGTCCGGGGTCGAGAGGATGCGCGCCGGGCACCACGCAGCCTGGGTCGGGGCAGGCGCACCGGCTGCCGTCGCGTCGGTCGAGGCCGACTCCCGGCAGGACGGGCCACCGCCATGCGGTCGCGAAGGTCAGGGCCGCGCCGAGCTGTCCGGCGCTCCGGCCGGGCTTCCTTCCGATTCGCCAGGACAGGAGCCTGCGTCGCCTTCCGAGGATCTCGCGCATGAGCGCTCGTTCCTTTCCGTTGCACGCCGGCGTTAGCCGGGGAGACTGCGGGCCACATCACACCATGTGTGGATCACTTCGCTGTACGTACGAGCTGGCACATCTGACCCCAGCCTGTGGCATGGGGAACCACTCTGAACCGAGCGTTGACGTGGCGTGGGGTGGCGGCGCCTGGCGTTTGCCGTCCCGCGATATTGCTTGCCGCCTCCGCCACGGGAGGATGGGGCACGGTCGTCGTGAGTTAGGACGCCCGGGTCCTTCGCCAGGTTCCCGGACGGGCCCCAACTGCCCCTGGCCATCACTGAGTACGTACCCAGCGCGACCACTGCAACGCTCTACCGAACAACGTCAGTCGACCCCAATATGCCCTAACCCGGCGCTGTTTTCAGCCAACTTTCCAAGATCTTTTTATGCTCCCGGAATTCCCTCGGACACCAGGAATCCCGGCAGGACAATGCTGGACATCCCCTCACCAGTGCGTGTACATCTGGAGACATTGCTAGCGGCGCAGAATGACATGGGGGTTTGCGATGCTATCGAGCATTACGCACCGGCCGGAAAGCCGTCAGCCATGAACGCCCCGCACCTTCCGAAAGTGGCCGGAATCGACTCCACGGTTCCGCCACCGGCACACACTGTCGCGCCCGCCGCGCAGGTCGCGCCCGCGGCGGCACCCACGGAGGGCACCGCCCTGCCGGGACCGCCCGCCGCCGTGCTCCAGGACCGCCTCGCGGGCTGGGTCTCCGACCTCACCACGCTGCACGAGCTGACCGAGCGGATCGCCCGCACGGCCACCCTCGACGAGGCCCTGCGCGAGCTCCTGCGCGCCGGCGCGCACCTGGTGGGCGCCCGCCGCGGCCTCGCCGTCGTCGAGCCCGCCGACGGGCTCGGACCCGACACCACCGTCGGCCTCGGCCTCGGCCGCGCCGACCTCGGGCACCTGGAGACCGTGCCGCGCGGCGCCACCGCGTACGGCAGGATCCTGGACGCGGCCCAGGGCCAGACGGGTGCAGTTCCCGAGGAGCCCGAGGACATCGCGCAGCCCGACCTGCTCGCCGAGGACGGCCTCGACCCCCGCCACCGCGAGGTCGCCGTCCGCCTGGGGTACGCCGCGAGCTACGCCGTGGCGCTGGGCACCGGGACGGCGGGCCGGATCGGCGCCGCGGTCTGGCTCTACGACGAGCCCGCCGGGCCCGACGAGCGCCGCCGCCACCTCGTCGGCCTCTACACCCGCCAGGCCGCCGAACACGTGGCGCGGCTCATCGAGCTCGACCGGGTCCGCACCGCCGACGCCACCCTGCGCGAGGAGCTCATGCCCTCGCGGCTGCCCCGGGTCGCCGGGGTGCAGCTCGCCGCCCGGCACCGCACCGGACCGCGCGGCGGCGGCGACTGGCACGACGCGCTGCCGCTGCCGGACGCCGCGCTCGGGCTCGCCGTCGGCTCGGTGACCGGCTCGGGGCCCAGCGCCGTCGCGGCGATGGGGCGGCTGCGCGCCTCCCTGCGGGCGTACGCGGTGATGGAGGGCGAGGACCCCGTCGCCGTCCTGTCCGACCTGGAGCTGCTGCTGCGGCTGACCGAGCCCGCGCGCTCGGCGACCGCCCTCTTCGCGTACTGCGAGCCCGCGCTGCGCAAGGTCGTGCTCGCCGGGGCCGGGCACAGCCCGCCGCTGATCGTCGGCGAGCGGCGCACCGAGTTCGTGGAGACCTCGCTGTCCGCGCCGCTCGGCATGCTCGCCTGCTGGGAGGCGCCGAGCGTGGAGATCAGCCCGGAGCCGGGAGAAACGGTGCTGCTCTACACCGACGGACTGCTGCACCGCACCGGGGACGCGATGGACCGCGCCTTCGCGCGGCTGCACGCGGCGGCCGCGGGCGTGCCCCGGAGCATCCGGGACGACCCCGGCGCCATCGCCGACCACGTGCTGCACACCGTCCTGCCGGACGGTCTCGACGCGGTCGACAGCGACGAGGACGTGGTGCTCCTGGCGGCCCGCTTCGAGTGAGCGGGACCGGGCCGCGACCGGCCCGGTCAGTGAGGTGCCGGGCACGGTGTGTAAGTGGCCTTCCGGCCCTGGGACCCCTTCCGTACGCCCGTACGATGGAGAGCGGCCCAGTGTCGTACATAGGAGGCAGATCGTGTCGGACGCTCTCAACCCGGCAACCCCGGAAGAGACCGAAGAAGAGCCGATCAAGCAGCGCAAGAACGGCCTGTACCCGGGCGTTTCCGACGAGCTTGCCGAGAGCATGAAGTCCGGCTGGGCCGACACCGAGCTGCACGACCTGCAGCCGATCGCGCAGGCCGAGAACACCGCCGCCCGCCGCGCCGCGCTCTCCGCGCGCTTCCCGGGCGAGCGCCTGGTGATCCCCGCGGGCCAGCTGAAGACGCGGTCGAACGACACCGAGTACGCCTTCCGGGCCTCCGTCGAGTACGCCTACCTCACCGGCAACCAGACCGAGGACGGCGTCCTCGTCCTGGAGCCGAAGAGCGGCGGCCACGACGCCACGATCTACCTGCTGCCCCGCTCGAACCGGGAGAACGGCGAGTTCTGGCTGGACGGCCAGGGCGAGCTCTGGGTCGGCCGCAGGCACTCCCTCGCCGAGGCCGAGAAGCTGCACGGGATCCCCGCGTCCGACGTGCGCGAGCTCGCCGGCGCGCTGCGCGAGGGGACCGGTCCGGTGCGCGTCGTGCGCGGGTACGACGCCGGGATCGAGGCGGCCCTGACCGACAAGGTCACCGCCGAGCGCGACGAGGAGCTGCGCGTCTTCCTCTCCGAGGCCCGCCTGGTCAAGGACGAGTTCGAGATCGGCGAGCTGCAGAAGGCGTGCGACTCGACCGCCCGCGGCTTCGAGGACGTCGTGAAGGTCCTCGACAAGGCCGAGGCCACCAGCGAGCGCTACATCGAGGGCACGTTCTTCCTGCGCGCCCGCGTCGAGGGCAACGACATCGGCTACGGCTCGATCTGCGCCGCAGGCCCGCACGCCACCACCCTGCACTGGGTGCGCAACGACGGCGCGGTCCGCTCCGGCGAGCTGCTGCTGCTCGACGCCGGTGTGGAGACGCACTCGTACTACACCGCGGACATCACCCGCACGCTGCCGATCAACGGCCGCTTCAGCGAGCTGCAGAAGAAGATCTACGACGCGGTGTACGAGGCCCAGGAGGCCGGCATCGCGGCGGTGAAGCCGGGCGCCAAGTTCCGCGACTTCCACGACGCCGCGCAGCGCGTGCTCGCCGAGAAGCTCGTCGAGTGGGGCCTCGTCGAGGGCCCGGTCGAGCGCGTCCTGGAGCTCGGCCTGCAGCGCCGCTGGACCCTGCACGGCACCGGCCACATGCTCGGCATGGACGTCCACGACTGCGCCGCCGCGCGCACCGAGGCGTACGTGAACGGCACGCTGGAGCCCGGCATGTGCCTGACCGTCGAGCCCGGCCTGTACTTCCAGGCGGACGACCTGACGGTGCCGGCGGAGTACCGCGGCATCGGCGTGCGGATCGAGGACGACATCCTCGTGACGGCGGACGGCAACAAGAACCTGTCGGCCGCGCTGCCCCGTACGTCCGAGGACGTCGAGGCGTGGATGGCGGGGCTCAAGGGCTGAGCCGCACCGCGCCCGTGCCGGAGGGCCGGCTCCCCGCGGGGGGCCGGCCCTCCGGCGTGTCCGGGGGCCGGGACCGCCGCTCAACGGGCCGCTGCCGCTCAGTGGGCCGCCCGCTCGTCCTCGCCCGCGACCTTGGCGGTGCTCAGGGCGATGCGGTTCCAGGTGTTGATGGCGAAGATCAGGGCGAGGACGCGGGACAGCTCCGACGTGTCGAAGTGGCGGGCCGCCTCGGCGTAGACGTCGTCGGGCACGCCGCCCCGGGCGACGAGGGTGACCGCCTCGGTCAGGGCGAGCGCCGCCTGCTCCTTGGGCGTGAAGAAGTTCCTGGCCTCGCGCCACACCCCGATCATGTGCAGCCGGGCCTCGTCCTCGCCGGCCTTGCGGGCGTCGGAGGTGTGCATGTGCAGGCAGTAGGCGCAGCCGTTGAGCAGCGAGGCGCGGATCTGGATCAGCTCGACCAGGGCGGGGTCGAGGCCGTCGCGGGCGGCGGAGTCGAGGCCGATGAGCGCCTTGAAGGCCTTGGGGGCGGCCGCGGCGAAGTTGAGGCGGGGGGTGGGCGTGGCCTGGGGGGTGTTGGTGGGGTGCGGGGTGTTGGTGGGGTGAGGGGTGTTGGTGGGGTGCGAGGTGTTCGTGGGGTGCGTCATGGCCATGAATCTACGGGCGGGAAAGACCTCGGTTAAGGTGCATTCCCATGCCGGAATCATGGGTCAATTTGGCGGAGCGCATCGGCAGTGACCTGCACGTGGAGCTGTCGGGTCCGGGCAGTCGCCGGGCCGTGCTGATCCGCGCGCTGCGGGACGCGGTGCGCGCGGGGCGGCTGGCCCCCGGCACCCGCCTGCCGCCCTACCGCTCGCTCGCCGCCGACCTGGGCCTGGCCCGCAACACCGTCGCCGACGCCTACGCCGAACTGGTCGCCGAGGGCTGGCTCACCGCACGGCAGGGCTCGGGGACCCGGGTCGCGACCGGGATCTCCTCCGGGGGACGCGCCGCCGACGCCGGACGGCGGCCGAAGCCCGCCCCGGCACGGCCCGCGGCCCCCGCCCACGACCTGCGCCAGGGCACGCCGGACGCCACCTCCTTCCCCCGCACGGCCTGGCTCGCCGCCGCCCGGCGGGCGCTGGCTGCCGCGCCCGCCGAGGCGTTCGGGCCCGGCGACCCGCGCGGCCGCGTCGAGCTGCGCCGGGCGCTCGCCGACTATCTGGCACGGGTCCGCGGGGTGCGGACCGACCCGGAGCGGATCGTCGTCTGCTCCGGATTCGCGCACGCGCTGCGGCTGCTCTTCGGCGGCACGCACGGCGCGGGCGGCGGTGTGCTGCGCGGGCCCTTCGCCGTGGAGTCGTACGGGCTCGGTTTCCACCGCGGGATCCTGGCGGGCGCGGGCGTGCGGACCGTGCCACTGGCGCTGGACGAACAGGGCGCCCAGGTGGCGGGGTTGACCGGCGGGCCGCGGGTCCGCGGCGCGCTGCTCACCCCCGCCCACCAGTTCCCCACCGGCGGCCCGCTGCACCCCACCCGGCGCACGGCGGCCGTCGAGTGGGCCCGCACCACCGGCGGCCTGCTCCTGGAGGACGACTACGACGGGGAGTTCCGCTACGACCGGGAGCCGGTCGGCGCCGTGCAGGGCCTGGATCCCGAACGGGTCGTCTACCTCGGCTCGGTCAGCAAGAGCCTGTCCCCCGCCGTGCGCATCGGCTGGATGGTGCTGCCCGGGCACCTGGTGGACGGCGTGCTCGCGGCGAAGGGGGAGCGGGAGGCGTGGGCGGGCGTCCTCGACCAGCTGACGCTCGCCGACCTCATCGCGTCGGGGCAGTACGACCGGCACGTACGCCGGATGCGCCAGCGCTACCGGCGGCGCCGCGACCGGCTCGTCGACGCGCTCGCCGAGCGGGCCCCGCACATCACGGTCACCGGCATCGCGGCGGGCCTGCACGCGGTGCTGCGGCTGCCGCCGGGCACGGAGGCGTCCGCGGTCAAGGCGGCGGCCTGGCAGGGCGTCGCACTGGAGGGCCTCGCCGGGTTCCGGCACCCGGGGGCCACGATGCCGGCCGAGGACGGTCTGGTCGTCGGCTACTCGACGCCGTCGGAGCACGCGTACGGTGCCGCGGTCGAGGCACTGCTCCGGTGCCTGCCCCCGGCCGACGGGCCGGACCACGACGGGACCGGGCGGGAGAAATGACCTCGGCCGCCCGGCGGTTGCGGCGTCACGCCGTCAGCAGCGGCGCCATCAGGGGTGCGTCCTCGCGCCACTTGAGGATCTTGTCGAAGCTGATCACCGCGCCGCCGCGGTCCGGCTTGTTGCCGAGGTGGACGTGGTCGGCGAGCTCGCCGATCAGATACAGGCCCCGGCCGTGCTCGTCCGTCTCCGCGGCGGGCGGCCGGGGCCCGGGACAGCTGTCCGGGGTGCCGGGGAAGCCCGGTCCGGAGTCGGTCACCTCGATCCGGCACTTCTCGCCGTCCAGATAGGCCGTGACGCGGTACCCGCCGGACGCGGCGCCGGGCGCGCTCGCGCCGCCGTGCTCGACGGCGTTGGCGCAGGCTTCGCTGAGGGCGACCGACAGGTCGTAGGAGACGTCCGGGTCCACGCCCGCGGTCTCCATCGTGCCGATCAGCAGGCGGCGGGCGAGCGGCACGCTCGCGGCCTCGCGCCGCAAATGGAGAGACCACCAGATGCTCATGCTCCAGCCTCCTGGCTGCGGCTCGACATACCGATACCTATTGCCGCCCACGCACCCGGATAAGCGCCCGGACGACGTGATGCCGCCCATACGGCGGACGCGCGCCCCCCGCCGGACGGTGTAGGAGACCGGCGGAACGGACCGCCCCAGGGGGGCCAGAGCGGCCCCGATCGGCTGGAAGAGGACCTTCCGGACCTGCCGTGTGCGGGGGACGGGCGCAGTGCGATGATGTCCCGGCCATGACTGCCCCCCACCAGCGCACGACGCGCGACGGAGCCGATCTCCGGCTGCTGAGGGCCGCGACCTTCGCCGCGGTCTGTGTCGCGCTGTCCGCCGGGGGCCATGTGCTCGCTTCCTGCGTCTCCGTCCCGCTGTGGACGCTGGGCGCGGGGTTCGCCCTCGTCCTCGCGGTCGCGCTGCCGCTCGCCGGGCGGGCCCGTTCGCTGCCCGGCATCGTCGCGCTGCTCGCGCTCGGACAGCTCGGCCTGCACGCCCTGTTCGGCCTCGGCCAGCACGGCGGGGCGGCGGCCGCCCCGAGCGGGGACGCCACCCTGGTGGAGCGGGCCGCACGCCTGGTCTGCGGGGCGGGCGCCGCGACCATCTCGCCCGCGCAGGCGCACCGGATCCTCACCACCGCGGGCCTCGGCCCCGGCGGCCCCGGCCGCACCGGAATGGACCACTCCGCCCCGCACGGGCACGGCAGCTCCGCCGCCGCGGCGGCGGACACCGCCCTGGACTCGATGTCGGCCGGGCACGGCCCGATGGGCTCGATGGGCGCCATGTCGCTCATGCCGTCGCTGCCCATGCTCGCCGCGCACGTCCTCGCGGCACTCGGCGCCGGCTGGCTGCTGCGCCGGGGCGACCTGGCCCTGGTCCGCCTGGTCCGGCTCGCCGACGGAGCGCACGGAGTCGCCGAGGGGGCGCTCGTGCGCGCGCTGCGCTCGGCGCTCACCCTCGTACGGGCCCTGCGCGCCGGTCTGCCCGGGGCGCCCGAGACGACCGGCCCCGCCGCCCCGCGCACCGCGCTGCTCCCGCCGCCGACGCCGCGCACGGTCACGCTGGAGGACGCGGTGATCCGCCGCGGCCCGCCCGCGCGTCCCCGCGACGTCGAACTCGCCGCCTGACGCGACACACTCCACACCGCAGTGCGGAGGGGTCGCCCCGGCGCGCTCGCGCGCAGGCCCGAACGGCCGCGCGCACCCTCCGTATCCCGCACCCGGCCCTGGCGACCCCTGCGTCGCGGGCCGGTCACCCCCGTCATCACTGACGAAAGTGGAGTGTTCCTGTCATGAAGATGTCCCGTATCGCCGCCGCCGGCACCGTCGCCGCCTCCGCCGTGTTCGTCCTGTCGGCGCCCGCGTTCGCGCACGTCAGCGTCTCCCCCGAGGGCCAGGCCGCCAAGGGCGGGTACGCGACCGTGAACTTCAAGGTGCCCAACGAGATGGACGACGCCGCGACGACCAAGCTGGAGGTCTCCTTCCCGAGCGAGCACCCGCTGGCCTCGGTGATGACCGAGCCCGTTCCCGGCTGGAACGTGAAGGTCACCAAGTCCAAGCTCGACAAGCCGATCGACATGCACGGCGAGAAGATCGACGAGGCCGTCTCCAAGGTCACCTGGACCGCCGACGGCAAGGGCATCCAGCCGGGCAGCTTCCAGAAGTTCCCGCTCTCCCTCGGCCAGCTGCCCGAGGACGCCGACCAGCTCGTCTTCAAGGCCGTCCAGACGTACGACAACAAGGACGTCGTCCGCTGGATCGAGCCCCAGCAGAAGGGCCAGGAGGAGCCGGAGCACCCGGCGCCCGCCCTCGCGCTGACGGCCGGCGGCGACGAGCACGGCGCCGCCGCCGACACCAAGGCGGACGACAAGCACGCCAAGGAGGAGAGCGCCTCCGCCGACTCCTCCGACAGCAGCGACACCACCGCCCGCGTGCTCGGCGTCGTGGGCATCGTCGTCGGTGCCGCGGGCGTCGCCTTCGGCGTGCTCGCGGGCCGTCGCCGCGTCGCCGGCTGACCCTCCGGCGGAGCCACCCTCGGGGTGCGCCGCCGCGGCACACCGCCGCCCCGGCGCACCCCGGCCCCCTCACATCTGGGACATTTTCGTATGCGCACCATGAGCCCCAAAAGCCCCATGAGCCCCAAGAGCCCCGCGAGCACTCGCAGGAAGCTCGCCGCCGCCGCCCTGCTGGCCACGGCCGCCCTGACCCTGACGGCCTGCGGCGGCGGTGACGACGACGGCGGGAAGCCGGTCGCCGACGTCTCCGCGGAGACCGACACGGGCAAGGCCGCCACGGTCCTGGACAAGCCGTTCGAGAAGCCGAACCTCGTCCTGACCGACACGCACGGCAAGAAGTACGACCTGCGCGAGAAGACCAAGGGACAGCCCACGCTGCTCTACTTCGGCTACACGCACTGCCCCGACGTCTGCCCGCTGACGATGAACAACATCGCGGTCGCCAAGAAGGCGCTGCCCAAGGCCGACCAGGACAAGCTGAAGGTCGTCTTCGTCACCACCGACCCCGACCGCGACACCCCCGCCGAGCTCGGCAAGTGGCTCAAGGGCGTGGACGCCGACTTCACCGGCCTCACCGGCGACTTCGCGACCATCCAGGCCGGCGCCCGCCAGCTCGGCATCAGCATCGAGCCGTCCAAGAAGGACAAGAACGGCAAGATCGTCTCGATGCACGGCACGCAGGTCATCGCCTTCTCGCCGAAGAACGACTCGGGATACGTCCTGTACGGCGAGCAGGCCACCGCCGGCGACTACACCAAGGACATCCCCAAGCTCCTCAAGGGACAGAACCCGTGAACCACCGCACCACCCGGCACCGCGCGCTCGCCGGCGGCGCCATAGCGCTCGCCGCGACGCTCGCCCTCGCCGGCTGCAACGACGACGACTCCGGCTCCGGGGACGCCGCCAAGAAGCCCGCCATCAAGGTCAGCGGGGCCTACGTCCCCGAGCCCACCATGGCCGACATGGCGGCGGGCTTCTTCACGCTGACCAACACCGGCGGCGCCGACCAGCTCACCTCCGCCACCAGCGACGCCGCCGGATCCGTCACCCTGCACAGCACCAAGGGCGGCACCATGAAGGAGGAGAAGTCCTTCGACGTCCCCGCGAACGGCCGCCTCGACTTCGCCAGCGGCGGCAACCACGTGATGCTCGAAAAGCTCGGGCACAAGCCGAGGAAGGGCGAGAAGGTCGCCCTGACGCTGCACTTCCGGAAGTCGGACCCGATCACGGTCGAGATCCCGGTCAAGGAAGCCACGTACGACCCGGGGCAGCACGGCGACCCCAAGACCTCGCACGACGCAAACGCCTCGCACGACGCAAACGCCTCGCACGACGCAAACGCCTCGCACACGTCGCACAAGTCGCACTGAGGGACGGACCGTTGATGCAGACCATCGCTTCCCGCTCCAGGACCGCACCCCGCGCCGGAGCCGTGCCCCACCTCTGGCGGCTCCTGCTGGTGCTCCTCGCCGCGACCGGCGCCTTCCTCGCCGGTGCCGCGCCCGTGTCCGCGCACGCCGCGCTGACCGCCAGCGACCCGAAGCAGGGAGCGGTGGTCCAACAGGCCCCCGACCAGGTGAAGCTCACCTTCTCGGAGAAGGTCGCCATGTCGGACGGCTCGGTGCGGGTGCTCGACCCGTCCGGCAAGCGGGCCGACACCAGGAAGACGACCGACCTGGGCTCCAACACGTACGGCGTGAAGCTGCGCCCCGGCCTGCCCGACGGCACCTTCACCGTCGCCTACCAGGTCGTCTCCGCCGACAGCCACCCCGTGGCGGGCGCCTTCACCTTCTCCATCGGCGCGCCCTCCGACACCAAGGTCGCGCTGCCCGACCAGGAGGCCGGCGGCGGCCTGGTCGGCACGCTCTACGACATCGCGCGCTACTTCTCCTACGCCGGGTTCATCCTGCTCGTCGGCGGCGGGGCCTTCGTGCTCGGCTGCTGGCCGCGCGGGGCCGGGGTGCGGCCCGTGCAGCGGCTCGTGACGGCGGGCTGGGTCTCCCTCACCGCCTCCACGCTCCTGCTGCTGCTCCTGCGCGCCCCCTACACCGGCTCCGGGAAGCTCGCCGACGCCTTCGACATGGCGAAGCTCGGCGACGTGCTCAACACCAAGACGGGCGCGGCGCTCGTCTCCCGGCTGCTGCTGCTCGCCGCCGCCGCACTGTTCATCGCGGTGCTCTTCGGCGCGTACGTGAAGCGCGAGGGCCCGGACCAGGAGCAGGAGCGCAAGGACCTCACCTTCGGGCTCGCCATCGGCGGCACGGTCGTCGCCATCGGCATCGCGGCGACCTGGGCGTTGGCCGAACACGCCTCGACCGGCATCCAGGCGGGCATCGCCATGCCCGTCGACGTGCTGCACCTGCTGGCCGTCGCCACCTGGCTCGGCGGGCTCGCGTCGCTGCTCGTCGCGCTCTTCCGCACCTCCGCGGTGGAGGCGAGGGCCGTGCGGCGGTTCTCCACCGCGGCGTTCACCAGCGTCGTCGTGCTGGCCGCGACCGGCACCTACCAGGCCTGGCGCCAGGTCGGCTCCTGGTCGGCGCTGACCGGGACGACCTACGGGCAGCTGCTCCTCGTCAAGATCGGCCTGGTCGCCGTCCTGGTCGGCGTCGCCTCCCTCTCGCGGCGGTGGACCGGGCGGATCACCGCCGAGGCGGCGGGGCATGCGCCCGAGTCGGCGACGGCGACCGTCGTCGAGCAGCGCGGCGCCCAGCAGGAGTCCTCGAAGCAGTCCGTGCACAAGCCGCGGAAGGCCTCCGTCACGGTGCCCGCCGGCGACGCCCCGGGCGACGGGGCGGACGCGGACGGCGACGACACCCGGCGCTCCGCCCAGCTCGCCCGCCAGCAGGCCGCCGTCGACAGCGCCCGCGAGAAGCGCCTGCGCGACGCCGACCCGCACCGCTCCGGCCTGCGCCGCTCGGTGCTCACCGAGACCGCCGTCGCCGTCGTCCTGCTGGCCGTGACGACGATCCTCACGACCACCGAGCCCGGCCGCACCGAGGAGGAGGCCGCGGGTGCCACCGCGGCGGCGGCCGCGCAGCGCTCGGGCCCGCTCCAGCTCAAGGTCCCCTTCGACACGGGCGGCACCGACGGCAAGGGCACCGTGCAGCTGGACCTCGACCCAGGCCGCAGCGGCAGCAACACCCTGCACGTGTACGCGAAGCGCCCCAACGGCAGCGCCTTCGACGTCCCCGAGGTGAAGATCTCCTTCACCCTGGAGTCCAAGGACGTCGGCCCGCTGCCCGTCGCCCCGGACCACATCGCCACCGGACACTGGACGGCGAGCGGCGTGCAGATCCCGATGGCAGGCAACTGGAAGGTCGCGGTGACGGTGCGGACCTCCGACATCGACCAGATCACCGTGAAGAAGAACGTGCAGATCGGCTGAACGGAACCACCATGGCGGACAACGGCATTTCCAGGCGGCGGCTGCTCGGCACCGCGGGCGCGACCGGCCTCGCGCTCGGGGCGGCGGGCGGCGCCGCCGGGTACGCCGCGGCACCCTCGTCCGGCACCTCGGCGCCCGGTTCGTCGTCCGTGCTGACGTCCCTCGGCGCGGACGAGGTGACGTTTCACGGGAAACATCAGCCCGGCATCACCACGCCCCTGCAGTCGCGCGGCCACCTGATCGCCTTCGACCTGTCGGGCGGCGCGGGCCGCAAGGAGGCGGCGGCCCTGCTGCGCCGCTGGTCGGCGACGGCGGGGCGGCTGATGGCGGGCGAGCCCGCCGGTGCCGGGGACACGGCGGTGGCCCGGGACGCGGGCCCCTCCTCGCTCTCCGTCACCTTCGGCTTCGGTGCCTCCTTCTTCGCCCGCACCGGCCTGGCGAAGGAGCGCCCGGCCGCCCTGGACCCGCTGCCCGACTTCTCCTCCGACCACCTCGACAAGGCGCGCAGCAACGGCGACCTGTGGGTGCAGATCGGCGCGAACGACCCGCTCGTCGCCTTCCACGCGCTGCGCGCGATCCAGCGGGACGCGGCGGGGACGGCGCGGGTGCGCTGGCAGATGAACGGCTTCAACCGCTCGCCGGGCGCCACCGCGCGGCCGATGACGACCCGCAACCTGATGGGCCAGGTCGACGGCACGAACAATCCCAAGCCGTCCGAGAAGGACTTCGACCGGCGGATCTTCGTGCCCGCCGACGGCGACCCCGGCTGGATGGCGGGCGGCTCCTACGTGGTCGTGCGCCGTATCCGGATGCTCCTGGACGACTGGGAGAAGCTCGGGGTCAAGGACCAGGAGACGGTGATCGGGCGGCACAAGTCCGACGGCTCGCCGCTGACCGGCGGCACGGAGACGACCGAGCCGAAGCTCGACGCGACGGGCCCGGACGGCAAGGTCGTGATCGCGCTGAACGCGCACGCCCGCATCACCCGGCCCGATCAGAACGGCGGCGCCGCGATGCTGCGCCGCCCGTTCTCGTACCACGACGGCTTCGACGACAAGGGCGAGCCGGACGCGGGGCTGCTCTTCGTGTGCTGGCAGGCCGACCCGATGCGCGGCTTCGTGCCGGTGCAACGCAAGCTCGACCGGGGCGACGCCCTGTCGGAGTTCATCCGGCACGAGGCGAGCGGCCTCTTCGCGGTGCCGGGCGGGGCGGCGCAGGGCGAGTACGTGGGTCAGCGGCTGCTGGAGGCGTAGCGCGCCCCTTCTCCCGCGTTCTTTTCGCGCGTTCTTTTCGCGCTTCGTCCGTGCGTACGAGCGACGGGTGCCGCTCCGTGAGACGCGTGAGCCGCGCCACGCCGGGCCCATTAGGGTGACGGTATGTCGGCGACGCGCTATACGTACCTGGGCCCCGAGGGCACCTTCACCGAGGCGGCCCTTCGCACGCTGCCGGAGGCGGCGACCCGGGAGCTCGTCCCGATGGTCTCCGTGCCGGCCGCGCTGGACGCGGTGCGCAGCGGTGAGGCGGCGGCGGCGCTGGTGCCGATCGAGAACTCGGTCGAGGGCGGCGTGACCACCACCGTCGACGAGCTCGCCAAGGGCGAGCCGCTGATGATCTACCGCGAGGTCGTGCTGCCGATCGCCTTCGCGCTGCTGGTGCGTCCGGGCACGAAGCTCAAGGACATCAAGACGGTGACCGGCCACCCGGTGGCCCAGCCGCAGGTCCGCAACTGGCTGGCCGCGCACCTGCCGGACGCCCTGTGGGAGTCCGCCGCCTCGAACGCGGACGGCGCGCGGCTCGTCCAGGAGGGCCGCTTCGACGCGGCGTTCGCGGGGGAGTTCGCGGCGGCGACGTACGGCCTGGAGCCGCTGGTCAGCGAGATCCACGACGCGGCGAACGCGGAGACCCGGTTCGTCCTGGTCGGCCGCCCGGCCCGGCCCGCGGCGCCGACGGGGTCCGACAAGACGTCCGTCGTCATCTGGCTGGGCGACGACCACCCCGGCGCCCTGCTCGAACTGCTGCAGGAGTTCGCCGTGCGCGGCGTCAACCTGATGCGGATCGAATCGCGCCCCACGGGCCAGGGCATCGGCAACTACTGCTTCTCCGTCGACGCCGAGGGGCACATCACGGACCGCCGGGTCGGCGAGGCCCTGATGGGGCTCAAGCGGATCTGCCCGCAGGTGCGCTTCCTCGGGTCGTATCCGCGGGCCGGTGTGGCGACGGAGGACGTCAGGCCGCCGCGGGCGGGCACGTCGGACGCCGAGTTCATGGCGGCGTCGGACTGGCTGACGCGCTGCCAGGACGGCCGCTCCTAGCCGCTTTCCGGCCACACCCCGCACACCCCCTGTCGGCCCCGGCCGCGCCGACGCCGGCCGTTTCTCCCCGGTCGCGCCGGCTTTCCACGGCCTCGTGCGCCGCCGCTTGCGGTCCTACCTGCAGATTTACGTTATCCACAGAAGTTATCCACAGGCGCGCGTCTCGACCTGGGGACAAGTCGACAACCAAGCACGACATGGTCGACAAATCGGCCCACAGACCCCAAGTCCGTCCACAGCCCCGCACGTCACCCCTCGTCCACTCTTTTCTATTGATCAACTCTTTAGAGCGAGCCATTTCCACTCGAAAGTGGGTGTGCGCGTGGTTTGGGAAGGGAATCCCTGGGGCCGCATGCGGCTTTCGGAACACCTCCTTCCGGCGTCCACAGATCTTTCGCACACCCTGTGGATAACCGTCCGGAAGCGCTGGTTCCTGTGGACAACGGCGGTGGACAACGGCCCCAAGTCCCGCCCCCCGCAAGGGGTTCGGGTCAAGGGCGCGCGAGCGCTCTGCCCCCTTTCGGGGAATGACGCCCCTTTTATTGACCGGGGCGCGGGAGCGGGCGCGGCGGCACCTTTCCGGCCGTCCCGATCTTGAATCGGGGCGCCCGGTTCCGGAAATTCACATTCCGGCAAACCGGGCATAACGTACACAATGGAATAGTGAGTCGTGGGCCGGAACCGCGCGACGGTAGCCTTGAGGGGTGATTGACCTTCGCCTGCTCCGTGAGGACCCCGACCGTGTTCGCGCCTCCCAGCGCGCCCGTGGAGAGGACGTCGCGCTCGTCGACGCCCTGCTCTCCGCCGACGAGCGGCGCAGGTCGTCCGGCCTCCGCTTCGACGAGCTGCGCTCCGAGCAGAAGTCGCTCGGCAAGCTCATCCCCAAGGCCACGCCCGAGGAGCGCGCCGAGCTCCTGACGAAGGCCGAGCAGCTCAAGGTCGACGTGAAGTCCGCCGAGGCCGCGCAGAACGAGGCCGACGAGGAGACCAAGGGCCTCCTGCTGAAGCTCGGCAACATCGTCCACGCGGACGTCCCGGTCGGCGGCGAGGAGGACTTCGTCGTCCTCGACACGATCGGCACCCCGCGCGACTTCGCCGCCGAGGGCTTCGAGCCCAAGGACCACCTGGAGCTCGGCGAGGCGCTCGGCGCCATCGACGTCGAGCGCGGCGCGAAGGTCTCCGGCTCGCGCTTCTACTACCTCACCGGCGTCGGCGCGCTCCTGGAGCTCGCCCTGGTGAACGCCGCGATCGCGCAGGCGGGCGAGGCCGGGTTCGTCCCGATGCTGACGCCCGCCCTGGTGCGCCCGCGCGCCATGGAGGGCACCGGCTTCCTCGGCCAGGCCGCGGAGAACGTGTACCACCTGGAGAAGGACGACTACTACCTGGTCGGCACCTCCGAGGTCCCGCTCGCCGCGTACCACATGGACGAGATCATCGACGCCGACAAGCTGCCCCTGCGGTACGCGGGCTTCTCGCCCTGCTTCCGCCGCGAGGCCGGCACGTACGGCAAGGACACCCGCGGCATCTTCCGCGTCCACCAGTTCGACAAGGTCGAGATGTTCTCGTACGTCGACCCGGCCGACGCGGAGAACGAGCACCAGCGCCTCCTGGAGTGGGAGAAGCAGTGGCTGACCGGCCTGGGCCTGCCCTTCCAGGTGATCGACGTCGCCACAGGTGACCTCGGCTCCTCGGCCTCGCGCAAGTTCGACTGCGAGGCCTGGATCCCCACCCAGGGCAAGTACCGCGAGCTGACCTCCGCGTCGAACTGCGACGGCTTCCAGGCCCGCCGCCTGTCGGTGCGCATGCGCGAGGGCAAGAAGGTCCAGCCGCTGGCCACGCTGAACGGCACGCTGTGCGCCGTCCCGCGGACCATCGTGGCGATCCTGGAGAATCACCAGCAGGCCGACGGCTCCGTGGTGGTGCCCGAGATGCTGCGTCCGTACCTCGGGGGACGAGAGATTTTGGAGCCCATCGCCAAGTGAGCCAGCCAGCTCCGGTCACGCCCTCCTTCCCGTACAAGCTGGTCGCGACCGACCTCGACGGGACGCTGCTGCGCTCCGACGACACCGTGTCGGACCGCACGCGCCGGGCACTCACCGCGGCCACCGCGGCGGGCGCGGCGCACATCATCGTCACCGGCCGCGCGGTGCCCTGGACCCGGCACATCCTCGACGACCTCGGCTACGAGGGCATCGCGGTGTGCGGCCAGGGCGCGCAGGTCTACCACGCGGGGGAGCACCGGCTGCTCACCTCGGTGACGCTCGACCGCCAGCTGGCGGGTCTGGCGCTCGCCAAGATAGAGGCGGAGATCGGCCCGCTGGCGCTCGCCGCGAGCCGCGACGGCATCGACGGCGAGGTCCTGGTCGGACCCGGGTACGCGGTCCAGGACGGCCCGCTCCCCGCCACCCCGTTCACCGACGTCGCCGACCTGTGGTCGGCCCCGCTGAACAAGGTGTACGTCCAGCACCCCGGCCTCGGCGACGACGCGCTGGCGGAGGTGGCCCGCCAGGTGGCGGGTGACCTGGTCGGCGTGACGATGGCGGGCGAGGGCATCGTGGAGCTGCTCCCCCTCGGCCTCTCCAAGGCCACGGGCCTCTCCCTGGCGGCCCGCCGCCTGGGTGCGAAGGCCGCGGACACGATCGCGTTCGGCGACATGCCGAACGACATCCCCATGTTCGCCTGGGCGGCCCACGGCGTGGCCATGTCCAACGCCCACGAGGCCCTCAGGGCGGTCGCCGACGAGGTGACGACGTCCAACGAGACGGACGGCATCGCGGTGGTCCTGGAGCGGTTGCTGGGCACCGGCCCGTCCGGCGTCTGAAGACGGATCCGGCGGAGCCGGCGACAGAGCCGGCCCCGTCGCCCGGCCGCTGAGGCCCCGCCCCCACGACCGGGCTAGCGCCGCCGCCACCTGCGTCGTCGTGCCCGGCTGAAGAACCAGCCCGCGGGCGGCTCGTCCGAGCGCCACGGCTGCGGGTCGGGCGCCCCGCGCCGCCACCGCGCCGTCAGCATGCGGACCCGCGCGGACGGCTCCTCCGTCCGCGCGGACCGTACGAAGTCCTCGTCCAGGACGACGTCGTCCCAGTCCTCCTCCGATGCCATCGCGGCACCTCCTCGGGAAACGGCGCGCCCGACGGGACCGGCGCGCCCCTCCCCCCAGTGTGCGGGTGGGAGGGGTGAAGACCATGTCAGGCGAACCCATGAATCCGGGCCGGGCGGGCCGCCCGGGGCCTACTCCTCGCCCGCCAGCGTCAGCGACCGCAGCTTCTGTCCCGCGTACCAGGTGGCGACCGCCGTGACGGCGACCAGCAGCACCGTCGCGACGGGCAGGCCCACGTCCGAGGTGATCAGGTCGCCCTTGCCGACCTTCTGGGCCACCGCGAGGGACCACTGCTGCACGCTGAGCGTGCGCGCCCCGGAGACCAGCGACCCGAAGAGGGCCTCCCACACCAGGGCGTAGACGAGGCCGAAGACCACGGCGTGCCGGGTGATCGTGCCCAGGAGCAGGAAGATCGCGGCGTACGTGATGGAGGCGACGAGCGCCGCGATGGTGTAGGCGACGGCGATCTGCTGGCCGTTGCCGTTCAGGATCAGGCCCGCGACGAACGTGGGGATCGCGGAGAACGCCATGGTCACGGCGATGGCGACGGTCAGCTTGGTGACGATGATCGTGGGCCGCTTGACCGGCTTCGACAGCAGGTAGACCACGGAGCCGTCGTCGATCTCCGGGCCGATCGCGCCGGTGCCCGCGATGACACCGATGATCGGCACCATCGTGGCGAGCGCGAAGCCGCCGAGGACGTCGACGGCCACCTGGTCGTCGGCGCCGCTGAAGCCGCGGACCGCCGCGGCGATCACGATCAGCAGCACGGGCAGGGCGAACAGGATGAGGGCGCGGCGCTTGCCGAGCAGGGCCCGGTAGGTGAGCCGGGCGACAGTGGGGTCGTACACGGTGGCTCCCTTCAGGCCGCGACGAGGTAGGAGAAGACCGACTCGAGGGACTCGTCCGAGGGCGAGACCGTCAGGAGCCGGATGCCGTGCTCCCGGGCGACCCGGGGCAGCAGCGTGGTGAACCGGCCGAAGTCGACCGCCTGAATGCGCAACGCGCCCTCCTTGAGGTCGACTTCGATGCCGGCCGTCGACGGGTCGGCGATCAGTGCGGCGGCCAGGGCGCGGTCGTCGCTGGAACGGATCAGATAGCGGTGGGGCCGGTCGGTCATCAGGCGGCGGATCCGGCGGAAGTCGCCGCTCGCGGCGTGCCGCCCGGCGACGATCACCTCGATGTGCGAGGCCAGTTGCTCGACCTCTTCGAGGATGTGCGAGGAGAACAGGACCGTGCGGCCCTCGTCCCCCATGGACCGCAGGAGGTCCATCAGCTGCATGCGCTGGCGGGGGTCCATGCCGTTGAAGGGCTCGTCGAGCAGCAGCACGGCGGGGTCGTGGACGAGGGCGGAGGCCATCTTCACGCGCTGGCGCATGCCCTTGGAGTACGTCGAGATCTTGCGGTCCTGCGCGTACTCCATCTCGACCGTGGCGAGCGCCTTCGCGGCGGCCCGCTCGTCCAGGCCGTGCAACTCGGCGTTGGCGACGACGAATTCGCGGCCCGTGAGGAAGTCGTACATCGCCTCGCGCTCGGGGACGATGCCGATGTCCTTGTAGATCTGTTCGTTGCGCCAGATCGGCCGGCCGTCGAGGGCGACGCTGCCGGTGGAGGGGGCGAGGAAGCCGCCCATCATGTTGATGAGGGTCGACTTGCCCGCGCCGTTCGGACCGAGGAGCCCCGTGACGCCCGGGCCGATGGTCATGGTGATGTCGTTGACCGCCACCACGTTCCCGAACCAGCGGGAGGTGTGGTCGATGGTGAGGGTGCTCACTAGAGGCCGACCTTTCGGTAGCGGCGCATCAGGGCGCCGTAGCAGCCCGCGATGAGTCCGAGGACGACGAGGAGATAGACGACGCCGACTCCGGTGGAGGGGCCGTCACCGCCCGGGAAGGAGGAGGTCGCTCCGAGGAAGGCGGTCTGTACGCCGTCGATGAGCGTGATCGGCGAGAAGAGGCCGAGCCAGGCGATGGCGTCGGTGCTGCCCTGGTCGTAGGCGATGGCCTGGATCGTGGACACCGCTCCGTAGGTGATGGTCAGGACGGCGATGACGGCGGCGATGCCGAAGCCGCGCCGGGGCGTGACCGCCGAGATGACCAGCGCGATGCCGGCGAACAGCAGCGAGAGCAGCGCCACGGAGACCAGCCCCTGCGCGAACCCCTTCGTCTGGTCGGCGAAGTCGAGCTTGGCGAGCAGCGCCCCGATGTAGAGCACCAGGACCGGGGCGGCCGTGAGGACGAACAGGGCCGAGGACATCGCGGCGTACTTCGCCAGGACGTAGTCGCCGCGCTCGATGGGCCGTGAGAAGTAGAGCGGGACGGTCTTGAAGCGCAGGTCCCGGGAGACCGTCTGCGGGGCCTGGGCGGCCAGGAAGAGGCTGATGACGGCCTGCAGGAAGATCGCGTAGCGCGTGTAGTCCACGGGGAGGTCGTCGGCCTTCGTGGCGACGGCGACCGCCACCATGATCGCGGCGGGCACGCACATCACCGCGAAGAGGATCATCGGCAGGACCTTGGACTTGGCGGAGCGCCCGAGGCCGTACGCGCCGCGCAGGCTCTGGGAGAAGAGCGAGCGGCGGGCGTACGCCCGGCCCAGGCGCGGGCCGTCGTAGGTGCGGTACCCGATGTTGTGGATCTGGGTGGACTCGGTGCTCATCGCGCCCCGCCCTCCTTCTGCTGTGCGGCGGCGGCGGTGGCGCCCGCGGCCGGAGGACGCTGATCGAGCACGGCGGCGGCCTCACGCCCGGTGGCGGGCTCCTGCCGCGGCTCGTCCTTGAAGACCTCCGCGATGTGGTGCCTGCGCTGTTCCATCCGGACCAGGCCGAGACCGAGGTCGGCGACGAGGTCGCGCACGACGTCGTAGGTCTCCTCGCCCTCGGCGGTGAGCAGGATGGTGTGTCCCGCGCCGGGCAGGGCGCCGCCGGTCTCGGTGTCGATGCCGCGGGCCTGCAGCGCGTCGCGCAGGGCGCCGGTGCCGTCGGGGTGGGTGTCGCTGTCGGTGACCTCGACGGCGAGGGTCGTGGTGGTCTGGGTGAAGTCGGTGGTGGAGCTGGACCGCAGGAGCTTGCCGCCGTCGATGACGACGACGTGGTCGCAGGTGCGCTCCAGCTCGCCGAGCAGGTGCGAGGTGACCAGGACCGAGATGCCGAAGTCGGTGTGGACGCGGCGGATCAGGCCGAGCATCTCGTCGCGTCCGACGGGGTCGAGGCCGTTCGTCGGCTCGTCCAGGAAGACCAGCTGCGGGTCGTGGACGAGGGCCTGCGCGAGCTTCACGCGCTGCTTCATGCCGGTCGAGTAGCCGCCGATGGGGCGGTAGCGCTCCTCGTACAGACCGACGTGGCGCAGGGTGTCCGCGGTGCGCTCGCGGGCCGCGGCGGGCGGCAGGCCGGACATGCGCGCCATGTGGACGACGAACTCGGTGGCCGAGACGTCGGGCGGCAGGCAGTCGTGCTCCGGCATGTACCCCACGCGTTCGCGGATCTCGCCGCCGCTGGTCGCGACGTCCAGGCCGAGCACGGCGGCACGGCCCTCCGTGGCGGGGGACAGGCCAAGCAGGATCTTGATCAAAGTGGACTTGCCGGCTCCGTTGGCCCCGACGAGTCCGGTCACACCGGGCCCGATGTCCATGGAGAGCCGGTCAAGCGCGGTCACCCTCGGGAACCGCTTGCTCAGGCTTTCGGTCGCGATCACAGTCACGTTGCCGACGGTAGTGGCGCACACCACACGACCGCGTCAGACCACGGGCTTGGCCTGTTCTCACTCTGGAGTATTACGGGCCCGTAGGGGTCGTCCGGAAGTCGCCCCCTGGGGGTTCTTCCGGACCTGTCCCGCAGGGTTGGGCACACCTCTTGACGTAGCCGCCGAGCATTGTCACATTCATCAGTGTCAAGTTACGACCGCGTACGGCAATGGACCGGACACGGGATGGACCGGACTCGGGACGGACGGTGGCATGACCTCAGCAGTGGCAGGCGAACTCTCCGCGGACCTGCGGGGGTTCAGAGAAGTGCAGACCCTCGCGTATGCGTGCGCGGAAGCGGTCGCGGCGCAGCTCAGGCCCGGCGTGACGGAGCGCGAGGCCGCCCGGATGCAGCGCGAGTGGCTGCGGGAGCGGGGCGTGCGGGACTGGTTCCACCTGCCCTTCGCCTGGTTCGGGGACCGCACGGCGTTCGTGGACTTCAAGATCCCGCTGCAGTTCTTCCCCACCCACCGCGAGCTGGAGCCGGGGATGCCTTTCATCCTCGACATGGCCCCGGTCTACAAGGGGTTCACGGCCGACATCGGCTACTCGGGCTGTCTGGGCCTCAATCCCGTGCACGACAAGCTCCTCGCCGACCTGGAGGAGCACCGCGAGCTGCTCCTGCGCGAGGTGCGCGAGCGCCGCACGCTGCGCGAGATCTATGAGGACGTGGACCGGCTGATGGTCCGCCAGGGCTATGCCAACCGCCACCGCGCGTATCCGTTCGGCGTCATCGCGCACAAGGTCGACCGGGTCAAGGAGCGCCGGCTGGCCCCGCGCCTCTTCGGGTTCGGCACGCAGTCGCTGAAGGGCCTGGCGAGCGACGCCCTCCGCGGCCACCGGGACGGCTGGTCGCCGCTGTGGTCCCCGTACAAATTCTCCGACCACCCGCCCCGGCCGGGGCTCTGGGCGGTCGAGCCGCACCTCGGATTCCGGGGTACGGGCGCGAAGTTCGAGGAAATCCTGGTCGTCACCGACTCCAAGGATCCCGAACAGAGCGCGTTCTGGCTGGACGACGATCTGCCGCATGTGCGGCGCTGGGCTGAGGAGAGGGCCGCCGCATGACCACCGGAGACATCGCCAGGAACACCGGCAGCGTCTGGCAGGGCGCCCGCGAGCGCTGGGTGCGCACCGGCGGGGTGGAGCTGTGCGTCGCCGAGCTCGGCTCGCCGGACCGGCCCACCGTCCTGCTGGTGCACGGCTATCCGGACTCCAAGGAGGTGTGGGCGGAGGTCGCCGAGCGCCTGGCGGACCAGTTCCACGTCGTCCTCTACGACGTCCGCGGCCACGGCAGGTCGACGGCCCCGCGCCCGCTGCGCGGCGGCTTCACCCTGGAGAAGCTGACCGACGACTTCCTCGCGGTCGTGGACGCGGTCAGCCCGGACCGGCCGGTGCACGTGGTCGGGCACGACTGGGGTTCGGTGCAGTCCTGGGAGTTCGTCACGGTCAAGCGGACCGAGGGCCGCATCGCGTCCTTCACGTCGATGTCGGGCCCCTCGCTCGACCACTTCGGCCACTGGATCAAGAAGCGCATGTCCCGGCCGACCCCCCGCAAGGTCGGCCAGCTCCTCGGCCAGGGCGCCAAGTCCTGGTACGTGTACATGCTGCACACCCCCGTCCTGCCCGAGCTCGCCTGGCGCGGCCCGCTCGGCAAGCAGTGGCCGAAGATCCTCCAGCGGGTCGAGAAGGTCCCCGCGGGGGACTACCCCACGTCCTCGCTGCCGCAGGACGCCGCGCACGGCGCCTGGCTCTACCGGGACAACGTCCGCGCCCGCCTGCGCAGGCCCCGCCCCGACGCGTACGCGCACGCGCCCGTGCAGCTCATCACGCCCTCCGGGGACATCTTCCTGTCCGAGCGGCTCTACGACGAGCTGGAGCTGTGGGCCCCGCAGCTGGTCCGCAGGACCCTGCCGGCCAAGCACTGGGTGCCGCGCACCCGTCCCGACCAGCTCGCGGCCTGGATCGGCGAGTTCGTGACGGCCAACGAGGGCGGTCTGCCCGTGAAGGACACCACCGCCACCGGCAAGCACGCGGACCGGTTCGCCGGCCAGCTCGTGCTGGTCACCGGCGCGGGCAGCGGCATCGGCCGGGCCACCGCCTTCGCGTTCGCCGAGGCCGGCGCGCGCGTGGTGGCCGTCGACCGGGACGCGGAGAGCGCGGCCCGCACGGCGGAGATGTCCCGTCTGGTCGGCGCCCCCGCCGCCTGGGGCGAGGCGGTCGACGTGTCCGACGAGCAGGCCATGGAGAAGCTCGCCGAGCGGGTCGCCACCGAGTACGGCGTCGTGGACGTCCTGGTGAACAACGCGGGCATCGGTCTCGCGGGCTCCTTCCTCGACACCAGCAGCGAGGACTGGAAGAAGGTCCTCGACGTCAATCTGTGGGGTGTCATCCACGGCTGCCGGCTCTTCGGACGGCAGATGGCCGAGCGCGGCCAGGGCGGCCACATCGTCAACACCGCGTCGGCGGCGGCCTACCAGCCCTCCAAGACGCTGCCCGCCTACAGCACCTCCAAGGCGGCGGTCCTCATGCTCAGCGAGTGCCTGCGCGCGGAGCTCTCGGGCCAGGGCATCGGCGTCTCCGCGATCTGCCCCGGCTTCGTCAACACGAACATCACCTCGACGTCCCGCTTCGTCGGTGTCGCCGCCGACGAGGAGCAGCGCCGCCAGAAGAAGTCCGCCCGGCTGTACGGCCTGCGCAACTACCCGCCGGAGAAGGTCGCCGACGCGATCCTGCACGCCGTCGTGAAGAACCAGGCGGTGGTGCCGGTCACCCCCGAGGCCCGCGGTGCCCGCTTCCTGTCCCGCTTCAGCCCGAGGGCCCTGCGTGCCATCGCCCGATTGGAGCCGCCGTTGTGAGCACGGAGCAGGATCCCGACACCCGCACCGAGGAGCACCACCCGATCGTGCCGCGCCGGGTCTCGTTCGACTGGGCCGGGACCCCGCTGCACTGGATACCGGACGAGCCGACCGCCACCCACGTCATCAACGTCCTGCATCTGCTGCTCCCGGCGGGGGAGCGGTGGTTCGTGAAGGTCTTCAAGGAAGGCCTGCCGCTCATCACCGACCCGGTGCTGCGCGGGGACGTGAAGGGGTTCATGGGCCAGGAGGCCACGCACAGCGTGCAGCACGCGCACGTGCTCGACCACCTGGCGGCGCAGCACCTGGACACCGCCGACTTCACCCGGTACGTCGACTTCCTCTTCGAGAAACTCCTCGGTGAGCGCCCGCCGTTGGGCGTCCCGGTGCCGACGCAGGAGTGGCTGCGCTTCCGGCTCTCCGTCATCGCCGCGATCGAACAGTTCACGGCGGTCCTGGGGAACTGGGTCCTGCACGCCGAGGGCCTGGACCGGGCCGGGTCCGACGAGGTCATGCTCGACCTGCTGCGCTGGCACGGCGCGGAGGAGGTCGAGCACCGCGCGGTCGCCTTCGACATGTTCCAGCACTGCGGCGGCCGGGGGCTGCCCCGGTACGGCCGCCGGATCGCCGGCATGACGGTCACCGCGCCCGTGATGCTGTACCTGTGGGTGTGGGGCACGGCCTATCTGATCCGCCACGACCCCCACCTCGCCGGCCGCCTGCGGTACTCGCCGGCGGAGCACAACAGGGCGGTCCGCAAGGGCCTGCTGCCCACCTGGCGTGAGATCGGCACGGCCATACCCCGCTACCTGCGGCGGTCGTACCATCCCTCACAGGAAGGCTCGTTGCGCAAGGCGGTCGAGTATCTGGCGCAGTCGCCCGCGGCACGGGTGGCGGCGGGGGCGGTCGGCCGGGCGGCCACCGCCTAGAAGAGTCGGCACGTGAGGACGGGCAGCGTGGAGTACCGCATCGAGGACCTGGCGCACCACAGCGGCGCGACGGTCCGGACGATCCGTGCCTATCAGGACCGCGGACTGCTCCCCCGCCCAGAGCGCCGCGGCCGGGCCAATGTGTACGGGGAAACGCATCTGGCCCGGCTGCGGCAGATCGCCGACCTGCTCGACCGCGGGTACACCCTGGCCTCCATCAAGGAGCTCCTGGAGGCCTGGGACGCGGGCCGGGGCCTCGGCGGGGTGCTGGGCCTGGCCGCGGAGGTCGACGGGCCGTGGACCGACGAGAAGGCCGACCGGATCACCCGCGCGGAGCTCGACGCGGCCTTCGGCGGCACCCCGGACGAGGCGGCGGTGGCGGACGCGGTCGCCCTCGGCGTACTGGAGCCGATGCCGGGTCATGCGGACGAGTTCCTGGTGCCGAGTCCCCAAGAGCTCTCCGTAGCGGTCGAGTTGTTTGCGGCGGGCGTTCCGCTGCAGGCGATCTCGGGGCATTTGCGGGAGTTGAGGGGGCAGGTCGAGCAGATTGCCTCCCGTTTCCTGGAGTTCACCACCGAGCACGTCTTCGCGCGCTATCTCGGCCCGCAGCCGCCGACCGACGCGGAGGCGGCGGAAGCGGCGGAGCTCGTGCGCAGGCTCCGGCCGCTCGCCCAGCAGTCCGTCGACGCCGAACTGGCGCGCGCCATGCGCCTGTTCGCCACCCGGCACCTGCGCCGGCACCTCGATCCCGAGCAGCCCGCGCCCCCCGCTGACGACCGACAGCCGGTGGCGCTCCCGGCCTCGACAATGCGGGCCGTGCAGGGGCTGGTTGGCGAGGAGAACGCCGTGGCGTTCATCGCGGCGGCCACCGAACGCGAAGTCCAGAAAAGGACATTGGACTCCTTGGTGACAAGTAACCCCACTGATCAGTAAGTTGGGCAAAAGCCTTTTCTCGTCCATGAGTTGTCCACAGAATCGCAACTAGCCTGTGGATAACTTGACTTGTCTGTGGATCAAACCTGGGGACAGAAATCCGCCGATGAAAAGTCGATGGACGAAAGGGAACGAAAACCAAGTGCGCCGACCACGTCTTCCGGGTCAGCGCCAACGGCCTCTGGCTCACCGCCGCCGTCCCGCCCGCCCACCTGCGCTCTCCGGACCCGCACTGAGCAGGCAGGCACCCCGCTGAGCAGGCATGCTCAAGAGCATGGACCACCTGCACAGCACCGAGGCCGCGCTCACCGCGCTGCGCGGGCTCGCCCGTGAGCACGACAGGGAGATCGAGATCTCCCACGACATCGGCGCCGACCGCACCTCGCGCCGCACCGCCGCAGGCGTCGGCACGACGACGGACCCCGACGGTTCCCTGCCGCACGAGGCGTTCGTCGAGTTCGGCGGCTCGCCCCGGATCTCGGTCCGCCTCTACCCCGACGACGGCGACGCGGACGCCGACGCGCTCATCACCGTGGAGGGCGTCGAATGCCCCGACGTACCGCGCGACGCGGTCCCGGCCTTCGTGCGGTCGGTCCTCGGCGGCCTCGCCCACGTCAAGGGCAAGCGGTTCCCGCCCGGCTACCTGCTCGTCGTACCGCTGCCCGGCGACGAGACGTACAAGGAGTGGATCCCGCTGATGACCCTCACGCCCTGGCTCAGCGCCCGGGTCCGCTGAGCGCCCGGGTCCGCTGAGCGCCCGGGTCCGCTGAGCGCCCGCCCCCGGCACGGACATACGCTCGGACGCATGAACCTGCGTCTGAGCACCGTGATCCTCCCCGTCCGTCGCTGGCACGAAGGGGGCAGGGAGCGCTGGCAGCGCGCGGAGGAGCTGGGCTTCCACACCGCGTACACCTATGACCACCTCTCCTGGCGGACCTTCCGCGACGGCCCCTGGTTCGGGGCGCTGCCCACGCTGACCGCCGCCGCGGCCGCCACCGGACGGATCCGCCTCGGCACGCTCGTCACCTCGCCCAACTTCCGGCACCCGGTGACCCTCGCCAAGGAACTGATCACCCTCGACGACGTCTCGAACGGCCGGGTGACCCTCGGCATCGGCGCGGGCGGCAACGGCTTCGACGCCACGGCGCTGCGCGCGAGCGGCGAGGAGCCCTGGACCCCGCGCGAGCGGGCCGACCACTTCGGCGAGTTCCTGCCGCTGCTCGACCGCCTGCTCACCGAGGACGTCGTCTCGCACGACGGCACGTACTACTCCGCCGACGAGGTGCGGAACATCCCCGGCTGCGTCCAGCGCCCGCGGCTGCCGTTCGCCGTGGCCGCGACCGGGCCGCGCGGCCTGCGCCTCGCCGCCCGCCACGGGCAGGCCTGGGTGACCACCGGCGACCCCAAGCTCTTCGAAAACGGCACCCCGGAGCAGTCGCTCCGAGCCATCCGCGGCCAGGCCGAGAAGCTCGCCGCCGCCTGCGACGAGATCGGCCGCGACGCCGGAGAGCTCGACAAGATCCTGCTGACCGGCTTCACCCCGGACCGGCCGCTCGACTCCTTCGACGCCTTCGTCGACTTCGCGGGCCGCCACGCCGAGCTGGGCTTCAACGAGATCGTCCTGCACTGGCCGCTGCCGGACACCGGCTTCGCGGCGGACGAGAAGATCTTCGAGCGGATCGCCATGGAGGCCCCCGCCCAGCTGAATCCGGGCACGGGCGGCGCCTGACCGTACTCAGATGTGCGCCCCAGCGCACGGCCGTGCAGACGGTGCGGGACAATCGTTCGTGTGACCTCAGCTACCCCAGGACCCCGGCCCCCGGCCTCCCCCGCTCCGGCAGCCAGCGCCCCCGCCGGGCCCCGCCCGCGGCCCCGGCTGATCGCTACGGACCTGGACGGCACGCTGCTGCGCGACGACAAGACGGTCTCGGACCGCACCGTCGCCGCGCTCGCCGCCGCCGAGGCGGCCGGGATCGAGGTGTTCTTCGTGACCGGCCGCCCGGCCCGCTGGATGGACGTCGTCAGCGCCCATGTGCACGGCCACGGCCTGGCCATCTGCGGGAACGGCGCCGCCGTGGTCGACCTGCACGGCGGCCCCGGCACCCACCGCTTCGTCAAGGTCCGCGAACTGCCCCGGGAGTGCGCCCTCGACGTCGTCCAGCGGCTGCGCGCCGCCGCGCCGGGCACCTCCTTCGCCATCGAGCGCACCGGCGGACTGCACCACGAGGAGACGTACCCGCCGCTGCACATGGAGCCCGGCGAGAGCGTCGCGCCCGCCGAGAAGCTGCTCGCCGAGACCCCGGAGGACCCCGCGGTCGCCGAGCAGCCCGTCCTGAAGGTCCTCGCCTTCCACCCCGGCCTCGCGCCCGACGACTTTCTCGTGCTCGCCCGCACCGCCGTCGGCGACCGGGCCATGGTCACCCGCTCCAGCCCCAGCGCCCTCCTGGAGATCAGCGGCCCCGGCGTCTCCAAGGCCAGCACCCTGGAGCTGTGCTGCGCCGAGCGCGGCATCACCCCCGCCGAGGTCGTCGCCTTCGGGGACATGCCCAACGACATAGAGATGCTCGCCTGGGCAGGCACCTCGTACGCGATGGGCAACGCCCACCCGGACGTCGTCGCCGCCGCCTCCGGGCGCACGGTCGCCAACAACGACGACGGCGTCGCGGTCGTCATCGAACGGATCGTCGCCGAACGGCTGCGCGACACCACGGGCTGAGCCGCCGCACGGCGCGACACGACGGGCTGAGCCGCCGCACCCGCCCGCTCAGAGCCGGACGCCCCGGTCGGCCAGCCACGTCACGGGGTCGACCCCGGAGCCCAGGTCGGGCGTGAGCCGCGCCTCGAAGTGCAGGTGCGGCCCGGTCGAGTTGCCGGTCGTGCCGGCCTGCCCGACCCACTGTCCCGGCCGCACCCGCTCGCCCTGGTCGACGGTGACCGCCGCGAGGTGCGCGTACTGCGTGAAGTACCCGCCCTTGTGCCGCACCACGACCTCGATGCCGAAGCCGCCGCCGCACGACACGCGCTCCACCCGCCCGGCGCCGACCGACCGCACCGGCGCCCCGATGCCCACCGCGAAGTCCTGCCCGGTGTGCCGGTGCGCCCAGCGCCGCCCCGCGCTGTCGAAGCCCGCCGACAGCTCGTACGACTCCACGGGCGGCACCCACGCGCGCGTGCCCCGTGGGCGCGGCTGGTCCAGGCGCACCGCGCCCCGGCACCTGCCCGCGGCCACCGACCGGTCGGCCTCGCCCTGCAGCGTCCAGCGAGCCGTCTCCAGCTTCCGCTCGATGTCCCGCTTCAGCCCGGCCAGCCGTGCGGTGCGCCGGTCCAGGGAGCGCTTGGCGCGGTCCGCGCGGTGCTTGGCGGCGGACAGGTTGGCGGCCGCCCGCCGGGTCTTGGTGACCGCGTTGTTGACGGCGAGATCGGCCTGCCAGCGGGCCCGCTTGCCGCGCATCAGGGCGTCGGGGCTGTCCGCGAGGAGGAGCTGCGCGGTGTAGGGCAGGCCGCCGCCGGTGCGGTACTGGGCGCTGGCGATCCGGCCGAGGTCGCCGTGCAGCAGCGCCACCTCGTGCCGCTCCCTGACCAGGAGCCGGTCCAGTTTCCGCACCCGCGCCCGCTGCGCGCCGGCCGCCCGCTGGCCCTCTTCGTAGCGTGCGGTCGCGGCGGAGGCCTCTTCGTAGAGGCGTGCCACGTCGGCGCTCGTGCCCGGGTCCTCCGCGGCCGCGGCGGGCGGCGCGGGCACCAGGAGCGCGCACAGGAGCACCGGTACGCAGACGGACGGGCGCGGGCGGCGACGACTCAGCGGCATGTCAGGGACCCTGCCCGCCGCGGCGGCCCGGGGGCCCGCGCAACTCGTGCACCCGGGGGGCACGGTGCCCCGTACGGCCCAGACGGCTACCGCCGAACAGGTGCCCGCCCCCAAGGCGCCACTCAGCAGAATCGGTACGCCGCCCCGCGAGGCCTACGGGGCTCGTCAGTACGGGGCTTCCCACACCACCGTCGTGCCGCCGCCGTCCTCCCCGAGGCCGGACCCGTACCAGCTGTCGCCGCCCAGCGACTCGGCCCGCCGCTTGAGGTTCTTCAGGCCGCTGCGGCGGCCGCCCTCCGCGATGCCCACGCCGTCGTCGGCGACGGTCAGGCGCACGCCGTGGCGGCCGTCGGGCAGGACCACCGTCGAGTCGACGACGACGTCGATGCGGGCGGCCTGCGCGTGCCGGAACGCGTTGGACAGCGCCTCGCGCAGCGCCGCGATGAGGTTCTTGCCGGTCAGCTCGCCGACCACCGTGTCGACGGGGCCCACGAAGTGGTGCGAGGGCTTGAAGCCCAGCGGGACGGCGGCCATGTTGATCTCGCGCAGGACGCGGGTGCGCAGCCCGGAGGGGGCCTCCGCGGGGCCCTGCTGCAGCGCGAAGATCGCCGTGCGGATCTCCTGGATCGTCACGTCCAGCTCGTCGACCGCCCGGCCGACGCCGACCTGCACCTCCGGCACGACCGACCTGCGCTGGGCGCTCTCCAGCATCATCCCGGTGGCGAACAGGCGCTGGATGACGAGGTCGTGCAGGTCCCTGGCGATCCGGTCGCGGTCCTCGTAGACCGCGAGCCGCTCCCGGTCGCGCTGCGCCTCGGCCATCATCAGCGCGAGCGCTGCCTGCGAGGCGAACTGCGTGGCGAGCGTCCGCTCGGCGTCGCTGAAGGGCCGCGCCCCGCGCGCGCGGGGCGTCACGAGCGTGCCGAGCACCCGGCCGTCGCTCTGCAGCGGCAGCATCATGACGGGACCGTAGGCGCGGGCGAGGTCGGTCATGATGCGCGGGTCGCTCGCCGCGTCGTCGATGAAGACGGACTCCCCTTCGAGGAGGTCGGCCACGATGCGGCTCTCCGGGGGGACGATCACGCCGAGCGCGCCGGTCGGCTCCGCCGAGGAGACCGCGACGATCTCCATGCCGCCCTCCTCGTCGGGCAGCAGCACGATGCCCGCGTCGGAGTCGGCCAGGTGTCTGGCCTGCTCGGCGACCACCGCGAGGGCGTCCTCCGCGTCGCTGCCGGAGAGCAGCGCGGTGGTCACCGCCACGGAGCCGTCGATCCAGCGTTCCCGCTGCTTGGCGGCCTCGTACAGGCGTGCGTTCCCGATGGCGATGCCCGCCTCCGTCGCGAGGACCCGCACCATGTGCACGTCGTAGTCGTTGAAGTCCCCGCCGTCCCGCTTCTCGGTCAGGTAGAGGTTGCCGAAGATCTCGCCCTGCACGCGGATGGGGACGCCCAGGAAGGTCCGCATCGGCGGGTGGTGCGGCGGGAAGCCGCAGGAGCGCGGGTCGGCCGAGAGGTCGGCGAGGCGCAGCGTGCGCGGCTGGTGGATGAGGGCGCCGAGCAGCCCCTGGTGGCCGTCCGGCAGACGCCCGATGCGTTGCGCGGTCTCGGCGTCGATGCCGTGGTAGACGAAGTCGGACAGCCCCTCGCCGTCCTCGGCGACGACGCCGATCGCGGCGTAGTGGGCGTCCGCCAGCTCGGCGGCGGTCTCGCAGATGCGGTCCAGGGTGGTGTGCAGTTCGAGCCCGGTGCCGACCGACCGCATGGCTTCGAGCAGTTGCGGCACCCGTGAGGTCAGCTCGGGCGAGAGCCCCTGGAGGCTGCGGGTCGCCCGCGCCGCCGCCTCCACCGAGTCCGGTGAGCCGTCGGGGAGCGGGGAGTCGGCGGAGGCCGATGGTGCTGACATGTCTTTGAGACTAGTAAGTCCTATTTGCAGGGGAAAGTCGAAGCCGTGTCCGACCGGCCGTCGGGCCGCCGCCCGCTCACCCCGCAAGCAGCAGATCCGCCGCCCGTTCCACCTCCAGCATGCGCCGCAGCGGGCCCTCCTGCGCCGCGAGTCGCGCGTACGGGCCGCGCTGCGCCACCCGGCCCGCGTCCAGGACGATCACCTCGTCCACCGCGTCGAGCCCGGCGAGCCGGTGGGTGATGAGCAGCGTCGTACGGCCCTCGGTGGCGGCCAGCAGGTCGGCGGTGAGGGCGTCGGCGGTCGGCAGGTCGAGGTGTTCGGCGGGCTCGTCCAGGACGAGGACGGGGAAGTCGGCGAGCAGCGCGCGGGCCAGCGCGAGCCGCTGGCGCTGCCCTCCGGAGAGGCGGGCGCCGTGCTCGCCGACGAGCGTGTCGAGCCCGTCGGGCAGCGCGTCGGCCCAGCTGTCGAGCCGGGCCCGGCGCAGCGCGTCGCGCAGGTCGCCGTCCGTGGCGTCCTTCCTGGCGAGGAGCAGGTTCTCCCGCACCGAGCTGTCGAAGATGTGCGCGTCCTGGGCGCACAGACCGACCATGGCGCGCACGGTGTCGCCGTCCAGCGCGGCCGCGTCCGTGCCGCCCAGCGTGTACGTCCCCTCGCGTGCCCCGAGGAAGCGCAGCAGCACCTGCGCGAGCGTCGTCTTGCCGGATCCGGACGGGCCGACGACGGCGATCCGCCGGCCGCGCTCCAGCGTCAGGCAGACATCCGTGAGCGCGTCCGTGCCGGGGGCCTGTCCCTCGTGGCGGGCGCTCAGGCCCTCGACGCGCAGCGGGAAGGGCGTGGGCGGGGCCTGTGCGGGCACGGCGGGCTCGGGGACGGGCGCGGGGGCGTCGAGGACCTCGTGGACCCGCTCGGCGCTCTTGGCGACCCGCTGGCGGTACTGCACGGCGAGCGGCAGCCCCATCACGGCCTCGAAGGCGGCGAGCGGGGTGAGCACGACGGTGGCGAGGGCCACGCCGCCGAGCCGCCCGTCGTGGACCGCCTGCACGCCCACGAGGGCCGCCCCGGCCACCGTGAGTCCCGTGACGAGCGCCCCGAGCCCGTCGCCGAGCGCGGTGGCGGTGGCGCCCCGGGAGGCGATCCGGGTCAGCTCGGCGTCGGCCTCGCCCGCCTTCGCCGTACGCCGCTTCAGCGCGCCGGCGACGGTCAGTTCGGCGGTGCCGGTGAGCAGGTCGGCCACCCGGGTGGCGAGCAGCCCGCGCGCGGGGGCCAGCCGCCGCTCCGCCCGCCGGGCCACCGCGCCGCTCACCAGCGGCACGCCGACGCCCGCGGCGAGCAGTCCCGCGGCGAGCACGGCGCCCGCCTCGGGCAGCAGCCAGGCGGTGAAGCCGACGGCCCCCGCGCTCACCACGGCGGCGGCGGACGCGGGCAGCAGCCAGCGCAGCCAGTAGTCCTGCAGGGCGTCGACGTCGGCGACCAGGCGGGACAGGAGGTCGCCGCGCCGGGCCCCGCGCAGGCCCGCGGGGGCGAGCCGCTCCAGGCGCCGGTAGACGGCGACCCGGGTGTCGGCGAGCATCCGCAGCACGGCGTCGTGCGAGACGAGGCGCTCGGCGTACCGGAAGACGGCGCGGCCGATCCCGAAGGCGCGGGTCGCCGTCACGGCGATCATCAGGTACATCACGGGGGGCTGCTCCGCGGCCCGCGAGATCAGCCAGCCGGAGGTGGCCATCAGGCCGACGGCGCTGGCGAGCGCGAGCGAGCCGAGCAGCAGGGCGAGCGCCAGCTGGCCCCGCCGGGCCCGCGCGGCGTGCCTGACCCGGGCCAGTACCCCGCGCGCGGGCCGAACGGCCCCGGCCGCCGCTTCGGCGGCCGTGCGGTCGCCGTCCCCGTCCGGGGCTCCGGGGCCTCCGGGCGTGCCGGAGGCCGCCTGCTCCGGCGGGGCCGGGAGCGCACGGACGGAGGTGTCCGCCGCCGGGTCCCGGGCGGCGGCCGGCTCCAACCGGACGACCCGTCCGGCGACGGCGAGGAGTGCGGGCCGGTGCACGACCATCAGCACGGTCCGGCCGACGGCCAGGCGGCGGACGGCGTCCACGAGGTCCGCCTCGGTGCCGCCGTCGAGCGCCGCCGTCGGCTCGTCGAGCAGCACCACGGGCCGGTCGGCGAGGAACGCCCGGGCCAGCGCGAGCCGTTGCCGCTGGCCCGCGGAGAGCCCGGCCCCGTCCTCGCCGAGCCGGGTGTCGGCCCCGGCGGGCAGCGCGTCGACGAAGGACAGCGCCCCCGCCGCGCCGAGGGCCTCGCGCACCTGCGCGTCGTCCGCGCCGGGACGGGCCAGGCGGACGTTCTCCGCGATCGTCCCGGCGAACAGGTGCGGGCGCTGCGGCACCCACGCGATCCGCTCCCGCCACCGCTCGGGCGAGACCTCCGCCAGGTCGACGCCGCCCGCGCGGACCCGGCCGCCCTGCGGGCGTACGAAGCCGAGCAGCACGTTCACCAGCGTCGACTTGCCCACGCCGCTGGGGCCCACCAGCGCCACGGTCTCCCCGGCGCCGACCTCGAAGGAGACGTCGGTGACGGCGTCCGCCGAGCGTCCCGGGTAGCGGACCGTGACGTTCTCGAAGGCGATGCCGCCGGTGGGGGCGGCGCCCGTGCCCGTGGCGGGCACCGGGGTCTCCAGGACCTCGAAGATCTCCTCGGCGGCCGAGAGCCCCTCCGCCGCCGCGTGGTACTGCGCGCCGACCTGGCGCAGCGGCAGGTACGCCTCGGGGGCGAGGACCAGGACGACGAGACCGTCGTAGAGCTCCATCTCGCCGTGCACGAGCCGCATGCCGATGGTCACCGCGACCAGCGCGACCGAGATGGTGGCGAGCAGTTCCAGGGCGAACGACGACAGGAAGGCGATGCGCAGGGTCCGCATCGTGGCCTGCCGGTACTCGCCGGTGATCTTGCGGATCGACTCGGCCTGCGCCTTCGCGCGGCCGAACACCTTCAGGGTGGGGAGCCCGGCCACCACGTCGAGGAAGTGGCCCGAGAGGCGGGAGAGCAGCCGCCACTGACGGTCCATGCGGTTCTGGGTGGCCCAGCCGATCAGGATCATGAAGACCGGGATGAGGGGCAGCGTCACGACGATGATCGCCGCCGACACCCAGTCCTCGGTGACGATGCGGGCGAGCACCGCCACCGGCACCACCACCGCGAGCCCCAACTGCGGCAGGTAGCGCGAGAAGTAGTCGTCCAGGGCGTCCACGCCCCGCGTCGCGAGGGAGATCAGCGACCCGGTGCGCCGGCCGGTGAGCCACTCCGGGCCGAGCTCCCCCGCCCGCTCGACGAGCCGCCCCCGCAGCTCCGACTTGACCGCCGCGCTCGCCCGGTGCGCGGCGAGTTCGGTGAGCCAGGAGACCAGCCCCCGTCCGGCGGCGACCAGGGCGAGCAGCACCAGGGGCGTGCCGAGGTCGCCGACGGAGTGGTTCTTCTGGAAGGCGCCGACCACGATCTCGGCGATGAGCATCGCCTGGCCGACGACCAGCCCCGCCCCGATCAGCCCCAGGACCACCACGGCGACGAGGAAGAAGCGGGTGGCGCGGGCGTATCGAAGCAGGCGCGGGTCGATCGGTTTCACGTGAAACACACCCTCCGAAGGACGGGGGACCGGCAGGTCGAAGCGGGCTCAGTGCGCGGCGTCGGCGATGTGCTGCGTACCGATCCGCTTGCGGAACACCCAGTAGGTCCACGACTGGTAGAGCAGCACCACGGGCGTCGCGACGCCCGCGCACCAGGTCATGATCTTCAGGGTGTACGGGCTGGACGAGGCGTTGGTGACCGTGAGGCTCCACTCCTCGTTCAGCGACGAGGGCATGACGTTCGGGAAGAGCGTCAGGAAGAGCATCGCGACGGCCGCCGCGATCGTGATCCCCGACAGGGCGAACGACCAGCCCTCCCGCCCGATCCTGATGGCCGCGATGGCGCCCACCAGCGCGAGCACCGCCACGATCATCGCGGCCAGGCTCTTGCCGTCACCCTTGTCGGCCTGGGTCCAGATCAGGAACCCGAGCGCGAGGACGGCCGTGACGAGACCGAGCCACAGGGCCGTCCTGCGCGCCCGCACCCGGATGTCGCCCACCGTCTTGAGCGAGGCGAAGACCGCGCCGTGGAAGGTGAACAGCGTCAGGGTGACCAGGCCGCCGAGGATCGCGTACGGGTTGAGCAGGTCCCAGAAGTTGCCCACGTACTCCTTGTGGGCGTCGATCTTCACGCCGCGCACGATGTTGCCGAACGCGACTCCCCACAGCACCGCGGGGATCAGCGAGGTCCAGAAGATCGCGTGTTCCCAGTTGGTCTGCCAGCGCTCCTCGGGGCGCTTGGCGCGGTACTCGAAGGCGACACCGCGCACGATCAGGCAGATCAGGATGATCAGCAGCGGCAGGTAGAAGCCGGAGAAGAGCGTCGCGTACCACTCGGGGAAGGCGGCGAAGGTCGCGCCGCCCGCGGTGAGCAGCCAGACCTCGTTGCCGTCCCAGACGGGACCGATGGTGTTGATGAGGACCCGCTTCTCGACCCGGTCGCGGGCGAGCAGCTTGGTCAGGACCCCGATCCCGAAGTCGAAGCCCTCCAGGAAGAAGTAGCCGATCCACAGGACGGCGATCAGTACGAACCAGACGTCGTGGAGTTCCATGTCCCTGTCGCTCCTTCCTTCAGTACGAGAAGGCCATGGGCCGGTCGGCATCGTCGGAATCGGAGTCGGAGCCCTTGCCCGACCCGGGACCGCCGATCTTGGTGGGCGGGTTGAGGTCCGCCTCCGTCAGCTCGGGCGGGCCCTTCCTGACGTACTTGAGCAGCAGCTTCACCTCGATCACCGCGAGGATCGCGTAGATCAGCGTGAACCCGATCAGTGAGGTGAGGACCTCGCCCTGCGAGACGCCGGGGGAGACCGCGTCCCGGGTGCGCAGCACGCCGTAGACCACCCAGGGCTGCCGTCCGGTCTCGGTGAAGATCCAGCCCCAGGCGGTGCCGATGAGCGGGAAGATGAGCGTCCACTGCGAGAGCTTCCACCACCAGGAGCCGAGCCGCGGCGCGAGCTCCTTGTTCTTGGTGAGCATCAGCTTGGGGATCTCGTCCGCGTCGGTGCGGTGCTCGGGGGCGAGCCAGAACTTCTTGCGGGTCAGCCACAGGCCCGCGGTGCACAGCACCATCGAGACCCCGCCGAAGCCGATCATCCAGCGGTACGACCAGTAGGCGGTGGGGATGTTGGGCCGGTAGTCGCCTGGCCCGAACTTCTCCTGCGCCTCCTTGTTGAGGTCGTTGATGCCGGGGATCTCCGCGCTGAAGTTGTTCTTGGCGAGGAAGGACAGTATCCCGGGGATCTCGATGGCGACGTCGTTGTGCCCCTTGGAGACGTCGCCGTACGCGAAGAGCGAGAACGGCGCCGGCTTCTCGCTCTCCCACAGGGCCTCGGCGGCCGACATCTTCATCGGCTGCTGGTCGTACATCACCTTGCCGAGGGTGTCGGCGCTGATGACGGTGAGCAGCGTGCCGGCGAACGCGGCGACCAGGCCGAGCCGCATCGACATCCGCATGGTGCGGACGTGCTGCTTCTTGCGCAGGTGGAAGATGGCGATGCCGGTCATGAAGGCGCCGCCGACCAGGATGGCCGCCGAGATCACGTGGAAGAAGTTGACGAGTGTCGTCTCCTGGAAGAGCACCTTGGCGAAGTCGGTGAGCTCCGCGCGCTTGGTGCCGTCCCGCTCCACGATCTTGTAGCCGACGGGGTGCTGCATGAAGGCGTTGGCGGCGATGATGAAGTACGCCGACAGGACGGTGCCGATCGAGACGATCCAGATCGTCGCGCAGTGCAGCTTCTTCGGGAGCTTGTCCCAGCCGAAGATCCACAGGCCGATGAAGGTCGACTCGAAGAAGAAGGCGATCAACGCCTCGAAGGCGAGCGGCGCACCGAAGATGTCACCGACGAACCGCGAGTAGTCGGACCAGTTCATGCCGAACTGGAACTCCTGGACGATGCCGGTGACGACGCCCATGGCGATATTGATCAGGAACAGTTTTCCCCAGAACTTGGTCGCCCTGAGGTAGTGCTCCTTGCCGGTCCGCACCCACGCCGTCTCGAGGATCGCCGTGAGGGCGGCGAGCGAGATCGTCAGGGGAACGAACAGGAAGTGGTAGACGGTCGTGATGCCGAACTGCCATCGCGCCAGTGTTTCGGGCGCCAGAGCCAGGTCCACTGCGTCTTCTCCTTACTCGCCGTGGTCATAGCGGCAGTTTGCCCCTTTTATCCCACTGATCTCCGGAGGAACCGGGACACGCTTGTGAACGCGTTCACATTCACAAGCATTATGTCGTACTGGCTGTCGGCTCCCGAATGGGGGGTCCCCCTTACCGGGGGGAACGGCGGCCCCCCGTCCGCGAGGGCGCGAAAAGGCCCCGAGGGATCCCTCGGGGCCTTCCCAAGAACTTCAACATATTGTTGAATCCGCGCCATGCAGATACGGATCTCCTGGCCCGCAGGCCATCTCACCGCGACGCTCGACGAGACCCCCACCAGCCAGGCCATCGGCAAGGTGCTGCCCCTCGTCTCGACCGCCAACACCTGGGGCGAGGAGGTGTACTTCGACACCGGCGTCGGCGTCCCGCGCGAGCCGGACGCCCAGCAGGTCGTCGAGCCCGGCACGGTCGCCTTCTGGACCGACGGGGACGCCCTCGCGCTCCCCTACGGGCCGACCCCGATCTCGCGGGGCGACGAGTGCCGCCTCGCGAGCCCGTGCAACCTCCTGGGGCGGATCGACGGCGACCCCGGGGTGCTGGCCACCGTGCGCTCCGGCGACCCGATCCGGGTCGAACTCGCCGCGGACTAGCCGCGGGCCGGCTGCGGGACCGGCCGCGGGACCGGCCGCCCCTCAGAGCTCCTTGCGGAAGGCCTCCGCCGCCTGCAGGAAGATGTCGTTGGCCTCGGTCTCGCCGATCGTGGCCCGCATCCCCTCGCCGGCGAACGGACGCACGACGACACCGGCCTGCTCGCACGCCGCCGCGAAGTCCGCCGTACGGCCCCCGAGCCGCAACCACACGAAGTTCGCCTGCGTCTCGGGCACCGTCCAGCCCTGGGCACGCAGCGCCTCGACCACCCGCGTGCGCTCGGCGACCAGCGAGCCGACCCGGCCCATCAGCTCGTCCTCGGCGCGCAGCGACGCCACCGCCGCGTCCTGGGCGAGCTGGCTCACGCCGAAGGGCACCGCGGTCTTGCGCAGCGCGGCGGCCACCGGCTCGTGGGCGACCGCGAAGCCGACGCGCAGCCCCGCCAGGCCGTACGCCTTGGAGAAGGTCCGCAGCACGCAGACGTTCGGACGGTCGCGGTAGAGCTCGATGCCGTCCGGCACCTCGGCGTCGCGGATGAACTCGCGGTACGCCTCGTCGAGGACGACCAGGACGTCCTTCGGCACCCGGTCCAGGAACCGCTCCAGCTCGGCCCGGCGGACGACGGTGCCCGTGGGGTTGTTGGGGTTGCAGACGAAGATGAGGCGGGTGCGGTCGGTGATGGCGTCGGCCATCGCGTCCAGGTCGTGCACCTCGCCGTCCGTCAGCGGCACCCGGACCGACGTCGCGCCGCTGACCTGCGTGATGATCGGGTACGCCTCGAAGGAGCGCCAGGCGTAGATCACCTCGTCGCCCGGGCCCGAGGTGGCCTGCAGCAGCTGCTGGGCGACGCCGACGGAACCGGTGCCGGTGGCGATGTGCGAGACGGGCACCCCGAAGCGGTCGGCCAGCTCGCTCATCAGGCCGGTGCACGCCATGTCGGGGTAGCGGTTGAAGGATCCGGCCGCGGCGAGCGCGCTCTCCATGACGCCGGGCAGCGGCGGGTAGGGGTTCTCGTTCGAGGACAGCTTGTAGGCCGCGGGACCGTCGGCCGCCGCGGGCTTGCCCGGCTTGTAGGTGGGGATCCCCGCCAGCTCGGCGCGCAGCCTCGGGTTCGTCTCGCTCACCGCAGTCCTCCTCGTAGCCCGTCACATCCGGTTCGAATACTGCTTACCTTATGAGGATTCGGCGCCGGTGCGCATGGGCCGTCGTCGCGAAGGTGCGCGGGCCCGCGCGAGGGTGCGCGGGCGGCCCTTCGCGAGGGTGCGCGGACCGGGGGGAGCGCCCGTGCTCCCCCATGCGCCGGTGGCTCGCTCCGTGGCGCGCGTCCCCCGTGAAGGTGAGTTGAGACCTCTTCGAGACCTGGCTCATTTGGCAGGCCCGCGCGCGACGATCAGGTGCAGCTACCGGTTGTCGCGGTCAACTCCCTTGCATTCCAAGGTGATTGACCCTCTTCCGCCATGCAGAAACGTGCCTGTCAACGAGTGAATATGCGCCCCTGCTACCCACCCCCATGAGCCCTACTATCGGCTCGCCATGACAGCAGCAGGGAAGCACCAGGTGAGCCGAGCGGAGACCGCACGCCGGGGCAACCGGCAGAGTCGAGCGGGCATCAGAGACGTCGCCGCAGCCGCCGGTGTCTCCATCACGACTGTCTCCGACGCCCTCAACGGCAAGGGACGGCTGCCCGACGCCACCCGACGCCACGTCCGCGAGGTCGCAGAACGGCTGGGCTATCGCCCGTCCGCGGCGGCCCGCACCCTCCGTACCGGCAAGTCCGGCCTCATCGGCCTGACCGTGACGACGTACGGGGATGAACCTTTCACCTTCACCGAGTTCGCCTACTTCGCCGAGATGGCCAGAGCCGCCACCTCGGCCGCACTCGCCCGGGGCTATGCCCTGGTCATCCTGCCCGCCACCTCGCGGCGCAGCCCCGTCGACGTGTGGTCGAACGTCGCCCTCGACGGCACCGTCGTCGTCGACCCCTCCGACCACGACCCGGTGGTCAGCGAGCTGGTCCGGCAGGGCCTGCCGGTGGTCTCCGACGGCCGCCCGGCGGGCTCGCTCCCGGTCACCGCCTGGGTCGACAACGACCACGAGGCCGCGGTCCTGGAGATCCTCGACCACCTCGCCGCCGCCGGCGCACGCCGCATCGGCCTGCTCACCGGCACCACCACGGACACGTACACCCACCTGTCCACCACCGCCTACCTGCGCTGGTGCGAGCGCGTCGGACAGGACCCGGTCTACGAGTCCTATCCCGCCCACGACCCGTGCGCGGGCGCCGTCGCCGCCGACCGGCTGCTCGCGAGACCCGACCGGCCCGACGCCGTCTACGGCCTCTTCGACCCCAACGGCACCGACCTGCTCGCCGCCGCCCGGCGGTACGGCCTGCGCGTCCCCGACGACCTGCTGCTGGTCTGCTGCAGCGAGTCCACGGTGTACGCCACCACGGAACCGCCCATCACCACGCTCTCCCTCAAGCCGCGGCGGATCGGCACGGCCGTCGTCCAGCTCCTCATCGACGCCATCGAGGGCCTCGACGCGGGCCGGCCCGTCGAGCAGGTGATACCGACCGAACTGATCGTGCGCACCTCGTCCGAGCGACGGCCGCCGCGCACGACGGTCAGCCCGCCCCGCTCGCCCGGCCCCGGCTGACCGCTCCCGCCCGGGCCCCCGACCCCGGGCAGAGGTCGACGACATCCCCGCCGCCGGCGGGGAAACCTCTGCCCAATTCGGGAGAAAAGCGTGATGAACCGGGGTCCGGCACCGATTCACCACCCCTGGTGCACCACACAGCGGGAGCCGCATTCCTATGATGGGCGGACGACACCGCGGGCCGCTGCGACCAAGCAGTCCGATCTCGGTGCAGATGCGGCGCAATGGTGGTGGAGGGGTCGATGACTCAGGGGGCCGGTCAGGGACCCGATGTGCGGACGGCGACGCTGCGCGACTTCCGCGTACCCGCGTACATCCATGAGACGACCGGGCCGGCCGAGGCGAGCCCGGCGGCGCCCGGCGAGGCGCCGGAGGAGGGCTACACCCCCACCCAGCGCGACCTGCCCGTCATCAACCGCGGCGACACCGTCCAGGTGCAGGTCATGCCCGAGCCCCCGCAGCCGCGGGTGAGCGACGAGCACGGCCCCCTGTTCGTCGTCGGCGACGTGCACGGCTACCTCGACGAGCTCGTCGCCGCCCTCCAGGAGCAGGGCCTCCTCGACGCCGAGGGCAACTGGGCCGCGGGCAACGCGCGCCTGTGGTTCCTCGGCGACTTCACCGACCGCGGGCCCGACGGCATCGGCGTGATCGACCTCGTGATGCGGCTCTCCGCCGAGGCGGCCGCCGCGGGCGGCTACTGCAAGGCGCTCATGGGCAACCACGAGCTGCTGCTGCTCGGCGCCAAGCGCTTCGGCGACACCCCCGTCAACTCCGGCGCGGGCACCGCCACCTTCCAGGCCGCCTGGCTGCTGAACGGCGGGCAGAAGACCGACATGGAGCGCCTGGAGGACCACCACCTCCAGTGGATGGCCCGCCTGGACGCGATGGAGGAGGCCGACGGCCACCTGCTCGTGCACTCGGACACGACCGCCTATCTGGACTACGGCGACTCGATCGAGGCGGTGAACGACACCATCCGGGAGACCCTCACGCGCAACGACGCCGACGAGTGCTGGGACCTCTTCCGCAAGTTCACCAAGCGTTTCGCCTTCCGCGACGAGTCCGGCCCCTCGGCCGTGCGCGAACTCCTGGACATGTACGGCGGCTCACGCATCGTCCATGGTCACAGCCCCATCCCCTACCTCCTGGGCGACGTCGGCTCGGAGGACGAGTCGGACGGCGGCGGCCCCGTCATCGAGGGCCCGCACGTCTACGCGGACGGGCTCGCCATCGCCATGGACGGCGGCGTGACCATGGCCGGAAAGCTGCTGGTCCGTCAACTTCCCCTGAGTATCTGAACGTTATCCGGGCAGGCGCCCCTCTACACGATCACGCTGGCCAGGGGGGCAATTTCCGGAAACCCCCTGTCACCGCGCGCGGTCACGGCTCTACCATCGGCTTATCCGTAGCAGGCTCCCCTCCGTTTCTGCCCAACGGCTCACAGTCATGCGAGCCTCAGCCCTACGGAGCATCGGGGGATGCACATGAACAGCGCTCCACACCTGCTCAATGAGGACCGCCCCGAGTACGAGCGGATCCTCGACGAGGCGCTGCGCACCGCACCTGACCGTCCGGAACTCGCCGCAGTGGGCCAGCGGCTCAATCCCGAACAACTGCGCACCATGGCCCTGAGCGCGACAGCACTGATCACGGCCGCGGCAGCGGCCGAGTACGCGCACTACGTGAAGGTTCGCGAGGAGTTGCGCGAACCTCGACCGACCTCCACATCGATCCACGAAGGGAACGGACAGAGCGCCGCGGAGTCGGGCTCCGGCGGCCTGGGCCTCGCCACCGCGATGGGCGAGGTCGCCGAACCGGCGGCGGCGGGAGCCGGGGCGATCGCCGTCGTCGCGGTCCTCGCACCCGTCCTCGCGGGGACGGCCGCCGCGATCTTCCTGCTCGTCGGCTACATCCTGAAAATGCTCACCCCCGAGCCCGCCTTCGCGGACACCCTGCTCACCGCGGGATGGCTGTTCGGCGCGCTCACCGCCGGGGGCATCCTGGTCGCCGCGGTCGGTCTGCTCCTGACCGCCCTGCGCAACGGCTCCACCTCGCTCCAGGCCGGACTGCACGGCGAACGGCACGAGGAGGTGTCCCGTGCCAGGGAGGACTGGGGCCGGGCGCTCCTCGAGCGGGGCGTCGTGCCGTTCCTGCGGGAAGCCCTGACGGACCCGGGCACGGCCCCCGCCGTGCGCAAGCCGTCGACGGATCCCGGGAGCTCCACGGGAGGCGGCCGCATGCCGCAACTCGGCTATCACCGGCCGGGGTTCAGCAGCCCGGACGGCGGCCGGACCGCCGGTCCCCGCCCGAGCTACTCGCGCCCCGACTTCTCCAGCCCGGATTTCGGCGGGCCCGACCACAAACCGGAGTAAGGCGACCGGGGCCGGGCGGCCGGGGCCATGAGGGCTCGACAGCGCCGGTGGGCGCCGCCGCGGGCGAGCGGCGGCGCGCACCGGACCGGTCAGGGACGGGTCAGTCGGCGATCGGCAGATAGACGCGGTTGCCGGCCGCCGCGAACTCCTTGGACTTCTGTTCCATGCCCGCCTCGATGTCGTCGACGGCGAGATCACCGCCGTGCTCACGGCGGATGTCCTGGGAGATCTTCATCGAGCAGAACTTCGGCCCGCACATCGAGCAGAAGTGCGCCGTCTTCGCGGGCTCGGCCGGCAGCGTCTCGTCGTGGAACTCCCGTGCCGTGACCGGGTCGAGGGCCAGGTTGAACTGGTCCTCCCAGCGGAACTCGAAGCGCGCGTCCGAGAGCGCGTCGTCCCAGTCCTGCGCGCCCGGATGCCCCTTGGCGAGGTCGGCCGCGTGCGCCGCGATCTTGTACGTGATGACGCCGGTCTTCACGTCGTCGCGGTTGGGCAGGCCCAGGTGCTCCTTGGGCGTGACGTAGCAGAGCATCGCCGTGCCCCACCAGCCGATCATCGCGGCGCCGATGCCGGAGGTGATGTGGTCGTAGGCGGGGGCGATGTCCGTGGTCAGCGGGCCGAGCGTGTAGAACGGCGCCTCCTCGCAGATCTCCTGCTGGAGGTCGATGTTCTCCTTGATCTTGTGCATCGGGACGTGTCCCGGGCCCTCGATCATCGTCTGGACGCCGTGGCGCTTGGCGATCGTGTTGAGCTCGCCCAGGGTGCGCAGCTCGGCGAACTGCGCCTCGTCGTTGGCGTCCGCGATCGAGCCGGGCCGCAGGCCGTCGCCGAGCGAGTACGTCACGTCGTAGGCGGCGAGGATCTCGCAGAGCTCCTCGAAGTGCTCGTAGAGGAAGCTCTCCTTGTGGTGCGCGAGGCACCAGGCGGCCATGATCGAACCGCCGCGCGAGACGATGCCGGTCTTGCGGCGCGCGGTGAGCGGGACGTACGGCAGGCGCACGCCCGCGTGCACCGTCATGTAGTCGACGCCCTGCTCGGCCTGCTCGATGACCGTGTCCTTGTAGATCTCCCAGGTCAGCTCCTCGGCCCGGCCGTCGACCTTCTCCAGGGCCTGGTAGAGCGGAACGGTCCCGATCGGCACGGGGGAGTTGCGCAGCACCCACTCGCGGGTGGTGTGGATGTTGCGGCCGGTGGAGAGGTCCATGACCGTGTCGGCGCCCCACCGGGTCGCCCAGGTCATCTTGTCGACCTCCTCCTCGATGGAGGAGGTGACCGCGGAGTTGCCGATGTTGGCGTTGACCTTCACCAGGAACTTCTTGCCGATGATCATCGGCTCGATCTCCGGGTGGTTCACGTTGGCGGGGATCACCGCGCGGCCCGCGGCGACCTCCGCGCGCACGACCTCGGGGTCGAGGTTCTCGCGGATCCCGATGAACTCCATCTCGGGCGTGATCTCGCCGCGGCGGGCGTACGCGAGCTGCGTGACCGTCTGACCTGCCCTGGCCCGGCGCGGCTGGCGGGGACGGCCGGGGAAGACCGCGTCCAGGTTCTTCAGGCCGCCGCGCGGCGAGGTGTGCTTGATGCCGTCGTCCTCGGGGCGGGGCGGGCGGCCCGGGTACTCCTCGGTGTCGCCCCGGGCGATGATCCAGTTCTCCCGCAGCGGCGCGAGGCCGCGGCGGACGTCGGTCTCAGCCGACGGGTCGGTGTACGGACCTGACGTGTCGTACAGGGTCACGGACTTGCCGTTGGTGAGGTGCACCTGACGGACCGGCACGCGCAGGTCGGGGCGCGAGCCCTCGACGTACGCCTTGTGCCAGCCGATGGACTTCCCGGCCTCGTCGCTCTGGTTCCGCGTCGAGGCAGGCGTGCGTGCGTCCGATGTGGTCATGAGACCTACTCCCTACGCCGGCATTACCCGGTAACAGGTTCGGCGGTCGACGCAGCGGATCCCGTACGGCTCGTGCACGACTCGTTCGTGCCGATGTGTACGGAGGTCAGCGCCCTCTCAGCCCGGTGCTCCGAGCTCCCGCGATTGCAAAGGTGGCTCCACGCTAGCGTCATGTCGGGCGCGCTGAACAGAGGGCCCTCCCCGTTCTTGCGATGATCGGGCAGTGACCACCACTGAGCCGCCGCCCCCGCCGCCCTCCGGCCCGCCGTCCCGCCCGCCCGGCCCCAGGCCCCCTTCGCCCGGCAACGGCCCGGGCGGAAACGGCCCCGGACCCGGCGGGCACGGGCCCGGCGGGCACGGGCCCGGCGGGGACGGTCATGGCGGCCACGACGGGCATGGCGGGGACGGCTCCGGGGGCCAGGGCCACGGCGGACACGGGCACGGTGGCCACGGCGGGCACGGGCACTCGCACAGTCACGGTCCGGCGGCGCCCGTCTCGAAGCACCTGCGCAAGGTCATCGCCGCCGTCCTGATCCCCTTCGCCACCGCGGTCGTCGTCGGACTGATGGTGCTGTGGCCGGGTGGCACGCCGAGCCACGAACGCACCGGCGTCGGCTTCGACCGGCAGATGCAGTCCGCGAAGGTCACCAAGGTGCAAGAACTGCCCTGCAAGGACCTCAACCCCTCGCAGACCCCGCCGAACGGCGACACCTCCACGCCCGAGGGCCAGTCCGCGCAGTCCCGGGCATCGGGCACCTGCAAGAAGGCGACGGTCGAGGTGTCCAGCGGCAAGGACGAGGGCCGCACCTTCGTCGAGATCATCCAGCCGGACTCCCCCCGTCAACTCAGCCAGGGCCAGCAGGTGGTGGTCGCCTACGAGCCCAAGGCGCCCGAGGGGCTGCAGTACTCGGTCACCGACGTGAACCGCAAGATCCCGATGGCGCTGCTCGCCGGCATCTTCGCGCTCGCCGTCGTCGTGGTGGGGCGGCTGCGCGGTCTGATGGCCCTGGTCGCACTCGCCATCAGCTTCATGGTGCTCACCTTCTTCATCCTGCCGGCGATCCTCCAGGGCTCGAACCCGCTGGTGGTGGCGGTGATCGGGGCGAGCGCCATCATGCTCATCGCGCTCTATCTCTGCCACGGGCTCACGGCCCGCACCTCGGTCGCGGTCCTCGGCACCCTCATCTCCCTCCTGCTCATCGGGCTGCTCGGCTCGCTGTTCATCGGCTGGGCCGCACTGACCGGCAACACGGACGACAACACCGGTCTCATCCATGGCCTGTATCCGTCCATCGACATGAGCGGCCTGCTGCTCGCGGGCGTCATCATCGGCTCGCTCGGCGTGCTCGACGACGTGACGGTCACCCAGACCTCCGCGGTCTGGGAACTGCATCAGGCCAACCCGACGATGGGCTGGCGCGGCCTGTACCGGGCGGGCATCCGCATCGGCCGCGACCACATCGCCTCGGTCGTCAACACCCTCGTCCTCGCCTACGCGGGCGCCGCGCTGCCCCTGTTGCTGCTCTTCTCCATCGCGCAGTCCAGCGTCGGGACGGTGGCCAACAGCGAGCTGGTCGCCGAGGAGATCGTGCGCACCCTCATCGGCTCGATCGGCCTGGTCGCCTCGGTGCCGGTGACGACGGCCCTGGCGGCCCTGGTGGTCTCGGCGGACCGGACGTCCGGGGCGGGTGCCGGCAACGGCGTCAGTGCCGGCGTCAATGTCGGCGTCGGGAACCCGGCCGAGGTCAGGGCGGGGTCGGGGGCCGCCGTCGGGACGCCCCGGCCCTCCCGCGGCGGGAAGGGGCGCCGCCGCAAGCGGTGACCTCGGCGGTGCGGTGGGGTGTGGCGGGGGGCGGTGGGGTGCGGCGGGTCGGGTGGGTTGATGGGTGAGGTGGGAGATACGTCCGGGGACTGAAGCGGGTGGAGAGGTGAGGTGGGTCGGCGCGGGCCGCAGGCCCCGTGCTTCGGAGCATGTGCCCGGCGCCGCGAAATGCACCAAAATGCCACCCGGCCGCGTCAGTTGAGCACGGCGGCTCAGCCCGCGTTCTGCTCCTCGGCGAGGATCCGGTCGAGCGCCTCGTCGAGGTGCGTGTCGAAGTCGGCCAGCGACCGCTCCTGACCCAGCGGCACCAACCGGTCCGTCCGGTCGAGGAAGGCGAGCAGCGGCGGAATGCCCACCCGGAACAGCGCCTGGTCACCGCCGACCTGAAGCCTGATCAGGGCTTCGTCGAGCACCTCGGAATCGGTGGGCTCGATGCGCACGTCGCCGTCCCCGCAGGGTCGGCCCACGCCGTCGATCAACAGCTCCCGCCCGAAGGCCCAGGTCACCGGGGCATCCCCCGGCAGATGGAACGTCAGCCGCACGGCATAGGGATCGTCCATCTCGTAGCAGAGCTCCACCGGGATGCGGAACGACAGCTCCTCGGAAACGAGGAAGCTCATCATGACCTCTGCCTGTACCGACTCGCCCATCGCGCCCTACCCCGTCATTTGGCCCTCGAGTGGCCAGGAACCAACTCCCTGACACTCCTGGCATCTTGCTTAACGTACACACCAGATCACAAGGAGTGAGTTTTCAGATGCTGATAGAGAAGGCGAGTGTCCCTAGCAGCCGCCCGATTTCTCGTTGCAGGCGCTGGGCTGCGGGCATCAGCCGCTCCGCCTGATAGGAGGGAACAGAAATGGCCATGGCGGCCGCAGTGTCACCCGCTGTAATCGGAATCGCCGCGCAGACGGTCCCGAGGGCGTACTCCTGACGCTCCACGACGGGCCGCATCCGCGCCATCGTGTCGAGCCTGCGCAGGAACGTGCGGTCGTCCCTGACGGAGTATCGGGTGATCGACTGGACCGGGTAGCGGTCGAGGTGGTCCCGCCGGGCCTTGTCGTCGAGCTGGCTCAGCAGACACTGACCGATCGCGTGGGCGTGGCCCGTCTCGCGGAAGTCCGCCCACTCCTCGACGGCCGGGTTGCCGGGAGTGTCCGCGACGCCCACGACGTCGATCTCGCCCTCCCGGTAGACGGCGAAGTACACGGGGACGCCGATGGTTTCGTGCCAGTGCGCCAGCGAATCGTCGATCGTGCCGCGGCGGTTCTGCTGTGCTCCGCGGCCGCCCAGCCGCTCGGCGGCCGCGCCGAGCACGAACACTCCTTTGTCCCGGCGCAGATATCCCTCGTGGGTCAGGGTGCGCAGCAAGTGGTACGCGGTGGGGAGGGCGAGACCCGCCTCGCGGGCCAACTGCTTTGCGGGCGCCCCGCCTTCGTGCGCCGCGGCGGATTCCAGCAGCCGCATCGCACGCTGCACCGAGCCGATGAGGGTCGGTCCGACGGCCGGGGTCTCCGCGCCCGCCGAGGGAGCCGAGGGGCCCGTGCCAGAGGGTGAGTTGTCGACCGCGGCCAAGGTTCACTCCCGAAGCGCGTGGGGTTCCGCCCGCGCTCGGGGCGACGAGAGAGGACGGCGCGTGCACCCGTCCGCGGGATCGGGCCCGCGTCGGATTTCGGACTCTAATCCTTGGCCACCGTTCTACGGCGTCCTGTCGGGAAACTTCCCCCGGGCGAGGGAACCGTTGCGGAAACTCACCACCCGGCGGCCGCTGCCCGGCCGCCGTACGTACGGGCGGTTCGTCATGTCCGGGCGGTCGTCATGTCCGAGCGGTGGTCATGTCCGGACTGTCGTCATGTCCGGGCGGGCGGTCGTCACCAGTCGCTGCGCGACGAGGACGAGCTGGATATGAACTTCCGTACGACATAGATGAGTCCACCGACCAAAGCGACGAATATCAGGGCCTTGAACAGGAGGCCGATCACGAATCCGACGACGCTCGCTATCAGGCCGCCGAACACGACGAGCGCGATGACCGGCACGGCCACCCACTTCACCCACCACGGCATTCCCGCAAAGATCTCCTTCGCTGCCATCGTCCTTACCTCTCTCTGCTCCTGCCGCACTTCCGCGCTCTTCGCATCGGTGCGGATTCCTGAATCTCCGCAGGTCCCTGACTTCTGCATTCGATGCTAGGACGCCACACGGCCCTGCGGGGGCCTCGGAGCCCTTGTCCTCCCCTGATCCGACCCTGAGAGAACCCCGAGGTGGCAGCCCTGAAGAGAGCCCGGCGGAGACCCGGCGGAGACCCGGCGGAGACCCACTCCGCTGAGACCCCGCAGTGAGCAGACCTTCGGCGGCCGGCTCAGCCCTCCGGCGGCGAGAAGACGACGAGCACCCGCAGGTCCTCGCTGATGTGGTGGAACTTGTGGGCGACCCCGGCCGGCACATAGACGACGCTGCCCCGCGCCACCTGCGTGGTCTCCATGCCCACCGTGATCGAGGCCCGCCCACTGACGACCATGTACACCTCGTCCTGCCCGTGCGGCTGCTGCGGGTCGCTGCCGCCCGCGTCGAGCGCGTACAGCCCGACCGACATGTTCCGCTCCCGCAGGAACTGCAGATACGCGCCGTCGTTCGCGGCCCGCTCCGCCTCGAGTTCGTCCAGTCGGAATGCCTTCATCGCCCTCGTACACCCCTCGCTGATGCCCGTGCCGCCACCGCGCGCCGTGCCGCGTCCTCGCCATCTTCGCTGCTCGTCGCGCTGCCGCCCGCGGGCCCTCGCGGGCCGACCGTTACCGGCCCATGTCTGCCACGATCAGACACATGAAGAATTTCGTAGTCAAGACGATCGCCAACGCCGCGGCCCTGGCCGTCGCCGTGTGGCTGCTCGACAAGATCACCCTGACCGGCGACAGCACGGGCAAGAAGGTGGGCACGCTCATCGTCGTCGCCCTGCTCTTCGGACTGGTGAACTTCCTGGTCAAGCCGGTGGTGAAGGTCCTCACCTTCCCGTTGTTCATCCTGACCCTGGGCCTGATCACCCTGGTGGTCAACGCCCTGATGCTGCTGCTCACCTCGTGGCTGGCCGACAAGCTCGACGTCAGCTTCCACGTGGAGGGCTTCTGGACGGCCGTCCTGGGCGGCCTGATCATCTCGATCGTGTCCTGGGCCCTGAATGTCGTGCTCCCCGACGAGGACTGATCCGCCCGATGCCCTTCTCCGTTTGTTTCGTCTGCACCGGCAACATCTGCCGTTCGCCGATGGCCGAGTCCGTCTTCCGCGCCAAGATCGACGAGGCCGGTCTCGGCGGCTCGGTCCGGGTGGACAGCGCGGGCACCGACGGCTGGCACGAGGGGGACGGCGCCGATCCGCGCACCGTCTCCGTCCTGCGGACGGCCGGCTACGACAGCGACCACACCGCCCGGCAGTTCGCGGCCGACTGGTTCGCCGGGCGCGACCTGGTCATCGCCCTGGACTCCGGCCACCTGCGGGCGCTGCGCCGACAGGCGCCGACCCCGGCCGACGCGGACAAGGTGCGGCTGCTGCGCTCCTACGACCCCGAGGCCGCGGACCCCGACGTCCCCGACCCCTACTACGGCGATTTCGAGGGGTTCGAGGAGTGCCTGAGAATGGTGGAGGCGGCGAGCGAAGGCCTGCTCGACGCCGTACGTGAAGCAGTGGAAAGGCGGGCGGCATGACGCAAACGGGACCCATAGGTGACGGCACGCGGGCCGTGCGGGCCGGACTGCCCGAGCCCGTGAAACACGAACCGACGCTGCCCGGTCCGGTGTTCGCCGCCCACTTCCACCTGCCGGGCGATCCGACGGGCGGCTACGCCTACGGCCGTGACGAGAACCCCACCTGGACGCTCCTGGAGCGCGCCATCGGCGAGCTGGAGGCGCCGACGGCAGGCGCGGGTGCGGGTGCGGGTGCGCGTGCGGGTGTCGCTGGTGCGGGCGGCGCTGGTGCGGGTGTCGCTGGTGGCGCAGCCTCGGACGGCTTGGACGGCTCGGACGTCGAGACGCTGGTGTTCGCCTCCGGCATGGCCGCGATCTCCGCGGTGCTGTTCTCGCAGCTCCGCGCCGGTGACGCGGTGGTCCTGCCGGACGACGGCTACCAGGTGCTGCCGCTGGTCCGTGAGCAGCTCACGGCGTACGGCATCGAGGTGCGCACCGCCCCGACCGGCGGCGACGCCCAGCTCGACGTCCTGGACGGCGCCAAGCTGCTGTGGATCGAGACGCCGTCCAACCCCGGCCTCGACGTGTGCGATGTACGGCGGCTCGCCGACGCGGCGCACGCGCGTGGCGCGCTGGTGGCGGTCGACAACACCCTGGCGACGCCGCTCGGGCAGCGTCCCCTGGAGCTCGGTGCCGACTTCTCGGTGGCCAGCGGCACCAAGATGCTCACCGGCCACGGCGACCTCCTCCTCGGGTACGTGGCCTGCCGTGACGCGGAGGCGGCCGCCGCGGTGAAGCGGTGGCGCAAGATCGTCGGGGCCATTCCCGGGCCCATGGAGGCCTGGCTCGCGCACCGCTCGCTCGCCACGCTCCACCTGCGCGCCGACCGGCAGAACGCGAACGCCCTGGCTCTCGCCACGGCCCTGCGCGAGCGCACCGACGTGTCGGGACTGCGCCACCCCGGCCTTCCCGACGACCCCTCGCACCAGGTCGCCTCGCGGCAGATGCGGCGCTACGGATGCGTGCTCTCCTTCACGCTGCCCACGCGCGCGCGTGCCGAGCGTTTCCTGGCGGCGCTCACCCTGGTCGACGACGCGACGAGCTTCGGGGGTGTGCGGTCCACGGCCGAGCGCCGTCGGCGGTGGGGCGGGGATGCCGTCGCGGAGGGCTTCATCCGCTTCTCCGCCGGGGCCGAGGACCCCGACGACCTGGTGGCGGACGTCCTGCGCGCGCTGGACGAGTCGGCACGCGCGACGGACTGACGACCGCCCCGCACCGCCCGGCAGCGTCCCGGCTACGCACAACGAACGGTCCGAGCCTCCCCCCTCGTGGCTCGGACCGTTCCGGTTCCGCGCGCGAAGAACCGCGCGCACAAGGCTAGTTGACTCTGTGTCAGTGTCCAATCACAGTAGCGGCAGATGCCTATCGACATATTTATAGTTACGCGCGTCAAGCGGGCACGAGCCCTCCGGCTCCGGGCACCGCGGCGGACCGGAAGGGGAGAGACGTCGCCATGGATCTGGCTCTGCTGCGCACCTTCGTGACGGTGCACCGGGCCGGTTCCTTCACCCGCGCGGCCGCCCTGCTCGGCCTCTCCCAGCCCGCCGTCACCTCCCAGATCCGCACGCTGGAGCGTCAGTTGGGGCGCCCGCTGTTCCTGCGCCAGGCGCGGGGCGTGACCCCCACGACCATCGGCGACGAGCTCGCCCACAAGGCCGCGCCGCACCTGGACGCCCTGGTGGAGATCGCCGGGACCGGGGCCGACGCGGGCTCCTCGGCCCGCACCCTCCACCTCGCGGGGCCACCGGAGTTCACCGCGGAACGCGCCCTGCCCGCCCTCGCCGCCCTGACCGGCGAGAACGGTCACGGCTATGCCCTGCGCACCACGTTCGGCACCGCCGAGGAGGTCCTCGACGGGCTCTCCGCCGGCCACCACGACCTGGTCGTCACCACGGCCCGCCCCCGCGGCACACTGCTCTCCGCGGCACCGCTCTGCGACGAGGAGCACGTCCTGGTCGCGGGGGAGCGCTGGGCGGCCCAGCTCCCTCCCGGTACGCCGCGCCGCGGGATGGCGCAGTCGCTGGCGGGCGTCCCGGTGGTCGAGGTGCACGAATCGCTGCCGTTCGTCTCCCGCTACTGGGCCGCCGTCTTCGACGCCCGCCCGGCGGCCTCGGGAACGGTCGTGGTGCCGGATCTGCGGGCCGTCCTGGCCTGCGCGGCCTCGGGAGCGGGGCTCGCCGTGCTGCCCCGCTATCTGTGTGCCGACGCCTTGGAGCACGGTGACGTCGTGGCTCTGCTCGACCCCGCGGTGCCCCCGTTGCGTACGTACTTCTTGGCGGTGCGCACCGGGACACTCGCCCTGCCGCACATCGCGCGGGCGCACGAGTGGCTGCTGCGTGCTGCCGTCGACTGGGCTTGATGGGGGTCGCGGCTGGTCCACGATGTTTCACGTGGAACAGTCCGGGCCACATTTCCCCCATGACCGTCCGACCCGTGGTCAAGCGCACCGCACGCGCCGTCCTGCTGGACGGAGACGACCTGATCCTGATCAAGCGCACCAAACCCGGTGTCGATCCGTACTGGGTGACACCGGGCGGCGGCGTCGAGGCCGAGGACGCCTCCGTCGTCGAGGCGCTCCACCGTGAGGTCCACGAGGAACTCGGCGCCAAGATCGTCGATGTCGTGCCCTGCTTCGTCGACACCGTGGAGCACATCGGCGAGGACGGCGGCGCGACCGGCGTGAAGGTGCAGCACTTCTTCGTCTGCCGCCTGGAGTCCATGGACACTGGGCTGCGGCACGGCCCCGAGATCGAGGAGCCGTGCGGCGAGTACGAGATCGTGCACGTGCCCTTCACCCGGGTGGGCATCGCCTCGGTCCATCTCGTACCGCTGTCGCTGCGGCACTACCTGGACGGCAACATCGAGGGCGTGCGCGCGATGCACGCCCCCGATCTGGGCTAGTCCGGGCCGGCGGGCCGGTTCAGTCGGCCGCCGCCATCAGTTCCTCGACGGAGTCGTGGCGGATCCGGCCCTCCGGGATGCCGATGTCCCGCAGGGCGTCCACTCCGTTGCGGATCATGCCGGGCGGGCCCGAGAGGTACGCGTCGTACTCGTTCCACGGCCCGTACTCGCGCACGGCGTCGGGCAGCTGGGCGCGCTGGTCGACGATCGGCCGGACGGCCAGCCACGGGTGGGACTGCTGCAGCCGCAGCATCGTGTCGATGTCGTACAGGTCGTGGTCCGTGCGGGCGCCGTAGAACACCTCGACCGGCCGCCGCCTGCCGTGCTCGGCGACGTCCTCGACGAGGGCCTTGATGGGCGCGATGCCCGTGCCGCCGCCCAGGCAGAGCAGTCCGCTGTCGCTGGAGTGGTCGACGGTCATCGAACCGGCGGGCGGGCCGAGGCGCAGGACGTCACCGGGCCGGGCGTGGTGCACCAGGGCGTTGGAGACCCAGCCGGCCGGGACGGCCTTCACGTGGAAGGACAGCAGGCCGTCGGAGCGGGGCGCCGAGGCGAAGGAGTAGTGCCGCCAGATCCGCGGCCACCAGGGGGTCTCCAGGCTGGTGTACTGCCCGGCGAGGAAGGGGTACGGCTGGTCGGGGCGGACGGTGACGACCGCTATGTCGGGGGTGCGCAGGTCGTGCGAGACGACCTCGGCGAACCACCAGGCGGGGGCCTTCAGCTCGTCCTCGGCGGCCGCGTCGATCATGACCTGGGAGATCGTCGTGTACGTCCGGACCCAGGCGGCCTCGGTCGCCTCGTCCCAGACCGTGCTCGCGTACCGGCTCAGGGCGCCGATCAGGCACTCGCCGACGGCCGGATAGTGCTCCGGCCGGGTGCCGTACTTGCGGTGTCCGCGCCCGAGGTTCTTCAGATACGTGACGAGCACGTCGCGGTTGTCCACGTTCTCGGCCGCGGTCAGCAAGGCCTTGAGGAGCCGGTCCCGCTGGGTGTCCATCGCCACGGGGAACAGCGGCCGCAGGTCGGGGTGACGGGTGAAGAGCAGCGCGTAGAAGTACGAGGTGACCTTGTCGGCGACGGGGGCTATTTCGGCCATCGTGCGCTGGACGAGGAGCGCGTCGGGGGACGCCTGCTTCGCCGGTCTGGACATCGGCTGGGCGGGCGGCGGCGTGTCGGGCCGGGCCTGCGGGGCCTCATCGTGCGCGGCCGCGTGGTGGGAGTGGTGGGACGGCTCGTGGTGCGGGGCCGCGTAGAGGGACGGCTCGTGGTGCGGGGCCGTGGGCTGCTGGGCCATGGGCTGCTGGGCGTCCGGCTGCGGAGGCCGTGTCCGGGCGGTCCGGGCCAGCGGGATGCGCGGCTGCAGCCGCGGGGCGCCGGACGCACCGGCGGAGGCGGCTGCGGCAGCGGGTATTCGCTGGTCCGCTGAGTCCTCGGTGGACTCGGTGGGCGTCGCGGCGGCGTCGGGCCGCTGACGTTCCCCGTCGTCCTGCGTCTTCGGCGGCTTGCGCGGCGTGAACCAGCCGCCTCCCTCGCCGGAAGTACCGTCATCCGCCGACGTGGTGGTCGGAGCGTCCATGCTGTGCCTCGCCTCGAACATCTCTCGGTCGGTGTGCGCACTTCCTGCCGGAAGCTGCCTGCTGTCCCCGCTCTGCCTCGATGGCCTTATCCGGCCACATTGAACCCCGGACTGCCGGACCCTACGGACAAGTAGGGTCAGAATGTGACATTGGCCGCAGTCATCTCACCGCAGCATCCCATTCCCCACGGCCGGTCCGGCCGTATAACGGAAAGTACGGGTTCTGGATCTCTTGCCCCCGTTAGGCTTCTTCGGCCTGCGCGCGTACCCCCCTGAGTGGCGCGAAGAGCCCCACCCGGCACGAACAGAGATCGACCATACCGGCAGCCGCCGCACGCACAAGTGCCTCTCCCCTTCGCCTGGAATTCAGCGGATCCGCCCGCCCTTTGCCGCAATTACCGGTCGTGCCGGACCAATTCGTACGCCTTCCGCAGATCGCGCCCGACAAACGAGTGGGTGGCGAGTCTCACCAGCCGTTCGTCCGCATTGACGGCCACGGAAACCGGCACGGCACCGAACAACTCCAGGTCGGAAAGCGAGTCGCCGTACGCGACGCAATCGCTCCTGCCCACCCCGAACTCTTCACACAGCCGGTTCGCGATCTTCACCTTGGCCGCCGCGTTCAGAATCCCCGTCGGATCGACGGGCTCGGTGAACGGCACGGCGGGGAACCGCGACCCGTGCGCGGCGTGCGCGCCCCAGCCGAGGAGCCGCTCGACGAAGAACGACGGCGACAGGGACACCACCGCGCAGTAGTCACCGTCGGCCCGGATGTCCGCCCAGGTCTCCCGGATGCCGGAGAGCCAGGGCGCCCCGTCGAAGGCGGCCGTCACCTGCGCGTCCGTGAGCTCGGCCCACAGGGCGTGCACCCGCACCGCGTACTCCGGAGAGGTGAGCCGCCCCGCCACGAAGTCGCGTTCCAGGTCGGCGATCTCCGCGTCCAGGCCGAGCTGCCTCGAGATGAGCACGGGCGCCGCCGTGCCGTGCAGCAGCGTCCCGTCCAGGTCGAAGAGATGTAGGCGTGCCATGTAGGCCGAGGCTAGCCCCACGGTCCCTCCCCCTGACGGACGCCCCTGCCTCGCCCGCCCGACACCGTGTGTTTCACGTGAAACCACACCCCCGGCGCCCGCCGGACGCATGGCCAAAAGCGACGTGCTTCTGCCCACAAACGGCTGGACGCAGACGATGTACGTCAGACAGCCTGACCCGCGTGTCGACACCTTCCCTCTCCGCACTGCCCATCCGCCGCCTGACGCCCCGCGACCTGCGGGCCTGCGCCGATCTCTCCGAGGACCGGGGCTGGCCCCGTGAAGAACACAAGTGGGGCCTGCTGCTCTCGGCCGGAACGGGCTACGGCATCGACGACCCCGACGGCCCCGGCCTCATCGGCGCCTACGTCGTGACCCAGTACGGCGCTCCCCAGCGCCCCGGTCTCGCGGCGATCGGCATGGTCCTCGTCGCCGAGCGGTACGCCCGCCGGGGGATCGGGCGCCGGATGATGCAGCACGCCGTCGAGGAGGCGGCCACCACCCCGCTGACCCTGCACGCGACACCGAACGGCCGTCCGCTCTACGAGCAGCTCGGCTTCAAGGCGATCGGCCGTGCGGAGATGCTCCGGGGCCGTCTGGAGCCGCGCGGACCGCTGCCCGGCATCGCCACCCGGCCGGCCACCGCGGAGGACCTGACCGCCATCCTGCGGCTCGACACCGAGGTCTTCGGCCAGGACCGGATGCATGTGATCACCCGGCTGCCCGCCTTCACCGACCAGCTCCGGGTCGCGGAGGCGGACGGCGCGATCATCGGCTACGCGGGGGCCTGGCCGAACATGGAGACCCACGTCGTGGGCCCGCTCATCGCCCGCGACACGGAGACCGCGAAGGCGCTGATCGCCTCGCTCGGCGCCGCCACCGACCGCCCGCTGCGCACCGACATCGACGTACGGCACGAAGAGCTGCTGGCGTGGGCGAAGGAGAGCGGCCTGCAGTCCGTCGCCTTCAACGCGGTGATGGCGTACGGCACTCCGGAGCTGCCCGGCGACTGGACCCGCCGTTTCGCGCCACTGACGGTCGCGGCCGGCTGACCGGCCGCCGCATCCGCACACGGAAGGGCCCGCCCCGGGATTCCCGGGGCGGGCCCTTCCGTCGTGGGTTCACGCGGGAGTGGTTCAGACGAGGGCGTCCACGGCGGCCGTCGCGAAGCCGTGGTCCTGCTCGGGCGCACCGCCGCCGACGCCCACGGCGCCGATGAGGCGGCCGTCGCGGTGGACCGGGACACCGCCGGCGATGAAGAGCAGGGGGCGGTCCAGGGCGGTGGGCAGGGTGTGGAAGAGGCCGCCGGGCTGGACCGCGTCGACCAGGTCGGCGGTCGGGGCGTTCAGCTGAAGGGCGGTGTAGGCCTTGCGGGTGCTGGTCTCACCGGAGATCAGCACGGCGCGGTCGTCGCGCCGGAAGGCGAGCAGGTGGCCGCCCGCGTCGAGGACGGTGACGCTGACGGTGACACCGGCGGCCTCGGCGGCGCGGCGGGCGGCGGTGACGAGCGCCTCGGCGTCCTCGATGGTCAGCGGGGCGACGGCGGTGGTGGTGCTCATGAGGGGTTTCTCCTTGTGCGGTGGTGCCGTTGATTCAGGGGAGGGGGGTTGTACGCGTGATGCAGGGGAGGGGGTTGTCCGGGGGAACCCCGGGGCCGACAGCCGGTCAGTGGTGGAGGACGGGCGTCGGCTGCTCGACCGGCGTCGCGCCCGTCACGACCGGGCCGGGTGTTCCGGAACGGCGCTCCAGGGCGGCCGAGACGAGGGCCAGGACGAGGGCGGAGGCGGCGAGGACCGCGCCGACCCAGTTCGGGGCGGTGTAGCCGAGGCCTGCGGAGATGACGAGCCCGCCGAGCCACGCCGACAGCGCGTTGCCCAGGTTGAAGGCGCCGATGTTGACCGCGGAGGCGAGCGTCGGGGCGCCGGACGCGTAGTCCAGGACGCGCTTCTGCAGCGGCGGCACGGTGGCGAAGCCCAGGGCGCCGATCAGCAGGACGGTCACGGCGGCCGCGATCTTGTTGTGCGCGGTCAGGGTGAACAGGCCGAGCACCAGGGCGAGGGAGCCCAGCGCCCCGTACAGCATCGGCATCAGCGCACGGTCCGCGAACCGTCCCCCGACCAGGTTTCCGCCGACCATGCCGAGCCCGAAGAGGACGAGCAGCCAGGTGACGGAGGAGTCCGCGTATCCGGCGACGTCCGTCATCATCGGCGTGATGTAGGTGATGGCCGCGAAGACGCCGCCGAAGCCGAGGACCGTCATCGCCATGGCGAGCAGCACCTGGACGTTGCGGAAGGCGCCGATCTCGTCGCGCAGCCGCACGCCCTCGGGCTTGGGCAGGTCGGGGACGAGCCTGGCGATGCCGGCCAGGCCGACGACGCCCAGGGCGGCGACGATCACGAAGGTGATCCGCCAGCCGATGGCCTGTCCGACGAGGGTGCCGAGCGGCACGCCGACCACGTTGGCCACCGTGAGACCGGAGAACATCATGGCGATGGCCCCTGCCTTCTTCTCGGGGGCGACCAGTTCGGCCGCGACGACCGAGCCGATGCCGAAGAAGGCACCGTGGGCGAGCGAGGCGACGATGCGGCCCGCCAGCATCACGCCGAAGGCCGGGGCCACGGCGGAGAGCAGGTTGCCGGCGACGAAGAGGCCCATCAGCAGCATCAGCATCCGCTTGCGCGGGATCCGGGTGCCGAGGGCGGTCATCAGGGGAGCGCCGAGCACGACGCCGAGGGCGTAGCCGGTCACGAGGAAGCCGGCCGTCGGGATGGACACACCGAAGTCACCCGCGACCTCGGGAAGCAGCCCCATGATCACGAACTCGGTGGTTCCGATCCCGAAGGCCCCGATCGCGAGGGCCAGAAGCGCGAGAGGCATGGATCTACCTTCCAAACGATTGCAGGTGCGCTTAACGTGCGTCCACAATAATTGCAGACGCGGGTTAATTGCAAACGCCGGATATTGCATCGGTGGACTACTCTGGGTGCAGCCGCTCCGGGACGGAGGAACAAGAGCCATGACAGCGACCGACCCCGCACTGACCGCGCTCGCCCAAAGCTGGTGCGCCCTCTCCTTGCTCCACGGGAAGATCGAGGCCCGCGTCGAGCGCGCCCTGCAGGCCGAGCACGGCCTCAGCGTGCGGGAGTACAGCCTTCTCGACGTCCTCAACCGCCAGCACGACGGCGAGGGCGGCCATCTGCAGATGAAGCAGGTGGCGGACGCCGTGGTGCTCAGCCAGAGCGCGACCACGCGGCTCGTCACCCGGCTCGAGGAACGCGGCCTGCTGTCCCGCTACCTGTGCCCCACCGACCGGCGCGGCATCTACACGGACGTCAGCGAGACCGGCGCGGCGCTACTCGCCGAGGCTCGGCCCACCAACGACGCCGCGCTGCGCGAGGCCCTCGACGAGGCCGCGCAGAGCCCGGAGCTCGCCCCGCTGGTCAAGGCCGTCGAAACACTGCGCGTACCGGCGTAGGCCGGGCCGGGCCCGTACGACGGGGACGGCCCGGGGCCGGTCCTGCGGGCCCTCCCCGCACCGGGGTCGGTCCGCATAAGGTGCGGCCATGGGAGATCTTGAGATACGCCCCGCCGTCGTCGCGGACCTGCCCGCCATCGTGGCCATGCTGGCCGACGACCCGCTGGGCGCCGCACGTGAGTCGCCGGACGACCTCACGCCGTACGTCACGGCGTTCGAGCGGCTGGACGGCGACCCGAACCAGCATCTGGTCGTCGCCGTGCGCGAGGAGCGCGTCGTCGGCACGCTGCAGCTCACGATCGTCCCCGGACTCTCCCGGAAGGGCGCCACCCGGTCGATCATCGAGGGCGTACGCGTCCACGCCGACGAGCGCGGCAGCGGGCTCGGCACCCGCTTCATCGAGTGGGCCGTCGACGAATCCCGGCGCCAGGACTGCCAGTTGGTGCAGCTAACCTCCGACGCCACCCGGACCGACGCCCACCGCTTCTACGAGCGGCTCGGATTCTCGGCCTCGCACGTGGGATTCAAGCTGCAGCTCTGAGGGTGAGGGGCCCGCAGTCGACGGCGAGGGGGCTGTTTCACGTGAAACATCGCCTCGGCAGAGCCCCCTCACCGCCCGCCCCTTCCGTGCCCGCCGCTAGAAGCCGCGCCACCCCTGCGGGTCCACTCCGCCGGGAACCGGCGCCGCCTCGTCGTACGGCTTGCGCGTGAAGACGAACGACCCCAGGTCGAGGTGGCTCACCGTGCCGTCGGACCGCCGCACCGCGGTCAGCGACTCCCCCGCGTAGTAGCCGTTGAGGCCCGTCCAGGTGCCGTCACCGTTGGGCCGGAACCGGGCCTGCCGCCCCGCACCGGCCAGCGGTCCGAGCTCGACGCCGCCGTCGGCCGTCAGCCGGAGCACGACCACCTGGGTGCCCCAGTACCAGGGACCCGCCAACTCCAGCGCCTTCTGGTCGACTTCGGGGAGGGGCCGCCACGGCTCGGGGATGCGCGGCTCCGCCTCGGTCACGATGCGCACGAGGTCCACGGCCACCGCCGAAACCGGCGGCCCCGACGTGCAGTTGGCGAACACGGCCGCCGCCACACCGTCGACCTCACTGGCCCACAGCCCGGCCACGAACCCCGGCAGCGATCCCCCGTGCCCGACCAGGTTGCCCCGCGACCACCGGATGATCTCCACGCCCAGGCCGTACACCCGGTCGTCCCCCGCCTGCGCGGGCGCCGACGGCGTACGCATCTCCCGTACGGACTCCGCACCGAGGACCCGGTCGTCGCCGTTCACCAAGAAGGCCGCGAAACGCACCAGGTCGGCGGTCGTGGACCAGAGCTGCCCGGCCGGGGCCATCAGCCCCAGGTCCTCGACGGGCTCGGGAGCCATCACGTCCGCCCAGGGATGCACCGCCCAGCCGCCCGCATGCGGGTCCCGCGGCTGCGTGCCCGTACGGTCGAGCCCCAGCGGTTCGAGCACCTCGCGGCGCAGGACCTCCTCCCACGGCGCGCCCCGCAGCGCCTCCACCAGCGAACCGAGCAGCGTGTAGCCGGGGTTGGAGTAGTGGAAGCGCCGCCCGGCGGGATGCTTGAACGGCTGCTCGCCGAGGACGTCGGCGAGCTCCGGGCGGGTCGACCCCGGCGTGCGCTCCCACCACTCGCCCGGTGTCTCCGCCGCCAGTCCCGCGGTGTGGGACAGCAGTTCGGCGATCGTCGCCTCGCCCACGCCGGTGCCCGGCAGGTGCTTCTCCAGCGAGTCGCCCAGGTCGAGCACGCCCTCGTCGCGCAGCCGCATCACCAGGACGGCGGTGAAGGTCTTGGTGATCGAACCGATGCGGTACTGGACGTTCTCGTCCGGCGCGTGTCCGTCGACCATGCTGCGGCCGCCGCTCCACACCAACTCCCCGTCCCGGGCCACCGCGGCGACCAGCGAGGGGGCCCGGCCCTCGGTCTGCGCGAGGGCGATGCGGTGCAGGAGGGCTCGGCGGGTGGAGGGGAGAAGCTCTTCACGAGGTGTCGTCATGGGACCAGTTCACCTGGCGCCCACCTCGTGCGTCGAGTCGATGCGGCCGGTGATCGTCTCCTCACGCGTCCCAGTGCGGGGCGCCCGCGATCCGGCGCGTGGTGACATTGATGCGGTTGAACGTGTTGGCCACGCCGATCGCGAGGAGCAGCGCCGCCAGCTCCTGCTCCGTGAAGTGCCGCGCCGCCTCCTCCCGGACCTCGGCCGGCACCGGGCCGGTCCGGTCGGCGAGCCGGGTGACGGCCTCCGCGAGGGCGAGCGCCGCGCGTTCCGCGTCGGTGAAGCAGGTCGAGGCCCGCCAGCCCGCCACCGCGGCCCGCTGCTCCTCGGTGGCGCCCGCGACCGCCGCACTGCGCGCGGTGCCGTCCACGCAGACGCTGGAGTGGTTGATCTGACTCACGCGCAACTGCACCAGCTCGACCGTCGTCTGGGGCAGGCCCTGCGTCCTGGCGACCTTGGACAGGACCAGCAGGGCCTGCATGGCCTCGGGGATGAGCACGGCGGGGTGCCGCATACGAGCCTGCATGAGCGTCCTCCTCAAGCGTCTGCCCGGCGCCGCCGTCCGCGGAGGCGTCCCTTGTCCGCGCAGGCGTCGTCGTGGTCCGTCACTGCATCGACGATTCGCGGGGCGGGAGTGTGAGAGGGGCCGGTGCCCAGAGCCCGGCGGCCGTGCCGTCCCGCAGGTGCTGCTCGTAGGTGACGACCTTGCCATGGACGACCTCCAGGCAGGCGTTGAGGTCGTCGATCTTCGCGCGCACCGCGCGTTCGTGCTCCTGGAGCAGGGCGAGGCGGTCCGGTTCGTTGCCCGGCCCCGAGCGGACGAGTGCCGCGAACCTCTTGACCGTGGCGATCGGCATGCCCGAGTCGCGCAGCCGCCCGCACAGCAGCAGCCAGTCCACGTCCGCCTGCGCGTACACCCGTCGGCCTCCGCCGGTGCGCGGGATGTCGCGCAGGAACAGTTCCTCGCGTTCGAAGAACCGCAGTGCGTGCACGCTCAGGCCGGTCGCCTCGGCGACCTGCCCTATCGAAAGACCGCCCGCGTTTCCCGTGGACGGGCCGCCCGCGTTCCCTGAGGACGGGCCGCCCGTGCTGCCCCTGCCCCGTGCCGACAGGCCGTCCGTCGTCGCGCTCCCGTCCATCCCGCACCGCACCCCAGTCACTCCGCACCGCACCCCTGTCCATCCCTTGACCTAGCGCACGCTCTAGGTCTTAGCGTCACCGCCATGATCACCCAACAGCGGAAGCTCGACAGCGGCTTCGGCGCCCACAGCACCGCCGACGACGTGCTCGCCGGCGTCGACCTGACGGGCACCACCGCCCTGGTCACCGGCGGCTACTCCGGCCTCGGCCTCGCCGCCACCCATGCCCTGGTCCGCGCGGGCGCGCACGTCGTCGTCCCCGCCCGTCGCCCCGAAACCGCCGAAGCGGCCCTGCACGGCACCCCCGGCACGGAGGTGCACGCCCTCGACCTCGCCGACCAGGACAGTGTCCACGGCTTCTCCGACGGCTTCCTGCGGACGGGCCGTTCCCTCGACATCCTCATCAACGGCGCGGGCGTGATGGCCTGCCCACAGACGCGGGTCGGCCCCGGCTGGGAGGCGCACTTCGCCGTCAACCACCTCGGTCACTTCGCGCTGACGCACCGCCTGCGCCCGGCCTTCGCCCCCGGCGCCCGCGTCGTGGCCGTCGCCTCCTCCGGGCACTTCCTGTCGGACATCCGCTGGGACGACCTCCACTTCCGCACCGGCTACGACCGGTGGCTGGCCTATGCCCAGTCCAAGACCGCCAACGCCCTCTTCGCCCTGCACCTCGACCGCCTCGGCGCGGATCACGGCCTGCACGCCTTCGCCGTCCACCCGGGCAGCATCCTCACGCCGTTGCAGCGCCACATCCCGCGTGCGGAGTGGCTCGCGCAGGGCTGGGTGACGCCCGGCGGGGCGCCCGCCGACGGCTTCAAGACCCCGGAGCAGGGCGCGGCGACGGCCGTGTGGGCGGCGACGTCACCCCTCCTGGACGGCCACGGAGGGGCGTACTGCCAGGACTGCGACATCGCCGAACCGGCCACCACCGACGACATGCTGACCGGCGGCGTGAAGCCGTGGGCCGTCGACCCCGCCGCGGCCGCGCGCCTGTGGGACCTCTCCTGCGAGCTGACCGGCCTCGACGCGTTCTGAGGCCGGCCGGGGTGACGGCGGCAGCCCCGCCGCCGACAGCGGCTCAGTGACTCGACGGCTCAGTGACCCGACGGCTCAGTGGTTCAACGACTCAGTGACTCAGCGGCTGCTCAGCGCATTCCCGTACTTCTGGGCCGTGGACAGGTAGGGGAGGCCGAGCGTGCGGGGCGAGAAGGCCGCCGAACCGCCGGCGGCGCCCTTGGGGAGCAGCCATACGGCGCCCAGCGAGGCGTTCTCGCCCGGGGACCCGGCCGTGACGTCCGGGACGCCGTCCTTGTCGTGGTCGCCCGCCGCGACCGCCGCACCGAACGCGTCACCCGCCTCCGCGACCCCGGGGACGCCCGCCGTGTCCTGGTTCCAGGCGACGGACTGGGCCGCGCCGCGGGCATCCAGCAGGCCCTTGGCACCGCCCCGCAGCAGCCAGGCGGCGCCCGCCTTCGCCTTGCTGCCGATCGCCTCACCGGGAGCGCCCGCGATCAGGTCGTCGCGGCCGTCACGGTCGACGTCGGCGACGGCGAGGGCGGCACCGAAGTGGTCGCCGTCCTCGGCCACCCCCGGGACGCCCGGAGTGTCCTGGTTGAGGGTCTGGGCGCGGCTGCCGAACGAGCCGTTCGCCGGGCTGCCGTAGTGGATGTGGATGCCGCCGCCCTTGGCGATCCCCTCCGGGCCGCACGGATCGTCGATGTTCTCGTCGGCGATCTCCCGGCACTCGCCGAGCGCCAGGTCGTCGTGGCCGTCGCCGTCGAAGTCGCCCGCGGCCAGGGCGGTCACGCCCGCGTTGTCCGTGTTCCAGAAGTTGGCCATCTCGGACGCGTCGGCGTCCCACTTCCACAGCCGCACGTGGGACTGCGTGTTGGGGACGCCCGAGGTCCAGTACGCCACGCCCAGGTCCGCCGTGCCGTCGCCGTCGAAGTCGCCCGTGGTCAGGACGGGGGCGCGGCCGCCCATGGGGGCGGCGACGACGGTGGTGACCAGGCTGTCCTCGCCGACGATGACCCGGGCGACGACCTTGTCCTTGCCGCCGATCACGATCGTCTTGTTGCCGCCGCCGGTCAGGTCGGCCGCCACGACCGACCTGCCGTACGCGGCCGACGGCGACGGGCCGGTCAGGACCGTCGACCCCGGACCGGGACCGCTGCGGGAGCCGCCCACGACGATGACCGTGCCGGCGTCCGCACCGCGGTCGGTGACGTCCTCGCCCGGGGCACCGGCGAGCAGTTCGGCGATGCCGTCGCCGTTGAGGTCCGTCAGGGCCACGGACGCGCCGAAGCGGTCGCCCGCCTCCGGGGTGCCGGGGACCTCGGGGGTGGCCTGGGTGACGCGGATGCTGCCGTGGGCGCCGAGGCCCCGGGGGCCGCCCCAGACGACGTTCACGTAACCGGCCTTGGCCCGGCCCGACACGGTTCCGTCCGGGACGCCGACGGCGAGGTCCGCGTAGCCGTCGCCGTTGAAGTCGCTGGTGGCCGCGCGCGGCGCGGCGGCGGTGGCGGCGGCCGGGAACGCGAGCCCGGCGGTGGCCGCGGCGGCGGCCGCGATGGCGTACGTCAAGAAACGACGGCTGTGTGGCACGGAAGCTCCCCCTCGATCGACGGGACTCGGGTCTGTTTGCCTGGTGTGACCCTCGAAGAGGGACGCTGGTTGTACGGAGTTCACCGCCGGAGCGCCCTGCGCAGCGCCTCGCCGAACCCGGCGGGGTGCGTGGTCAGTCCGACGTGCCCGCCGGGGAAGTGCCGGAGCTCCGCGCCGAGCCGCTCGGCCAGGAAGGCGACCGAGCGGTGGGGCAGTTCACCCCGCGAGTCCTCGCCGCCCGCGAGCACGAGCCGGTCCGACCGCTTCTCCAGGAGACGGAGGTCCGGGGCGTAGGACATGAAGGCGGGCACGATCCGCCCCACGAAGTACGGCAGTCCGGCCTTCGTCCGCTCGGCCCGCGCTGCGGCCCCGGGCGGCAGCGTGGGCGCGTCGTCCTGCGCGGGGGCGGCGGCTTCGTCGTCCTCGTCCTGCGGCCGGGGGCTGACACTGTCACCGTCGCCCCGCAGGCCCGCGGCGAACACGGTCATGGCCGGCATGAGCCCTTCGGTACGCAGGGTTTCCCGCACCCGCGCGATGAGCGCGCGGTGGTCCGCCGCGTCGGGCAGCACCTCCACCACCGGCGGCTCGTGCGCCACGACCCGGGCGACCCGGTCGGGGTGCGCGGCGAGCAGGTGCAGGGCGACGATCGCACCGGAACTGGAGCCGAACACATGGGCGGCCCGGGCGGGCTCCCCGGGGGACAGCAGTTCCAGGAGCCGGAGCGCGTCGTCGGCGTGCTCGGCCACGTGCTGCGCGGCATCGGGGTCGTCCAGCGGGCTGCGGGCCAGGCCGCGCGGATCGTAGGTGACGACCGTGTACTCCTCGGCCAGGTCGTCGACGATGCCGTCGAAGGCGGCCGCGCCACCGGTGCCACCGGGGATCAGCAGCAGGAGCGGGCCCCGGCCGCGCACTTCGTAGTGCAGGGTCGCGCCGTCGACCCGCAGGCTGCCGCAGGTCGCAGTGGTCGGCGGGTCCGTCGTCGGGACGGTCATCAGGAGTCTCCTTCCGGGGACGGGGGCCAGTGCTCCAGGAGGGCGTGCAGGGCGTCGAGCGCACGGCTCCAGGACTGCTGCGGGGTCCGCGCGTGCGCGAAACCGCCCGCCGCCTCCAGGGCGACGAACCCGTGAAAGGTGCTCCGCAGCAGCCGGACCGCGTCGGTCAGGTCCGGCTCGGCCAGCCCGTACCCGCGCAACATGCCGTACGTCAGCTCGACCGCGCGCCGCGGCCCCGGGGCGTCCGCCGCGAGCGCGGGATCGATGTCGATCGGGGTCTGGGTCGCCATGTAGCGGCCCGGATGCTCGTGGGCGTACTCCCGCCAGGCGTTCGCGTACGAGATCAGCGCGTCCCTGCCCGCCCGTCCCGCGGTCGCCTCGGCGATCCGGACGGTCTTCTCGTCCGCCGCGAGCAGCGCGATCCGCCCGCGCAGGTCCGCCAGGTTGCGCACGTGCGCGTAGAGACTCGCGTCCTTCACCCCGAGCCGCCGCGCCACCTGCGACATCGTCACCTGGTCGAGCCCGACCTCGTCCGCCAGCTCGGCGCCCGCGACCGTCACTCGCTCCGCCGTCAGCCCGGCCCGCGCCATGCGCCCTCCACATTTTCCTAGGGGCCCTAGTTTTAACCTAGGACCCCTAGGAAAACAATCGCGTATCTCCCACACCAGAGCGGGCCCGGGCATGCGAAAGGGGCGCCACTCCGGCGAGTGACGCCCCTGACCCGCGGTTCTCCCGGCCCTGCCCGACCTGCGGCAGCACGGCCGAGCAGGTCTGCCGATCAGGTCTGTGCCATGTCCACGAAGCGCGAGTAGTGGCCCTGGAAGGCGACCGTGATCGTCGCCGTCGGGCCGTTACGGTGCTTGCCCACGATGATGTCCGCCTCGCCCGCGCGGGGCGACTCCTTCTCGTACGCGTCCTCGCGGTGCAGCAGGATCACCATGTCCGCGTCCTGCTCGATCGAACCGGATTCACGCAGGTCGGAGACCATCGGCTTCTTGTCCGTGCGCTGCTCGGGGCCACGGTTCAGCTGGGAGAGCGCGATCACCGGCAGCTCCAGCTCCTTGGCCAGGAGCTTCAGGTTTCGCGACATGTCCGAGACTTCCTGCTGACGGCTCTCGGACCGCTTGGAGCCACCGGACTGCATCAGCTGGAGGTAGTCGATGACGACGAGCTTCAGGTCGTTGCGCTGCTTCAGGCGGCGGCACTTGGCGCGGATCTCCATCATCGACAGGTTCGGCGAGTCGTCGATGTAGAGGGGGGCGGCCGAGACGTCCGGCATGCGCCGGGCCAGCCGGGTCCAGTCCTCGTCGGTCATCGTGCCGGAACGCATGTGGTGCAGGGCCACGCGCGCCTCCGCCGACAGCAGACGCATCGCGATCTCGTTGCGCCCCATTTCGAGCGAGAAGATCACGCTCGGCATGTTGTGCTTGATCGAGCAGGCCCGCGCGAAGTCCAGCGCCAGCGTCGACTTACCCATGGCGGGACGGGCCGCGATGATGATCATCTGGCCCGGGTGGAGACCGTTGGTGAGCTGGTCGAGGTCGGTGAAGCCGGTCGGCACACCGGTCATCTCGCCCGAGCGCGAGCCGATCGCCTCGATCTCGTCGAGGGCGCCCTCCATGATGTCGCCGAGCGGGAGATAGTCCTCGGTGGTGCGCTGCTCGGTGACCGCGTAGATCTCGGCCTGGGCGCTGTTGACGATCTCGTCGACGTCGCCGTCGGCCGCGTATCCCATCTGGGTGATCTTCGTACCGGCCTCGACGAGGCGGCGCAGCACCGCCCGCTCGTGGACGATCTCCGCGTAGTACTCGGCGTTCGCCGCGGTCGGGACCGTCTGGACCAGGGTGTGCAGATACGATGCGCCGCCGACCTTGGTGATCTCACCGCGCTTGGTGAGCTCGGCCGCCACGGTGATCGGGTCGGCGGGCTCGCCCTTCGCGTAGAGGTCGAGGATCGAGGCGTAGATCGTCTCGTGCGCCGGGCGGTAGAAGTCGTGGCCCTTGAGGACCTCGACGACGTCCGCGATGGCGTCCTTGGAGAGCAGCATGCCGCCGAGCACCGACTGCTCCGCGTCGAGGTCCTGCGGAGGGACGCGCTCGAACGACGATCCTCCGCCGTCCCAGCCGCCCTCGCGGCCCCGGTCGTGCTGCTCGTCGCGGCCCCGGCCTCCGTCGCGGCGCTGGCGGGAGACGGGCAGACGGTCACTGGGACCGCTGTCGGCCCAGGGGTCGTCCAAAGGCTCGGAGATACTCACCGGGCCACCTCCTCCCGTCCGCCGTGCGGACCTCGCCGTGCCCCTCTTTCCTACGGCACGACACTGACAAATAAGCGGACCCAACTCCGGTTCTGACGCGTCGGTTTTCCTGGGTTTCCGAGGTCGTTCGACGAGGCGGGCGCCGGACCACGGTAGGCCTGTGGGCACCGTCAGCCAATCTGGTTATCCACAGGCGGTGTGGATGACGGGCCCGATGCTGTGGAGAACCCCGCCAAACCTGTGCACGGCCCGGTGGACAGGCCTGTGAACAAGCCCTCAGCCCCTCCGACACAACGCCCCTGACCTGCATCTTTCCCATCCACCGGCTGTGCAGAAGAAAAACTTCCCCAGTCGGACCAAGATCCCCGCAAACCGCGCGCGACCGCGTCTCCGACAACAGATCGGGTAAGGGTCTAATGAACATTGCATCTCTTACCTGTGGAAGATTAGATTGGTGTCCATGACACAGGCTTCCGCGGCGCCCAAGGCCGCCCGGCGCAAGCACGACAGAGAGATCGTCGCGCTCGCCGTCCCCGCCTTCGGCGCGCTGGTCGCCGAGCCCCTCTTCGTGCTGGCCGACAGCGCCATCGTCGGCCACCTCGGCACCGCGCAACTCGCCGGCCTCGGCGTCGCCTCGGCCCTCCTCACCACCGCGGTGAGCATCTTCGTCTTCCTCGCGTACGCCACCACGGCGGCCGTCGCCCGCCGGGTGGGCGCCGGCGACATACAGTCCGCCATCCGCCAGGGCATGGACGGCATCTGGCTCGCCCTGCTTCTCGGCGCCGCCGTCATCGCCGTCGTCCTGCCCACCGCACCCGGACTCGTGGATCTCTTCGGCGCCTCGGACACCGCGGCGCCCTACGCCATCACCTATCTGCGGATCTCCTCGCTCGGCATCCCCGCCATGCTCGTCGTGCTCGCCGCCACCGGCGTCCTGCGCGGCCTCCAGGACACCAGGACCCCGCTGTACGTCGCCGTCGGCGGCTTCGTCGCCAACGGCGTCCTCAATGTCGGCCTCGTCTACGGCGCCGACCTGGGCATCGCCGGCTCCGCCTGGGGCACCGTCATCGCCCAGTGGGCCATGGCCGCCGTGTACCTCGTGGTCGTCGTACGCGGCGCCAGACGCCACGGCGCCTCCTTGCGTCCGGACGCCGCCGGAATCCGGGCCTGTGCCCAAGCCGGTGCTCCGCTCCTGGTCCGCACGCTCTCGCTGCGGGCCATCCTGATGATCGCGACCGCGGTGGCCGCCCGGCTCGGCGACTCCGATGTCGCCGCCCACCAGATCGTTCTGTCCCTGTGGAGCCTGCTGGCCTTCGCGCTCGATGCCATCGCCATCGCCGGGCAGGCGATCATCGGACGCTACCTGGGCGCCGACGACCCGGACGGTGCACGCGCCGTCTGTCGCCGGATGGTCCAGTGGGGCATCGCCTCGGGCGTCGCCCTCGGCCTGCTGGTCGTCCTCGCCCGGCCGCTCTTCATCCCGCTGTTCACCGGGGACGCCGCCGTCCAGGACGCCGCGCTGCCCGCCCTCGTGGTGGTCGCGCTCGCCCAGCCGATCTGCGGCATCGTCTTCGTCCTCGACGGCGTCCTGATGGGCGCGGGCGACGGCCCGTACCTGGCCTGGGCCATGATCGTCACGCTGGCGGTCTTCACTCCCGTCGCCCTGCTCGTCCCCACCTTCGGCGGTGGCCTCACCGCGGTGTGGGGAGCGATGACGCTGATGATGGCGGTGCGCATGGTGACCCTGTGGATGCGCTCCCGCTCCGGCCGCTGGATCGTCACCGGCGCCACGCGCTGAGCGAAGCGCCCGGGCGGGCGGGGGCTGCCTGAGCTGTTTCACGTGAAACAGCTCCTCTCCGCGGGAGACGGCACCTCGCGCCACCCTCCAGGCAGCATCTCGCGCCACCCCCAGGCAGCACGTTGGGCCGCACCCCGAGGGGTACGGCCCAACGATTGCTTCAACTCCGCCGGGAGCAGTGCTTAGGCGGAGACGACCTCGACGTTGACCTTGGCGGCAACCTCGGGGTGCAGACGCACGGACGTCGCGTGGGCGCCCAGCGTCTTGATCGGCGCGCCCAGCTCGACACGGCGCTTGTCGACCTTCGGACCACCGGCAGCCTCGATCGCCGAAGCGATGTCGGCCGGGGTGACGGAACCGAAGAGACGACCGGCGTCGCCGGAGCGAACGGCCAGACGGACCTTGACGCCCTCGAGCTGGGCCTTGATCTCGTTGGCCTGCTCGATGGTCGCGATCTCGTGGATCTTGCGAGCACGACGGATCTGCTCGACGTCCTTCTCGCCACCCTTGGTCCAGCGGATCGCGAAGTTCCGCGGGATCAGGTAGTTGCGGGCGTAGCCGTCCTTGACGTCTACGACCTCGCCGGCGGCGCCGAGGCCGGAGACCTCGTGGGTGAGGATGATCTTCATTAGTCGGTCACCCTTCCCTTATCGCGCGGTGGACGTGTAGGGCAGCAGCGCCATCTCACGGCTGTTCTTCACGGCCGTGGCGACGTCACGCTGGTGCTGCGTGCAGTTGCCGGTCACGCGGCGGGCACGGATCTTGCCGCGGTCGGAAATGAACTTCCGCAGCATGTTCGTGTCCTTGTAGTCCACGTACGTGACCTTGTCCTTGCAGAAAGCGCAGACCTTCTTCTTCGGCTTGCGCACAGGCGGCTTCGCCATGGTGTATCTCCTGTGTGATCAAGAAGTGTGGGTAAGCCCCACCCCTCGGCCCGGAGGCCAGAAGCCCGGAGGCTTAGAAGGGGGGCTCGTCCGAGTAGCCGCCACCGGAGCCGCCGGAGCTTCCGCCCCAGCCGCCACCGCCGCCGCCCTGCTGCTGGCCGCCGCCGGCCGGCGCACCGGTCGCCCAGGGGTCGTCGGCGGGAGCACCGCCGCCGCCACCCTGCTGCTGACCGCCGCCGGAGCCACCGCCCCAGCCACCGCCGCCCTGCTGGCCGCCGCCGTAACCGCCCTGGCCACCGCGACCGGTGGTCTTGGTGACCTTGGCCGTGGCGTTCTTCAAGCTGGCGCCGACTTCCTCGACGTCCAGCTCGTAGACCGTGCGCTTGATGCCCTCACGGTCCTCGTAGGACCGCTGCTTCAGGCGGCCCTGCACGACGACGCGCATGCCTCGCTGAAGCGACTCCGCGACGTTCTCCGCCGCCTGACGCCAGACCGAGCAGGTCAGAAAGAGGCTCTCGCCGTCCTTCCACTCGTTCGTCTGGCGGTCGAAGGTGCGGGGGGTGGACGCGACACGGAACTTCGCGACCGCCGCACCGGAGGGGGTGAAGCGCAGCTCGGGGTCGTCGACAAGATTGCCGACGACCGTGATGACGGTCTCGCCTGCCATGGGGGAACCTCTCGGCGGGTTTGCTGCTGGCTGCTTGTTGCTGCTACTCGATTCCCGGGTGCTGCTGAGCTAGAGAGCTCAGTGCATCTCGGGACGGAGGACCTTGGTCCGGAGGACCGACTCGTTCAGGTTCATCTGGCGGTCGAGCTCCTTGACGACCGCAGGCTCGGCCTGCAGGTCGATGACCGAGTAGATGCCCTCGGGCTTCTTCTTGATCTCGTACGAGAGACGACGACGGCCCCAGGTGTCGACCTTCTCGACCTTTCCGTTGCCCTCACGGACGACGGAGAGGAAGTTCTCGATCAGCGGGGAGACAGCGCGCTCCTCGAGATCGGGGTCGAGGATGACCATCACTTCGTAGTGACGCATGTGGAACCCACCTCCTTTGGACTCAGCGGCCACGGTCGTTCCGTGGCAGGAGGGTCGTGATGCGTACGCAACGGTATCGGCAGCCACTGACAATCGGCTCCCGCGAGCGGGGGCTCATGCTGTGGACTGGGCAGACACCGGTGCAGACGGTACAGAGTACCCGCACCGAGGCTTCCGGTTGAAATCCGGCGCCGGGCGGGCAGAATCTGTACACATCGGGTGTGTATGGCGCTACAGTGCGCCGCCTTCCGCAGGAGGTGCCTCACATGGCACAAGCAATGCGACCCAACACCGCCACGTCCCTGTTCGCCACGGACGGCAAGGCCCATCCGCTCCAGGACACGCTGGTCGGCGTGACGCTGGTGCTCGGAGCCATCGCCTTCGTGACGGCGATGTTCCACAACCTGCATCTGCTCAGCTCGTGGGCAGGGCTGGTCGGGATCGCCACGGGCGCCTACGGCCAGTTCATCTCGGCGACGACCCGGGAGCGCTTCGGGCTGATCCTGGGCATGGGAGCCTCGGCGATCGGCTTCTTCCTGGGCATGGCCCACGGCGGCCTCTTCGGCGGAATCGTCGGCTGAGGACCCCGCGGCACCCCGGCCGCCCCGCGCGGCCGGGGGCCTTAGTCCCGTACGCCCAGACGGGTCGCTCGCAGGGCGCAGTAGGCTTCGGCGCGAGAGCCGGAGCCCCTGTACCCATGGGGACACACCAGCCCGAGGAGCGCCCCGAATGAGTCTGACCCTGAGGACCATCAGTCGCGAGCAGCATCTGGCGTATATCCAGACACTGCCGTCGGCGAGTCATTGCCAGGTCCCGGCATGGGCTGACGTGAAGAGCGAATGGCGCTCGGAGAACCTGGGCTGGTTCGACGACAGGACCGGCGAGCTGGTCGGCGTCGGCCTGGTCCTCTACCGCCAGCTGCCCAAGCTGAAGCGCTATCTCGCGTACCTCCCCGAGGGCCCGGTCATCAACTGGTACGCCCCGAACCTCGACGAGTGGCTGCAGCCGATGCTGGCGCATCTGAAGCAGCAGGGCGCCTTCTCCGTGAAGATGGGTCCGCCGGTCGTGATCCGCCGCTGGGACGCTCCGGCGATCAAGGCAGGCATCCAGAACCCGGACGTGAAGCGCCTGCGGGACACCGAGGCCACGCACATCGAGCCGCGCGCCTTCGAGGTCTCCGACCGGCTGCGCCGCATGGGCTGGCAGCAGGGCGAGGACGGCGGCGCCGGCTTCGGTGACGTGCAGCCCCGCTTCGTCTTCCAGGTGCCGCTGGCCAACCGCTCCCTGGACGAGGTCCAGAAGGGCTTCAACCAGCTGTGGCGCCGCAACATCAAGAAGGCCGAGAAGGCCGGTGTCGAGGTCGTCCAGGGCGGCTACCAGGACCTCGCCGAGTGGCAGCGCCTCTACGAGATCACCGCGGTGCGCGACAAGTTCCGCCCGCGGCCGCTCGCGTACTTCGAGCAGATGTGGCGGGCCCTCAACTCCGAGGACCCCAACCGCATGCGCCTGTACTTCGCGCGGCACAACGGCGTGAACCTGTCGGCCGCGACGATGCTCGTCGTCGGCGGGCACGTCTGGTACTCCTACGGCGCTTCGGACAACATCGGCCGTGAGGTCAGGCCCTCGAACGCGATGCAGTGGCGGATGCTCCGCGACGCGTACGCCATGGGGGCCACCGTCTATGACCTGCGCGGCATCTCCGACTCCCTGGACGAGACCGACCACCTCTTCGGTCTGATCCAGTTCAAGGTCGGCACCGGCGGTGAGGCCGCCGAGTACATCGGCGAGTGGGACTTCCCGCTCAACAAGCTGCTGCACAAGGCGCTCGACATCTACATGTCGCGCCGCTGATCCCGCACAATTTCCTTCCATAACTCTGATACACCGCAGACACGAGAAAGGTTCCGGGATCCAGCCATGGCGCTCACGCTCTATGTCGACACCGCGCGCTGGCGGGCACACCAGAAGCACTTGCTGGAGCAGTTCCCGGGCATCGTCCCGGTCTGCAAGGGCAACGGCTACGGCTTCGGCCACGAGCGCCTCGCCGAAGAAGCCACCCGCTTCGGCTCCGACGTCCTCGCCGTGGGCACCACCTACGAGGCGGCCCGGATCAAGGACTGGTTCAGCGGTGACCTGCTGGTCCTGACCCCGTTCCGGCGGGGCGAGGAGCCGGTGCCGCTGCCCGACCGCGTCATCCGTTCCGTGTCGTCGCTCGACGGCGTGCACGGCCTGGTGGGCGCCCGCGTCGTCATCGAGGTCATGTCCTCGATGAAGCGCCACGGCGTCAGCGAGCAGGAGCTCCCGCAGCTGCACGCGGCCATCGAGGACGTGCGCCTCGAGGGCTTCGCGATCCACCTGCCGCTGGACCGCACCGACGGCTCGGACGCCGTCGAGGAGGTCATCGGCTGGATGGACCGGCTGCGCGCCGCCCGCCTGCCGCTCCACACGATGTTCGTCAGCCACCTCAAGGCCGGTGAACTCGCCCGCCTGCAGCAGCAGTTCCCGCAGACCCGCTTCCGGGCGCGGATCGGCACGAACCTCTGGCTGGGCGACCACGAGGCCACGGAGTACCGCGGCGCCGTCCTGGACGTCACCGCCGTCCAGAAGGGCGACCGGTTCGGCTACCGCCAGCAGAAGGCCGCCTCCGACGGCTGGCTGGTCGTGGTGGCCGGCGGCACCTCGCACGGCGTCGGCCTGGAGGCCCCGAAGGCGCTGCACGGCATGATGCCGCGGGCCAAGGGCGTCGCCCGCGCGGGCCTCGCGACCGTCAACCGCAACCTCTCGCCCTTCGTCTGGGCGGGCAAGCAGCGCTGGTTCGCGGAGCCGCCGCACATGCAGGTGTCGATCCTCTTCGTGCCCTCCGACGCGCCGGAGCCGAAGGTCGGCGAGGAGCTGGTGGCCCACCTGCGGCACACCACCACGCAGTTCGACCGCATGGTCGACCGCTGAGGCGGCGCACGACCACACGCGAAGGGCCGGTACGACACCTCGTCGTACCGGCCCTTCGCGTAAGCGCCCCGGGCTGCTCGGGTCGTCCGGGCCGTTAGGGCTGTTCGCTCAGAGCGAACAGCCCCGGGAGAGGGGCGCGGGCCTCAGCGCGACGGGTCCGACGCCGTCCCCCACTTCACGGCGGGCGCGCCCCCAGCACGCCGCTCCGCCCGCACCGGACGCGCCGCGGCCCCCAGCACGAAGACGTCCCGCGCGCCGTCCAGGACACCTCCCGAAGGGTCGTCGTCCCCGGCTCTGCGCACCACGTCCCGCTCGGGCAGCAGGATGTCGCGCACGATGACACCGCACAGGTACAGCGTCCCCAACAGATGCACGGCGATCGCCAGTTGGTAGCCCTCGGTCGGCAGACCCTTGTGGGCGTCTCCGCTCGTCGTGTACGCCAGGTACAGCCAGATCCCGAGGAAGTACGCGACCTCGCACGCCTGCCAGACCAGGAAGTCGCGCCAGCGCGGCCGGGCGAGCGCAGCCAGCGGGATCAGCCACAGGACGTACTGCGGTGAGTAGACCTTGTTGGTGAGGACGAAGGCGGCGACCACGAGGAAGGCGAGCTGAGCGAAGCGCGGCCTCCGGGGCGCGGTGAGGCCGAGCGCGCCGACACCCAGGCAGGCGAGGAGCATCAGCGCCGTCGCCAGGGTGTTGACCGTGTCGGTGCTCAGAGGGGAGTCCATGCGCTGGGAGAGGATCAGCCAGAAGGACCCGAAGTCGACGCCGCGCTCCTGGCTGAACGTGTAGAACTTCGACCAGCCGTCGCCCGCGAGGAGCATCACCGGGAGGTTGACGACCAGCCACGTGGCCACCGTGCCGATCAGCGCGGACCTGAACTCCCGCCACCGGCCCGCCCGCCAGCACAGGATCAGCAACGGCCCGAGCAGCAGCACGGGGTACAGCTTGGCGGCCGTCGCGAGACCAAGGAGCACGCCGAAGGCGACCACACGCGCGCGTGCCCACATCATCATCGCGGCGGCCGTGAGAGCCACCGCGAGCAGGTCCCAGTTGATGGTGGCCGTCAGGGCGAAGGCCGGGGCCAGAGCGACCAGCAGGGCGTCCCAGGGGCGGCGCCGGTGGGTGCGGGCGACACAGACGGCGACGACGGCGGCGCACACCATCAGTATCCCCGCGTTGACCATCCAGTAGATCTTCTCCTGGTGCTGGATGGAGCCGCTGCCGGGCGTCACCCAGGACGCCATCTCCATGAACACGCCGGTGAGGACCGGGTACTCGAGGTACTCCATGTCGCCGGGCAGCTTGTCGAAGTACGGCACGAGACCGTCGGCGAAGCCGCGCCCCTCGTAGAGGTGCGGGATGTCGGAGTAGCACGCGTGCGTGTACTGCGAGCTCGCACCGAAGAACCAGGCGCCGTTGTAGCACGGCATCTTCTGGACCATCCCGAGCGCGAACATCCCGAGCGCGACGAGCGCGATGACGCGTACGGGAGTCCACCAGGTCGCCGCGTACAGCACTCTGCGGCCGACCGGGCCCCCGATCAGCTCGCTGCCGGCCCGGGCGACCTCGTCCTCCCTCGTCGGCTGCACCGGCTGCGGTTCCTGCGGGCTCACGGGCTCGTACACGCTCGTGCGCGGCGTCTCTGCGCTGGGCTCTGCGCTGGGGTCTGCACTGGGCATGCCCGCCATCCTGCCGTACGCAACTGAGAACCGTGGTCCATGACGGGGAAGACGAAGAGGACCGCCGCACCCATCGGTGCGGCGGTCCTCGTTTCACGTGAAACATCGGCGGGGGAGGCCCCCGGGCGGCCCGCCGGGTCGCCCCGGCGGGGTGGGATCAGCCGCCCGTACGGCCCCAGATGGTGTTGCCCTCGTCGTTGCCCTCGTTTGCTCCGCCTCCGGCCGGGTCCTCCGTCGCGGGTGGCGACTCGCCGCCGGGGCCGCCGTTGTTCCCGCCGTCGGGTCCGCCGTTCTGCCCGCCACCGTCGTGGTTGCAGTCCCAGTCCAGGGGCTTGCAGGACTCGGTGGGATCGGGCGACTCCGTCGGAGGCTTCGTGCTCTCCGTCTCCGACGGCGTCGGCGACGGGGAGTGCTCCTCCGGCTCCTCGGTCTCGGTCGGGGTCGGCGGCGGAGGCGGCGTCTCGCCGACGACCTCACCGATCGGCTGGGGCACCGGGAAGGGCTTGGGCGCCGTCCCCTTGAGCGCCGCGGTCATGTACTCCTGCCAGATCTGCGCGGGGAACGAGGCACCGTGGATCTTCTCCTCGCCACCCGTGCCGAACATCTCCAGGAAGTGGCGCTTCTTGTTGCTCTCGTCGTCGTCGAGCCGGTACATGCTCACCGCGGTCGACAGCTGCGGGGTGTAGCCCACGAACCAGGCGGACTTGTTGCCGTCGGTCGTACCGGTCTTGCCGGCCACCTGACGGCCGGTGAGCTGGGCCGAGGTACCGGTGCCCTTGTCCACCACGGTCCGCAGCACGTCGGTGACGTTGTCGGCGACCTGGGAGCTGAAGGCCTGCTTGGTCTCCTTCTCGTGCCGGTAGACGGTGTCACCCCCGTGCTCGACCTCGGTGACGGAGTACGGCTCGTTCTGCTTGCCGCTCGCCGCGAAGGTGGAGTACGCGCCGGCCATGCGGATCGCGCTCGGCGAGGAGGTGCCGAGCGAGAAGGACGGATAGGTGGCGCCCGCCATCGATCGGTCGTCCTTGAGGCCCGCGTCCATCGCGGCCTCCTTCACCTTCTCCAGACCCACGTCCATGCCGAGCTGCACGTAGGCGGAGTTGACCGACTCGCGCATCGCTTCGCGGAGGTCGATCTGGAAGGTCGGGCGGTTGTACGACTGATTGCCGTCGTTGCGCTGGTTCCACTGCTTGCCGTCGCGGTCGGTCCAGACCTGGCCGTTGTACTTCTGGATCTTGAGCTTGTTCCTGCCGCTGTACAGGCTCTTCGCGTTGACGATGGTGCGCTCGGCCTCGGACTGCGTCTCCGGGCCGTCGGGGTCGCGCACGCCGTACTTGAACGCGGCGGCCAGGACGAACGGCTTGTACGTCGAGCCCACCTGGGCACCGGTCTGGTCGGCGTTGTTGGTGAAGTGCTTGGTCGCGTCCTCACCGCCGTAGATGGCCTTGATCGCGCCGTCCTTCGGATCCACGGACGCGCCGCCGAACTGCACGTGCGTGTCCTTCTCCGGACGCACCTTCGGCTTGATCTTGGCCTTGCGGACGTTGTTCACCGACTTCTCGAGCTCCTTGACCTTCTTCCTGTCGAAGGTCGTGTGGATCTCGTAGCCGCCCTGGCGGAGCTTCTCTTCGGTGATGTTGGTGTTCTTGATGACGTAGGCCCTGGCCAGGTCCACCAGATAGCCGGTCTGACCGGCCAGGTCGGCGTTCGACCGCGGGTTCTGCAGCTTGGGGAACGCCGTGTAGCGCGCCCGCCGCTCGGCGGTCAGATGGCCGTCCTTGACCTCTTCGTCGAGGATCCACTTCCAGCGCTTCTTGGCGCGGGCGGTGTTGTCGTCCTTGGAGGCCGCCGGGTCGATCTCGGGGGCGCCGGCGGGGTCGTAGTACGTGGCGCCCTTGAGCACCGTCGCCAGGAGAGCGCACTGGCTCGGGTCGAGCTCGTTGGCCTCCTTGTTGAAGTACGCCCGCGCGGCCGCCTGGATGCCGTAGGCCCCTCGCCCGTAGTAGGCGGTGTTGAGGTACCCGGCCATGATGTCTTCCTTGGAGACCGTCCGGCCGACCTTTATCGAGATGAAGAGCTCTTTGAACTTACGGGTGAACGTCTGCGACTGGTCGCCCAGGCGCGCGTTCTTCACGTACTGCTGGGTGATGGTCGAGCCACCCTGGGTCTGCCCGCCCTTGGCCATGTTGACCAGGGCACGCGTGATGCCCATCGGGTCGACGCCCTTGTCCTTCTCGAACGTCTTGTTCTCCGCCGACATGACGGCGAAGCGCATCTCCTTGGGGATGTCGTCGTAGTCGATGATCTGGCGGTTGCGCTCACCGCCGGTCGCGACCATCTGCTTGCCGTCGGCCCAGTAGTAGACGTTGTTCTGGGCCTTGGCCGCCTTGTCGACCTCCGGGACCTCCACCAGCGCGTACGCGATGCCGGCGACCGCCATCAGGCTGCCGAGGAAGCCGATGAACAGACCGGTGACCAGCCGCCAGGAAGGGACCCAGCGCCGCAGGCCGTCCTTGTTCGCGCGCGGGTAGTCGATGAACCGCTTCTTGCGGGGCGGCTCGGCGCCGCGGCCCCTGCCGCGCCCCGCGCCACCCGCACCACCGGCTCCGCCACCACCACGGCGGCCACCGCCGCCGCCCGCGCGCCCGCCGCCGTCGGGCGCCCTGCGGCGGCCGCCGCCCGAGCCGACCGATCCGCTGCGCTGTGCGGCGCGCCGGGCCTCCGCCCGGCCGCCATAAGGACGGTCCTCGTCACCCGAGGACCCGGGCCCTGGCGTCCCGTAAGAGGAAGAGGGCGATCCGGTATCGCCGCGTGGGGCCGCACGACGGCCCGACGACGCTCCTGGGGCGCCACGCCTGGCCGCGGCGCGTCCGCCGCCCTGCGGCTGCGGCGGTTTGCGACGGTGCTCGCTCATCGAACGATTACTCCTCGGGCAGGCGCAGCTGTCCACGCCTGGAAACGGCGGCTGGTTTCCGGTCCCCCCGACGTACGGATGCGCCCGTTCCCGCGCTCACCCGCACTACGCCGGGGACGACGACGCCCCCTGACGTCACTTGGTTCCCGGCGGCATACATGGCGCACAGACTACGCACCGTCAAAACCCTCGTAGAGCCGAAGTTCACCCCAAAACAGGCAAGTTACTTCCTACGAATCGGTGATGTGACGCCGTTCACCGTGCCCCCTCTTGTCTCAGCCGGATCGCCGTTCTATCGTCTCGATGTATCGAGTCGATACATCAGCTCGGCATAAAGGCCGTACTGAGGGACCGCGACGGACGGGAGGCGACGATGAGCAGGCGCTCCGGCATCCTGGAATTCGCTGTCCTCGGTCTGCTTCGCGAGTCCCCGATGCACGGCTATGAGCTGCGGAAACGACTCAATACGTCGCTGGGAGTGTTCCGCGCCTTCAGCTACGGGACGCTCTACCCCTGCCTCAAGACGCTGGTCGCCAACGGCTGGTTGATCGAGGAGTCGGGCAGCACCCCCGACGACGCCCTCGCGGCTCCACTCGCAGGGCGTCGCGCCAAGATCGTCTATCGGTTGACGGCGGAAGGTAAGGAGCACTTCGAGGACCTGCTCTCGCAGACCGGCCCCGATGCGTACGAGGACGAGCACTTCGCCGCCCGCTTCGCCTTCTTCGGGCAGACCTCGCGAGACGTACGGATGCGGGTGCTCGAGGGCCGCCGCAGCCGCCTCGAGGAGCGTCTGGAGAAGATGCGCGCCTCCCTGGCCCGAACCCGGGAGCGCCTGGACGACTACACGCTCGAGCTTCAGCGGCACGGAATGGAGTCCGTGGAGCGCGAAGTGCGCTGGCTGAACGAGCTCATCGAGAGCGAGCGGGCGGGGCGGGACCAGCAACGGTCCGCCCCCGACAGCTCCGCTCAGCAGAACAGCACATCAGGGGAGTCGGCGGGCCTGCCCCGGCGGCGGGAGAACGACCCGCCGCCGGATCCGTCCGATGACCCCGCCAAGTGAGACCCAGCGTTCCGCAGGGTTTCATCCGGAATACCGAGATCACACAGGGAGCAACCGGAATGGGTTCGGTTCGCGTAGCCATCGTCGGCGTGGGCAACTGCGCCGCCTCGCTGGTCCAGGGCGTCGAGTACTACAAGGACGCAGACCCGGACAGCAAGGTCCCGGGCCTGATGCACGTCCAGTTCGGCGACTACCACGTCGGTGACGTCGAGTTCGTCGCCGCCTTCGACGTCGACGCGAAGAAGGTCGGCCTCGACCTCTCGGACGCCATCGGTGCCAGCGAGAACAACACCATCAAGATCTGCGACGTGCCGAACAGCGGCGTCCAGGTCCAGCGTGGCCACACCCACGACGGTCTGGGCAAGTACTACCGCCAGACCATCGAGGAGTCCGCCGAGGCCCCGGTCGACGTCGTCCAGATCCTCAAGGACCGCAAGGTCGACGTCCTCGTCTGCTACCTGCCCGTGGGTTCCGAGGTCGCCGCGAAGTTCTACGCGCAGTGCGCCATCGACGCCAAGGTCGCGTTCGTCAACGCGCTGCCGGTCTTCATCGCCGGCACCAAGGAGTGGGCGGACAAGTTCACCGAGGCCGGTGTCCCGATCGTCGGCGACGACATCAAGTCGCAGGTCGGCGCCACCATCACGCACCGCGTGATGGCGAAGCTGTTCGAGGACCGCGGTGTCCGTCTCGAGCGCACCATGCAGCTCAACGTCGGCGGCAACATGGACTTCAAGAACATGCTGGAGCGCGACCGCCTCGAGTCCAAGAAGATCTCGAAGACGCAGGCCGTCACCTCGCAGATCCCGGACCGCGAGCTGGGCGAGAAGAACGTCCACATCGGCCCGTCGGACTACGTCGCGTGGCTCGACGACCGCAAGTGGGCGTACGTCCGCCTCGAGGGCCGCGCCTTCGGTGACGTCCCGCTGAACCTGGAGTACAAGCTCGAGGTCTGGGACTCCCCCAACTCGGCCGGTGTCATCATCGACGCCCTGCGCGCCGCGAAGATCGCCAAGGACCGCGGCATCGGCGGCCCGATCCTCTCCGCGTCGAGCTACTTCATGAAGTCCCCGCCGGTCCAGTACTTCGACGACGAGGCCTACGCGAACGTCGAGAAGTTCATCAAGGGCGAGGTCGAGCGCTAAACAGCTCTCTCCTTTGGCACGTGTCGAGGGTCCTCGGGCATTCCGCCCGGGGGCCCTCCTCGTATGTGAGGCTGTGATCCATGGCTGTCGTCGGTGACCTGCGGATACTGCTGCGGCTGCGGGACTTCCGGCGGCTGCTCGCCGTCCGGCTGATCTCCCAGGGCGCGGACGGCGTCTACCAGGTCGCGCTCGCCACCTACGTCGTGTTCTCCCCGGAGAAGCAGACCTCGCCGGCCGCGATCGCCTCCGCCATGGCCGTGCTGCTCCTGCCGTACTCGCTGATCGGCCCGTTCGCCGGTGTCCTCCTCGACCGCTGGCAGCGCCGCCAGGTCTTCCTGTACGGCAACCTCCTGCGGGCCGTCCTGGCGTCCCTGACGGCCGTCCTGATGCTGAGCGGCGTCCCCGACTGGCTCTTCTACGTCTCCGCGCTGTGCGTGACCGCCGTCAACCGCTTCGTCCTTGCGGGGCTCTCGGCCGCCCTGCCGCGGGTGGTCGACGCCGACCGCCTGGTCATCGCCAACTCCCTCTCGCCGACCGCGGGGACGCTCGCGGCGACCGTGGGCGGCGGCCTCGCCTTCGTGGTGCGCATCGTGGGCGCGGACTCGGACGCGGCCGTGGTGCTGTGCGGCGCCGCCCTGTACCTGTGCGCGGCGCTCGCCTCGCTGCGCATGGCGCGCGAGCTGCTCGGCCCCGACCCCGACCAGGTGCAGCCACGGCTCGCCGCCGCGCTGGCCGGAACGGCACGCGGGCTCCGGGAGGGCGTACGACACCTCGCGCGGCGCCCCGCCGCCGCCCGCGCGCTGGCCGCGATGACCGTCCTGCGGTTCTGCTACGGCGCGCTGACCGTCATGGTCCTGATGCTCTGCCGGTACGCCTGGACGACGTCGGAGTCCGACGGGCTCGCGCTGCTCGGCCTCGCGGTCGGCATCTCCGGCGCGGGCTTCTTCGTGGCCGCTCTGGTCACCCCCGCCGCGGTGGGGCGGCTCGGGCCCGGCGGCTGGATCGCGGCCTGCGCGGGCACGGCGGCGCTCCTCGAACCGGCCCTCGGCCTCCCTTTCGAGCCCGCCCCGCTCCTCGTCGCCGCCTTCGTCCTCGGCCTGACGACGCAGGGCGCGAAGATCGCCACGGACACGGTGGTGCAGTCCTCGGTGGACGACGGCTACCGCGGCCGCGTCTTCTCCCTCTACGACGTCCTCTTCAACGTCGCCTTCGTGGGCGCGGCCGCAGTGGCGGCCCTGGTCCTGCCGCCTGACGGCCGGTCGGTACCGCTGGTCGTCGGGGTCGCTCTGCTCTACGCGGCAATTGCTGCTGCTATGAGCCGGTTTGACGCGCAGTAAGTGTCACATCAATGCCACAGTGCCGCTGTGGACTTCAGAGTTGTCACTGCCCCCGGATAACTTACGGGCGTCGTATTCGCGCCATCGCGCTCTCGTTCGAGGGGGACCCCCAAAGTGACCACTCCGCCGCCCCAGGGCCAGACTCCGTACCCGCCGCAGGGCCAGAACCCTTATGGCCAGCCGCAGGGCGGTGCGCCGTACGGCCCGCCGCAGGGCGGAGCGCCGCAGGGCCAGCAGATGGCCCCGTACCCGCCGCAGCCGGGCCAGCCGGGCGGGCCCGCGGCTCCGTACCCGGCCTTCAACCAGGGTGGTCCCGTTCCCCCGCCGGCCGCTCCCCGCCGCGGCAAGAAGCTGCTCCTTCGCATCGGCGGCTTCATCCTCGTCGCGATCCTCATAGCCGTCGGCAAGTGGTACCTCGGCAAGAGCGACGCCGAGACGACCTCCGTCGGCAGCTGCATGCACAACGAGGGCACGCAGTTCTCGCCGGACCTCAAGGAAGTCGACTGCTCCTCGAGCGAGTCCGAGTTCGAGGTCGTCGAGAAGTTCGACAACACCAGCGACAGCGACAAGTGCGAGGCCGTCAAGACCTCCGAGATCGCCTACTACCAGCAGGGCAAGGGCCACAACGTCGTGCTCTGCCTGAAGAAGACCAAGTAGGCGCGCGGCACACAGCAGGAACACCCGAGGGGCGTTGTTTCACGGTTTCACGTGAAACAACGCCCCTCGGCGTGGTCGGCGCGGGCGGTGTTTCACGTGAAACGTGAAACGTGAAGCCTCGGCCGCCACTCAGTCCTGCGTGGCCCACCACTCCTTGAGCGCCGACGCCGCCGCGTCCCGCTCCATCGGGCCGTTCTCCAGGCGTAGTTCCAGCAGGAACTTGTACGCCTTGCCGATCACCGGGCCCGGGCCCACGCCCAGGATCTCCATGATGTCGTTGCCGTCGAGGTCGGGGCGGATCGAGTCCAGCTCCTCCTGCTCCTGGAGGCGGGCGATGCGCTCCTCCAGGCCGTCGTACGCGCGCGACAGGGCGTTCGCCTTGCGCTTGTTGCGCGTCGTGCAGTCGGAGCGGGTCAGCTTGTGCAGGCGCTCCAGGAGCGGGCCCGCGTCGCGCACGTAACGGCGTACGGCCGAATCCGTCCACTCTCCCGTGCCGTAGCCGTGGAAGCGCAGGTGGAGCTCGACCAGCCGCGAGACGTCCTTCACGAGCTCGTTGGAGTACTTCAGCGCCGTCATCCGCTTCTTGACCAGCTTGGCGCCGACCACCTCGTGGTGGTGGAAGGAGACCCGGCCGTCACCCTCGAAGCGGCGCGTCTTCGGCTTGCCGATGTCGTGCAGCAGCGCGGCGAGCCGCAGCGTGAGGTCGGGACCCGCCGTCTCCAGCGCCATCGCCTGCTCCAGGACGATCAGCGAGTGGTCGTACACGTCCTTGTGCCGGTGGTGCTCGTCACGCTCCAGGCGCAGCGCCGGCAGCTCGGGCAGCACCCGCTCGGCGAGTCCCGTCTCGACGAGGAGGGCCAGGCCCTTGCGCGGGTGTGCGGAGAGGATCAGTTTGTTCAATTCGTCGCGCACACGCTCCGCCGAGACGATGTCGATGCGCTCGGCCATCGCCGTCATCGCGGCCACCACGTCGGGCGCCACCTCGAAGTCCAGCTGCGCGGCGAAGCGGGCGGCCCGCATCATCCGCAGCGGGTCGTCCGAGAAGGACTCCTCGGGAGTGCCCGGGGTGCGCAGCACACGCGCCGCCAGATCCTCGAGGCCGCCGTGCGGGTCGACGAACTCCTTCTCGGGGAGCGCCACCGCCATCGCGTTCACGGTGAAGTCACGCCGGACGAGGTCTTCCTCGATGGAGTCGCCGTAGGACACCTCGGGCTTGCGCGAGGTCCTGTCGTACGCCTCCGAGCGGTACGTGGTGACCTCGACCTGGAAGCTCACGTCGGCGTCGCCCACACGGGCGTCCTTCTGGCAGCCGACCGTGCCGAAGGCGATCCCGACCTCCCAGACCGCGTCGGCCCACGGCCGGACGATCTTCAGTACGTCCTCGGGGCGTGCGTCCGTCGTGAAGTCCAGATCATTGCCGAGCCGGCCGAGCAGGGCGTCCCTGACCGAGCCGCCGACCAGGGCGAGGGAGAACCCGGCCTCCTGGAAACGGCGGGCGAGGTCGTCCGCGACCGGGGACACCCGCAGCAGTTCGCTGACCGCGCGGGTCTGCACCTGGCTCAGGGCGCTGGAATTGTCTTCATTGGCGTTCGGCACAACAGAAAAGGGTACGTGGCCCGGGCGCCCGGGGCCGACCCGATTCCCGCCCGGCCCCGCGGGCCCCGCGCCACCGCTCCGGCCCTCGCCGTCCGATCACGTGGAGCGGTCGCCCGACCACACGGAGCTGCCCGCCGACGGCACCGTACTGTCCACTTCCGATCACGTGGAGCAGTCCGCGGCACTTCGCCACAGCGCGCATCGTTACCATGCGTGGACGCACAACCGACGACCACTGACGACGAGGGACGGGCAACGCGTGGCCGAGGCGGCAGACTTCCCGGGGACGAGCCCCTCACCTGCCCGCCGGTGGCTGCGGCGCACCGCAGCACTGCTGGTGGGTACCCCTTTGCTGGCCGGACTTCTCCAGGTCCCGGCAGGGCCCGTGGCGCACGCCGCGGCGCCGGAGGCGAAGGCCGGCGCCGTGCCCGGCGCGAAGGCCGACGCCACCGGTTCCCGCACCGTCGACGTCTCCCTGGACAAGCTCACGCCCACCGCGCCCGGTGAGGGCGACACACTCACCGTGTCGGGCACGGTCACCAACAACGGCAAGCAGACGGTCACCGACGCCCAGGTCGGGCTGCGCGTGGGCCCGGCCCTCAACAGCCGGACCCAGATCGACGCCGCCGCGAAGCGCACGGGTTTCCAGCCGGGTTCCGACGGCACGGAGGTCGGCGGGAAGTACGTCGAGAAGATCTCCAGACTCGCCCCGGGCGTCCGGCAGGACTTCAGCATCGCCGTACCGGTCAAGGCGCTGTCCCTCGGCGCCGACGGCGTCTACCAGCTGGGCGTGACCCTGACCGGCCAGAGCAGCGCCCAGCCCTACTCCCAGGTGCTCGGCATCGAGCGGACCTTCCTGCCGTGGCAGCCCGAGGCCGCGGGGACGAAGACGAAGACCACGTATCTGTGGCCGCTCACCTCCACGACCCACCTCACGGCGAAGACCGGGTCCGACGAGCAGCAGACGCCCGTCTTCAAGAACGACGACCTGGCCGACGAGCTGGCGCCCGGCGGGCGCCTGGAGCAGCTTCTGTCGCTCGGCAGCGGCCTGGACGTCACCTGGGTCATCGATCCCGACCTGCTCGCCTCCGTCGAGGCGATGACGAAGAGCTACCGGATCGAGAACGCCGACGGGACGACCACCAGGGCGGGCAAGCACCAGGCGGTCGCCAACCAGTGGCTCAGCGACCTCCAGGAGGCCGTCAAGGACAAGAAGGTCGTGGCGCTGCCCTTCGCCGACCCCGACCTCGCGTCCCTGGCCCACACCGGCAAGAAGGTCAGCGGCTCCCTCGGCCACCTCAAGGAGGCCACCGAGGTGGGTGCCGACGCGGTGCGCACGATCCTCCAGGTGAAGCCGAGCACCGACTTCGCCTGGCCCGTCGACGGGGCGATCGACCCGTCGGTCGTCGACGTCGCGACCTCCGCGGGCGCCCACACGGTCATCACCCGCAGCGACAGCCTGCGCGAGACCGGCGGGCTGCCGTACGCGCCGACCTCGGCCCGGCCCATCGGCGGCGGCACGACGGCCGTGGTGGCCGACGCGCGGCTCTCGACGGCCTTCCAGGGCGACATGTCGCAGGCGGAGGACTCCACGCTCGCCGTCCAGGAGTTCCTCTCCCAGAGCCTGATGCTGAACATGCAGGACCCCGGCAAGCAGCGGAGCATCGTCGTCGCCCCGCAGCGCATGCCGTCGGCGAGCCAGGCGCAGACCATGCACAAGGCGCTGAGCGCCCTCGGCGAGGGCAAGTGGTCGCAACCCCAGGACCTGATGGCCGCGGCGAAGGCCAAGCCCGACCCGCAGGCCACCACCCGGGTGCCGTCGGCCGCCGCGTACCCGGCGGCGCTGCGCAAGCAGGAGATGTCGCAGCGCGCCTTCGAGTCGATCCAGAACACGCAGAACCAGCTCGAACGCTTCCAGGTGATCCTCACCGAGAAGGACCGCGTGGTCACCCCCTTCGGGCGGGCCATAGACCGCGAGATGTCGACGTCGTGGCGGGGCCGCCAGGCCGAGGCGGATTCCTACCGGAACAGCGTCTGGGCCTATCTGCGGGACCTCACCAAGCAGGTCTCCCTGATCCAGCGGTCCGACGCGAAGCTCTCCGGCCGCAGCGCGACCATCCCGGTGTCGGTGCAGAACAACCTGGTGCAGAACGTCGACCACCTGGTCCTGCGCCTCTCCTCGCGGAACCCCACGCGTCTGAAGATCGGCGACGGGCAGTTCGAGGAGAAGCCGATCAAGATCGCGGGCGGGCACTCCCAGTCCGTGAAGTTCACGACCACGGCCAACGCCAACGGCCCGGTCCCGGTGTACGCACAGCTCTACACGGAGGACGGCGAGCCCTACGGCAACGTGGTGCGCTTCGAGGTCAACGTCACCGAGGTCACCCTCACCGTGATGCTCGTCATCGCCGGCGGACTCCTGCTGCTCGTGCTCGCCGGATTCCGGATGTACACCCAGCGCAAGCGCGCGGCCCGCAAGAAGGCCGAGGAAGGCCCCGACCAGGGCACGGACGGGGGCCCCGAGCAGGGTCCCGACGGCGAGTCCGGCGGCGCGCCCGGGACGGACGACCCCGAGCAGCCGAGTGACCCGACACCGGACACCGCTCCCGAAAGCACCGACCCGTCGGACACGGGTGAGAGAGTGGACCGTTGAGCGATGTCGTGGCCGGTGGGCCCGGGGACGATGAGGTGGGGTAACCATGAACGCGCCGTACGACGGTGACCGCGGCCAGGGCGCGGGCGGCTCCGCCTCGCCCGGGGGCCCGCCACCCGGCTCCCCCGAGCACGGGCAGGTGCCGCCGCAGCCGGCGCCGGACGTGTATCTCCAGGACGCCTACGACCAGGATCCCTACCGGGCGCAGGACCTCTCCGCCCAGGACCCGGTGACCGAGGCCCTCTACGACCGCGCGGCGCACCCTCCGCCGCCGCCCGGCACCTACCAGCAGCAGCCGCTCTACGGCCAGCCGCCCTCCTCGCAGCACGCCCCCGACCCGCGGGTGTGGGCGCAGCCCCCGGCCCCCGAGCCGGAGGGGCCGACGCGGCACCTCCCCTACGGCGACGACGCGCGGACCACCCAGTTCGTCGGCGTCGACGACCTGGTCACCCAGGCCGGCGAGGAGCACCACGAGCCCGACGCCTTCGCCCACCTCTTCCGCGACCAGCAGCCCGGCGGCTACCGCAACCAGCAGGCCGGGTACCAGCAGGACGCGTACCCGCAGAACGGCTACCAGCAGGACGCGCACCCGCAGCAGGGGTATCAGCAGGACGCCTACCAGCAGCAGGGCTACGCCCAGGGCGGCTATCAGCAGAGCGGCTACGCCCAGGGCGGCGGCTACCCGCAGGGGGAGGGCTACCCGCAGGGCAACGGCTACCAGCAGCCCGCCGAGGGCGGCTACCAGCCCGCGGGCGACCAGCCGCTCGTCCCGGCCCCCGCGCCCCCGCCGGTCCCCGCGCCGGCCGCGGCGCCGCCCGCCAAGTCCGGCGGTCGCGCGTCGAGCCTGCTGAAGTCGAGCGCCCTGATGGCGGCGGGCACGATCGTCTCCCGCCTCACCGGCTTCCTGCGCACCCTGGTGATGGCCGCCGCGATCGGTGTCGGCCTGCTCAACGACTCGTACCAGGTCGCCAACACCCTGCCGACCATGATCTACGTCCTGGTCGGCGGCGGCGCCCTGAACGCGGTGTTCATCCCGCAGCTCGTCCGCGCCATGAAGAACGACGAGGACGAGGGCGAGGGCTACGCCAACCGGCTCCTGACCCTCGTGATGGTGCTCCTCGCGGGCGTCACCGTCATCTGTGTGGTGGCGGCGCCGATGTTCGTCCGCATGATGTCGCCGACGATCGCCGACGACCCCGTGCGCATGGACGTCACCGTCACCTTCGCGCGCTTCTGCATCCCGACGATGTTCTTCATGGGCGTGCACGTCGTCCTCGGGCAGATCCTCAACGCCCGCGGCCGCTTCGGCGCGATGATGTGGACCCCGGTCCTCAACAACATCGTCGTCATCGCCACCTTCGGCGCCTTCATCTGGGCCTTCGGCGGCTTCACCGACTCCGGCGTCACCCCCGCCAACATCACCCCGGACGGCGTGCGGCTGCTGGGCATCGGCACGCTGCTCGGCCTCGTCGTGCAGGCGCTGGCCATGCTCCCCTACCTGCGGGAGGCCGGGTTCAAGCTCCGGCTCCGCTTCGACTGGCGCGGGCACGGTCTGGGCAAGGCCGCGCGGCTCGCCAAGTGGACCTTCTTCTTCGTCCTGGCCAACCAGATCGGCATGGTGGTCGTCACCCAGCTCGCCACCAGCGCGGGCACGACGGCGACCGACCAGGGCCACTCCGGCACCGGCATCACCGCGTACAACTACGCACTGCTGCTCTGGCAGATGCCGCAGGCCATCATCACGGTCTCCGTGATGACCGCGGTCCTGCCCCGCATCTCCCGCTCGGCGAACGACGGCGACGCGGCGGCCGTCCGCGACGACATCTCCTACGGTCTGCGCACCTCGGCCGTGGCGATCGTGCCCTGCGCCTTCGCCTTCCTCGCGCTCGGCGTGCCGATGGCGACACTGCTGTACGCGGGCTCCGGCTCGGGCGCGCAGAACATCGGCTACACCCTGATGGCGTTCGGCCTCGGCCTGATCCCGTACTCGGTCCAGTACGTCGTCCTGCGCGGCTTCTACGCCTACGAGGACACCAGGACGCCGTTCTACAACACCGTGATCGTGGCGGCCGTCAACGCGGCTGCCTCGGCCGCCTGCTTCTTCGTGCTGCCCGCCCGGTGGGCCGTCGTCGGCATGGCCGCCTCCTACGGGCTCGCCTACGCGGTCGGCGTCGGTGTGGCCTGGCGCCGACTGCGCGTCCGCCTCGGCGGCGATCTGGACGGCGCCCAGGTGGCGCGGACCTACACCCGGCTGTTCGGCGCCTCGATCCCGGCGGCCCTCGTCGGCGGCGGCGTGGGCTTCGCGATCCTGCGGGCGATGGGCACCGGAGCGGGCAGTTCGCTGGTCGCGCTGATCGCCGGAGGCGTCGCACTGATCGGCGTCTTCTTCGTGGCCGCCCGAAAAATGCGGATCGCGGAGCTCAATTCGATGGTCGGCATGGTGCGCGGACGTCTCGGTCGCTGAGATAGTCGGACCTGCACAACCATCGTCGGCCACCGTGTGTCGTGCATAGCGCCGGACTGTGGGCACAATTGGGTTTGGCGTCTGACGGAGCGCAATGGATGGGGAGGCAGGAACGACGGTGGCGGAACGGAGCACGGCTGCCGTCGACGTGGCAGACACCAGCGGCGACGAGCCGCTGACCGCCAAGGCGGAGCAGGCCACGGCCGACGGGGTGGCCCAGACCCGGGAGCGGGAAACGGCAGCAGACGAAGACGCGGCGGAGACGGAGCGGCCCACGAGCCGCGGGGCCCCTTCGGCCCCGGAGCTGCACAGTGGCCACAAGCTCGCCAGACGCTATCGGCTGGAAGAGTGCGTCACCCGTCTGGACGGTTTCAGCAGCTGGCGCGCGGTCGACGAGAAGCTGCGCCGCGCCGTCGGCGTGCACCTCCTGCCCGCCGACCACCCGCGGGCCCGCTCGGTCCTCGCGGCGGCCCGTTCCTCGGCGCTGCTCGGCGACCCGCGTTTCGTGCAGGTCCTGGACGCCGTCGAGGAGAACGACCTCGTCTACGTGGTCCACGAGTGGCTCCCCGACGCCACGGAGCTCACCACGCTCCTGGCCGCGAGCCCGCTGGAGCCGCACGACGCCTACCAGCTCGTCAGCCAGGTCTCCCAGGCCATGGCAGCCGCGCACCGCGAGGGGCTCGCGCATCTGCGACTGACCCCGAGCGCCGTGCTGCGCACCTCCACCGGCCAGTACCGCATCCGCGGCCTCGCGGTGAACGCCGCCCTGCGCGGCATCAGCTCCGACACCCCGCAGCGCACGGACACGGAAGCGATCGGCGCGCTCCTGTACGCCTCGCTGACCCAGCGCTGGCCCTACGAGGACGACGCGTACGGCCTCTCCGGGCTCCCCAAGGACGTCGGGCTCATCGCCCCCGACCAGGTGCGTGCGGGCGTCCACCGCGGCCTCTCGGAGCTCGCCATGCGCGCGCTCGTCAACGACGGCGCCACCGCCTCCCGCCAGGACCCGCCGTGCACGACGCCGGAGGAGCTGGTGAAGGCCATCGGCGAGATGCCGCGCATCCGCCCGCCGGAGCCCGCCTTCACCGCCCCGCCCGAGTACCAGCGCACGACGTACCAGCAGGGCACCTACGGCCGCACCGCCGCCCACCCGGGCGTCACGCAGCCCGTGCAGGCCCCGCCCGCCCCGCTGCAGAGCCGCACCGGCAAGGCGCTCAAGTGGGCCGTCTCCGCCCTCCTCATCGCCGCCCTCGGCCTGGGCAGCTGGCAGCTGGCCGACGCCCTGATGGACCGCGAGAAGTCCGGGGACTCGGGCAGCACGACGAACACCACCGGGGGCAACGACAAGGGCCAGCCCAAGCCGGCCAAGCCGATCGCCATCAAGGACGCGCAGGAGCTCCCCGTGGGGGGCTCTCTCCAGTCCCCGGCGAACGTCGACAACACCTTCGACGGCGACGCGTCCACGCTGTGGCGCACCAAGACCTTCACGGACGGTCCTGAGCTCGCCCCGTACAAGCCCGGCGTCGGTATCGTCTACGACCTCGGCTCGGAGAAGGACGTCTCCGAGGCGACGGCGGCCCTGCGGTACAGCGGTGACCACACCACGATCTCCCTGTACGCCACGGATTCGCTGACCCCCTCGGGGGGCATCGAATCCATGAAGAAGATCGGCACGGCCAAGACGTCGGGCGACAGCCTGCAGCTCAAGGCGAAGAAGCCCGTGAAGACGCGGTACGTGCTCCTGTGGATGACTGCGGTGCCGAACTCCGGACCCGACAGCTATTACCGCGCGGGATACAAGCAGGCCATTACGGACGTGAAGCTCAAGGGCTGAGGGATCGGCCCGCCGCAGCTCACTGGGGGAGGGGGTTCGACGGTGGAGGGCACCTCGCACGGTGACATGAGCGATCAGGACCTCCTCGCCGCACACGTCGGCGGCGACAAGGACGCCTTCGGTGAGCTGGTGCGGCGCCATCGCGACCGGCTGTGGGCCGTGGCGCTGCGCACCCTCGGGGACCGCGAGGAGGCCGCGGACGCCGTCCAGGACGCCCTGGTCTCCGCCTACCGCGCGGCCCACACCTTCCGCGGGCAGTCCGCCGTCACGACCTGGCTGCACCGCATCACCGTCAACGCCTGCCTCGACCGCGCCCGCAAGGCGGCGTCCCGCAAGACCTCCCCGATCGACGACACCGAGCGCCTCGAGCAGCTCCTGGACCCGGAGGAGTCCGCCGAGGCCCCGGTCGAGCGCGGAGACCTCCACCGCGAGCTCGTGGAGGCGCTGGGCACCCTGCCCCACGACCAGCGCGCCGCGCTCGTGCTGGTCGACATGCAGGGCTATCCGGTGGCCGAGGCCGCCCAGGTCCTGGACGTCCCCACCGGCACGGTCAAGAGCCGCTGCGCCCGCGGCCGAGCCAGACTGCTGCCGCTGCTGACGCATCTGCGGACGGGCCCACCCGCGCGCCGGGGCCAGACGCGCAAGGGAGACGACGGCGCCGACGCGGAAGGCAAGAAGTCCGGCTCAGGACGGAACCGGACGCAGGGGACATCCGTCCCACCGGCAGCAGGACCACGGGACACAGGACCAAGCGATTCAGCTGCCGTGAAGGGCGGAGGTGGGCGAGCGTGACAACCACGACCGACTCGGCCGGGCACCCGGAAGTCACCGAGATCTCCGATCTGACCGAAGGCCTGCTCTCTCCGTCGCGCACCAGCGACGTACGGCGGCACCTGGACGGCTGCGAGCTCTGCGCCGACGTCTACGCCTCCCTGGAGGAGATCCGCGGGATGCTCGGCACGCTGCCGGGCCCCCCGCGCATGCCGGACGACGTCGCCGGCCGCATCGACGCGGCACTGGCCGCCGAAGCGCTGCTCGACTCCGCCGCCCTGGACGACCTCCCCGCGGAGGGAACGGCGTCCGACGCCGCGCCCGAGCCCGCCATCGCGTCGCCCACCGCCGCTCATGTTTCACGTGAAACATCGACCGCCCCCGCGTCCCCCAAGGCGACCGACCGTCCCGCGGGACGTCCGCGCGCCGCCACCGGACCGGGCCGCGGAGGCCGTCTGCGCGGCATGCACCGACGCACCACCGTCCTCGGCGCCGTCCTCACCGCGGCCGCCATCGGTCTCGGCACGCTGCTGATCCAGACCGTGGGCAACGACTCCGGCGAGACGACCGGAGCATCCGCGAAACACGACGACACCGCGAGCACCTTCGCCGAGGACAAGCTCCAGGGCCGGGTCACCGACCTCCTCGACAAGAACGGCGTCCACGAGTCCGGCGGGAAGTCGGACAGCTCGACGCCGTCCTTCGACACCCGTTCCAGTCCGGAGTCCCCCGAGAAGAATGCGCCGCTGCGCGCCGTCCAGGTCCCGGAGTGCATCCAGCGCAGCCTCGGCGACCGCACCCCGCTCGCCGCCGAGGAGGGCTCGTACGAGGGCAAGCCCGCCTACCTCGTCGTCGTGCCGCACGACTCCGACAGCACGAAGGTCTCGGCGTACGTCGTCGACGCCGCCTGCGTCGGCAAGTCCTCGCCGCCCCCCGGCAAGGTGCTCGTGACGCACGCCTACCCCCAGAACTGACGTCTCAACTCTCCCCCGCACAGGACGGCCGGAGCCTTTTCCCGCGCCGATCCCTGCGCTGCCGACGCTGCGGCCAGCGGTCTTGTGGCATATGGCACTCCCCGTCCTGACACGCTTCCGTGCGCTCGTACGCGTCCGGGAATGCATGCCCCGTAGGATCCGTTGGGTGGGGTGAGAGTCCTGAGACAGGCACCCACCAGCAGTACGCAGCAGTCCCCAGAGACGAGGAATCAAGCCGTGACCGACGTCCGTAACGTGATCATCATCGGCTCCGGGCCCGCCGGCTACACGGCGGCGCTCTACACCGCGCGCGCGTCGCTGAAGCCGCTGGTGTTCGAGGGCGCCGTCACCGCCGGCGGTGCGCTGATGAACACCACCGAGGTGGAGAACTTCCCCGGCTTCCAGGACGGCGTCATGGGCCCCGACCTCATGGACAACATGCGGGCCCAGGCCGAGCGCTTCGGCGCCGAGCTCCTCCCGGACGACGTCGTCTCCGTCGACCTCACCGGTGAGATCAAGACCGTGACAGACACCGCGGGCACCGTGCACCGCGCGAAGACCGTCATCGTCACGACGGGCTCGCAGCACCGTAAGCTCGGCCTGCCGAACGAGGACGCGCTCTCCGGACGCGGTGTCTCCTGGTGCGCCACCTGCGACGGCTTCTTCTTCAAGGACCAGGACATCGCCGTGATCGGCGGCGGCGACACCGCGATGGAGGAGGCCACCTTCCTCTCGCGCTTCGCCAAGTCCGTGACGATCGTCCACCGCCGCGACAGCCTGCGTGCCTCCAAGGCCATGCAGGAGCGCGCCTTCGCCGACCCGAAGATCAAGTTCATCTGGGACAGCGAGGTCGCGGAGATCAAGGGCGAGCAGAAGCTCTCCGGTCTGACGCTGCGCAACCTCAAGACGGGCGAGACGTCCGAGCTGCCGGTGACCGGCCTGTTCATCGCGATCGGTCACGACCCGCGCACGGAGCTCTTCAAGGGTCAGCTGACGCTGGACGACGAGGGCTATCTGAAGGTCGACGCGCCCTCGACTCGGACGAACGTGCCCGGCGTCTTCGGTGCCGGTGACGTCGTCGACCACACGTACCGCCAGGCGATCACGGCGGCCGGCACGGGCTGCTCGGCCGCTCTCGACGCCGAGCGCTTCCTCGCCGCCCTCACGGACAGCGAGCCCGCGGCCGTCACCGCCTGACACCTCTTCCCCACCGCACCACCGAGTTAAGGAGCCTTCCCGTGGCCGACCTGAAGAACGTGACCGACGCCTCCTTCGAGGAAGACGTCCTCAAGAACGACAAGCCCGTACTCGTGGACTTCTGGGCCGCCTGGTGCGGACCGTGCCGTCAGATCGCCCCGTCCCTCGAGGCGATCGCGAAGGAGTACGGCGACCAGATCGAGATCGTCAAGCTCAACATCGACGAGAACCCCGGCACCGCCGCCAAGTACGGCGTGATGTCCATCCCGACGCTGAACGTCTACCAGGGCGGCGAGGTCGCCAAGACCATCGTCGGCGCCAAGCCGAAGGCCGCGATCGTGAAGGACCTGGCGGACTTCATCGCCGAGTAGTGCGGGGAGCGCCGCACCGTCAGCGGCGATGTTTCACGTGAAACACGAATGGACCAGTCCCGGCGGGGCTGGTCCATTCGGCGTTCCAGGGCGTCACGGTCGGGGGATCACAGCGGCCGGAGCGCAGGCTCCTTCTGTACCTGGACCGCTCCCAGCAGACGGTCGAGCGCCAGCTCGACGTCCTCCTTCCAGGAGAGCGTCGTCCGCAGTTCCAGCCGCAGCCGGGGATAGGCGTGGTGGGGACGGACCGTCTTGAAGCCCACCGCCAGCAGATGGTCCGCGGGCAACACACACGCCGGCTTCTCCCACCGCGCGTCACCGAACGCCTCGATCGCCTTGAAGCCGCGGCGCAGCAGATCCTTGGCGACGGTCTGGACGATCACCCGCCCGAGTCCCTGTCCCTGATAGCCCGGCATGATCAAGGCGGTCATCAGCTGCACGGCGTCCGGCGACACCGGGCTCGTGGGGAAGGCGGTCGCGCGCGGGACGTAGGCCGGAGGGGCATAGAGCACGAAGCCCGCCGGTACGTCGTCGACGTAGACGACCCGGCCGCAGGATCCCCACTCCAGGAGAACGGCGGAGATCCACGCCTCCTTCTCCAGCTCCGGGGTCCCGGCCTTTACCGCCGCTTCTCCGCTGACCGGGTCCAGCTCCCAGAAGACGCACTCCCGGCATCGCTTGGGGAGGTCCGGGAGGTTGTCCAGTGTGAGCGGTACGAGCCGACGCCCCATGAAGGCGGTTCCTCACTTCCGTCGGCCGCCGCACTGCGGGCGGCTGTCAGCGCGCTGCGTTCCCTGAGCAGGCTGCCGACGAAACCGCCGACCGCTCCCAGCCCAAGGCCCGCGGTCATCAGTCCGGTGCGGCTCATCGATCGCATGGCCCCTGCCTCCCCGAAGAGGTGCCGTCAGGTGGATGCGCCATACCTGATCGCATCGTATCCACCCTGGGATTCCGCCGATACCGTAGGAAAGCAAAGAGCGGGCCGTGTTCCGGTACACACCGGACACGGCCCGCTCTCGCGGTGCCGAGCTCTGCGGCTCAGGCCTTGTCGTCCTCGGCAGAGTCCTCGGGGCCGTCCTCGGCCAGACCGTTCTTCAGGACCGGGCCCTCGCCCGGGGCCAGGGTGCTGAGGATGCGCTCCAGATCCTCCAGCGAGGCGAAGTCAACGACGATCTTCCCCTTCTTCTGGCCCAGGTCCACCCGCACACGGGTCTCGAACCGGTCGGAGAGCCGGGTGGCGAGGGTGCTCAGGGCCGGCGAGACGCGCGTGCCGGCCCGGGGGCCCTTGGACTTCGGGGCGCTCTGCGGCCGCGACCCCATGAGGGTCACGATCTCCTCGACCGCCCGCACGGAGAGGCCTTCGGCCACGATCCGGTGCGCCAGCCGGTCCTGCTCCTCGGAGTCCTCGACGGAGAGCAGCGCACGGGCGTGTCCCGCGGAGAGCACTCCGGCGGCGACCCGGCGCTGGACGGCCGGCGAGAGCTTCAGCAGACGCAGCGTGTTGGAGACCTGCGGGCGGGACCGGCCGATGCGGTCCGCCAGCTGGTCGTGCGTGCAGTTGAAGTCCTTGAGCAGCTGGTCGTAGGCCGCGGCCTCTTCCAGCGGGTTGAGCTGGGCCCGGTGCAGGTTCTCCAGGAGCGCGTCCAGGAGGAGCTTCTCGTCCTCCGTGGCCCGCACGATGGCGGGGATGCGCTCCAGACCCGCCTCACGGCAAGCCCGCCAGCGCCGCTCACCCATGATGAGCTCGAAGCGCGCGGGACCCAGCTGCCGGACGACGACCGGCTGGAGGAGGCCGACCTCCTTGATGGAGGTGACCAGTTCGGCGAGGGCGTCCTCGTCGAACACCACACGCGGCTGCTGTGGGTTGGGCGTGATGTCGTCCAGCGGCAGCTCGGCGAAGAACGCGCCGGCCACGGTCTGGTTCTCCGGCTGCTCCGGCGCCTGCTGCTGCGGCGGCTCCAGCGTTTCACGTGAAACGGAGCTCTGCGGGAGGGCCGCCACCTTCGCGGCCGCCACCCCCCGCTCCGCGGTCAGCACCGGCACCGCCGAGGGCGAGGTCGAGGCTCCGACCCCGTTCTGCGGGGGCTGCTTCTCCGTCGGGGCTGCAGGAATCAAGGCGCCGAGGCCTCGGCCCAGTCCTCTCCGTCGCTCGCTCACTGCATCCCCTCCGTCATGCTGTGCTGGCTGTGCTGGTCGTTCTGAGCGCCCGTGTGGGCGTGCTGGGCGTCGTAGCGCACTCCGACTCCCCGCAGCGCGATCTCCCGCGCCGCTTCGAAGTAGGAGAGGGCGCCGCTCGACCCGGGATCGTAGGTGAGCACGGTCTGGCCGTAGCTCGGTGCCTCGGAGATCCGGACCGACCGCGGGATGCTCGTCCGCAGGACCTCTTCGCCGAAGTGGTTGCGCACCTCGTCCGCCACCTGGGAGGCGAGGCGGGTCCTGCCGTCGTACATGGTGAGCAGGATCGTGGACACATGCAGGTGCGGGTTGAGGTGCCCCCGGACCAGGTCGACGTTGCGCAGGAGCTGGCCGAGGCCTTCCAGGGCGTAGTACTCGCACTGGATGGGGATCAGCACCTCCGCGCCGGCCACCAGCGCGTTGACCGTCAGGAGGCCGAGCGACGGCGGGCAGTCGATGAGGATGTAGTCCAGCGGCTGCTCGTACGCCTGGATGGCGCGCTGGAGTCGGCTCTCCCGTGCCACCAGCGACACCAGCTCGATCTCCGCACCGGCGAGATCGATGGTGGCCGGGGCGCAGAAGAGACCCTCGACGTCGGGCACCGGCTGCACGACGTCGGAGAGCGGCTTGCTCTCGACCAGGACGTCGTAGATGGACGGCACTTCGGCGTGGTGGTCGATGCCGAGAGCCGTGGAGGCGTTGCCCTGCGGGTCGAGGTCGATCACCAGGACGCGGGCGCCGTGCAGGGCGAGCGAGGCGGCGAGATTGACGGTCGTCGTCGTCTTGCCCACCCCGCCCTTCTGGTTGGCGACGACCATGACGCGGGTCTGCTCGGGGCGAGGCAGACCCTCGCCCGCGCGGCCGAGTGCTTCGACTGCCAGTTGGGCAGCACGACCGATGGGTGTGTCGTCCATCGGGGTCGGTGTTTCACGTGAAACATCCTCCCCCGCCGACTCGGTGCGGGGACCGGGGACCGGATCGGTCATCGGTCCCGCGATGTTGGCGTCGGACCGCAAGGATTCACTCTCCTCGACATCAGGCTCGCAATGAACAGAGCCTCCCATGCTTTGAGGGTCATGAACCAGCGAGGCCCGGTCTTCTGTGGACGAATCCACCTCTGTGGACAACTCCGTTCCCTTATCGAGGGAACCGAGGGGGCGGCGGTCGCGAGGTTCAGCAGCGCGGCCGCGACTGATGATGCCATGCAGCAGTGAGCGACGTTTCACGTGAAACACGATGCACGGCAGCCGGGGTGCCGCTGGTGCGACACCCCGGTATGGGTACGTTTGACTGCTTTTGTGGAGTACGGCTCGCCGCCAGGACGTATCAGTGATGGCTGCCGGGCCGGCACCTCAGGCGTACCGGCGGACGTGCGTCAGCGGCGACGGCGGGCCCGGCCCGTGCGAGCGGCCTTGGCCCGCTTCGCCGCGAAGCGCACGCCGCCGGGGCTCTCGCCGACCTCGACCCGTACGACCGTGGAGAGCGGGTCCACCACGCCCTCGCCGACCTGGAGGACCGAGGTGTCCACCGCGCCGAGCTTGCTGAGGGCGGCGCCCGCTGCCTTCACCTCTTCCTCGGCGGTGTCTCCCTTGAGGAGCAGCATCTCGCCGTACGGGCGCAGCAGCGGGACGCCCCAGGCCGCGAGCCGGTCCAGCGGTGCGACGGCCCGTGCGGTCACCACGTGGACCGGGGGCAGCTTGCCGAGGACCTCCTCGGCGCGGCCCCGGACGACCGTCACGTGGTCGAGCCCGAGGAGCTCGACGACCTCGGTCAGGAAGGTGGTGCGCCGCAGCAGCGGCTCCAGAAGGGTGATCTTCAGGTCGGGACGGACCAGGGCGAGCGGGATGCCGGGGAGTCCGGCACCGGAGCCGACGTCGCACACGGTGACGCCCTCGGGCACCACCTCGGACAGCACGGCGCAGTTCAGCAGGTGCCGTTCCCACAGGCGTGGCACTTCGCGGGGGCCGATCAGACCGCGCTGGACTCCCGCGTCGGCCAGGAGTTCCGCGTACCGGACCGCATCCGAGAAGCGCTCACCGAATACCGTCCGGGCCTCTTCCGGCGCCGGGGGGAGCTCCGCTGCCTCCGTCACGGGGACCGTCCTTCCGTACCGCACTGGGGGTGGCTGTCTATCAGGCTGACAAAGATCGGCCCCGCCTGCGAACAGACGGGGCCGGGGAACGCTGTGCCGATCAGGCGGGGAGCACGACGACGAAGCGCTGCGGCTCCTCGCCCTCGGACTCGCTGCGCAGGCCGGCGGCCTTGACCGCGTCGTGCACGACCTTGCGCTCGAACGGCGTCATCGGGTCGAGCTTGGCCGGCTCGCCGGAGCTCTTCACCTCGGCCGCGGCCTTGGCGCCCAGCTCGGAGAGCTCCTCGCGCTTCTTGGCGCGGTAGCCGTCGATGTCCAGCATCAGGCGGCTGCGGTCACCGGTCTCACGGTGCACGGCCAGGCGCGTGAGCTCCTGGAGTGCCTCCAGGACCTCGCCGTCGCGGCCGACCAGCTTCTGCAGGTCGCGGCTGCTGCCCTCGCTGATGATCGAGACAGCGGCCCGGTCGGCCTCGACGTCCATGTCGATGTCGCCGTCCAGGTCGGCGATGTCCAGCAGACCCTCGAGGTAGTCCGCCGCGATCTCGCCCTCCTGCTCGAGGCGGGTGAGGGTGTCGCCGGCCTCGGCTGCGGCGGAGGTGGTGGTGCCTTCCGTCACGGGATGGGCTCCTTCTACTTCTTGGAGGACGGGTGCTTGGGCCGCTGCTGGCCCTTGCGCTGCTGTCCCGACTTGGCTCGGCTGCGCTGACCGGTGCCGGGCTGGTTGCCCTGCTGCTTGGCGCTGGCGCCGGTCTGCTTGGTCTTGGGGGAGGCGTCCTCGGGCTCGGCCTCGCTCTTCTCCAGCGAGGTCTTCTCCTCGGCGACGTCGTCCGCCCTGGTGGCACCGGCGGCGCCCTGTGCCGTGGCGGACTGGCGCTTGGCCTTGCTCTGGCGCTTGGGCTGCTGGCGCTTGGGAGCGCCGCCCGCGGTCGTGCCGTCCTCGGTCTCGGTGAGGACCGTGGTGTCGCTCTCCGCCACGGTGCCGTCGGCCTGGGCCGCGAGGCCCGCCTTGGTCAGACCGTTGATGAACTTCCGCTCGAACTCGTTGCGGTCCCGGCCCTTGGCGACGATCGCCTTGATGACGTTGGTGTTGCCGCGGCCCCGCACCTTCTTGGTGTGCGTGAGCTGCTTCTGCAGGCGCTCCAGGAAAGCGGCCTGGGCCTTGGAGCCGGGGGTCGGGTTGCGGCGGATCACGAACATCTGCTGGCCCATGGTCCACACGTTGGTGGTCAGCCAGTAGACGAGGACACCGACGGGGAAGTTGATGCCGAAGACGGCGAACATGACCGGGAAGACGTACATCAGCATCTTCTGCTGCTGCATGAAGGGCGTCTTGACCGTGGTGTCGACGTTCTTCGTCATCAGCTGGCGCTGCGTGAAGAACTGCGAGGCCGACATCAGGATGATCATGACCGCGGTGACGACCCGGACGTCCGTCAGGGTGGCGCCGAGGGAGGCGACCTTGTCGGCGCCGTCGGTGAACTTCGCGGCCAGCGGGGCACCGACGATGTGCGCCTTACGCGCGCTCTCCAGGAGCTGGTCGTCGATGACACCGATCGTCTTGCCGGTCGCGATGCCGTTGAGCACGTGGTACAGCGCGAAGAAGAACGGCGACTGCGCCAGGATGGGAAGGCACGAGGAGAGCGGGTTGGTGCCCGACTCCTTGTACAGCTTCATCATCTCTTCGGACTGACGCTGCTTGTCGCTCTTGTAGCGCTCCTGGATCTTCTTCATCTCGGGCTGCAGCGTCTGCATCGCCCGAGTGGCCTTGATCTGCTTCACGAAGAGCGGGATCAGGCAGATCCGGATGAGGATCACCAGGGACACGATGGACAGGCCCCAGGCCCAGCCCGTGTCGGGACCGAAGATCTTCCCGTACACCGAGTGGAACTGGACGATGACCCACGAAACTGGTGTCGTGATAAAGCTGAAGAGACTGGCAATCGTGTCCACTAATCAGGCTCCTTGAGCATGGGACGGGGTCTCGGTCTCGGCGGCCGTTCCCGGAGGAAGCTCCCCGGTCGGCGCGCCTGCGGCGGAGGGCCCGCCCTTGCGTTCGCGCCAGGCGGCGCGCAGCATCTCGTGCCACTGCGGGCGCTTGCGCGGCGGAACATGGTCGACACCACCGAGCGACCACGGATTGCACCGCAGGATGCGCCAGGCAGTGAGCGCCGTTCCCTTGATCGCACCGTGCCGGTCGATGGCCAGGTAGCCGTAGCGAGAACACGACGGGTAGTACTTGCACACTGGGCCCAGCAGTGGACTGATCGTCCACTGGTACAGCTTGATCAGAGCCAGCAGCGGGTACTTCATCGCGCGCCCCCTCCCAGCAACCGCTCCAGGGCGGTGTCCAGGTCTCGGGCCAGTTGTGCAGGGTCGGCGTCGCCCGATCCGGGCAGCGCTCGTACTACTACCAGGCTACCGGGGGGCACCAGGGCCAACCGGTCGCGCATGAGGTGACGCAGTCTGCGCTTCACCTTGTTGCGTATGACCGCGCCGCCCACGGCCTTGCTCACGACGAAACCCGCACGTGTCGGGGGAGAGCTCTCCCCTGGCACGTGCGGGTCCGTTGCACCGCTACGTAGATGGACGACGAGAAGCGGGCGTCCGGCCCGGCGTCCTCGGCGTACCGCGGTCGCGAAGTCCTCGCGCCGCCTCAGCCGATGCTCGGTAGGCAGCACGACGTCATGACCTGACTGGGATCAGGCGGACAGGCTGGCGCGACCCTTGCCACGACGGTTCGCGAGAATCGCGCGGCCGGCACGGGTGCGCATCCGCAGGCGGAAGCCGTGGGTCTTGGCGCGTCGACGGTTGTTCGGCTGGAAGGTGCGCTTGCTCACTCGGGGGCTCCAGAAATGATTCGTTGGTGGCGGGACATCGCCTGGCTGTCACCGTGCGCCCACGAGAAGCTCGCGAATACGCACCGAGTGCACCGCTTCACAATCACAGATCGTGATCTTTGCCCATCGGAGGCAGGCGGCAGCAGCCATCGACAACTCGACCTGGTTACGGTACGCGGGGCTACGCCATCCGGTCAAACCGGCCGCTGGGGGGAGACACTGTGCACAGCCTGTGGACAACAACTTGAACCGTACCCGTCGCCCTGACTACCGTGACGGAACTCCGATTCGTTCCCTTCCTTCTCCCCATACCGATTTCCGTCCCAGGAACCACACGTTCGTGGGACCCCGTGAGAGAGCGTGCCCTGTGGCTGACGTACCTGCCGATCTTGCCGCAGTGTGGCCACGAGTTCTGGAACATCTGCTGGGTGAGGGCCGCGGGCAGGGCGTCGAGGCGAAGGACGAGCGGTGGCTGCGGAGCTGCCAGCCCCTGGCGCTCGTCGCCGACACCGCGCTGCTCGCCGTTCCGAACGAATTCGCCAAGGGCGTACTGGAAGGCCGTCTCGCACCCGTCGTGAGCGAGACCCTGAGCCGCGAGTGCGGCCGCCCGATCCGGATCGCCATCACCGTCGACGACTCCGTCGGCGAGCCGATGGGCCCGCCGGCACCGCCGATGCAGCAGCAGGCGCCCCTGCAGCAGAGCCACCCGCAGCAGTCGCATCAGCAGTCCCACCAGCAGCCCTCGCATCAGCAGCCGTCCCACCAGCAGCGCTACGAAGAGCACGAGCTTCCGTCCGACTCCGGCCAGGGCCGCGACACCCGCGACGCGTACGACGGCTACGGCCGCCGCACCGACGAGCACCAGGGCGGCGGGCGGCCCGACCAGCTGCCGACCGCCCGGCCCGCCTACCCGGACTACCAGCGCCCGAGCCCCGGCGCCTGGCCCCAGCACCAGCCCCAGGACGACTACGGCTGGCAGCAGCCGCGCCTCGGCTTCCCCGAGCGCGACCCGTACGCGAACCCGGTGCAGCAGCCGCAGCACGACTACCGCTCGCAGCCGCCGCAGGACCGCTCGCCCTACGAGCGGCGTGCCGAGCCGCAGGACCGGCGTGAGCGGCACGACATGGCCGAGCCGCCCGGCGGCCCGCGGGGCGGCGGGCACGGTGGCCACGGCGTGCACCGGGGCGGTCCGGTCGGCCCCACCTCGTCGAGCGGTGCCCCCGGCCCGCTGGCCGCGCAGCCGGCGCCCGCGACGGGTCCCGGCGAGCCCACCGCACGGCTCAACCCGAAGTACCTCTTCGACACCTTCGTCATCGGCGCGTCCAACCGGTTCGCCCACGCGGCCGCTGTCGCCGTCGCCGAGGCACCCGCGAAGGCGTACAACCCCCTCTTCATCTACGGGGAGTCCGGGCTCGGCAAGACCCACCTGCTGCACGCGATCGGGCACTACGCCCGCAGCCTCTATCCCGGCACGCGCGTGCGCTACGTGAGCTCGGAGGAGTTCACCAACGAGTTCATCAACTCCATCCGCGACGGCAAGGGCGACAGCTTCCGCAAGCGCTACCGCGAGATGGACATCCTGCTCGTCGACGACATCCAGTTCCTCGCGGACAAGGAGTCGACGCAGGAGGAGTTCTTCCACACCTTCAACACGCTCCACAACGCGAACAAGCAGATCGTGCTCTCCAGCGACCGGCCGCCCAAGCAGCTGGTCACCCTGGAGGACCGGCTCCGCAACCGCTTCGAGTGGGGTCTGATCACCGACGTCCAGCCGCCGGAGCTGGAGACGCGTATCGCGATCCTCCGCAAGAAGGCGGTACAGGAGCAGCTCAACGCCCCGCCGGAGGTCCTGGAGTTCATCGCGTCGCGCATCTCGCGGAACATCCGTGAGCTGGAGGGCGCGCTGATCCGGGTCACCGCGTTCGCCTCGCTGAACCGTCAGCCCGTCGACCTGGGGCTCACGGAGATCGTCCTCAAGGACCTGATCCCCGGCGGCGAGGACGCGGCCCCGGAGATCACGGCGACGGCCATCATGGCCGCGACCGCCGACTACTTCGGTCTGACGGTGGACGACCTGTGCGGATCCTCGCGCAGCCGCGTCCTGGTGACGGCGCGCCAGATCGCGATGTACCTGTGCCGGGAGCTGACCGACCTCTCCCTGCCGAAGATCGGCGCGCAGTTCGGCGGCCGCGACCACACGACCGTCATGCACGCGGACCGCAAGATCCGCGCCCTGATGGCGGAGCGCCGCTCCATCTACAACCAGGTCACCGAGCTCACCAACCGCATCAAGAACGGCTGACAGCCGCCTCCACGCTGCACCGAGGGCGCTCCAGGACACCTCCTGGGGCGCCTTTTTCGCGTTCCGCGGCCCGCATCCGGTCGTCGCACCCGCACAGAGACGTCGCACGACCGGGGTGCGCTGTTCGATTTCCCCTGCTCAGGCGGCTGTTCTCCACAGATTCAGGCACTTTTTGCCTTCCACACCCTGGGGACCGGGAAGTTGTCCAGAAGCTGTCCACAGGGGACCCTGCTGAGAGATCATCAGGCCAGGTCAACAGGTTGTGGATTCGTGGACGAAGACTCTCCACAGGCTGTGGAGGAAAATCTTGTCCACAGGCTGTGCATGAAGTTGTCCACCGGCGGCCCACAGGCTCGCGCTCGTTGTCCCCAGCTTTTCCCAGCTTCTCCACACGGCTGTCCACTGTTCGGCAACGCAACGCGCCCTCTCACCGTGTCGAGTGAAAGGCGTCACACCAAGGTGGTCGGTTGGCCTGTGGGGAAGCGGGGTAAAGCTGGGGACAGCGCTGGGGAGAAGTCGCCCCTCCCTGTGCATCGGGTGTGCAGAACTTTCGCCCGTCCACAGAAACCACCGGTTGTCCACGGGTGCCGCCCACAGGCGCAGTGGATAAAAAACCGGTGCTGACCTGCGCTTTCGCGGTTATCCACGGTTTCCACAGCCCCTACTACTACTGACAACTAGAGAGACCGGGGAAATCGTTTGGAAGGGGGGGCTGTGCACAACTCGCGCTCCGGAGCTCCGCCACCGCTCGCCACGACTTGACCCCGACGGGCACCGACTGTCAGTGCGGTGCGTCAGACTGTTCCCCGGTGTCCTTCCCACGGCATGGCTGAGAGACACCGAGTCAGACGACGAGGGCCACAGGTCCAGCGGGCGAGAGCAGCCAGCAACAGCAGGAGGGCGGCTTACGGTGAAGATCCGGGTTGAACGCGACGTACTCGCGGAGGCGGTGGCCTGGGCGGCGCGCAGCCTCCCGGCCCGGCCGCCTGCGCCCGTGCTTGCGGGCCTGCTGCTGAAGGCAGAGGAAGGCGCACTGAGCCTGTCGAGCTTCGACTACGAGGTCTCGGCACGCGTCTCGGTGGACGCGGAGGTCGACGAGGAGGGCACGGTCCTCGTGTCCGGCCGACTGCTCGCGGACATCTGCCGCGCGCTCCCCAACCGCCCGGTGGAGATCTCCACAGACGGTGTACGGGCGACGGTGGTCTGCGGCTCCTCGCGCTTCACACTCCACACGCTTCCTGTGGAGGAGTACCCCGCGCTGCCGCAGATGCCGACCGCCACGGGCACCGTCCCCGGCGAGGTCTTCGCCTCCGCCGCCGCGCAGGTGGCGATCGCCGCGGGCCGCGACGACACGCTGCCGGTGCTGACCGGTGTGCGCATCGAGATCGAGGGCGACACGGTCACCCTGGCCTCCACCGACCGCTACCGCTTCGCGGTCCGCGAGTTCCTGTGGAAGCCGGAGAACCCCGAGGCGTCCGCGGTGGCCCTGGTGCCCGCCAAGACGCTCCTGGACACCGCCAAGGCGCTCACGAGCGGCGACACGGTCACCCTGGCGCTGTCCGGCTCCGGTGCCGGTGAGGGCCTGATCGGCTTCGAGGGCGCGGGACGGCGTACGACCACGCGGCTGCTCGAGGGCGACCTGCCGAAGTACAAGACGCTCTTCCCGACGGAGTTCAACTCGATCGCGGTCATCGAGACCGCGCCGTTCGTCGAGGCCGTCAAGCGCGTGGCCCTGGTCGCCGAGCGGAACACCCCGGTGCGGCTCAGCTTCGAGCAGGGCGTGCTGATCCTGGAGGCCGGCTCCAGCGACGACGCACAGGCTGTGGAAAGGGTCGACGCCCAGCTCGACGGCGACGACGTCTCGATCGCCTTCAACCCGACGTTCCTGCTCGACGGCCTGAGCGCGATCGACTCCCCGGTCGCCCAGCTGTCGTTCACGACGTCGACGAAGCCCGCTCTCCTGAGCGGCCGCCCGGCCCTGGACGCCGAGGCGGACGAGGCCTACAAGTACCTGATCATGCCCGTACGTCTGAGCGGCTGAGCCCACAGGTGTGAGCGTGCGTCCGGGCGTAGGCTCGGACGCAGGTACGAAAGTGCCGTAACGCCACCTCGCTAGTGAAGGAACCTCTGATGGAGCTCGGTCTCGTCGGCCTCGGCAAGATGGGCGGCAACATGCGCGAGCGCATCCGCCGCGCAGGTCACACCGTCATCGGATACGACCGCAACCCGGACGTAGCGGATGTCGCCAGCCTCGAAGAGCTGGTCGGCAAGCTCAAGGGTCCGCGCGTGGTGTGGGTGATGGTCCCGGCCGGGGCCGCGACCCAGTCCACCGTCGACGAGCTGTCGGAGCTGCTGCAGCCCGGCGACGTCGTCGTGGACGGCGGCAACTCCCGCTGGACGGACGACGAGAAGCACGCGGAGGAGCTGGCGGCCAAGGGCATCGGCTTCGTCGACTGCGGCGTCTCGGGCGGCGTCTGGGGCCTCAAGAACGGCTACGCGCTGATGTACGGCGGCGACGCCGAGAACATCGCGAAGGTCCAGCCCGTCTTCGATGCCCTGAAGCCCGAGGGCGACTTCGGCTCGGTGCACGCGGGCAAGGTCGGTGCCGGCCACTTCTCGAAGATGGTTCACAACGGCATCGAGTACGCCATGATGCAGGCCTACGCCGAGGGCTGGGAGCTCCTGGAGAAGGTCGACTCGGTCACGGACGTGCGCGAGGTCTTCCGCTCCTGGCAGGAGGGCACGGTCATCCGTTCCTGGCTGCTCGACCTCGCGGTCAACGCGCTCGACGACGACGAGCACCTGGAGAAGCTGCGCGGCTTCGCGCAGGACTCCGGAGAGGGCCGGTGGACGGTCGAGGCCGCCATCGACAACGCCGTGCCGCTGCCCGCGATCACGGCCTCGCTCTTCGCCCGGTTCGCCTCGCGCCAGGACGACTCCCCGCAGATGAAGATGATCGCCGCGCTGCGCAACCAGTTCGGCGGCCACGCGGTCGAGTCCAAGAGCGAGAACTGATCCACAGCCTGTGCGCGACCACCGTCGTCGTGCACAGGCCTCTCAGCAAGTGAAGTAGGTCGGGGGAGGTCGGCGCACACCATGCACGTCACGCACCTTTCCCTGGCCGACTTCCGTTCGTACGCCCGGGTCGAGGTCCCTCTCGATCCGGGCGTCACCGCGTTCGTGGGGCCGAACGGGCAGGGCAAGACCAACCTCGTGGAGGCCGTCGGCTATCTCGCCACGCTCGGCAGCCACCGGGTCTCCTCGGACGCCCCCCTCGTACGCATGGGCGCCGAGCGCGCCGTGATCAGGGCCCAGGTCCGCCAGGGCGAGCGCCAGCAGCTGATCGAGCTCGAACTCAACCCCGGCAAGGCGAACCGCGCCCGCATCAACAGGTCCTCGCAGGTCAGGCCCCGTGACGTGCTGGGCATCGTGCGCACCGTGCTGTTCGCGCCCGAGGACCTCGCGCTGATCAAGGGCGACCCCGGCGAGCGGCGCCGCTTCCTCGACGAGATGATCACCGCGCGCTCCCCGCGGATGGCCGGCGTCCGGTCCGACTACGACCGGGTCCTCAAGCAGCGCAACACCCTCCTGAAGTCCGCCGCCCTCGCCCGCCGGCACGGCGGGCGCTCCATGGACCTGTCCACGCTCGACGTCTGGGACCAGCACCTCGCGCGCGCGGGCGCCGAGCTGCTCGCCCAGCGGCTCGACCTGATCACGGTGCTGCAGCCGCTGGCCGACAAGGCGTACGAACAGCTGGCGCCCGGCGGCGGCCCTGTGGCCCTGGAGTACAAGCCCTCGGCACCCGGCGACGGCCTCACCCGCGAGGCGCTCTACGAGCAGCTGATCGCCGCCCTCGAAGAGGCCCGCAAGCAGGAGATCGAGCGGGGCGTCACCCTGATCGGCCCGCACCGCGACGACCTGGTCCTCAAGCTCGGCCGACTCCCCGCCAAGGGGTACGCGAGCCACGGCGAGTCCTGGTCGTATGCGCTGGCGCTGCGCCTGGCCTCGTACGACCTGCTCAGGGCCGAGGGCAATGAACCCGTGCTCGTCCTGGACGACGTCTTCGCGGAGCTGGACGCGCGCCGCAGGGAGCGGCTCGCCGAGCTGGTGGCCCCCGGCGAGCAGGTCCTCGTCACCGCCGCGGTGGACGACGACGTCCCGGGCGTGCTCGCCGGCACCCGCTATGCGGTGTCGGACGGCGCGGTGGACCGCGTATGAGCTCCGGGGAGCCCGCCGACAAGGGCACCGGGGCGGGCGGCCCGGGAGCGGGCGGCCCGGGATCCGCGGATGCCCCGAAGACGCCCGAGCCCTCCGGCGTCGACCTCGCCCGGGTCGCGCTGCGCGCCGCCAAGGAACAGGCACGCGCGCGTGGGGACGCCGCGCAGCAGAAGAAGCAGGCCCGCCGCGGCGGACTGCGCTCCGGCGCCCGCGCCGACGGACGCGACCCGCTGCCGCTCGGCTCCGCGATCAACCGGCTGATCACCGAGCGCGGCTGGGAGACGCCGGCCGCGGTGGGCGGCGTGATGGGCCGCTGGCCGCAGATCGTCGGTGACGACCTGGCCAATCACTGCGTCCCGCAGAAGTACGACGAGGACGACCGCGTCCTGACCGTGCAGTGCGACTCCACGGCCTGGGCCACCCAGCTGCGTCTGATGGCTCCGCAGCTGGTCGCGCGCCTCAACGAGGACCTGGGCCACGGCACCGTCCGCCTCATCAAGGTGCTCGGCCCCGGTGGCCCCGCGCGCCGCTTCGGCCCCCTGCGCGCACCCGGCAGCACGGGCCCCGGGGACACCTACGGCTGAGGCCGCCGCCGACGGTAGCTGGCGGTTGACGCCTCGAAGCGCTGAGTGCCGCTGTGAGCGTTCTGGAGCCCTGGGCCGCATATGGGGAGTCGGCCGAGGCCGGTTCAGGGCGGCACATGAGGACTCAGGTACCGGCAAACCCCCATCACTGTCGGCGCTACCGGTAGACTGGAAGCTAATCCCGCCCCACTTGTGGGACGCACCGAGCAACGCTGACTAGGGCTTACCGAACAAACACGCCGCAGCCGCTCCGGCCACCGCCGGGAGCTTGGCTTGTGCTGTGCCAGAAAGGGCGCTTCGTGGCCGATTCCGGCAACCCCAACGAGAACATCCCGTCCACCGACGCCGGCGAGAACGGCGAGGCCAGCGCCTCGTACGACGCCAGCGCCATCACCGTGCTCGAGGGCCTGGACGCGGTTCGCAAGCGACCCGGCATGTACATCGGCTCGACCGGTGAGCGTGGCCTGCATCACTTGGTGCAGGAGGTCGTCGACAACTCCGTCGACGAGGCCCTCGCCGGGCACGCGGACACCATCGACGTCACGATCCTCGCCGACGGCGGCGTGCGCGTGATCGACAACGGCCGTGGCATCCCGGTCGACATGCACCCTGTGGAGAAGAAGCCGGCCGTCGAGGTCGTGCTCACCGTGCTCCACGCGGGCGGCAAGTTCGGCGGCGGCGGGTACGCCGTCTCCGGTGGTCTGCACGGCGTCGGCGTCTCCGTGGTGAACGCGCTCTCCACGAAGCTCGCGGTGGACATCCGGCGCGACGGCTACCGCTGGACCCAGGACTACAAGCTGGGTGTGCCGACGGCTCCGCTCGCCAAGCACGAGAAGGTCGAGGACTCGGGCACCACGGTCACCTTCTGGGCCGACCCGGACGTCTTCGAGACCACGGAGTACTCCTTCGAGACGCTGGCTCGGCGTTTCCAGGAGATGGCGTTCCTCAACAAGGGCCTGACGATCAAGCTCACCGACGAGCGCGAGTCGGCGAAGGCGGTCGCGGGGGCGGACACCCCCGAGGCGGCCGACGACGAGGTCCGCACGGTGACGTACCACTACGAAGGCGGCATCGTCGACTTCGTGAAGTACCTCAACTCCCGCAAGGGCGAGGTCATCCACCCCACCGTCATCGACGTCGAGGCCGAGGACAAGGAGCGCCTCCTCTCCGCCGAGATCGCGATGCAGTGGAACTCGCAGTACAGCGAAGGCGTGTACTCCTTCGCGAACACGATCCACACCCACGAGGGCGGCACCCACGAAGAGGGCTTCAGGGCCGCGCTGACGGGCCTGGTCAACCGCTACGCGCGCGACAAGAAGCTGCTCCGCGAGAAGGACGACAACCTCACGGGTGAGGACATCCGCGAGGGTCTGACCGCGATCATCTCGGTCAAGCTCGGCGAACCCCAGTTCGAGGGCCAGACCAAGACCAAGCTGGGCAACACCGAGGCGAAGACCTTCGTCCAGAAGGTCGTGCACGAGCACCTCACGGACTGGTTCGACCGCAACCCCAACGAGGCCGCGGACATCATCCGCAAGGGCATCCAGGCCGCCACCGCGCGGGTCGCCGCCCGCAAGGCGCGCGACCTCACCCGGCGCAAGGGCCTCCTGGAGACGGCGTCCCTGCCGGGCAAGCTCTCCGACTGCCAGTCGAACGACCCGACGAAGTGCGAGATCTTCATCGTCGAGGGTGACTCCGCCGGTGGTTCGGCGAAGTCCGGCCGCAACCCGATGTACCAGGCGATCCTGCCCATCCGAGGCAAGATCCTGAACGTCGAGAAGGCCCGCGTCGACAAGATCCTGCACAACCAGGAAGTCCAGGCGCTCATCTCCGCCTTCGGCACCGGTGTGCACGAGGACTTCGACATCGAGAAGCTCCGCTATCACAAGATCATCCTGATGGCGGACGCCGACGTCGACGGCCAGCACATCAACACGCTGCTCCTGACGTTCCTGTTCCGCTTCATGCGGCCGCTGGTCGAGGCCGGGCACATCTACCTGTCCCGCCCGCCGCTCTACAAGATCAAGTGGACGCGGGACGACTTCCAGTACGCGTACTCGGACCGTGAGCGCGACGCCCTGGTGGAGCTCGGCCGCCAGGCCGGCAAGCGCATCAAGGACGACTCGGTCCAGCGCTTCAAGGGCCTCGGCGAGATGAACGCCGAGGAGCTGCGCATCACGACGATGGACCAGGAACACCGCGTGCTCGGCCAGGTCACCCTGGACGACGCGGCACAGGCCGACGACCTCTTCTCGGTGCTGATGGGAGAGGACGTCGAGGCACGGCGCTCGTTCATCCAGCGCAATGCCAAGGACGTCCGCTTCCTCGACATCTGAGTCGGCCCGTACCCGCCGCACCTCGAAAGGACTTTGACCAGCAATGGCCGACGAGAACACCCCTGTGACGCCCGAAGAGGAACCCGCTGTTCCCGGCGTGGGCATGCGTGTCGAGCCCGTCGGGCTCGAGACGGAGATGCAGCGCTCCTATCTCGACTACGCGATGTCCGTCATCGTGTCCCGCGCGCTGCCCGACGTGCGGGACGGCCTGAAGCCCGTCCACCGTCGCGTCCTGTACGCGATGTACGACGGCGGCTACCGCCCCGAGAAGGGCTTCTACAAGTGCGCCCGCGTCGTCGGCGACGTCATGGGTACGTACCACCCGCACGGCGACTCCTCCATCTACGACGCCCTGGTGCGCCTCGCCCAGCCGTGGTCGATGCGGATGCCGCTGGTGGACTCCAACGGCAACTTCGGCTCCCCGGGCAACGACCCGGCCGCCGCCATGCGCTACACCGAGTGCAAGATGGCGCCGCTGGCCATGGAGATGGTCCGTGACATCGACGAGGAGACCGTCGACTTCACGGACAACTACGACGGCCGCAACCAGGAGCCGACGGTCCTGCCGGCGCGCTTCCCGAACCTGCTGATCAACGGCTCCGCGGGCATCGCGGTCGGCATGGCCACCAACATCCCGCCGCACAACCTCCGCGAGGTCGCGGCGGGCGCGCAGTGGGCCCTGGAGCACCCCGAGGCCTCCCACGAGGAGCTGCTCGACGCCCTGATCGAGCGCATCAAGGGCCCCGACTTCCCGACCGGCGCCCTCGTCGTGGGCCGCAAGGGCATCGAGGAGGCGTACCGCACGGGCCGCGGCTCCATCACGATGCGCGCGGTCGTCGCCGTCGAGGAAATCCAGAACCGCCAGTGCCTGGTGGTCACCGAGCTCCCCTACCAGACCAACCCCGACAACCTCGCGCAGAAGATCGCCGACCTGGTCAAGGACGGCAAGGTCGGCGGCATCGCCGACGTCCGCGACGAGTCGTCCTCGCGCACCGGCCAGCGCCTGGTCATCGTCCTGAAGCGGGACGCGGTCGCCAAGGTCGTGCTGAACAACCTCTACAAGCACACCGACCTGCAGTCGAACTTCAGCGCCAACATGCTGGCCCTGGTCGACGGCGTGCCGCGCACCCTCTCGCTGGACGCGTTCATCCGCCACTGGGTGACGCACCAGGTCGAGGTCATCGTCCGGCGCACGAAGTTCCGGCTGCGCAAGGCCGAGGAGCGGGCGCACATCCTGCGCGGCCTCCTGAAGGCCCTGGACGCCATCGACGAGGTCATCGCCCTCATCCGGGCCAGCCAGACCGTCGACGTCGCGCGCGAGGGCCTGATGGGCCTCCTGTCGATCGACGAGATCCAGGCCAACGCCATCCTCGAGATGCAGCTGCGCCGCCTGGCCGCCCTGGAGCGCCAGAAGATCGTCGCCGAGCACGACGAGCTGCAGGCGAAGATCAACGAGTACAACGCGATCCTGGCCTCCCCGGAGAAGCAGCGCCAGATCATCAGCGAGGAGCTCGCGGCGATCGTCGACAAGTTCGGCGAGGACCGCCGGTCCGCCCTGGTGCCCTTCGACGGCGACATGTCCATGGAGGACCTGATCGCCGAAGAGGACATCGTCGTCACGATCACCCGCGGCGGCTACATCAAGCGGACCAAGACCGAGGACTACCGTTCCCAGAAGCGCGGCGGCAAGGGCGTGCGCGGCACGAAGCTGAAGCAGGACGACATCGTCGACCACTTCTTCGTGTCGACGACCCACCACTGGCTGCTGTTCTTCACCAACAAGGGGCGCGTCTACCGCGCCAAGGCGTACGAGCTCCCCGACGCCGGACGCGACGCCCGCGGCCAGCACGTGGCGAACCTCCTCGCCTTCCAGCCGGACGAGCAGATCGCCGAGATCCTCGCGATCCGCGACTACGAAGCGGTGCCCTACCTGGTGCTCGCCACCAAGGGCGGTCTGGTCAAGAAGACCCCCCTGAAGGACTACGACTCGCCCCGCTCCGGTGGTGTCATCGCCATCAACCTCCGCGAGACGGACGACGGTTCGGACGACGAACTGATCGGCGCCGAGCTCGTCTCGTCCGAGGACGACCTGCTGCTCATCAGCAAGAAGGCCCAGTCGATCAGGTTCACCGCAACGGACGACGCGCTGCGCCCGATGGGCCGCGCCACTTCGGGCGTCAAGGGAATGAGTTTCCGCGACGGCGACGAGCTGCTCTCGATGAATGTGGTCCGTCCAGGTACGTTCGTGTTCACCGCAACCGACGGCGGGTACGCGAAGCGCACCAATGTCGACGAGTACCGCGTCCAGGGCCGTGGCGGCCTGGGCATCAAGGCCGCCAAGATCGTGGAGGACCGCGGCGAACTCGTCGGTGCCCTGGTGGTCGAGGAGACCGACGAGATCCTCGCCATCACGCTCGGCGGCGGTGTGATTCGTACGCGAGTCAACGAGGTCAGGGAGACGGGCCGTGACACCATGGGCGTCCAACTGATCAACCTGGGCAAGCGCGATGCCGTGGTCGGTATCGCTCGTAACGCCGAGGCCGGACGCGAGGCCGAGGAAGTCGACGGAGACATCGTCGTCGACGAATCGGACGGTGCCGAGCCGGTCGCCGGTACGGACGAGGGCACGGACTCCTCGGCCGAGTAGCGCGAGGAGTGAGTCATCGTGAGTGGAGCCACGGGCGCCGGGGCGAAGAGAACCGGCACAACCGGCACGGACGGTGCCCGTGGCTCCGTCACTGATGCACACGACTCCGACGAGTCTCATGGATCCCAGGGGGGGACTGTGACGGACACCCGAGGGCCGGGGACTTCTGGTCAGGCCTCCGGCCAGTACGACACGTCGTACGCGGCCGGCAAGGGCACGCAGGGCGGCGGCGCCCTGCCCGGGGAGCGACAGCCTCAGCAGCAGTCGTCCCAGCCCTATCACCCGCCGCAGGCGTACCAGCAGGGCGCGCAGGCGGGCGCGGTGCGCAGGCCGCGCACGGGGGCGCGCACGACGCCGCGCACCCGCAAGGCACGGCTCCGGGTGGCCAAGGCCGACCCGTGGTCGGTCATGAAGGTCAGCTTCCTGCTCTCCATCGCGCTCGGCATCTGCACGATCGTGGCGGCGGCCGTCCTGTGGATGGTCATGGACGCGATGGGCGTCTTCTCGACGGTCGGCGGCACGATCTCCGAGGCCACGGGCTCGAACGAGTCCAACGGCTTCGACCTGCAGTCGTTCCTGTCGCTGCCGCGCGTCCTGATGTTCACGTCGATCATCGCGGTCATCGACGTCGTCCTGGCGACGGCGCTGGCGACGCTGGGCGCCTTCATCTACAACCTCTCCGCGGGCTTCGTGGGCGGCGTCGAGCTGACCCTCGCCGAGGACGAGTAGCGCCCGCTACTCCCGCGTGCGGCCATCGATTTTGGGACTGGCGCCCAGGTGCGCTAATCTTCAGAGGTCAGCGCGCGGGACACACACCGCAGCGCGGCGGGGCTATAGCTCAGTTGGTTAGAGCGCATCCCTGATAAGGATGAGGCCACAGGTTCAAATCCTGTTAGCCCCACCAGCACAGAACCCCCCAACCGATCCGGTTGGGGGGTTCTGGCGTTTCCGGGCGTGGGTGTGGGCGTGGGCGGCTGCGGGTCTGGGTGTGGGGCTTGGGCCGGGGCTGTGTCGCGGTGGGTGGGCTCTTCCGGTGGTGGGCTGTGTCGCCTACCTGGGGATGAGCTGGAGGGAGTGACCTGGAGGCGCGCGGCTGGGGTCCGTGGCGTCCGGGGGGCTCGGACCGGCGGCAAGGACCGGCTCTGCGGCGAGGGCGTCACGGGCCGGTCGCGGGATGGTCGTACGGGACGGTCGTACGAGATGCTCGCGCAAGAAGACCCCCGGCCCGTGGAGGCCGGGGGTCTTCTTGGAGTGGTGAGGGCGTGTGCCCCTGGGGGCGGGCCGGGATTACGGCTCTGCGGCGAGGGCGGGTTCTTGCGAGGGCGTCTCAGCCTCGGCTTCCGTGTCCGTCGGGGGCAGGTGCCGGCAGCTGGGTGACGATCCATGGGCCTCGGCCCGGATGCGCTGCTTCATCGTCGGGGGCAAGGACCGTTCGTACGCGGCCGTCCAGAGGGCTGCCATCGCCGGTGTGGGCGTGCACACCGTCGCATTGCGTGCGTTCGTGGTCTCCTGTACCGCCGTGGCCGCGGTGGCCGTCGTGGTGAGCCCCAGCGCCGCGAACAGCGCGAGGAAGGCGGTGACGATCGTGGTCCACAGTTTCATGGCCTTGTTGCCGGTCATGGCCCCTCAATTCGGGTTGGGCGATTTGCGTACTTTCCTCATGATGTGTATACGGAGCCCGAAGTGGGGGACCGACGCTCGCGCCGCGTTGATGTTCAGATGAACACCACCCGGATGGCCCCAAGGGCCCCGAGAAGGGCGCAAAGCGTCGAAAATCACAGTGGAGCGGATCAGTGCGGAGTTTCCGGGTCCACTTCGATTGCTGTGTACGGGGCGGTAGTTGAGGCAGATCCAGGTCACCGATCGATATCGCTCGGTGTGTATAGTCGGGCGCCAGAAGTCCCCTACGTCAAGGAAAGACGAGGTCGCGCGGTGAAGAAGCTTCTCCTGGTCGCACTGGCCGCCATCGGCGGGCTCCTCGTGTACCGCCAGATCCAGGCGGATCGCGCCGAGCAGGATCTGTGGACGGAGGCGACTGACTCCGTGCCCACGGGTTCGTGAGTCGATCGACAACAGTCACTTCACAGGCCCCGGTCGCTTTTGCGACCGGGGCCTTGTGCTGTCCCGGGGCGTATTGCGGATCCCTTTCTCGGGCGGTCCCCAGCTCTTCGCTTACGTGAAGTATTCGCTTGCGTAAGCGAATGCCGGGGTGGCGCGGTTGCGGCGACGGCGGCTCCGTGGTGGTGTCCGTGCCGCCCCGCGCGGGCAGGACGGTCGGGACGGGCGGGACGGCTGGGTTCACGACGAGGGGTGGCGCGTGATGGGGCGGCGGCTGAACGGGTGCCGGAGAGCGGTGGGGCGGGGGCGCGGCCGTGTCGTGCCGACCGTGGTCGTGGGCGCCGCACTCTGTGCGGTGGCGGCCCTTCCCGGGCAGGCCGGAGCCGCCGGGACGCCCCGTCCGTACGCGTTCGCCGAGGGCGCCGAGACGGTCGAAGGAGCGCCCACCAACGTCGCGGGGCGCCTGCTCCGAGCCGGGAAGACGTACAAAAGCACCCTCCCGCGCGCGGGACGGCACTTTTACCGTCTGGAGCTCACGGCGCTCGAGAACGCCTACGTGTCGGCCACCGCGGTGCCGAAGCCGGGCACGCGGCTCTCCTATGCCGACGGCGTCGAGGTGTCCATCCAGGACGCGGACGGCAACAACTGCAGCCCCCTCGAGGCGGAGAAGGCGCGGTTCGGCTCCTCGGGGAGCGCGCGTCCGATCACGGCCAGCGCGGTACGCAGGGCCGGGCCGGACGAGAAGAGCTGCCGGAGCGCCGGAACGTATTACGTGCTCGTCGAGCACACCAGGGCCTCCGGACCCGGCGCCCAGGAGGACTGGGACCTGGAACTGCACGTCGCGTCGGAACCCGTACTGAGGGACAGGGGCGGGACGACGGCACCAGAGGCATGGGACTCCGCCGTGCCCGTGCCGCCGTCGGGCCAGCGGCGGGCGCGTGCGGGCGGCACGAGCTTCAACGAGGCACGAGGGCTGCGGGACGGGGTGTGGGGCGCCGGGATCGAGCCCGGGGACACGCTTTTCTACCGCGTACCGGTCGACTGGGGGCAGCGGCTCTCGGTCGCCGCCGAGCTCGGCAGCACGAGCGAGGGCGCCGCGAGTGGGGGCGCCGAGAACGGTGGCGCCGCGAGTAGGGGCTTGTCGAGTGGGGGCGTGTCGAGTGGGGGTGCTGCGAGCGGGGGCTCGGCCGGCGCGGGAGGCGGGGTGGGGCGGGGGACCGCGCGCGGCTCGGGGTACGTCTCGTCCGCGCTGGTCATGTCCCTGTACAACCCGGTGCGCGCCGAGGTCGACGACGCCGACACCTCGTACGACGGCAGGCAGAAGTCGATGGCGCTGGACGCCTTGCCGCCGGTCGCTCACGAGAATCGTTTCTCCCCCACCGACGAGATGTCCGCGATGCGGTTCGCCGGCTGGTACTACGTCTCGGTTCACCTCAACCCGGCCGTGGCGGAGAAGTTCGGCGACGGCCCACTGGAGCTGACCTTGCGGGTGGGCGTGGCCGGGTCGCCGCGGCCGGGGCCCGTCTACGCGGGATCACCCCGGCCCGCCGACGACTTCGGCGTGTCGGAGCGGGACACGGAGGCCGCCGAGCGCGGGGAGACGGCGCCCGGGAGCGGCGGCGGGGACGGGAGCGGTGGCGGGAGCGACGACCAGGTGATGGCCGTCGTCGCAGCCGGCGGGATCGGGTCCGGTGTGGTGCTGCTCGGGATCCTCGGCGTGTGGACGCTGGTCGCTCGACGCAGGGCGGCCGCGGCGCCGCGTCGGATCTGACGATGCGGCTCCGGCGGCTCAGGTCGTCAGAGCTGGGTGAGGGCCCAGACGCCGACGGCGAGGCAGGTCAGCGCGGCGAGCAGCATCGGGACCGCGACCTTGGCGGGCGGTCCCGGGCGCCTCGGCGAGGCGGTGGAGCCTGTCGTGAGGGGCCGGGGAATCGGGTGGCTCAGAGGTGGAACCTGAGCGGCGTGAGCGGTGTATGGATAAGTAGAGGCGTGAGCGCGGGGCGCCGACGACGTGACTGCTTGGTGGGGGGAAGGCACATGCGCGGGCTGGGGTGTCGGGTCGGGCCTGAGGTGGGGTGCGGGGGCCCGTAGCGGCATGGGAGTAGGGGGAGTGGACGGGAGGGGTGGCTGAGCGGGGTGCACCGGAGGCGGCAGGTGGAAGGTGCCGGAAGGAGCGGGATCCGGGGCCTGTGCGTACTCGGACGCGGGCATGGGGTCGGGCGACGGTGGGTGGCCCTGCGTCCGCCAGTCGTCGGCGTGGTTCCGGGCCGGTGGGGGTGAGGGCGTCGAGGCCGGTGGAGGGGTCGGTGTAGCGGTCGGTATGGGGGGAGCGGGAAGGGGCGCGGGGTTCGGCGTCGGCGGTGTGGCGGCTGTGCGGGGCATGGGAGGGAAGGGGGTGGACGTCGGCGGGGCCGGTGGCGTGGGTGCGGGCTCGGCCGCGTGCCTCGGTGGGCGGCCGGCCGCGTGCCGAGGGGTGTGACCGGGGCGGCGCGGCGCGCCTGCCAGGGGGCCGTCGGGGCCGAACCCCGTGGGCAGCGGGGCGAGTTGGTCGAAGATCTCGATGAGCTCGTCGTCGGGGCCGGCCTCGGGCAGCATCTCGGCGGCCGAGGCGAGTGCCTTGCGCGCGCCCGTGGCGGTGCGGAAGCGCGTCTGGGGGTCCGGCTGGAGCAAGGTGGCGATGACCTGCCACAGGGGCTCGGCGATGCCCTGGGGGGCCCGTGGCGTCCCGTGCTCGGCGAAGTACTCGATGAGTGCCTTGGCGTCCGGCTTGGCGCCCTCCAGGAGGTACAGGGCGACCAGGCCGACGGCGAAGAGGTCGGCGGTGAAGTCCGGTTCGGCGCCGAGCATTTGCTCGGGGGCGAAGTAGCCGGGAGTGCCGACGACATAGTCGGTCTCGGTCAGCCGGGGCTCGCCCTTCCGCATCGAGATGCCGAAGTCGGACACGCGCAGATGCGGGCGTCCGGCGCCGGTGGCCTCCAGCAGGATGTTGGCCGGCTTGATGTCGCGGTGGACGACGCCTTCGGCGTGGACGGCCGCGAGACCGGAGAGGAGCTGGTCGAGCAGGGTGCACACGAAGCGGGGCGGCAGCGGGCCGTAGTCCCCGATCACATGCGCCAGCGAGCCGCCGCCGACCAGGTCCATGGTGAACAGGACCTTGTCGTCGTCGGCGGCCCAGCTGGCGGGCGCGAGCACATGGGGGTGGTCGATCCGCAGGGCCTGTTCGCGTACGAACCTCAACAGGGAGTATGCGTCCCTCTGTTGCAGGACCTTGGCGGCCACATAGCGGTGCCGCCGGTGGTCCCAGGCGCGCCAGACCGCTCCGACTCCCCCGTGTCCGATCGGGTCGACCAGTTCGTACCGGCCGGCGAAGACCTCACCCATGGTCGCGCTCCGCTCCCCTTCCGGGCCGCGCGGCGGCCCGGTCGACGGCTCAGCTCTGGTGCGCCTCGTAGTGGGCGACCGCGTCCGCGGTACGCCCGGCGCCGTACACCCGGAGGAACTCTGCCAGCTCCGGGTGGGTCGGGGCGAGGGAGTCCGCGGCATCGATGATGTCACCGGCGGCCGCGACGGAGCGCAGCAGTGACTGGATCTCGCGCACCACGCGCTTCACGGTGGGCGCGCCCGAACTGGTCGCCGTCTGCGAGGTGTTGGTGAGCACGGAGCCGCCCTGGGACTTCTTGATCTCGTCCATGCGGTCGGTGGCCTCGGCGGCGCTGACGCTGCCGTCGGCGACCTGGCCGGCCAGTTCCTGCAGGAGCTGGACGCGCTGGACGACGGCCGGGTTGCCGATCTTCGCGCGCTGGCCGCTCATGAGCTGGGACAGCATGGGTGCGGACAATCCGAGGACTCCGGCGAGGCGTGCCTGGTTCAGGCCCAGATCATCGATGAGGCGTCGGAAGAGCGCCCCCAGCGGCTCCCCGTACCAGTTCCGCTGGAGCTCTCGTGCTCTCGCGGTGGTGTCTTGCTGTGCGGCGTCCATTGCGTCTCCCCATCGCTTCCCCTAAGACCGCGGTTCGCTGCCGCGAACCACGTCGAGCATCTTACGGAGCGTGGTCGAGGACCGGGACCCCCAATCCTTTTGCGAGATCCGGGGGGTGACCCGGTACTCTGGTCTGCGGTGCACGCCGGGAGGTGATTCTTCCGGTCCGTGCAGCGTGTACGGGGCCTTAGCTCAGTTGGTAGAGCGCTGTCTTTGCATGGCAGATGTCAGGGGTTCGACTCCCCTAGGCTCCACATCGCAAGAAGCCCCTCCCGCCGGTGGAAACGCAGGTAGGAGGGGCTTCTTCGTTGCTTCGGGCGGGGGCCGCCGATGGTCCGCGCCCCGGGTCCCTCGACGGGCCCGGTGCAGGTCACGCGGGGTGGCCGGCCGTGATGTCGGTGGCGTCGTTCAGGGTGAGGGGGCCCGGTCCGTCGGCCGTCGGGGTGTGGGTGGCGACGGGGTCGAGGAGGAAGGCCACATGGTCTCCCCCGTCGAAGCGGTCGTGGACGCGTCCGGTGAACCAGGCGAGCGCATCGCCCAGGACGACCGCGCCGCCCAGCCCCTCGTGCCAGTCCAGGCCGGAGAATTTGTCGGTCTCGGCGCCGCACAGCGCACCGAAGCGCTCGGCGAGGTCGTGCCGGTCCCGGGGCAGCAGGTGGACGGTGAGGGTGCGGGCCGACAGGGCGACGCCGTAGGTGTGGTTGGCCTTGGAGAGCCAGACGGCGAAGCGGACGGGGTCGAGGGAGCACTGGCCCGCGAAGCCGACCAGACAGCCGGCGCGCCGGTCGTCGGCCGCCGCGGTGACCACGTACACGGCGGGATGCGCGAGCGCGGTGAAGGGCGCGATGTCCTCGTCGTCCATGTCCACCTGCCGAGGGTCGTGGTGCGGGGAGACGTGCTGAGGGAAGCGCGGTGAGGAAAGCGTGGTGAGGGAAGCGCGGTGAGGAAAGCGGGGTCGAGGGAAGCGCGGTCGAGGGCGGCGCGGTCGACGGCGTGCGGCCGGGCGGTGGACCACCGGGCTCTGCCCGCCGTCGTGCTCCGGCGTTGTTTCACGTGAAACGCCGTCGTGAAACGCCGCCATTGGGACGCTGACGCCGTGGGGCGGAAGACCTGATGGTCTTCCGCCCCACGGCGTCACGATGTCGTCCTGGCGGCCCTGCTCGCCCGCGGTCCTACTTGTCGCGGTCGGTGGCCTCGGCCTCCGCCTCGGCCTGCTTGGCCTGGACCTCGGGGTCGAGGGCGGCCTGGCCACTGCCGTCGACCGAGGTCAGCGGCGTACCGGCCGGGACCTCGGTGGCGGCGGGCGGCTCGACCAGCCAGTCCGGGTTGGCCTGCTTGTCCCACCACTTCCACGCGGCGACGGCGCCGCCCGCGAGGATGCCGATCACGGCGAGGCGCTTGGCGAGGCGTCCCGTCCTGGCCCGGCGCTCGTGCTTGCGGGCCAGACGCTGGACCTCCTTGGCCGAGACCTGACCGCGCAGCGCGGCGATCGCCGCCGTGCCACGGGACGCGGCCTCCTCGCGGACGGGCTGCGCGGCGGCGACCGCGTGCTCGATGCGGGGCTTGGAGTAGTCCGCGGCCTGGCGGGCGGCCTTGCGGGTACGGACGGCGGCTTCGTGGGCGGCGTGGTCGACCTTCGGCGGCACGTGCGTGCGGGCCTGCTCGACGCGGGGGGCTACGTGGGCGCCGTACTGGACACGGGCTTGCTCAGCGGCCTGGGACACCTTGGGCGCGAGCCGTACACGCGCCTCGTGCGCGTAGTGGGCGGCCCGGTCCTTGGCCGTGTCGGCGTAGGGTGCCACCGCGTCCGCGGCGTGACGCACGCTGTCCTTGGCCGAGCCGGTCGCGGCGCGCACGCTGTCGATGCGGGTCACGGGATCCTCCTCCTCGGTGGCGTATAGGTATGTCACCTTTCCACCCTTTCAACGATCATGCCTTCCGGATCGCTCCCAAGGCATGTGAGGGCGGGCATCCGGGTCACGGGAGATGACACCGGCACTCTGAAACCACACTCTGAACATCGGCACTCTGCGCACAGGCACTCCGGAACAGAGAAAGATCTGAGTTCTCTGCTGCCCCGATCGACCGGCGGGAATCAGGATCGACCGACGGAATCAGCTGCGGTCTGCCGCGGTCCGTTCAATTCGATCGAATCGGTGCAAGAAGAGCTCTTGGCCGACAATGCCACGGATCGGTTCGGCGCGCGCCCAGTCGGTGGCTACTCGTCCCAATCCCGTCCGTGCGAGGATCGGGGTGTCACAGAAGACAACGGAAGGCAGATCGTGGCTGAGCAGCTTTACGCCACCCTGAAGACCAACCAGGGCGACATCGAGGTCCGGCTCCTGCCGAACCACGCGCCCAAGACGGTCAAGAACTTTGTTGAGCTCGCTCAGGGCGAGCGCGAGTGGGTCCACCCCGCGACCGGCAAGAAGACCTCGGACCGCCTGTACGACGGCACCGTCTTCCACCGTGTGATCAGCGGCTTCATGATCCAGGGCGGCGACCCGCTGGGCAACGGCACCGGCGGTCCGGGCTACGAGTTCGAGGACGAGTTCCACCCGGACCTCGCCTTCGACAAGCCGTACCTGCTGGCGATGGCCAACGCAGGTCCGGGCACCAACGGCTCGCAGTTCTTCGTGACTGTGGCGCCGACCGCGTGGCTGACCCGCAAGCACACCATCTTCGGCGAGGTCACCGACGCGGCCAGCCAGAAGGTCGTGGACGCCATCGGCACCACGCAGACCAACCCGCGCACCGACCGTCCGGTCAACGACGTGGTCATCGAGTCCGTGGTCATCGAGACCCGCGACGCCTGATCCACGCGTACCGCGAGGGAACCAAACCGCCCCGCCCATCCGTAAGGAAGGGCGGGGCGGTGCGTTGCCACACGTGCCGTCACAGTGCCTTCGTACGGAGATTGAGGGGACCCCATGGACCAGGCTCCAGGCAGCCCGCAGGAGCCGCAGGGCGCATCGGGCCTGCCCGTCTGCTACCGGCATCCGGACCGTGAGACCGGCATCACCTGCACCCGCTGCGAGCGCCCCATCTGCACCGACTGCATGATCAGTGCCTCGGTGGGGTTCCAGTGCCCCGAGTGCGTCCGGGGCGGTTCGGGCACCGGTCACGCGCCGGAGGCCAACCAGCCGCGCACGGTCGCGGGCGGCACGGTCACCGCCGATCCGCGTCTGGTCACCAAGGTGCTCGTGGGGCTGAATCTCGCCCTGTTCCTGGTGCAGCTGGTGGTCGGGGACCGGTTCACCGACCGGTTCGATCTGCTGGGCCGGGCCTTCGTGCCGGAGTTCGGCTCGGTCGAGGGCGTCGCCGAGGGCCAGTGGTACCGCCTGGTGACGGCGATGTTCCTGCACAGCAGCTATATGCACATCGCGTTCAACATGCTCAGCCTGTGGTGGATCGGCGGCCCGCTGGAAGCGGCTCTCGGCCGGGCCCGCTACCTCGCGCTCTACGCGGCCTCGGGCCTCGCGGGCGGTGCGCTGACGTATCTCCTCGAAGAGCCCTACCAGCCCTCGCTCGGGGCCTCCGGCGCGATCTTCGGCCTCTTCGGCGCGACGGCGATCCTGATGAAGCGCCTGAACTACGACATGCGGCCGGTCATCGCGCTGCTCGCGATCAACATGGTGATCACCTTCTGGTGGCCCAACATCGCCTGGCAGGCGCACGTCGGCGGCCTCGTCGGCGGCCTGATCGTGGGCTACGCGATGGTGCACGCGCCCCGCGAGCGGCGGAACCTCATCCAGTACGGCAGCTGTGCGCTGGTGCTGGTCGTGGCTGTGGTCATGGTCGTCGTGCGGACCGCGCAGCTCACCTGACGTACCCGCGTTGTCCACAGCGTGTGCCGGATCTTGTGCAAGCTGTGGGGAACAACCGTGCCCCTTGTCCCTGACCTGGGTTTCCCCAGGAAGGACAAGGGGCGAGGGGCGAACAGAGATCCGGTGGACCAGTCACACCGGCGTCAACCGGCTGAAGGTTATCCACAGATCTTCAGACCTTTTCCCCATGTGGATAGCGCTGTGGATAACTCAGGGCAGGACTTGCGCCCGGGGCGCTCGTCCCACTAAGGGGCAGCGCCTACTTCCACTGCGTGGAGACGCCGAATCCCGCGGCGATGAAGCCGAAGCCGACCACGATGTTCCAGTTGCCCAGCGGGTCGATCGGCAACTTGCCGTCCGTGACGTAGAAGACGACGATCCAGGCGAGGCCGATGAGGAACATCGCCAGCATCACCGGAGCGACCCAGCTGCGGTTCGTCAGCTTGATGTTCGTCGCCTTCTTCGAGGGCGGCGGGGTGTAGTCGTCTGCCTTCTTGCGGATACGTGACTTCGGCACGAGGGTCTCTCCTGTCGATGCGCTGCGTGGCCGCGCAGGTAACTGTGGGCTGGCGCCGGGCGGGCACTACGGGGAGCCAATGCCTCCCCCGGGCGTCCGTTAGCGTAGTGCTTCCGCGGCGCTGAAGGAGATAAGGGTACGTTGAGCAATTCTGCCGACTCCCACAAAGGTGCCGGTCGTCGCCCCCGCCGGCGTCCGGTTCGGGTGCTTACGGGTGCTGTGTTCGCCTTGGCCGGGCTGATCTTCTTCACCAGTTTCAACACGGCCAAGGGCACCAACATCCGTACCGACGCCTCGTTGCTGAAACTCTCCGACCTGATTCAGGAGCGCAGCCACAAGAACGGCCGGCTCGACGAGTCCAACGGCACGCTCCGCGACGACGTCGAGTCGCTCGCCCAGCGCGACAGCGGCAGCACCAAGGCCGACGAGGCCCGGCTCAAGGCGCTGGAGGAGAACGCCGGCACCAAGAAGCTCGACGGCAAGGCGGTCACGGTCACCCTGGCCGACGCCCCGCCCGACGCCACGGCCAAGCTCCCCGGCTACCCCGAGCCCCAGCCCAATGACCTGGTCATCCACCAGCAGGACCTCCAGGCCGTGGTCAACGCGCTCTGGCAGGGCGGCGCCCAGGGCATCAAGGTCATGGACCAGCGGCTGATCTCCACGAGCGCCGTGCGCTGCGTCGGCAACACGCTGATCCTCCAGGGCCGCGTCTACTCACCCCCGTACAAGGTGACCGCGGTCGGCGACCCCGACAAGCTCAAGACGGCCCTCGCGGCCTCCCCCGAGATCCAGAACTACATGCTCTACGTCAATGCCTACGGCCTCGGCTGGAAAGTCGACGACGACGGAGCGGTGACTCTTCCCGGCTACTCGGGCACAGTGGATCTCCACTACGCGAAGCCCGCGGAGTAAGAGCAGCAGGAGCAGCAGAGCAGTAGGAGCAGCAAGAGGAGCGAGCGAGCCCCTGGGGAGGGACCGTCCTGTGTCCGTGCGTGTGCTCATCAGGACGTTCAGCGAACTGTGCATCACCGTCGGCGCCTTGATCGTGCTCTTTGTCGTGTACGTCCTGTTCTGGACCGGCGTGAAGGCCGACAGCGCCATGGACAGCCAGATCGACGAACTCCAGGACCGGTGGGCGCGCGGGGCGGTCGCCGCGGGCAGCGGCGACACGGGCACCGGCGATCCGGGTGCCGATGACACGTCGACCGGGGACGGCAAGGCCGAGGCCTCGCCCAAGGAACCCGGCCCCTACCGGGACGGCAGGGCCTTCGCCGTCATGTACATCCCGCGGTTCGGTTTCACGTGGAACAAACCGGTGCTCCAGGGCACCGGCGCCGACGTCCTCAAGAAGGGCCTCGGCCACTACGCCTCCACCGCGCGGCTCGGCCAGAAGGGCAACTTCTCCGTGGCCGGCCACCGCCGCACCTATGGCGACCCCTTCAAGGACTTCCCCGAGCTGCGCCCGGGCGACGCCGTCGTGCTGACCGACGGCTCGACGTGGTTCACGTACCGGATCGACAAGAAGCCCTACCGGACGCTCCCCGGCGACATCGGTGTCATTGATCCCGTGCCGCGCAAATCCGGCTATGACGGCCCGGGGCGTTACCTCACTCTTACGACCTGCGAACCAGAGTGGGGCCACAGCCACCGGCTGATCGCCTGGGCACATCTGGACGCGACCCAGCCGGTGGAGGCTGGGAAACCGGAGGCACTGCGCCGTTAGTCTGGTGCGGTACGGCCGGGGAGGCCTTGCCGTACGCGACGGAAGGGACGGCATGTACGGCTGGATCTGGCGGCATCTGCCGGGAAACGCATGGGTGAGGGCGCTGATTTCCCTGGTGCTCGTCTTCGCGGTGGTCTATGTGCTGTTCCAGTACGTCTTCCCGTGGGCGGAGCCGCTGCTGCCCTTCAACGACGTGACGGTGGACGGCCAGTGAGTACGCAGAGCGGCCGCAGCCGCATCCTGGTCGTCGACAACTACGACAGCTTCGTCTTCAACCTCGTCCAGTACCTGTACCAGCTCGGCGCCGAGTGCGAGGTCGTGCGCAACGACGAGGTCGAGCTCAGGCACGCGCAGGACGGCTTCGACGGCGTCCTGCTCTCGCCGGGGCCCGGTACCCCGGAACAGGCGGGCATCTGCGTCGAGATGGTCCGGCACTGCGCGGCCACCGGCGTGCCCGTCTTCGGCGTCTGCCTCGGCATGCAGTCCATGGCCGTGGCGTACGGCGGCGTGGTGGACCGCGCCCCGGAGCTGCTGCACGGCAAGACCTCGCTGGTGCGCCACGAGGGCAAGGGTGTCTTCGCGGGCCTGCCGTCGCCGTTCACCGCGACGCGCTATCACTCGCTGGCCGCCGAGCCGACGACGGTTCCGGCCGAGTTCGAGGTCACCGCACGCACGGAGGACGGCATCATCATGGGTCTGCGCCACCGGGAGCTGCTCGTCGAGGGCGTGCAGTTCCACCCCGAGTCGGTCCTGACCGAGCACGGCCATCTGATGCTCGCCAACTGGCTGGTGGAGTGCGGGGACACCGGAGCCGTCGCCCGGTCGAGTGGGCTGGCCCCGGTGGTGGGCAGGGCCACGGCGTGACGGCCCTGCGCCCCGAGCGCGACTCCTCCGGAGCCCCGTACGACGCGAGTGACGCGCGCGGGGACGACGGTGCGTTCGAGGCGGCGGTCGACCACTTGGACGACCCGCTGACGGATCCGCTGCCCGGGCAGCACCCGTCGCCGTGGTTCCGCAGCGGGCAGGGCGGGCCGGGGGAGGAGCAGCAGCCACCGCTCCAGCCGCAGCAGCAGTCCTCGCCGCGGGGCGGCGCGCAGGACCAGGAGTGGTACGACCCCGAGGGGTACGCCCGCGACTGGTACGGGCAGCAGGCGGCGCCCCAGCAGCCCCACCCGCAACACCAGCCCCAGCCCCAGCCCCAGCCCCAGCCCCAGCCCCAGCCCCAGCCCCAGCCCCAGCCGCACGGGACGCCCGAGCCCACGTACGAGCAGCTGTACGGCGCCTACGCCCCCGAACCCGTATCCGAAGCCGAGCGGATATCCGCCGACGGCCTCCGCGCCGATGAGGCCGATTCCACGGACGCCCGTCCCACCGACGCCCGTCCCGCGGACCTGCGCCCCACGGAGGGCCGGGCCGCGCGCCGCAAGGCCGCCAAGAAGGGCGGCGCCCGCACCCGGAGCGCCCGCCCCGCCAGAGGCAGCGCGGACGCCCGCCCCGCCGGAAGCAGTACGGGCAGCGGACCGAGTGCCGCGGGAGCTCCCCGCTCCCGCCTGGAGGCCCGCCGTGCGGAGCGCGCGCGCAAGCCGTCGCCGGGAGCGGTGATCAGCCGGGGGCTCGGCGAAGTCTTCATCACCGTGGGCGTCCTGATGCTCCTCTTCGTCACGTACCAGCTGTGGTGGACGAACATCCGCGCGCACCAGCAGGCGAACGGCGCGGCCCACGACCTCCAGGAGAGCTGGGCCAAGGGCAAGGGGAAGCCCGGGTCCTTCGAGCCGGGCCAGGGCTTCGCGCTGCTGCACATCCCGCGGCTGGACGTCGTCGTGCCGGTCGCCGAGGGCATCAGCAAGCACGACGTGCTCGACCGGGGCATGGTCGGCCACTACGACCGGGGCGCCACCAAGACGGCGATGCCGGAGGCGAAGAAGGGGAACTTCGCGGTCGCGGGCCACCGGAACACCCACGGCGAACCGTTTCGCTACATCAACCGTCTGGAGCCGGGCGACCCCATCGTCGTGGAGACGCGGGACAAGTACTTCGTCTACAAGATGGCGAGCATCCTGCCGCAGACCGCCCCCAGCAACACCAGCGTGATCGCTCCCGTGCCGCGGGGATCGGGGTTCACCCAACCCGGTCGGTACATCACACTGACCACCTGCACCCCGGAATTCACGAGTAAGTATCGAATGATCGTCTGGGGCAAGATGGTCGAGGAACGGCCGCGCAGCAAGGGAAAACCGAGCGCGCTCGTGAACTAGAACGGTGAGAACCGTGCACCAGAACGGTGAGAACGGGGCAGATCGAGTGGCAGCCACGACCGACGACGAGAAGCAGGCCGAGGCGCCGGCGCCCGCTCCCGTACGCAGGGGGCGCGGCCCCCTCGCCACCGCGGTCAGCGTCTTCGGTGAACTCCTCATCACCGCGGGCCTCGTGCTCGGTCTCTTCGTCGTCTACTCGCTCTGGTGGACGAACGTCGTGGCGGACCGCGAGGCGCACAAGCAGGGCGACCGGGTGCGCGACCGCTGGGCGGGCGGCCCCGGCAGCATCGACACCAAGGGCGGCATCGGCTTCCTGCACGTGCCCGCGATGGGCAACGGCGAGGTCCTCGTCAAGGCGGGCACCAGCAGCAAGGTCCTCAACGACGGCGTCGCCGGCTACTACAAGGACCCGGTCAAGTCGGCCCTCCCCCAGGACGAGAAGGGCAACTTCACGCTGGCCGCGCACCGCGACGGGCACGGCGCCAAGTTCCACAAGATCGACAAGATCAAGAAGGGCGACGCGATCGTCTACGAGTCCCGGGACAAGTGGTACGTCTACAAGGTGTACGCGACGCTGCCCGAGACCTCGAAGTTCAACGTGAAGGTCCTGGACTCCGTCCCGAAGGAGTCGGGCGTGAAGAAGCCGGGCCGCTACATCACGCTCACCACCTGCACCCCGGTCTACACCTCGCGCTACCGGTACGTGGTGTGGGGCGAGCTGGACCGGATCGAGAAGGTCGACAACAAGCGGACGCCGCCGGCCGAGCTGAAGTAGCGGCGCCGGGTCGGCCGCCGCCGGACCTACGACGGAGCCCCCGTACCGCTCGGCGGTACGGGGGCTCCGGCACAGCTCCCGGGCGGGACGGACCGGTCGGTCAGTCCAGGACTCCCCAGTCGCCCCAGTCGTGCTCCCCGCGGTTGCCGCCGCCGTTGCCGTTGCCGCCGCCGTTGTCGCCGCCCGAGCCGCCCGCGGTGGTCAGGTTGACCGCCGAGCCGGGCGCGACCTTCTCGCCCGTGTTGGGCTGGGGCAGGACCACGAGGGCGTCGTCGTCCTGCGGGCCCGTGATGGTGCCGACCGTCAGGCCCGCGTCCTCGATCGCCTTGCGGGCGTCCTTGAGCTTCTGCCCGGCCAGCGGCGGAACGGTCGCCTCTTCGGCCTTCTTGGCGACCTGGACGGTCACGGTGGAGCCGGGGTCGACGGCGGTACCGCCGGCGGGCGTGGTCTTGATGACCTTGCCCTCCTCGACGTCCTGGCTGGCCACGTCCTCGCGCTGCGCGGTCAGGCCATTGGCCTCGATCTGCTTCTTGGCCTCTTCCCAGGTGCTGCCCGAGACGCTGGGAACGGTCGACTGCTCCTTCTTCTTGGCCACCTCGAGGGTGATCGTGCTGCCCTTCTGGACCTCGGAGCCGGACGTCGGGTCCTGGTCGAGGACCTCGCCCGGAGTCGCGGGGGACTCCACCGACTTGGTCTTGACCACGAACTGGTACTTGTCGCCCTCGAGCTTCTCCGTGGCGTCCTCGATGTCCGAGCCGATGACGTTCGGCACCGCGACCTTCGGCGCGCCCGTCGACACCGTCACCGAGATGGTGTCGCCCTTGTTGACCTCGGCGTTCACCCCCGGGTCCTGGCTGCAGATCTCGCCCTTGGGGAACTTCGCGCAGGGCTTGCGGTCGCCGACCTCCAGCTTGAGGCCGACGTTCGTGGCCGACTTCTCGGCCTCGCTCTCGGTCTCGCCGATCAGCTTGGGGGCCTTCATCGTCCCGTCGCCGCCGCCGTCCCCGCTGAACGCCCACTTCCCGATGAGGATCGCCCCCACCAGGACCAGGACGCCCGCGAGCACGAGGAGCCAGGTCGAGGTGTTGCTCTTCTTCTGCCGACGGCCGCGGCCCTCGTCGTAGCCGTAGCCCCCGTCGTCGGGGTTGACCGGCGGCATCATCGACGTCTGGCCGCCGCCGTTCTGCGGGCGCAGCATGGCGGTCTGCTGGTCGGATCCGTAGCCGTCGGCTCCGCCGTAGCCGACCGCGCCCATGGCGGCGGTGGCCGCGACGGGCTGGCCGTCCAGGCAGGCCTCGATGTCGGCGCGCATCTCGTCGGCCGACTGGTAGCGGTAGTCCGGGTCCTTGGTGAGGGCCTTCAGGACGATGGCGTCCATCTCCGGAGTGATCTCTCCGTCGAAGACGCTCGGCGCCTGCGGCTCCTCCCGTACGTGCTGGTAGGCCACCGCGACCGGGGAGTCGCCCACGAAGGGCGGCCGGACGGTCAGGAGCTCGTAGAGCAGGCAGCCCGTGGAGTAGAGGTCCGAGCGGGCGTCGACCTGCTCGCCCTTGGCCTGCTCCGGGGAGAGGTACTGGGCCGTGCCGATGACCGCGGACGTCTGCGTCATGGTCATGCCGGCGTCACCCATGGCGCGGGCGATGCCGAAGTCCATGACCTTGACCTGGCCGTTGCGCGTCAGCATGACGTTCGCCGGCTTGATGTCGCGGTGGACGATGCCGTTGCGGTGCGAGTACTCGAGGGCCTGGAGGATGCCGATCGTCATCTCCATGGCCCGCTCGGGCAGCAGCTTGCGGCCGGAGTGCAGGAGCTCGCGCAGCGTGGAGCCGTCGACGTACTCCATCACGATGTACGGGATGGAGACGCCGTCGACGTAGTCCTCGCCGGTGTCGTAGACCGCGACGATCGCCGGGTGGTTGAGCGAGGCGGCGGACTGGGCCTCACGGCGGAACCGGGCCTGGAACGACGGGTCGCGGGCGAGGTCGACTCGCAGCGTCTTCACCGCCACGGTGCGCCCGAGGCGGGTGTCGTGCGCGAGGTAGACCTCCGCCATCCCACCACGGCCGAGCACCTGGCCCAGCTCGTACCGGCCGCCGAGGCGACGCGGCTCTTCCATAGCTAATCCAGCCCTCTCCGTCGGTCCCGACCGCACCGTTGTGTGGTCCGGCGGTGTGCTGTCCGGGCATACGGTACCCGGCTCGACTTGCGTGACCCGGCCGCGACCGTCACCCGATACCGGACCGGTACCGCAACGTGCACCGATGTGGAGGGGCCGTGACCGGGGTCACTTCTTGCTGTCGATGACTGCCTTCATCACGTCCTTGGCGATGGGGGCCGCGAGACCGCCACCGGAGATGTCACCCCGGTCGGCGTCGCTGTCCTCGACCACCACGGCGACGGCGACCGGCGATCCGGAGTCCGTCTTGGCGTACGAGATGAACCAGGCGTACGGGTTCTTGCTGTTCGCGACGCCGTGCTGCGCCGTACCCGTCTTGCCTCCGACAGTGACGCCGGGGATCTTGGCCATGGTTCCCGTGCCCTTGTCGACGACGGTCTCCATCATCTGCTGGAGCTTCTGCGCGTTCTCCTTCGAGAGCGGCTCGCTCATCTCCTTGGGCGAGTGCTTCTCGACGACGTCGAGGTTGCGCGCCTGCAGCTCGCTGACCATGTACGGCTCCATGAGCGTGCCGTCGTTGGCGATCGCGGAGGCGACCATGGCCATCTGCAGGGGGGTGGCGGCCGTCTCGAACTGGCCGATGGAGGACAGCGCGGTCTGCGGCTTGTCCATGTCCTCGGGGAAGTTCGACGCGTTCGAGCGGACCGGGACGAACTGCTCGGAGTTGAAGCCGAACTTCTTGGCCGTCTCCAGCATCTTGTCCTTGCCGAGATCGGAGCCGATCTTGCCGAAGACGGTGTTGCAGGACACCCGCAGCGCCTCGCGCAGCGTGGCGTTCTTGCAGGGGATGGGGCCCTCGTTCTTCAGCTCGGTCTGCGTGTTCGGCATCGTCCAGGGCAGCGGGGAGTCCGTCTTGCTGTCGATGCCGTCGTACAGGCCGTGCTCCAGGGCGGCGGCCGCCGTGACCACCTTGAAGGTGGAGCCGGGCGGGTAGGTCTCGCGCAGCGCGCGGTTGACCAGCGGCTTGTCCTTGTTCTTGTCGAGGTTCAGGAACTCCTCGGCTTCGTCGTTGGTGTTTCCGGCGAAGCTTCCGGGGTCGTACGACGGCGTGGAGGCCAGCGCGAGGATCGCGCCCGTCGACGGGTCGATCGCGGCGACGGCGCCCTTGCCGCGGCCCTTCAGGCCGTCGTACGCGGCCTTCTGCGCGGCGGAGTTGAGCGTCGTGACGACATTGCCGCCCTCCTTCTTCTCGCCGGTCAGCATGTCGAGCGTGCGGCGGAAGAAGAGCCGGTCGTCGTTGCCCGTGAGGATGCCGTCGTCGATGTTCTCCAGCTGGCTGGCGCCGATGCGCTGCGAGGAGTAACCGGTGACGGGGGCCCACATGGGCCCGTCCTTCCAGGTGCGCTTGTACTTCAGGTCACTGCCCGGGGTGGCCTTCGACCCGGTGATCGGCTTGCCGTCGACGATGATGTCGCCGCGCGGCTGGGCGTACCGCTCGATGGTGACGCGGCGGTTCTTCTCGTGCTCGGCCAGGGAGTCGGCCTGGACGTACTGGAGCCAGTTGTCCCGGGCGAGCAGGGCGAGGACGAGCAGCCCGCAGAAGATCGCGATCCGGCGCAGGGGCTTGTTCACGGTCGGACCACCTGGGTCATTTCGGCGTCGGGGTTCGGTGCGGGGGACGGGGCGGGACGGCGCGCGGTGTCGCTGATCCGGATCAGGATGCCGATCAGGGCCCAGTTGGCGATGACGGAGGAACCGCCGTTCGCGAGGAACGGCATGGTCATACCGGTCAGCGGGATGAGGCCCATGACGCCGCCCGCGACGACGAACACCTGGATGGCGAAGGCGCCGGAGAGGCCGATGGCGAGGAGCTTGCCGAACGGGTCGCGGGCGGCGAGCGCCGTGCGCACGCCGCGCTCCACGATCAGGCCGTAGATCAGCAGGACGGCCATGATGCCGGCCAGACCGAGCTCCTCGCCGTAGGTGGCGAGGATGAAGTCGGAGTTGGCGGCGAAGCCGATGAGGTCGGAGTTGCCCTGCCCGAGGCCGGTGCCGAGGACGCCGCCGGAGCCGAAGGCCATCAGGGACTGGGCGACCTGGTCACTGCCGGTGGAGGCGATGACGGCGTCGGAGAACGGGCTCAGCCAGGCGTCGACTCGCTTCTGCACGTGCGGCTCGAAGGTGGCCACACCGACCGCGCCGACCGCGGACATCAGCAGGCCGAAGACGATCCAGCTGGTGCGCTCGGTCGCGACGTACAGCATGACGACGAACATGCCGAAGAACAGCAGCGACGTACCGAGGTCGGTCTCGAAGACGAGGATCAGGATCGAGATCGCCCAGACGACGATGATCGGGCCGAGGTCGCGGCCGCGCGGCAGGTACAGGCCCATGAAGCGGCGGCTGGCCAGGGCGAGCGCGTCCCGCTTCACCATGAGGTAGCCGGCGAAGAAGACCGCGATGACGATCTTGGCGAACTCTCCCGGCTGGATCGAGAAGCCACCGATGTGGATCCAGATCTTGGCGCCGTTGATGTTCTGACCGATGCCGGGCACGAGCGGCAGCAGCAGCAGGACGAGGGCGCCCACCATGGAGATGTACGTGTAGCGCTGCAGGATGCGGTGATCCTTGAGCAGCAGCAGCACGCCGACGAACAGCGCGATGCCGATCGCCGAGTACATCAGCTGCTTCGGAGCCGAGGCGCTGAAGGCGCCGAACTGCGCCTTGGCCAGGTTCTGCAGCTTCTCCGACTGGTCGAGCCGCCAGATCACCACCAGACCCAGGCCGTTCAGCAGGGTGGCAAGCGGCAGCAGCAGCGGGTCCGCGTACGCCGCGAACTTGCGTACGACCAGGTGGCCGACCGCGGCGAGCAGCCCCAGGCCGACCCCGTAGCCGAGCATGCCGGACGGCAGCTTGCCGTCGAGCGCGAGGCCCACGTTCACGTAGGCGAACAACGGGATGACGACCGCGAACGCAAGCAGCGCGAGCTCGGTGTTGCGCCGGCTCGGCGCACCGATCGCGCCGATCGTCGACGTGTGTGTAGTACTGCTCATGGCGTGCAAGGGCCCCCAACGGCTGCTTACTGCTTACCGCACAGCGGGACCAGCTTCTGCTCATCCTCGGAGAGGCTGGGGCCGGGTGTGGGAGTCGGTGCGGTCTTGGACTTGTTCTTGTCGGTGGAGCTGTTCTTGTCGTTCTTGTCGGTGTCGCCGGACGCGGTCGGGTCCGGGGTCGGCGCCGTGCGCAGCCCGGTCGTGCCGCCGGCTTCGCCCTCGCCGGTCTTGGCGTTGTTGTCGCGCTCGACCTCGCGGCGCTCGGCGTCCTTCTTGCAGGCCGAGGCCTGCAGACCGAGCTCCTTGATCTTGCCCGTGGCCTCGCCGAGGTTGTCCTCGGGGATGGTGGCCTCGACCTGCTTGCGCTGGTAGGGCGGCAGGTACTTGAGTTCGATCTCGGGGTGGTCCTTCTCGACCTTCGACAGACTGACCCAGGCCAGGTCCTGGTCGATGCCCCGGTAGAGGGCGACGTGCTTGTCCTTCGTGCCCACGTAGTACTGGGTCTGCGTCCAGCGGTAGCCCCCGTAGAGGCCGCCGCCGATCACGGCGAGCGCGAGCACTCCGTAGAGCGATCTCTTCAGCCACCTGCGGCCGCCGCGGGGCTTCACGAAGTCCTCGTCGTCGTACGCCGTGAAGCCGCTCTCGGGGACGTATCCCGTGGTGTCGCCGCTGCCGGGCGGGCCGAAGCCGCCGCCCTGGCCGTGGGCGGGCTGCGGCGGGACGGGGCGGCCGAGGCCCGACGCGCGGCCCGCGGGCGTCTGCATGGCGCCGTCGTCCTGCGCCTGGAGCTGGTTCTCGGCGACCGCGCCGACCACCACGGGGGTGTCGGAGAGCTGGCCCGCGAGGGTGTCGCCGCTGTCGATGTCCAGGACGTCGGCGACGATCACGGTGATGTTGTCGGGGCCGCCGCCGCGCAGCGCGAGCTGGATCAGCTCCTGCACGGTCTCCTGGGGGCCCTGGTAGCTGGCGAGGGCGTCTTCCATCGTCTGGTGGGAGACGACGCCGGACAGGCCGTCCGAGCAGATCAGGTACCGGTCGCCGGCGCGGACCTCGCGGATCGACAGATCCGGCTCCACGTGGTCGCCGCTGCCCAGCGCGCGCATGAGGAGGGACCTCTGCGGGTGGGTGGTGGCCTCTTCCTCGGTGATGCGGCCCTCGTCGACCAGGCGCTGCACCCAGGTGTGGTCCTGGGTGATCTGGGTGAGGACGCCGTCCCGCAGGAGGTACGCGCGCGAGTCGCCCACGTGCACCAGGCCGAGGCGCTGGCCCGTCCACAGCAGAGCGGTCAGGGTGGTCCCCATGCCCTCGAGCTGGGGGTCCTCCTCGACCATCAGGCGCAGCTGGTCGTTGGCCCGCTGCACGGCGGTGCCCAGCGACGTCAGGATGTCGGAGCCGGGAACGTCGTCGTCGAGCGTGACGAGCGTCGAGATGACCTCGGAGCTCGCCACCTCACCCGCGGCCTGGCCCCCCATGCCGTCGGCGATCGCGAGGAGACGCGGGCCGGCGTAACCGGAGTCCTCGTTCCCCTCGCGGATCATGCCTTTGTGCGATCCGGCGGCGAAGCGCAGCGACAGACTCATGCGCACCTCGCCCGTCGGCTCCGGGTACATCCGCACGGTGCCCACCCTCCGGTCGGGAGCGCGCCGGCGTCCAGTCCCTGGACCGCCGCTTCGGCTCGCTCGCTCCGCTCGCGCTCTTCCATGACGTAGTACTACTTCCGCAGCTCGATGACGGTCTTGCCGATGCGGATCGCCGTGCCCAGCGGAATGGGCGTCGGGGTGGTGAGTCGGGTCCGGTCGAGATACGTGCCGTTGGTGGACCCGAGATCCTCGACGATCCACTGGCCGTCACGGTCCGGGTAGATCCTGGCATGCCTGCTGGAGGCGTAGTCGTCGTCCAGCACGATCGTGGAATCGTGCGCACGGCCCAGCGTGATGGTCTGGCCCTGCAGCGCGACGGTGGTCCCGGCGAGGATGCCCTCGGAGACCACCAGCTTGGTGGGGGCGCCGCGCCGCTGGCGGCCACCGCCACCCTGCTGTCGCTGCTGCGGGGGCGCGGCGGCCTGCTGCTGCTGGCGGGCGGCCTGCTGGGGCCGCTCGCGGCGCGAACCGCGCTGTGTGACGCGCGTTCCGAACAGGTCGCTGCGGATGACCTGGACGGCCACGATCACGAACAGCCACAGAACGGCCAGAAAACCTAGCCGCATGACCGTCAGGGTCAGCTCTGACATTGCCCCCGCTTCACCCTTCGGCTTGCCGGTAAACGATGGTGGTTTGACCCACGACGATCCGCGAGCCGTCGCGGAGCGTAGCGCGGGTGGTGTGCTGCCCGTCTACCACGATGCCGTTGGTAGACCCGAGATCCTGGATCGTCGAGGGCGTTCCGGTCCGGATCTCACAGTGCCGGCGGGATACGCCGGGGTCGTCGATCCGCACATCGGCGTCGGTGCTGCGACCCAGCACCAGCGTCGGGCGGGAGATCTGATGGCGTGTGCCGTTGATCTCGATCCAGCGCCGCACCTGGGCGCCCGGAAGTGGTCCGGCACCGGGACCCGCGGGTCTGCTCGGGGCCGGGGACTGCCCGCCGGGGCGGCCCGCGCCGGGCGGGGGCGCGGCGGGCATGGGAGGTGCGCCGCCGGGGGCTCCAGCGGCCGGGGGGTAGCCATAGCCACCGCCGGCGCCGCCCGCACCGCGGCCGGGGGCCGCCGGGCCTGCGGGGCCACTGGGGCCGCCGGGGCCCGCAGGGGAGCGCTCGGGCGCCTGCGAGGAGCTGGAGGCGAGGGTGCGGCTGCGCACGCGGTACAGGCCGGTGTCGAGGTCCTCGGCCTTCTCCAGGTGGACCTTGATGGGGCCCATGAAGCTGTAGCGCTGCTGCTTGGCGTAGTCACGCACCATGCCGGAGAGCTCGTCGCCCAGCTGGCCCGAGTACGGGCTCAGCCGATCGAAGTCGGGGGCGCTGAGCTCCACGATGAAGTCGTTCGGGACGACGGTCCGCTCGCGGTTCCAGATCGTCGCGTTGTTGTCGCACTCGCGCTGGAGCGCGCCCGCGATCTCGACGGGCTGGACCTCGGACTTGAACACCTTGGCGAAGGTGCCGTTGACCAGACCTTCGAGACGCTGCTCGAACTTCTTCAGGACTCCCATGGGGCACCTCCTCCGTCGTAGTCATCCTGGTACTGCTTACTGATCGTATCCACGCGCCGGGAAATCGGCTGGTTCCCCCTGTCCGCCCGGTCGACGAGTGTCGCCTCTCACAAGGCATGCCCGCACCAGGCTTCGGGGATCCTCCCAGGACCCTGAGAGGGCCCTGATTCCTGGCCCCGGAAACCCCGTACGGGCAGTGGTCCGGGACGCCTGCTCGAGCCTCCTCTTACAGGGGATCGTAGAGGGGGCCCGAAGCCAGTGTCCCGCACCTGGCTGTGGACCTCGGTGTGCTCGGTCGGAGCGGGATCGGGGCTGATGCCGGTGGACGGGGCGTGCGGGCCGGGCGCGAGGCGGGTGCGGGGCGGGTGCGGGGCCGGGGTCGGGGTGTGCGGGATCGGTCCGGGTGTCGGGCGGGAACCGGCCGGGGCGCGGTCGGATCTCCTGGGCAGATGCCCCGGCATACGGATGTGAATCCACCCGCTGCAGCGTGCTAATCTTCTGGATGTCGGCAGGCGCTCGCACCACACAGTGAGAGACCCAAAGACAAACACCCATGCGCGGGTGGCGGAATAGGCAGACGCGCTGGATTCAGGTTCCAGTGCCCGCAAGGGCGTGGGGGTTCAACTCCCCCCTCGCGCACCATGAGGAAGCGGTCTCCTCCGGACGAAAGTTCGGAGGGGGCCGCTTCTTTTTGTATCCGTGCTGCGTCCGTGCTGCGTCCGTGCTGCGTCCGTGCTGTGGCGAGGCTGTCGCTGGGTTGTGGCTGGGCGGTTTCCGGGCCGCGGGTCTTCGGGCTGTGGGCCGCTGCCCGTGTCCGGCAGGCGTGCCCTCGGTCGGCGCGAGGGCGTGTCGCGGCGGGCGGGTGCGTCCGCGGTGATGTATGTCACCCGGGCGGTGCCGCGGGTGCCCCGGCGAAGTTATCCACAGGCTCTGACGGTGTTCGGCGCCCGGCGGTACGGTCGAGACCGGATGCGGGGACGGCCGGCGGGGGCGAGGGACATGGTGGATCTCGACGGAAGGATTCCCGGGCAGCGAGGGCTGCGCGGGGAGGTCGGGAAGGGCGCGAAGGGCGGCGACCGGTCGCGGCAGGGCGGGCGCGTTCCGCAGGTGCGGGGGTTCGCCGCGTGGCCGGCGCCGGGGTCGCCCAAGGCGGAGGGCAAGGCGCTGCGGCAAGGGGTGCCCCGCGCCGCGCACGCGGAGTGCGCGGTGGACGACGGGCGGCCCGACCCCGTGGCGGTCGTCCAGGAGACCAACCGCACCAGGCTCCCCGAGCTCGGGCCGATCAGGGTCGGCAGGATGGCCGCCTCCCCCTTCGCCTTCCTGCGGGGCTCCGCGGGCCTCATGGCGTACGACCTGGCGCGCACCCCGCTGTCGGGCATCGGCGCGCAGATCTGCGGCGACGCACACGCGGCGAACTTCGGTCTGTACGGGGACGCGCGGGGCGGCCTCGTCATCGATCTGAACGACTTCGACGAGACGGTGCACGGCCCCTGGGAGTGGGACCTCAAGCGCCTTGCCGCCTCCCTGGTGCTCGCCGGGCGCGAGGCGGGGGCGAGCGAGGACGCCTGCGAGGAGGCGGCACTGGACGCCGTCGGTGCCTACCGGCGCACCATGCGGCTGCTCTCCAAGCTTCCGGCCCTCGACGCGTGGAACGCCATCGCGGACGAGGAGTTGGTCTCGCACACGGACGCGCGGGACCTCCTCGGCACCCTGGAGCGGGTCTCCGAGAAGGCCCGCCGGAACACGAGCTCCCGCTTCGCCGCCAAGTCGACGGAGCGCGTCCGGGCCGCCGACGGATCCGACGGGCGGCGGTTCGTCGACGCCCTGCCCGTGCTGCGGCGCGTGCCGGACGCGGAGGCGGCCTCGGTGGCCTCGGGCCTGGAGGAGTACCTGGGCACGCTGACCGAGGACCGGCTGCCGCTGCTCGCGCGGTACGCGATCCAGGACGTGGCGTTCCGGATCGTCGGCACGGGCAGCGTGGGACTGCGGTCGTACGTGGTGCTGCTGCTCGACCACCGGGGCGAGCCGCTGGTGCTCCAGGTCAAGGAGGCGCGGCCCTCCGTGCTGCTGCCGCATCTGCCGACGGCCGGTTTCAAGGCGCCGGAGACCGCGCACGAAGGGCACCGGGTGGTGCTCGGGCAGAAGCGGATGCAGGTCGTCAGCGACTTCCTGCTCGGGTGGACGACGATCGGCGGAGCGGCCTTCCAGGTACGGCAGTTCAGGAACCGCAAGGGCAGCGTGGACCCGGCCGCGCTGGCCGCCGACCAGCTGGACGACTACGGCCGGATGACCGGGGCGCTGCTGGCCCGCGCGCACGCGCACAGCGCGGACCCGCGCCTCATAGCGGGGTACTGCGGCAAGAACGACGAGCTCGACGAGGCGATGGCCCGTTTCGCGACGGCGTACGCGAACCGGACGGAGGCCGATCACGGGCTGCTGGTGCGGGCGGTCAAGGAGGGCCGGGTGGCGGCGGAGGCCGGGGTGTGACGGGGGAGACGTGAGGGGCGCGGGGAGCGCCAAGGGGTGCCCGACGGGCGGTGGCGACGGGGCGGGGCGCGCTCGTGGGGCGGTGTCACGCGCGACGGGACCCGTCGGACAGGCCCTAGGCTGGACGGGTGACGATCCCGGAAGCCGACCCGACACAGCCCGAGACCCCCGACACCTCCGGTGAGGGGGCGCGGCGGCCGGGTACCGGTGGACGGCTCAAGGACCAGCTGAAGGCGCGGCTCAAGGAGCGGTCCGAGGAGCGCTCGCGCGAGCACGCGCAGGACGGGCAGCAGGGGCAGGAGCCCGGCGGGGCGCGTGCCGACGAGCCCGCCCAGGACCGTCCCGAGGCGCGTCTGGAGAAGGCGGTGCGCGCCGCCGAGCAGGCGTTGATCGAGTATGAGATCGCGCTGGAGACCTTCCGCGTGGAGGTGGAGAACTTCTCCCGCCTGCACCACCAGAAGCTCGGCCCGATGTACACCCGCCTCGACGAGCTGGACGCGCAGATCGCCGAGGCCACCGCGGCCCGCACCGGCGACCCCGAGGACCGGCGCAAGGCGGACGAGGCGCGGGCGCGGGTGATGCCGATGCCGGGCGTCGAGGAGCTGTTCCACGGCTGGATGGACGGCGACGGGCTGTCCCCCGAGGCCGAGGCCATGCTCACCGACCAGTCCGTGCGGCCGCCGCAGCGGGTGCGCCCCGGCGAGGAGGCCCGCAAGCTCTACCGCGAGCTGGTCCGCAAGGCCCACCCGGACCTGGCGCAGGAAGAGGGTGAGCGGCAGCGGCGCGAGGAGTTCATCACGCGCGTCAACGCCGCGTACGCCCGTGGCGACGAGGCGCTGCTGCGCGAGCTGTCCGCGGAGTGGGCGGCGGGGCCCGTGCCCGAGGAGCTGCGGCTCACGCGCAGCGAGGAGCTGTACGCCCGGCTCGAATGGCTCGCCCAGCGCAAGGAGCTCCTCTCCGTGCTCGCCAAGGAGCTGGAGGAGAGCGCGATCGGCGGGATGCTGCGGCTGGCGCCCGACGACCCGGACCGGCTGCTCGACGAGATCGCCGAGCAACTGCTCGCGCAGGTCTCCGAGCGCGAGGCGGAGCTCGCCCGACTGCGCGACTGACCGCGCGGACCTTCGGGTAGCGTCGGGGCATGGCTTTCGGATCTCAGGTGCCCACGGTCGGCGTCGACGACCTCACGAGCGGCGACTTTCTGCTGGACGTCCGCGAGGACGACGAATGGCAGGCGGGCCACGCGGAGGGCGCGCTGCACATTCCGATGAGTGAGTTCGTGGCGCGGTACGGCGAGTTGACCGAGGCGGCGCCGCAGGACGGCAGGGTGAACGTCATCTGCCGGTCCGGCGGCAGGTCCGCCCAGGTCACCATGTACCTGGCGCAGCAGGGCATCGACGCGGTGAACGTCGCGGGTGGCATGGAGGCCTGGCAGGCCACCGGGCGGCCCGTCGTCGACGACAAGGGCCAGCCCGGCTCCGTGGTCTGAGCGGTCCTTCGGCGGGCGCTGGTGCGGCCCGTCCGGCGGACTAGCCGAGGGCGTGGGCGGCCAGCAGGTCGCCCAGCGTCTCCTCGTGCGCGGCTGCCGGGCCGAGGGAGAGCTCCAGCTGCTTGGCCCAGGCGTGATAGCGGTGCAGGGGGTAGTCGGTGTCGGCGCCGAAGCCGCCGTGCAGGTGCTGTGCCGTCTGCACGACCCTGCGCACGCCCTCCGACGCCCAGATCTTGGCGACCGCCACGTCTCCCGCCGTGGGGAGGGCGCCGTCGGCTCCGGTGCTGACGCGCCAGGCGGCCTGCCAGAGGGTGACCTCCATCGAGCGCAGGTCGATGTAGCGGTCGGCGGCCTGCACGGCCACGGCCTGGAACGTGGCCACGGGGTGACCGAACTGCTCCCGCTTGCTGGTGTATTCGCTCGTCATGCGCAGCACGCCCTCGCCCAGGCCGAGGGCCAGCGCGCAGGTGCCGGTGGCGAGCAGGTCGCGCAGGCGGTCCCAGGCGCCGTCGGCCTCGATGACGTCGGACGCGGTGACGCGCACGGCCGCCAGGTGGAGTTCGCCCAGGCGCTCGCCGGTGGTGGAGATCTGCTCCGCGACGGTCAGACCGTCGTGGCCGCGGGGGACGAACGCGAGGACGGTGTGTCCTTCGGGGGTGTGGGCGGGGACGACGACGAGGTCGGAGCTCTGCGCCCAGGGCACGCCCGTCTGCAGCCCGTCCAGGACCCACTGGTCGCCGTCACGCTGTGCGGTGACGGCGAGGTCGGCCGGGTCGTGGCCGCTGCGGCCGTTGGCGGCGACGGTCAGGACGAGGTCCCCGCGGGCTGCCGCGGGGAGCACCCGCTGCCGCAACTCGGTGTCGCCGTGGGCCTGTACGGCCGCGGTGGCGGCGCTGCTCTCCAGGAGCGGGACGCGCGCGAGGACCTTCGCGGACTCGCGCAGGACCAGGCACAGGGCGATGGGGTCCAGACCCACGCCGCCGTGCTCGGAGTCGACGAGCAGGCCAAGCAGGTCGGCGTCGGCCAGCCGGGACCACAGGGCCCGGTCGAAGTCCTCGGCCACGGCGCCGGGGGTGAGGGCCGGGCTCGGCACCCCGTCCGGTGCGACGTCGGCGAAGAGTGCCTGGGCCGCCTCGACCACGGCCTGCTGTTCCTCGGTGAAGGTGAAGTCCACTGCCTGTCCTCCCGCGCACCGGCCGACCGACGTATCCGTCGTCTCTTCCGCCCTGCATATCTGACGGTCCGTCAAGATAGAACAGGTTCTACGGGAAGGGAACAGTCAGGGAGCGCCGGGCGGCGCGGTGGGCGGGGTCAGCGGTCGAAGTCCAGCTCCACGGTGTCCGTGGCCGGACGGGACTGGCACGCCAGCACGTAACCGGCGTCGGTCTCCTCCGGCTCCAGGGCGAAGTTGCGGTCCATTCGCACCTCACCGGAGACGCACAGGGCCCGGCAGGTGCCGCAGACGCCGCCCTTGCAGGCGTAGGGCGCGTCGGCGCGGTTGCGCAGGACCGTCTCCAGCAGGGTCTCCCCCTCCAGGACGGGCCAGCTGCCGGAGCGGCCGTCCAGCGTCGCGGTCACCGTGCTGTGCGCGGGCGCGGGGGCGGAACCGGGGGGTGGCGGCGCGGCGGGCAGGCCGTCGTCCACGTGGAAGATCTCCTCGTGGATGCGGCGGCGGGAAACGCCGAGGGCGCGCAGTGTCCGCTCCGCGCCCTGCACCAGGCCGAACGGGCCGCACAGGAACCAGCCCTCGATCTCCGCCACGGGCAGCAGCGCGGGCAGCAGCCGGGTGAGCCGCTCCTCGTCGAGCCGACCGGAGTCCAGGCCCGCCTGCTGCTCCTCGCGGGAGAGCACGGTCACCAGCTGGAACCGGTCGGGCCAGCGGTCCTTCAGGTCGGCGACCTCCTCGAGGAACATCGTCGACGCGGCGGTGCGGTCGCTGCGGACGAGACAGAAGTCGGCCTTGGGCTCGCGCTCCAGGAGGGTCGTGACGATGGACAGCACCGGGGTGATGCCGCTGCCGCCGACGATCGCGGCATAGCGGCCGGGGGCCGGGTCCAGCGTGAAACGGCCCGCGGGCGTCATGACCTCCAGCTCGTCGCCGACGGCGATCTCCTTGAAGGCGTACGTGGAGAAGGCGCCGTCCTCGACGAGGCGCACGCCGACGCGCAGGCTACGGGGCTCCCCGGTGGCCTCGGGGGGCGAGGCCGGGGAGCAGATCGAGTACGTCCGCCGGATCTCCGTGCCGTCCGCGAAGCGGCGCAGGGCGAGGTGCTGGCCCGGGGTGAAGCGGAACTCCTCGCGCAGCGGCGGCGGCACGTCGAACGTCAGCGTCACGGAGTCGTCGGTGAGCCGGTCGACCGCCGCTACCCGGAGCGGGTGGAAGCGGGCCATCACAACTCCTTGAAGTGGTCGAAGGGTTCACGGCAGGAGGCGCAGCGGCGCAGCGCCTTGCAGGCCGTGGAGGAGAAGCGGCTGAGCAGCTCGGTGTCGGTCGAGCCGCAGTGCGGGCAGCGGATCGACAGGCTGAGGGGGACGGGGCCGTCCGCGGCGTGCGAGCGCGGGGGCGCGATGCCGAACTCGGCGAGCTTGCGGCGGCCTTCGGCGCTGATGTCGTCCGTGGACCAGGCGGGGGAGAGGACCGTGCGCACCGAGACCTCGGCCATGCCGCGGTCGTGCAGCACCTGCTCGATGTCGGCGGTCATGGCCTCGATCGCCGGGCAGCCGGTGTACGTGGGGGTCAGCTCGACGTCGACCCGACCGGAGGCGATGACCCGCACGCCGCGCACCACGCCCAGCTCGGCCAGCGTGAGCACGGGCAGCTCGGGGTCGGGCACCGAGCCCGCGAGGGCCAGGAGCTCCGCCTCCAGGGCGGTGGGCGCGGTGGTCACCATGACGCCCCCGGGTGGCTGCGGTGCAGGTGCTGCATCTCGGCGAGCATCCGACCGAACGACTCGGTGTGCAGGCCCTGACGCCCGGCGCCGGCCGCCCACGCGCCGGACTGCGGTCCTTCGGGCACGGTCAGGGTGGCCCGCTCGACGACCGCCGTCACCGATGCGGTCCACTTCTCGCGCAACTGCTCCCGGTCGACGTCGAGACCGGGCACCGGCTCGAACATCTCGCCGGTGAACCGCCACAGGTCATCCAGGCCGCGCTGCATGCGCGCGTGGCTCTCCTCCGTGCCGTCGCCCAGGCGCAGGGTCCACTGCTCGGCATGGTCCTGGTGGTAGGCGACCTCCTTGACGGCCTTCGCGGCCAAGGGGGCGAACTCGCCGTCCCCGGCGGCCAGCGCGCCGTACAGAAGGGTCTGGTAGGTGGAGAAGTAGAGCTGGCGGGCGATGGTGCGGGCGAAGTCACCGTTCGGCTGCTCGACCAGCTGGAGGTTGCGGAAGGAGCGCTCCTCGCGGAGGTACGCCAGCTCGTCCTCGTCACCCGCCAGGGAGAGCAGGATGCGGGCCTGGCCGAGCAGGTCGAGGGCGATGTTCGCCAGGGCGACCTCTTCTTCGAGGACGGGGGCGTGTCCCGCCCACTCCCCCAGGCGCTGGGCGAGCACCAGGGCGTCGTCGCCGAGGGCCAGGGCGGGCAGGGCCGGGGCGTCGGGCGTGGCGGCACGGGCCGGGGCGGCGGTCACAGGTGCTTCACCCCGTCCGGGATCTCGTAGAACGTGGGGTGGCGGTAGGGCTTGTCGCCGGCCGGCTCGAAGAAGGAGTCCTTCTCGTCCGGGGAGGATGCGGTGATCGCGGCGGACGGCACGACCCAGAGCGAGACGCCCTCGCTCCTGCGGGTGTACAGATCGCGGGCGTTGCGCAGGGCCATCTCGGCGTCCGGCGCGTGCAGGCTGCCGGCGTGGGTGTGGGAGAGCCCGCGACGGGAGCGGACGAACACCTCCCACAGCGGCCAGTCGGTCGAGCTGCTCATGCTGTCGCCTCTCCGTGCTGTGCGATCTGCTTCCGGGCCGCCTGCTTCCCGGCGTACGCCGCGGCGGCCTCGCGGACCCAGGCGCCGTCCTCGTGGGCTCGGCGGCGCTGGGTGATGCGCTGGTCGTTGCACGGGCCGTTGCCCTTGAGGACGGCCCAGAACTCGGTCCAGTCGATGGCGCCGAAGTCGTGGTGCCCCCGCGCCTCGTTCCACACCAGGTCCGGGTCCGGGAGCGTGAGGCCCAGGGACTCGGCCTGGGGGACGCAGATGTCCACGAAGCGCTGGCGCAACTCGTCGTTCGAATGACGCTTGATCTTCCACGTCATCGACTGCTCGGAGTGCGAGGACTCGTCGTCGGGCGGGCCGAACATCATCAGGGACGGCCACCACCAGCGGTTCACCGCGTCCTGCGCCATGGCGTGCTGGGCCTCGGTGCCGCGGCTGAGGGCGAGCAACGACTCGTACCCCTGGCGCTGGTGGAAGGACTCCTCCTTGCAGACGCGGACCATCGCGCGTGCATAGGGCCCGTACGAACAGCGGCACAGGGGGACCTGGTTGGTGATCGCGGCGCCGTCCACGAGCCAGCCGATCGCGCCGACGTCCGCCCAGGTCAGCGTCGGGTAGTTGAAGATGGACGAGTACCTCTGGCGGCCGGAGTGGAGCTTGTCGAGGAGCTCGTCACGGCTGGTGCCGAGCGTCTCCGCGGCGCTGTAGAGATAGAGGCCGTGGCCTGCCTCGTCCTGCACCTTGGCCATGAGGATCGCCTTGCGCCGCAGGGAGGGGGCGCGCGTGATCCAGTTCGCCTCCGGCTGCATGCCGATGATCTCGGAGTGCGCGTGCTGGGCGATCTGGCGGACGAGGGATGCGCGGTAGGCGTCCGGCATCCAGTCGCGCGGCTCGATGCGCTCGTCGGCGGCGACGGCCGCGTCGAAGGCGGCCTGGTGCTCCGCCGTGCGCGCGGCCGCGGCCGCGGATACGGCCTCGTCCGGCTCCGTCCCCGCCGCCTGGTGTGCGGCTGCTGTCGCCATCTCGGTCCCCCTCGACCCTGAGCGAACCGCCCGACCGATCGTTCGGTTCGTTGGATTCAATGGTGCGGCCCTCCGCCATAAGGTGTCAACCCTGTGGATAACTTCACGGACGCTGTGCGTGGCGGGCGGGCCTGAGTACCGTTCCGGCGGCAGGGTCGGTGCGGAGTCGGGGAACGGGGCGGGATGGACGGGAACGACAAGGGTCCGGGCGGCGAGGACGCCGGGCCCGCCGAGTCCGGCGACCGTGCCGAGGCCGCGACGCACACGGTGCCCGGGGCCGGCGCTCACGCCGCACCCGAATCCGCACCCGAATCCGCACCCGAATCCGGGCCCGAGCCCGGACCCGATCCTGATCCCGACGTAGACCCCGCCCCTGCCCCTGCCCCTGACCCCGACGTAGACCCCGCCCCCGCCCCCCGCCCAGGCATCGCAGGGCTTCGGCTCGGCTATCAGATCGCCGCCGTCTGCGCCCTGGTGATCGTCGCCCTCGCGGCCTGCGCGCACGTCGGCATGCTGTTTCTCCATGTCGCGCCGTCGAACACCCTGACCAAGCAGCACGGTGAGGTGATCGACGAGTGGATATACCCCGAGTTCGAGCAGAACTGGAAGCTCTTCGCGCCCAATCCGCTGCAGCAGAACGTCGCCGTGCAGGCCCGTGCGGAGCTCCGGACGGCACAGGGCGAGGTGCGGACGACCGACTGGTACGAGCTCTCCGCGCAGGACGGCGCCGGGATCGACGGCAGCCTGCTGCCGAGCCACACCGTGCAGAACGAACTGCGCAGGGCCTGGGACTTCTACGTGGGATCCCACGACGCGCAGAATCGTCCCGTCGGCCTGCGCGGGCAGCTCTCCGAGCGCTATGTCCGCCGTATCGCCTATCTGCGGCTCGACCGCGAGGCGCCGGGCCGCACGGGCGACGAGATCGCGCGCGTGCAACTGCGCGCCAAGACCACGAACGTGCGGCCGCCCCAGTGGAGTGAGGAGAAGGTCTCCGCCAAGCCGGTGTACCGGCTGCTCCCCTGGTGGTCGGTGGCGCCCGACGACCTGCCGCTCTCCGGTGAGGGGACTGCCCGGTGAACCGTCTCGAACGCCCGCTGGGGCGGGGCGTCAACCGGGTGACCGGCTGCGCCCTCGGCCCGTACCAGTCCGCGGTGGTCCGCATCGGCTTCGCGGGCACCTGGCTGTTCTTCCTGCTGCGCGAACTCCCCCACCGCCAGGAGCTGTACGGGCCCGACGGCCCCTGGAACTGGGACATGGCGCAGCAGCTCACCGCGAGCAACCACGCCTTCACCGCCCTGATGTGGTCCGACGGGCACGTCTGGTTCGAGATCGTCTACGGTCTCGCCCTGCTCAGCAGCGCCCTGCTGCTGCTTGGCTGGCACACGCGCGCGATGTCCGTGCTGTTCATGATCGGTGTGCTGTCGCTGCAGAACCGCAGCATCTTCATGGGGGACGGCGGCGACAACGTCATCCATCTGATGGCGACCTATCTGGTCTTCACCCGCTGCGGTCAGGTCTGGTCGCTGGACGCGCGGCGTGCGGCACGCGCGCGTGCGGGCGCCGTCGACCGGGTGGGGCCCGCGCTGTGGTGGGTGTGCGGGCTCGGTCTGTCCGCGGTGACGTTCATGGGGGAGCTCGGCGGCGGGTGGCTGCTGTTCTTCTGGGGGCTGCTGCTGGTGCACGGCCTGTGGTGGGCGGTGGGGCGGCGCGCTCCTGGCAGCGAGCTGCGGGGGCTCCTCGACGTGGTGGCCAACCTCGTCCACAACGCGGGCCTGTTCGTGATCATGTTCGAGGCCTGTCTGATCTATGCGACGGCCGGCTGGTACAAGATCCAGGGCTCGCGCTGGCAGGACGGCACGGCCGTCTACTACCCGCTGAACCTCGACTACTTCTCCCCGTGGCCCGCCCTGTCCGACCTGCTCTCGTCCCACGGGCTGATGGTGATGCTGGTGACCTACGGGACGGTCGTCGTGCAGGTGGCCTTCCCCTTCACGCTCATCAACCGCCGGGTCAAGAACGTCCTGCTGGCGGTCATGATGATCGAGCACGCGGTGATCGCGGTCGTCCTGGGGCTGCCGTTCTTCTCGCTGGCGATGATCGCGGCGGACGCGGTGTTCCTGCCGACGTCGTTCCTGCGGTGGCTGGGCGGTTGGGCGGCACGCGCGCGTAGTGCCGCGGTATCCCGGATTCCGCTCTCCCGGCTGCCGTTCGTCGGGCCCGCGCAGGCCCGCTTCGGACGGCCCGACGAGCGGGGTGCCGTGCCGGAGCAGCGCCTGGACGAGCAGCAGGACGGGGACGAGGGGACGACGGCGAGGGTGCCGAGCAGCCGCGCGTAGGCTTCCCCCCATGACCAGCAGCACGGACGACAGCGACCCCGACGGCGCCGTACGCGTCTGGCGGGGGCTCGCCGAGACCTCCGTGCTGCTCGACGGCTTTCACGCGATCAAGCACGCGCTGCGCTTCGGCGCGCGGGTGCCGGTGGCGCTGACCAGTGACCGGAGTGCCGTCCTCGCGCTGGCGGACGACCTGGCGCCGGATGTGACGGGCGACCTCGGCGCGCTCCTGGTGCAGGTCCCGGACGAGCGGCTGCGCGCCCTGGTGCCGCGGCTGCACCCCACGGCGGTGGCCGCCCTCGCCGTACGCCCCTCGCGCGAGGCCAACCTCGCGGCGCTCGGGCGGATGCCCCGGCCGGCGCCGGTCGTCGTGCTGGACGATCCGCGCAACCTCGGCAACGCCGGGGCGGTGATCCGGCTCGCCGCCGGGTTCGGGGCGACCGGGGTGGTCACGACGGGCACGCTCGATCCCTGGCACCCCACGGTCGTGCGCGGCGGCGCGGGGCTGCACTTCGCGACGGCCGTGGAGCGCATGGAGGCGACCGGGCTGCCGCCGGGCCCGGTGTTCGCGCTCGACGCCGAGGGCGAGGACATCAGGGGGCTGAAGCTCCCGGACGACGCGGTGCTCGCCTTCGGCTCCGAGCGCAGCGGCCTGTCGGCCGAACTGCGGGAGCGCGCGGACCACTTGGTGTCGCTGCCGATGCGGCCGCAGGTCTCCAGCTACAACCTGGCGACGAGCGTGGGCATGACGCTCTTCCACTGGTCGGCGGGCAGGCCCCCGGGCACGGAGGCCTGAACCCGCCTGCCGGGTCACGCGTCCTTGCGGATCTCCACCACGCGGAAGCGGTTGGCCACGAACGCGCCGTCGCACAGCGCGGCGTTCGCTGCGGGGTTGCCGCCCGAGCCGTGGAAGTCCGAGAACGCGGCGGTCTGGTTCACATAGACGCCGCCCGTCAGATTCAGGGACAGCTGGGCGCACTCCTCCAGGCAGGTCTCCTCCACGGCGGCGGAGAACTCCTGCGAGGTGGTGTACGCCCCGACGGTCATCGCTCCCTTGTCGCGCACCGTGCGGCGCAGCAGCTCCACGGCGTCGGCCGCCGAGTCGACGGCGACGGCGAAGGAGACCGGGCCGAAGCACTCGCTCAGATAGGCCGCCTCGGCGTCCGGCTTGGCGCCGTCGAGCTTGACGATGACCGGGGTGCGGACCACGGCGTCCGGGAAGTCGGGGTTGGTGATCTCCCGGGAGGGGAGGGCGACTTCGCCGAGTCCCGCGGCCGCCTCCAGGCGTGCCTTCACATCGGGGTTGACCAGCGCGCCGAGGATGCCGTTCGCCCGGGCGTCGTCGCCGAGCAGGCCGCTCACCGACGCGGCGAGGTCGGACACCACGTCGTCGTACGACTTGGCGCCCGCGTCCGTCGCGATGCCGTCGCGCGGGATCAGGAGGTTCTGCGGGGTGGTGCACATCTGGCCGCTGTACAGCGACAGGGAGAAGGCGAGATTGGCCAGCATCCCCTTGTAGTCGTCCGTGGACTCGACGACGACCGTGTTGACCCCGGCCTTTTCCGTGTAGACCTGCGCCTGGCGGGCGTTGGCCTCCAGCCAGTCGCCGAAGGCGGTCGATCCGGTGTAGTCGATCAGCTTGATCTCGGGGCGCACCGCAAGGGTCTTGGCGATGCCCTCGCCGGGGCGCTCGGCGGCCAGGCAGACCAGGTTCGGGTCGAAGCCGGCCTCGGCCAGGACGTCGCGGGCGACGCGGACCGTCAGCGCGAGGGGCAGGACCGCGCGCGGGTGCGGCTTGACCAGGACGGGATTGCCGGTGGCGAGCGAGGCGAACAGGCCCGGGTAGCCGTTCCACGTCGGGAAGGTGTTGCAGCCGATCAGGAGCGAGATGCCGCGGCCCACGGGCGTGAAGCGCTTGGTCAGCGCGAGGGGGTCGCGCTTGCCCTGGGGCTTGGACCAGTCGGCGACGCCAGGGGTGCGGGTCTGCTCCGCGAACGCGTACGCCACGGCTTCCAGGCCGCGGTCCTGGGCGTGCGGTCCGCCCGCCTGGAAGGCCATCATGAACGCCTGGCCGCTGGTGTGCATGACGGCGTGCGCGAACTCGTGCGTCCGGGCGCTGATGCGGGCCAGGATCTCCAGACAGACCGCCGCGCGTGCCTCGGCGCCCGCGTCCCGCCAGGCGGGCATGCCGGCCCGCAGGGCGGGCAGCAGGGTGTCGATGTCCGCGTGCGGATACGTGATGTCCAACTGCGGTCCGAACGGCGACACTTCGCCGCCCACCCAGTCGTCCGTGCCGGGTTGGTCCAGGTCGAAGCGGGTGCCCTGGAGGGCGTCGAAGGCGGCCTTGCCCTCGGGCAGGCTCAGGCTGCCGTCCTCCCCGTACGCCTTGGGGTGCTCGGGGTGGGGGGACCAGTACGCCCGGGTGCGGATGGTCTCCAGCGCCTGGTCGAGGGTGGGCCGGTGCTTGGCGATCAGCTGGTGCGCGGTGAGTTCGGCGGCCATGACGGGACCAACTCCTCCTCGAGCAGCTCTTCATCGAGCTGGCGAGCTGGGCAGGGACGGTGGGCAGGAACGCTCTGACACGGCTAGAGTAACCGAACGATCGGTCGGGACAAGGGGGTCCGGCAAACCTGTGGACAACTTCTTCACGGCCACCCCCCGGGCCCCTCGGCCGACGGGCCGTGCGGGAGGATCGCGAGCATGACAGCACTCGAGCTCAGCAGCGCCGTTGCCGTGGTCGGCACCGGGACCATGGGGCAGGGCATCGCCCAGGTCGCCCTGGTCGCGGGCCACCCCGTGCTGCTGTACGACGCCGTGCCCGGCCGCGCGAAGGCGGCCGCCGAGGCGATCGGCGCCCGACTGGACCGGCTCGTCGAGAAGGGCAGGCTCACGGCCGCCGACCGAGCCGCCGCCGGCGCCAGGATCGCCCCCGCGGACAGCCTCGCGGACTTCGCCGGGTGCGGCCTCGTCGTCGAGGCGGTCCTGGAACGACTGGACGTCAAACAGCGCCTGTTCCAGGACCTCGAAGAGGTCGTCGCTGAGGACTGTCTGCTCGCCACCAACACCTCGTCCCTGTCCGTGACCGCCATCGCGGGCCCGCTGCGCGCGCCGGGGCGCTTCGTCGGCCTGCACTTCTTCAACCCGGCGCCGCTGCTCCCCCTCGTCGAGGTCGTCAGCGGCTTCGCGACGGACGAGTCGGCCGCCACGCGCGCGTACGAGACCGCGAAGGCCTGGGGCAAGACCCCGGTGCGCAGCGCGGACACCCCCGGGTTCGTCGTCAACCGCATCGCGCGGCCCTTCTACGCCGAGGCGCTGCGCCTGTACGAGGAGCGGGTGGCCGACCCCGCCACGATCGACGCCGTCCTGCGCGAGTGCGGCGGCTTCGCGATGGGGCCCTTCGAGCTCACCGACCTCATCGGGCAGGACGTCAACGAGGCCGTCACCCGCTCCGTGTGGGAGTCCTTCTTCCAGGACCCCAAGTTCACGCCCTCGCTGGCGCAGCGCCGCCTGGTCGAGTCGCGCCGCATCGGGCGGAAGTCGGGCCGGGGCTGGTTCGCGTACGGGGACGACGTCCCGCGCGCACAGCCGCACACCGCACCGCCCGCGAAGGCCCCGGAGTCCGTCGCCGTGCACGGCGACCTCTTCCCCGCGGACGCGCTGCCCGAGCTGATCCGGGCGGCCGGGATCCGGGTGGACCCCGGCTCCGGCACCCCCGACTGCCCCGGCTTCGTCGAGCTGCCCGGCGGCACCCGCCTTGCCCTGGCCGACGGCACGGCGCCCGACGCGGCGGCCGGGCCCACGGTCCACTTCGACCTGGCCCTCGACTACCGGACCGCGAGCCGGGTCGCCCTCTCCCCGTCGAGCCGGGTGGACGAGCGGGGGATCGCCGAGGCGGTCGGGCTCTTCCAGGCGCTCGGCAAGAAGGTCAGCGTCATCGGACACGCCCCGGGCATGATCGTGGCCCGCACGGTGTGGCTGCTCGTCGACTTCGCCCTGGACGCCGTGGGGCGCGAGGTGGCGGACGCCGAGGACGTCGACACCGCCATGCGGCTCGGCGTCAACTACCCGCTCGGCCCGCTCGCGTGGGGCCGCCGCCTCACCGCGTACCGCGTGGCCGAGGCGCTCGACGCCCTGCACGACGAGTACCCCACCGGGCGTTACGCGCCCTCCCAGGCACTGCGGCGCCAAGCCGTGCGAGAGGAGTACGCATGACCACCGCCCGGCGGGACACCTACACCCCGGAGACGCTGCTGAGCGTGGCCGTCCGGGTCTTCAACGAGCGCGGCTACGACGGCACGTCCATGGAGCACCTGTCCAAGGCGGCCGGCATCTCCAAGTCCTCGATCTACCACCACGTGACGGGCAAGGAGGAGCTGCTGCGGCGCGCGGTGAGCCGCGCCCTCGACGGCCTCTTCGGGATCCTCGCCGAGGACCCCGCGCGCGTGGGCAGCGCGGTGCAGCGCCTGGAGTACGTCACGCGCCGCACCGTGGAGGTGCTCGTCGACGAACTGCCGTACGTGACGCTGCTGCTGCGCGTGCGGGGCAACACCGACACCGAGCGCTGGGCGATGGAGCGGCGCAGGGAGTTCGACCAGCAGGTGGCCGAGCTGCTCAAGGAGGCCGTCGCGGACGGCGACCTGCGCTCGGACGTCGAGCTGCGCCTGGCCACCCGGCTGCTCTTCGGAATGATCAACTCCATCGTGGAGTGGTACCGGCCGGAGAGCCGCGGAGCGGCCAACGGCCAGCAGATCGCCGACGCGGTCGTGCAGCTGGCCTTCGCGGGACTGCGTACCGTCCGCTAACGCCCGGCGCGAAGGCGCACACCGCCCCCTCGCACCGGGCTGCGGTCACCGTCCCGCTCAGTGCTCGGGCTCCACGTCGTCCTCCTCGAAGACCAGCAGGGTGCGGGTGCTCAGCACTTCGGGGATGGACTGCAGGCGGGTGAGGACCAGCTCCCGCAGGGCGCGGTTGTCCGGTGTGTGCACCAGGAGCAGGACGTCGAAGTCGCCGCTGACCAGGGCGATGTGGGAGGCGCCGGGGAGCGCCCGCAGGTGCTCGCGCACCGTGCGCCAGGTGTTCTGGACGATCTTCAGCGTGATGTACGCGGACGCACCCTGGCCTGCGCGTTCGTGGTTGATACGGGCCCCGAAGCCCCGGATGACGCCGTCGTCGATGAGCCGGTTGATGCGCGCGTAGGCGTTGGCCCGTGACACATGGACGCGCTCGGCCACGGAGCGTATCGACGCGCGACCGTCCGTGTGCAGGATCTGCAGGATGTCGCGGTCGATGGCGTCCAGGGGGCGGGGATCCGCGAGCCGGGGTTCGGGGGCCCGTGGATCCGGGATCCGGGGCTCCGCGCGGTCGGTGTCGTGCCCGTCGGCCATTCGTTCAGATGCCATGTCCCCCCGCCTCCCTACCATGGACGTACTGCATCCATACCAGGCTGTGCAGAACCGTTTGTCCACAGCCTGGAGGCGCCTGTAGCCAAAATGTGCCGACGACCGAACAATCGGTAGGTGAGGCGCATCACCCACCGCGCCTCTTTTGCCGCTCCTCACGAGGAGACCGCTTCCCCCCAGGAGGTGCCGTCATGACGGTCATGGAGCAGCGGGGCGCCTACCGGCCCACCCCGCCCCCCGCTTGGCAGCCCAGGACCGATCCCGCGCCGCTGCTGCCGGACGCGGAGCCCTACCGGGTCCTCGGCACCGCGGCCGCGGAGAAGGCCGACCCGGGGCTGCTGCGCCGGCTGTACGCGGAGCTGGTGCGCGGGCGCCGCTACAACACGCAGGCGACCGCCCTCACCAAGCAGGGCAGGCTCGCGGTCTATCCCTCCAGCACCGGCCAGGAGGCCTGCGAGGTCGCCGCCGCGCTCGCCCTGGAGGAGCGCGACTGGCTCTTCCCCAGCTACCGGGACACGCTCGCCGTGGTCGCCCGCGGTCTGGAGCCCGCGAGCGCGCTGACGCTGCTGCGCGGCGACTGGCACACCGGGTACGACCCGCGCGAGCACCGCATAGCGCCCCTGAGCACTCCTCTTGCGACCCAGCTCCCGCACGCCGTGGGCCTCGCGCACGCCGCCCGCCTCAAGGGCGACGACGTGGTGGCGCTCGCCATGGTCGGCGACGGCGGCACCAGCGAGGGCGACTTCCACGAGGCGCTGAACTTCGCGGCGGTGTGGCAGGCCCCCGTGGTCTTCCTCGTGCAGAACAACGGCTTCGCGATCTCCGTGCCGCTCGCCAAGCAGACCGCCGCCCCCTCCCTCGCGCACAAGGCCGTCGGGTACGGCATGCCGGGACGCCTGGTGGACGGCAACGACGCGGCGGCGATGCACGAGGTCCTCGGCGAGGCGGTCGCCCGCGCGCGCCAGGGCGGCGGGCCCACGCTCGTCGAGGCGGTCACCTACCGGATGGAAGCCCATACGAACGCCGACGACGCGACGCGCTACCGCCAGGACTCCGACGTGGCGGCCTGGCGCGACCACGACCCGATCCTGCTCCTGGAGCGGGAGTTGACGGAGCGCGGGCTCTTGGACGACGACCTGAAGCGGCAGGCGGCCGACGACGCCGAGGCCATGGCGGCGGACCTGCGCGAGCGCATGAACCAGGACCCGGTGCTCGACCCCATGGACCTCTTCACGCACGTGTACGCCGAGCAGACCTCCCAACTGCGCGAGCAGGCGGCGCAGTTGCGGGCAGAGCTGGAAGCCGCCTCGGAAGAGGCCGAGGAGGAAGCGCGATGACCACGGTCGCGGCGAAGCCGGCCACCAAACCGGCCACCATGGCGCAGGCGCTCGGGCGGGCGCTGCGGGACTCCCTGGCGGAGGACCCCGCCGTGCATGTCCTCGGGGAGGACGTCGGGGCGCTCGGCGGTGTCTTCCGGGTCACCGACGGGCTCGCGGCCGAGTTCGGCGAGGACCGCTGCACGGACACGCCGCTGGCCGAGGCGGGCATTCTCGGGACGGCCGTCGGCATGGCGATGTACGGGCTGCGGCCCGTCGTCGAGATGCAGTTCGACGCCTTCGCCTACCCCGCCTTCGAGCAGCTGATCTCGCACGTCGCCCGGATGCGGAACCGCACGCGGGGCGCCCTGCCGATGCCCCTCACCGTGCGCGTGCCCTACGGCGGCGGCATCGGTGGCGTCGAGCACCACAGCGACTCCTCCGAGGCGTACTACATGGCGACCCCGGGGCTGCACGTCGTCACCCCCGCGACGGTCTCCGACGCGTACGGCCTGCTGCGCGCCTCCATCGCCTCCGACGACCCCGTCGTCTTCCTGGAGCCGAAGCGGCTGTACTGGTCCAAGGCCGACTGGAACCCGGACGCTCCGGAGGCGGTGGCGCCGATCGGCCGCGCGGTGGTGCGGCGGCCCGGCCGCAGCGCCACGCTCATCACGTACGGCCCGTCCGTGCCGGTCTGCCTGGAGGCGGCCGAGGCCGCCCGCGCGGAGGGCTGGGACCTCGAAGTGGTCGATCTGCGCTCGCTGGTGCCCTTCGACGACGAGACGGTCGCCGCGTCCGTGCGGCGCACCGGCCGGGCGGTCGTCGTGCACGAGTCGGGCGGTTTCGGCGGCCCCGGCGGCGAGATCGCCGCGCGCGTCACCGAGCGCTGCTTCCACCATCTGGAGGCGCCGGTGCTGCGGGTCGCGGGCTTCGACATCCCGTACCCGCCGCCGATGCTGGAGAAGCACCACCTGCCCGGCGTCGACCGGATCCTGGACGCGGTCGCGCGGCTGCAGTGGGAGGCGGAGAGCTGATGGCGCAGGTGCTCGAATTCAAGCTGCCCGACCTGGGGGAGGGCCTGACGGAGGCGGAGATCGTCCGCTGGCTCGTCGAGGTCGGTGACGTCGTGGCGGTGGACCAGCCGGTCGTCGAGGTCGAGACGGCCAAGGCGATGGTCGAGGTGCCGTGCCCCTACGGAGGCGTGGTCACGGCCCGCTTCGGCGAGGAGGGGGTGGAACTGCCCGTGGGAGCGCCCCTGTTGACGGTCGCCGTCGGCGCCCCCACCGAGGACGGCGCCCCGTCCCGTGCGGGCGCCCCGCGGGACGCCGGGACCCGCGCCCCCGAGGAGCCCGCCGAGCGGGCCCTGCAGACGGCCGCCGAGGAGTCCTCGGGCAACGTGCTCGTGGGCTACGGCACGGCGGCGGCGCCCGCCCGCCGCAGGCGCGTACGACCCACGCAGCCCGTACCGGCCGTGCCCGTACCTGGCGTGACCGATTCCCTGCCCGCCGTGCCCGCCGGGACCGATCCCGTGGCGGCCGTGCCCGCCGTGGCCGATCCCGTGGCGACGGATCCTTCGGCCCCGCGACCCGGCGGTGGTCCGATCCCGGTGATCTCCCCCCTCGTCCGCAAGCTGGCCCGGGAGAACGGCGTGGACCTGCGGGAACTCGCCGGTTCCGGGCCGGAGGGGCTGATCACCCGGGCCGATGTCGAGGCCGCCCTGAAGACCGGCTCCGCGGTGCGGACCGGCCGGCCGGACCCGGTGGGCCCAGCGGTCCGCGACTCGGGTGACCGTGCCGGGGGCCACGCGGTCCGCGACTCGGGTGGCCGTGCCGGGGGCGAGGCGGTGCGTGAGGACGACGAGCTGATCCGCGCGGGGCACGCCGAGGACCGGCGCCGGGTCGCGGAGGGCCATGAGACGCGGCACGCGGGCGTGGAGTCCCGGCACCCGCTGACCGGCATCCGGGGCCTGGTCGCGGACAAGCTGTCCCGCAGCCGGCGCGAGATACCGGAGGCCACCTGCTGGGTCGACGCCGACGCCACCGAACTGCTCGCGGCCCGCAGGGCCATGAACGACGCGATGTCGGACCGCGACGGCGCCCGGATCTCGCTGCTCGCGCTGTTCGCGCGCATCAGCGTGGCCGCGCTGCAGCGCTTCCCGATGCTCAACTCGTCCGTGGACATGGAGGCGCGCGAGGTCCGGCGGTTCGCCGACATCCATCTCGGCTTCGCCGCGCAGACCCCCCGTGGCCTGGTCGTCCCCGTGGTCCGGCACGCCCAGACGCGGACCACCGGCTCGGTCAACGCGGAGCTGATCCGGCTCACGGAGGCCGCGCGGGAGGGCACGCTCACCCCGGGGGAGCTCACCGGCGGGACGTTCACGCTCAACAACTACGGGGTGTTCGGGGTCGACGGTTCGACGCCGATCATCAACCACCCCGAGGCGGCGATGCTCGGGGTCGGCAGGATCGTGCCCAAGCCGTGGGTGCACCAGGGCGAGTTGGCGGTGCGGCACGTCGTCCAGCTGTCGCTCACCTTCGACCACCGGGTGTGCGACGGCGGCGAGGCCGGCGGCTTCCTGCGCTACGTGGCGGACTGCGTCGAACACCCGGCGGTGCTGCTGCGGTCGGTGTGAGCGGGCCCGCCCGGACCCGGCCCGCCCGGACCCGGCCCGAGCGGGTGGGCCTGCGGGGGCCCGCGCCGGTCCCCGCACCCGTTCCCCCGGCCGTTCCCGTGACGTAAGTCCCCGGTCCGCAGGGCCTTTCGCGGGGGTGGCAATGATCCTTCGCAGGCCCATACTCGGAGGGTGACCACGAACGAGGGCCGCCCGACCGGCAGCGGCGAGCCGACCGGCAACGAGGGCCCGGCCGTCACCGCCGAGCCCCGCATCACCGCCGGAACCGACGCCACCGTCGAGCTCCACGGCACCGCCGAGCTCCACGGAACCGTCGACTCCGTCGAGGCCCACGGCACCGTCCCGCCCCCCGCCGGGGTCGGGCCGTACGACGCCGTCGTGCTCGCCGGAGGCGGTGCCGCCCGGCTCGGCGGCGCGGACAAGCCGGGCGTGCGGGTCGGGGGCCGGGCGCTGATCGACCGGGTCCTCGCGGCCTGCTCCGGCGCCGGGACCACCGTCGTCGTCGCGGCGCCGCGCCCGACCGCGCGGCCGGTCCTGTGGGCCCGCGAGGAACCCGCGGGCGGCGGCCCGCTCGCCGCGCTCGACGCGGGCCTGCGGCACACGGCGGCGGAGCACGTGCTGGTGCTCTCCGCCGACCTGCCGTTCCTGGGCGGCCCGACCGTGCGCCGTCTGCTGACCGCGCTGCGCGAGAGCGGTGCGGACGGGGCGGTGCTCACCGACCCCGGCGGCCGCGACCAGCCCCTGGTCGCCGCCTACCGACGCGCCGCCCTGCGCAGGGAGATCGACGCGCTCGCGGCCGACGGCGGACTCACCGGGCGCCCGCTGCGGCTGCTCACCGCCCGGCTCGGACTCACCCGGGTCGCCGACCCCGTCGCGGCTTTCGACTGCGACACCTGGGACGACATCGCCGCCGCCCGGGCCCGCATCAGGGAGCATGGCAACGTGTTGGATGAATGGATTTCCGCAGTCAAGGACGAGCTGGGCATCGACCTGGACGTCGACACCGGCGCCCTCCTGGACCTCGCCCGCGACGCCGCGCACGGCGTGGCCCGCCCGGCGGCCCCGCTGACCACCTTCCTCGTCGGCTACGCGGCGGCGCAGGCCGCCGCGCGGGGCACGGCCGCCGACGGGCCCGAGGCGGTGGCCGAGGCGACCCGCAAGGCCGCGGCGCTCGCGGTCCGCTGGGCGGCCGAGGACCAGGCCGAGGACCAGGCCGAGGACCAGGCCGAGGACCAGCCGGGCGCCAAGCCGGGCGCCGCGCCCGACGCCTCGCCGGGCGCCGCCCCGGGAACGCCCCCGGACGCCGGATGACCGGGCACTCCGCCTCGGACGCCGAGCTCGACGAGGCGCTCGCCCTGGTGAACACGCACCCCCCGAAGGGCAGCACCACCCCCACGGACCGCACCCCCGCGGACCGCGCCGACCGCACCCCCGCCGACCGGACCCGCACCGACCGCACCCCCGAGCCCCCCACCGCTCCCACCGCCGCAGCCCCTCCCACCGCCGCAGCCCCTCCCACTTTTCCCACTTCTCCCACCTCTCCCGCCCCCGCCCCCACCGACGCCGCGCACCGCGACCCCTCCGCCTGGCCCGCCGCGCGCGCCCGTGCCGAGCGGGCCGTGCCCGGGCCGGCGGCCGAGCCGGTCGCCGTCCCCCTCGACCGCGCGCTCGGCCTGATCCTCGCCGTGCCGCTCGCCGCCCTCACGGACCTGCCCTCCTTCGACACCTCCGCGATGGACGGCTGGGTCGTCGCCGGGCCGGGGCCCTGGGATGTGCGGGCCGACGGGATCCTCGCCGGGCACGCGCGCCCGGACGCGCTCGGCGACGGCGAGGCGGTCCGGATCGCGACGGGGGCCCGCGTCCCGCAGGACGCCACCGCCGTGCTCCGCAGCGAGCACGGCCGCCTCGACGAGAAGGGCAGGCTGCACGCCCTGCGCGAGATGGTCACCGGGCAGGACATCCGCCCGCGCGGCCAGGAGTGCCGTTCCGGCGACCGGCTCCTGCCGCACGGCGCCCTGGTCACCCCCGCCGTGCTCGGCCTGGCCGCGGCCGCCGGGTACGACACCCTGACGGTGTTCCGCAGGCCCCGCGCCGAAGTCCTCGTCCTCGGCGACGAGTTGCTGACGCACGGCCTCCCCCGCGAGGGCCTCATCAGGGACGCGCTCGGCCCGATGCTGCCGCCCTGGCTGCACGCGCTCGGCGCCGAGGTCACCGCCGTGCGCCGCCTCGGGGACGACGCCGAGGCGCTGCACGCCGCGCTCTCCTCGTCCACCGCCGACCTCGTCGTCACGACCGGCGGCACCGCGTCGGGCCCGGTCGACCACGTCCACCCCACCCTGCGCAGGATCGGCGCCGAGCTGCTGGTGGACGGGGTCGCGGTCCGCCCGGGGCACCCCATGCTGCTGGCCCGCATCGGGCGCGGACGGCACCTCGTCGGCCTGCCCGGCAACCCCCTCGCCGCGGTCTCCGGCCTGCTGACACTGGCCGAACCGCTGCTGCGCACGCTCTCCGGGCGCGCGAGGGGCTGCGGCGGCCCCTCGACGTACACCGCTCCCCTGCGCGACGCGGTGCACGGCCACCCGCACGACACCCGCCTCGTCCCGGTCACCCTCCGCGCCGAGCAGGCCGTTCCGCTGCACTTCAACGGCCCGGCGATGCTGCGCGGCATCGCGGCGGCCGACGGTCTCGCGGTCGTGCCGCCCGGCGGGGCGCGGCAGGGCCGGGAGCTGGAGATCCTCGATCTGCCGTGGGCCGTGCCGGAGGTCGGCACCGGCACCGGTACGACGGGTCTGTACGGTGGCCCGGTCACGGGGGACGCGGACGGGGCCGGTGCCGGGGAAGGCACGGGCGCGGGGTCCGGACCCGGAGCTGGAGCACACGTAGACGGCGAGGAGCGTTTCACGTGAAACTTCCCGGGCATGACGCCATCGCGCGTCACCCCGAAGAGCAGCACACGAAGTACCGGATCAAGCTGCCCCAGCGGAAGGTCGAGCGCCCGCTGCGGCAGGTCACCCGCCGTCTGGCGATGGCGCTGCTCGTGCTCGCCCTGACGACGTTCATCGTCTGGATCGACCGCAGCGGTTACCACGACAACTCCGACGACCACGTCGACTTCCTGGACTCCGCGTACTACGCGACGGTCACGCTCTCCACCACCGGCTACGGCGACATCGTTCCGTACAGCGACAGCGCCCGGCTCACCAACATCCTCCTGATCACGCCGCTGCGCGTGCTCTTCCTGATCATCCTGGTCGGCACCACCCTCGAAGTGCTCACGGAACGGACCCGCGAGGAATGGCGTCTGTCCCGCTGGAGGTCCAACTTGCGTGAACACACTGTTGTCGTCGGCTTCGGCACGAAGGGCCGGTCGGCGATCCAGACGGTCTGTGCGACCGGACTGAAGCCGGATCAGATCGTGGTGGTCGACCCCAGCGCGAAGGTCGTCGAGGCGGCCACGGCGGAGGGGTTCGCGGGCGTCATCGGCGACGCGACCCGCAGCGACGTGCTGCTGCGCGCGGAGGTGCAGCGGGCCCGCCAGATCATCATCGCGACGCAGCGGGACGACACGGCGGTCCTGGTCGCGCTCACCGCACGGCAGTTGAACCGCGGGGCGAAGATCGTGGCGGCGGTGCGCGAGGAGGAGAACGCGCCGCTGCTGCGCCAGTCCGGCGCCGACTCGGTGATCACCAGCGCGAGCGCGGCCGGGCGGCTGCTCGGTCTCTCCGTGCTCAGCCCGAGCGCGGGCATGGTCATGGAGGACCTGATCCAGCAGGGCAGCGGGCTCGACCTGGTCGAACGGCCGGTCATAAAGTCCGAGGTCGGCCTGAGCGCGCGGGAGACGGAGGACCTGGTGGTGTCCGTCGTCCGCGGACACCGGGTGCTCGGTTACGACGATCCGGCGGTCGGCAAGCTGCAGTTGACGGACCGTCTGATCACGATCGTCCGGGCCTCGCCCGGCACGGCGGTGGCCCCGGACCTGAAGCCGCTGCCGCCGAACTGAGCCGACGGACGCCCCGGGGCTCGTACGCGACCCCGGGGCGTCGTCCTGCCCGCCCCCTCCGCGCCCACAGCGTCCGCGCGGTGCGGCCCCTCCGCGCCCACAGCGTCCGCGCGGTGCGGCCCCTCCGCCCACCCGCCCTCCGCCCCCCGGCCGCCCACCCCGTACATCTGCCGTCGCCGGGGCACGCGAGTAGCCTCGGCCGCATGTATGCGATCACGATCCCCGAACCCGGCGGCCCCGAAGCGCTCGTGTGGGCCGAGGTGCCCGATCCCGTGCCCGGCGAGGGCGAGGTGCTGGTCGAGGTGGTGGCCGGCGCCGTGAACCGCGCCGATCTGCTGCAGCGGCAGGGCTTCTACAATCCGCCGCCCGGCTCCTCCCCGTACCCCGGCCTGGAGTGCTCGGGCCGCATCACCGCGCTCGGCACCGGCGTCTCCGGCTGGTCCGTCGGCGACGAGGTGTGCGCGCTGCTGTCCGGCGGCGGATACGCGGAGCAGGTCGTCGTGCCGGTCGGCCAGCTGCTGCCCGTGCCCGAGGGCGTCGACCTCGTCACGGCGGCCGCGCTGCCCGAGGTCACCTCGACGGTGTGGTCCAACGTGTTCATGATTTCCCACCTGCGCCCGGGCGAGACGCTCCTCGTGCACGGCGGGTCCAGCGGCATCGGCACCATGGCGATCCAGCTCGCCAAGGCCGTCGGCGCGAAGGTCGCGGTGACGGCGGGCACGAAGGAGAAGCTGGCGTTCTGCGGGGAGCTGGGCGCGGACATCCTCGTCAACTACCGCGAGCAGGACTTCGTCGAGGAGATCGCGCGGGCCACGGACGGGGCCGGCGCGGACGTCATCCTCGACAACATGGGCGCGAAGTACCTGGACCGGAACGTGCAGACCCTCGCCGTCAACGGCCGGCTCGCGATCATCGGCATGCAGGGCGGCGTCAAGGGCGAGCTGAACATCGCCGCGCTGCTGAACAAGCGGGCGGCCGTCACCGCCACCTCGCTGCGTGGCAGGCCGGCCGCGGAGAAGGCCGCGATCGTCGCGGCGGTGCGGGAGCACGTGTGGCCGCTGATCGGCGGCGGGCACGTGCGGCCCGTCGTGGACCGGACGGTCCCGATGAGCGACGCGGCGGCCGCGCACCGGATCCTGGAGGAGAGCAGCCACATCGGAAAGGTGCTGCTGACCCGCTGACCCGCTGACCCGCTGACCCGCTGAGTCCGGCCGATCCCGGCCGCCCCGCCCCACCCCTCCCGAGCCCCGCCCCACCCCTCCCGCGCCCGTCCCGAGCCCCCTCCCGCCCCACGTCCACGGCCGAGATGCCGGATTCCTACCGCTATGTGACGCTGGTCACTGGTGTGGCGATCCTTCTTGATCTTGGTGACGACGACCCGGCAGCGGGAGGGGGCCTGCGGTGACTTCTTTCCGGCCCGGACGCCTCGTCCTCGTGGTGGCGGCCTTCGTCGCCCTGCTCGCGACGGGCGTCCCCGACTTCGTCTCGTACGCCGCCGAACCCTCCCGCAAGAACCCCGTCACCACCGTCGACGCGACCTCCCGGGCCGGGAGCCGCGCGGGCGAGGGACGGGAGCGGCCGGGCCGTACCGACCTGCCGGGCACGCTGCCGCCGCCCTCGACACCGCCCCCCGTCCGGCCCCCGCCGAAGCCGAAGCCGAAGCCGGTCCCGGTCCGGCACCGGGACACCGCGGTCGAGCCCACCGGTCCGCTCCCCGCCGACACCTCGCTGTCGAACCTCCGGGTGCTGCCGCTGGGCGGCGGACTCGTCCTGATCGGCCTGGGCCTCGGCTTCCTCGGCCTCCGGCTGCGCCGTGGCTGAGGGCCGCGCGAGGGTGGATCAGCCGGGAATGGGGGCACCACCGATGTGTGACGCACGGGTGCGAGAGAATGGCGGCATGGAGATGCCGAGGAACGAACGGTCGCCGGAGAGCCCCCAGGTCCTGGTCGTGGGCCAGGACGGAATGGCTCTCGGTGGTGGCGGAGACGACGAATCCCGCGAGGTTCCGGTGACGGAGATGGTCGAGCAGCCGGCGAAGGTCATGCGTATCGGCAGCATGATCAAGCAGCTGCTGGAGGAGGTGCGGGCGGCTCCTCTCGACGAGGCCAGCCGGGTCCGCCTCAAGGAGATCCACGCCAGCTCGGTCAAGGAGCTGGAGGACGGCCTCGCCCCCGAGCTCGTCGAGGAGCTGGAGCGGCTCTCCCTGCCCTTCACCGAGGAGGCGACGCCGAGCGACGCGGAGCTGCGCATCGCGCAGGCCCAGCTGGTCGGCTGGCTGGAGGGGCTGTTCCACGGGATCCAGACCACGCTGTTCGCCCAGCAGATGGCGGCGCGCGCCCAGCTGGAGTCGATGCGCCGGGCGCTGCCGCCGGGCGTGGGCGGCGGCGACGAGGACGACGAGACCGGCGGCCTCGCCGGCCGCTCGGGCGGCCCCTACCTGTAGACCGTCCAGACCGTCCGCACCACCGCGGTCCGTACGACGGTCCGTACGACGGTCCGTACGACGGTCCGTACGACGGTCCGTACGACGCGGAGGGGCCCGGTACGCATCGCGCGTACCGGGCCCCTCCGCGTTCCGGGACCGGTCAGGCCGGGTTGCCCGTGGAGATGTCGAACTGGATGTCGAGACCCTTCGGGTCGACCTCCGTGCCTTCCTTCGGGGTCTGCCGCATGACGGTGTCCTTGCCGTACGCGTTCTCGTTGATCATGCGCTTGTCGTAGCTCCAGCCGGCGGCCTGCAGGCACGACAGGGCCGACTTCCAGTCCTTGAACGTGAAGTCCGGGACCTTGATCTTGTTCTCGTCGTTGTAGCCGACCTCGGGGTCGGTGCACTTCTCGGTGTCGATCACGTTGTTGCGATCGGGCCCCTTGTACCCCGCCACCGGCTGCTTCGACTTGTCGCCGGAGCCTTCCTTCTTGTCGTCGTCCCCGCCGCTCATGGTCAGCGCGGTGACCAGTCCGCCGATCGCGATGAGCGCGACGACGATCGAGCCGACGACGACCGGCATGTTCCGCTTGCGGTTCCCCGGGCCGCCGGAGCCGCCCGGGGACGCCGCGGTCGCGGGCTGCGGCGCGAGGTTGTACGGCGGCGGGGTGTGCGCGCCCTGCTGCGGGGCGTAGGCGTTGTGGGGCGGCGGGGTCTGGTAGCCCTGCTGCGGGTAGCCGTAGCCCGGGGTGGGCGCGGGCGTCGGGGCCGGGGTCGGCGGGCCGTACGGACCGGGCTGGTACGGGGTCTGGACGCTGCCGTTCTGCGGGAGCGAGGTGTCGACGGGCGGGAAGACCGCGGCGCCGACGCCCGCGCCGCTCGCCGTCTGCGCGCCCGGCACGATGCTGGGGGCCGCCGCCTGGAAGGACTGGGCCACGCGCAGGCACTCGTCCCGCATCGCCTCGGCGGTGGGGAAGCGCTCGTTCGGGTTCTTCTTGAGCGCGCGGGCGACGATCGCGTCGACCGCGGGCGGCAGGGCGCGGTTGATCGAGGAGGGCGCGACCGGCTCCTCCTGGACGTGCGCGTACGCGATGGCGAGCGGCGAGTCCGCCTCGAACGGCAGCCGCCCGGTCACCAGCTGGAAGAGCATGATGCCGACGGAGTAGAGGTCGGAGCGCGCGTCCACGCCGCGACCCAGGGCCTGCTCGGGGGAGAGGTACTGCGGGGTGCCGACGACCATGCCGGTCTGGGTCATGGAGGTGACGCCGGACTGCATGGCGCGGGCGATGCCGAAGTCCATGACCTTCACGACGTTGCGCTTGGTCATCATCACGTTGCCGGGCTTGATGTCGCGGTGGACCAGGCCCATCTCGTGGCTGATCTCCAGGGCCGCGAGGACGTCCGCGGTGATCTTCAGCGCCTGGTCGCTGGGCATCGCGCCGGACTGCGCCACGGCGGCGTCCAGGACGGAGCCGAGCGGCCGGCCCTCGACGTACTCCATGACGATGTACGGCATCGTCGTGCCGTCCAGGTCGTCCTCGCCGGTGTCGAAGACCGACACGATGTTGGTGTGCGTGAGCTTCGCCACCGACTGGGCCTCGCGGCGGAAACGCTCGCGGAAGGACTGTTCGCGGCCGAGTTCGGTGTGCAGCGTCTTGATGGCGACCTGCCGGTCGAGCACGGTGTCGTACGCCAGGTGCACCGACGCCATGCCGCCTTCGCCGAGCAGATCACGCAGTTGGTAGCGGCCGCCGGCCAGCGAACGCCCCGCGTACCGCCCCTGTGCGCCGTCCTGGCTGCTCATCTCGTGCGTCCCCCATCGGCGCGGCTGCCGGACGGCTCCGCGGCTGGTGATCGATTTACCGCCTATTCCAGGCCAAGTCTGCCCGAGGACGATGACGCGTCAAGCTCGGTGCCCGTTCCGTGACCGTACGCGCAAGAAGCGTCTCGGAAGCGTTACAAGTTTGCGCACGGGACCCCGGGACCGCTTTGATGACCGGTCCACGTCGGACCGGTGGGTGGCGCGAAGGCTGTAGCGTGGCCCGACGGAGTACCCCGTTCGCGACGTACTCAGCACCAAGTACCACGACCAGAAACGACGGCGAGGACTGATGGCACAGACGCAGCGCGCTCAGGGCCCGTCCGACCCCGAGGCGTCTGGCGGCGGTATGTCAGACGCGCCTGAATTGTGGGGCAACGGCGGGCTCGTCGGCGACGGCCGGTACCGGCTGACCCACAGACTCGGCCGGGGCGGCATGGCCGAGGTGTTCGCGGCCGAGGACGTACGTCTCGGCCGCACCGTCGCGGTCAAACTGCTCCGCTCCGACCTCGCGGAGGACCCCGTCTCCAAGGCGCGTTTCACGCGCGAGGCGCAGTCCGTCGCGGGCCTGAACCACCACGCCGTGGTGGCCGTGTACGACTCCGGTGAAGACGTCGTCGGGCCGAACGTGGTCCCGTACATCGTCATGGAGATCGTCGAGGGCCGGACGATCCGCGATCTGCTGATCAACGCGGAGGCCCCGGGCCCCGAGCAGGCCCTGATCATCGTGTCCGGCGTCCTGGAGGCGCTGGCCTATTCGCACCAGCACGGCATCGTGCACCGCGACATCAAGCCGGCGAACGTGATCATCACCAACACCGGCGCGGTCAAGGTGATGGACTTCGGCATCGCGCGCGCCCTGCACGGCGCGCAGTCGACGATGACCCAGACCGGCATGGTCATGGGCACGCCCCAGTACCTCTCCCCGGAGCAGGCGCTCGGCAAGGCCGTCGACCACCGCTCCGACCTGTACGCGACCGGCTGTCTCCTCTACGAACTCCTCGCGCTGCGGCCCCCGTTCACCGGTGAGACGCCGCTCTCGGTCGTCTACCAGCACGTCCAGGACCAGGCCGTACCGCCGTCCGAGGTGTCGGACGCGGCGCCGCCGGAGCTGGACGGGCTGGTGATGCGCTCGCTGGCCAAGGACCCGGACGACCGGTTCCAGACCGCCGAGGAGATGCGCGGCCTCGTCCAGTACGGGCTGCAGATGCTGCACGAGCAGGGCAGCCACACGGGCACCTGGAACACCGGGCCCGTGGAGATGCACGAGGGCGGCAACACGCCGGCCATGGGGGTCGCGGGCACCACCGCGATGGCCCACCCGGACTCCGGGACCGCGCAGATCCCCAGCCCGATGCTGCGCCCGCCGGGTGACGACGGCGGCTTCGACGGCGGTCACCGCGGCGGCAAGGGCGGCGGCCGCGGCAAGATGTGGATCTTCGCCGTGCTCGCGGTCATCGCCATCGCGGTGGGAGTGGCGTTCGCGGTGGGCGCGGGCGACACCAAGGACAAGAAGGACCCGCCGAAGTCTCCGGCCACGAAGCAGTCCGAGTCCAAGAAGCCGAGCAAGAGCGCGGAAGAGGACCCGACGGACGAGGAGACGGAGCCGGGCACCGACACCGGCGGCCAGACGGACTACACCTCGCCGACGAACCGGCCGACCGGGCCGACCCGGCCGACGAACCGGCCCACCCAGCCGACGAACGAGCCGACGACGCCCACGCAGGACCCGACGACGCCGACCTCGAAGCCGTCGGAGCCGACCGAGGACCCGCCGGAGCCGACCGACGACCCGACGGACCCGGGCGAGGACGACGCGGGCGCCGACAACGGCGGCGCGGGCGACGGCCTCTGAGCCCCGCCCCCCGATCTCCGACGCCACAGGGCCGGACCGCAGTGCGGTCCGGCCCTGTGGCGTTCCCGGAGGTCCGAGCGGGATCCGGGCGAGGTCCGAATGGGGTCAGAGCATGTGCTGGAGCAGCCGGTCGTGCCCGGCCCGCAGGGTGTGCACGGTGGTGAACTGCGGCTCTATCCGCAGGTAGACCGGGTCGAAGAGCTCCCCGTCCACGAAGTGCGGTCCGGGGCCGAAGAGTTCGAGCTCCGCGGTGGTCGGCTCGATCGCCTCGCAGACGCCGACCAGCTGGACCGTCCACTGGCCCTCGCGGGCGTCCGCCGCGTTGAGGTTGTCCGCGCCGTACGCGACGACGCTGCCGATGCAGGCCTGGTGGTAGCCGTACCCCCGGTGCATGCGCAGCAGGATCTTCCCGTCCACGACGATGTGCCGGGACGCCGCGAGGAAGGGCAGCGCGCGCATGCTGGTCGCCACCCGGCCGTAGTCGGTGCGGCTGAGCAGTTCGAAGGCGAGCTGTTCGTCGGTGGGCATGACCCCCACCTTGGTTCATGGACGCGGTGTCGGGAAAGGGGATCCCGCCCCCACAAAGCGAGGACGTAAGTCCCTCAACCGAGGGGCGCTCCTTGCCGTCCGCCCCGGGCGGACCACTCCGCCCGGGCCGGGGAACGCGTCAGTGCTTCTCCGCCTGCATGCGCGCCACGTACGCGGCGGCCTGGGAGCGGCGCTCCATGCCCAGCTTGGAGAGCAGGCTGGAGACGTAGTTCTTGATCGTCTTCTCGGCCAGGTGCAGCCTTTCGCCGATCACGCGGTTGGTCAGGCCCTCGCCGATCAGGTCGAGGATCTTCCGCTCCTGCTCGGTCAGGTTGGCCAGCCGGTCGTCGCCCTTGGGGTTGTTGCCGTCGCGCAGCCGCTCCAGCACCCGGGCGGTGGCCACGGGGTCGAGCAGCGACTTGCCGGCGGCCACGTCACGGACGGCGGTCAGGAGCTCGTTGCCCCGGATGGCCTTGAGGACATAGCCGGAGGCCCCGGCCATGATTGCGTCGAAGAGGGCCTCGTCGTCGGCGAACGAGGTCAGCATCAGGCACTTGATGTCCTCGTTCTGCGAGCGGATCTCGCGGCACACCTCCACGCCGCTGCCGTCCGGCAGGCGCACGTCGAGCACGGCCACGTCGGGCCGTGTCGCCGGGATCCTGACCAGGGCGTCCGCCGCGGTACCCGCCTCGCCGACGACCTCGATGTCGGACTCCACGGAGAGCAGCTCATGGACTCCACGCCGGACCACTTCGTGGTCGTCGAGGAGAAATACCGTAATTTTTCCGTCTTCGCGCACGAAGCCAGTCTCACACACGTTCTCTTTCCGTGCCCGGGCGGAACCCTTCCAATGCGCGGGGTGGCCGGGATAACGTGCCGGTGTTCCGGCCCCCTGCCAGGCTGTGATCAGTGCTGTGACCAGGAACTGTTCCCGACTTTCTCGATTTACTCGGAAATCCAAGCAGTCAGATACTTGGAAATCCAAGCAAATTCGCAGGTCAGACGGGGTTTCACAGAAATGGGAAGCACTGGGTAACGTGCTTTGTGCAGGGAGCTCGCCGGGGCACCTGTCACGCCTGTTCCCGGCCGAGTCGTACCCACCCCGTGCGCGGGCACGGAGCAGGCGAGCCGCTCCCCCGAGCTCTGGAAGAGCAGGGGGGACCCCCAGTTCCCGGTAATCCCGGGGGCCGGACCGACGGAGGAGCACACGTGACCGTGGAGAGCACCGCCGCGCGCACACCGCGCCGCAGCAGTACCGGCGGCGGGAAGCGCGCGAGCGCCAAGAAGCCCGCGCCGCAGAAAAGCACGGAGCCCGAGCTCGTACAGCTGCTGACCCCCGAGGGCAAGCGGGTCAAGCACGCGAAGAACGCCGTGTACGACGCGTACGTCGCGGACATCACCGCCGAGGAGCTGCGCGGCCTCTACCGCGACATGGTCCTCACCCGCCGCTTCGACTCCGAGGCCACGAACCTCCAGCGCCAGGGCGAGCTGGGTCTGTGGGCCTCGCTGCTCGGCCAGGAGGCCGCCCAGATCGGCTCCGGCCGCGCCACCCGTGACGACGACTACGTGTTCCCCACGTACCGCGAGCACGGCGTCGCCTGGTGCCGCGGCGTCGACCCGACGAACCTGCTCGGCATGTTCCGCGGCGTGAACAACGGCGGCTGGGACCCGAACAGCAACAACTTCCACCTGTACACGATCGTCATCGGTTCGCAGACGCTGCACGCCACCGGCTACGCCATGGGCGTCGCCAAGGACGGTGCCGACTCGGCCGTGATCGCGTACTTCGGCGACGGCGCCTCCAGCCAGGGCGACGTGGCCGAATCGTTCACCTTCTCCGCGGTCTACAACGCCCCGGTCGTCTTCTTCTGCCAGAACAACCAGTGGGCGATCTCCGAGCCCACCGAGAAGCAGACCCGGGTGCCGCTCTACCAGCGCGCGCAGGGCTTCGGTTTCCCCGGTGTGCGGGTCGACGGCAACGACGTGCTCGCCGTCCTCGCCGTGACCAAGTGGGCCCTGGAGCGGGCGCGCACGGGCGAGGGCCCGGCGCTCATCGAGGCGTTCACCTACCGCATGGGCGCGCACACCACCTCCGACGACCCGACCAAGTACCGCAGGGACGAGGAGCGGGAGGCCTGGGAGGCCAAGGACCCGATCCTGCGGCTGCGGGCCTACCTGGAGTCCGAGGGGCACGCCGACGAGGGGTTCTTCGCGGAACTCGACGAGGAGAGCGAAGCGTTGGGCAAGCGGGTGCGTGAGGTGGTGCGGGCGATGCCGGACCCCGACCTGATGGCGATCTTCGAGAACGTGTACGCGGACGGCCACGCGCTCGTGGACGAGGAGCGCGCCCAGTTCGCCGCCTACCAGGCGTCGTTCGCGGACGCCCCGGCGGGCGGAGAGGTCAAGTAACCATGGCCGTACAGAAACTTCCCATCGCCAAGGCGATCAACGAATCGCTGCGCACGGCCCTGGAGGCCGACCCCAAGGTCCTCATCATGGGCGAGGACGTCGGCAAGCTCGGCGGCGTCTTCCGTGTCACGGACGGCCTGCAGAAGGACTTCGGCGAGGACCGGGTCATCGACACCCCGCTCGCCGAGTCGGGCATCGTGGGCACGGCCATCGGCCTGGCCCTGCGCGGCTACCGCCCCGTGGTGGAGATCCAGTTCGACGGCTTCGTCTTCCCGGCGTACGACCAGATCGTCACGCAGCTGGCGAAGATGCACGCCCGCGCGCTCGGCAAGATCAAGATGCCGGTCGTCATCCGCATCCCGTACGGCGGCGGCATCGGTGCCGTCGAGCACCACAGCGAGTCGCCCGAGACGCTCTTCGCGCACGTGGCGGGCCTCAAGGTGGTCTCCCCGTCCAACGCGGCGGACGCCTACTGGATGATGCAGCAGGCCATCCAGAGCGACGACCCGGTCATCTTCTTCGAGCCGAAGCGGCGCTACTGGGACAAGGGCGAGGTCGACAAGGACGCCGTCCCCGGCCCCCTGCACCGGGCCGTCGTGGCCCGGGAGGGCACCGACCTGACCCTCGCGGCGTACGGCCCGATGGTGAAGGTCTGCCTGGAGGCGGCCGCGGCCGCCGAGGAGGAGGGCAAGTCCCTGGAGGTCCTGGACCTGCGCTCGATGTCGCCCGTCGACTTCGACGCGGTGCAGGCCTCGGTGGAGAAGACGCGCCACCTCGTCGTCGTACACGAGGCCCCGGTCTTCCTGGGCACCGGCGCGGAGATCGCCGCGCGCATCACCGAGCGGTGCTTCTACCACCTGGAGGCGCCCGTGCTGCGGGTCGGCGGCTATCACGCGCCGTACCCGCCGGCGCGTCTGGAGGAGGAGTACCTGCCGGGTCTGGACCGGGTGCTCGACGCCGTCGACCGCTCGCTTGCGTACTGAGGAGAGGGGCGTGACGACGATGACTGACATCGCTCCGGCCGAGTTCAGGATGCCCGACGTGGGCGAAGGGCTCACCGAGGCCGAGATCCTCAAGTGGTACGTCCAGCCCGGTGACACCGTCACCGACGGCCAGGTCGTGTGCGAGGTCGAGACGGCCAAGGCGGCGGTCGAGCTGCCCATCCCGTTCAACGGCACCGTGCGCGAGCTGCGCTTCCCCGAGGGCACCACGGTCGACGTCGGCCAGGTGATCATCTCGGTCGACGTGTCGGGCGGGGCGGCCCCGGCCGCGCAGGCCGCTCCGGCCGCCGGGATCGCCCCGGGCCCCGAGACCCCGGCCCCCGCCGCCCCGGCGGAGGAGCCCGTCAAGGAGGGCCGCACGCCCGTGCTCGTGGGCTACGGCGTCGCCGAGTCCTCGACGAAGCGCCGGGCCCGCAAGGCCGCGGCCGGCGGGGCCTCCGCGGCCGCGCCCGAGCCGGTGGCACCCGCGCCCGAGCCGGTGGCACCCGCACCCGCTCCCGCCCCGGTGAACGGGCACAACGGCACCCGGCCGCTCGCCAAGCCGCCGGTGCGCAAGCTCGCCAAGGACCTCGGCGTCGACCTGTCGACGGTCACCCCGTCCGGCCCGGACGGCATCATCACCCGCGAGGACGTGCACGCGGCCGTGGCCCCGGCCCCCGCCGCCCCGGCCCCGCAGGCGCCCGCCCCCGCCGCCGAGCCCGCCCCGGCCGCCGCGTCCGCCCCGGTGGGCGGCACGGACGCCCGCGAGACCCGTATCCCGGTCAAGGGCGTCCGCAAGGTCACCGCGCAGGCGATGGTCGGCTCGGCGTTCACCGCGCCGCACGTCACCGAGTTCGTCACGGTCGACGTGACGCGCACGATGAAGCTGATCGAGGAGTTCAAGCGGGACGCCGCCAAGTACGGCCTCGAGGGGCTGCGGGTCAATCCGCTGCTGCTCATCTCCAAGGCCCTGCTCGTGGCGATCAGGCGCAACCCGGACGTGAACGCCGCCTGGGACGAGGCCCGTCAGGAGATCGTCCAGAAGCACTATGTGAACCTGGGCATCGCCGCGGCCACCCCGCGCGGTCTGATCGTGCCGAACATCAAGGACGCGCACGCCAAGACCCTGCCCGAACTGGCCGAGTCGCTCGGCGAGTTGGTGGCCACGGCGCGCGCGGGCAAGACGTCGCCCGGCGCCATGCAGGGCGGCACGGTCACGATCACGAACGTCGGCGTCTTCGGCGTCGACACGGGCACCCCGATCCTGAACCCCGGCGAGTCCGCGATCCTCGCCGTCGGCTCGATCAAGCTCCAGCCGTGGGTGCACAAGGGCAAGGTCAAGCCCCGTCAGGTGACGACGCTCGCGCTCTCCTTCGACCACCGCCTGGTGGACGGCGAGCTCGGCTCCAAGGTGCTCGCCGACGTGGCGGCGGTCCTCGAGCACCCCAAGCGGCTGCTCACCTGGGCGTAGCGCCTGCCGCAGGCACAAGAAAAGGGGGGTCCACCGCACGTGTGCGGTGGACCCCCCTTTCGCCTCGGGCGACCCGGTGTCAGGCGACCTTGAAGCCGTAGTCGAGGAGCTTCTTCGCGTCCTTGGTGCGGTTGTTCAGGGACGAGGAGGTGAGCACCGTGCCGACGACGGTCTTGCCGCTCCGCGTGGCGGCGAAGACGAGGCAGTACTTCGCCTCGGGGCCGGAGCCCGTCTTCACGCCGATGGTGCCGCGGTAGGAGCCGAGCAGGTTGTTGGTGTTCGACCACGACATGTTGCGGTAGCCACCGGACTTCGTGGTGACCTTCTGCGTCGTGGACTTCGTCTTCACGACCGTGCGGAACGTGGAGTACTTCATCGCGCTGCTCGCGAGCTTTGTGAGGTCGCGGGGCGTCGAGTAGTTCGCGCCGTGCCCGATGCCGTCGAACGAGTCGAAGTGCGTGTTCCGCAGGCCGAGGGACCGGGCGGTCGAGTTCATCTGGCCGATGAAGCTCTTCACGCGCTTGGCGCGGGTCGAGCCCTTGCCGAACTTGTCCGCCAGCGCGTACGCGGCGTCGCAGCCGGACGGCAGCATCAGGCCGTACAGGAGCTGGCGCACGGTGACCTTGTCGCCGACGATCAGCCGCGCCGACGAGGCGTAGTTGTTGCGGACGATGTAGTCGCTGTAGGCCTTGTCGACCTTGACCTTGGAGTCCAGGTTCAGGTTCCGCTGGCCGAGCACGACGCGGGCCGTCATGATCTTGGTGGTGGAACCGGTGGACCGGCGGGTGTCCGCCGCCTTCGTGTACAGGGTCCTGCCGTTGCCGTTGTTCATCACATAGCCGCCCTTGGCGACGATGGAGGGCTTCGGCGGTGCGGCCGCGTGGGCCGGGGAGGTGAGGGCGCCGCCGGCCACCAGTGCGCTCGCGGTGACGAGAACGGCGGATGCGCGGCGTACGCCCTTAATGCCGGTATTCAAGTTGAATGCTCCAAATGCCCCTGGAATATGGCGGCATGAGGGTGCCGCTCACTCAGTAGACGAGCGAGAGGGGCGGATGGATGTGCCGGGAAGGCTGTGAAATTCCTTCGTTTCCCGTGCCCCGTCCCGCCCGGGTGACGGAAGGCCCCGCATGCGTCGTACGGGACGGGTGCCCGGCATGTGGACGGGGATTCCCGCGTATACCTGTTGTATCTATGCTGTGCGCATGCCAGCCACCGCCCTGAGCGCCGCCAAGCGCCCGCCCGCCGCCGAACGCGTCTACGCACACGTCAAGCAAGCCGTCCTGGAGCGCCGCTACGAGGGCGGCACGCTGCTGACCGAGGGCGAGCTCGCCGAGGCCGTGGGGGTCTCCCGGACCCCGGTGCGCGAGGCGCTGCTCAAGCTGGAGGTCGAGGGGCTGCTGCGGCTCTACCCGAAGAAGGGCGCGCTGGTGCTGCCCGTCTCGGCGCAGGAGATCGCGGACGTCGTCGAGACCCGGCTGCTCGTGGAGACGCACGCGGTGCGCAAGGCGGTGCCCGCGCCGGCCGGCCTCGTCGGCCGCCTGGAGGCGCTCCTGGAGCGCCAGCGCGCGCAGGCGGCCGCGGGCGACCTGGCGCAGGCCGCGGTCACCGACCGCTGCTTCCATGCGGAGATCGTGCGCAGCGGCGGCAACGACATCCTCTCGCGCCTCTACGACCAGCTGCGGGACCGGCAGTTGCGGATGGGCGTCGCCGTCATGCACTCGCACCCCGACCGCATCGCCAAGACGCTGGTCGAGCACGAGGAGATCCTCGACGCGCTGCGCCGCGGCGACGCCGACGCGGCGATCGCCGTGGTCACCCGGCACGTCGGCTGGTTCCAGAACCTGGCCCGGGGTGAGGTCCGGTGAGCTCGGCCACCGCTCCCGTCTCCCTGCCCGGCGATCCGCCGGGCGGCAGGAAGGCGGTGCTCGTCTGGTCCATCGGCGTCGCCGTCTACTTCGTCGCCGTCATCTTCCGCACGTCCCTCGGCGTGGCCGGGCTCGACGCGGCGGACCGCTTCCACGTCAACGCGTCCGCCCTGTCGACCTTCTCCATCCTCCAACTGCTCGTCTACGCGGGCATGCAGATACCCGTCGGCCTGATGGTCGACCGGCTCGGCACCAAGAAGGTGCTGACGATCGGCGTCGTGCTGTTCACGGTCGGCCAGCTCGGCTTCGCCTTCTCGCCCACGTACGCGATGGCGCTCGTCTCCCGTGCCCTGCTCGGCTGCGGCGACGCGCTGACCTTCATCAGCGTGCTGCGGCTCGGCACCCGCTGGTTCCCCGCCCGGCGCGGCCCGATGGTCGCCCAGCTCGCGGGCCTGGTCGGGATGGCGGGCAACCTCGTCTCGACACTGGTCCTCGCCCGGCTGCTGCACTCGGTGGGCTGGACCGCGGCCTTCGCGGGCAGCGCGCTGTGCGGGGTGGTCGTCCTGGTGCTGATGTCGCTGTTCCTGAAGGACCACCCCGAGGGCCACGAGCCGGAGCCCGCCGCGCACACCGGGGCGGCCTTCGTGCGCAAGCAGATCGCGCTGTCCTGGCGGGAGCCCGGCACCCGGCTCGGCCTGTGGGTGCACTTCACCACGCAGTTCCCCGCGATGGTCTTCCTGCTGCTGTGGGGCCTGCCCTTCCTGGTCGAGGCGCAGGGCCTGTCCCGGGCGACGGCCGGTGAGCTGCTCACGCTCGTCGTGCTGTCCAACATGGTGATCGGCCTCGTCTACGGGCAGATCGTGGCCCGGCACCACGCCGCCCGGCTCCCGCTGGCCCTCGGCACCGTCGCGGCGACGGCCACCGCCTGGGCGTCCGTGCTCGTCCACCCCGGCGACCACGCGCCGATGTGGCTCCTGATCGTGCTGTGCACGGTGCTCGGCGCCTGCGGGCCCGCCTCGATGATCGGCTTCGACTTCGCCCGGCCCGCGAACCCGCCGGAGCGGCAGGGCACGGCGTCCGGCATCACCAACATGGGGGGCTTCGTCGCCTCCATGACCACGCTGCTGGCGATCGGGGTGCTGCTCGACGCGACCGGTGACAACTACCGGGTGGCGTTCTCCGCGGTGTTCGTGCTGGAGGCGCTGGGGCTGTGCCAGATCCTGCGGCTGCGCCGGCAGGCGGTGCGGCGCGAGCAGGAGCGGCTCGTCGCCAGCCGGGTCGAGACGATGCACGTCCCCGCCTGAGCCCGGCTCGGGGGCCCGCGCGGGGCCCCCGGACGTGCCGTGCCTACGGCGTGACCGCGAACTCCCGCAGGATCGCGTCCGCCAGGTCGTGATCGCCCTCGATCTTGATGCGGTCCGCCACGGACGCGTACGTCACCCGGCCGCACGCGAGCCGGAAGTACGTCTCCCAGTCGAGGCCGAGCGTGGCGAGCGGGCCCAGCGAGGGCGCGTTGTCGACGGTGCCCTTGCCGTCGGCGTCGACCCGCACGGTGCGCAGGAACTCGACGGGGCCGCTCACGTCGAAGACGACCGCCGAGCCCGCGGGCGCGCCGGCCTTCTTCGCGACGACCTTCGGCAGGCCCTGCAGGAGCATGTCCCGGGTGACGTAGGCGCCGGGCGAGTCGATGTTGCCGGGCCTGCGCAGCGTCGTGCGGAGGTCCTGCTCGTGCACCCACACGTCGAACGCCCGCAGTCGCGTGGCCAGTTCGAGGGTGTGCTCGGTGCCCAGGGGGCCGCGGATCTTCGTGGCCGGGTCCCGCGACTCGTTCCGCAGCTGCCGGGAGCGGCGGATGATCGTGTACTCCAGCTCGGAGGTCATCTCCGGCGCGGTGTGGTGGCGCCGCACGTCGACCTGCATCTCCATGTACCGCTGGCCCTCGGTCCGTACGTGGTACAGGTCGCGGGGGAGGGTGTGGATCGGGCGGGGGTCGCCCAGCATCTCGCAGTCGAGGCCTATGACATGGGAGACGATGTCGCGGATCGACCAGCCGGGGCAGGGGGTGGCCCAGTTCCACTCTCCCTCGGCGAGCGGCGACACCAGCTCGGATATCGCTTCCACGGAATGCGTCCAGGCATCGGCGTAGGTTTGCAGGCTGGGATGGAGACTCACGGGACCCCTCGGCGGTCGTACGCGGGCGGTGGGTGACTGAGTGGCGTGGGTGGGGGTCCGGGGGGCTCCCCCGGAAATTCACAGTACGCTGCTCGCAGGCACCCCGGCAGTGCTTTCGTGTGACGATCGTAGGCCTGCATTGACGGCTCGAATGCCAGGACGGTGGTAGTGTGCGCGCCTCTCTCATCCAGATCGCCGTAGACGAGGACGAACCGGTCAATTCCCGTCGGACGCGCGTGTCTTCGCTGGTCCGCGAGGTCGCGGAGCGTGAGCGCCCCGACCTCGTCGTGCTGCCGGAGCTGTGGACCACGGGCGCCTTCGCGTACGAGTCCTTCGGGGCCGAGGCGGAGCCGCTGCGCGGCCCGACGTACGAGGCGATGGCGAAGGCGGCGAGCGACGCGGGCGTGTGGCTGCACGCCGGGTCGATCCCCGAGCGCGCGCCGTCCGCGGACGGCTCCGGCGAGGGCCCGCTGCACAACACCTCGCTGGTCTTCTCCCCCGACGGCGAACTGGCCGCCGCCTACCGGAAGATCCACCGCTTCGGCTTCGACCAGGGCGAGGCCGTCCTGATGGCGGCGGGCTCCGAGCTGACGACGGTCCGCACGCCGGACGCCACGCTGGGCCTCGCGACCTGCTACGACCTGCGCTTCCCCGAGCTCTTCCGGGGTCTGGTGGACGAGGGCGCGGAGATGTTCGTGGTGCCCGCCGGGTGGCCCGCGCGCCGCCGGGAGCACTGGCTGCTGTTCGCGCGGGCGCGGGCGGTCGAGGACCAGGCGTACGTCCTGGCGTGCGGCACCGGCGGCACGCACGCGGGCGTCCCGCAGGCCGGGCACAGCGTGGTCGTCGACCCGTGGGGCGAGGTGCTCGCGGAGGCGGGCGACGGCGAGGAGGTCCTCACCGTCGACCTCGACCCGGCGAAGGTCGCCGAGACGCGTGAGCAGTTCCCGGCGCTGAAGGACCGCCTGCTCGGGCAGGCCCCGCCGGCGCGCGGCGTCTAGCGGAGTCGTCCGCGCCGCGCCCCTCCGGGGCGGCGCGGCCACCGCTCAGTCGTCCTCGCGCTCCTTCTCCGCGAGGCGGATCACGCAGACCGCGACGGCCAGCAGGAGCGCGGGGTCGGCGTCCTCCCGCACCACCTGCAGGCCGTACGTCTCGCGCACCCGGAACCAGCGGCGCGAGATGTCGGCGAGCAGTTCGCCGTCGTACTCGATGGCGAACTCCCGGTCGAGGATCTTGCCGCTGACGTCGAGCTCGGTGCCGTCGACCAGCGCGACGCGGTAGTGGTTGCGCAGCAGCGAGAGGCGCTTGCGCTTGACGGTCGCGAGGGTCTCGCCCTCGCGCTCGATGACCATCGTGTCCCGCAGGGAGAGCACTTTGGCGTGGATGTCGATCAGGACCCTGCCCTGCATGTCCTTCAGCTCGAAGGTCTCCCGCAGGCGCATGGCCTTGCCGTCGACGAGGAAGACCTTCCGGCCCTGGTCGTCCTCGATCCAGTAGTCGTCACCGATGCCGAGCATCCGGTCGCGCACGAGAAGTCTCATGGCGCCATGACTACCCCGAACCGGCCGCGAATCGCGGGACCGTCACAGCCCGCGGTGCTGCTCCGGCTCGACGACGGTGGTCTGCGCGACCGGCGGTGCCGTCCTCCTGCGCCGCCCGATGCTGGTGAAGACGGCGACACCGATCAGGCCGACGGCCATCATGATGATGCCGGTGAGGGTGACATTGAGTCCGTCCATCTCCCAGTCCGTCGCGAACGCGAGGATGGCACCCGCGGCGATGAGAAGGATGCATCCGCCGAGGCCCATGTGGACCGCCTCCCTGCTGTAGTGGCTACGAAGTCACCGGGTACCCGGCTCCCCCGCAACCACACAGGGGCGATCACACAGGCATTCGGACAGGGCGGTCCGTCAGCCCTCCAGGAAGGCGACCAGCGCGTTGGCCAGCATGTGCGGGTCGTCGGCGCCGCACAGCTCGCGCACGCTGTGCATGGAGAGGATCGCGACGCCGATGTCGACGGTCTTGATGCCGTGCCGGGCCGCGGTGATCGGGCCGATGGTGGTGCCGCACGGCATGGCGTTGTTGGAGACGAACGACTGGAAGGGCACGCCCGCCTTCTCGCAGGCGGCGGCGAACACGGCGCGGCCCGAACCGTCGGTGGCGTAACGGTTGTTCACGTTGACCTTGAGGATCGGGCCGCCGTTGGCCCGGGGGTGGTGCGTGGGGTCGTGCCGCTCCGCGTAGTTGGGGTGCACGGCGTGGCCGGTGTCGGAGGAGAGGCAGACGGTGCCGGCGAAGGCGCGCGCCCGGTCCTCGTAGGAGCCGCCGCGGGCGAACACCGAGCGCTCCAGGACCGAGCCGAGCAGCGGGCCGTCCGCGCCGGTGTCGGACTGCGAGCCGTTCTCCTCGTGGTCGAAGGCGGCGAGCACCGGGATGTACGGGAGGTCCTCGCGGGCGGCGACGGCGGCGAGGGCGGCGGTGCCGGAGTGCACGGAGAGGAGGTTGTCCATGCGGGGGCCCGCGACCAGTTCGCGGTCGCGGCCGAGGTAGGCGGGCGGCTCGATGGCGTACGTCATGAGGTCCCAGCCGGTGACGTCGCCCTCGTCGAGGCCGGTCTCCTCCTCCAGGAAGCGGATCAGGTCGCCCTCGTGGACGTCGCGGCCGAGACCCCAGATGGGCTGCATGTGCTTCTGCTTGTCGAGCTTGAGGCCGTCGGTGTGCACGGACCGGTCCATGTGGATGGCCAGTTGGGGCACGCGGAGCAGCGGCCGGTCGACGTCCACCAGGCGGGTCGTGCCGTCGCGCAGGGTCAGGCGTCCGGCGAGGCCGAGGTCGCGGTCGAGCCAGGAGTTGAGCAGCGGCCCGCCGTAGATCTCCACGGCCACCTGCCGCCAGCCGTGCGCGCCCGCGTCGGGCTGCGGCTTCACGCGGAGGTTGGGGGAGTCGGTGTGGGCGCCGACGATGCGGAAGGGGGTGTGCGCGGCGGCGCCCTCGGGGACGTACCAGGCGACGACGGCGCCGCCCCGCAGCACGTACTTGCCGCCGGTGGTGCCGTCCCAGGCGTCGGTCTCCTCGACCTGCCGGAAGCCGGCCTTCTCCAGCCGCTCGGCGGCGCTCGCCACGGCGTGGTACGGCGAGGGGCTCGCGGCGAGGAAGGACATGAGGTCTTCGGTGTGGCCGCGGTCGAAGCGGGACGGGGTGCTCATGGCTGCCAGCCTAATGGGGCCGTCGGACGGGCGGCGGGGCGCTCAGAGGCGGTCGATCTCGGTGAGGTCGATGTCGAGGGTGAACGGCACGGCGAGCTTCATCCGGTCGTGGTGGATGCCGGTGGGCGCGTAGCCGCCGGTGTGCGGGTCGAGTTCGTAGGTGTGCACGGCGGGCCGGTCGTTCTCGTCCATCGTCACCAGCCAGAAGTGCCGGATGCCGGCGGCCGCGTACTTGCGGGGCTTGGTGTCCTGGTCGCGCTCCTCGGAGTCGGGGGAGACGACCTCGACGGCGAGCAGGACGTCCTCGGCCCGGTAGCGGGTCTGGGTCTGGTCGGCGTCGGCCTCCGCGGCCACCACCACCAGGTCCGGCTCCGGTGCCTGCTTGGGGCCGAGGACGACGGCCATCTCGCGGCGCACACGCAGGTGCTCGGGGACGGTGGCGCGCAGCCCTTGCTCCAAGAGGTACATGGCCAGTGTGTGGAACTTGCGCTGCGGACTCACGAAGATCAGGCTCCCGTCGATCAACTCGGTGTGCGGCGGGAGGTCGAGGCTGAAGAAGTCGTCCGTCGTGTAACCGTCCTGGGGCGGCATCGGCCACGCCGAGCCGTCGGGCTGGAGCGCGCGCGGGGCGTCGGTGCGGGGCTCGGCGGTCATGGTTCCTCCCATGGACGGGATTCTCGGCCGTTCACCCAGCCTACCCAGGGCATACGACGATGCCGCCACCCGAAAGAATCAGGTGGCGGCATCGCGCTGACGTGCGAGGGAAACCCGGTCGACCACGCGCGAACCGGGTCGGACGGGCCGGACGGGCCGGACGGGCCGGACGGTCGGACTAGAACGCCGCCTCGTCCAGCTCCATCAGGTCCAGGTCCACGCCCTCGGCGAGCTTGCGCTCCGCGGTGACGCCCGGCAGGACGGTCGTCGCGAAGAACTTCGCCGCGGCGATCTTGCCCTGGTAGAAGGCCACGTCCTTCGCCGAGGCCGTCTCCAGCTTCTCGGCGGCGACCGCGGCACCGCGCAGCAGCAGGTAGCCGACGACGACGTCGCCCGAGGCCATCAGGAGGCGGGTGGTGTTCAGGCCCACCTTGTAGATCGACTTCACGTCCTGCTCGGTGGCCGCGAGGTCGGTCAGCATGACGCCGACGATGGCCTCCAGCTCGACCGCGGCCTTGGCCAGCTCCTCGCGGGCGCCGGCCAGCGCCTCGCCGCCCGTGCCGACCGCGAGGAACTTCTTGATCTCCTCGGCGAGGCCGTTCAGCGCGGCGCCCTGGTTGCGGACGATCTTCCGGAAGAAGTAGTCCTGGCCCTGGATGGCCGTGGTGCCCTCGTAGAGGGTGTCGATCTTGGCGTCCCGGATGTACTGCTCGATCGGGTACTCCTGGAGGTACCCCGAGCCGCCGAACGTCTGGAGCGACTGCGCCAGCTGCTCGTAGGACTTCTCCGAGCCGTAGCCCTTCACGATGGGCAGCAGCAGGTCGTTGAGGGCGTGCAGCTGGGACGCGTCCTCGCCCGCCGCCTCCTTGACCTGGATGTCGTCCTGGACGGCCGCGGTGTGCAGCACGAGGGCGCGCATGCCCTCCGCGTACGCCTTCTGCGTCATCAGGGAGCGGCGCACGTCCGGGTGGTGGGTGATCGTCACCTTGGGCGCGGTCTTGTCCATGAACTGGGCGAGGTCCGGGCCCTGCACGCGCTCCTTGGCGTACTCCAGGGCGTTCAGGTAGCCGGTGGAGAGCGCGGCGATGGCCTTCGTGCCGACCATCATGCGGGCGAACTCGATGATGCGGAACATCTGGCGGATGCCGTCGTGCTTGTCGCCGATCAGCCAGCCCTTGGCGGGGTGCTGGTCGCCGAACGTCATCTCGCAGGTGTTGGAGGCCTTGAGGCCCATCTTGTGCTCGACGTTCGTCGCGTACACGCCGTTGCGCGCGCCCAGCTCGCCGGTCTCCCAGTCGAACTCGTACTTCGGCACGAGGAAGAGGGAGAGGCCCTTGGTGCCGGGGCCGTGGCCCTCGGGGCGGGCGAGGACGTAGTGGAGGATGTTCTCCGACATGTCGTGCTCGCCGGACGTGATGAAGCGCTTCACGCCCTCGATGTGCCAGGAGCCGTCGTCCTGCTGGACGGCCTTGGTGCGGCCCGCGCCCACGTCCGAGCCTGCGTCCGGCTCGGTGAGGACCATGGTGGAGCCCCACTGCTTCTCGACGGCGACGGCGGCGGCCTTCTTCTGCGCCTCGTTGCCCTCCTCGAAGAGGATGCCGGCGAAGGCCGGGCCCGAGGAGTACATCCACACGGCCGGGTTGGCGCCGAGCAGCAGCTCCGCGTAGCCCCAGATCAGGGAGCGCGGGGAGGTCGTGCCGCCGATCTCCTCGGGCAGGCCCAGGCGCCAGTACTCGGAGTCCATGAAGGCCTGGTAGCTCTTCTTGAACGTCGCGGGGACCGGGGCGGTGTTGGTCGCCGGGTCGAAGACCGGCGGGTTGCGGTCGGCGTCCTCGTAGGACTCGGCCAGCTCGTTCTCCGCGAGGCGGCGCAGTTCGTCGAGGATGCTCTTGGCGGTGTCGACGTCCATCTCCGCGAACGGGCCGGTGCCGTACAGCTTGTCGCGGCCGAGCACCTCGAAGAGGTTGAACTCGATGTCGCGGAGATTCGACTTGTAGTGGCCCATGGCGAAGGCTCCGTAAGCAGGAAAGGGATGAATACCAGCAAGTAGCTACGATGATGCTACCCGTCGGTAATAAGATGCAACCCCCAAGGGGCCATCTGTGACTCAGTACGCTTACGCGCATGTACGGCTACGACCAGAATCCCGGCGCCCAGCAGCAGTACGCCCCGCCGGGCGCGCAGCCGCCGCCGCAGCAGATGCAGGGCATGCCCGGCGGTGGCTACGGCCAGCAGCCTCCGCTCTACCCCGAGCCCTCGCCGCCGTCCCTCGCGGACGCCGTGCGGGCCTTCACCACGGGCTCGATGTCCGCCGAGGACTTCCAGCAGGCCTTCGCCACGTCGAAGGTCTACTGCCCGCGCGGTGACAACCCCGGCTTCCTCGCGCTGCACAACACCCAGCAGCCCGTGATCCCGATGTTCACCTCCCTCAAGGAGCTGCGCCGGTACGCGGGCAAGGACTCCAAGTACTTCGTGATCACCGGCGCGGAGGTCATCGACCTGCTGCCGACGGGGTACGGCTTCGTCCTGGACATGGAGGGCGAGCACCGCATGGTCTTCGACGCGAAGGCCGTGGAGCAGATGGTCGACTTCGCGATGCGCCGCATGTACGGCTGAGGCCCGCCCGGACTCGGTGCCCGGCCGTCACCGCACCCCCGCCCCTGACGGGGCACCTCTCGGCGCCCGGAGGGAATTCCCTCCGGGCGCCGTTCGTTGTGGGTGGCAGAAAGTTCTACGTTCAACTAAAGTGAGTCCACGAGGAGGTACCGACCATGCCTGCAGTGACTGTCGAGAACCCGCTGACCCTGCCCCGAGTGGTGGCGCCGGCCGGCTCCGCGGCGCGCCCCGTGCTCGCCGTGACCACCGCGCCGAGCGGTTTCGAGGGTGAGGGGTTCCCGGTCCGCCGGGCCTTCGCGGGGATCAACTACCAGTACCTCGACCCGTTCATCATGATGGATCAGATGGGCGAGGTGGAGTACGAGGCGGGCGAGCCCAAGGGCACGCCCTGGCACCCGCACCGGGGCTTCGAGACGGTCACGTACCTGATCGACGGCACCTTCGTCCACCAGGACTCCAACGGGGGCGGCGGCACCATCCGCAACGGCGACACCCAGTGGATGACGGCGGGCTCGGGCCTGCTGCACATCGAGGCGCCGCCGGAGTCCCTCGTCCAGTCCGGCGGCCTCTTCCACGGCCTCCAGCTGTGGGTGAACCTGCCCGCGCGGGACAAGATGATGGACCCCCGCTACCAGGACATCCGCGGCGGCCAGGTCCAGCTGCTCAGCACCCCCGACGGCGGCGCGCTGCTCCGCGTCATCGCCGGTGAGCTGGACGGCCACGAGGGCCCCGGCATCACGCACACGCCGATCACGATGATCCACGCGACCGTGCGGCCCGGTGCCGAGGTGACGCTGCCCTGGCGCGAGGACTTCAACGGCCTCGCGTACGTGCTCGCCGGGCGCGGCAGCGTCGGCACCGAGCGGCGGCCCGTCCACATGGGCCAGACCGCGGTCTTCGGCGCCGGCTCCGCGCTGACCGTCCGCGCCGACGAGCGGCAGGACGCGCACGCCCCCGACCTGGAGGTCGTGCTCCTCGGCGGCCGCCCGATCCGGGAGCCGATGGCGCACTACGGCCCGTTCGTGATGAACAGCCAGGCCGAGCTGCAGCAGGCCTTCGAGGACTTCCAGAAGGGCCTGCTCGGCACCGTCCCCGCCGTGCACGGCATGTAGCCGTACATAACGTGCGGGGCCGGTGAGGCCGTGTTCGGGTAGGAGGAGTGAGTAGCCTCCTGCCCGAGCCCGCCCGCCGCGTCGCCGCCTGGTGCGTCGTCGCGCTCCTCGTCACCGGCGTGGCCGCCGTGGGGATCTGGCTCTGCGTCACGTTCAAGACGGCGGTGACCCCGGTCCTGCTCGCCCTGCTCGGCACCGCGCTGCTCGGGCCGCTCTACCGGCGGCTCGTGAAGCTCAAGGTGCAGCGGTCGCTGGCCGCCGGGCTGACCTGCGCGGCCGTCGTCGCGGTCGTCGGCGGGGCCACCTACATCGTGGTCAAGGCGCTGATCGACAGCGGCGACCAGATCGTCTCCTCCCTCAAGCAGGCCGCCACCGACCTCTCCAAGTACTTCGGGGCGGCGGGCACCTCGCTCGACGACATGGCGTCCAACGCCAAGGAGCTCTTCGGGAAGTTCGGCGGGACCGCCGCGTCCGGCGTGATCAGCGGCCTGAGCACGGTCGGCGAGATGATGGCGATGGCCGTCCTCGCCCTGCTCCTGGTCTTCTTCTTCCTGCGCGACTCCGAGCGCGCCACGGACACCCTGCGCTCGCTCGCCCCCGGCGACAGCGCCGACTCCATCGAGGCCATGGCGCGGCGCGCCTTCGAGGCCATCGAGGGCTTCATGCGCGGCACGACGATCATCGCGTTCATCGACGCCGTGTGCATCACCATCGGCCTGCTGATCCTCGGCGTCCCCGGCGCCTGGGGCCTCGGCGCCCTCGTCTTCGTCGGGGCGTACATCCCCTACCTGGGGGCCTTCCTGTCCGGCGCGGTCGCCATCCTGGTCGCCCTCGCCGACCGGGGCTTCGTGATCGCCCTGTGGGCGCTCGGCGTGGTGCTCGCCGTGCAGGTCCTGGAGGGCCACATCCTGCAGCCGATGATCCAGAGCCGCACCGTGCAGATGCACCCCGCGGTGGTGATGCTGGCGATCACGGCGGGCGCCTCGGTGGCCGGGATCCTCGGGATGCTGCTCGCGGTGCCGCTGACGGCGGCGGCGTTCGGCATCGTCTCGGAGCTGCGCGGGCGCTACGCCCAGTAGCCCGGTTCCGGCAAGGGGCGCCGGAGGGCGGCGCGATCGGCCACGGACCACCCCCGCGCCGTCCTACTCCGCCGGGCCCTCGTCCGCCCCGCCGCCGGGGGCGTCCTCGTAGAGCTCGAACCAGATGCTCTTGCCGTCGCCGCGCGGGTCCACGCCCCACGCGCCGGCCAGCAGCTCCATCAGGACCAGGCCGCGCCCGGACGAGGCGAGCTCGCCGGGGTGGCGCTTGTGCGGCAGGTCGTCGCTGCCGTCGGCCACCTCGGCCCGCAGCCGCCGGGTGCCGGGCTCGCCGGTGACCTCGGCGACCAGCAGGGCGTCGCCGTCCGTGTGCACCAGGACGTTGGTGAGCATCTCGGAGACCATCAGGACCGCCGAGTCGACCTGGTCGTCGTCCGCCCAGTCGTGCAGCAGGTCCCGCAGGTGGCGGCGGGCCCCCGCGATGCGCTCCGGCTCGGCCTGGGCGACGGTCAGGACCGTGCGGCGGGCGTCCGTGCGCTGCTCGGGGCGGCCGGTGCGGCTCAGCAGCAGCACCGCTATGTCGTCCTCGCGGCGGTCCGCGAGCGGGCCCGTGGTGTGGTGCGAGGAGGGCCCGTGCACGGCCTGCACGAGCGTGTCGGCCAGCTGTTCCAGACCGTCGGCCTCGCCCTCGTCCCGGTACTCCTCCAGGATCGACCTGATCCGCGACCAGCCGCTGTCCAGGTCGTGGCCGCCGGTCTCGATCAGGCCGTCGGTGCAGATCAGCATGGTCTCGCCGGACTCCAGGACGAGCCGGGTCGTCGGGTAGTCCGCGTCCGGGTCGACGCCCAGCGGCAGGCCGCCCGCGGTGGGGCGCAGCAGAACCGTTCCGTCGCTCATGCGTATCGCCGGCTCGGGGTGGCCCGCGCGGGCCATCTCCAGGACGCCGGTCGCCGGGTCGGCCTCCACGTACAGGCAGGTCGCGAAGCGCGGGTCGTACTCGCCGGCCTCATCGGTGCCCGAGCCGCTGGACCCGTAGGTGATGGACTCGGTGATCCCCGACAGGAAGCGGGTGGCGCGGGAGAGCACCGCGTCCGGGCGGTGCCCCTCGGAGGCGTACGCGCGCAGGGCGATCCGCAGCTGTCCCATCAGGCCCGCCGCGCGCACGTCGTGGCCCTGGACGTCGCCGATGACGAAGGCGATGCGGCCGCTGGGCAGCGGGATCATGTCGTACCAGTCGCCGCCGACCTGCAGCCCGCCGCCGGTCGGCACATAGCGTGCGGCGACGCTCATGCCCGGGATGCGCGGGCCGAGCAGCGGCAGCATCGAGCGCTGCAGCCCCTCCGTCAGCTCCCGCTCGGACTCGGCGACCCCCGCCCGGGACAGGGCCTGCGCCAGCATCCGCGCGACCGTCGTCAGGACGGACCGCTCGTCGGGCGTGAAGGAGACGGGATACGTGAAGGCCGCCATCCACGCGCCCATCGTGCGGCCCGCGACGGTCAGCGGCAGGAACGCCCAGGACTGCCGCTCGAAGCGGCTGGCCAGCGGCCACGCGGCCGGGTAGCGCCTGCGGTAGTCCTCCGGCGTCGACAGGTACACCGCGCGGCCGGTGCGGACCACCTCGGCGGCCGGGTAGTCGGTGTCCAGCGGCATCGCGGAGAAGGGGCCGTCGTCGCCGGGCTGGTGGCCGTGGTGCCCGATGATCGTCAGCCGCTCGCCCTCGACCCCGAAGACCGCGAGGCCGTCCGGCGAGAAACCCGGCATGGAGAGCCCCGCCGCGACCCTGAGGACCTCCTCGGTGGACCGCGCCTCGGCGAGCGCGCGCCCCGCGTCGAGCAGGAACGCCTCGCGGGAGCGGCGCCAGTCCCCGGTGACCGGGGTGCGGGCGGCGGTGCCCGGGGCGGGCTCGGTGACCTCCTGGAGGGTGCCGATGAGCTCGTAGGCCTCGGTCGCGTCGTGCAGGACGGGCTTGGAGCGGCTGCGCACGGTGCGCAGGACGCGGCGCCCGGTCTCGTCCATGATCCGCAGGCGGGCCTCGGCGAGGGTGCCCTCGGCGACGGCGAGCTGCACGGTCCCGTAGATCTCGTTCCAGTCCACCGGGTGGAAGCGGGAGCGCACGCCCGCCTCGGTCAGCGTCTGGGCGCGCTCGGGCAGGCCGAGGAGCCGGGCGGCCTCGGCGTCGAGCGTGACCGTCCCGGACGCGTTGTCCCAGCGCCACAGCCCGGTCGCGATGGCGGCCAGGACGTCCCGTACGGGAGGCAGGGCGTCATCCCCCACCTGCAGGAGGGGATCGTCGGTGCGCATTGACCCACTTTAGGAAGATGTACAGGGAAGGCGCCACCGAGCCCCGTCCCGCCGGGCCCCCGGGAGCGTGGCGCCCGCGGATATCCGGAAACCGATCTTCGACCGGACGGTAGCCTTGGGGAGGTCTGCTCTCTCCCCTATTCGCGAAGACTGGATGAACGACGATGCATCGGTACAGGTCCCACACCTGCGGCGAGCTCCGCGCCTCTGACGTCGGCACCGACGTCCGGCTGAGCGGCTGGCTGCACAATCGCCGAGACCTGGGCGGCATTCTGTTCATCGATCTCCGCGATCACTACGGCATCACGCAGCTGGTGGCCCGGCCGGGCACCAAGGCCGCCGAGGTCCTGGACAAGCTGTCCAAGGAGACCGTCGTCCGGGTGGACGGCAAGGTCGTCTCCCGCGGCACGGAGAACGTGAACCCCGAGCTGCCCACCGGCGAGGTCGAGATCGAGGCCGCCGAGGTCGAGGTGCTCGGCGCGGCCGCCCCGCTGCCCTTCACGATCAACGCCGAGGACGGGGTGAACGAGGAGCGCCGCCTGGAGTACCGCTTCCTCGACCTGCGCCGCGAGCGCATGCACCGCAACATCATGCTGCGCAGCGCCGTGATCGCCTCGATCCGCTCGAAGATGGTGGCCCTCGGCTTCAACGAGATGGCGACCCCGATCCTCACCGCGACCTCCCCCGAGGGCGCGCGCGACTTCGTGGTGCCCTCCCGCCTGAACCCCGGCAAGTTCTACGCGCTCCCGCAGGCCCCGCAGCAGTTCAAGCAGCTGCTGATGATCTCGGGCTTCGACCGCTACTTCCAGATCGCGCCGTGCTTCCGCGACGAGGACGCCCGCGCGGACCGCTCGCCGGGCGAGTTCTACCAGCTCGACGTCGAGATGAGCTTCGTGGAGCAGGAGGACGTCTTCCGCCCCATCGAGAAGCTGATGACCGAGCTCTTCACGGAGTTCGGCGGCGGCCGCGAGGTCACCTCGCCGTTCCCGCGCATCCCGTTCCGCGAGTCGATGCTGAAGTACGGCAACGACAAGCCGGACCTGCGCGCCAAGCTCGAACTGACCGACATCTCGGACATCTTCGCGGGCTCCGAGTTCAAGGCGTTCGCCGGCAAGCACGTGCGTGCCCTGCCGGTGCCGGACACGGCGTCGCAGTCCCGCAAGTTCTTCGACGGCCTCGGCGACTACGCCGTCGAGCAGGGCGCCAAGGGCCTTGCCTGGGTGCGCGTCGCCGAGGACGGTTCGCTGACCGGCCCGATCGCCAAGTTCCTCACCGAGGAGAACGTGGCGGAGCTGACCAAGCGTCTCGGCCTGGAGGCCGGGCACGCCGTCTTCTTCGGCGCGGGCGAGTTCGACGAGGTCTCGAAGATCATGAGCGCGGTGCGCGTCGAAGCCGCCAAGCGCGCCGGGCACTTCGAGGAGGGCGTCTTCCGCTTCTGCTGGATCGTCGACTTCCCGATGTACGAGAAGGACGAGGACACCGGCAAGATCGACTTCTCCCACAACCCCTTCTCGATGCCGCAGGGCGGCATGAAGGACCTGGAGGAGAAGGACCCGCTCGACATCCTCGCCTGGCAGTACGACATCGTCTGCAACGGCATCGAGCTCTCCTCCGGCGCCATCCGGAACCACGAGCCCGACGTCATGCTCAAGGCCTTCGAGATCGCGGGCTACGACGCCGAGACCGTGGAGCACGAATTCGCGGGCATGCTCCGCGCGTTCCGCCTCGGCGCCCCGCCGCACGGCGGCATCGCCCCGGGCGTCGACCGCATCGTGATGCTCCTGGCCGACGAGCCGAACATCCGCGAGACGATCGCCTTCCCGCTCAACGGCAACGCGCAGGACCTGATGATGGGCGCGCCGACCGAGCTGGACGAGTCGCGGCTGCGCGAGCTGAACATCTCGCTGCGGAAGCCCGCGGCGCAGTAGCGGTGTGCGAAGGGGCCCCGGAACCTGTTGGTTCCGGGGCCCCTCGGCGTTCCGTGTCGTCGGCGTCCGGTGGTGTCCGCGGGTGCTCCGTGGCTGGGCGCGCGGTTCCCCGAGCCCCTCGCGGGGCGTCCTGCGGGGTGTGTCTCAAGCCGCGTGGGTCGGCGAGGAGTTGGCCTCGGCCTCGGCCCATTCGGTGACGAGGCTCTCGTAGAGCAGGCGCTCGTCGGGGCGCAGGCGTCCGCCCGCGCTCAGCCACAGCGCACGGATGTCCTCGTTGACCTCGTCGGCGGTGCGTCGCCGCCGGTCGGGGGAGGGAGTCGTGGCCATGTGTGAAGCTTACGTAGGGGCATGTGAAGGCGGCGTCAATTTGAGCCCCCTCTGCGCATGACTTAGCTCACCGTCAGGCATACCCGCCAGTACTACCGGGCAGTCGGACCGAGCCGAGCCTGCAGTCCGTCGAGCACGCGCTGGAGCCCGTAGTCGAAGGTCTCCTCGCGCACCCGCTCCGGATCCGCGCCCGCCCCCGCCGCGTCCGTGCCGCCCGGCAGGCCGCGTGCGAACTCCCGTTCCGTGCTGCCGCTTCGGGCGATCAGCGAGAGATAGGCGGCCTCGCTGGTGGCCATGCCGATGACGTACGCGATGACGGTGCTCAGGGCGAGTTCGGTCTCGGCCTCACGGAATCCCGCCGTCCGGTAGACCGCTGCCATCCGCTCCGACATCTTCGTCACGTTCGGACCGAGGTGGAGCAGGCCGACCTGGCCGAGCACGGAGGCGATCCAGGGGTGGCTCAGAATCATCGCCCGCTGGCTGTACGCGGCGCGCGCCGCCGCCTCGCGCCACTCGCCGGGACCGGCCGCCGCGGGCACGGCCAGCTCGCCGTACACCTCGTCGACGACCAGCTCGATCAGCTCGTCCTTGTTGGCGACGTGCCGGTACAGCGAGGTGGCGCCGGCGTCCAGGCGGGTGCCGAGCTTGCGCATGCTCAGGGCCTCCAGGCCGTCCGCGTCGAGGAGCCGGACCGCCTCGGCGACGATCTGCTCCCGGCTCAGCTGCTCGCGCCTGCGCTGCGGGCGGGTCCACACCGAGGCGATCTCGGGCTTCGGGTCGGCGGGCATGACGGGCCTCCTGGGGTGGTGCGGGTGCGCGCGGGGTGCTCCGCCCACGGTAGCGCACGCTGTTCGCATGGTGCGTACAGCGATCCCGCCCGGGTCCGGGCCCCGCCCCGCCCCGGCGCGGTCGCCCCGGACCCCGCAGCGGCTGTCCCCGGGCACGCAACAGGCGTACGGTCGAAGAAGCACCGTAAGGCTGCTCGGGCCGGTTGGAACTGGTCGGCGAAGCGGTCTTGGACGGGCCAGCCAAGGGCGCGAGGCGAGTCCCGAAATCCCTGTCAGCGGGCGTGACTCGGGCTTTTCGTGAGCCACCACCCTTCCGCCCGCCGGACGCAGCCCGGCCTCTGCCACCGCGGACACGGAAGTCGGCCGATCGGCGGACATCCCATGCCCACCACCACGCGCGAGATACGCATCGCCCGCGCCGTCCTGTCCCTCACGCACCGGCCCGCGGACTTCGACCCGCTGGAGCTGCTGCACGATCTGACCGCGCAGGCGGTCGCGCTGCTCCCGGTGCGGTGCGCGGGCATCACCATCCTGGACGAGGACGGCGACACCGCCGTCTACGTCACCGCGTCCGACGAGCTGTGCCTGGCACTCGAGGAGGACCAGGGCGAGCTGGACGAAGGGCCCTGCATCGACAGTGCCCGCGCGCAGCGCCAGTTGCCGCTCACCTCGCTGACCGACCCACCGGGCGCCACCCGCTGGCCCCGCTTCGCGCACCGCGCCCGCGCGGCCGGGATCACGGCGGTCGCCGCGGTGCCGCTGCGCCTGCCGCACCTGCCCCTGGGCGCCCTGAACCTGCTGATGTCCGGACCGCCCTACCCCGGCGGCCACGACCTGCAGTTGGCCCAGACGCTGTGCGACGCGGCCGGGGCGGCGCTCACCCTGCGCCAGCAGCTCGCCGACAAGGAACAGGTGCTCGGCCAGCTGCAGATCGCGCTGGACAGCCGCCTGATCATCGAGCAGGCCAAGGGCGTCCTGTCGGTACGCCTCGACGTCAGCATGGACGAGGCGTTCCGGCGGCTGCGCGCCCACGCCCGCTCGCGCCAGCAGAAACTCACCGAGGTGTCCGCCCGCGTCGTCGGGGGCCGGCTGCCCGGCGAACTGCTCGACCCGGCCCGGTCGAAGGACCTGCGATGAACCACGTCGAACTTCCCGCGTTCCTGGCCGGACTGCGCCAGGCCGCCCGGACCGGCGGCGACCTCTCCGTCGCCTCGGCCGCCGACGCGGCCCGGCTGCTGAGCCTCGACGCCCTCACCGTGAGCCTGCGCTCCGAACACGGCGTGCTCGAACTCCTGTGGGCCGACTACGCCCACGCCCTGGGACCGGCCCTGGACGACCTCCAGTTCACCGTCGGCGAGGGGCCCACCCCGGACGCCGCGCGAACCCGGCTCACCGTCGTCGCGGGCGACCTGACCAGCACGCCCGCGGAGCGGTGGCCGCTCTTCTCCCCCGCGGCCCGCGCGCTGCCCGCCGGCGCCGTCATCGCCGTGCCGCTGCTCCTGGGCCTCGCCACCGTCGGCGTCGTGACCGGGTCCCTGGCCGCCCCCGCGCCCTTCCCCGCCGACCAGCGCCAGGACCTCGCCCGGTTCTCCCGGGTCGCCCTCGACCTCGTGCTGCACACGCCCGTGCGGGCGCTGGACGCCGGGAACCAGGGCCGGGACCTGCACCGGGCGGCCGTCCACCAGGCGGCCGGCATCCTCACCGTCCAGCTCGGCGTCGGCGTCGGCGTCGAGGTCGGCATCGACGAGGCGCTGGTGCGCCTGCGCGCGTACGCCTGGCGCGCGGACCTGCCGCTGCTGCACGTCGCCCGCGCCGTGATCGCCGGACGCCTGCACCTCGCGCCCGACGGCTGACCCCGCGCCCGGCCCGCACGCGAACGTCCCGCCGCGCCCCGGGTGTTCCGGGGTGCGGCGGGACGTGTCCGCGCGGCGGGTGCCGTTACGCGGCGGGCTTCTCCTCCAGGCGCGGGAACAGCACCGCGCCCTTGGTGACCGTCGCGCCCGCGGGCAGGGTGCCCCACGCGGCGGCGGTCAGGAGCTCCTGGTCGGCGAGCGCGCCGAGGAGGGGCTCCGCGCCGAGGGAGTCCCAGAGCTTCTGGGAGGTCTCCGGCATGACCGGGTTCAGCAGGACGGCGACCGCGCGCAGCGACTCGGCGGCGGTGTAGAGGATCGTCGCCAGGCGGGCCTTGCCCTCCGGGCTGTCGTCCTTGGCCACCTTCCACGGCTCCTGCTCCGTGATGTAGCCGTTGACCTGCTTCACGAAGTCGAAGATCGCCAGGATGCCGCCCTGGAAGTCCAGCTCCTCGCCGATCAGCCGGTCGGCCTCGGCGACGGCCTTGGCCAGGCCCTCCTGGACGGCCTGCTCGGCCTCGCCCGCCGCGGTGGCCGCGGGCAGCTCGCCGCCGAAGTACTTGCCGACCATGGCGGCCACGCGCGAGGCGAGGTTGCCGTAGTCGTTGGCGAGCTCGGAGGTGTAGCGGGCGGTGAAGTCCTCCCAGGAGAACGAGCCGTCGCTGCCGAACGCGATGGCGCGCAGGAAGTACCAGCGGTACGCGTCCACGCCGAAGTGGGACGTGAGGTCCTGCGGCTTGATGCCGGTCAGGTTCGACTTGGACATCTTCTCGCCGCCGACCATCAGCCAGCCGTTGGCCGCGACCCTGCCGGGGACCGGCAGGCCCTGCGCCAGCAGCATCGCGGGCCAGATGACCGCGTGGAAACGGAGGATGTCCTTGCCGACCAGGTGCACGTTCGCCGGGAACGTCGCGTCGAACTTCTCCTGGTTCGCGCCGTAGCCGACGGCCGTGGCGTAGTTCAGGAGGGCGTCGACCCAGACGTAGATGACGTGCTTGTCGTCCCAGGGGACCTTCACGCCCCAGTCGAACGTCGACCGGGAGATCGAGAGGTCCTGGAGGCCCTGCTTGACGAAGTTCACGACCTCGTTGCGCGCGGACTCGGGCTGGATGAAGCCCGGGTTCGCCTCGTAGAGGGCGAGGAGCTTGTCGCCGTACTCGCTGAGCTTGAAGAAGTAGTTCTCCTCCTTGAGGAGCTCCACCGGCTTCTTGTGGATGGGGCAGAGCTTCTGCCCCTCGAAGTCGCCCTCGCCGTCGACGAGGTCGCCGGGGAGCTTGTACTCCTCGCAGCCCACGCAGTACGGGCCCTCGTAGCCGCCCTTGTAGATCTCGCCCTTGTCGTAGAGATCCTGGACGAACTCCTGCACGCGGTCGGTGTGACGCTTCTCCGTGGTGCGGATGAAGTCGTCGTTCGCGATGTTCAGGTGCTCCCAGAGGGGCTTCCAGGCCTCGGTGACGAGCTTGTCGCACCAGGCCTGGGGAGTGACCCCGTTCGCCTCGGCCGTGCGCATGATCTTCTGACCGTGCTCGTCCGTGCCGGTGAGGTACCACACCTTCTCGCCGCGCTGACGGTGCCAGCGCGTGAGCACGTCCCCTGCAACGGTCGTGTAGGCGTGGCCCAGGTGAGGAGCGTCGTTTACGTAGTAGATGGGGGTCGAGACGTAGAACGCCTTCGCGTTCTCGTCCGCTCCCTGCTTCTCGGATCCAGTGGCCGCCATGGTCGAAATCCTAACGGCCGGATCAAGATCGACTCACATCGATATCAGGGGGCGGACCCGGGGCTTCCGGGGCCGCCCCCCGAGGAGGTCGTCGTGCGTGGGGGCTGGCTACGGGCGCCAGGACGCCAGCAGGCCCTCGTAGAGCTCCTTGTCGGTGAGCTCGCGCGGGGCGGGGCCCGCGTGGAAGAAGCCGGCGTTGTCCGCGGTCAGCCTGCGGAGGTAGTCGAACGCCTTCGCGTCGTGCTCGCCGAACGCGACGAACTGGAAGAAGAGGGGGTGGGCGGCCGCGTCCTTCAGGGCCTGGGTCGCCACGCCCTTCGTGTCGGGGGCGCCGTCCGTCTGGAAGACCACGAGGGCGGGCTCGCCGCGGTGCTCCGACTTCTCGTAGTGGGCCACGACCTCTTCGATCGCGCGGTGGTAGCTGGTGCGGCCCATGCGGCCCGCGGCGGCGTGCAGCTCGTCGACGCGGTTCTCGTGCTCGGTGAGGGTGAGCGTGCCGGTGCCGTCGATCTCCGTGGAGAAGAAGACGACGTGCACGGTGGCCTCGGGGTCCGTGTGCGCGGACAGGGCGAGGACCTGCTCGGCGAGGCTCTGGGCGGAGCCGTCCTTGTAGTACGGGCGCATGGAGCCGGAGCGGTCGAGGACCAGGTAGACCTGGGCTCGGGTTCCGGTGAGGTCGTTCTTCTTGAGGGCGGTGGCCGCGGCCTTGTACGCGGGGGCTAGCCCCGGGGCTTTGGAGCGGATGCGGGCTGCGGGGACGGCGGGGGTCGCGTTCCCCTTCCCGCCACTCTTCGGCGCGGGCTCGCCCTTGGCGCCGGCCTCGGCCTTCGGCGCGGGCTCGCCCTTGGCGCTGGCCTCGGCCTTCGGCGCGGGCTTGTCCTTGGTGCTGGCCTCAGCCTTCGGCGCGGGCTTGTCCTTGGTGCTGGCCTCAGCCTTCGGCTCGGGCTTCTGGGCGCCCTCTTCATCGTTGCCCGGCACCGGGGGCTGTGCCCACCCGTCCCGCCCTGCGGGACGTTTGCCCACAGCGGGAACCTCGGCCTCGGGCTCTGCCTCGGCGGGGGGCTTGGGCTGCGCCTTGGCGGGGGCGGGGGCGGGGGCTTCGGCTGCGGGCTGGGCCTTGGCCGGGGCGGGGGCCTCGGTTGCGGGCTCTGCCTTGGCGGGGGCCTCGGCCTCGGGGGCCGCCTTGGCGGGGGTTTCGGCCGCCGGCTTCGTCTTGGCCTTGGCGGGGGCTTCGGCTGCGGGCTGCGCCTTGGTCGGGGCGGGGGCCTCGGCTGCGGGCTTTGCCTTGGTGGGGGGCTCGGCCTCGGGGGCTGTCTTGGTGGGGGGCTCGGCCTTGGGCTCGGGTGTGGGGGGCGTCTGGGTGGGTGTGTCCGGCTTCGGGGTGGTGGGGTGGGGGACCGTTACGTTGTCGAAGGCCGCTGCCACCAGGTCGTCCACCGTGGAGGGGGACGGTTCCGGGCTGGGGGAGGGGAGCGTGGCCTTGGGGGGCGGGGTCGGCTCCGGGGAGGGCGCCGGGACCTTCGCCGAGGCCGGGGGCTCGGGGTCCCGGACCTCGGGGACCCGTGCCGCATCCGGTTCCGGCGCAGTCGCAGACGTCTCGCGCTCGGGCTCCCGTGCCTCCGGAACGCTCTCCTTGCGTGACCGTCCGAACGCGTTCCGCAGGCGGTTCAGAATGCCCATGTGCGCAACCCTTCGCGTGAGTTGATTCCCGAAAATCCCTGGCCAGGGCGGACACGTAAGGTTAGCCGCCGCCGTACGCGATCTTGGGCAGGGTCGCCCTCCGTCACCCGCCCGCACCACGCCCCCGGCCGCGCGCGCGGTTCCGTGCCCCGCGCCACCACCGGATCCTCACCGGACACCCTCGCCGCAACTCCCTTCCGGGCGCCACGGATTCACCCTCCGTTCACCCGCAGGCCGTCGCCCTGCCCGAACCCGCCCCTAGCCTCACGGCGGAATCAAGCCACGTCCACGCGCACGCCACAACGACGGAGGACCCGTGCCCCAGCTGCTCCCGCTCGTCACCTCTCATCAGGGGAGCGGCGGCCGTTCCGCCCTGACCTGCCGCTTCCGCTGTGGTGACGCCTGCTTCGGCGAGGTGCCCAACACCAGCGACAACGCGTACGTCGGCGACGTCATCGCCGGTGCGCTCAGCCGCCGTTCCCTGATGCGCGCCGCCGCCGTCGTCACCGTGGCGACCGCGGCGGGCGGTGCCGTCCTCGCCGGCCCCGCGGCCCCGGAGGCCGCCGCCGCCACGCCCGCCGGGCGGACCGGCGGACACCGGGGCGAGGGAGCGCGCGGCCTGCGGTTCGCGCCCGTCGCGCCGAACACCGCCGACACCGTCACGATCCCCGCCGGGTACGCGCAGAACGTCGTCATCCGCTGGGGCGAGCCCATCCTGCGCGGCGCGCCCGCCTTCGACGCCGACCGGCAGAGCGCCAAGGCGCAGGCCGGGCAGTTCGGTTACAACAACGACTTCCTCAGCCTGCTGCCGCTGCGCCGGGAGCCGGGCCGCCAGGTCCTGGTCGCCAACCACGAGTACACGGACGAGATCCTGATGTTCCAGGGGTACGACCCCGCGAACCCGACCCGCGAGCAGGTGGAGATCGCCTGGGCCGCGCACGGCCTGTCCGTCGTCGTGGTGGAGGGCGAGCGGCGCAGCGGCGAGCTGCGCGCGGTCGCCCGGCACCAGCTCAACCGGCGCCTGACCGCGACCTCCCGCTTCCGCCTGTCCGGCCCGGTCGCGGGCAGCGACCTGGTGCGCACCCAGGCCGATCCGCGCGGCACCACCGTCCTCGGCACCCTCAACAACTGCTCGGGCGGCACCACCCCGTGGGGCACGACGCTGCACGGCGAGGAGAACTTCAACCAGTACTTCGCCAACGCGGAGAAGGTCACCGACCCGGCCGTCGCCGCGCGGCTCAAGCGCTACGGCGTCACCGGCGCCGCCTCCGAGCGCAAGTGGGAGCGGTTCGACCGCCGCTTCGACCTGGCCCAGGAGCCCAACGAGGCCAACCGCTTCGGCTGGGTCGTCGAACTGGACCCGTACGACCCGGAGTCCACCCCGCGCAAGCGCACCGCGCTCGGCCGCTTCAAGCACGAGGCGGCGCAGCCGCGGCTGACGCACGACGGGCGCCCGGTGGTGTACATGGGCGACGACGAGAAGTTCGACTACTTCTACAAGTTCGTCGGCAGCAAGCGGATGGCCAAGGGCACCTCGCGGGCCGCGCACGAGCACAACCTCGGCCTGCTGGACGAGGGCACCCTCTACGTCGCCCGGCTGACCGGCGACTCCCCGGCCGGCGAGATCGACGGCACCGGCAAGCTGCCCGCCGACGGCGAGTTCGACGGCGGCGGCGAGTGGATCCCGCTGGCCACCGCGGGTCCCGGCGGCAAGGCCGTCTCGCACGTCGACGGCATGACCGCCGAGGAGGTCTACGTCTTCACCCGGCTCGCCGGCGACAAGGTCGGCGCGACCAAGATGGACCGGCCCGAGGACATCGAGCCCTCGCCGCACACCGGCAAGGTCTACGTCGCGCTCACCAACAACTCCGACCGCGGCAAGGCGGGCAAGGCGGGCGCCGACGAGGCCAACCCGCGCAACCTCAACAAGCACGGGCAGATCCTGGAGCTGACCGAGCGGCGCGGCCGGGCCGAGGCGACGACGTTCGCCTGGTCGCTCTTCCTGGTGGCCGGTGACCCGGAGGACCCCTCGACGTACTTCGCGGGCTTCCCCAAGGAGCGGGTCTCGCCGATCTCCTGCCCGGACAACGTCGCCTTCGACCCGCACGGGAATCTGTGGATCTCCACGGACGGCAACCAACTCGGCTCGCACGACGGCCTGTTCGGCGTCGCCACGCGCGGCGACCGGCGCGGTGAGCTCAAGCAGTTCCTGACCATGCCGAACGGCGCGGAGACCTGCGGCCCGCTGGTCCAGGACCGGCGCGTGGTCGTCGCCGTGCAGCACCCCGGCGAGGTCGACGGGGCCTCCGTCGAGAAGCCCGCGAGCGCCTGGCCCGACGGTCCCGGCAAGATCGTCCGGCCGTCGGTCGTCGCCGTGTGGCGCAAGGACGGCCGCGACATCGGCGTCTGAACCGCACCCGGCTCCGGACACGGCGAAGGGGCACCCCGCGCGGTGCGGGGTGCCCCTTTTCACGTCCTTCTCACGTCCTGCCGGTGCCGACCGGGTGGCCGGTCCTGTCCGGTGCCGGTCAGACGTTCTGCTTGCGGCGGTACAGCGCGAAGCCGAGGCCCGCCGCGCCGAGCGCCGCCATGCCGCCGCCCGCGGCGATCAGCGGGGCGTCGTCCGAGGTGTTCGTGACACCGTCGGCGCCGGCCTTCACGCCGCCCCGGGGGACGACCTGGTGGGAGTCGTTGCGCGGCGTGGTGGTGTGGGTGGTGTGGGTGGTGCCGTGGGTCCTGCCGTCGACCCAGCCCTTCATGGTGCCGTCCGGGTTGAGCACGAAGTGCGCGCCGTTGTGCTCGCCGTACGCGGCCTTGCTGCCGGACTGCTGCAGGGTGTCCCAGACGGTCTTCTTGCCGCTGTCCTTGGACCGGGCGATCAGGTCGGCCTCGTAGCCCGTCCTGACCTTGTAGACCTTCGCGTCGAAGCCGGTGCCGCCCAGGTTGTGGTACTCGCGGACGAAGGTGCGCTTCTGGGGCTGCGGCTTCGGCGGGGTCGGCTTGCCGCCCGTCATGGAGATGGTGCCGTCGGCCGAGAGCGTGAAGGTGTTGCCGTCGATCTTCGTGGTCGCGGAGTTGATGTACGCGGTCAGCGAGCCCTTGGCCTTGCCGTTCAGGGAGATGGTGGCCTTGGCGGTGCGGGCGGAGGCGTTGACGTCGACCTTCGCGGTCCAGCCCTTGCCGAGGTCCTTGGTGCCCAGGGACTCCCAGCCGCCGGGGACGGGCTTGTCCTTGTCCTTGTCCACCAGCTTGGCGGTGACCGAACCGTCGGCCGAGAGCGTGAAGGTGTTGCCGTCGATCTTGGTGGACGCGGAGTTGATGTACGCGGACAGCGAGCCCTTGGCCTTGCCGTTCAGCGAGATGGTGGCCTTGGCGGTGCGGGCGGAGCCGTTGACGTCGACCTTCGCGGTCCAGCCCTTGCCGAGGTCCTTGGTGCCCAGCGACTCCCAGCTGCCGGGAACGGGCTTGTCCTTGTCCTTGTCCTTGCCCGTCTCGTCCTTGCCGGTCTCGTCCTTGGACTTGTCCTGGCCCTGGTCCTTGCCCGACTCGTCCTTCCCGGTCTCGTCCTTCTTGTTCCCGTCCGGGTTGGTCTTGTCCTGACCCTGGTCCTTGCCGGTCTGGTCCTGGGTGCCGGTCTGGTCGTCCTGCGCGACCTGGCCGTGCGGGGTCGACGGTGCGTCCGCGGCGAACGCGGCCGTCGCGGGGACGGCGAGCGCGGCGATGGCTCCGGTGGCGATGGCGGCGGTACGGAAGGTACGGCGGGTGGCGCGCATGGTGGTGACTTCCCTCGTGGCGACTGATCGAGCTGTCCGTGTTTGTGCCCCTTTGCGGTGGCGACGGATATGAAGCTACGGGCGTCATGTGTGCGTCATCCGTAGGGAATGTAACAAGTGGCCGCAGGCCGTGACCCAGTACCGCAACACGGTCAAAACCGCAGGTCAGAGGGTGTTTTACCGAAGGTCACCGGCTGGCCGGGACCAAGGTCCCGCCGGGGGTGGCGCGCGACTCGCCGGCCCGCAGCAGCCACTCCGTATAGGCGGTCGCCTGGCGGGCCGCCTCCCAGTAGGAGGCCTCGAGCTCGCCGTACACCGCGTCGATCTCCTCCTCGGTGCGCGCCACCACCATGAGGCGCACGCCCAGCGGGTCGCCGTACAGGGGCCGCACGGACATGTCGGTGCGGCCGAGCGAGGTGGGCTGGCAGAGGGTGACGACCTCGCCGGTCGCGACGAGGGAGGACGCGGTGAGGTAATCGCCGTGCAGGACACGGGGGTCGAGGCCGGCCGCGGTCAGGACGCGGCGCAGGCCGTCCCATTCCCCGTCGACGGTCGGGTCGACCATCCAGCGGTCCTCGGCGAGGTCGGAGAGGCGTACGACGGGGTGGCGCGCGGCCGGGTGGTCCGCGGCGAGGGAGACGAACTGGGGTTCGCGGTCGAGGAGCACCCGTCTTCGCAGGCTCTCCGGCATCCGCAGCGGGCAGCCCTCCACCTCGTGCACGAAGGCGGTGTCGAGCTGTCCGGTCGCCACCATGCGCAGCAGCGCGTTCGCGGACACGTCCATCTGGAGGGACATCTCGGTGCCGGGCAGGCGGACCCGCAGCCGGCGCAGCCAGCCCGGTATCGCGCGGCTCGCGGTGGAGCCGATGCGCAGTTGCGGGCCCTCGTCGGTGCGGGCGGCGGCCGCCTTGGTCTCGGCGACCAGGGCGCGCATCTCGGTGACGAGGGGGCGGGCGCGGCTGAGCACGACCCGGCCGAGCTGGGTCGGGCGGCAGCCGGTGCGCTCGCGGGAGAAGAGCTGGCCGCCGAGCGCGTGCTCGATGCGCCGCAGCTGGGTGGTCAACGACGGCTGGCTCATGCCGAGCTGGCGAGCGGCCTTGTGCAGGCTGCCGCTGTCGGCGATGGCGCACAGCGCGCGGAGGTGCCTGACCTCGAGCTCCATGGACCACGAGCGTAGAGGCGCCACGGCCACCGCACCAGACACCCAAACCCCCCGAGAACCAGCCGTTCTGGGCAGGCCGGGACCGGGTGATAGCCCCGGGCTATCGCGAGTTGCCATCATTCCCATGCGCCCCACGCTCCCCGACACTCACATGCACCGAACCGTTCACCTTTCATCGACCGCCCCATCGGTCGCGTGGAACGAGTAGGGAGCCCCCCACACATGAACAAGCGTCACCTTTCTGTCGTCGCCGTCCTCGGTCTCACCGTCGCCGGTCTCGGCGCGACCTCGGCCACGGCCGCCCCGGCCGGGACCGACTCCTCCGCCGCCCGCAGCACCGCCGCCTCCTGGGCCCGTTACCAGGGCTCGGCCCAGGAGGCCAAGGCGAACAAGGCGTTCTTCGAGGCCGTCGTGAAGGCGGTCGCCGAGAAGCGTGCGGCCAACCCCGGCGCGAAGTCCGTGACCGTCACCTACGACGCGTCCGGAGCCCCCACCTTCGCGCAGCAGATAGCCAACTCGACGTCGATCTGGAACGGCGCCGTGTCGAACGTGAAGCTCCAGGAAGGCAGCTCCGGCGCGAGCTTCGAGTACCGCGAGGGCAACGACGCGCGCGGCTCGTACGCGAGCACGGACGGGCACGGCAGCGGATACGTCTTCCTGGACTACGCGCAGAACCAGGAGTACGACTCGACGCGCGTGACCACGCACGAGACCGGTCACGTGCTCGGTCTTCCGGACACCTACGACGGGCCGTGCACGCAGCTGATGTCGGGCGGCGGCCCCGGCCCCTCCTGCACGAACGCGCAGCCGGACTCCGCGGAGCGGTCGAAGGTCGACCAGCTGTGGGCCAACGGCCTCGCGAAGGCCCTCCACAAGGTGAACGCGGACCGCTGAGCGCGGGACCGCGAACGCTCCTGAGGTGACGCGGGGAACCGCGCGACGGGCTTCGGCCGGTCGCGCGGTTCCCCGCGTCGTCGTGCGCGACGGTGCGCGCCCCGCGTCCGCTAGCGCGCGGTGCCCGCGCCCCTCGCCGGGGCGGGGGAGGCGATCGCCCGTGCGGCCGCGACCTCCTGGCGGAGGGGTTCCAGGACACTGTTCCCGGCGGGCGGGGTGAACGTCGTGCGGACCTCCTCCAGGGTGTCGGAGGCGCGCAGGCCCTGGGACAACTCCGCGAGTTCGTGGGCCACTTCGGCCACCTCGGCCGGGGCGGGGGCGTCCGCTCCGTGCCGGATGCGGACCCGGGCGGCCGTCGTGGCGTCCAGGATGCGTTCGACGGCGACGACCAGCGGCCACCAGGCGGCGGCGCGCGTGCCGGTGGGCGGCGGCTCGGTCAGGGCCCGCTGGAACTCCGAGCGGATGACCGACAGGTCGCGGTAGAGCCCGCGGCGCATCCGCGCGCGGGCCGCGGGATCGCCGTCGGCGCCGAACGCGCACTCCACGTACCGCGCCGTGTCCGCGACCGCGTCGGCGAGCCGGTCGCCGATCCGGGTGCCCCAGCTCTCCGGCCAGAGCAGATAGCCGGCCACCAGCGCGATCCCGCAGCCGATCAGGCTGTCGACCAGGCGCGGCACGACGAGGCCGAGCCCCTGGTGGTTGAGCAGGTCGGACAGGAGCAGGATCACCGGGGTGATGGCCGCCGTCTGGTAGCCGTAGCCGCGGGTGGTGAGCGCCGGGATGAGCGGGGCGAGCAGCATCATCACCGGCACGTCCCACCAGCCGTGCGGCACCTCGGTGAGCACCGCGGCCGCGACGACCAGGCCCGCGGCGGTGCCGATGGCGCGCAGCACGGCGCGGGAGAAGACCGAGCCGAAGTCGGGCTTGAGGACGAAGGTGACGGTCAGCGCCACCCAGTAGGAGCGGGGCACGTCGACCAGCGACACCAGGGCCTGGGCGATGCCGATGCACAGGGCCAGGCGCAGGCCGTAGCGCCAGGAGGCGCCGGACAGGACGACGTTGCGCGCGGCGCGGCGCACCCGCACGCGCAGGGCGGCGGGGCGGCCGAGCCGGTCGTCGGTGTCGATGACGCCGAGCGGGTCGGGGTCGGCCAGCGTCTCCGCCGCGTGCAGCACGGCGTGGTCCAGGGCGCGGGCGGCGTGGTCCTGGGGTTCGGGGATGCGGGAGGCGGCGCGCGCGGCGGGGGCGTCGCCGCCGTGGTGGGCGGTCGCGCCGCGCTCCACCGCGTCGGCGAGCGCGCGGACCGCGTCGGGCACCTCGCCGGGCAGGCGCACGCACGCGTGCCGGGCGGCCTGGTCGGCGGCCGGGGCGGCCTCGACGACGGGGGTGAGCGCGTTCAACTGGGCCACCAGGCGGACCAGTTCCGGATTGCGGCCGTGGTCGCGGGTGCGCCGGGCGAGGACCAGGTCGTAGCTCTGGTTGAGGGAGGCGGTCACGGCGGTGCGGGCCTCGTCGTAGCCGTCGGTGCCCGCCGCGTCCAGGAGCGCGGCCACCGAGCGGTAGGAGGCGGCGACCGCGGCGCGTTCGGGGACGCCGGAGCGCAGCGGCCAGGCGAGCAGCCCGAGCGCGAGGACGAGGAGTCCGCCGCCGGTCATCAGGAGCGGGGCCAGCCACCACTGGCCGGGCATCGGGAGTCCGGCGCCGACCACGCAGTTCAGCAGCAGGAGCAGCCCGGACACGGAGGCGACGGCGCCGATCGTCGACATCATCCCGGAGACCAGCGCGACGAGGGTGACCGCGCCGACGGCCACCCAGCCGTGGCCGAAGACGAGCGTGCCGAGGGTGACGCCGAGGGCGCCGAAGAGCTGCGGCACCGCGATGTTGAGGATCCGCATGCGGTAGGCGTCGGCGGTGTCGCCGATGACGCCGGACAGGGCGCCCATCGCGGCGAGCGCGCCGTACGCGGGCCGGTCCGCGAGGATGCCGACGGCCAGCGGCAGCGACATCGCCAGGGACGCGCGGGCCGCGGCCGCCCACGGGACGGGGGCGGACTGCGGTTTGAGGGACCTGACCAGCCAGTCGGGCGGGGCCAGCGGGATCTGCGGGGCCGGACGGGCGGGACGGGTCTCTCGGGGCATACGCCCATTATCGGCGCTTTGTATGACGCGCCCGGGTCGCCGGATCAACGCTCCGTGACAGGTTCGTGCAGGGTCAGGGTGACGGCGAGGGCCCGGTGGTCGGTGTCGCCGATGTCCAGGAAGCGGGCGTCGCGGGCCGAGAAGTCCGGGGTGGCGAGGACGTGGTCGATCTGCGCGCCGAGCGGGGCGGGCGCGGCGGCGGGCCAGCTCGGCGCGCGCGAGGACCCGGCGAGCCTGGCCGCGTCGCGCAGCCCGGTGTCCAGGACCGAGCGGAACGCGGCGTGGTCCTGGGTGGCGTTGAAGTCCCCGGCGACGATCGTGGGCCGCCCGTCGCCCGCGGCCGCGTAGTCCCGGATGCTCCGCAGCTCGGAACGCCACAGGCCGACCTCGCGGGGCATCGGCGGCATGGGGTGGGCGAGTTGGACGCGCACGGGGCGGCCCCGCACGTCGGCCACCGCGCCGGGCATGCCGAGCGTGGCGTCGATGCCGGGCGCGCTCTTCAGCGGGACCTTGGCGAGGATGACGGACCCCTCGGCGCCGGTCGCGTCGAACGCCGCGCGGTAGGGGTAGTCGGCGCGCGGCAGCTCCGCGCGCAGCAGCGCGGCGCAGCCGTGGTCGCACTCCTCGACGAACAGCAGGTCGGGCCGCTCCGCGCGGACCGCGTCGAGCAGGCCCCGGGTGCCCTGCCCGAACTCGACGTTGGACGTGAGGACGCGCAGCTCGGCGACCGCGGGGCCGCGCGGCGCGTCCGTGGTGCCGTACGGCTGGACGTACCAGGCGATCAGGCCCAGGACGAGGACGCCCCACAGCATGCCGAGGCGCCAGCGCCCGAGCAGCGCCATCAGCAGGCCCGCGGCGGCGGGCACGAGCAGCCACGGCAGGAAGGCGAGCAGCTGCGGGACGGGCGTGCGGCCGTCGGAGTCGGCCACGCGGAAGCCGAGGACGGTGCTGACCCCGGCGAGCAGCAGCCCGGCCCCCCACGCGGCGGCGCGCCCCGCCCGCCGCGGTGCCGGCCCGTCCCCGTCGTCCTCGGCGGCGGCGAAGGCCACCCGGTCCGCGCTGTCGGCGCCGTTCACGGTCCGTGCCTCCCGTCGTCGACGGGCTCTCCCGTCCCGCTGTCCGCATCCTCCCCCAAGGACGGGACGCGCCGGACGGGGGTTGCCCGCGGCTACCCCGCGGACCGGGCCGGGGGCCGGCTCCGGCGCAGGCGGGGGCCCAGCCAGAGGGCGAGGGCGACCAGCAGGCCCGCGCCGATCAGGATCCACGCCGTCACCCGCAGGGTCTCGGTCAGCGCGTCGTACACCGCGCCCACCGCGTCGGCGGAGATGTCGGCGGGCAGGTCGTCGAGGGTCAGCGAGCGGCCGATCGCGACCAGGACCGCGAGGACCCCGGCGCCGAGCGCCACCCCGAGCGCGCAGGCGAGCGCCGCCCGGCGGCGGCGGACGGCGAGCAGGACGCCCCCGACGGCGCACACGGCGGCCGCCACCGCGGGCCAGACCCCGGCGACCTGCAGCGCGTGGAAGCTCTTGGCCAGCACGCCGAGGTCCTTGGAGTCCAGGATGGTGATCTCGGTGTGCTTGACGGGGATCCTGGAGGCGAACGGCACGCCGTCGTCGGTCAGTTGCTGCTTGATCTGCTCGGTGATGGGCGCGAGGTCGATGGTGACCTCGCTGTCCCCGCCCTCGTCCAGGGCGGACTGCACGGCGTCGTGCGTCGCCCGGTTCGCCGCCTTCCAGGCCGTCTTGTACGCGCCGGTCTCGGTGAACGAGCGGACCGCGTCGCGGACGAACGACTCGACGGTGCCCTGCAGCGGGCCCACGTCGATCTCCTTCATCACGGAGTCGGTCACCGCGTCGGCGACCGCCGAGCGCACCGCGGGGTCGGCGGCCAGCGGGGCCATCGTCGCGACGTAGCTGTCCCGGTCCCCGATCTCGTACTTCGCCCAGATCGCGAGCGTGCCGAGCGGGACCAGGAGGCAGGTGAGGACGAGCAGCACGGCGGACAGGACGGACCGGGCGCGGGAGGCCCCGGCTTCACGGCGGACGCTTTTCGGCACGCCTCCAAGGCAAGGCCCCGCCCGCGCGGCGCGCGACCGGGGCGACTGCATATGGGGCAACGGCGTCCGCCGCCGCGCCGGGCTACTTGCGGTTGTACAGACGCATCGTCACCGGACCGAACACCGCCAGCAGGAGCAGCACCCAGCCGAACGTCCACAGCAGCGCCGACGCGGGCGAGGTGCCGTCCATCAGGGCGCGGACCGCCGAGGAGACGTGGGTGATGGGGTTGTTGTTGACGAAGGCCTGCAGCCAGCCCGGCATCGTCTCGGGCTTCACGAAGATGTCGCTGAGGAACGTCAGCGGGAAGATCACCATCATGCTGACGCCCATCACCGACTTCTCGGTGCGCAGCAGCAGCCCGAACATCGTCCAGATCCAGGAGAAGGCGAAGGAGAAGACGAGCAGCACCGCGATCCCGGCGATGACGCCCAGCGGCCCGCCGTGCGGGCGGTAGCCCATGATCAGGCCGACGGCCAGGATCACCACGGAGGCGATGGCGTAGCGCAGCGCGTCGCCCAGGAGATAGCCGACCATCGTCGAGGGCCGCCAGATGGGCAGCGTGCGGAACCGGTCGAAGACGCCCTTCTCGATGTCGGTGTTGACCGAGACGCCGGTGTACATCGTGATCATGACGACGGACATCACGAGGATGCCCGGCAGCAGGTACTGGATGTACTCGCGCGGCGATCCGGCGAGCGCCCCGCCGAACAGGTACGTGTACATCAGCACCATCATGATCGGGAACGCCGTGACGTCGAAGAGCTGCTCCGGCACGTGCTTGATCTTGAGGATGGCGCGCCAGCCGAAGGTGAGGCAGGCGGAGAGCGCGGTCGGCCGGGGCGGGCGCTCGGTGGCGACGAGGAGCTCGGCGAGGGACTCGGCCCGCACGGGCGCCAGGTCCTGGGTCTCGGGGGCGGTGACGGTGCTCATGCCGTGGCCTCTTCCTTGCGGGCGTCGCCGAGGTCGGTGTCGGGGGCGCGGTGGGCGGCGTCCGTGCCGGTCAGGGCGAGGAAGACCTCGTCGAGGCTGGGCTGGCCGAGCGCGAAGTTGTCGACGGTGATGCCGGCGCGGGCCAGTTCGGCCAGGGCCCGCGAGGCCTGCTCGGCGGCACCCCGCCCGCCGTGGCCGTCGACCCGGGCGGTCAGCGCCACCGGGTCCGGGTCGGGCTGCACCTCGGCGTCGAGCACCGTGCCGAGCAGCCGCGCGGCCTCCTCGCGCCGGGCCGCGTCCCGCAGCCGTACGTGCACCGAGCCCGCGCCGACGGACGCCTTCAGCTCGCCCTTGGTGCCCTCGGCGATGACCTTGCCCCGGTCGATGACGGCGATCCGGGCCGCCAACTGGTCGGCCTCGTCCAGGTACTGGGTGGTGAGCAGGACCGTCGTGCCGTGGCCGACGACCGCGCGCACGATGTCCCAGACCTGGTTGCGGCTGCGCGGGTCCAGGCCCGTCGTCGGCTCGTCCAGGAAGAGCAGGTCGGGGGTGTTGAGGATGGACGCGGCGATGTCGATGCGGCGCCGCATGCCGCCCGAGTAGTTCTTCACCTGCCGCCCGGCCGCCTCCGTCAGGCCGAAGGCCTCCAGGAGCTGGCCCGCGCGCTCGCGCGCCGCCTTCCTGCCGTGGCCGGTGAGGCGGCCGAGCAGCACCAGGTTCTCCGTGCCGGTCAGGTCCTCGTCGACGGACGCGTACTGCCCGGTGAGGCTGACCCGGCCGCGGACCGCGTCCGCCTCGCGCACCACGTCGTGGCCGAAGACGTGGGCCTCGCCGCCGTCGGGGCGCAGCAGCGTGGCGAGCATCTTGACGGCGGTGGTCTTGCCCGCGCCGTTCGGTCCCAGCACGCCGTAGACCGTGCCGGCCGGGACGACGAGGTCGATGCCGTCGACCGCGCGGTTGTCGCCGAAGGTCTTGACCAGACCCGCGGTCTCGATGGCCCTGTCGCTCATGTCCGTCCGCCCTCTCCGTCCGCCCTGCGCGGGCGGATTCCGGGGAATTTTCCGGGGAATCCCGTCACGAGGGCAGACCCCGCCCGACACGAAATCTCATCGCGATTCCCGTCCGGATCCCGTCCGGATCCCGTCTGGATCCCGTCCGGATCCCGCTCCGGTGGAGCGCTGGGCCCAACGGGTGTTTCCTGGATGAGGGGGCGAGGAGGCCGATCATGCGAATCGCTCTGAGCCTGGGGGCGGTGGCCGCCGCGGCCGTGCTGACCGCGGGAAACGCCGCCGCCGCGACAGCGGCAGCCCCCGCACACCACGACGACGTCATCTGGGCCACCGTCGTCTCCGGCCCCGACCTCAAGGTCAGGGACGCGCCGAGCACCGGGGCCGCGATCGTGGCGAAACTGCCGTACGGCAGCAAGGACCGCATCGAGTGCGCCGCCCACGGCAGCCCGGTGTTCGGCAATCCGTCCTGGTACTGGCTGGTGGGCGTGCGCGGCTGGGTGAGCGCGGTCTACGTCGACACCGGCGGGCGGCACGTGCCGGGCTGCGCGACGGCGGACCCGTGCCCGCAGTGGCGCGACCGCGACTGCCACCAGGACCCGTGCGGCGACCCGAACCACCACTGACCCCGCGGACGCGCCCCGCCGCGCCCCCGCATCCACCGACCCGCTGACGTACCGCTGTGTCCCTCGTGTCCCCCACGGAAGGAACCGTCATGGCACACGCCGCACCCGTCTACTCCGTGCCCGCCGCCCGGGCCGGCGCGACCGCCCGCTGGGCGGGCCCCGTGCTCCTCGCCGTCGTCTACGGCCTGTGGGCCTGCGCCATCCGGCGCGACGGCGGCCCGATCACCACCGGCAACGTCCTGTTCGGGGTCGTCGCCGGACTGGTCGCCGGGGCCGTCTTCGCCGCCCTGCACCGGCTGGCACCGACGCTGCCCCGCGAACTGCGCGCCCTGACGTGGGCGGCGTTCGCGGGGATCGCGTTCGGGTTCCTGTACAGCCTCTCCGACGCCAGCGTGCTGCGGTCGGTGGGCATGGCCCTGGCGCTGACGGCCGCGGTGTTCGTTGCCGTCTTCTACCGGGCCTACACGAGCGAGTGAGCCCGCCCGGGGCGCAGCGCCCGGGCCGCCAGCAGGGAACCGGCCAGCACCAGGAGCGCGTTGACCAGGACGGCGGCCGTCACGCCGGACAGGACCGTGTCGGCCGTCGTCGCCGTGCCCGTGCGGGCCGCGGCGACCGCGCTCATCACCGGGATGCCCAGGGCGATGCCGACCTGCTGGGTCATCGTGGCGAGCCCGGTGGCCAGGCCCTGTTCGGAGTCGGGCAGGCCGGACGTCGCGGTCACCATGAAGCCGACGATGAGCACCATGTTGCCGACGCCGCCGACGAACGTGGCCGCGAGCAGCAGGTACAGCCAGCCGCCGGAGGTGCCGAGGGCCACCAGCGAGAGCGTGGCCAGGGCCTGCACCGTGCCCCCGGCGAGGAGGGCGGCGCGGCTGCCGTGCCGGCTCACCACGCGCCCGCCGAGGGTGCCGCCGACGACGGTGCCGATGCCGAGGACGCCGAGGGCGAGGCCGGTGGCGAGCGCCGAGTGGCCGAGGACCTCCTGGAGGTAGAGCGTCAGGAGGAAGACCAGCGAGGTCTCCGTGGCGAAGGCGATCAGGCCCGCCGCGTTGCCCCACACGACCGTGCGGCGCCGCATGATGCGCACCGGGACGAGGGGCGCGGGCGAGCGCCGCTCGATGTACCCGAAGGCGACGAGCAGGGCGGCCCCCGCGAGCAGGCCGGCGACGGCGCCCGGGTCGGTCCAGCCGCTCTCGCCGGCCCGGGTCAGGCCGTGGACCAGGGCGAGCAGCCCGCCGGTGACGGTGACCGCGCCCGGCACGTCCAGGCGGTGGCGGCACACGATCCGCGAGTCGGTGAGCAGGGCGGGGGCGAGGGCGACGACCACGGCGGCGACCGGCACGTTGATGAGGAACGCCCAGCGCCAGGAGAGCAGTTCGGTGAGCAGCCCGCCGAGGACGGCGCCGGTGGTGAAGCCCGCCGACATCAGCGCGCCGTTGAGGCCGAGCGCCCGGTCCCGCAGCGGTCCTTCGCGGAAGGCGGTGGTGAGCAGGGCGAGCCCGGCCGGGGTGACCGCCGCGGTCGCCAGGCCCTGGAGGACCCGCGCGGCGAGCAGGACCTCGGGGCCGGTGGCGAGCCCGCCGAGGGCGGAGGAGAGGCCGAGCAGCGCCATCCCGCCGATGAACAGCCGCTTGCGTCCGAACAGGTCGCCGATCCGGCCGAGCAGGAGGGTGAACCCGGCCGCGGTGAGCGCGAACGCGGTGGCGATCCACTGGAGGCGGGCGAGCGGGAAGCCGAGCCCCTCGCCGACCACGGGCAGCGCGACGTTCAGGATGGAGAAGTCCACGGCGATCATGAACTGGGAGCCGAGGAGCAGGGTCAGGAGGAGCTTCTGGCGGGGCGTCGTCCGGGCGGTGGCCGCCCCGCGCGTGCCCGTGCCGAGGGTGGCCGTCACAGGGTCTCCAGGTCCACCGCGCGGGCCATGGCCCGGTAACCGGCGTCATTGGGGTGCAGGTGGTCGCCGCTGTCGTAGCGCGGCGCGATGCGCTCGGGGTCCTTCGGGTCGGCGAGGGCCTTGTCGAAGTCGACGTACGCGTCGTACGCGCCGGACGTGCGCACCCAGTGGTTGAAGGCGTCGCTGACCGCGGCCGCGTGCGTGCCGTCGTGGTCGGAGCCGCCGAACGGCAGCAGGGTGGCGCCGACGACCCTGACGCCCTTGGCGCGGGCCGCGCGGATCAACGCCCGGTGGCCGTCGATGAGTTCGCGGGCGGAGACGGTCGGCGCGGGCTTGTAGGTGGGCTGGTCGGTCTCGCTGAAGCCGATGTCGTTGACGCCTTCGAGGACGACCACCGTGCCGACGCCGGGCAGGTCGAGGGCGTCGCGGGAGAAGCGGTGCGCGCTCTTCTCGCCGTACCAGGCCGAGTCGTTGAGGACGAGGTTGCCGCCGATGCCCGCGTTGAGGACCGGGCGCGGGTCGCCGGACGCGGACAGCCGCTCGGCGAGCGCGTCGGACCAGCGGCGGTCGCGGTCGGCGGTGGAGCCGAAGCCGTCGGTGATCGAGTCGCCGAACAGGGCGATGCCGTCCCGCGCGGCTGTCTTACGGCCGCTGCCGACGTCGACGCCCGAGAGGTAGTACCAGGACTGCGTCCGCTCGCCGAACCCGGCGGCGCCGGTGGCGGTGGTGCGGTCGCCCCGGGCGCGGTAGCCGGTGGCGAAGGCCTGGGCGTGGAAGGTGGCGGGTCCGGTGGTGCCCGCCAGGTGCAGGGTGACGGTCACGGACTCGAAGGCCTTCAGGTCCAGTCCGGCCGCGTCGCTGGAGAGCCGGCCGTGCGCCGGAACGGTGACGGACCGTTTCCCGCCGAAGCTGAGCCGCCGCACCGAGCCCTTCCGGACCGCCGCGCCCTTCGCCGTGCGGGCCAGGGTGGCGCCCTCGATCCGCAGCGGCGAGGTGCCGTACGCGTTGGAGAGCCGGATGCGGGCCCGGTCGCCGCCCTCGGTGACGCGGACCACCTGGCGCAGGGTCTGGCCGTCGAACCCGGCCTCCGACCAGTTCGGCCCGAACCCGGCGCTGGGGCGCTGCGGCGCGGCCGCCCAGGCGGCGGTCCAGGCGGCCCCTGTCCGCTGCTCGTGGCGGGCGGGCGAGGAGGCCTGCGCGCCGGTCACGGCGAGGCCCGCGGTCAGGGCGAGGGCGGTGGCGGCGGCGGCGAGGGTCGTGCGGGCACGCGAAATCATCACGGTCTCCCGGTGGTTGAGGGGGTGAGTACGGAGAAGGCGTCCGGTGCGGCGCTCGCCGCCCCGACTCCTCAAAGATCCTCCGGGCACACCGGGGCATCAACGGCGATCCGTGCAACGATCACCGCGATCAGGCTTATCGATGCAGGTCACAGGGGGTACGGGGATGGAACGGCAGGAGCTGGAGACCTTTCTGGCGCTGGCGGAGGAGCTGCATTTCGGGCGGACCGCCGAGCGGCTCGTCCTCTCCCAGGCCCGGGTCAGCCAGACCCTGAAGAAGCTGGAGCGCAGGATCGGCGCCCCGCTCTTCGAGCGCACCAGCCGCGTCGTGCGGATCTCGCCGCTGGGCCGCCGGTTGTACGAGGACCTCGCGCCGCTGCACGCCGGGATGGAGGCGGCACTGGCCCGCGCCAGGGACGCGGCGCGGGGCGTCGAGGGCGAGGTGAACGTCGGCTTCCTCGGCGCGGGCGCGGGCACCCTGACGGGCCCGATCCTCGCCGCGTACCGGGAGCGCTGCCCCGGGGTCGAGGTGCGGATGCGGGAGGTTCAGTTCAGCGATCCGCTGGGCGCGCTGCGCGAGGGCGAGGTCGACGTGCTCTTCACCTGCCTGCCCGTCCAGGAGCCCGACCTGACGGTCGGCCCGGTCGTCATCAACGAACCGCGGCTGCTCGCCATGCCGGACCGCCACCCGCTCGCCGGGCGCACGTCCGTGTCCCTGGAGGAGCTGGCGGGCGAGACGTTCTTCGGCGTCGTGAACGGGGCGCCCGCGTACTGGTGGGACTTCCACGTGCCGCCCCGCACGCCCTCGGGCCGCGAGATCCGCCGGGGCCGGGCCGTCGCGACCTTCCAGGAACTGATCACGCTGGTCGGCGCGGGCCAGGGCATCTCGCCGGTGGTCGCCTCCGTGGAGAAGTACTACGCGCGCCCCGGCGTCGCCTTCGTCCCCCTGCGGGACGTGCCGTCCGCCGACGTGGCCCTGGTCCACCGCACGGGCGCCCTGACCGCGCGCGCCGAGGAGTTCGTCCGCGCGGTCACGGCCGCGGTCGGGGCGAACGGGGGGCCTGCGGCGTACTGAACGGAGGCCGGCGGCGTACTGGGGGAGCGGCGGGACGGCCCGCACCCCGCCCGGGGCCCCGGCCCCCTCGGCCAGGGACCGCCCCCCTCCGGCCGAGGCGCCTGGGCCCGATCCGGCAGGGATCCCGGCAGGATGCCCGGGTGACCGCTCTCAGCTATTCCGCCGCATTCATCACGTTCTTCTCCGTCGTCGGGCCGCCCAAGGTGCTGCTCGCCTTCGCCGGGCTCGCGCAGAACCACCCGACGTCCGAGCTGCGCCGCATCGCGCTCATCTCGTCGGCGGCCGCCGTCCTCGTCGGCCTGGCCACCGGCATCGCCGCGCCCTGGCTGCTCGACCTCTTCCACATCTCCACGCCCGCGCTGCAGCTCGCGGGCGGCATCATCTTCTTCATCTACGCCGTCGGCCTCGTCCTCGGCATCCACCTCGGCACCGAGGGCCCCGGCGACGACGCCCCCGACCTGGTCAGCGGGGTACGGCAACTGCTCATGCCGTACGTCGTGAGCCCCCTGGCGATGACCGCCGTACTGATCGAGGCGGCGGCCCGCGACTCCTGGTCGTGGCGCTCCACCGTCGTCGGCGCGTACGTCGCCGTGATCGTCGTCGACCTGCTCTGCGTGGTGGTCCTGGCCCGCGTCCTGCGCCGCACCCACCACGCCACGATCGAACTCCTGGGCCGCCTCCTCGGACTCCTGCTCGCCGCGGTCGGCGTCGACCTGGTCCTCGACGGCCTCGTCGCCCTGGGGGTACCGGTGGAGCGCCTGGGCCACTGACGCGGCGGTCCGGGGCGCCGGGCGCCGCTGCCTCAGCCCGCCGGGCGCTCCTCGTGGATCAGCATCTCGGGGCGCCCCGTGACCAGCAGCCACGCGGGCAGCACCGCCACGCACAGCACCGGCAGCAGCGCCAGGTCCATCACGACGACGGCGGCCGTGAACAGGCTCAGCCAGCCCTGCCGGGTGGTGGCAAGGAGGATGCCGAGCACGGCGCAGGTGATGGCCAGCGAGAGCGGCACGGCGTCGACGAGCGCGTGCGCGAGCATGCCGAGGGCGACGCCCACGAAGACCGCAGGGAAGATCCGTCCGCCCCGGAACCCGCAGGTCCCCGCCACGACGAGGGCGACCAGCTTCACCACAGCGAGCAGCAGCAGGTTGCCCGCGCCGTGCCCCTCGGGGTGCGCGGTCAGCTCCTTCATCTCGTCCAGGCCCTTGAACAGCGTCAGATGCCCGCCGAGCGCCCCCAGCGCCCCCAGCACGAGGCCGCCGACGGTCAGCATCACCACGGGGTGCCCGAGCTGCCGGAACACCCGGTGGAACAGCGGGAACGCGTACACCGCGACCAGCCCCGCCAGCGCGGCGGCCGAGCTGATCACCATCGCGGAGACCACGTCGACCAGCCGTGCCCCCGGATAGGGCGGCACGTCGATACGGAACGTCGGATGCGCCACGAGGACCGTGGTCAGCGCCCCCGCCCCGGCCGCCACCAGCGGCGCGAACAGCCGGTCCCACAGGGGCCGCGGGTCGTCGCCCATGACGATCTCGGAGAGGATCAGCGCCGCCGCGACCGGCGTGCCGAACAGCGCGCCGACGGTCCCGGCCGCCGCGAGCGCGACCCAGTCGGCCGCCCGCGAACGCGGCATCGCCTTCATGCCCAGGGCGTACGCCAGCGCGATGTTGATGGCGGTGATCGGATTCTCCGGGCCGAGGCTCACGCCGCCCGCGAGACCGATGACCACGGCCACCGCGATGCCGGGCAGCAGCCGCACCGGCAGCGGCGGATCCACCAGACCCGTCGTCGCCGGGTCGGGACCCGCGTGCCCCGGCACCTTCCACACCACGAGCCCCACGGCCAGGCCCACCACGGTGAGCATGCCGAAGATCCACCCCGCCGACGTCCCCGATACGCCCAGCGCGTCGGGCAGCCGCTCCCACAGGACCACCTGCAGCCGCTCGGCGACCCAGCTCATCGCCAGCAGCAGAAAGCTCGCCCCGGCCCCGACGAGCAGGGCCGGGACGACCAACGGCGCCAGCGCGCGGGCCTGCGGCGGCAGGGCCGTGATCCGCGCGGTGGCCGCCATGGGACGGGTCAGGGCCCGGCGACGTCGGAGCGGTCGTTGCACAGCGCCCAGATGACGAAGACGCCGATCGCGATCGAGATGAGCGCCCAGACCGGCGTGTACGGCAGCCACAGGAACTGCGCCACGATGGCGAGCGCCGCCAGCGCGACGCCGCTGGCCTTCGCCCAGCCCGCGCCCTTGAGGATGCCCCAGCCGACCACGGCGACCAGGATGCCGAGGACCAGGTGGATCCAGCCCCACGTGGTGAGGTTGAACTTGTAGACGTAGTCGCCGATGCGCTCGTAGACGTCGTCCTTCGCGATGCCCGCGATGCCCTCGAAGATGCCGAGGATGCCGTTCACCATCATCAGGACACCGGCGAACATCGTCCCGCCGGCGGCCCAGGCGGAGTCGCCCGCGGTGTTCTTGTGGTGCGCCTCGTGCGGCGCGGTGCCGGGCCCGGTGCCGGGTGCTGTCGCACCGCTCATGGCCACCCCTTTGATCGTGCGGTCAGGGACTCACAGCGTGGGCCGCCCCCGGGGCCGCGGCGACCGGGCCGGGGCCGAACGGGTGACCCTCCCGGCCACCCCGTCTTCCCCGATTCCACCCACCCGTACGCGACCGCGTCGTTACTCTGGGCGACATGGTCACCGCACGCGACCTCGACCCCAGCGCGTCCCCCCTGGACTACTACGGCTCCGAACTCCGCCGCCTGCGCGAGGCGGCCGGCCTCAAACAGGCCCAGCTCGGCGGCTGCATCTTCGTCACGGCGTCCCTGGTGGGCCAGATCGAGACGGCGAAGAAGGTCCCCACGAGAGACTTCTCCGAACGGGTGGACGCGGCACTCGGCACGGACGGCGTCTTCTCCCGCCTGGTGGGCCTGGTGCTGCGCAGCCAGTTGCCCCATTGGTTCCAGGCCTACGCCGAGATGGAGGCGCGGGCGACGTTCATCTCCACGTACCAGTGCCAGTTGGTCTACGGGCTGTTGCAGACCGAGCGCTACGCGCGTGCGGTGCTCGGCGTGGAACACCAGGAGCACCTCGACGAACTGGTGGGGGCACGCCTGGAACGGCAGCGAATCCTGCGCCGTGAAACGCCGCCCGCGATGCTCGTCATCCTCGACGAGGCGGTGCTGCATCGGGAGGTCGGCGGGCCGGACGTGATGCGGGAGCAACTGTCACGGTTGCTGGAGTTTCGGAACAGTCCCTGGTTGCACCTACAGGTCCTGCCCTTCACGGTCGGGCAACATGCCGCGGTGATGGGTTCCTTCACCCTGATCAGGTTCGGCGACGACCCTGACTTGTTCTACTCGGAGAGTTACGACTCCGGTCGCATGACTGCCAACCCGCAAGTGATCAGGGAGCGTTCACTCGGATACGCTCGCCTGCAAGGCGCGGCCCTCTCCCGAGAGGCTTCAGCCACGCTGATCGCTCGCGTGATGGAGGAACGATATGGGGACAAGGCGACAGCTCACCGGCATCACGTGGCGTAAGTCGTCGTACAGCGGAAGCAGCGGCGGTGAATGCATCGAATGCGCCCCCCTCCACGGCACGACGTGGCAAAAGTCGTCCCACAGCGGAAGCAATGGCGGTGACTGCCTCGAATACGCCCAAGCCCAGTGCAACGCCGCCGTCCTGATACGGGACAGCAAGCGTCCCGAAGGTCCCACCCTCACCGTCGACGCCGCCGCGTTCACCGCCTTCGTGAGATCAGCGGCGGCCCACCGCGTCTGACGGGAGCGGCCCGCGGGCCCGTACCATCAGCGTCCCCGTGGCCCCGGCCTCCGGTGCCGCGAGGACATGCGCGTCGATGTCGCGGAACCCGTGACGCGTAAGGATGTCCGCCCACATCGCCGGGGTGTACTGCCAGCGAAGGACGGTCAGTTCGCGTTCCCGGCCCGCAAGCCATTTCCCGCCCATCGGCTGAGGGCCGTACACGTCGGTGACGGCCTCGGCCTGGGAGAAGGCGAAGACGCCCTCGGGGTCGAGCCGCGCGGCGACGAGCGGGAGCAGCGTATCCGGGTCGGTGAACCACACGGCGCCCCAGACCGAGTAGACGGCGTCGTACGCGGTGGTGGTGGCGGTCAGGAAGCCGCATGCCTCGGCGTGCAGGAACGTGAGCCCGGTGACGTCCCGCCACCAGGTCCGCGCACGGCCGACCTGGAAGGCGGAGAAGTCGACGGCGGTCACCTGCACGCCCCGGCGGGCGAGGAAGACGGCCTCCGCGCCCTCCGCGGGGCCCAGTTCCAGGGCCTGGCGCGGCTGCCCGAGCAGTTCCGCGCCGGGACCGTGGCCGGGAAACTGGGTCCACTCGAACCGGTCGGCCCGGGGGCGGGGTTGTCTGCCCTCGCCCCGGAACGGCTTGTACAGATCCCAGTACTCGGCCCGCGTCGTCGGCGCGTGGGGCATACGGCTCCTCGGGAAGCAGGACGATCGGTGTCCATGGGGCTGGAAACCGTATCGGCGCTTCACGCGGCGCGCGGACGATCGACATGCCGTCATCCGGACGGGGGCACGACGGAGCCGGGGCGCCCGGCGCACCCCGGCTCTGCCCGTGCCGCCTCAGTGGCAGTCGGCCCCCGGCCTGCACGGCCCGCACTTGCCGTAGTCCCGCTCCCAGAGTTTCCGGTCCACGTCGAAACCGGCCTCCGCGATGACTTGCGCGGTGCGCTCGACCGAGCCGTCGTGCTTGAAATCGATCTCCGGGATGTGTTCCAGGAAGCGTCCGCCGAAGTGCTCGGCACAGAAGTCGCGGTAGTTCTTCGTGTCCAGGATGAAGACGTGGACCGCCAGATCCACCAAGCGGCCACAGCACAGCTCCAGCCCCTGTCCCCACTTCTCCATGGCCGTGATCAGGTACGAGACGGCTGCGCCGAAGAGGCGGTCGGCCATCACCTCGTCGACGGGATGATCCCGCATGAGAAGCAGGATCTCGCGGTCCCACACCTCGGGCCTCACGTAGTCCCTGGGGTCGCGGACCTGACGTACGACTGTCGGCGGCATGGCGCCCTCCACGTGTCGCTGGGCCGGACCCCCTCGGGCCGGCCTCTTCTCGTACGACAGCACCGGCGCAGCGTTCGACGTATTCAACTGGAGTTTTCTGCAAGCGATATGCGCGCTGCACACGGCATCGACGCCTGTCCCACCGGTCGCTACCGTGAGTGGATCCGGCCCTCGCGGTGGGGCCTTCCCGGCCTGGTGCACCCCAGAGCGGGGTTAGGGGGAGGCGCCATGCGCACCATCGACCCATTGTGGAGCTCCGCCCAGGTCCGCACTCTCGTCGAGCGGCGGGATCCCGGCGGGCTGGTCCGCCTGGGGCGTATCGGCAGAGGCTGGCGGCAGGCGGATCTGGGGGCGCGGCTCGGCCGTGACGCCTCCACTGTCTCCCGAATGGAGCAGCGCGGCGACCGTCCGGCCGACCTGGGACTGCTGCGCTCGGCAGCGCGGGAGGTCGGAATGCCCGTGCATGTGCTGGGTGCGGCACTCGGATTGGGCGGCCTCGCTCCCACTAGAGTTGCGGCCGATGGTCCATGTCGCGCCGAGGAGGACCCCATGCGCCGCCGCTCACTGCTCGCCGCTGCCGGGCTCGCGGCCCCCGCGCAGCTGCTCGTCGGCGTGGACGACGCGCTCGCCGTCACGCCGCCGCCGACGGGCTCCGCCGTCCCCTTCGACACCAGGCTCGCCCGGGCACGGTCCCTCTTCGACGTGGGCAAGCACGGCGAACTGCTGGAGGTGCTGCCGGGGCTGCTGGCGGACGGCCACGACGCCGTGCGGTCCCGCAGCGACCTGTCGCACGCGCGCCTCTCGGCCTGCTACAGCCTTGCATCGCAGGTGCTGGTGAAGATCGGGCGGTACGAGCGCGCGCGACTCACCGCGGACCGCGCCACCGTCTACGCCGGCCTCTCCGGCTCCGCGTTGGTCGCCGCGGCCGCGGCCCGTGAGCTGAGCATCGTCCTCCGCCACCAGGCACAGGCCGCCACCGCCCAGCGGGTGATCCTCGACGCCGTGGCCGGCATCGAAGCGACCGGGCTGAGGAATCAGGCCCAGGCGGCGGCCTACGCGCAGATGCTCTGCACCACGTCGTACACGGCCGCGCGAGCCGGTGACCGGGACCAGGCACAGGCCATGATCCGTGAGGCCGCACAGGCCTCGCGCGGCCTTCCGCACCAGGCACCGGCCGGTCGGCTGTTCGCCCTCACCCCTGCCGCCGTGACGCTGTACGAGGTCGGTGTGCACTGGGCGCTCGGGGACGCCGGAGCGGCGCTCCGAGCGGGTCGCACGCTGCGTGCGGGCCAGTTCGCCACGGCCGAGCGCAGGGGCCGGATGCACACCGACCTCGGGCGCGCGTGGTGGCAGTGGGGCAAGCCCGAGCAGACCGCCCAGGAACTCCTCGCGGCACTTCGCGTATCACCGGGCGAGGTTCGGGACCGGCCGGCCATCCGTTCGATCGTCGGCGATCTCGCCGAGCGGCACCCCCGGGTCAGCGGTGTCCGTGAGCTCGCCGGGGCGGTCGGCGACCGCCGAGGTGCCGACGGGCCGCGAGGCTGACGCCCCGGACGTACTCCGCGATCCGCGGACAGGAGCACTTCGCTAGGACGCCTCCGCCACGGTCCGGGTGATCTCCGCCGTCATCCGGCGGATGCCCGGGGAACGGACCGGGCAGGGGCGGGACTTCGATGTCGTCGGGGCCAGGCAGAAGTGCAGGTAGTCGTCGCCCCGGTGGAGCGCCGTGCGGCTGTTGGCGCGGTCCGTGCAGTACGCCGGGTTCTTCGTCTCGTAGGCCGTGCAGGGCAGTTTCTCCGCCCAGGTGTACCGCGCCGACGCGGGGCTGACGGCCCGGCCCGCGTCGGCGACCAGGCCGCCGGCGTCCCCGGCCCGGCTCGCGTAGATCCCGTTGACCCGCCGCACGCGGTCCGGCGTGATCGGGTCGGGGCCCTGCAGCACCCACACGAGGCGCGTCCTGCCGCCCCCGGCGGACCGGATCTGCGCGGCGAGGCGGCGCGCGTCGGCCTCGTACCGGGCGAAGTACCGCGCGCGCTGCTTGTCGTAGGTGATGCCGTCCATGCACGGCGTGTAGCCCCACGCGTTGCCCCAGAACTGCAGCACCACGTAGTCCGGCCGCTCGGCCCGCACGAGGGCGGCGGCCTTGTCCTCGTCGGGGACCAGGGAGTCCTTGCCGGTGCCTTCGAGGTAGTCGCAGAGGGTGGTGCCGGAGTAGGGCGCGCTGCGGTAGCGGGCGCCGAGCGTGTCCCTCAGCTGCCCGCCGAGGGCGTCCTGGTTCTCCATGGCCAGGGAGTCCCCGAGATAGAGGACCTTCGGGGCGTGGGCGCGGGTCCGTGTGCGCGGCTGCGCGGCGGCGCGCCGCCGGGCGGGCGCGGAGGGGCCGGCGCTCTGCCGCCCGCCGGCGTCCGCGTCCGCCTCCGTACCCGCCTCCTTGCCGGCGGCGGCCGACCCGCGCGGCGCGTCCGGGACGGGCGCGGGCGCGCCGTCCGCGGACCCGGGGTCCCCGCACGCGCCCAACAGCAGCGCGCCGACCAGCACGCCCGCGCTCCACAGCCTTCGCATGCGGCAACTCCCGCCCCAGACAGCCGAAATGGCCCTCAGGCAAACACACGGGCGAGAGGGAGGGAAGGCATCCGCCCGCCAACTCCCCGGCCGTCACCGGTGGGCCGCCCGCTCGAAACGGCGGGCCAACGCGCGGAAGGACTCCTTCGGCTCCCGGTGCCAGGGGGACTCCGGGTCGTCGGGGCGCTCCCTGACCGCCTTGGTGAGGCCGTAGCTGGCCATGTCGAGGTCGTGCCGGGGGTCGTCGGCGCGGTGCGGGAGCTCGGGGCTGACGAAGTTGTAGACGAGCGCCGCGTGCAGGCCCATGGAGTCGAACACGTCGAAGACGTCGAGCAGGTACGCGGCCTGCGTGCGCTCGCTGCGCCGGAGTCCCGGCGCCGTCTCCGGGGGCTCCTTCGTGTAGTCGACGGCCTCGCGCCAGCCCATCCCGCCGTCCCGCGGCGCTCCCTCGTACGTGCAGGACCCGCACTCGGTGATCGCCACCGGCCTGCCCCACCGCTTCAGCGGCGCCAGTTCCCCGACGTGGCCGGCCCGGGTGCGGTGGTAGCCGTAGTAGTTGGCGCTGACGACGTCGAAGAGGGACCAGTCGACCTCCTCGTCGTGCGCGGCCCCGTAGGTCAGCGGGCCGCGGAAGACGGAACGGCCGGTGCGGGCGGCCCGCCCGACGACCCGGCGCAGTGCGCGGGCCATGTGCACCGGGTCGTAGGCGCCTTTGAGGAGGTTCTCGACCCGCTCGACGGCGTCGGCGCCGGGCACGATCCCGGGCACGAACAGCACGAACTCGCAGCCCACGCTCAGGTACACGGCCGCGCCCTGCCGGCGCAGCCGTTCGGCCCGGCGGCCGGTCTCCGCGAGGTGGTCGAGGATGTCCCGCTCCGGGACGTCGCCCAGGCGCGGCTGCAGCCAGACGTGCAGGCCGTGCTCGGCGGCCTCGGACGCGGTGGCGGCGAGGCGCTCGACGCCGGTCCCGAAGACGGAGACGGAGCTCGCGTGCAGGTCCCGGCGGACGGCCCGGATGTCCCGGCGCATCCGCGCGGCGTTCCACGCGGTCGCCGCGGACTCCCCGTCGCCGACCTCGTAACAGACCCCGCGGTGGGTGAGCCCCCGCCGGACCCCCGGACCGGCGGCGGGGGTCCGCCCCGGTCCGGGGCGGACCGTCGCGTCGGCGGCGGCCGCCCCGGACGCGGTGAGCAGCCCCGCGCCCGCCGCGGCGGCGCCGAGGGCCCCGGCCCCCGCTCCCGCCAGGAACCGTCCCCTGCTGATGCCGTCGTACCGCATGGCGCCTCCCGTGGCCGATGTCCCGCGACGGACGTGCCGCCGTCGCGGAGCACCAGCTTCGTGAGACGGGGCCGCCCGCCCATCGGTCTTCGGTCTACGGACCGGCGACGGAAGTCGAGGCGGGAGAGGCCCCTAGCGCGCGACGAACTGGGTGAGGATCGCCTGCACCTCGTAGATGTCGACGCCCTTCGTGAACGTCTTCTGCAGCGGCGTCGGATTGCTGGAGATCCAGATCTTCAGCTCCGCGTCGAGGTCGAAGTGCCCGGCCGTCTCCACCGCGAAGTGCGTGATGCTGCGGTACGGGATCGAGTGGTACTCGACCTTCTTGCCGGTGATCCCCTGCTTGTCGATCATGATCAGGCGGCGGTCGGTGAACAGCATGGTGTCGCGTATCAGCGTGTACGCGGCGTGCACCTGCTCCCCGTGACCGAGCAGGCGCGCGTACTCGCCCTGCGCCTTCGCCGGGTCGACGGTGTGCGCGTTTCCGAACAGTGCCATGTGGCCCCCCACTGGATGAGTTTCGAATGTCGAATTTCGTACGAATCCTAACGGGGGCTGTCCGAAACGTGTTTGGGCGGCGGGGTCGACGGCAGGTCCTCGGGGCGCAGCCTCGTGCCGCGCTCGAACGCCGCCGCGAAGCCGGCCCCGCCCAGCGCGGCCCGCGCCGCCGCCGTGATCCGGTCGACGTCGCCGCGTTCGGCGGGCGGCAGCGGGGCGCCCACGCTCCTGCGGGCCGCGTCCGCCGCGCCGAGGAGGAGCGCGGCGTGCTCGGCGCCGGGGCCGGCCGCGGCCAGGGCCGCCGCGCCCGCCAGGCCCTCCAGGGAGAGCGCGAGGGCGCGGGGCTCCCCGAGGGTGCGGGCGATGGCCAGGGAACGCAGGTGGTGGGCCTCGGCGTCCCCCCGGTCGCCGCGCAGCTCGGCGGCGAAGCCCAGTTCCGCGTGGAGCAGGTGGTCGCCCGCGGGCGAGGACACGTCGGCGTGCCGGTCACGGATGCGGAGCAGGCGGGCCTCCGCGGCGGCGGGGTCGCCCGCGCGGCGGGCGCCGAGCGCGAGCCCCATCTCCGCGTGGATCTCCCCGTACCGGTAGCCCTGCTCGACGGCCAACGCCCGCGCCTGCTCGTGCAGTTCGTCCGCGCGCCGCCAGTCCCGCGTGAGCAGCGCGAGGCGACCAAGACCGGAGAGCCGTGCCGAGACCTCCGCCGCGAGGCCGAGCTCACGGGCGATGCGCAGGCCCTCGTGCTGGCGGCGGGTGGCCCCGTCGTAGTCGCCCTTGATCTCGGCGAGGACGGCGAGCGGGGTGACGGTCTGCAACTCCCCCCACTCGTCGCCGAGTTCCGCGAAGAGCCCGGCCGCGCGCTGCCCGTCGCGGCCGATGGTGCCGAGGTCCCCGCGGATCAGCGCGTGCATCGCGCGCAGCCCGAGGGCGGCGGCGGTGGCCCACGGGTCGCCGGAGGCGGTGGCGAGCCCGAGCACGTGCGCGTTGAGCTCCTCACTGGCAAGCGGATCCCCCGCGGCGAAAAGCCCGTGAGCGAGGAGCCAGAGGGCGCGGACGGGGTGGGGGGTGGGTGCGGTGGCGGTGTCGGTGACTGGGTGGGTGCCGGGGGCTGGGTGGGTGCCGGTGCCGGGGGCGGCGTGGGCTTCGGGGGAGGGGGCGGTGCCGGTCAGGAGGGTGAACGCCTCGTGGAGGAGCCTGAGTTCGCGCAGGCGGTGCGGGGCGATCCCGGTGCCGGACGCGGCGAGGGCGTCGAGCACCGCCGCGAGGGCGCGCCGGGCCTCGGTCAGGCGTCCCCGCAGCAGCCACCACCAGGCCAGCGCGGCGGCCAGCCGTACCGCGTCGCCCGCCGGGTCGTGCCGGGTCGCCCGGTCGAGGGCCGCGCGGAGGTTCCCCGCCTCGGCGTCGAGCACGCCGAGCCACGCCCGCTGCCCGGCGTCCCGCAGCCGCGGCTCGGCCCGTTCCGCCAGGTCGAGATAGTGCCGCAGGTGGCGTTCGCGTCCGCGGGTCGGATCCTCCTTCTCGTGCAGCCGCTCCATGGCGTACGCGGCCACGGACTCCAGGAGCCGGTAGCGCGGCGCGGTCCCGGCGGGCCCCGGCACCATGACGACCAGGGAACGGTCCACGAGCCGGGTCACCAGGTCGAGGACCTCGTCGCGGGCCACCCCGTCGCCCGCGCAGACCGCCTCGGCGGCGTCGAGCGTGCAGCCGTCGCGGTGCACGGCAAGGCGGCGCAGCACGGTGCGTTCGGGGCCGCCGAGCAGTTCCCAGCTCCAGTCGATGACCGCGCGCAGGGTCTGCTGGCGGGCGGGGGCGCCCCGCCGCCCGGAGGTGAGCAGGCGGAAGCGGTCGCCGAGCCGCTCGGCCAACTTCCGTACGCCGAGGGCGCGCACGCGGGTGGCGGCCAGTTCGAGGGCGAGCGGGATGCCGTCGAGCCTGCGGCAGATCTCGGCCACGGCGTCGGCGTCCTCGCCCCGGTCGGCGAGCGGGAAGCCGGACGCGGCGGCGCGGGCCGCGAACAGGCTGACGGCGTCGGCGTCCGCGAGCGGCTCCACCAGGAACACGGCCTCGCCCGTGAGCGCCAGGGGCTCCTGGCTGGTGGCCAGCACGCGGAGGCCGGGCGCGGCGCGGAGCAGGACGTCGGCGAGCTCGGCCGCCTGCGCGACGACCTGCTCGCAGTTGTCGAGGACGAGGAGGAGACGGCGGTCGCGGAGGGCGGCGGCGAGCCGGTGGACCGGGGAGGGCCCCGCGGGGCCGGGGGACCGCCCCGGGGCCCCGGAGGGCGTGTCGTCGCGGAGGCCGAGGACGGCGGCGACGGTCTGGGCGAGATCGTCGGGGCTGGTACGGCCGTGCTCGCCGCCGACGGGCGCCGGTCCGTTCCGGCCGGTGTCCCCCCGGTGCCCGGCGAACTCGACGAGCCAGACGCCGTCGGGGAAGCGGGGCGACTCGGGGAGGCCGGCGCAGGCCTGCCGACGGCTCGCCGCCTCCAGGGCGAGCCGCGTCTTCCCGACGCCACCGGGCCCGGTGAGCGTCACGAGCCGCGCCCCGCCGAGCAGCCGCCCGACCTCCCCGACGGCATGCCCTCGGCCGACGAGCGGGGTGAGCTGGGCGGGCAGGTTGGTGCGGGGAGGAGGAACGAGACCGGGCGGGACGGCGCCCGGTCTCGGGACGGCGGCCGGGACGATGGCCGGGGCGGCCGGACCGGACGGGTGGACCTCACCGCTTGGGCCGCTTGGACCGCGTGGGCTGCTTGGGCCGCTTGGACCGCGTGGGCTGCTTGGGCTGCTTGGGCCGCGTGGGCTGCTTGGGCTGCTTGGGCTGCTTGGGCCGACGGGACCGCCCGGACTGCCTGGACCGCCGGGACTGCCTGGACTGCCCGGACTGCCGGGACCGCCTGGACCGCCGGGACTGCCTGGACCGCCGGGACCGCCTGGACCGCCCGGGCTGTCCGGGGCGCTCTGGTCCGCGTGGGGTGCCGGGATCGGCGGGCCCGTCGGATGCGCCCGAGCCGAACCGTCCGTCTCGTTCCCCCGCCCGGTGAGGGTCACTCCGGCCGTCGGGTGCGCCGAGCTCGCCGGGGGTGACGAGTCCGCCGGGGGTGACGAGTCCGCAGGAGGTGGTGAGTCCGCCGGGGGTGACGAGTCCGCAGGGGGTGTCCGGAGCGGTACGGGGGCCGTCGGCGGGGGCCAGGTCGTCGGGCCCGGCAGCGGCAGGGCCAGGGACGGGTCCTGGCGGAGGATCGCCTCGTGGAGGGCGGTCAGTTCCGGGCCGGGGTCCAGGCCCAGCTCGTCCGCAAGGCGCCGCCGCAACACCCCGTACGAGGCGAGCGCCTCGCTCTGCCGCCCCGCGAGGTACAGCGCGCGCACCTGCACGGCCCGCAGCCGTTCCCGGAGCGGATGCCGCGCCACGAGGTCCGCGAGCTCGCCCGTGAGCAGCATGTGGTCGCCCGCCGCGAGGCGTGCCTCGGCCTGCTCCTCCAGCACCGCCAGCCGCTGTTCCGCCAGCCGGTCCGCGGCGGCGCGCACGAACTCCTCGTCCGCCAGGTCGGCGTAGGGCGCGCCCCGCCACAACTCCAGCGCGGAGGTGAGGAGGTGGGCCCGCACGCGGGGGTCCGGCCGGTCCCCGGCCTCGGCCACGAGCGCGCGGAACCGGTCCGCGTCCACCTCGTCGCCCGCCGCCGGATCGACACGCAGCCGGTACCCGGGCGCCTGGTGCACGACACGGTCGCGGCCGAGCGCCCGGCGCAGCTGGGAGACCTTGGACTGCAGCGCGTTGGCCGGCCGGCCCGGGGGCGACGCGCCCCACAGGTCGTCGATGAGCCGGTCGGCGGAGACCGGCCGCCCCTCGTGCACCAGGAGATCGGCGAGCAGCGCCCTGACCTTCGCCTCGGGGACCCGTACCGGTTCCCCCTCGCCGTCCCACACCGCCAGTGGACCCAGCACCCCGAACCGCATGCGGCTCACCGTACACAGCGTGTCCCCGGCGGAACCTCCGCCGACGGTCCGCCGACCTCCGCCGACCTCCGCCGACGTCCGTCAGCGGACCGTCAGCGACCCCGAAGCGCCCGCGAGCAGAGTCGCATCCGACCTCCTCCGTCCCCTCCGTGACGACGGTGGGGTCGCCGGGCCCAGCGGGTCCAGTGGCCACCGCTCCCCGCACCCGCAGACGTACCCGCACACGTACCGAAAGGACCTGACCGTCATGCGCACCGAAGAGGTCACCGCCACCGCCCAGAACCAGGACCAGGACCAGGACCAGAACCAGAACCAGGACCAGAACCAGGACCGGGCCGGGCAGTCGGACCGGCAGAGGCTTCCGCTGCTCGCCCTCCTCGCGCTGGCCACCGCCGTCTTCATCACCAGCCTCACCGAGACGCTCCCGGCGGGCCTGCTGCCCGCGATGGGCGCCGACCTCGGCGTCGGCGAGTCCGCGACCGGGCAGACCGTCACCGTCTACGCCGTCGGCACCGCCCTCACCGCCATACCGCTGACCGCCGCCACCGCGGCCTGGCGGCGCAAGCGGCTGCTCCTGGCGGCCATGGCCGGCTTCGCCGCCGCCAACACCGTCACCGCGCTGTCCGGCGACTACCTGCTGACCATGACGGCCCGTTTCGTCGCCGGGGTCGCCGCCGGGCTCGCCGCCGGGCTCGCCTGGGCGCTGCTCGCCGGGTACGCCCGCCGCATGGCGCCCCCGCACCTCCAGGGCAAGGCGATCGCCGTCGCCATGGCGGGCATCCCGGTCGCGCTGTCGCTCGGCGTCCCCGCCGGCACGTTCCTCGGCAAGGTGGTCGGCTGGCAGGTGGCGTTCCTCGCGATGACCGGGCTGACCGTGGGCCTGCTCGCCTGGATCGCCGCGGCGGTCCCCGACCGGCCCGGCACGGCGCGCGGCGCGAAGACCCCGGTGCTCGGCACCCTGCGCGTGCCCGGCGTGACCCCGGTCCTCCTCGTCACCCTGGTCTTCGTCCTCGCGCACACCGTCCTGTACACGTACATCGCCACGTTCCTCGACGAACTCGGCATGGGCGACTCGACCGACCTCGTCCTGCTCGTCTTCGGCGCCGCCTCGCTGGTGAGCATCTGGGCGGTGGGCGCGCTGATCCACCGCAGGCTGCGCGCGCTGACGCTCGCGAGCGTGCTCCTGGTGGGCGTCGCCGCCGCCGTCCTCGCCGTCTTCTCCGACCACCACGCGCTCGTGTACGCCGCCGTCGTGCTGTGGGGCCTGGGCTGGGGCGGCGCCCCCACCCTCCTGCAGACCGCGGCGGGCGACGCGGGCGGCGACGCGGCGGACGCCGCCCAGGCCATGCTGGTCACCCTGTGGAACGTCGCGATGGCGGGCGGCGGGGTCTTCGGCGGCGTCCTGCTCGGCCTGGTCGGCACGTCGTCCTTCCCCTGGACGATCCTGCTGCTCCTGGTGCCGGTCCTGCTGGTGGTCCTCGCGGCCCGCAGGCACGGATTCCCCGGCCGGTCCTGAACGCCCGGGAGCGCCCACGGGTGGCAGAACCCCGGTGGACGTACACCTGTTGTCGACGTACGCCGGTCGACGTACACGTGTCCGACGCACAGTTGGCCCACGAAATCCGGTCTGAGAAACTCGCCTTCCGTACGAGGAAGGGGAAGGCCGATGATGATCGTCCTGCTCGGCATCGCGGTGTTGACGGCGGCGGCGGGCCTGGGGGCGGTCGTCTGGGCGGCCCGCGGCGGCCCGCGCTGGGTGCGCGGGGTCGCGAAGGTGACGGTGGTCTCCGCGGAGATCGTCGCCTCGGCCGCCAAGAAGAACGGCAGCGGGCGCAACCGCAACTCGGGCAGCAGCGGCGGCGATTAGCCCCACCGCCGGGGGTGCCGGATCAGAAGTCGTCGACGCCGTCGCGGAGTTCGTACGTCCAGTAGCCGGTGAGCGCCTTCGCCGGGTCGACGGCGACGCCGCCCCGGCCCGGGGCCCGCACCGACGTGGTGCCGCCGCTGCCCTGGAGCGTGACGGAGAAGGCCGAGACGGGCTCGTTCGGCTCGTCGACGCCTCCGTCGGACAGCTTCACCGGGGCGTAGGCGGGCGCGCCGGGCCGCAGCACGACGGGGGCGGCGGGCCTGGTCCTGGTGACCACGGGCACGTCCGCCTTGTGGCTCTCCAGGAACTGGATGAGCGGGTAGCCCGTCAGCGTGCAGCTGTGGCCCGAGGTGTTCTTCGCGGTCAGGACGAGGTGGGTGGAGGGCGGGCCGCCCTGGCGCGCGGCGCCGATGACGACGTCCTCGGTGGTGCAGGCGGGGGCGGCCCGCTGCGCGCGCCCGGCGGAGGACCGCGCGGCGGAGGCGTCGCCGGAGGAGTGCCTGCGTACCGGTCCCCGGGCGGCGGCCCCCTTTGCCGCGGTCCCCTTTGCGGCGGTCCCCTTGGCGGCGGGGGCCTCTCCGGCCGCCGGGCCGTCCGTGCCGGGACCGATGGACCGCGAGTGGACGCCGGCGGCGTGCGTCCCGCCGGCCTCGGGCCCGGCGGCGGCCCGCGCGTCGGCGCCGCCCCCGCCGCAGGCCGTGAGGCAGAGCGCGGCGACGGCCGCGCCCGCGGCGGCGAGAACGGTGGAGCGGCTGCGGAACGTACGCATGGGATGTCCCCCGGAAGTGAGGGCGCGACGGCCGTCCGTTCCGGGACGACCAGCGCCTGACCTGCTGACCAGCCCCACTCTGCCCGCGCCCGCTCACGTTCCGCTGCCGCCCCGCTCACGTCCCGCTGCCGCCCCCGCCGCGCGGGTCGGGGGCCCGCCCGCGTCCCCCGGGCGGCCCGGTTCACGGACCCGCGCAGGGGTATCCGTCCTGTCTGCCCGGCACGTACGACCTGTCTGCCCGGCACGTACGAAAGGACGAGAGCCGCCATGACCGCAGCAGCACCCCACAGCAGCACCCGCGACGTGGTCGACCTGATCCTCACCGACCACCGCCGCATGGAGGACCTCTTCCGCGAGATGCGCAGCGTGGAGGCGGACAGGGCCGCCGCGCTGCGGGAGTTCGCGGCGCTCCTCGTCGCCCACGCGGTGGCGGAGGAGGCGGAGGTCTACCCGGCCCTCAAGCGCTACAAGCACATCGAGAACGACGAGCTCGAACACGGCGAGGAGGAGCACGACGACGGCAACAGGGCGCTGCTCGCGCTCCTCGAAGAGGCGGGCGACGGCACCGGAGTGGGCACGGACGCCTGGGACGAGAAGCTGGAACGACTGGTCGAAGCGGTGGCCCACCACACCGACGAGGAGGAGCGCACGATCCTCAACGGCGCCCGCGAGAACGTCGCGATGCCCCGCCGCGAGGAACTCGGCGAGGCGTTCCTCCGCGCCCGCGACGAACAACTGGACGCGTCCTGCGGCACCATCGACCACGTCCGCAAGCTGGTCGACGGCTGAGGAGGGACGACCCCGGCGGAGCCACCCGTGGCCGCACCGGTCTGAACCGGCCGCCCTCTCACCGCAGTACCACCCGTGCCGGGGACGCGGACGGGAGGTGGGCGCTGTGGATGGTGCCCGCCGGGTCCACCGCTATCCAGGGGTGGCTCACGAACGTCTGCTGGAGGTAGGACTCCTGCGGGGCGAGGACGCGGTAGAGCTGGGGCTGGCCCTGGTAGTCGAGCCAGTAGAGGTGCAGGGTCCGCGGGGAGGCGTTGGAGATGTGCAGGTGGGTGCTCTCGTCGGCGCTCACCGAGCGGAGTTCGGCGGTCATCGAGGCGGGGAGCGCGGGCAGTTCGGGCCAGTCCAGGGGGCTGCCGGTGGGCGGGGCGCGGTCGGGCCAGACGCGCGGTGCCGTGCGGGCCGTCCTTGCCCAGTGCAGGGCGCCGCGCCGCGCGGCCCCGGCGGTCGGGTGGTCCGGGGCGAGCAGACGGCCGCAGTCGTGCACGATGACCCCGTAGAGCCGTTCCGCGCTCGCGGGGTCGCCGCCGATCCCCGTCCAGTCGGCGTAGCACTGGCGCAGCCGCAGCGTGTAGGGGTGTGCGGTGCCGAGCCGGGCCGCGGAGTCCGCGACGAGCGCGGCGTACGCGCGCGTCGCGCCTGCCGGGTCCCCCTCCCGGCCCCGCGCGGCCGCCTCGTCGGCGCCGCGCACGAGGTCCGCGAGCTCCGCGCGCTCCCCGGGCCGCATGTCCTCGACGGGCGGCCCGGACGCCGGGTGCGCGCGGTTGCGGGCGATGCTGATCCGGCCCGCGGTGTTGCGGTTGCGCAGTTGCGGCAGCGGTCGTGACTTGACGACGAGCCGGGTGCGCACCTCCCCGTAGAGCGCGTCCATGGCGAGGAATTCGGGGGCGCCCGCCACACCGTCGCGCAGCACGGAGACCAGTTCGCCGGTGAAGGCCGTGTACGGCTCGTCCGGCGGCGCGAGGGCCTCCGCCGTCTCCGAGGAGGCGGTCAGCAGGCAGGTGCCCTCCACCACGACCTGGTCGGCGATCCTGGACCGGCCGCCCATGGTCCCGATGAGCGCGCGGCCGCTCCAGCAGCAGTCCAGGACGATCAGCTTGCGCCGGGCCGGGAAGGAATGGGACGCCACGATCCGGCGGACGTATTCGTAGCGCAGCGCGGTGTCGCCGCGTCCCTGCCGCGAGTCGGGCAGGGAGAGGTAGAGCTCCTCGGTGTACGGGTCCACCAGGCCGTGGCCCGCGTAGTAGAAGACCAGGGTGTCCTCGGCGAGGGCGGCCGCGTCCTCCAGCGCGTCCAGGACGACCACGGGGTCGGCGGGCTGCTCGACGAGCGTGCACCGCGCGGCGGGCACGCCCCAGATCCGCGGGTCGGCGAAGAGCTCCGACAGGGCTTGCAGGTTCCGGGCCACGGACGGCAGGTCGTCGTGGTGGGTGTAGGTGTGGACGCCGACCAGCACGATCCGGGACTTGTCGGGGTCCGAGAACGAGTCGGGGGGCGTGCTCATCGGGGCTCGCCCCCGCTGTTCCCGTCCCCGCTGTCCCCGCTGTTTCCGCTGTTTCCGTCCCCGCTGTCCCTGTCGTCGGGCGTGCCGGTGGGGGAGCCGGTGGGTGAGCCGTCGACCGAGGCACCGTTCCGCAGGCGCTCGATCGTCTCGCGGTCGGCCGTCAGCGTCCGCCCGTCGGCCAGCACCACCAGGATCTCCGGGGCCGAGGGGCGGGAGTTGCGCCAGCTGAGCACCGAGGTCAGCAGGGAGGCGAGGGCCAGCGAGTTCGAGACGACGAGGTCGATGATCTCGACGGCACCGCCCATGCGTCCGTCGCCGTGACGGCTGCCGTCGCCGTGACCGGTGCCGTCACCACCACCTCCGTCACCGCCGCCGCCGGCCGTGTGGTCGCGCCGGACCGCTCCCGCGAGCCCCGGATCCGCGTCGAGCCAGCGGCCGAGCGACGCGATGCCGCCGCCCGCCCCGGCTCCGGGACGGGAGGATCCGCTGTCCACCAACGTGACGTACATCCGCCGCCCCCGGCCGTTCCCGCGCTGCCCGGGCCTCAGATTAGGCTCCGGCCGCCGCTCCGCGCAGGACCTTCGGCAAGTCGCGCGACGCGGGCAGGGCGTCGCGGTCGGGCGTCGCAAGTCGGCGAAGGGCGCCGACAGTTGGTCGGCGCCCTTCGGGGTGGCGGGAGGATCGTGGGACGCGGCGCACGCCTTCGGCGTACGGTTCCGCTTCCGGTTCCGCTCAGCGCAGGCGCAGCGCCTCACGCACCGTCGTGAACAGGTCCGTCTGGTTGGTGACGCCGAGGACGCGGTACGCCTGCGGGCCCTGCGCCGCGATCCGGACCTGCGTGCCGGTGTGCTCCTGCGAGGCGCCCGGCGTGTTGGTCGAGTAGTTGACCTTCAGCTGCTGGCCCTCGTCGGTGACGAGCGTCGAGGAGAGGCCCGGCGGCTGCGCCTCCAGGGGCACGATCTGGCTGGTGTGCGCGTGGTCGGCGGTGGTGACGACCAGCGTGTCGGGGTGCTTGGCCGCGTAGTCGCGGGCGACCTTCACCGCGCGGTCGAAGGCGGCCGTCTCGCCGATCTGGCCGCACGGGTCGGCGGCGTGGTCCTGCTTGTCGATCGAGGCGCCCTCGATCTGCAGGAAGAAGCCCTGCTTGCTCTTGGCGCCCTTCTGCTTGGCCTCCAGGAGCTTGATGGCCTTGCTCGCCTGGTCCTGCAGCGCGGGCGTGCCGTCCGGGCGGGCCGGGTTGGCGGTGGTGCAGCGCTGCGGGTCCGTGCCGCCCTTCGCCGCGGCCTTGCCGGTCCACTCGACGGGCACGTTGCCGGGCGCGAAGAGGCCGAGCACGGGCTTGCCCTTGCGGACGGACTTGACCTTCTTCAGGTCGCGGTCGTTCGTGACGACCTGGTAGCCCAGCTTCTTCGCCTGCTCGGTCACCGTCAGGCCCTTGTACTTGCCGTCGGTGACCTTCTGGTCGAAGCGCTGCTTGCCGCCGCCGAGAAGGACGTCGACCTTGTGGTTGACGCTCTGCTCGGCGATGGAGCCGGGGCCGCCCGCGGCGATCGTGTCCGCCGGGCACTTGGCCATGTCGGCCGGGCCCTGGCAGCTGCGGTCGGTGGCGTGCGAGGCGAGCACCGCGGGGGTGGCGTCGGTCAGCTCGGCGGTGGTGACCGAACCGGTCGCGTAGCCCTTCTTCTGGGCGAGTTCGAGGATCGTCGGGACGGCCTTGTCGGTGCCCGGCGTCTTCGAGATGCGGCCGTTGACGGTCTTCACGCCGGTGGCCCAGCCGGAACCGCTGGCGGCGGAGTCGGTGACGTAGTCGGGCGTGCCGTCCTTGTGCACGGCGTACGTCGTGTACGAGCCGGTCAGCGGGAACCTGTCCATGTCGAGGCGCCCGTCGGCACCCACCGTGTAGTCCCGGGCGAGGGTGATCTCGGAGTCGCCCATGCCGTCGCCGATGAGCAGGATGACGTTCTTCGCCTTGCCGCCCTGGACCGCGCGCCGGGCCTGGTCCGCGGTGTCGGAGGCGCCGGCCGACGCGGTGACGGTGACGGCCACGGCGGTGGCGGCGACGACGGAGGCGGCGACGGTCAGGCGGCGGCGGGACAGACGGGGTCTGGCCATGGGGAACTCCTCAGATGATCCGTGTTCGGTGCGGCCACGACATCAGCGTGACGTGAACCGGACGGGACCTGCGCGTGCCTTCTTGATGGCGCGGGGGCGGCGCGCAGTCCACGGGCTCGACGGCGGGGCCGAGGTGCGGGGCGATGGGCGGGCGGAGATGTGGGCCGAGGTGCGGGCCGAGGCGCGGGGCGAGGCGCGGGGCGAGGCGCGGGGCGAGGCGCGGGGCGTGAACGTCGTGCACCGGCGCGCGACGGCGTGTGTCCCGCGGGGCGCACGGCGCAGGGGGAGCGAAGGAGTCGTGCATGAATTCGAGTGCGCCCCCCTCGTGTGACAAAGGCTTTCTGCCGGAAACGGACTGCTACTTTCCGGCCTCGTGATCAATTCAGATATCAGCGCTGGTGGGACCGCATGCGGCGGCCCCGAAGCACCCCCCGCGGCCCGGGACGCGCACCACCCCGTGCTCATGGACCCGGCCCGCGCCGACGGCCGGGCGGCGCTCGCCGCGCTGCGGGACTCGGGACGCGTACGGGAGGTCCACGACCGCATCGGGGACCAACTGGCGGAACTGGTGCGCTGCCTGCGGCCGGGCGCCCCGCCGGCCACGCCCGGGGACCTGGCCGCGGCCGTCGCCGGGCACCGCGGCGGCGTACCGGCGGACCGGTACGGCACCTGGGTCTGGTACCCGTGGTCGGGCCGCCTGGTGCACGTGCTGCCGAGGGAGGAGTTCCGCCTGGTCCGCACGGACCGGAACCGGGACAAGATCACCCGGGACGGCCAACGGGCCCTGCTGGCGCGCCGGATCGGCGTGATCGGCCTGTCGGTGGGCAACAGCGCGGCGCTCACCTGCGCGATGGAGGGCGTAGGAGGATCGTTCCGCCTCGCGGACTTCGATCGCCTGGGCCTGTCCAACCTCAACCGGCTGCGCGCCGGGATCCACGACCTCGGCGTGGAGAAGACGGTGCTGTGCGCCCGCCAGTTGTACGAGATCGACCCCTATCTGGACGTCGAGATCCTCCGCGGCGGGGTGACGGAGGAGACGATCGCGGAGTTCTTCGACGGCCCGCCCGCGGCCGCGTCCGCCGCCGTGCCGGAGGGGCGCCCGCCCGGCCTCGACCTGCTCATCGAGGAGTGCGACACCCCCTGGGTGAAGGTCGCCGCCCGCGAGCACGCCCGCGCCCGCCGCGTCCCCGTCCTGATGGACGCCAACGACCGCGGCCTGCTCGACGTGGAACGCTTCGACGAGGAACCCGACCGCCCCCTCTTCCACGGCCGCACCGGCGACCTCACCGCCGACGACGTCCGCGACCTGGACACCGCCGGGGCCCGCGCGCTCCTGCTGCGCATCGTGGACGCGTCGCGGCTCAGCCCGGCGATGACGGACGCGCTCGGCCGGATCGGCCGCACCCTGTCGAGCTGGCCGCAGCTGGCGAGCGGCGTCATGCTCGGCGGCGCCCTGGTCACCGACACGGCCCGCCGCGTCCTGCTGGGCGAGCGGGTGCCGTCGGGCCGCTACTACGTGGACCTGGAAGAACTGATCACCGCGCCCCCGGCGCCGACGGTCGCCCCCGCGGCGGATGCGTCGGCGACGGCGGTCGCCCCCGCGGCGGACGCCCCCGCTCCCGCGGGCCACCCTGCGCCGAACACTCCCGCGCCGACGAACCATCCCGCGCCCACGGGCCACCCCGCGCCGAACACCCCCGCCCCCGCCACCCACCCCCACCCCCCGTCCCCCCGCCCGCAGCCGTACCCCCTGGCCGGAGCCACCCCGTGACCCATCTGCCCGAACTGCACGGCGAGCACCTGTGGTTGAGGGAGATGCGGGCGACCGACCTCGCCCCCTTCGAACGCATCCACACCCACCGCGTCCTCACCCGCTACCTCGGCGTCGACCGCATGGACGCCCGCCAGGTGCAGGACGCCTTCGCGCAGTGCCTCGCCCAGCCGTACACCCACCCCCGCCGCAAACACACCCTCGCCGTCTGCGCCCCCGGGGACGACACGATGACCGGCACGATGGGCCTGCTGGTCGAGGAGTACGGGAGCAACGCCATGCTCACGTCGCTCGTCCTGCTGCCGGACGCGCGCGTGCGCGGGCACGGCCACGAGGCGGGGCGGCTCCTGATGGCCTACGGGTTCGGCCCCCTCGGCCTGCACCGGATCTGGGCCGGCCACCGCGCGGACCACACGCGCATGAGCGACATCATGACCGCGGCGGGCCTGCGCCCGGAGGCGACCCTGCGGGAACTGTTCCGCACCCAGGACACCTGGCACGACGTGACGACGTACGCGGCCGTGGCCCCGGAGTGGCGCACGTCGGCGACCCCGACGGAGCGGGCCATCCTGGCGGGAGGAGAAACGCTTCTACGGGCGTGAGCAGGCGTGAGCAGGCGTGAGCGGGCGTGAGCGGGCGGGGCTCGCGCGTGGGGGGGGGCTCCCGGAGGCGGGAGCCGGGCGGCGGGGGGAGGGGCGTACGGGCCGGCCCGCCCGCCCGCCTCAATCCGGGTTCGGTCCGGGTCCAGTCCGGGTCCAGTCCGGGTCCAGTCCGGGTTCAGTCCGGTTCAGTCCGGGTTCAGGTCGCCGTTCACGATCCGCCGGGCGATCACCTCGGGGGGCACCTCCTCGGCGAACGCGCGGGCCTTGATGAGCGCCAGCGCGTCCCCGACGCCGCAGTCGAGCCGCGCGGAGAGCATGCCCACGGCCTGCTGCACGCTTTCCCGGTGGTTCGTCCCGCCGTACAGCTCGGGGTCGGCGTCCGGCCCCAGGAGCACGATGCGGGTCAGGGCGGCGGCGACCTGGGACAGCGCGGCGGACATGACGCGGTCCGGCAGCGGGGCGAAGACCGCGAGCGCCCCGATGCAGCTGCCGCGCGTCTCCAGCGGCACGGCGGCCACCGACGCGATGCCCAGCGAGGCGAGGGCGGGCCCGTACCCCGGCCAGCGCCGCTCGATCGCGGGCCCCGTCGCGTGGATCGCCCGCAGCTCGCAGGCCGCGTCCCTGGCCGGGCCCTCGCCGAGCAGGTACTCCAGGTCCTGGGCGGCCCGGGAGGGCTCGTCGGACACGGCCACGGCGAGCTGGTTCTGGGCGGTGTCGACCAGGGTGAGCGCGGCGCTGTCCACCCCGCACGCCTCGGCGACCCCGGTCATGAACCGCGGCCGGTCCCCCCGGCTGCCGGCCCACTCCGCCGTGCGGCGGGCGAATGCTTCCTGCAGACCGGCCGAGGAGCGGTGGCTCGCCGCGGATCTGCGGTGCGTCTCCGCGAGCTGGAGGTGGAACTCCCGCCCCCGGCCGACCGCCAGACGCTCGTGCCGCTCGGCGGCCGCCTCGGCCCGCTCCGCGCGCGCGAGTGCGCGGGCGGCCCGGTGCCGGGCCACCGCGGCCAGACCAAGGGCTTCTTCCTGCCCCTGCGGGTTCTTGTCCGACTGCCCCTGCGGGTTCATGTCCGAAGCGTACGTCCAGGTGTCATTCGGAGGTGTCGGTTCTGCTCTCCTCCATCATGAGGACCACTCCTCCGTTGTGCCCGTCGAACGGAGAGCAGAACACGTCGCAGGTGATGGCCCGGCCGATCCGGCTCAGCGCCTGCACGCCGACGGGGCCCGACCGCTTGCGGGTCTTCAGGCACTCCCGCACCAGGGGCTGCAGGACGTCGGTGGGGAGCCCGAAGTCGAGGCCGAAGAAGAACTCGTCGAGGACCTCGTCGGAGCGCAGCCCCCACAGGTCGACGGCGCCCCGGTTCCAGCTCTTGACCTTCAGGTCGCTGTCGAGGACCACCACGCCGGCCGCGATGCTCGTCAGTACGGCCTCCAGGAACGCCCTGGTCTCGTCCAACTCCTCGCTGCGGATCCGCATTTCGTCGTTCATGGTCTCCAGTTCCTCGTTCCCGGACTGGAGTTCCTCGTTGGTGGTCTCCAACTCTTCGTTGGTCGACTGCAGTTCCTCGTTCGTCGTCTCCAGTTCCTCGATGCTGGACTGGAGTTCCTCGTTGGTGGTCTCCAACTCCTCGTTGGTGGACTGGAGTTCCTCGTAGGCGGTCTCCAGGTCCTCGCGTACGCGCTTGACCTCGGCCTTGAGCTCGGTGGCGACGGTGACGTCGGTGAAGGAGATCGTGGTGGCGATGTGCAGGCCGCTGGGCCCGGTGAGCGGCTGGATGAGGATGTCGACGTACTGGACCTCCTCCCCGAGCCGCCGCTCGACCCGGTTGACCCGCAGGGTCCTGCGTTCGTGCGTGGACTGGTCGATCAGGGAGCGCAGTTCGACCGGCCGGTAGGAGATCTCCAGGTCCTGGAAGGGCCGCCCGATGTCCCCCGCGGTCAGGCCGAACTGGATCCGCGCCTGGCTGTTGATCACCACGACGACGCCGTCGCCGTCGATCGCGATGGACGGGGTCGGCCCGGCGTCGAGGACCAGGTCGCGCAGCTGACGGGTGCGGGCGACCGAGTGCAGCTCCACACCCGTGCCCGTCCTGACCTTCAGCGGCGCGGGCTGGTACGGGAGGCCCGCCTCCCCGCTGCGGCGCCGGAAGATCCGCTGCCGCATGTCCGCCACCTCGAACCGCTCGGCGTCGTTCAGCAGCATCTCGGCCTTGCCGAGGAAGAGGAAGCCGCCCTGGCGCAGGGCGAAGTGGAAGCGGTCGACGATCTGCGTCTGGGCCTCGACGTTGAAGTACATCAGCGTGTTCCGGCAGATCAGCAGGTCGAGCCGGGAGATCGGGGCGTCGCGGGTGATGTCGTGCCGCCCGAAGATCACCCGGCGGCGCAGGTCGGGGCGGAAGCTGAACTGCGCGCCGTTCTGCTCGAAGTACTTCTCCCGCAGCTCGGAGGAGAGCGGCTCCAGCGACTTCGCCGGGTAGAGCCCCGAACGGGCCTCGCGCAGCGCCTCCTCGTCGACGTCGGTGGCGTAGATCTTCACGCGGCGCAGGCACTCCTCGAGGCCCAGCGCCTCCGCGAACATGATCGCCAGCGAGTACGCCTCCTCGCCGCTGGAGCACCCGGCGCTCCACACCCGGACCTCTTGGTCGGAGGGGATGTCCGCGAGCAGTTCGGGGACGACCTCGCGCTGCAGGAACGTCCAGGCGTCCGGGTCCCGGAAGAAGGACGTGACGTTGATCAGGATCGTGTTGAAGAGCGCGCCGAACTCGTCCGCGCTGGTCTCCAGGAGATCCTGGTAGTCCCCGTACGAGGCGATGCCGACGTCGGCCATCCGCTTGTGGATGCGCCGCCCCAGGGTGGACCGCTTGTAGCCGGTGAAGTCGAAGCCGCGGGCCTCCCTGATGAAGACCAGCAGATCCTCCAGCGCCTCGTCCGACGCACTGGATCCGTCTTTCTCGGGTTCCGTCATCCCTGCCTCTTGGCTTCGACAAGATCCCGGACGAACTCCGCGATCTGCTCAAGAGGTAGCACGAAACCCACGGCCCCCGTGTCCACCGCCGCCTGGGGCATGCCCGGGAAATCCGCGCTCCGCGGGTCCTGCGCGATCACGGTCCCGCCCCGTCCCCCGACGGCCTCCGCCCCGGCCGCGCCGTCCACGCCGGTCCCGGTCAGGACGCACGCGATGCCGCCCGGCCCGTAGGTGTCGGCGACGGAGCGGAACAGCAGGTCGGCGGAGGGGCGCACGAAGTGGACGGCCTCGGTGGCGGTCAGCGTCAGGACGCCGCCGGGGCCGACGAGCAGGTGCCGGTCGGGCGGGGCGAGGTGGACGGTGCCCGGCACCGCGCGCTCCCCGTCCTCGGCGAGCTTGACCGGGAGCTCGGTGCGGCGGGAGAGGACGTCGGCGAGGACGGTCCTGTGGTGCGGGTCGAGGTGCTGGACCACCAGCACCGGTACCGGGAGCTCCGGCCCCCATGCGCCGAGCAGGGCGATCAGCCCCTGGACGCCGCCGGCGGACGACGCGACAGCGACGACGGAGGCAGGGCCTGTGGAGTACTGGTCGGCCGACACGCTGCGAGCCTATCGTGGTCGTTTCCCGCGCGGTCAGACGCGAAGCGGCCGACGCACACGCGGCGGCGTCGCCGGGGCGGACACCGGGGCGGGGGTTCGTCATGGCCGTGACCGCCCGGGTGCGCGTACGGGGCGGGTCTGTGCGCGTACGGGACGGGTTCGTACGCGTACGTGGTGGGTCTGCGCGCGTACGGGACGGGTCTGGCGTACGGGACGGGTCCGCACGTGTCAGGGCCGGGCGGAGTGCCGGGACATCCCGCCCCCGGCACACCGCCCTGCCCGGTGTCCGTGCCTCCACGCCCTCCCCCGTCGTCCTGGGGCGCGGTGGCGGACACGGGCGGCGTCCCCCGAACCTTGCGGTCCCGCCGCCGTGCACGAGTCTTCCGTACGCCTCATCGGGCGTCGTTGACATCCAGCGCACACCCGTTGACCGCCAGCGCACTCCCGTGGTGCGCGAGCGTCCGTGCGCGCAACTCGCTCGGCGTGAGCCCGTAGGCGGCGCGGAAGGCGCGGGTGAACACGGCGGGGTGGGTGAAGCCCCAGCGCGCCGCGATCGCCCCGACGGGCAGGGCGGCGAGCTCCGGGCTGGCCAGCGCCCGGCGGCAGCGCTCCAGGCGGAGGCGGCGGATCCAGGCGGCGACGGTCAGGCCCTGGTCCTGGAAGAGCCGGTGCAGATAGCGGGTGGAGATGTGGTGCGCGGCGGCGATGCTGTCCGGGCTCAGCCCGGGATCGCGCAGATGGCGCCGGACGTGGCTCTGCACCTGGAGCAGCAGGGTGCGCCGCCGGCTCTCGGGCGGCAACTCCCGCTCCCGGTCGAGGTGCTGGCCCGCGAGGTGGCCGACCAGGTCGACGAGGGTGTGGGCGAGCCGGTCGGCGGCGGCGACGGTGTTCCCGAACTGCCCGGCGTCATCGGCCACTTGGCGCATGAAGTGGGCGAGCAGCGACCCGAATCCCTCGCGGGCGGACAGCGGCCGGGCGACGAGGGAGTGCATGCGGTCGGGCGGGAAGGGCAGCAGGTGCCGGGGCAGGGTGGCGACGATGCTGCGCGTCGGGGCGCCGCTGTCGTCGGCCCGGCGCATCCAGCCCTCGAAGGGCGAGGAGGAGTCGTACAGGAGGAGGTTGCCCGCGCCGAACCGTACGTTGCGGCCGGCCTGCTCGAACCCGCTGAGCCCCTGCAGGGTGAGCGACACCTGGAGGCTGTCGGGATCGCCCTTGCGGATGTGCCGGGCGGTGCGGCGCACCTCGGCGGACGGGTACGCCATGGTGGTCAGCGCCACCGCGCCCAGGTCCACGTGGTCGACGGCGACGGGGAAGTCCTCGGTGAAGTCGCTGCGCAGCGTCGTCGAGATCGGCGACGCGGACTTCAGCCCGTACCACCAGTCGAACCGTTCCTCGGGCGGCACGGAATCGCTGGACAAGTGCGCTCGAATCATGGCTCCCGCCTCTCCCCGTACGCCCGTACGCCCGCACGCCCGTGACGGGGGCCGCGTCCTCGTACGACCAGTACGACGCGTCCCCCGGCCGTCGGCGTGCGCCCTCCCCGAACACTTCACGACCCCACCACGCCACCTGCCCAGCGGGGAACGCGGGAACCCCGGAACCCCGGAACGCCGGATCCTCGGAGGCGCCGGAACGCGGGAGGCGCCGGGCGGGACCCGGGGGTTCACTCTCCCGTCGTCGTGGGCGGCGGCGCGTAGAAGTCGGTGGTCGCGGACGTCATCGCGGCGGCGGTCCCGGCAGGCGTCCCGTAGGCCTCGTTGGCCCGGCCCCAGGCCGCACTGCTGGCGACCAGGAAGTCCCGCGCCGCCGGGGACTCGCTCCACGCCTGGTGCGCCGCGCGGTCGAACGCGGCGCCCTCGGCGAGGTACGGGCCGAGACCGGTCAGGCCCAGGTCCCAGCCGACGCCGGTGGCGCCGGGGCCGTAGGTGTCCCAGAACTCCGGGTCGACGACGGAGGCGTGCTCCAGCTCGAAGAGGGTGCGGCCGTCGCCGTCGGGCGCCAGCCGGACCTCGACCTCGCTGGACCCGCCCGCCCCGGGCTCACCCATGCCCCAGCTGACGCGCAGCAGCCGGGGCGGCTCGCAGCGCAGCACCTCGCCGCCCGCGTTGCCCTCCAGCTGATAGCGCCCGCCGAGCCGCAGCTCGCCCGTGACGGGCAGGAACCACCGCCCGAGGCGCTCCGCGTCGGTGCACGCGTCCCACACGTCGTCGATGCCGGCGTCGAAGGTGCGCCGCATGACGATGCTGCGGGCCGGGCCCCGGCCCGTCCCGGCGTCCCGCACCTGGCGGTGGACGGCGTTGATCTGGTCGGCGATGCCGGAGTCAGTCACCGGAGGTCTCCTCGTACTCGCTACGGGCGGAACGCGTTCGCGCCCCGCGGTCTCCGCCCCCTTGCGTGCCGCCCCGCTCGCGCCGGCCGCGCGCCAGCTCCGTGCCGAGCGCGTCGAGCCGCTGCTCCCAGAACCCCCGGAACCGGCCGAGCCAGTCGTCCACCTCGCGCAACGGCTCCGGGTCGACGGCGTAGAGCCGCCGCGCCCCCTCGGCCCGCACGGTCGTGAACCCGCTCTCGCGCAGCACCCGCAGATGCTGCGAGACGGCGGGCTGGGATATCCCGAACTCGCCCCGGATCACCCCGGTCACGTCCCCCGAGGCCCGCTCCCCACCGGCCAGCAACTCAAGAATCCGCCGCCGGACAGGATCACTCAGAACATCGAAGGCGTGCACGTGTCCCAGGATGCCACATCCTGCTTATATAAGCCAGAACTAATATTCATGCCCAGTACCCCTTGCTGATGCCCCGCCGAAATCTCTCGCCGCGCCCCCCGCCGATGCCCAGCGCCCCGTCAGGCGTGGAATCCGGTGGTCGTCGCCAGTCCCGCCCGCCCCGCGATCACCCGGTTCACCGGAGCCGTCTCGTCCGCGTAGCCGAAGGAGACGCCCACGAGCAGTTTGCCCTCGGTGACGCCGAGTTCGGTGCGGACCGTGTCGGCGTAGAAGCTGAGCAGTCCCTGCGGGCAGCTGTCCACGCCGTACGCGGTCATCGCCAGGAGCAGGGTCTGCAGGTACGCCCCGACGTCCGCGGCGAGCCGGGCACCGCCGTCCCCGGTGACGAAGAGGAACGCGGCGTGCGGCGCCCCGTAGAAGCCCAGGCTCTCCGCGTCGTAGGCCGCGCGCCCGGCGTGGTCGTCGCGGCCGATGCCGAGCGCCCCGTACAGCCCGGCCCCGAACGCGGCCCGCCGCTCCCGGTGGTGCGGCTCGTACATGTCCTCGGAGTACGGGATGTCGACGGAGGTCCGCCCCGCGGCGTGGGCGGCCCGCAGGGCGTCCGCCAGCCGGGCCCGCGCCGCCCCGCTCGCCACCTCCACCCGCCACGGCTGGGTGTTGGAGTTGGACGGCGCCGCGCCGGCCAGGGCGAAGACCGCGCGCAGGGTCTCGGCGGGGACGGCCTCCGGCCGGAACGCCCGGGTGGCGTGCCGCCCGCGTATCAACTTCTCCGCGCCGGAGCTCAGTTCGGTGGGGCCGGGGAACGCGGGACGGCTCGTGCTCATGGACCGCTCCTCTGCAAGCGAGAAAGGTAAACGGAGTCGTTTACTTCGCCGGGCACGCTAACAGCAGGACCGGCCCCAAGTAAACGCAGTCGTATACTTCTCGTCATGGGTACGACCACGACCACGACCGCGCCGCGGCGGCCGGGCCGGGGCGGCCGGGAGCGCATCCTGGCCGCGGCCGCCGACCTCTTCGCCGCGCAGGGCATCAACGCGACCGGCATGGAACAGGTCGCCGACCGGGCCCCGGTCTCCAAGCGCACGCTCTACGCGCACTTCCGGACCAAGGACGACCTGGTCATGGCGCACCTCCACGGCCTCGCCTCGTCGGGCGCGACCCTGGAGGGCGTGCTGACCCGCGACGACCTTCCCCCGCGGGACCGGCTCCTCGGCCTCTTCGACCGGCCGGCGCCGGACACGGAACCGGTGCGCGGCTGCCCGTTCATCGACGCGGCCGCGGAGTTCCCCGACCCGCGGAGCGCGGTCCACTCGTACGCCCGTGAACAGAAGCTGCGCATGGTCGAGTTGGTCACCGGCCTGGTGACGGAGCTGGGCTGCCGCGATCCCGCCGCGCTCGCCGAACAACTGGTGACCCTCGCGGACGGCGCCGCCAGCCGCGCGATGGTCCTGGGCGACCCGGACTACGGCCGCCACGCGCGCGCGGCGGCGGAAATCCTGCTGGAACGAGCGGCCGCAGAAGCCTGATCCCTTCCCGGACCTCTTCCCGATCTCCCGACCTTTCCCTGATCTCTCCCTGATCTCTTCCTGATCTCTCCCTGATCTATTTCTGTCGACGGCCGCGGAGCCCGTTGCTATGGTGCGCCGATGTCCACGATCAAGCAGATCCAGATCACCTTCGACTGCGCGGAGCCGGAGCGCGTAGCCCGCTTCTGGTGCGAGGTGCTGGGATACGTCCTCCCGCCGCCGCCGGAGGGATTCGCCACGTGGGACGACTACAAGCGCACGCAGCCCGCGGAGGAGCAGGGCTCCTGGGCCGTCTGCAAGGACCCCTCGGGCGCGGGCCCGCGCTTCTACTTCCAGCGCGTCCCCGAAGGCAAGGTCGCCAAGAACCGTGTGCACGTGGACGTGCGGACGGGCACCGGCCTCGTGGGCGCCGAGCGCCTGGCCACCCTGGAGGCCGAGTGCGCCCGGCTGATCGCGCTCGGCGCGACGCACGTGAACACGCTGTACGCCGACGAGGAGAACGAGTCGTGCATCGTGATGCAGGACGTCGAGGGCAACGAGTTCTGCCTCGACTGACGGCTCTCGCGAGTGCCCCCCTTTGACGAGGAGCCGTTCCCGCTAGTGGCCGCCCCCCCCACGACGTGAACAGGGCACACGTGCACGGCCCTTGAGTCCCGAGTACGTACAGAGTCCCCGTCCCGGTGCTTTCCGACGTCACCCGTGGCGGACTCGCCGCCCTCTTCGGTGAGGACCGGCTCGTCACCCTGCCCGCGACGGCGTTCCCGCCGCCGGCCGCGGACACGGAGGGCGCCCGCCTCCTCCCGACGGTCGGCGCCCCCGTCGGCACGCTCACGCTGCGCGAGCCCGACGCGCTCTCGGGCCGCCTGCCGCTGGTACGGGACGTCGTCCACGTAACGGACTTCGAGGACCGGGACGAGGCGCGGCAGGAGACGGCCACCTGGCCGGTGATCGGCTGGCTGCCCACCGCGCACCTGGCGCCCACACCCTCCACGGCTGACCGCCGCCGTGCGGTTGCCCGCGTCGCGCGCGGGGAAATGAGCGCCCAAACGGTGAGCGATGGGGGGCGCGTGATGGAGATCGCGGCGCTGGTGGTGTCCGTACTGGCGTTGGCCGCGTCGGCCTTCGTCTCTCTGCGGCAAATTCGGCTGACGAAGCACACGAACACCCTGCCGGTTGTGGTGGACCTCTTCCGCGAGCACCGGGGTCTCCGCCTGGCCCGCGCCCGCGAGGTCGTCTTCCGGCAACTCCCCGGCTGGGACCTGTCCACCGGCATGGAGGGCCTGCCGGAGCGCGAACGCCACCTGATCCGTGACCTGGCCTGGTTCTACGACAACTTGGGCGCCCTGGTCACCCACGGCGTCGTCGACATCGAACCGGTCTCCGGCTACCTGGGCGGATCGGTCGTCTCGGTCTGGGAGCGGATGGAGCCCCTGGTGCGCGTGGAGCGAGCGAAGCGCGCGCAGAACAACCTGCCGGACCCGAACCGCTGGCAGGAGTACTTCGAGAACCTCTACCACCTGGTGAAAGAACTCCCCCCACCCGATGCCCGGGCCCAATCCCGTCTCTGGAGGCTCCCTCAGCCCTGACACCCAGGGCGCACGAACCCCGGGGTGAGGACCAGGGGGATCTCGGGGGTGACCCCTATAGTGCGGTGCCCTCCCGGCGCGGAACGATCAGGGCATGACCACTCGCGGAGCCCGTACCCACAGCCTGCTGGGCCGTTTCACCGCTCCCGCAGTCTGGGCTGCCGTGGTGCTGGCGGCGGGGGCGGCCATGTGGGCACCTGCGGACACCGACCCCGGCCTGAGCCCCGTCTCCCTGACCATCAGCGACTTCGCCGCGCTCGACCGGGGCGGTCCGATCGAGACCGGCATGGCGGTCCTGGGGGTGACCTCTCTCGCGCTGTCGGCAGTGGCGAGAAGATGGCTGCCGCCCCTTCGTGGCCTGCCCACCGTGCTGCTGGCCGCCTGGGGGCTGGGCCTGGTGGTCGCCGCGGTGATCCCCACCGACCCGCTGGCAACACACCTGAGCGGACCGGCCCTTGTGCATCGCTACGCCTCCATCACCGCGTTCGTCGCCTTGCCGCTGAGCGGACTCGTGATGGCACGACGGCTCAGCCCCGCACCCGACGCGCTCCGAACGGTCCGCCGGCTGCGCCTGCTGTCCGGAGCGGCCGTCGCCGGGGCACTGGTCATGGCACTCGCGGCGGGCCCCGGCAACCGGGAACTGATCGGCTTGGCGGAACGCCTGCTGCTGGCCTGCGAAACAGCCCTCCTCGGCGTCCTCGCCCACCACGTACAACACCACATCCGCCTCACCACGCCTCCGGAGGGCGGCCTTGGTGGGACGTACGGGCAGGGCGGGCCCCTGCCAATGCCCCATCAACAGCAGCGCACCGCAGCATCCATGGACAACGAGCTCGGGGACCCGAGGCTCGGTCGATGACACACCACCCGTAGGAACATCGAACGCTGTGCCGCAGGCGCGATCACCCAAGATGGGGGCGCTCACGGTGTTCCAGGAAGTGGCGTACCCGGAGCCGCTGCGTGTGGTGCATCGGCAGGCGGTCGATCTCCTCCGGCGGGACGAACCGCAGCTCCGTCGACTCGTCCGAGATCGCGAGCAGGCCGCCGACCATCCGGGCGGTGAAGCAGACGTTGAACTGTCTGCGCACCTCACCGTCCGAGTAGGCGATGACGTGGCGAGGGTCGGTATACGTACCCACGAGCCCCGTGATCTCCACGTCCAGACCCGTCTCCTCCTTCACCTCCCGGACGGCCGTGCCGGGAAGTGAGTCGGCCATCTCCATGCCGCCGCCCGGGAGAGCCCAGAGGTCGTTGTCCCGCCGACGCTGCAAGAGCAGGCGCCCGTCGTCGTCGGTGACCACGGCAGACGCGGCGACCACCATGCTGTTCGGCTCAGGTGCCGCCGGATCGTCGTAGTACTCGGTCCGTGCCACGGTCACTCTTCCCCTACTGGTGTCGCGGTGCCCCACACCGCGTCGAAGCTGCCGGCGCAGGTGTCGAACATGCCGTCCGGTTCGCTGCGGCGGAGGTGCCACACCGGGGCGCCGAAAGCATTCACGCCCCATACGTGGGCGTTGATCAACGCCTGGTCATCCGCACGATAGATGGAGTTGTAGAGCGTGGTCGCATGAGTCCGCACCTCGATGCCAGGTACCCCGGCAAGGGGGCGGTAGTGCATGAGTGCAAGTCGGCATCGGGAGTCGATTCCGTGCCCGAACCGCTCTTCCTCGCCGCGCTGTTGCACATGTGCACTGCCCGCGTCGCCAATCGCGATCCGGACCGCACATCCGTCCGCGGCTCGCTCGCGAAGCAAGTCATTGAGCCGCGGATATGCCTCATGCAGGAAGACGGCCGCGTACACCAACACGTCGATGTTCCTACGGGCTTGGGCCAACATGTCCACAAAGGTGGACACGGGGACATCCGCCCGCTTGTCGTACAGAGCCACAAGTTCCGGACTGACAGCCCGGGCAGGGCGAGCCTGCCGGAGCGTGGGCCATAGAGCGTGCACGTCTTCTCCCAGCGTTTCCGCTGCCAGCATGGCGGTTGCACGACGTGGTGTTCGCCCCTGGTTGACCCATCGTTCGATGGACTTGGGATCGACTTCGACCTTGTCCGCGAGGGCGCTGTACGTCCAGCCGCCGGTTGCCATGGCAGCTCGTAACCTCTCGTTCGGCATGTCAATCTCTCCTAAGGCCTGGGGACGGCACCAGGGACGTTGTACCCGATGCGGGACGTCCCCAACTGGGGTTGTGCGGTGGTTCCGACGTCCCGGTGAGCGGCAGGATGCTCGTTCGCGTGGCGAGCACACAGCAGGCCGGACCAGGCATCGGTGAACTGGCGAAGGACATTGCCACCGGCCGCATCGGCGTCGTCATGGCGGAGGTCGGCGCCCGGATGCAGATGAGACCCGTTGGGGGCGGCATCGAGTGGGATGCCATGCCGGACAACGTGGTGGCACCGCCTGCAAAGGAGGAACTGAGCGCCCGGCTTGCCATCAAGAGCGGCAACAGCGGGGGCGGCCTTCTGGGCCCCGCCTGTCAAAGCCACGCCTCGACGACCGGCGCGGGCGCAAGCACCAGACCACAGAGACAATCAAGGATCATTCGCATGTCGGCAACGGCAACGGCAACGGCCAACGACCAGAAGACCGGTCGCATGGTGGCTGGTGAGGAGCTGTTCGAGAGCCTCACGCACTTCGTGGTCCTCCACAATGGGCAGTCATCTGACCGGGCGGAGCGGATCGCGGACCAGGCGGTGGCCTTCGTGGTCGCTGCCGCGACCGCAACCGTCCCCATGGTCCCGTCGGACGACGTGGACCTCGGTCTGCACGCGCTCATCCTGCACACGAAGGAGTACGCCGACCTGTGCCAGCGGTTCGCCGGCAGCTTCCTCCACCACAGCCCGAAGCCGGGCGGTGGCGGGCGTGACCCGGAGATGGTCGCCGCCTCCGCGCAGGCGATGAAGGCGGCCGGGTTCAGAGTCTTCGACGACCTCTGGACCGTGGACGGCACCAACCTCGCACAGTGCGACGCGGACTGCGGCCGTCCGTACGGTCAGGTGTAGTGCCACGACACCAGCGGTGCGGTCGACCTCAATCGAGATCGGCCGCATTGCCCGGAAGGAGAACAGACGTTGTCCGGGACACCCCCTGAACTGCCGAGCGTCGTGGCCGATGCGCTCATGCCCAAGGCTCAGCGCCTGGTCGTCAATCGCCGGGGCTCCACGGTCTGGGAGGTTGAGGGCCGTCGAGGGCGCTACGCCGTGAAGGTCGGATATCCGATCGAGGCTACGGTCGACTGGCCCGCCCAACCTTGGACGGCGCTCGCCCCCGCACGCGAGGGCGCCGTGCTGTATCGGATGGGCTTCGACGACTTCGCGTACGGCGAGTGGGAGCGCGGCACCTGGAACGTTCAGCCGTGGCGTGAGGGGCCCGACCTCTACGAACTCTGGAAGCCCTGTCGTGAGCCGGACTCTCGTACCGAACCGCACACCGGCGCGGCCCTCGGCTGCGTGGAGGCACTGGCCGAACTGCATGCCAAGGGCTGGGCCCACGGCGACGTTCAACCCGCGCACTTCATCATCGGACCGGAGCGCACGCACCTCATCGACCTGGCCTTGGCCCGGGGCCGGCACATCCCCGAGTGGTACGACTTCCCGTTCCGCGGCTGCCTCGTCCACTACGAAGCGCCGGAGATCGCGCGCAGTGTGCTCGCGACCGGAGAGGCTGAGGCGACACAGGAAGCAGACGTGTACGCGCTCGGCGCGTCCCTGCTCGTCTCCGCCACGGGCTGGCGGGCCGTCGAGTACCCGGACGACGCGCCCCGGCCTGACCAGAGGCGCGCCGTTGTGAGTGGCAAACGCCGGCCTGTGAAGGCTCAGGGCGAGCTGGGCGAACTGATCGACGCCATGCTCAGCTCGGCGCCCGAAGACAGGCCCACGATCTACGAGGTCGGTAAGGCCCTCAGCTGAGCCGCAGACCCGTAAGCGGAGGACCGGACCACCTCTCGGCCTGGACAGAGTTCAGGGGGTGGAATCCCCGGGCACCTCGGAACGTGTCCCCGCGCACCCCCGCGTCTTCGCCGTCTTCACCGCGCCTGCTCCGTGTCCACATCCTCCCGACGCCCGGTCCCTTCGACCTGGACGAGGTGACCGCACCACGCGTCGACGGTGAGTTGATCAGCCGCAACCCGTGCCGCATCGAGGACGCGGGCGAGGAGGTTGCCGCCGAGCGCCGGATCGACACCGTCGAGCAGGTGGATGCTCTCGCCGATGCTGTCGGGCCGCGCTGGTGGTTCGTGATCTACCTCGGTGCCTCCGGGCCGATGCGCCCGGAGGCACAAGCCGGACCGCGTCGCCGCGACGTCGACCTGGAGAACCTGGACGTCGGCGTCGTCGTCCTCCCTGAGTTCCTCCGTCGCGAGGCGGAGTGGTACCTCGACTGGTAGACGGAGAAGGCCAAGCGTGTGTCCCGTGTGCCGGAGGTCTGACGACCCGATCCGGCGCCACCCTCAAGGACACGATGGTCCGCGCCGGGCAGTCGTCGGAGGAGGCGGCGCTCGGCTATCAGCACTCCGACGATGAGCGTCAGCGAGAGGTGGCCGGCGGGCTCGACGCGATGGTGCGGGCCCAGCGCGCGAAGAGCCACAAGGACCACAAGGCGCGGGTCACGGAGCCCTAGTGGTGCGGTTGTGGTGCGCGGATCGCCAACCCGTCGGGGCGTCCGGGCAACAAAGAACCCCCGGGTCAATGACCTGGGGGTTTTTCATGGACCGGGTGACGAGAATCGAACTCGCACTCTCAGTTGGGGAAGCTAAAGGTACCTCGGGCTTGTTCAGTGATTGTCTTGCGGCGGACCAGTGGCGGGGCCCGGTGAGCGGTTGGCTCGTTCCCTGGTATTCCCCGTAGTTCCCGCAGGATCTGGCACGAGTCTGGTACGGCTCGTTCAGGTGCCGCATGCCAATCCCGTTGTCAGCGGGCGGACTTAACTTCGGCGTAGATGAGTGAGGCACCACGCAATTTCTCACTCCCGTCCCGCTTCCAGAACTCGATAATTTCTACATTTCTGCGCTTTCGTTCGCCAGTGTACTGCGAGATATCGAGCATATAGGCTTCATAGATACGCCCTGGGCGGTGGCGTACCGTAACGCGCGAGTTAATGGAATGGACCAGCCTTAGATCCACAAGCTCCTTAACTCGCTCGTATCTGTCCGAAGCCAGATCCTTTTCGATCAAGAAGCAATTCTTCTTCTGCGTCGCCAGGCAGAAGGTCTTGATTCGCTCTAGTTCTTCTTCCAGTTCAAATTGCCCGTCGACGACATCCCTGTGAAACTCATCTCGCTTTGAGCTCTCGTGTTCTCCCGCTCCTTGGTTAACTGCCTCGACGCCGACTTTTTCTGCGCTTTGGTCAACCGCGAATGCTACCGATTTTCTTAGGATCGATAGGTAATCGCGAGCCACGCCGCCGCTCGCGAGCACCAAGCGATCGCGCGCACCTTCATTGATGATTTCTCGAAGGTCTACGCCAGCTTGATTGGCCACATTATCTGTCACGTCGAGAAGGAAACGCTTGGCTGTCTTGTACTTCTCCAGTGTCAGGTCTAGGTCGATCTCTTCGATGTCGTCGCCGAGCTTCACTCCAATCGGCGGGTCTCCGTTCTTGTACCAAGAGGAGCGGTGGCGAATTGTCCCGACCTTAAGCCACAGGCCCGTTCCTTTAAAGAGTCGATGGAAGTAGTCGAGGACTTCAGGCTGGCTTGACCGCTTGATGTAGTACATGTCATCCAAAAGGATGAAGCCATTCCCTCCGGCAAGTTCCACGACTTGCCTGAGGGTCTTCTGATAAGCGATAACTCGCCGATGCAAAGAGTCAATCTTTGATCGTCGGATGGTTTCATGGACTTCATCGAGTGACAGGGATCGACTCGATGTCGAGTCTGATAGGCCAGCCTTGATTGGGCCTTTTTGTACTCCAATGTCTATCTTGGATGCTCGGTCGGATTGACGCTCGTCCTTTTGTAGGAGCTGAATTTCTGCGTCATCGTATGCGTGAAGGAGCGTATCTAGCTCTTTCACGTAACTGTTGATATCCGCTGAAAGGAGGGACGCGGTCGAACGTTTTAGAGGTGCTCGCTGAGGGATAAGTTTCTTCCAGAATGACTTCTTATTCGCTGGGGCGACGGCCCCACCGCTGAGCCATCCTTCGATATTTTCAAAAGTTTCGATTAAGACGCTAATGAGCACATCAGGGTAAGCGTGGCCTTTGAATTTCTCCATGTCGATGTAGGCGTTCGGTCGCCTATTTTCCATCATCTGGCTCTTTGCTTTCTGGAGCAGGCTGGTTTTCCCTGATCCTCGTCGACCGAAGATCAGATGATTTCGGTTCGACGTGGCCCTCGCCAGGGTTCCAGCAGCTGGCTCGATGAACTCATTGGCTGCTGGACCTGTTGCTCTAGCGGCTTCTTCTAGGGAAATAGTGAACTGGCCAACGTTGGCGCCCTGAACTCCACTGCCTGCCATGCTTCTCCCTGCCGTGTCGAGGCTGGAACTGTACTCCTGGCAGGGCCAGTTGGGTGGCGAAAGTGCAGGAACGGTTCGTGATTAGACTGAAGGTGTACACATTCACGCCCGTCGTGATCATCGCCTCCGTGGAAGGTGACACCCTCGGCCGGCGGCGACCGCTCCAGCCACGACGTACCCCTTCTGTGGCATCAGGCGGCGGCATGCTTTGAGCGCGGTCCGGGCGCCCGCCGGTTGGAGCGGAGCGGAGACAGGAGTGCAGGCCGGGCCTGGGGTCGGGCCACGCGCGGGAAGCGGAGCGGGTCGCCTTGAAGCGGCAAAGATGTTGTAACGCAGTTCGCTTCCCTTGGAGTTGGGCCGCGACGCTAAGTCGAGTGGGCGGTCGCTCGCCACCGGGCCGCGTGTGTCCGCCGCACTCCGTAGGTGACGGCCTTCGACTATCGGTTGGTGCTCGCGTCCTCCGTCAACCGCGCCGCCGTCGTCAGCGCGAGATCCCACGGGTACCCCTTCGGCGCCCCCGTTCCGGGCTGGTTGGGGGTGAAGCCGGGGTTTCCGTACAGGACCGTCACCCCTTGCTCGCGCAGCTCCGCGACGCTGCGGTCGAGTTGGCGGTGTTGCGCGTACGCGGCGTTCACGCACGGCACCGCCACCGTGGGGATGCGCTTGCCGATGGCCTCGGCGGCGACGCCCACCACGAAGGTCGAGGTGAGTCCCAGCGCCCAGGAGTTGAGGGAGTTGAACGTGACCGGGGCGAAGAGGAGCGCGTCCGCGGGAGGCCAGGAATCGGGCTGGCCGGGGAGCTTGTACTCGCTGCGGACCGGATGCCCGGTCAGGGCCTGCAGCGCGTCGAGTTCGGGCTCGAGCCAGCGCGCTGCGGTCGGCGTCAGACCCAGACACACCTCCCAGCCATCGAGCTGCGCCCTCTCGACGACGTTCGCGACGTCCAGGGCGGGCGGGGCCGCCGACGAGAACAGGTACAGGGTTCGTGCGCTCCGTGAACTCGAGGTCATGCCTCCCATCCCACCCCCAGGGTGAGCCCCGTGCAACTGCCCCTGAATCAGGTGGATCGGCGGCGGAACACGGTCGGCGGAGCTCGGCGTGGGTACCGTTCCAGATGTCGCCCCAGGAGCGGAGTCCCAGCATGCCCGGAGACGATCACCCCGGTGCGCGTATTGCGCAGCAGCGCAAGCTGGCCGGGTACACGCAACGAGGCTTGGCCATGAAGGCCGGCTACTCGTACAGCCTTCTCCACCAGGTGGAGAGCGGTCACAAGGCGGCGAGCCCGGATTTCACCGCGGCGTGTGCGCGAGCACTGCGGGTCGACGTCGCGGCGCTGACAGGACAGCCGTACATGACCGAGCTCCGACAGGACCGCCTCGCCGGGCTGATCAGGCCCATTCGCGAGTCGCTCGACCTGTACGACCTCGGCGCCGACCCCGACGTATCCGTCAGAGAGGCCGCTCAGCTCGTCGAAGCGGCTGCCACCCTCTGCCGGCAGGTTCGCGCCACGCACCTGCACAAGGTCGCCCGCACCCTGCCCCTGCTGGTCGCCGAGCTGACGACGGCCGCGCACCGCACCCCTTCGACCGAGCTGTGGGCCGCACTCGGGTCCGCCTACCGCACGGCACATGACGTCACCATCAAGCTCGGCTTCTACGACCTGTCCACCATTGCCCTGGACCGGATGGAGTGGGCCGCGCAACGGGCCTCCGACCCCGTCCTCTCGGCCGTCCGCCAGTACATGCGCGGGCTGGTCTACCACCGGGAGGGGGAGCACACGATCGGGCTGCGCCTGGTCGGCGCCGGGCACCGTCTGCTCCTTCAGGCGGACGAGTCTCCGGAGACTCTCGCCGTGGTCGGCCAGTTGCACCTGGGAGCGACCGTCATCGCGGCACGGGCTCGTAAGGAAGGCGTGGTGGGGACCCACCTCGCTGAGGCGAAGGAGATCGCCGACCGTGTCGGGGAGATGGGGCAGGTGCACTGGCTGTCGTTCGGGCCGGCGAACTGTGCCGCGCACGAGCTCTCCGCGCTCACCGAAATGGGGCGGTACGGGGAGGCCGTGGTGCGGGCCGGGGAGATTCGGCTGCCCGCCTCGTGGCCCGCGTCGCGCCGGGCCCACGTGTGGATCGACCGAGGGCGTTCGGAGATGGAGACCGGCCGCCACGACGCGGCGCTCATGTCGCTCACGAAGGCCCGTGAGCTGGCTCCGCAGCAGACGCGCTACCACCCCGGGGCACGCGCGACCGTCGAGGGCCTGGTGCGCCAGCAGCGTCGTACCCCTGACGCCTTGGGTCACCTCTCCGCCTGGCTCGGTCAGTAGAAGCCCGGCGGCGGGTGTCACCGAGGAGTGACAGTTGGCGCCGTCGCTTGTGGCCACCCTGGTCGTAGACCTGAACGGTGATGACGGCAGGGGAACCCCGTGGACTTCCACCCGGCGGACGGAGCGATCTCCGACTGGTTCGCGCGCGCTCAGCCGGGCGCCGCACAAGCTCGGCGCGAGTGGGCGGAAGGCGGCGTAGCACTGCTCCTGTGCGGGCCCCGTTTCTGTGCGGTGAGAATCCCCGGTTCCCTTGTGCACGCGGTTCTGGGCACCGATGAACTGGAGGCCGTGGGCCGCTCGCTCGCGGCGATGCTGGGCGGTCCGGTGTTCTGCAACGCCTTCAGCTGCCAGTACTACGTGCTGGTCCGCGGCGCCGACCGCACGAGATGGCCCTACGGCCGTGAGGCCCCGTTCCTCGGGGAGGGCACCTACCTGGGTGTCCCGGCGGTGCGCCGCACCTCGCCGCCCGGCCCCTACTGGGTGGCGCTCCCGCAGCAACCGGGAGACCTCTGTTCCCTCACGTCGGTGGCCGCGCTGGTGGCTGTGGCCGTCGCACGCCGGACGGAGGAGCCGCGGTGATGGTCCCGGCCGCGGAGTGGTCCACCTACCAGGCGCTGCTCGCGCACCTGGACGGATGCCCCGACTGCCTCGCCGAGCGGAGCTGTGAGCAGGCCGACCGCGTGAAGCGGGCACTTCGCGCGCTACGGGCCGCCTCCGCGAAGGCGAGGGAGGGCGAGGGCGGTTCTGGCACGGATGCGGCACGCGGCGGGCGAGCTGAGCCGTCAGGCGGCGACAAACAAGAAGGCCCAGGTCGCTGACCTGGGCCTCAACTGCTGAGAACTGTGGAGCGGGTGACGAGAATCGAACTCGCACTCTCAGCTTGGGAAGCTGATGTTCTACCACTAAACTACACCCGCGAAAGACCCGCATGAAGCGGTGTCGTAACGTCGCACACTGTACCTCATCCCGGGCCCCCGGCGCTCTCGCCGCGGGGCCCGAGTGCTGTCCGGGGGGCGGATGCGCCGTGCGGGGTGAGGGAGTTGGGGCGTACCGTGGAATGTGGTCGCGCCGCCTGGAGAGGCGTCCCTTTCGTACCGTAATGTGGGCTTTCGTCGTCGGCTCGGAGGCGGGCGCAGACGAGTGAGTGCGCGCGTGTACGGGCGCGTAGGAGCTCACCACCTACGACTTGGGGAAGGGACTCAGGACTTGATGGAGCGCACCGTCGTCCGATGTGCCGAAGGGCACGTGTTCAGCACCGCTTCGTTCCCGATGCAGCAGGCGGACCGGCTCGGTCCCGGACGGCTCATCCGCTGTCCGCGGTGTGCCCGGCTCCGGCATGCCGTGCCGGTGACGCTGCAGAAGCGGTAGCAGAGCGGTAGCGGAAGGAACGCGGACATCCAGGCGCGCGGGTCCCGTCCGATTGGGGACGGCCCGCGCGCTCTGCGTATCCTCGGTGCGTGCTTCTCTCAGACAAGGACATCCGGGCCGAGATCGACTCCGGACGGGTGCGGATCGACCCGTACGACGAATCCATGGTGCAGCCCTCGAGCATCGACGTGCGGCTGGACCGCTACTTCCGGGTGTTCGAGAACCACCGCTACCCCCACATCGACCCCTCCGTGGAGCAGGCCGACCTGACGCGGCTCGTGGAGCCCGAGGGCGACGAGCCGTTCATCCTGCACCCGGGTGAGTTCGTGCTCGCGTCGACGTACGAGGTCGTCAGCCTGCCCGACGACCTCGCGAGCCGGCTGGAGGGCAAGTCGAGCCTGGGCCGCCTCGGGCTGGTCACGCACTCCACCGCCGGGTTCATCGACCCCGGCTTCTCGGGGCACGTCACCCTGGAGCTCTCGAACCTCGCGACGCTGCCGATCAAGCTCTGGCCGGGCATGAAGATCGGGCAGCTGTGCATGTTCCGGCTCACCTCGCCCGCCGAGGCCCCCTACGGGTCGGAGCGGTACGGGTCGCGTTACCAGGGGCAGCGCGGGCCCACCGCCTCCCGTTCCTTCCTCAACTTCCATCGGACCCAGGTGTGACATCCAGCATGAGTGACGTGCGCGAGAACCTTACGTACGAGAAGTTCGGCGGCGCTGTGCGCGAGCTCGCGCAGACCATCGCCGACGACGGCTACCTGCCCGACGTGATCATCTCCATCGCCCGCGGCGGTGTCTTCGTCGCCGGCGGGCTCGCGTACGCCCTGGACTGCAAGAACATCCACCTCGTGAACGTGGAGTTCTACACCGGGGTGGGCACCACCCTGGAAATGCCCGTCATGCTCGCGCCCGTCCCGAACGTCATCGACTTCACCGACAAGAAGGTGCTGATCGCCGACGACGTCGCCGACACCGGCAAGACGCTGAAGCTCGTGCACGACTTCTGCCTCGACCACGTGGCCGAGGTCCGGTCCGCCGTGATCTATGAGAAGTCGCACTCCCTGGTCAAGTGCGAGTACGTGTGGAAGCGCACGGACGAGTGGATCAACTTCCCGTGGAGCGTCGAGCCGCCCGTCGTGCGGCGTGCGGGGCAGGTGCTCGACGCCTGACGGGTCCGCCGGACTCGGGAGTGGGGTTCGGGACGTACACGGACGAGAGGGCCCCGTCGGCTGGTTGATCCTTCACCAGGCCGGCGGGGCCCTCTCGTGCGCGTGCAGTACGCTCAGTGCGTTTTTGCGTGGCCTCGGTACGTCCTCAGAACGTGCCCAGCTTGATGATCGACAGGATCGCCAGGAGCTGGATCGCCGACGCGCCCAGTGCCTTCGGCCACGGCAGGTCGTGGGACTTGCTCACCATCAGGGTGAGCAGCGTGCCCGCCGCGATCCAGGTAGCCCAGCCGAGGAGCTGGACGAAGGAGTTGCCGCCGCCCAGGAACATCGCGACGATCACGCGGGGCGCGTCCGTCATCGACATGATCAGCATGGACAGGCCGACCGTCGGCTGCCAGGCGCCGTCGCCGCCGAGCTGGCGGGCCAGGGTGTGCGTGACCACGCCGAGGATGAAGGCGCTGATGGTGATCGCGACGCCGGTGGTCAGGACGTACGGGATCGCCGAGGACAGCGTGGCGTTGATCGCGTCCGAGCGGGCCTCGTCGAAGCCGAAGATCGCGAGCGCGCCGTAGAGGAACGTGACGACGAGGGCGGGGCCCCACATCGCGTAGTCCCGCATCTGCAGGAAGGTGGGTGCCGGGCGCAGCACGATGCCGCGCAGCAGGTCCTTCCAGTGCAGGCGGGGGCCCATGGGCGGGGCGCCGGCCTGGCCCGCGCGGTAGGTGTCGCCCTGGGTGTAGGCGTCCTCGCCGATGGAGAAGGCCTGGGTGTGCCCGGGGTTGTTGGCCGCGTACGGGTCGTAGCCGCCCTGGCCCTGGCCGTGGTCGCCCGGTCCGCCGAAGTACTCCGGCTCGCCGTGGTTTCCGTGCTGGCCGTGGTTTCCGTGCTGCCCGGGTCGACCGTGTCCGCCGTGGGCTCCGCCGGCCTGCGGCCACTGCTGGCCGCTGCCCCCGCCTCCGCCGTACTGCGGGCCGCCGCCGTACTGGGGGCCGCCCCCGCCGTACGGCTGCTGCGGGTTCGAGGGCGCGGGTGGGTAGCCGTACGGGCGGCCCTGCGGGGCCTGCTGTCCGTACGGCTGCTGCCGCGGTTGTTGTTGCGGTTGCGGTTGCGGGGCGCGGTTGTCCCGGCCGCGTCCAATCCTGAATCCAGCCACGAATCGAACGTACCTGGTCTTCGGGGGCCGGGGCGTCCCTCCTCGGGAGGAGACCGGCTTTGCGGCCGACCTGTGACAACCCCTAGGGGGACCCTGAGGGGTTTGCCGCAGGTCGGCCGGTGCGGGTGGGGCGCGGATGTGGGTGTGGGGCGGGTGGGGCGCGGGTGGGGTCCGGGGTGTCTCAGCGGGCCAGGACCGCGCCGTAGGCCGGCGGGTCGGTGGAGGCGGGCAGGTCCAGGGAGTTCGGGGTGACGGCGGCCGTGCCCGCGGACCGGGCGGCCGGGAGGGTCCACACGCCGCCGGACGACGCGTTCTCGCCGGGCGCGCCGACCGAGAGGTCCGGGCGGCCGTCGCCGTCGCGGTCGGCGGTGTCGAGCGCGGTGCCGAAGGCGTCACCCTTTTCGGCGACGCCCGGGATGCCCGGGGAGTCCTGCTGGTACGCGACCGCGCCGTACACCGAGCCGTCCGCCTTGAGGATGCCCTTCGCGCCGCCCTTCAGGACGGTGACGGAGCCCGCGCGGGCGGCGCTGCCGATCGCCTCGCCGGGGGCGCCCGCGATCAGGTCGTCCTTGCCGTCGCCGTCGACGTCCGCGGTGGCGAGCGCGTTGCCGAAGTCGTCGCCCGTCTCGGCGACCCCGGGGACGCCCCGCGTGTCCTGGTTGAGGGTCTGGCCCTCCCAGACGAGGCCGTGGCCGTCCCCGTAGTGGATGTGGATGCCGCCGCCCTCGGTGAGTTCCTCGGGGCCGCACGGGTCGTCGATGTTCTCGTCGGCGATCTCGCGGCAGTTGCCGAGGGCGAGGTCGTCGTGGCCGTCGCCGTTGAAGTCGCCGGCGGCGAGTGCGCCCGCGGCGCTGTTGTCGCTGCTGAACGTCAGGCCGAAGGCGCCCTCGGCCGGGTCGTAGGTGCGCACCTGCACGTGCGACTGGGTGTAGGGCTGGTTCTGCGTGTAGTAGGCGAGGGCCAGGTCGGCGCGGCCGTCGCTGTCGAAGTCGCCGGTGGTCAGGACGGGGGCGCGGCCGCCCATCCGGTCGGCCATGAGGGGCTCGGTCACCGCGGCGTACGGGTTGTAGTTGACGACGACCCGGTCCTTGCCGCCGATCGCGAGGTCGACGTCGGTGTCCCCGGTGAAGTCGGCGGCGGCCAGGGCGTTGCCGTAGGCGTCGCCGGACCTGGGGCCCCGGGCCACGGTGTCGGCCAGGGCGAAGCCGTCGCCGGTGCCGTAGAGGACGGTGACGGAGCCCGCGTCCTGTGCGGCGCCGATGTCCTCGCCGGGGGCGCCGATGACGAGGTCGGCGAACCGGTCGTCGTCGACGTACGCGGTGGCGAGCGCCCCGCCGAAGCGGTCACCGGCCTCCGGGGTGCCGGGGATCTCGACGGTGGACTGCGTGATGCGGCGCACGTCGTGCGGGTTCGGCCCGTTCCGGCTGCCGAACACGACGCTGACGTATCCGGCCTTCGCCTTGCCGTTGACCGTGCCGCTGGGCACGCCGACGGCGAGGTCGGCGTATCCGTCGCCGTTGAAGTCGCTTTGCACGCCGCCCGGTTCGGTGGGTTCGGAGGCGGCCGGGGCGGTGGCGGGGGCGGCGCTCGCGGTGGCCGCGAGGGGCAGGGCCAGGCCGGTGGCGGCCAGCGCGGTGGCGGCGGCGAGGGCGAGGGTGCGGGCGCGTGGCGTGCGTGGCGTGCGGGGGATACGGGGTTCCGGGTGGCTGCGCACGGGGGCTCCGGGGGTGGGAGGGCCGGTCCCGCATCGGGGAGGCGGGACCGGCGGGCGGGAGGGGAGTGGCGGAGGGGGAGCGGCGGAAGGGGCAGGGGGCGGACGCGGGTGCGGGTGCGGGCGCCCGTTCTGCGAACTGCCCCGTCAGTCCGCGAAGTTCACGCCGAAGTGGGGCGTGCCCGTGGCGGAGATGCCGACCGTCGACGTGTAGACGCCCGCCGAACCCGCCAGGGTGCCGTTCGCCTTGCTGGTCAGGGGGTAGATCGCGCCGTTGCCGCCGTTCTCGCCGTACGCCCCGACGGTGACGTCGCCGCGCCCGTCGCCGTTGAGGTCGTCGACGTGCACGTCGGAGCCGAAGAAGTCGTGCTTCTCGTTGGTGTTGGGCACGCCCGCGGAGTCCTGGCTGAGCAGCACCGCACCGCGCGTGGACAGGCCCGAGCCGTCCGCGGCGCCGTAGACGACGGTGACCGCGCCCGCGTCCTCGACGCCGTCGATGTCCTCGCCCGCGGAGCCGACGACCAGGTCGAGGTGTCCGTCGCCGTTGATGTCGCCGAGGTCGAGCTCGTTGCCGAAGGAGTCGCCCTTCTCGCCCGAGCCCGGCACGCCGGAGCTGTCCTGGGTGATCACCTGGGTGTCGCCGTAGGGGCCGTTGGCGGCGCCGTGCACCACGTAGACCGAGCCGCCCTTGTTGGCACCGGAGATCCCGTCGTCCCACTCCAGGCCGATGATGATGTCGCCGTAGCCGTCGCCGTCCGTGTCACCGATGTCGGTGATGACGCCGGCGGGCAGCCGCTGCTGGCCGGTCGTCCTGACGCCACTGGCCGTGCCGGGCAGCCACAGGTTGGCGTTGTCGCCGTCCGCCGTGGAGTAGCCGTCGACGATCAGGTCGTCTCTGCCGTCGCCGTTCACGTCGCCGGAGTGCAGGTTGAAGGGGCCCGCGCCCTCGCCGCTCATGATGGCGGGCTTGACCGTGTAGCGGCTGCTGCCGGTGCCGTGGGTACGGGAGATCTTGCCGTCCAGGACGTCGATGGTGGCCGCGCCGGAGCGGGCGCCGACGGCGAGGTCGTCCGTGCCGTCCCCGTCGAAGTCGCCGGCCTCGAGGGGCGCGCCGAAGAAGTCGTGCCCGGTCGGCCGGGGGTCCTGCACCGTCGTGCCGCCGCCGAGGCCGCTCGCGGAGCCCCACAGGATCTGGGCGGTGCCGCCGTCCTTGTCGCTGCCGACGTCCTCGCCGGGCGCGCCGATCGCGAGGTCGTCGTAGCCGTCGCGGTCGAAGTCGCCGTACGCGAGGTCGTAGCCGAAGAGGTCGCCGGACTCCGCGGTGCCGGGGACGCCCGTGCTGTTCTGGCTGAAGGTCTTGTGGCGCAGGGTGCTTCCGCCGTACGTGACGGTGACCTGGCCGGCCGAGTCCTTGCCGCCGACGGTGGCGTGGGGGGCGGAGGTGGCGAGGTCGGCGACGCCGTCGCCGTTGAAGTCGGTCTCGTGCGAGGGCAGCGGGGCGGCGGGCGCGGCGGACGAGGCGGTGGCCGAGAGGCCGAGCAGGCCACCGGTCAGTGCGGCCGTCACGGCCGTCGCCGCGGCGATGCGGCCGCGTCTGGAGCGGATGGTGGAGGTGCGCTTGTGCTGTGCCATGCGGGTCTCCTGCGGCATGCGGGGATGCCTGGCGGGCATCCGCAGTCGATGGGTACGCCGGACACGGCCGCGTTCACCGGGCGTTGGCCCTGGCGTCACGCCGTGATCGGCTATGAGAAGACCTGCGGTGGGGCGCAAGGGTTGTACGGGGGTGGCGAGTTGGCCGTTGTCGGTGGGGTTGGCCTGCTAGGCCGGATTGGCCGGATTTGCGTGGATGGGGGGTCGGCAGCCCGTCCGGCGTTCGAGGACGAACCCGGCGGAGCCGGTGGTCCGGGCGGCACGGGAGCCGGTGGTCCGGGCGGCACGAAGGACGACCGCGCCGCACGGACCACCGGAGCCGAAGGGTGACCCCTACCGCCCCAGCACACCCCCGTACGCCCGCGCCCCCGCGAGCCCGAGCTTGCCGGGCGTCACCGACGTGACGGCCGGGTCGGCGCCGCTCCGCGCGCTCGGGGCGTACCAGACGCCGCCCTTGGCCGCGTCCTCGCCGGGCGCGCCCACCGCCGCGTCCGCGCGGCCGTCGCCGTCGTAGTCGCCGGTCGCGACGGCCGCGCCGAAGCGGTCGTCCGCCTCGGCCGTGCCCGCCACGCCCGCGGTGTTCTGGCTGGCGGCGGGCCCGGTGAACGGCTTGCCCGCGCCGGTCGAGGCGAGCAGCCAGTACGTGCCCGCGTTCTTCGCGGTGCCGACGGCCTCCGTGTCGGCGCCGACGACGAGTTCGTCGCCGCCGCTGCCGTCGAGGTCGCCCGCGGCGAGGTGCGCGCCGAAGTCGTCGTCGGCCTCCGCGGTGCCGCCGACCTCGGGCGAGTCCTGCGTGGTGCAGGAGTGGCCGCCGTCGCCGAGCGCGCCGCCCTTCTTGTTGAAGACGGTGAGGATCGCGCCGCCGAGGCGGTCCTCGCAGTGCGTCGACTCGGTCTCGGGGTTGGGCCGTACGTCGCCGATGGCGAGGTCCGCCGTGCCGTCGCCGTCGAAGTCGCCGGTGGCCAGGCCGGACGGGGTGTAGTCCGACGTCTCCCACGTCGTCCGCCACGAACCGGACGCCTTGGTGAGGATCTCCGTGCCGGTGTCCTCCATGGCGTTGTGGGACACGGCGATGTCGTCGCGGCCGTCGGCGTCGAAGTCGCCGGTGGCCAGGGCGGTCGGGCCCTGGCCGAAGTGCCAGCTCTTGACCTGGGAGACGGTGGCGGGCGAGCCCGGGGTGAAGGGGCCGGGGCGCACCTTGATCGAGGCGCGCTCGTCGGAGCGGGCCCGGAAGGCGATGTCCTTGACGCCGTCCTTGTCGAAGTCGCCGGTGGCGAGCAGCTGCCCGTAGGTGCTGCCGCCGAGGTCGCCGTTGGCGGCGGTGAAGCCGCCCTTGAAGCCGCTCGCGGAGCCCCATACGACGGCGACGGTGCCCGCGGACTGCTGGTCGCCGCTGTCCTCGCCGGGCGTGCCGACGACCAGGTCGCTGTAGCCGTCGCCGTTCATGTCGTCCGAGGCGACGGCGGTGCCGAAGCCGTCGCCCGCCTCGACGGTGCCGGGGACTCCGGCGGTGGCCTGGCTGACGGTGGTGGAGCCGTGCTTGCCGAGGCCGTCGGCGCCGCCCCAGACGACGTTGACGTAACCGGCCTTGGCCTTGCCGGACACGGTCGCGTCGGGGACGCCGACCGCGAGGTCCACGTAGCCGTCGCCGTTGTAGTCGGCCCGCAGCTTCGAGGGGGCGGCGGGGGCGGCGGACGCGGCGCCCGCCGCGAGGCCGGTCACGCCGAGTGCGGTGGCGGCGCAGAGCGCGCCGGCCGCGAGGATCGTGTTGCGGGCGGGCTTGCGGGCGGGCTTGCGGGCGGGCTCGCCGGTGGTCCTGCGGCTGGTCCTGTGTGCGGAGTGAGGCACTGATCTCTCCAACTGTGCTGGTTCGTGGGGTGGTCGACGCGCCGGGTGTGCGGGGCGCGCCGGGGTGCGGCGGGTCAGCGCACGGTGCGGCCGAAGCCCGCACCCGGTGCGCCGACGCCGAAGTCCTTGCCGTTGAAGGACGCCGCGTACGACGAGGTCGGGCCGGTGGCCGTGCCGCGCAGGACCCGCACGGCGCCGACGTCGCGCGTCGTGCCGCTGTCCTCGCCGGTCGCGCCGGTGGCCAGGTCGAGCCTGCCGTTCTTGTTGATGTCCTTGAGGCGCACGGACGTGCCGAAGCGGTCGCCCTCCTCGGCGGCGCCGGGTACGCCCGCGGTCTCCTGGTGCCAGGCCCTGCCGGAAGTGAACGTGCCGGCGGTGGACTTGAGCAGCGTGACGCTGCCCGCCCCGGCGACGCCGACGACCGTCTCGCCGGGCGCGCCCACCGCGAGGCCGGCGTAGCCGTCCCTGTGTCTTGCGCGCACGTGGAACTCCCGGATGTGGGGGACGGGGCCCTGATGGACCGCGGCCGGCCGCGGTCTCTGAGTGAGCCTCTGGGTATGGCTTCCGGGGTGTGTGACGCGTGGGGCGTACGAAGGGTTGTGCGACGGGGGTGGTGGGGTGGCGTGCGGGTGAACGCGATGTGGACGGACAAGTGGCCTTGAGCGAGCGGGATTTACGGGCTCCGGGCCCTTGCGCGGCGCTGGTGCGCGCCGCTATCCGCCGCTGGTGGCGCCCCGCTGTCCGCCCCTGGTGGTGCCCGGCTGTCCGCCCCTGGTGCCGCCCAGCTGTCCGCCCCCGTCGGCGCCCCGCTGCCCGTCCGTATCGAAGCCCCCGCTACCCGATCGTCGTGGCGCCCCGCACCTCGCCCGGTGTGAAGTACTGCACCCGATCCGGATCCAGGCCCTTCTTCGTGCCGCGGAAGACGAGGAATCCCGCGTGCGTCTTCGCCTGGCCCTCCGCGCCGTACTGCCTGGGCCTCTCGGTGCGGTGCCGGCCGCTCTCCCACTCGTCCGCGTGGACGACGACGTCGTCGCGGCCGTCCCCGTCGACGTCGAGCAGGTCCTCGGCGACGAAACCGGACCAGGTGTCCGGGCGGTCGTTCCTGCTGGGCAGGTCCTCGGTCAGGGGGCTCAGGTACTGGGCGCGGCCCGCCTCGGGGCCCTTGCCGCCGCCGGGCAGCAGGGTGACCTCGCCGCCGGCCGCGGCGTTCGGCCGGGGATCGCTGACGACCAGGTCGGGCCGCCCGTCGCCGTCGACGTCGCCGACGAGCGGGCGCTCGCCCCACAACGCCCCCCTACGCCGGGGAAGTTGCAGGACGGTGGCGGGGCGGCCCGCGCCGAGCCCGGCCCGCGCACCGGGGGTGACCGTGACCCTGCCGGGATTGCCGCCGCCCGCCGAGCGGCCGTAGGAGACCTGCGAGGAGCCGACGAGGTCCGCGATGCCGTCACCGTCCGCGTCGGCGACCGCGCCGCCCCGCAGGCCGTCGGTGCCGGCCATCGACTCGTACACCGCGGACGGCACTTCGGGTCCCGGTACGAGGCCCCTGCCCGGGTCGCCCCGGAAGTGGGCCAGGGCCGTCAGGCCCGCGGGCGCCGAGTCGTCCTGCTCGGCGTCGAAGCTGTAGAGGAGGAGCGCGTCCGTGCGCCGGTCGCCGTCGACGTCCCCGACCAGGGCCTCGTAGGGGCTGATGTAACCGTGCTGGCCGAGGTCGACGGGGCTGGTGCGGGCGGGCCTGCCCGCGCGGGTGAACGGGCCGTGCAGCACGGCCGCGGGGTCGGGCCCGCTCGTCGCGCTGGTGTCGCCCGAGCCGCCGCGCCCGCCGTCGAGGAGGTCGGCGGACCCGTCGCCGTCGAAGTCCCCGGCGGCCAGGACGCGGGTCGCCGGTGCCACCGCGAGGGCCCGCGGGGCGGACAGGCCGCGCGGACCGCCGAACATCACGAAGGTCTGCCGGTCGTCGGACGCGCCGCGCGCGGCCACCAGGTCGGTGAAGCCGTCGCCGTCCAGGTCGGCGCGGTGCGGCCGGGTGAAGAACGTGTCGCCGTCGCGCGCCGTCAGACGGGCGGGCGAGCCGGTGAGCAGGCCCTTGGCGGAGCCGTAGAGGACGACCAGCGAGGCGGGGACCCGGCGCTTGTCCTCCGCGTCGAGCACGCGCGCGTAGTCGTCGTAGCCGTCCCCGTTGAAGTCCCCCGTGTCGGGGTGCCCGGAGGCCTTGCCGACGGCGGGCGAGCCCTTCAGGAGCCCGTCGCCGGAGCGCTTGTCCGCGCCGTCGTCCGAGGCCCCGCACCCCGCGAGCAGCACCCCCGCACAGCCCAGCGCCACGGCCCGCCACCCGCGGGCCCGCCGCCTCCGCGAGCGCCCGGCCCGACCGGTCACCGGCCCGCGCCCGGCGACCGGAACTCCTCGGTGGAGAAGGTCAGCGCCGGCTCGCGCGCGACCAGGTCGCCCTTGCGGCCCGGGTACACGCCCACCGTGTCCTCGCTGTCCCCGCGGTACGTGCGCAGCACCAGGTCGGCCCGTCCGTCGCCGTCGAAGTCCGCGACCTGGAGGACCTGCGTGGTGCCCTTCGCCGCCGGGGTGACGAGCGCCGTGGCGTTGGCCGCGAGCCCGGTCGTGCGTCCCCGGAAGACCCGTACGTCGCCCGCGCCGCCGCCGCTCCCGCTGCCCCGGCCGCTCAGGACGAGCTCGCTCAGTCCGTCGCCGTCCAGGTCGCCCGCGTCCACGGCGACGTCCTTGGCCTCCAGGGAGCCGCGCAGGGTGCCCGGCACGTCGTAGCGCAGGGCGACGCCCCGGGCGGAGGCGATCGCCGCGTCCGTGCCCTTGCCCCTGCCGAAGCGGCCGAAGGCGGTGTCGTCGCCCGCGGGGAAGAGCACGCCCGTCTCGTCGGGGCCCTTGGGGCCGCCGAGGACGAGGGCGCCGGTGGCGGCGCCCGACGCGTTCGCCGGCTTGCGCACCAGGACGTCGTCGTAGCCGTCGCCGTCGACGTCGGTGGCCCGGCCGCTCACCAGGTTGTTGCCGGGGGCGGTGACGGGGGCGCCCGCGGCGCGCGGGGCGCCGGTCCGCTTGAACGGGCCGCGCAGGAAGGTGAGACGGGCCCCGCTCGCGTGCAGGACGAGGTCGTCGGCGCCGTCCCCGTCGAAGTCGCCGCACACCGGCTGGTCCGGCCAGTCGTTGCCGAAACGTGCCTGCGCGGGCACTTCGAGCTTCACCGCCTTGCCGGTCAGGCCCTTGGGCGAGCCGAAGAGGATCTGCAGCGGCACGGGCGGCTGCCCCTGCCCGTCGTACGGCGGGTCGGTGGAGACGAGCAGGTCGGTGAAGCCGTCCTTGTCGAGGTCGCAGGTGGCCTCGGAGTCGAAGGCGGCGGGCAACCGGCCCTTGGTCCGGGCGCCGTTGGCGTGCGCGCTCACCAGCTGACGGGCGCCGGGCACGAGGCCGCCCCGGCTGCCGTAGACGATGCCGATGCCCGCGTCGTCGCCGTGGTCGCGGTGCACGAGGTCGTCGAGCACCAGGTCACGGGCGCCGTCGCCGTTGAAGTCGTCGTCGGCCTTGCTGCCCTTGCCGGCCGGCACCGGGCGCTGCGCCGCGCCCTTGCCCGCGGCACCGACGGGCCGGCCGGTGTCCTTGCCGTCCTCGCCGCCGCCGGAGCCGCCGCAGCCCGCGAGCAGCAGCGCGCAGCCGAGCGCGCCCGCGGCGAGCCGCACCGGCACGCCCCGTCCGCCGTCACTCCGTATGCCACTTCGCATGCCTGCCATCAACCCCGCCCCGACCGCCCCATGAGACAACAACCAGCACATGATGCTCCCGTTCCGCGGAGCCGTTAAGCCCGGCGGGGTGCCGCTTTGGTCACTTGTGCATCACGGAGGTCCGTGCGTATCCCACGGAGGTCGGTTCGTACCCCACGGAGTCGGTTCGTACCCCACGGAGACGCGAAGGGCCGGTCCCGCCCGGAGGCGGGACCGGCCCTGACGGCGTCGTCGTGGCGCTACTTGACGGGCTCGGGCTCCGGCTCGTCGACGGACTCGGCGTCACCGGCCGGGTCGACCGGGGTCTTGACCGAGTCGAGCAGCAACTGCGCGACGTCCACGACCTGGAGCGACTCCTTGGCCGCGCCGTCGTTCTTCTTGCCGTTGACCGAGTCGGTGAGCATGACGAGGCAGAACGGGCACGCGGTCGACACGATGTCCGGGTCGAGGCTGAGCGCCTCGTCGACCCGCTCCGTGTTGATGCGCTTGCCGATGCGCTCCTCCATCCACATCCGCGCGCCGCCGGCGCCGCAGCAGAAGCCGCGCTCCTTGTGGCGGTGCATCTCCTGCTGGCGCAGGCCCGGGACCTTGTCCATGATCTCGCGCGGGGGCGTGTAGATCTTGTTGTGCCGGCCCAGGTAGCAGGGGTCGTGGTAGGTGATCAGGCCCTCGACCGGGGTCACCGGGATCAGCTTGCCCTCGTCGACGAGGTGCTGGAGCAGCTGGGTGTGGTGGATGACCTCGTAGTCGCCGCCGAGCTGCGGGTACTCGTTGCCCAGGGTGTTGAGGCAGTGCGGGCAGGTCGCGACGATCTTCTTGGCCGTCCTCGGTTTGGCCGACTCGGGCGTGACCTTGCCGTCGTCGTCGAGGTCCTCGCCGAACGCCGTGTTCAGCGCCATGACGTTCTCCTGGCCGAGCTGCTGGAACAGCGGCTCGTTGCCGAGGCGGCGGGCCGAGTCACCGGTGCACTTCTCGTCGCCGCCCATGATCGCGAACTTGACGCCCGCCATGTGCAGCAGCTCCGCGAAGGCCTTGGTGGTCTTCTTGGCCCGGTCCTCCAGGGCGCCGGCGCAGCCGACCCAGTAGAGGTACTCGACCTCGGTGAGGTCCTCGATGTCCTTGCCGACGACCGGCACCTCGAAGTCGACTTCCTTCGTCCACTCCAGGCGCTGCTTCTTGGCCAGGCCCCAGGGGTTGCCCTTCTTCTCCAGGTTCTTGAGCATCGTGCCCGCCTCGGACGGGAACGCGGACTCGATCATCACCTGGTAGCGGCGCATGTCGACGATGTGGTCGATGTGCTCGATGTCGACCGGGCACTGCTCGACGCAGGCGCCGCAGGAGGTGCAGGACCACAGCACGTCCGGGTCGATGACGCCGTTCTCCTCGGCGGTGCCGATGAGGGGCCGCTCGGCCTCGGCGAGGGCGGCGGCGGGCACGTCCGCGAGCTGTTCGGGCGTGGCCTTCTCGTTGCCCTCCATGTCCTTGCCGCCGCCCGCGAGCAGGTACGGGGCCTTGGCGTGCGCGTGGTCGCGCAGCGACATGATCAGGAGCTTGGGGGAGAGCGGCTTGCCGGTGTTCCAGGCGGGGCACTGCGACTGGCAGCGGCCGCACTCGGTGCAGGTGGAGAAGTCGAGCAGGCCCTTCCAGCTGAACTGCTCGACCTGGGAGACGCCGAAGACCGCGTCCTCGGCCGGGTCCTCCCAGTCGATCGGCTCGCCGCCGGAGGTCATCGGCTGCAGCTCGCCCAGCGTCGTGCCGCCGTTCGCCTCGCGCTTGAACCAGATGTTCGGGAAGGCGAGGAAGCGGTGCCAGGCGACGCCCATGTTGGTGTTGAGGCCGACGACGATCATCCAGATGAACGAGGTGGCGATCTTCAGGCCCGCGAAGAAGTACGTGAGGTTCTGCAGGGTGGACAGGTCCATCCCGCCGAACCAGGACACGAACGGGTACGAGATGAAGAACGAGGCCTCGTAGCCGTCGACGTGGTGCTGGGCGCCCTCCAGGGCGTGCAGCGTGAAGATGCAGACGCCGACGATGAGGATGACGGTCTCGACGAAGTACGCCTGGCCGGTCTTGGAGCCCGCGAAGCGGGACTTGCGGCCCGGCTTGTCGGGGCGGTTCAGCTGGCGGATGACGATCAGCGTGAGGATGCCGACCACCGTCATCGTGCCGATGAACTCGACGAAGACGTTGTACGGCGCCCAGTCGCCGATGACCGGCAGGATCCAGTCGGCCTGGAAGAGCTGGCCGATGGCGTTGACGATCGTCAGCAGCAGGGTGAAGAAGCCCACCGCCACGAACCAGTGCGCGAAGCCGACGATGCCCCACCGGTTCATGCGCGTGTGGCCGAGGAACTCCTTGGCCACGGTGAGGGTGCGCTGGACGGGGTTGTCGGTCCTGAGGCCGGCGGGGACGGGCTGGCCGAGCCGCACGAACTGGTAGATCTGGAGGATGGCACGGCCGAACAGCGCGACGCCGACCGCGATTAGGACCAGCGACACGATGATCGCGGCGAGTTGCATTTGGGGGCTCCTCGGGCCTGCGAGGCGGACTTCGTAGCGACGGCTGAGACGGGCTACGAGTGATTACTAAGCGGTAACTTATGCAGTCCGTCTGAGACTACCCACTTACCCCGCCGCACTGTAGCCAGCACGGCGGTGATCTGCGTCGCTCAGGCAACCCTTGCCCGTGTTGCGCCTCCCGCGAGGGGTAGGGGGGCGGGGCCGCCGTGCGGCATGAACCCCGGCGCATGCCCATACCTGCGCGTAAGGGCCGGATAAGAGTTGAGTCCCCTCGACTCAGCTCTGTTGACTCCGGCGGGGCGACCGTGCATCCTTGAGTCAGATCCACTCAAGATGTACCTCTGGAGGAATCGAAATGGCACGTGCGGTCGGCATCGACCTGGGCACGACTAACTCCGTCGTCAGCGTTCTCGAAGGCGGCGAGCCCACCGTCATCACCAACGCCGAAGGCGCCAGGACCACGCCGTCCGTCGTCGCCTTCGCGAAGAACGGCGAGGTGCTCGTCGGCGAGGTCGCCAAGCGCCAGGCGGTCACCAACGTCGACAGGACCATCCGGTCGGTCAAGCGCCACATGGGCACCGACTGGAAGGTGGACATCGACGACAAGGGGTTCAACCCCCAGCAGATCTCCGCGTTCATCCTGCAGAAGCTGAAGCGCGACGCCGAGTCGTACCTGGGCGAGAAGGTGGCCGACGCGGTCATCACCGTCCCCGCGTACTTCAACGACTCCGAGCGCCAGGCCACCAAGGAGGCCGGCGAGATCGCGGGCCTGAACGTCCTGCGCATCGTCAACGAGCCCACCGCCGCCGCCCTGGCGTACGGCCTCGACAAGGACGACCAGACGATCCTCGTCTTCGACCTCGGTGGCGGCACCTTCGACGTGTCCCTCCTGGAGATCGGCGACGGCGTCGTCGAGGTGAAGGCCACGAACGGCGACAACCACCTCGGTGGTGACGACTGGGACCAGCGCGTCGTCGACTACCTGGTCAAGCAGTTCAACAACGGCCACGGCGTGGACCTCGCCAAGGACAAGATGGCGCTCCAGCGCCTGCGCGAGGCGGCCGAGAAGGCCAAGATCGAGCTCTCCTCCTCCACGGAGACCACGATCAACCTGCCCTACATCACGGCGTCCGCCGAGGGCCCGCTGCACCTGGACGAGAAGCTCACGCGCGCCCAGTTCCAGCAGCTCACGTCCGACCTCCTGGAGCGCTGCAAGACGCCGTTCCACAACGTCATCAAGGACGCGGGCATCCAGCTCTCCGAGATCGACCACGTCGTCCTCGTCGGCGGCTCCACCCGCATGCCCGCCGTCGCGGAGCTCGTCAAGGAGCTGACCGGCGGCCAGGACGCCAACAAGGGCGTGAACCCGGACGAGGTCGTCGCCATCGGCGCCGCCCTCCAGGCCGGTGTCCTCAAGGGCGAGGTCAAGGACGTCCTGCTCCTCGACGTCACCCCGCTCTCCCTCGGCATCGAGACCAAGGGAGGGATCATGACCAAGCTCATCGAGCGCAACACCACGATCCCGACCAAGCGCTCGGAGATCTTCACGACGGCCGAGGACAACCAGCCGTCCGTGCAGATCCAGGTCTACCAGGGCGAGCGCGAGATCGCGGCGTACAACAAGAAGCTCGGGATGTTCGAGCTCACGGGCCTGCCGCCGGCCCCGCGCGGTGTCCCGCAGATCGAGGTCGCCTTCGACATCGACGCCAACGGCATCATGCACGTGACCGCGAAGGACCTGGGCACGGGCAAGGAGCAGAAGATGACCGTCACCGGCGGCTCCTCGCTGCCGAAGGACGAGGTCAACCGCATGCGCGAGGAGGCCGAGAAGTACGCGGACGAGGACCACGCCCGCCGCGAGGCCGCCGAGTCGCGCAACCAGGGCGAGCAGCTCGTCTACCAGACCGAGAAGTTCCTCAAGGACAACGAGGACAAGGTCCCGGGCGACGTGAAGACCGAGGTCGAGGAAGCCGTCACCGAGCTGAAGGAAAAGCTCAAGGGCGAGGACACGGCCGAGATCCGCACCGCCACCGAGAAGGTCGCCGCCGTCTCGCAGAAGCTGGGCCAGGCCATGTACGCCGACGCCCAGGGCGCGCAGGCCGCGGGCGGTCCCGAGGGCGCGGCCCCGGGTGCCGAGCAGCCCAAGGCCGACGACGACGTCGTGGACGCCGAGATCGTCGACGACGAGAAGCCCGGTGACGCGAAGGGCGGCGCCGCCTGATGACCGAGGAGACCCCGGGCTTCGGCGAGAACGCCGAGAAGCCTGACGTCCCCTCCGGCGCCACCCCTGATGACGCGGCGCCGAAGGCCGCCGAGCCCTCCACCGAGGAGGGCCCGGCGGCCCCGGCCGGGGACGCAAGCAGCAAGACGTCCGCGCAGGACGTGGGCCTGACCGCCCAGCTGGACCAGGTGCGCACCGCGCTCAACGAGCGCACCGGGGACCTGCAGCGGCTGCAGGCCGAGTACCAGAACTACCGCCGTCGGGTGGAGCGGGACAAGGTGACGGTGAAGGAGATCGCCTCGGCGAACCTCCTCTCCGAGCTCCTTCCCACCCTCGACGACATCGGCCGCGCGCGCGAGCACGGCGAGCTGGTGGGCGGCTTCAAGTCGGTGGCCGAGTCCCTGGAGACCGTCGTCGCCAAGCTGGGGCTGCAGCAGTTCGGCAAGGAGGGCGAGCCCTTCGACCCGACGATCCACGAGGCCCTGATGCACAGCTACGCACCGGACGTCACCGAGACGACGTGCGTCGCGATCCTGCAGCCGGGGTATCGCATCGGCGAGCGCACCATCCGCCCCGCGCGGGTGGCCGTCGCCGAGCCCCAGCCGGGCGCGCAGACCGTCAAGGGCGAGGCACCCGAGGGTGCCGAGGCCACGGCGGACGCGGCCGACGAGAAGAAGGAGACCGGTGGCCCGGACGAGGGCTGACGGTCACGACATGAGTGAGGAGGGACGTCGGGGATGAGCACCAAGGACTTCATCGAGAAGGACTACTACAAGGTCCTCGGCGTCCCCAAGGACGCCACCGAGGCCGAGATCAAGAAGGCGTACCGGAAGCTCGCCCGCGAGAACCACCCGGACGCCAACAAGGGCAATCCCAAGGCGGAGGAGCGTTTCAAGGAGGTCTCCGAGGCGAACGACGTCCTCGGTGACCCCAAGAAGCGCAAGGAGTACGACGAAGCACGTGCTCTCTTCGGCAACGGCGGATTCCGCCAGGGCCCCGGAGGCGGCGGCGGTTCGTTCAACTTCGACCTGGGCGACCTCTTCGGAGGCACCGCCCAGGGCGGCGGGGGAGCGGCCGGCGGCGGCTTCGGGGGCGGTCTCGGTGACGTCTTCGGGGGCCTGTTCAACCGCGGCGGCGCGGGTGCCCCGGGCGGCACCCGGACGCAGCCGCGGCGCGGCCAGGACATCGAGTCCGAGGTCACGCTGAGCTTCACGGAGGCGGTCGACGGCGCGACGGTGCCGCTGCGCATGTCCTCCCAGGCGGCCTGCAAGGCCTGTTCCGGCACCGGCGACAAGAACGGCACGCCGCGCGTGTGCCCGACCTGCGTCGGCACCGGGCAGGTCTCGCGGGGCGGCGGCGGGGGGTTCTCCCTCACCGATCCGTGCATGGACTGCAAGGGCCGGGGCCTCATCGCCCAGGACCCGTGCGAGGTCTGCGGCGGCAGCGGCCGCGCCAAGTCGTCCCGGACGATGCAGGTGCGGATCCCGGCCGGTGTGTCGGACGGGCAGCGCATCCGCCTGCGCGGCAAGGGCGCGCCCGGCGAGCGCGGCGGCCCGGCCGGCGACCTCTACGTGGTCGTGCACGTCGACGCCCACCCGGTCTTCGGCCGCAAGGGCGACAACCTGACGGTCACGGTGCCGGTGACGTACCCCGAGGCGGCCCTGGGCGGCGAGGTCAAGGTGCCCACCCTGGGCGGCCCGCCGGTCACCCTGAAGCTGCCCGCCGGCACGCCGAACGGCCGTACGATGCGGGCCCGCGGCAAGGGAGCGGTCCGCAAGGACGGCACCCGGGGCGACCTGCTGGTGACGGTGGAGGTGTCGGTCCCGACATCGCTGTCCGACGCCGCGAAGGAAGCGCTGGAGTCCTACCGCGAGGCGACTGCGGGCGACGACCCGCGGGCAGAACTGTTCCAGGCCGCGAAGGGAGCATGAGATGGACGGCCGTCGTCGCAATCCGTATCAACTCACCGACGAGACGCCGGTGTACGTCATCTCGGTGGCCGCCCAGCTGAGCGGCCTCCACCCCCAGACCCTGCGGCAGTACGACCGCCTGGGCCTGGTCTCCCCGGACCGCACCGCGGGCCGCGGCCGCCGCTACTCCGCCCGCGACATCGAACTGCTGCGCACCGTGCAGCAGTTGTCGCAGGAGGAGGGCATCAACCTCGCCGGCATCAAGCGCATCATCGAGCTGGAGAACCAGGTGACGGCGCTCCAGTCGCGGATCGCGGAGCTGTCCGCGGCCGTGGAGGGAGCCGCCGTCGCCATGCAGCAACGTGAAGCGGCGGTGCACGCCTCGTACCGCCGCGATCTCGTCCCCTACCAGGACGTGCAGCAGGCGGGCGCGCTGGTGGTGTGGCGGCCGAAGAGATCGACGGAGCAGTAGGTTCCGTACCCTGATACAGGGCCGGGAGGTGACCGCCTCCCGGCCCTGTATCGCTGTTTTCAGGGGAATTTTCACGGGAGTGGGGGGCCGGCCGTGGCCATGGTGGGGCTGTTCTGGATCGCCGAGGGCGATGTCTATGTGGGGGCCAAGCCGGTCGGGCTCGCGCCCGGGGTGCGCCTGACGCCGGAGGGCATCCTCGCCCTCGGCGACCGGCAGACCGGCATGTGGCCGTGGGAGGACGTGCACGCGCTGGCGATCGACGACGTGCCGGTGCGGTCGCTGAAGCGGAACGTCGGCGTGGCCGTCGACCTGGTGCTCACGGTGGGCCTCGGCGGGGGCGACGAGGCGCCGACGATGACGGTCCGGCTCACGGACGCCGAGGGCGCCGAGACGGAGCTGACGGCGTACACGGCGGCGGCGATCGGCTACTCGCAGAAGGAGTACGACCTCTCCCGCGAGCTGCTGTCCCGCCTGACCGAGGGCGCGGGCTCGCTGCTGACCACGCTGACCGCGATGTCGGACTGGGGCCGCCGCCACGAGGGCGGTTCGCCGCGGGCGGGGGAGCGGGAGGCGCTGCTGCGGGAGTGGGCGGCGGGGGCGCCCTGACCCGGGCCCCTCACGGCTCCCGGTCGAGCAGTCCCGACTGGCCGATCAGATAGCCGAGTTGGGCGCGGCTGCTGCTGCCCAGGGTGGCGGCGAGCTTGGCGATGTGGACGCGGGCGGTTCGGATGTTCATGCCGAGCCTGTCGGCCATCTCGGCGTCGGTCAGGCCCTCCACGAGCAGACCGGCGATGGCGCGCTGGCGTGCGGTGATGCCGCCCTCGGAGGGCTGCGGGGCGGCCTGCGGCCACATGGGGGTGGCCAGCCGCCACAGCCGCCAGAAGGTGGTGGCGAAGTACTCGACGAGGGCCGGGTGGCGCAGCTCCAGGGCGATGGTGCGGTCCTTGCTCGCCGGGATGAAGGCGACGGTCCGGTCGAAGACGAAGAGCCGGTCGGTGACCTCGTCCAGGGTGCGGGCCTCGGTGTCGCCTTCGAGCTGTTCGAAGTAGGCGAGGACGGGCAGAGAATGGCGCGTTGTGTGCTGGTACAGGGTGCGCATGCGGCACCCGCGGGTGAGGATCGCCTGGTCCCGGGGGAAGACTTCGGCCAAGGTCTCCGGCGGCCGGGTGCCGCCGGGCTGGACGGCGAGGAACTCGTCCGTGACGTCGTACATCGCGCGGTCGATGGCCGAGTTGATCTGGTCGAGGCCGTCGAGGACGGTGAGGGTGGGGCCCTCGACGTCGGTGCCGAGGACGCCGCACAGGTCGTGCAGCGCGGCGGGGGCGGCGGGGCGCAGCCACTGCAGGTCGACGAGGTCGGGCCGCAGCAGACCGAGGTCCACGAGGCAGGGGACCGCGCGGGCCTCGCTGTGGTGGATCCGGCCTCCGTGCAAGGCCCGGGTGTACACGTGCAGCCCCGCTTCACAGAGTTCTTCGACGGCGTGCAGTAAGTGCTTCGTGGCCATGCGAGCCCCCTCCTGCCTGGTTGAAGCGTCGCGATTCTATGCAGGCGGTGACGGGCCGGGCCGGATGCCGTGGTGGAAGTGTCTGCTTCTGGACGGCGGCTTCCACGTGTCTTGTTCCGGGCGTCGGGTTCCGGTGCCGGATCCGCCGTGGGCGGGGCGCGGGGGACGGCCGGCGGGCGCCCGCCGGGCGGGTCCTCGTGTCAGGTCGGCCGGTCCTGGTCGAGGATGCCCGACTGCGCGATGAGGTAGCCCAGTTGCGCGCGGCTGCCGCTGCCGAGGGCGGCGGCGATCTTCGCGATGTGGGCCCGGCAGGTGCGGACGTTCATGCCGAGGCGGCGGGCGATGGCCTCGTCGACGTGGCCGTCGATGAGGAGTTTGGCTATGGAGCGCTGGACGCCGGTTATCCCGTCCGAGGTGGGGGCGTAGGGCACTTCGTCGATCAGCGGCGTGGCCTTGCTCCACTGGTGCTCGAAGACCTTGGCGAGGTACTCGACGATGCCGGGGTGGCGCAGTTCGAGGGCGACCTGGCGGTCCTCGCGGGCGGGGATGAGGGCGACCGTGCGGTCGAAGATCATGAGTCGGTCGATCAGTTCCTCGAGGGTCCTGATCTGTACGTTGCCCTTGGCCATCCGGGCCGCGTAGGCCAGCGTGCCCTGGCTGTGCCGGACGGTGTGCTGGTAGAGGGTCCGCATGGTGATGCCGCGGTCGAGCACGGTCTGCCCGCGCTGGAGCGCGACGGTGAGCGAGTCCTCGCTGCGGCCGCCGCCGGGCTGGGCGGTGAGGATCTCGAAGGTGCACTCGGCCGTGGCCCGCTCGATGGCGGCGTCGATGTGCCCGTCGTTCTCCAGGACGGTGATCGAGGGGGACGTCGGCTCGGCGCGCGCGGTGATCGCCATGAATGGCTCGAAAATGTCTGTGAGCTGTACAGCGAGTCTCCGCCGGTCCCGGATCTCCCGTTCCAGCGGGTTGAGGCGCTGGGCGAGTGCGGTGGCCGGAGAAATCGGACAGAGCCAGGCGCTGTCGTCCGGGTCCGGGTGCAGCAGACCGGATTCCAGGAGGCAGGGCGCGTTCTCGGCCTCGGGCCGGGCGAGCCGTCCGTGGGCCAGCGCGTGGGCGTACAGCCTCGACCCGTCGGCACAGAGAGGCGCCGAGGGGTGAGGATGTGTCGGTTTAGTGCCAGTTGTAAGCAAATCTCCACCCCCCAGGGTCCTGAACGTGCAGGAACATGATGCATCGACCCTGTGGCTTTGACGTGCTCAATTGAGACATCGTCTCTAGAGCCGGGGGAGAGAAATCTACCAAGTGAGGACGAAGCCGATCATGTTTAAGCGCATGCTTCGCTCGGTGCTTGTCACCACCTTCTCCGTCGGGCTGGGCCTGGGTGCGGTGACCACTCTTGATCTCTCCTGGAACAGCGAGCCGGCCGGCCGGACGGCAGTGTCCGCGCCGCGCTCGGACCTGTCCTGGCACTCGCAGGCGCAGGATCTCGCGTGGAGCACTCAGGACCTGTCCTGGGGTGTGGGAGCGGGGGGCAAGGCATGAGCACCCCTCCCGACGACCGCACCTTCCGCCGAGAAATGGCCACCGCCTACCGCTCCGGCTGGCACTTCATCGATCTGGTGACCGCGATCCCCCACCGCGGCGACTCGTTGATGGTGACCCTGCTCGGCGAGCCGATCGTCGTCACGCGTGACGACGAGGAGGAGATCCGGGCCTACCGGTGCCTGCGCAGGCCGCGCGGCGCGCCGCAGCCCGTACGCTGCGCGATCCGGTACGGGATGGTGTTCGTCAATCTCGACCGGCGCGACCACCAGGTGGTCGGGCAGCAGGAACAGCACGGACCGGACGCCCTGGGTGTCCCGGACAACATCACAGCCACCCCCCGCAGTGCCTGACGCGATTCCCCCGTCGTTGTAAATCGCGCAGGCGCTTCCCCCAGCAGCGGCGCCACCGTGGACCTGAACACGGTGGCGCCGCTGTGGTGTGCCCGGCCGCCGGTCCCGAGCGCGGCGGCGCGCCCTACGGCTTGCCCATCGCCCGCGTCAGCGTGATCTCGATGAGGACCCGGTCCGGGTTGGGCGTCGGCCTGCGCCCGTAGCGCTCCTCGAAGCGCAGCTCCGCCTCCGCGACCGCCGCCGGCTCCGTACGGATCCGCGCCCGCCCCTCCAGCGTCGCCCAGCGCCGGCCCGCGTGCTGGCACACCGCCACCCGCGCCCCGGAGCCGTCCTCGCCCGCCGCCGCGCGGATGTGCGCGACCTTCCGGCTGGTCCTGCGGGCGAGCACCCGGGCGACCCCCGCCGCCGGGTCGTACGTCACGCCCACCGGCGCCACGTGCGGGCTGCCGTCCGGGCGCAGCGTCGTCAGGGTGCAGTGGTGCCGTTCCCGCCAGAAGCTCAGATAGGGCTCGGGCGGATCCAGCGGGTCGATGCGGGGAGTGGCACGCGGTGCGGAGGGGGACTCGGTCATGGCTACGGAACATAGCCGCCCGGCCTTCCCCGGCCTTACTTGAGTGGAATAGACTCAACTTTGTGTACGCTGATGTAGTCAGTGTTAGTGGTGGGCCCCGTAAGCAGGACCCGTAAGGAGGAGAAGCGCACGTGGACGCAGAGCTGACCAACAGGAGCCGGGACGCGATCAACGCGGCCAGCAGCCGGGCCGTGCAGGACGGCCACCCCGATCTGACCCCCGCGCATCTGCTGCTCGCGCTGCTGGAGGGGCAGGACAACGAGAACATCACCGACCTGCTCGCCGCGGCCGGCGCCGACCAGGCGGCGGTGCGCGCGGACACCGAGCGGGTCCTCGCGGCGCTGCCCAGCGTGACCGGGTCCACCGTCGCGGCCCCGCAGCCCGACCGCGAGCTGCTCGCCGTCGTCGCGGACGCCGGCAAGCGGGCCAAGGAGCTGGGCGACGACTACCTGTCCACGGAGCACCTGCTCATCGGCATCGCGGCCAAGGGCGGCAAGGCCGGGGACGTACTCACCGGGCACGGAGCCGGCAGCAAGAAGCTGCTGGAGGCATTCGAGACGAGCAGGGGAGGGCGCCGGGTGACCACACCCGACCCCGAGGGTCAGTACAAGGCGCTGGAGAAGTTCGGCACCGATTTCACCGCCGCCGCCCGCGAGGGCAGGCTCGACCCGGTCATCGGGCGCGATCAGGAGATCCGCCGCGTGGTGCAGGTCCTGTCGCGGCGCACGAAGAACAACCCCGTCCTCATCGGCGAGCCCGGCGTCGGCAAGACCGCCGTCGTCGAGGGCCTGGCCCAGCGGATCGTGAAGGGGGACGTCCCCGAGTCGCTGAAGAACAAGCGCCTGGTCTCACTGGACCTCGGCGCCATGGTCGCCGGAGCGAAGTACCGCGGCGAGTTCGAGGAGCGCCTCAAGACCGTCCTCTCCGAGATCAAGGAGAGCGACGGGCAGATCATCACGTTCATCGACGAGCTGCACACCGTCGTGGGCGCCGGGGCCGGCGGCGACTCCGCCATGGACGCGGGCAACATGCTCAAGCCCATGCTCGCCCGCGGCGAGCTGCGCATGGTCGGCGCCACCACCCTCGACGAGTACCGCGAGCGGATCGAGAAGGACCCGGCCCTGGAGCGCCGCTTCCAGCAGGTGCTGGTCGCCGAGCCGTCCGTCGAGGACTCCATCGCCATCCTGCGCGGCCTCAAGGGGCGGTACGAGGCGCACCACAAGGTCCAGATCGCCGACAGCGCGCTCGTCGCCGCCGCCACGCTCTCGGACCGCTACATCACCTCACGCTTCCTGCCCGACAAGGCCATCGACCTCGTCGACGAGGCCGCGTCCCGGCTGCGCATGGAGATCGACTCCTCGCCGGTCGAGATCGACGAGCTGCAGCGCTCCGTCGACCGGCTGCGCATGGAGGAGCTCGCGCTCGACAAGGAGACCGACCCCGCGAGCAAGCAGCGCCTGGAGAAGCTGCGCCGCGACCTCGCCGACAAGGAGGAGGAGCTGCGCGGCCTCACCGCCCGCTGGGAGAAGGAGAAGCAGTCCCTCAACCGCGTCGGTGAGCTGAAGGAGAAGCTCGACGAGCTGCGCGGCCAGGCCGAACGGGCCCAGCGCGACGGCGACTTCGACACCGCATCCAAGCTGCTCTACGGAGAGATCCCGACCCTGGAGCGCGACCTGGAGGCCGCGTCCGAGGCCGAGGAGGAGGCCGTCCAGGCCAAGGACACCATGGTCAAGGAGGAGGTCGGCCCCGACGACATCGCCGACGTGGTGGGCTCCTGGACCGGCATCCCCGCGGGGCGCCTCCTGGAGGGCGAGACGCAGAAGCTGCTGCGCATGGAGGACGAGCTCGGCAAGCGGCTGATCGGCCAGGGCGAGGCGGTGCGCGCGGTGTCCGACGCGGTGCGGCGCACCCGTGCCGGGATCGCCGACCCCGACCGCCCCACCGGCTCCTTCCTCTTCCTGGGCCCGACCGGCGTGGGCAAGACCGAGCTGGCCAAGGCCCTCGCGGACTTCCTCTTCGACGACGAGCGGGCCATGGTCCGCATCGACATGAGCGAGTACGGCGAGAAGCACAGCGTCGCGCGGCTCGTCGGCGCCCCGCCCGGCTACGTCGGGTACGAGGAGGGCGGCCAGCTGACCGAGGCGGTGCGGCGCCGGCCGTACAGCGTCGTGCTCCTCGACGAGGTCGAGAAGGCGCACCCCGAGGTCTTCGACGTGCTCCTGCAGGTGCTCGACGACGGGCGGCTGACCGACGGACAGGGGCGGACGGTCGACTTCCGCAACACCATCCTGATCCTCACCTCCAACCTGGGCAGCCAGTACCTGGTGGAGCCGCTGACGGGTGAGGAGGAGAAGAAGCAGCAGGTGCTCGAGGTCGTCAGGGCCTCCTTCAAGCCGGAGTTCCTCAACCGCCTCGACGACCTCGTCGTCTTCTCGGCGCTCAGCAGGGACGAGCTGGCGCACATCGCCGAGCTGCAGATCAACCGCCTCGCCAAGCGGCTCGCCGACCGGCGGCTCACGCTGGAGGTCACGCCCGCGGCGCTGGCCTGGCTGGCGGACGAGGGCAACGACCCGGCGTACGGCGCGCGGCCGTTGCGGCGCCTGATCCAGACCTCCATCGGCGACCGTCTCGCCAAGGAGATCCTGGCGGGCGAGGTCAAGGACGGCGACGTGGTCCGCGTGGACCACGCCGGGGACGGGCTGATCGTGGGCCCGGCGGGTGCCGCGGGGGGCAAGTCGCTGTAACGGCATCCCGTCTGCCCGGGACGCACAGAGTCCGTCTGCGGGCAGTGGTCCGTCCTCGCGCAGTTCCCCGCGCCCCTCGGAGGGCGCGCAGCGCCCGTCTCAGGGGGCGGGGGACCGCGCGACCGGCCAGGGCCTGTCCGCAGTCGGCGAACGGCGGAAACCTGATAGCCGAGGGGCCGGGCTTGCCCCGGGGGGCCCACCCTGAGAGAGGATGGGCCCATCCATACGAAGGGACAAAGTACGTGAGCATCGACCCGTCCTCCATTCCGAATTTCGGGGGCCAGCCCGAACCGCAGCAGGGCGCAGGACCGGCGGGCCCCGTCGTCCCCGACCAGGATCTGGTCAAGCAGCTCCTGGACCAGATGGAGCTCAAGCACGTCGTCGACGACGAGGGTGACCTCGCGGCGCCGTGGGAGGAGTTCCGTACGTACTTCATGTTCCGCGGCGAGGACGACCAGCAGGTCTTCTCGGTGCGGACGTTCTACGACCGGCCGCACCAGATCGAGGAGAAGCAGCAGCTCCTGGAGTCGATCGACGACTGGAACCGCCGCACGCTGTGGCCCAAGGTCTACAGCCACACGCACGACGACGGCACGGTCCGCCTGATCGGCGAGGCCCAGATGCTGATCGGCACCGGTGTCTCCCTGGAGCACTTCGTGTCGTCGACGGTCAGCTGGGTGCGCGCCGCGATCGAGTTCGACCGCTGGCTCGTCGAGCAGCTCGGCCTGGAGGCCGACGTCGACTCGGCCGAGGGCGAGACCGGCGACAAGCCCGACGACGAGGCCTGAGCCCTCGTCCTACAGGGGCATGCGGGCGGTCGTCACCAGATACGTCCCGTACGCGAGCGAGAGCCCGGCCAGGGCGCACACCACCAGGTGGACGCTTCTGGACCGGGCTCTCGTCATGGCCAGGGCCGGCGGGATCAGCAGCGGGAACGCGGGCAGCAGGAAGCGCGGCTTGGACTCGAAGAAGCCGGAGCCGCCGACGGTGACGAGCACCAGGACGGCCGTGTAGGCGACCAGCGGCAGCGGTGCGCGCCCGGCGAGCAGCAGCGCGAAGAGCAGCAGGGACACCGCCACGACGACGAGGGCGATCGGGAAGACGAGCTTGTCGCCGTCGCGCAGCAGGTGCTTGACGAAGACGAGCGAGCCCGCGCCGAAGTCGAAGCGGGATCCCCAGCCGCGCTGCACCGCGAAATAACCGTGCAGCGGATCGCCCTCACGAATGCCCACATAGAGGACATAGGATGCCCATCCGAGCGGGGCGAGCGCCGCGCCCGCCGCGACTGTCCACAGGCTGTGGGCAACTTTTCGGCCGCGCTCCTCTTTGATCCGTGCGATCCGCACGATCCGTACGGCGAGCTCGTACGCCGCCGTCGCGCAGACCGCCGCGGCCACCGCGAAGCCGTTGGGCCGCGCGAGCCCGGCGAGCGCGGCCAGCGCGCCCGCCCACAGCCACCGCCCGGTCAGCACCGCGTACAACGACCAGGCGGCGAAAGCGGTGAGCAGCGGTTCGGTGTAGGCGAGCGAGAGCACCACGGAGTGCGGGAGCAGCGCCCAGAGCAGCACCAGGTAGGTGGCGGCGCGCCGCCCGTGCAGCCGCTCCCCGATCGCGTACAGGCCGCACGCGGCGGCACCGGCCGCGAGCCAGGACAGCAGCAGTCCCGCCGTGGCGTGGCCCACCGGCAGCACGGCGGCGACGGCCCGCACCAGCCCCGGGTAGAGGGGGAAGAACGCGAGGTCGCTCTGGACCACGTCGGGTCCGAAGCGCAGGGTGTGCCCGTAGCCGTGCGCGGCGATCCCCGTGTACCAGCGGGAGTCCCAGGACTGGCCGAGCAGCCGGCCGGTGTCCTGGTGGGTGAGGTGCGCGGCCAGCGCGACGCACGCCAGGCCGGTGAGGCGGGCGGCGGCGAAGAGCCCGAGGGCGACCGCGGGGCCCGCGACCGTCGCGGGCAGGCGGCCCGCACGGCGCGGGCGGGGGGTGTGCCCGCCGGGAGCCGGACCGGCCGTCGTGCCGGGGGCGGTGAGGAGGGTGCTGGACTGGCTCACATCCGCACCCTGCGCTCCCCGCGGACCGGGCGCGACCCGGGGGAGCCGTGCGGGGTAGGCCGGTCAGCCCGCCAGCGACTTGAGGCGGGTGACCGCCTCCTCCAGGACCGCCGTGCGCTTGCAGAACGCGAAGCGCACGAAGGGGGCGCCCGCGTCGCGGTGGTCGTAGAAGACGGCGTTGGGGATCGCCACGACACCGGCGCGCTCGGGGAGCGAGCGGCAGAAGGCGAAGCCGTCCGTCTCGCCGAGCGGGGTGATGTCGGTCGTCACGAAGTAGGTGCCCGCCGGGCGGTAGACGTCGAAGCCCGCCGCCGCCAGGCCGTCGGCGAGCAGGTCGCGCTTGGCGCGCAGGTCCGCGCGGAAGCCGTCGAAGTAGGCGGCGGGCAGGGCGAGCGCCTCGGCGACCGCGTACTGGAAGGGCCCCGAGGAGACATAGGTGAGGAACTGCTTGGCCGAGCGGACCGCCGTGACCAGCTCGGGCGAGGCCGTCACCCAGCCGACCTTCCAGCCGGTGAACGAGAACGTCTTGCCCGCCGAGCCGATGGTGACCGTGCGCTCGCGCATGCCGGGGAAGGAGGCGAGCGGGATGTGCTCGGCGTCGTCGAACACCAGGTGCTCGTACACCTCGTCGGTGACGACCAGCAGGTCGCGCTCGACCGCGAGCTTCGCGATCTCGGCGAGCTCGGCGCGGGTGAGGACCGTGCCGGTCGGGTTGTGCGGGGTGTTGAGCAGCAGCAGCCGGGTGCGGTCGGTGACCGCGTCGCGCAGCTCGTCCAGGTCGAGGACGAAGCGCCCGTCGCGGGGGCGCAGGGTGACCGGTACGCGGGTGCCGCCGGCCAGCGCGATCGAGGCGGCGTACGAGTCGTAGTAGGGCTCCAGCGCGACGACCTCGTCGCCGGGCTCGACGAGGGCGAGCAGCGACGCCGCGATCGCCTCGGTCGCGCCGGCGGTGACCAGGACCTCGCGGTCGGGGTCGTACGCGAGGGCGTAGCGGTCCTGCTGGTGCGCGGCGATCGCCGTGCGCAGCTCGGGGACGCCGGGGCCCGGCGGGTACTGGTTGCCGCGCCCGTCGCGCAGCGCCCGCACCGCGGCCTCCCGCACGGCCTCGGGGCCGTCGGTGTCGGGGAAGCCCTGGCCGAGGTTGATCGCGCCCGTGGACACCGCGAGTGCGGACATCTCGGCGAAAATCGTCGTGCCGAACTCGGCGAGGCGGCGGTTGAGCAGCGGGCGCTCGCGCCCGGAGGAGGACGTCATGGCCGCCATCCTGCGCCGAACCTCTGGAGTTCCTCAACTCTGCTTTGCGCCGCGGCGGGCGGGGGCATCCCCCTGGCACGCGAGAAGCACGGCCCACGGGGGACCTTGCTGCGGGGGAACGGAAGGAGTGTGAGGGCCATGATCCTGGCTTTCGTCTTCGTTGCGGTGCTGGTGTTCGCCGTGGCCGCGGGGTTCGGTGTCCGCGGCAGCAAGCGGCGCAAGCCCCGCAGGCCGTGGAGCTCGGGCGGCGCGTCCGGTACGACGGCGGGCGGCGGCAGCTGGTGGGCGGGCGGCGGCGACAGCGGCGGCCACCACGGGGGCGGCCATCACGGCGGGCACTCCTGCGGCGGGGGTCACTCGTGCGGGGGCGGTTCGTCCTGCGGCGGCGGTGGGTCCTCGTGCGGGGGCGGCGGGGGTGGATGCGGCGGAGGCAGCTGACACGGGGCAGCTGGTCCACCGATTCCATGGAGCGCCCGGGGGCGGACAATTCCCGCCGGGCGCTTCGTCGTTGTGCGGGGGAGCGCGGCGGGGGTGCGCTCCGGTGCGTGCTGTCGTTGCCGTACTGAACAGTTGAACTGTGCAGCCCTCATGGGGATGGAAACCCTACGAAGTTGGGTAAAAACGCTGTGGCAGTGTCGCCGACCATGATTCCCTCTTAACCGTCAGCACCGCCCTCGGACGTCAGGCACAGGTTTCGCGGACCGAAGTCCGGACACCCGTCCCCCGACGTTCTCGTGGGCACGAGCCGGCATTCCGACCTCCCGGTGTCCGAACCGGGTGCGCCGGCCCCACCTCCATTGCGTGTTAGCGGAGCCGACCCATGCTCACGACCCTGAAGACTGTCTATACCGACACGCGCGCCGCGGACCTCGCCTGGGCCCTGGGGCGCGAGCCGCTGCCCGCCCTGGCCACCCTCGACGTGGAACTGACGGGCGCGAAGATGCAGTTGAGACTGCTCGGGGCATCGCACCAGGTGCTCGTGGAGGAGGACCAGGGCGGCTGTTCCGAGACGGTGGCCTGCATCCCCGGCAGCAGTACCCCCCTCCCCCTCGGCGTCTCCAAGCGCCTCGGCGAATGGGAGTACGAATTCGCCGCGCGCGTCGAGACCCTGTCGCGCGGTCAGTTCGCCGGGCGCGCCCAGGAGTTGCTCGCCCTGGTGGCCGAACACCCGCACGGCCTCGCGGGCGTGTTCCCCGGCAGCCCGCACGCCTTCACCGCCCTGCTCGCGCAGCGCCACGAAGGGGCGTTGATGTGGCGCACGTGGCACGCGTATCCGCAGGACGGCCAGTTGGTGGCCACCCGGACGCGGGTAGGGGCGCGGATGCCCCTGCCCGCGGCGCTGTGAGGGGGGAGTTGCACCCATGTGGGGGACCCGGTGTGAGCGCGCCGTGACGTAGCGTGCCAGGGTGATCGAGTCGTCGGTGCCCTTGCCGGTCTCGCCCCGGACAGGACGCTTCTTCGTCCTCGCAGGGGTGTTCGTCTGCGCTGCCTGCGGCCTCGTGTACGAACTCGAACTGGTCGCCCTGGCCTCGTACCTGATCGGTGACTCCGTCACCCAGGCCTCCGTCGTGCTCTCGGTGATGGTCTTCGCCATGGGCATCGGCTCGCTGCTCGCCAAGCGGCTGCGCTGCCGGGCCTCGGTCTGGTTCGGCCTGGTCGAGGCGGCGCTCGCGCTGGTCGGCGGGTGCAGCGCCATGGCGTTGTACGCGGCGTTCGCGTGGACCGGCGACCGGGGCGAGGTGTGGGCGGGCGGGTCGAGATCGCTGCTCGTGGCGTTCTCCCTGGCCATCGGCATCCTCATCGGCGCCGAGGTGCCGCTCCTGATGGTGCTCATCCAGCGCATCCGGCGCCAGGACGCCAGCGGCGCCGTCGCCGACCTCTTCGCCGCCGACTACGTGGGCGCCCTGGTCGGCGGCCTCGCCTTCCCCTTCCTGCTGCTCCCGCTGTTCGGCCAGCTCACCGGCGCCCTGTTCACCGGTTCGGTCAACGCCCTCGCGGGCGGTGCGCTCGTGTTCGGCCTGTTCGGGCGGGACCTGAGCGTGCGCGGCCGCTGGGTGCTCCTGACGGCCAACGTCGTCGTGCTCTCCCTGCTCGCCTCCGCCGCCGTGCTCGTCGACGACTTCGAGCGGGCCGCCCGGCGCGCGGTGTACGGCGGGGACGTCCGGGTCGCCGTGCAGACCGACGTCCAGGAGGTCGTCCTCACCGGCGGCAAGGAGGGCTCCCTCGACCTCTTCCTCGACGGCCGCCTGCGCATCAGCGGCCGCGACGAGAAGCGCTACCACCAGGGCCTGGTGACCCCCGCCCTGCGCGGCCCGCACGCGCGCGTGCTCATCCTCGGCGGCGGCGACGGCCTCGCGGCCCGCGAGGTGCTGCGCCACCCCGGGGTGCGCCGCGTCGACGTCGTCGAGCTGGACGCGGGCGTCGTCGACCTCGCCCGGCACGACCCGGCCCTGAGCGAACTGAACGACCACGTCTACCGCGACCCGCGGGTGCGCGTGGTGAACGCCGACGCGTTCCGCTGGCTGCGCTCGGCCCGCGCGCGCTACGACGTGGTGATCTCCGACCTGCCCGACCCCGGCATCACCGCCAGCACGAAGCTCTACTCCCAGGAGTTCTACGGCCTCGCCACCCGGGTCCTCGCCGACGGCGGCAGGCTCGCCGTGCACGCGGGCCCGCTGGCCGGCCGGGCGCGGATCTTCTGGACCGTCGAGGCGACGCTGCGCGCGGCGGGCCTGCAGACCGTGCCCTACCGCGTGGGCGGTCGCAGCGCCGGGTTCGCCGCCGGGCCCGACCGCACGGCGCAGGGCGCGCGGGCGCCCCGCGACTGGGGGTTCGTGCTGGCCTCGCGGAGCACCCCCGTCCTGCTGCGCGCGGCCGGTTCGGAGCTGGTGCGCGCCGGGGCCGGGGCGGCCGAGCGGACCCGCAGGACCGGCCTGGAGCCCTCCACCCTGGTGCACCCCCGTTACGCGAACTGACGTACACGGTCCGACGAACTGTCGTACAAGTGGCGGCCGCGTGGGTAGGCTCGGCTGCCATGGAGCATGAGGTGTTCGTTCCGGTCTCGGCAGAGCGGCTCCGGGAGGTCCTGGCAGACCCCGAGCGGGTGGCCGGGGCGGTCCCGGGGCTCCAGCGCGACGCGGAGGAGGGCGCGGGGCCGCTCTCCGGGCGCCTGAAGGTGCGCGTCGCCGGGCACACCATCACGTATCGCGGGTCGGGGCGCGCCGACGCCCGCGACGACGGGACGTACGCCGTCGAGGCCGAGGGCGCCGAGGTGCGCGGCTCCGGAGCGGTGCAGGTCTCGCTGACCGTGCGGCTGGTGCCGGCCGCCGACGGCACGACGCTCGCCTTCGCCGGGAGCGCCGCCGCGGACGGGCGGATCACGGAAAGTTCTCCACAGGCTGTGGAATCCGCGGCGCGCAAGCTGCTGGAACGGTTCGCCGAGGGCCTCGCCGCGGGCGCGCCCCCGGACACCGCCCCCGATGCGGAGGACGAACCGGAGGACGCACCGGACGACGCACCGGACGACGCACCGGAGCCCGGACCGGCAGCCGCCGCCCCCGCCCCCACCGTGTTCGAGACCGAGGTCCCGCCGCCCTCCCTCGCCCGGCTGAACGACGACCTGGACGCGGCGGACGAGCCCGACGACCCCGCCGACGACCTCGACGACGACGAGGTGCTGGAGGCCCTGGACGCCCTGGACGACCTCGATGCCGCGGACGACGTCGAGAGCATCGACGTACCGCCCGCCGAGGCCGCCCACGCGCGCCGCACCATGATCGGCCGCAGCGCCGAGGAGGTCGACCACGCCCCGCCGCGCGGCCGGTACGCCCCGGCGCCCGCCCCCGAGTCCCTCACCGGCCGCGCCACGCTGCGCTGGGCGGCGCCCGCCGCCGCCGTCGCGCTGGCCTCGGCGATCGTCGTCGGCCGGGCCCTGCGCCGCCGCCGCTGAGCACCCACGCCGTAGGGTCGGCCCCGTGAGTACCGACAACGTGACCCTCACCGCGGGCGACGCGGAAGTGACCGTGCAGCCGGGCAACGGCTGCCGCATCGGAAGTCTGCGCATCGGCGGCGTCGAGCTGCTCCGGCAGGGGCAGAAGTACGGCTGCTTCCCGATGGTGCCGTGGTGCGGCCGGATCCGCGACGGGCGGTTCCGGGACGGCGCCGCCGTCCACCAGATGCCGCTGAACTCCCCGCCGCACGCCATCCACGGCTTCGCCCGCGACGCCGAGTGGCGCACCGCGCGCACCTCGCCGGCCGAGGCCGTGTTCACGTACGACCTGACCGACCCCTGGCCCCACCCCGGCCGGGTCACCCAGATCGTGGAGCTGACCGAGGACGCTCTGACGCTGCGCCTGGGCGTCGAGACGTACGGCGACTCCTTCCCCGCGCAGGCCGGCTGGCACCCGTGGTTCAACCGGAACCTCGGCGACCAGGACGTGCGGGTCGACTTCAGCCCCGCCTGGCAGGAGGAGCGCGGCGACGACCACCTGCCCACCGGCCGCCGCGTCGCCCCCGCGCCCGGCCCCTGGGACGACTGCTTCGGCATGCCCGACGGCGTCGACGTGACGCTGACCTGGCCCGGCCAGGTCGAGGTGCGGGTGGCGAGCCGCGAGCAGTGGGTCGTCGTCTACGACGAGCAGAAGGCCGCGGTGTGCGTCGAGCCGCAGACCGGACCGCCGGACGGGCTCAACACCGACCCGCGTCTGGTCACCCCCATCGAGCCCCTGGAGACCGCGACGACCTGGACCTGGCGCCGGCTCTGAGGGGCCCGCGGGGGCGGTCCCGTGCGGTGCGTCAACCGGCCGTGCGGCGGCTTTAAGCTCTTAGGCATGACTGACGTACGCGGCGAGCTGCTGCAGCAGATCAAGGACAAGGCCGTCGTGCACGGCAAGGTGACGCTCTCCTCCGGCCTGGAGGCCGACTACTACATCGACCTCCGCCGGGTCACCCTCGACGGCGCGGCCGCCCCGCTGGTCGGCCAGGTCCTGCTCGACCTGACGAAGGACCTCGACTTCGACGCCGTGGGCGGTCTGACCATGGGCGCCGACCCCGTCGCGGGCGCGATGCTGCACGCCTCCGCCGCGCGCGGCCGGCACCTGGACGCCTTCGTGGTCCGCAAGGCCGCCAAGGCGCACGGCATGCAGCGCCGCGTCGAGGGCCCGGACATCAAGGGCCGCCGCGTCCTGGTCGTCGAGGACACCTCCACCACCGGCGGCTCGCCGCTGACCGCCGTCGAGGCGGTCCGCGAGGCGGGCGCCGAGGTCGTCGGCGTCGCCACGATCGTGGACCGCGCGACCGGCGCCGGCGAGAAGATCACCGAGGGCGCGGGCGTGCCCTACCTCTTCGCGTACTCGAAGGACGATCTCGGACTGGCCGACTGAGGACCCGGGGACTTCCCGGGCGGGCCCTAAGTCCCGCGGGTCCCGCCGCACTGCGGCCGGAGCCGTCCGCCGGATCTGGAAAGATGGAGGCGACGATGACGTCGCCCCCTTAGGTCAGGGCCAAGCACACACCCGCACATCACAAGGAGCGGACACATGCCCATCGCAACCCCCGAGGTCTACGCCGAGATGCTCGACCGGGCGAAGGCAGGCAAGTTCGCCTACCCGGCGATCAACGTGACCTCCTCGCAGACCCTGCACGCGGCCCTGCGCGGCTTCGCGGAGGCGGAGAGCGACGGCATCATCCAGATCTCCACCGGTGGTGCGGAGTTCCTGGGTGGCCAGCACAACAAGGACATGGTCACCGGCGCGGTCGCGCTCGCCGAGTTCGCGCACATCGTCGCCGCCAAGTACGACATCACCGTCGCGCTGCACACCGACCACTGCCCCAAGGACAAGCTGGACACCTACGTCCGGCCCCTGATCGACGTCTCCGCGGAGCGCGTCAAGGCCGGCCGCAACCCGCTCTTCCAGTCGCACATGTGGGACGGCTCGGCCGAGACCCTCGCCGACAACCTGGCCATCGGCCAGGAGCTGCTGGCCAAGGCCGCCGCCGCGAAGATCATCCTCGAGGTCGAGATCACCCCGACCGGCGGCGAGGAGGACGGCGTCACCCACGAGATCAACGACGAGCTGTACACGACCGTCGACGACGCGCTGCGCACCGCCGAGGCCCTGGGCCTGGGCGAGAAGGGCCGCTACCTCCTGGCCGCGTCCTTCGGCAACGTGCACGGCGTCTACAAGCCGGGCAACGTCGTCCTGCGTCCGGAGCTCCTCAAGGACCTCCAGGAGGGTGTCGCCGGCAAGTACGGCAAGCCCGCCGGTGCGCAGCCGTTCGACTTCGTCTTCCACGGCGGCTCCGGCTCGACCGCCGAGGAGATCGCGACCGCCCTGGAGAACGGCGTCGTGAAGATGAACCTCGACACGGACACGCAGTACGCCTTCACGCGTCCCGTCGCGGACCACATGTTCAAGAATTACGACGGCGTCCTGAAGGTCGACGGCGAGGTCGGCTCGAAGAAGACGTACGACCCGCGCACCTGGGGCAAGGCCGCCGAGGCGGGCATGGCCAAGCGCGTCACCGAGGCCTGCGCGAACCTGCGCTCCACGGGCACGAAGCTGAAGTAACGCCCACGGCGTCCGTACGGGCCCGGTACCCCTTCCCTGGGTGCCGGGCCCGTCCGCGTATGGAGCAGACTGGAACCCATGGCCATTCACAAGGATCTGCTCGGGGGACCGCCCCCGACCCACCTGCCCGACGACCCGGAGCCGCGCGAGCTCCTCGCGAACGGTACGGCGGCCGCCGACGTCGCCGCGAAGTACCCCACGTCCTCGCTCGCCTGGGCCCGCCTGGCCGACGAGGCGTTCGAGCGCGGCAGCGTCGTCGAGTCGTACGCGTACGCCCGCACCGGCTACCACCGCGGCCTGGACTCGCTGCGCCGCGCGGGCTGGAAGGGCCACGGCCCGGTGCCGTGGGAGCACGAGCCCAACCGCGGCTTCCTGCGCGCCCTGCACGCCCTTGCGCGGGCCGCGCAGTCGATCGGCGAGCAGGAGGAGTACGAGCGCTGCGCGGGCTTCCTGCGGGACTCCTCGCAGACCGCGGCGGAGACGCTCGGCTGACGTGGGCGGGGCCCCGGGGTGCTGTCACCCCGGGGCCCCTGTCACGGGGCTGTGCCCCGGACCCCCTCATCGCCCTTCGGGCTCGTCCTCAATCGCCGGACGGGCTTGAAATCCGTCCCGGCGGGCTCGAAGTCTCTCTCGGACGGGCTCGAAATCCCTCCCGGGGGCTCAGACGAAGGCGGGGTCAGTGCAGTTTCCTGAGCAGGGTCGCGTCGTACGGGGCCGCCTCTGCCAGGCGGTCCGTCAGTGCCTTGTTCGCCCACTCGGGGTCGGCGATCAGGCTGCGGCCCACCGCGATGACGTCGAACTCGTCGCGCTCCATGCGGTCCAGGAGCAGGTCGATGCCCGTGGACGTCGGCTGCTTGGCCCAGCCCTGCGGGCCCACGAACTCCTTGTCGAGGCCGACCGAGCCCACGGACAGCGTGGCCTTCCCGGTGAGCTTCTTGACCCAGCCCGCGAGGTTCAGGTCGTCGCCGTCGAACTCGGGGAGCCAGTAGCGCCGGGTGGAGGCGTGGAAGGCGTCGACGCCCGCGGCGGCCAGCGGGGCGAGCAGCGCGTCCAGTTCGGCCGGGTCCGTGGCGAGCTTCGCGTCGAAGGCGGACGCCTTCCACTGGGAGAGCCGGAAGATCACGGGGAAGGCCGGCGAGACCGCCGCGCGGACCGCCGCGACGATCTCCGCCGCGAAGCGGGCGCGGGAGGCGAGGTCGCCGCCGTAGCCGTCGGTGCGCCGGTTGGTGCGGGACCAGAGGAACTGGTCGATCAGATAGCCGTGCGCGCCGTGCAGCTCGACGCCGTCGAAGCCGGTCCGCTCGGCGGCGGCCGCGCTGTCGGCGAACGCCCCGATCACCGCGTCGACGTCGGCGGAGGTCATCGCCCGCCCCTTGGGGCCGCCCTCCAGGTCGAGGCCGGAGGGGCCCGCGGGCGGGGCGGCGGGGACGGGGCCCTGGCCCTCGTCGCGGGTCGCGCCGACGTGCCACAGCTGGGGCACGATCCGGCCGCCCTCGGCGTGCACGGCCTCGGCGACCCGCTGCCAGCCCGCGAGCGCGGCCTCGCCGTGGAAGTGCGGGACGCGGTGGCTGCTGCCCGCCGACGCGTGGTCGACGTAGGTGCCCTCGGTGACGATGAGGCCGACGCCGCCCGCCGCCCGGCGCGCGTAGTACTCGGCCACGTCCGTGCCCGGCACGCCGTCCGGCGAGAACTCGCGCGTCATCGGGGCCATCGCGATGCGGTTGCGCAGGGTGAGGCCGTTGATGTCGAGGGGGCGGGCGAGGATCCGCGCGGCCCGTGACGTGGGGGTTTCCGTGGCTTCCATGCGCTCTCCTGGAGGTTCGTCGGTGTGCGGTCGGCGGTTCGTCGGGGCGTGCCGCACGAGCACCGTCATACGCGTCTGACAGCACTGTAAGCCGATTACCCCTGTCGTCGTCCAGGCGGGTACGGTGAACGGCATGAACTGGCCCGCGACCGAGCGCCACGGTCTGACCCCCGCGCCCGGCGGTCTCGCCCTCGTCCAGGACCTCCTGAACACCGCGCCCGCCGGCCACCCCGACCCCGTCGACCTGCTCGCCGACGGGGCGCTGGACGCCGCCCAGGACTGGGCCGACCTGGCCGTGCGCGGGTGGGCGGGCGAGACCGGCCGGGGCGACGTGCGGCTGACCCTGTCCGCGGCGGACCTGCCCAAGCTGCGCTGCCTGCGCGACCAGCTGCGGCGGGCGCTCGCCTCGGACGACGCGGCGGGGGCCGCGGTGCGCTTCACCTCGGCGCCGGTCGTGGTCGCGCTCTCGGGCGACGGCGCCCTGACCGTGGAGCCGGAGGGCGCCGGTGCCCGCTGGCTGGCCTCCGCCGTCCTCGCCGAGGCGCTGCTGGCCCAGGCGTCCGGCCTGCTGCGGCGGCTCAAGATCTGCCGCAACGACACCTGCTCGGCCGCCTTCTACGACCGCTCCCGCAACAACAGCGGCGTCTGGCACTCGGTGCGCGGCTGCGGGAACGCCGCCCACCTGCGGGCCTGCCGGGAGCGCCGCCGGACGCGGGCCTGAGGGCCGCGCCCTGCCGTGTGACATCTGCGTAAAGCTTTGAGTGCTGTCCGGTGGGTGGCCGGGGTGCCTTGCCGATTCCGGGAAAGTTGCAGAAGATTCCGGTGGGGACCGGGGCCCCCGTGCCGGTAACGGCAGGGGCGGACCGCTACCCGGAGTACGTATCGAGGAGACAGCGATGTCCCCACAGACGCATGAGGCGGCACCCGCGGCACCGGCGGAGCCCGCGGCGTCCACCGAGGTCCCCGAGGCGGAGAGCCCGAACCTCGACTTCGCCGGCACCACCCCGTACGAGGACTACGTCCAGGCGGACGTCCTCACCCACCTCCAGCACCTGCGCTCGGACGACCCCGGCGAGATGGTCTTCCTGGTCACCACCCAGGTCATGGAGCTGTGGTTCACGGTGATCGTCCACGAGTGGGAGACCGCCGCGCACGCGCTGCGCCGCGACGACATCCCCGTGGCGGTGGACGCGCTCAAGCGCAGCCTGCGCGAGCTGGAGGCCCTGAACGCCTCCTGGCGCCCGCTCGCCCAGCTCACCCCCGCCCAGTTCAACTCCTACCGGGGCGCGCTCGGCGAGGGCTCCGGATTCCAGTCCGCGATGTACCGCCGCATGGAGTTCCTGCTCGGCGAGAAGTCCGCGTCCATGCTGGTCCCGCACCGGGGCGCGCCCCGCGTCCACGCGGAGCTGGAGAAGGCGCTGCAGGAGCCGAGCCTGTACGACGAGGTGCTGCGGCTGCTCGCCCGGCGCGGGTACGCGATCCCGGACGCCGTCCTGCACCGCGACCTCGCCCGCCGCTACGAGCCGTCCCCCGAGGTCGAGGCCGTCTGGACCGAGCTCTACTCCGGCGACCAGGGCAGTGAGCTCGCCCGGCTCGGCGAGGTGCTCACCGACGTCGGCGAGCTGGTCTGGCGCTGGCGCAACGACCACCTGGTGGCCACCCGCCGCGCCATGGGCTCCAAGACCGGCACCGGCGGCTCGGCGGGCGTGGCCTGGCTGGAGAAGCGCGCCACGAAGAACGTCTTCCCCGAGCTGTGGACTGCGAGGAGCCATGTCTGACCTGCGCGCCGAGGCCGAGGCGCTGGACGCCCGCGACGAACTGGGCGGCAAGCGCAAGGAGTTCGTCCTGGACGACACCGTCTACCTGGACGGCAACTCGCTGGGCGCGCTGCCCGCGCACGTGCCCGAGCGCGTCGCCGACGTCATCACCCGCCAGTGGGGCAGCCTGCGCATCCGCTCCTGGGACGAGAGCGGCTGGTGGACCGCCCCCGAGCGGATCGGCGACCGCATCGCCCCGCTGGTCGGCGCGGGCCCGGGACGGATCGTGGTCGGCGACTCGACCAGCGTGAACGTCTTCAAGGCCCTGGTGGCCGCCGTCCGCATCGCGCGCGGCGGCACCGACGGCCCCGATGCCACCGTCGGGGGACGGGACGAGATCGTCGTCGACGCCACGACGTTTCCCACGGACGGGTACATCGCGCAGTCCGCGGCCCGCCTCACCGGCTGCCGGCTGCTGCCGGCGGCCCCCGCCGACGTCCCCGGCGTCCTCGGCGAGCGCACCGCCGCCGTCCTGCTCAACCACGCCGACTACCGCACCGGGCGCCTGCACGACCTGCCCGGCCTCACCGCCGCGGTCCACGCGGCGGGCGCCCTCGCCGTCTGGGACCTGTGCCACACGGCGGGCGCGCTGCCGGTCGGCCTGGACGAGCACGGCGTCGACCTCGCGGTGGGCTGCACGTACAAGTACCTCAACGGCGGGCCGGGTTCGCCCGCCTACCTGTACGTGCGCGAAGGGCTCCAGGACCGCTTCGACTCGCCGCTGCCCGGCTGGAACTCGCACGCCGAACCCTTCGGCATGCGGCCCGATTTCGAGGCGGCGCAGGGCGCACCGCGCGGGCGCGTCGGCACGCCGGACATCCTGTCGATGCTCGCCCTCGAGGCGTCGCTCGACGTCTGGGACGGGGTCGGTGTGGCCGAGGTGCGCGCCAAGTCGCTGGCCCTGACGGACTTCTTCCTGCGCTGCGTCGAGGCGTACGTGCCGCAGGGGCGGGTCGAGTCCCTCACCCCGGTGGCGCACGCCGAGCGGGGCAGCCAGGTCGCGCTGCGCTGCCCGGGGGCGGGCGACGTGATGCGCCGGCTCGTCGAGCGGGGCGTGGTCGGCGACTACCGCGCGCCGGACGTCCTGCGGTTCGGATTCACGCCCCTGTACGTCTCCTTCGCCGACGCGGAGCGGGCGGCGCGGGTGCTGGCGGACACGCTGGACTGATAGCGTCCGGCGGATCTTGCTTCTCGCTCCCGCCCCGCCGCGCCGCGGAGGCCTCCCGCACCGGGAGGGCGCCCGGCCGCGGCAGGGCGGGGGCGGAACCGCCGACCGCACTGCTGTGGAGAGGTTGCCGCATGCCGGACGACGCCGCCGTGGCCCGCGATGCCGCCGAGGCCGACGCCGCCTTCGCCCATCCCGCCGTGGAGCCGGACACCACCGCCGCGTACGGGGAACACCCCGACCAGGTCGTCGACTTCTACGCCCCCCGGGGTGACGCCGACCGCCCCGCGCCCCTCGTCGTCGTGCTGCACGGCGGCGCCTGGCGCGCCCCCTACGACCGGCGGCACGTGACCCCCTTCGCGGACTTCCTGGCCCGCCGGGGCTTCGCCGTGGCCAACGTCGAGTACCGCCGGGGGAGTTCCCTGCCCGCGCAGGGCGGCACGGGGCCGGTGGCCGGGCGCTGGCCGGAGACCTTCGACGACGTGGCGGCGGCCCTGGACGCGCTGCCCGCGCTGGTCCGCGCCGCGCTGCCCGCCGCCGACGTCCGGCGCACCGTCGTGACCGGGCACTCGGCGGGCGGGCACCTCGCGCTGTGGGCGGCCGCACGGCACCTGCTGCCCGCCGACGCGCCCTGGCGCACCGACCGCCCGGCGCCGCTGCGCGGCGTCGTCGCGCTCGCCCCCATCGCCGACCTGCGCGCCGCCGAGGGCCTGGACGTGTGCGGCGGGGCGGCGGGGCAACTCCTGGGCGGGGCGGCGAGGTTCGACGAGCGGCTGCCGTACGCCGACCCGGCCGCGCTGCTGCCGACCGGCATCGCCACGACCGTGGTGCAGGGCCGCACCGACATCGTCGTGCCGCAGGCGGTGTCCGAGGCGTACGCCGACGCGGCCGCGCAGGCCGGCGAGGTCGTGGGCCTCACGCTGCTGGAGGACGTGGGCCACTTCCCGCTGATCGACCCGGCGGCGGACGCGTGCGCGGTGGTCGCCGAGGAGATCGCCCAGCTCGCGTTCTGACCGGGCTGCCGCCGGGGCCCGCGCGGCACGGCGATACGTGGGGCACGTGGGGCACGTGGGGCACGTGGGGCACGTGGGGGTACGACCGGGGGTGACAGGGCGGCCCCTGGGGCACCTCCCGAGGGATACCCGTAGTACCTGGGAGCTACCCCGCAGCTGTATACCCCGGTGTGATGTGGGCGACGGCACCTGATCCATAACTTCCTTCCCATGAGCGCGAGTCGGAGCACCGGCGGCGCGGGACGGAAGGAAGACTCGATGAGGATCAGGGCCGGGCGGCCGCGCCGCACCCTGCTGGCCTTCGGCGTCGCCGCCGCCGTGGTGATCCCGGTGTCCGGCGCCGCGCGCCCCGAGATCCCGGCCCCCGCACCCGCCGCCCTCGGCCGCGTCACGGCACCGGCGCTCCCCGCGGCGTACGCGGCGAACCGGGCCAACGCCACCGAGGCCGCCCGCCTCGCCGAGGGGTACGGCGCGGCGGAGCGGGCCGCCGCCCTGCGCGCGATGGCCGCCCCCGGCCGCCAGTTCCTCGCCTTCGACGCGCGCGGCACGGGCCGCACCGCCGAGGTCCTCGGCGACCTGGCGCACGCCGACCGGGTCGCCGTCCTGGTGCCCGGCTCCGACACCTCCCTCGACACGTACGGCAGGCTGCGCGCCGGAGCCCGCGCCCTGCACGCCCGGACGGGCCCGCGCACGGCGGTGGTGGCCTGGCTCGGGTACGAGACGCCGGGCACGGTCAGCCCCGCCGTCCTGACCACGGGCCGCGCCGACGCGGCGGCGCCCGCCCTGCGCTCCTTCGTCGACGACCTGCGCGGGATCAACGCCCACGCGCGCGTGTCCCTGCTCTGCCACTCGTACGGCTCGGTGGTGTGCGCGGCGGGCGCCTCGGGCCCGCGCGGCCTCGACGTCGCCGACATCGCGCTCTACGGCAGCCCGGGCACCGGCGCCGACCGCGCCGCCGACCTGCGCACCCCGGCGCGGATCTGGGCGGGCCGGGGCGCCGGCGACTGGATCGCGGACGTGCCGCACACCAGCGTCGGCCTGTTCGGCGCCACCGTCGGCTTCGGCACCGACCCGGTGTCCGACGGCTTCGGCGCCCGCGTCTTCGCGGCGGGCGACGGCGGCCACAGCGACTATCTGAAGCCCGGCTCCCCGTCCCTGCGCAACCTCGCCCGCATCGCCCGCGGCGACACGACGGAGGTCACCCGTGCGTGAGTCCGTACAGACCCCGGCACACCGCCTGACCGCCCTCGCCCGCCGCGTCGACGCCGCCACACCCCCCGGCAGGGACCGCGCCGTCGACGCCCTGCGCGCCCTCGCCATCCTCGGCGTCGTGGCCGGGCACTGGCTGGTCACCGCCCTGGTCGCGGACGGCGCGGCGCTCCGCGCGGCGAGCCCGCTGGGCCCCATGCCGTGGCTCGCGCCGGTCTCCTGGCCGCTGCAGACCCTCGCGGTGTTCTTCCTGGTGGCCGGGTACGTCTGCGCGAAGAGCCACGCCGCGGCGCGGGCCCGCGGCACCGGATACGGCCCGTGGCTCGCCGCACGGCTCGGCCGCCTGCTGCGGCCCCTCGGCGCGCTGCTCGCGCTGTGGGCGGCCGTCGGCGCGGGCCTGGTCCTGTCCGGCGCGGACCCGGCCACGGTGCACACCCTGGTCAAGCTCGCGCTGTCCCCGCTGTGGTTCCTGCTGGTGCTCCTCGCCCTCACCGCGGCCACCCCGCTGGTGCGGCGGCTCCACCCGCTGTGGCCCCTCGCCGTCGTGCTCCACGTGGACCTCGCGCGCTTCGGCCTCGGCGGCCCGGCCTGGCTCGGCTGGGTCAATGTGGCGGCGGGCTGGCTCGTGCCCTGCACCCTGGGCGCGGCCTGGGCGCGCGGCGAACCGACCCGGCACGCGGGCCGGGTGCTGCTGGCGGGCGGCGCGGCGGCGACCGCGGGGCTCGTCCTGTGGGCGGGCTACCCCGCCGCGATGGTCGGCGTCCCCGGCGCGCCCGTGTCGAACCTGAACCCGCCCACCCTGGCCGCCGTCACCTTCGGCATCGCCCAGTGCGGCCTCGCGCTGCTGCTGCGCGAGCCGCTCGCCCGGTGGACGCGCCGCCCCCTGGTCTGGACGGCGGTCGCGTTCGCCAACCTGTCGGCGATGACGATATTCCTCTGGCACCAGACGGCCCTGATGGCGGTCACCGCGCTCGGTCTGCTGGCCGGCCGCCCGCTGCCGGGTCTGCACACCGTCCCCGACGGGCCGGGCTGGGTGCTCGCGCGGCTCGCGTGGCTGCCGCTCTTCGCGGTCGCGCTCGCGGTGTGCTGGACGGCGTTCCGCACGCACGAGCGCGGCGGCACGGCACGGGCCCCGGGCGCGAAGGCGGTGCAACGTGCCTAGGGGGACACGGACAGCCCGCGTAGTACCTGCGACGGACCCCCCGGAACCCCTCTCACAGCGGACGCCCGGGCGGCGGGCCCCCCGTACCGTCGTAGCCGTGACCGAAACGACTGAGCAGCTCAAGGCCAGAGGCCTGAAGAGCCCCGAGTACCACCTCGTGCGGGAAGCCTTCGGCGGCCTGCGCGAGGCGCTGTTCCACGACCCCTTCGCGTACCGGCTGCTGCCGCCCAAGGCGACCGGCGGGCGCGCCGCCCACTTCCTGCCCCGGCGGATACGGGGGTACGCCGTCTGGTCACGGCACGCCCTGATCGCGACCGCCGCCGTGATCACCGTGGCCATCTCCTACCAGGTGGGCCTGCAGAGCAGCGGGATCGTGCACCTGCTCACCGGCTTCGTCCCGGCGGCGGCCGTCCTGATGACGATGGTCAGGCCGGTCGGCGCGTTCTGGGTGTCGCTCGCCTCGACGCCGTTCACCGCGGCCCTCGGCAACAGCTGGGACGGCTGGCCCTGGACGCCCCCCGCCCTCTTCGGGCACATCGCGGTGATGGTCGTCGTCGCCGCGAGGACCGGCCCGCGCACCGCCGTGTGGATGTGGCTCGGCACGGCGGCGTACTCCATGGGCGCCGAGGTCTTCCTCGGCGGTCCCGTCCCCTCCGACGCCCCGCCGATGCTGTTCTTCTCCGCGCTGGCCCTGCTGGTCACCACCGTGGTGCACGTGCGCCGCGAGGCGCAGCACGAGGTGACCGCCCAGCGCACCGTCACCGCCATCGAGCGCGACCGGCGCACGCTCCTGGAGGAGCGCACCACCATCGCCCGCGAGCTGCACGACGTCGTCGCCCACCACATGTCGGTGGTCGCCATCCAGGCGGAGGCCGCGCCCTACCGCGTGGAGAACCCGCCGCCGGAGCTGGAGCAGGCCTTCGTGACGATCCGCGAGAACGCGGTGTCCGCGCTCACCGAGCTGCGCCGCGTCCTCGGCGTCGTACGGGCCGAGGACTACGAGGCGCCCGACGCCCCGCAGCCCACGCTCGGCGACCTCGACCGGCTCCTGGACAACGTCCGTGACGCGGGCCTGACCGTCGACAAGGTGATCACCGGCGCCGTCCGTGAACTCCCGCAGGGCGTCGAGCTGTCGGCGTACCGCATCGTGCAGGAGGCGCTCAGCAACAGCCTGCGCCACGCGCCCGGCGCCCCGGCCAGGGTCGAGGTCGGCTACGTCCTGGGCGGCCTCGGCCTGCGCGTGGTGAACGGCCCGGCGACCGGCCTGGTGCAGCCGTCCCCGGGCGCCGGACACGGCATCACCGGCATGCGTGAGCGCGTCTCGATGCTGGACGGCGAGATGACGGCGGAGGCGACGCCCGAGGGCGGCTACGAGGTCACCGTCTTCCTGCCCGTGCCGCACGCGGAGCGCATCGACCCCGCGGGGGAGGACGTCGCATGACCATCCGCGTGCTGATCGCGGACGACCAGATGATGGTCCGCGAGGGCTTCTCCGTGCTGCTGAACGCGATGCCCGACATCGAGGTCGTCGGCGAGGCCGTCAACGGCCGGGAGGCCGTGCGGCGGGTGCGCGAACTCGCCCCCGACGTCGTCCTGATGGACATCCGGATGCCGGAGCTCAACGGCATCGAGGCGACCCGCGAGATCATCGCGTCCGAGGGCGACGCCAAGGTCCTGGTCCTGACCACCTTCGACCTCGACGAATACGTCTACCAGGCGCTGCGCGCGGGCGCCTCCGGCTTCCTGCTCAAGGACGCCTCGGCCCGCCAGCTGGCCGACGGCGTGCGGGTGGTGGCGTCCGGCGAGGCGCTGCTCGCCCCCACGGTCACCCGCAGGCTGATCACGGAGTTCTCCAGGCTCGCGGAGGCGCCGCGGCTCTCGGCGGCGGTCCAGGCGCAGCAGTACGGCGAGCTCACCGAGCGCGAGACGGAGGTCCTGGTCCTCATCGCGCAGGGCCTGTCGAACGCGGAGATCGCCTCCCGGCTCGTGGTCGCCGAGTCGACGATCAAGACGCATGTCAGCCGGGTCCTGGTGAAGCTCGGCCTGCGCGACCGCACACAGGCGGCGGTGTTCGCGTACGAGGCGCGGCTGGTCACGCCGGGCTGACGTACCGGGGCGACGTGCCGGGGCGACGTACCGGGACCGGTCGCCCCGGGATGCGGACGGAGGCTGGCCACGCCGGGGCGGTCCGCACTAGCGTCCCGCCATGGACGCAGCGTTCGAGGTCACCGAGGTCTTCGCCCCCGCGTCGCGGGAGTTCGTCGCCGATCCGTATCCGGCGTACGCCCGGCTGCGCGAGGCGGGCCGTGCCCACCACTACGCCCCGACCGACCAGTGGCTGATCCCGCACCACGCGGACGTCTCCGCGCTGCTGCGCGACCGCCGCCTCGGCCGCAGCTACCTGCACCGCTTCACCCACGAGGAGTTCGGCCGCCCGGCCCCGCCCGCCGCGCACGAGCCGTTCCACGTCCTCAACGACCACGGCATGCTCGACCTGGAGGCGCCCGCGCACACCCGCATCCGGCGCCTGGTGGCGAAGGCGTTCACCCCCCGGACCGTCGAGCGGCTCCGGCCGTACGTGACGGGGCTCGCCGACCGGCTGGTGGCCGGCCTCGTGGCGGACGGCGGCGGTGACCTGGTGGCGCGGATCGCCGAGCCGCTGCCGGTCGCGGTCATCGCCGAGATGCTGGGCGTCCCCGAGGCCGACCGGCCGCTGCTGCGCCCCTGGTCGGCGGCGATCTGCGGGATGTACGAGCTGCATCCGGGGCCGGAGACGGCGGCCCGCGCGGTGCGCGCGTCCGTGGAGTTCACCGCGTATCTGCGGGAGCTGATCGCGGTGCGCAGGCGCCAGCCGGGCGAGGACCTGATCTCGGGCCTGATCGCGGCCCACGAGGACGGGGAGTCGCTCAGCGAGCAGGAGATGATCTCGACGTGCGTGCTCCTGCTGAACGCGGGGCACGAGGCGACGGTGAACGCCACGGTCAACGGCTGGTACGCGCTGTTCCGCCACCCCGCGCAGCTGGCCGCGCTGCGCGCGGACCCGGCGGGCCTGGTGCCCGCGGCCGTCGAGGAACTGATGCGGTACGACTCCCCGCTGCAGCTCTTCGAGCGCTGGGTCCTGGACGACATCGAGATCGGCGGGGTGACGATCCCGCGCGGCGCGGAGCTGGCGCTGCTCTTCGGCTCCGCCAACCACGACCCCGCCGTCTTCGACCGCCCGGCCGGTCTCGACCTGGCCCGTCGCGACAACCCGCACCTCTCCTTCGGCGCGGGCATCCACTACTGCATCGGCGCGCCGCTGGCCCGGCTGGAACTGACCGCGTCGCTGCGGGCGCTGCTGCGCGGGGCGCCGGGGCTCAGGCCGGCCGCCGAGCCGCGCCGCAACCCGAACTTCGTGATCCGCGGCCTGGCGGAGCTGCTCGTCGAGGTGTGAGTCCCGCGAGGCGCCGAGGTGTGAGTCCCGCGAGGACGGGCGCGTCCCGGCTGCCCCTGCCCCTGCCCCTGCCCCTGCCCCTGCCCGCGCCCCGGTCAGCGCGGCAGCGTCAGCCCCCACGCGCGCGGGTGGACCGTCCAGGTCCGGGTGCGCACCGGGCCCGCCACCACCGCGTCCGCCCGGTAGCGGAAGTCGGCGCCGGACACCGTCAGGGTCCGCGCCCGCACCCGCAGCGGCGCCGCCTGCGCGCCCGCCGAGGACGGCCGCACCTCGACCTGGGCGAGGCCGCCGTGCCCCGCGGTGACGCGGACCGCGTCGACCGGCTGGTCCAGGTCGACCAGCGTGACGCCGTCCGCCTCGATCCGCAGCCGCGCGGGCGGGCGCCCGGCCGTCGCCGTGGGCCGGGCGGGGCGCGCGGCGAGGGTGCGGACGAAGGACTGGCAGGTCCGCAGCCAGGCGTGGCCCTCGGCGGGGCCGCCCGCGGGCACGGCGGCCCCCGCGGGGAGGTCGGCGGTGCCCTCGGCGGATGCGGTCGCCCCCACCGGCGGGATCCGCAGGTCGCCCAGGACCACGCCGTCGCTGTCGTCGACCAGCAGGTCGAGTCTTCGTTCGCATCCCTCCAGGACCGCGCGGGCCGCCGCGACCGCCCCCGAGGGCACTCCGAGGCCGCGCGCGAGGGTCTGCGAGGCGCCCACGGGAACGACCGAGAGCGTGCACCCCGCGAGGTCCCGCTCCCGGTGCAGGACGCCGACCGCGCGCAGCAGCGCCCGGTCGTCCCCGATCACCACCAGGCGGCGCGCACCCCTCCTGGCCAGGGCTTTCGTGAAGTCCTCGGGGCCGTCGGGCAGACAGACACGGACCGCCGCAGCCGCGCCGAGCACGTCCTTCGCGATCCGTACCGACTCACCGTCCGTGCGCCGGGCGACCGGGTCGATGACGACTAGGAGCTGGTCGCGAGCCGACAACGTGCTCCCTTTCTTTTAGCCGTTCTTTGAGACCTCGGGTAGCATCTTTGTGCAAGAGCCCCTTGCGCTATTGCGCCAGGGGCTTCGTCTATTCCGGGGCAGCATCCAAGGCACACCCATACGGCGGCTACGGCCCCTGACCTTGGACATGCCCCGCCCGGAAGGGGTGTACGCCTGTGCCCGCACTTGTGCTGCTCGGTGCTCAGTGGGGTGACGAAGGCAAGGGAAAGGCCACCGACCTGCTCGGTGGCTCGGTGGACTATGTGGTGCGCTACCAGGGCGGCAACAACGCCGGCCACACGGTCGTCGTAGGCGACCAGAAGTACGCGCTGCACCTCCTCCCTTCCGGGATTCTCTCCCCGGACTGTGTGCCTGTCATCGGCAACGGAGTCGTCGTCGACCCGTCGGTCCTGCTCTCCGAGCTGAGCGGTCTGAACGAGCGCGGCGTCGACACGTCGAAGCTGCTGATCAGCGGTAACGCGCACGTCATCACGCCGTACAACGTGACGGTCGACAAGGTGGGCGAGCGCTTCCTCGGCAAGCGCAAGATCGGCACCACGGGCCGGGGCATCGGCCCGACCTACGCCGACAAGATCAACCGCACCGGCATCCGCGTGCAGGACCTCTACGACGAGTCGATCCTGCAGCAGAAGGTCGAAGCCGCCCTGGAGCAGAAGAACCAGCTCCTGACGAAGGTCTTCAACCGCCGCGCCATCGAGGCGGAGCAGATCGTCGAGCAGCTCCTGGAGCACGGCGAGAACATCAAGCAGTACGTCGCCGACACGACGCTGATCCTGAACAACGCGCTCGACGAGGACAAGGTCGTCCTGTTCGAGGGCGGCCAGGGCACGCTCCTGGACGTGGACCACGGCACGTACCCCTTCGTCACCTCCTCGAACCCGACCGCGGGCGGCGCCTGCACGGGTACCGGCGTGGGCCCGACGAAGATCACCCGCGTCATCGGCATCCTGAAGGCGTACACCACGCGCGTCGGCGCGGGCCCGTTCCCGACCGAGCTCTTCGACCAGGACGGCGAGGACCTGCGCCGCATCGGCGGCGAGCGCGGTGTCACCACGGGACGCGACCGCCGCTGCGGCTGGTTCGACGCCCCGATCGCCCGCTACGCGACCCGCGTGAACGGTCTGACGGACTTCTTCCTCACCAAGCTCGACGTCCTCACCGGCTGGGAGCAGATCCCGGTCTGCGTGGCGTACGAGATCGACGGCAAGCGCGTCGAGGAGCTCCCGTACAACCAGACCGACTTCCACCACGCGAAGCCGATCTACGAGATGCTGCCCGGCTGGTCCGAGGACATCACCAAGGCGCAGACCTTCGCCGACCTGCCGAAGAACGCGCAGGCCTACGTGAAGGCGCTGGAGGAGATGTCCGGCGCCCCGATCTCCGCGATCGGCGTGGGCCCGGGCCGTACCGAGACGATCGAGATCAACTCCTTCGTCTAGGCGGACCGCAGGACCCGCGCGACACGGAAGGGGCGTCCCGTACGGGGCGCCCCTTTCCCGTGTCCGCCCGGGTGCCCGCGGGTCACCGCGGCAGGTCGTCGCCGCAGACGCGCAGGCCCTCCGGGGTCGAGCAGGGCAGATGGCCGTGGGTGCGGACGACGTCCAGGCCGGTGCCCCGCGCGTAGGCGAGGAACCCGGCGGCCAGCGAGTCGGCGGGCGGCTGGCCGTACGTGTAGGCGTACTCGATCTCGCGGTAGGGGTAGCCGGTCTTCGTGAGCTGGTCGGCGGAGGGCGCGTGGCCCTCCAGATCGAGGCGGTGCAGGCCCTTCAGGCCCCGGGCGGAGCGCAGTTCGCTGTAGCCGACGGCGCCGGGGATGCGGCCGACGGTCTCCAGGACCTGGTCGGTGGAGTCGAGCTCGCAGCGCACGACGGGGACGGACGGGTCGTCCTTGCCGAGGCAGTCGTTGGACGACGCCTTGATCTCGAAGGCGCCGGCCAGGAGCCGGCGCTGCAGCGTGTCGCGGGTCCCGGAGCTGGAGCCGCGGCTGACCAGGACCACCGGCAGGTCGGGGCCGCCGAGCTCCTTCCAGTTGCGCACGTCGCCCCGGTAGAGGCGGCGGACCTGCGGCAGGGTGAGGTTGCGCAGCGGCACCCGGTCGTTGAGGACGAGGGCGAAGACGGAGACGGCCACGCGTGTCTCGGCGAGGCGCGGCAGGCCGTCGGACTTGGGCCCGTCGGAGAAGGCGAGCAGCGGCGGCGCCCCCTTGCCCCGGTTCGCGCCGCCGGTGAACGCGCGCCCCCGGTCGTCCAGTTCGCGCACGCCCGCCGCGCTGCCGTGCGCGTCGACGGTGATCTCGGATCCCGGGCAGTCGTCCTCGTAGGCCGTGGCGAGTTCCTCGGCGACCGGTGCGAACGCCGTCGAGCCGAGCACCGTCAGCTCGCCCGTCGTGCACTCGATGGGCGGCGGGTCGCTCTCCCGCAGCACGATGATCGAGGCCAGCGTGACGACGGACAGGGTGAGCAGGACCGTCAGGAGCCGGGCGGGCCGGGACAGCAGCGGCGGCTTGCCGTCGAGGGTGGTGGTCGAGCGGTTGGGCTGCACCTCGCCGGCCTGGATGCCGCCGGACAGCGTGATGTCGCCGCCGACGGGGCCGCCGGTGAGCAGCACCAGGAGCTTGTAGTGCTGGCCCCGGTTGAGCGGCACCCGCGGGACGCAGAGGGTGCTGCCCTCGTAGCGCAGGCCCGCGCCCGGCGTGAAGTGCTCCATCAGGTGGTCGTCGCCGGCCGGTGCGGTGACGGCGAGGCCGCGCACGGTGCGGCCGGCGAAGACGGCGGTCAGGCCGTGCAGGGCGCGGCCGCTGTAGTCGGCGTCGGACACGGCCTGCGAGCCGTCGTTCTCGACGCGCAGCAGGACGAGCGTGGCGTCGGACATCTCGGGGGTCTCGTCGAAGAGGCCGAGGCGGGTGTTGGCGCCGCCGGTACGGACGTTGTCCCCTATGGCGGTGTCGAGCTGGACGCGGTAGCCGATGCGCTTGCGGCGCGGCACCCGGCGTTCGTACCAGAGCGCGCCGACGGTGGCGGCCAGGCCGAGCACGGCCGTGAGCACGGCGATGGTGTTCTCGGCGCTCAACCAGTCCATGGGCGGTGACGGTAGGCGGCCCGGCGCGGGCCGGGGCCTGCATCGCCGATCCGTCGGCCGCTGTTCGCCGCGGGTTCAGCTCGCCCGGCGTGCGCCCCTCGCCCGGCGTGCGCGCCTCGCCCGGCGTGCGCGCCCCGCGGCCGGTGGCGCAGGCCCGTCAGCCCTTGTCGTACGTCAGCTCGCCGCTGCCGTCGGTGTTGGCGCGCCGCAGCTTGCCGTTGCCGAGGATGGTGATGACGCTCGGCTCGCCCGGTGTGCAGGACGCCATGGGCTCGCCGACGGTGACGTCGGTCGGGCCGATGTGCAGCCGGTCGCCGGACGCGGACTGCAGCTTGCCCTGGAAGACGCAGTGGTAGGTGCCGCCGTCCTTGGTCGGGCCGTCCGCCGTCACGGAGAGGACCGTCTCGCCCACCTTGCCCTGCTGGAGGGTGAGTTCGCGGGTGCTGCGGCCGCTGTCCGTGGTCAGGCCGCCGGACCAGGTGCCCAGGTACTTGTCCGGGACGGTGCCCCCGGTCGCGCTCGGCGTCGTCGGGTCCGGGCCGGTCGGCTCGGTCGAGGGCGAGGAGGAGCCGCCGTCCGGGGTGCGCGGCCCGCTGCCGGCGCTGTTCCTGGCGTCGTCGCCCTTGCCGTCGGTGCCGTCCTCGTTCATGACGGCGTAGACGGCGCCGCCCGCCCCGATGGCCACTATCAGCGCGACGACGATCAGCGCGGCGGTCGAACGGCTGCTGCGGCGCGGGGGTTCGGGCGGCGGGACGGGACCGTACGGCGGGGTGGCGCCGGGGCCGTAGGGAGGCGTGGACCCGGGGCCGTAGGGGGGTGTGGGGCCGTAGCCGGGCGGGAGCTGCTGGGGGTGCGGGGCGTACTGCGGGTAGCCGTACGCGGCGGGCTGCTGGTGCTGCTGGGGGTAGCCGTAGCCCGGGGCGCCGGGCGGGGAGGCGGGGGGCGGGGCCTGGCCGGACACCATGGTCGGCAGGTGGTTGAGGGGCGCGGAGCCGGGCGGTCCCGGGGGCGGGGGAGTGGCCTCGCCGTCCCGGGTGTCGCCCGCGGGAGTCGGGGCCCCGGGTGCGCGGCCGTTGACGGAGCCGTCGGGGCCCGCGCCGCCGTGATCCGCGGGGTCCGGGGAGGGCGGCCCGTCGGTCCCGGGCCCGGAACCGGCCGCGGCGGCGGCCACCGCACCGGTGGCCCCGGACGGTGTCTCCTCCGGGTCCTCCGAGTCGAGCAACTGCACCGCGTGCCGCCCGAGTTGGGCGACGAGGGCGCCGGGCAACCAGGGGTCGACCGTGCGGCCGTCGCCGAGGGCGTCGGCCGCGCCGGTGCGGGCGAGCAGCTCGTCGAGGGAGGGCCGGGCCGCCGGGTCCTTGCGCAGGCACGCGCCGATCAGCTCGACGAGGCTCTCGGGGAGCCCCGTGAGGTCCGGTTCCTCCTGCGCGATGCGGAACATCAGGGCGTGCACCCCGCTGTTGGCCGTGCCGAAGGGCAGGGCGCCCGAGGCCGCGTACGCGAGGACGGAGCCGAGGCAGAACACGTCGCAGGCCGGCGTGATGCGGTCGCCGCGCACCTGCTCGGGCGCCATGAAGCCGGGCGAGCCGACCAGCGCGCCGGTGCGGGTCAGGCCGCCGTCGGTGACCGTCTCCAGGGCGCGGGCGATGCCGAAGTCGATGACGCGCGGGCCGTCGATGGTGACCAGGACGTTCGACGGCTTGAGGTCGCGGTGCACGATGCCCGCCGCGTGGATGTCCTTGAGCGCGCCCGCGAGTCCGGCCCCGAGGATGTTCACCGAGCGCTCGGGCAGCGGCCCGTGGTCGTGCGAGACGACGGTCTGCAGCGAGGGCCCGGCCACGTAACCGGTGGCGACCCACGGGATCGTCGCCTCGGTGTCCGCGTCCAGGACCGGCGCCGTCCAGGCCCCGCCGACCTGCCGGGCGGCCCGCACCTCCTGCCGGAAGCGGTTCCTGAACTCGTCCTGCTCGGCGAGCTCCTGGCGGACGAGCTTGACCGCGACCGTGCGTCCCCGGCCGGAGCGCGCGAGGTAGACCTGTCCCATGCCGCCGGCGCCGAGCCGGGCCAGCAGTCGGTATGCGCCGATCCGTTGCGGATCTCCAGGCACGAGCTTTTCCATCGCCGCACCGACCTCCCCCATTGGTGTGCAACAGAGTGAGGATAGTGCGGGCGCGGGACGGGGCGGGGCGGCCTTCGCTCTACGGTTCCATAACGGGTTCCCGGCCGTCCCCGGTGACCGTGTCGAGCGCGGCGGCCAGGCGTTCCAACACCTGTGCGGTCTCCGCGAATCCATCGGTGCCCAGCGCCGTCGCGAGCCGGTCCGCGAGGGCCGCGTGGCCGGGGTCGATCCCGGCGACGGCGGCCCGTCCCGCGTCCGTGGGACGGAGCAGTTTGGCGCGGCGGTGGGCGGGGTTCGGCGCGTAGGCGGCGAGGCCCTGGCGGACCAGGAGGTCGGCGACGCGCTGCACGCTCTGCCGGGTGATGCCCATCGCGCGGGCGATCCCGGACACCGGCAGCGGCTCGCGCAGGACGGCGCCCAGGACCTGCCAGCGGGCCGCGGTCAGTCCGGCGGGCCCGGCCAGTTCCTCGGAGACCGCGAGGAACTGGCCGTTCAGCCGGAAGACGGTCAGGGCGGTGCGGCTGAGCAGGTCCTGCCGCTCGCGCCGTGCTGCGTCGGTCATCGTGCGCTCCCCGCTCAGGAGTTGAGGGTCTCGTACGCCGCCGGGTCCGAGTCGTGGAAGAGCCGGTACCAGGCGTCGAGCTTCTCGCCGGGGAACACGTCGCCGAGCCGGCCGAAGATCTCCCGGGCGAAGGCGACGGGCTCGGTCGGGCCCGCCGTGACGAGGTCGCCGTCGGTGACCGCGTCCCGCTCCTCGTACCGCTCGCCGCCCTGGTAGCCGGTGGCCGCCAGGTAGTACGACACCGCGCTGGTGTGCGCGCGGTCGTCCAGGAGCCCCTCGCGGGCGAGCCCGGCCGTGGCCCCGCAGATGGCGCCGACGGGCACCCCGGCGGCCAGGAAGGCGCGGGCCGCGGCGGCGAAGGGGGCGAGGTCGTCGCCGGTGTCCCACAGGTCGCCGCCCGGCAGGATCAGCAGCGAGCTGTCCTCGGGGCGCAGCTCGGCGAGCGAGAGGTCGGGCTGGACGCGCAGCCCGCCGATGGAGGCGACCGGGGCGGCCGAGGGGCCCACCGTGCGGATCTCGTATCCGACGCGGGCCAGCCAGGCCGTGGTGTGGCCGGTCTCCCAGTCGGCGAACGCGTCGTAGACGGCGAGGTGTACGGGCTTGCGGGACATGAGGGCCTCCGGGGCTCGTGGTGCCGTGCGGTGCTTTCCCGTGCGGTGCTGCGTGCCTTTCGCGTGCGGCGTCTGTAAGCATGCTGTCAAATAGACAGCATGCTGTCAATGGTGTCGGTCGCGGGAAGCCGGGCGGACGGCCCCCGGCGGCCGGGTTCGTTAACGCCCACGAGGGGCGGCCTTAACCCGGCGGTCCCTAGCGTCCTCGGCATGGACAGCACCCTGACCCTCAGCGCCCACCTGGGCCTCGACCTGGCCGCCGTCGCCCTGCTGACCTTCGGCGTCTTCTATCCGCGCCACCACCGGCGCGAGCTCGTGCCCGCCTACCTCGCCCTGAACGTCGCGCTGTTCGCGATCGTCGCCGGGCTCGGGACGGTGGGCGGCGACGGCGGGCTCGCCCTGGGCTTCGGCCTCTTCGGGGTGCTGTCGATCGTCCGCCTGCGCTCGGACGCGCTGCAGCACCAGGAGGTCGCGTACTACTTCATCACCCTGGTGCTCGGCCTGCTCTGCGGCCTCCCGGCGCTCGGCCTGCCCGTGGCGGCCCTGCTCGCCGGGGTGCTGCTCGCCGTCATGTACGGCGCCGACCACCCCCGGCTGTTCGCCCGCGACCGCCGCGCCATCGTCACGCTGGACGCCGTCCACCGCGAGGAGGGGCCGCTCAGGGAGGAGCTGGAGCGGCGCCTCGGGCAGCCGCTGGGCTGGACGGTCCAGGAAGTGGACTACGTACGCGACCTCATGGTGCTGGAAGTCCGCTTCCGCCAGCCGGAACCTTCCGTGCCGCCCCGGGAGTTGACGGTACGACGACGCACGACCCGGTCCCGCACGATCGCCCCCAGCCACCCGAAGGAGACCGTGTGAACCCCGCCGTACGCGCCATCGGCCGCGCCGCACTCGCCGCGCACCCCATCGCGCTTGACGAGGTCAACGCCAAGGCGGAGCTCCTCGCCCGCTACGACAACAGCTACCTCGTACCCGTGGAGATCTTCGAGGATCTCGCCGCGCTGCTCACCGACCCGCGCCGCGCCGGGGGCCCCTTCCGGGCCCTCAGCATCGGCGGAAAGCGCTGGTTCCGGTACCACTCGACGTACTACGACACCCCCGAACTGGTCACCTTCCACGACCACCGGCAGGGCCGGCGGCTGCGCTACCGCATCCGGGAGCGCGTCTACCAGGACAGCGGCGAGCGGCAGTTCGAGATCAAGCTGAAGAGCGGGCGCGGCGAGACCGTCAAGCACCGCCAGCGGCTCGAGGGCGACGACCACGTCCTGGACGCGGACCGGCGCGGCTTCCTCGACGGCGTGCTGCGCGGGTCGTACGGCGTCGAGGCGCCCGGCGGGCTCACCACCTCGCTCGTCACCGAGTACCAGCGGGCCACCTTCGTCGCCGACGGGCAGCGCGTCACCTGCGACGCCGGGCTCGTCGTGCGTGACACGGCGACGGGCCGCAGCGCCGCCGCCGACAGCGGACTCGTCCTGGTGGAGACCAAGACCAGGGGCCACCTCACCGAGGCCGACCGGGTGCTGCACCGGTTCGGGGTGCGCGCCGCCGACTTCACCAAGTACTGCGGCGGGTACGCGGCGGTGCGCCCCGAGCTCGGCATCAACAAGTGGGCGCGGGCCGTGCGGACGGCGTTCCCCGGGGGCGTGCGCGCGGGAAGGTGAGCGTGACCCGGGCGCCGTCGGCGGTGCTCGCCGCGGCGAAGCGGCCGCCGGCCTCCTCGGCGGTGCGGCGGGCGATGTCCAGGCCGAGCCCGGTGGAGCCCGCGCCGCTCGTGCCGCGGTCGGGGGCCGTGGTGTCCGGGAAGCCGGGGCCCTCGTCGGCGACGGTCAGCTCCGCCTCGCCGCCGGCGCCCGCGCGGACCGTCACGGAGTAGGCCGTGCCCTGCGGGGTGTGGTCGAGGACGTTGCCGATCAGCGCGTCGAGGGCCGCGGCGAGCTCGTCCGCGGGGACGGGCACGAGGACCTCGTCCGGCGGGGCCGCGACGGAGGCCGCGCGGCCCTGGTCCTCGGCCAACGGCTGCCAGAACGCGGCCCGTTCGCCCGCCACCGCCGCCAGGTCCGCGCGCGGCGCCGCGCGCAGGGGCCGCCGCGCCTTGCGGATCACCTCGTCGACGCTGTGCTCCAGGGCGGCGACGTCCGCGGCGATGCGGTCCGCCTCGTCCGGGTCGCGCAGGGTCTCCGCGTCCAGGCGCAGGGCGGCCACCGGGGTGCGCAGCCGGTGGGCCAGGTCGGCGGCGTTCTCCCGCTCGGCGGCGAGCAGTTCGTCGATGCGGGCCGCGAGCCGGTTCAGCTCGCCCGCGACCAGGCGGAGTTCGGGCGGGCCCTCCGGGGTGGCCCGTGCCGTCAGGTCGCCCGCGGCGAGCCGGTCCGCGGTGCGGGCGAGGCGGCGGGTGGCGCCGACGAGGCGGGCGCCCAGGCGGTCGGCGAGGAGCAGCCCGATGAGGACGAGGCCGACGCCGATGCCGGCCAGGACCAGCCAGGACGTCAGCGTGCCCGCGTACAACTGCCGCTTCGTCAGCGTGACCTGGACCACCGCGGTGCCGTCCTCGGCGCCCTGCACGGGGACGAGCACCAGACGGTCGCCGGAGCCCTTCTCGTACGTGAAGGCGCGGCCGGTGCGGGCGAGGCGGACGGGAGCGGTGGCGGCGGGGACGCCGGGCGGCCGCGGGCCGATGACCCGGTCGTCGGCGAGGATCAGCGAAGTGCTGGGCAGATTTCGGCCGTTGACGCTCTCCACGGTCTGCTCCGCCGTCTCCCGCTCGTCGGCGGTGGCCAGGGCGGGGCCCAGGGCGTGGGCGACCCACTGCGCGCGGGCGGTGGCCTCGGCGGTGGCCCGGTCGGCGGCGTGCGAGCGGGTCAGGAGGGTGAGGGGGACGAGGAGGGCGGTGAGGACCAGGGCGGTGGTCGCGGCGGTCAGGATCAGCAGGCTGCGGCGCATCAGTCGGCGCTTCGGGCGGTCGCGGTGTCCGCCGCGCCGGGCGCGGCCAGTTTGACGCCGACCGTGCGGACGGTGTGCAGGTAGCGGGGCTGCTGCGCGGTCTCGCCCAGCTTGCGGCGGAGCCAGGACAGGTGCACGTCGACCGTCTTGTCGGCGCCGCCCAGGGGCTGTTGCCAGACCTCGGCGAGCAGTTCGCGGCGCGAGACGACCTGGCCGGGGCGGCGGGCCAGATAGGCGAGCAGGTCGAACTCGCGGGGCGTGAGGTCGATGGGCGCGCGGTCGAGGGTGACCTCGCGCGCGGCCGGGTCGACGCAGAGGGCGCCCACCCGCAGCGGCTCCTCGGTCTCCGTGACGCCGAGGCGGCGCAGCACCGCCTTGATCCTGGCGTCCAGTTGGGCGGCGCCGAACGGCTTGACGATGTAGTCGTCGGCGCCCGCCTCGAGCACGGTGACCATGCCGGGCTCGTCGTCGCGGGCGGTGGCGACGATGACGGGGACGTCGCTCACCGCGCGCAGCATGCGCAGGATCTGGGCGCCGTCGACGTCCGGCAGGCCGAGGTCGAGGACGACCAGGTCGGGCCCGTCGGTCACCGCCGCGTCCAGGCCCGCCATGCCGCTCGGCGCGGTCGCCACCGCGTGCCCCTTGTCGCGCAGGGCACGCACGAGCGCGCCGCGGAGCTGGGGGTCGTCCTCGACGACAAGAAGATGGGCCATACAACCACCGTAGTCAGGGGCGGGGCGCGGGCGTTGGCGGGGTCTTAACCGGGCGTTAGGAAACGATGCGGCACAGTGGCGGCATGAGGAAGTGGCGGAACGCCGTCGTGACGGCGGCGTGGGTGGCCGTGGGGACGGCGGCGGGGGCGCTGGGCGCCTGGCAGTTGGCGAGCGCGGACGGCGGGGACGGGGCGGCGCACAGCCGTCCGCTGGACGAGGCGGCGGTACGCAGGGCCCTGGCGGCGTCCCCCACGGCGGGCCCCTCCGAACCCCCCACGCCCACCCCCACCCCCTCACCCGCACGCCCTTCCTCTCCCCCGTCGTCCGCGCCGGCCTCGCCCACCGCCGAGCGGTCGACGGTCCGTTTCACGGGAGGCTCCGCGACCGTGGAGTGCCGGGCGGACGGGACGGTCTACCTCGTCTCCTGGAGCCCCGCGGACGGCTTCCACATCGACGACGACGTGGAGCGGGGCCCGGCGGCGGTGGTCCGCCTGGAGGCGGAACCGGGCGACGACGACGAGCAGGACGACCTCCCGTACGAGATCCGCTGCACGGGCGACGGCCCCCGGGCGAGGGTGACCCCGGACAAGGACGACTGACCTGGCCCCTGGGCCTAGCCCACGCTGCCCGAGCCCGCCCGGGGGCAGCGGCCCGCTTCCCCAGGGGCGCGAGGAACTGCGCGCCCGGCCCCCACACACCCGCACCCAAAGAAGCAGTCCCCCACCCACGCTGCCCGAGCCCGCCCGGGGGCAGCGGCCCGCCTCCCCAGGGGCGCGGGGAACTGCGCACCCGGCCCCCACACACCCGCGGCCAAGAGACGACCCCCACCCGCCAAGCCAGCGCACGCGACAGTGTGTCGAGCCCCGGGCCCCGCGCCCGACAGGACGCCCATGTCCCGTCCACTCCGTGGACATTTACCCTCGGGCCCATGACCCCTCAGCCGAATCCCCAGGTCGGCGCAGCCGTGAAGGCCGCGGACCGCGCACATGTCTTCCATTCCTGGTCCGCACAGGAGCTCATCGATCCGCTGGCCGTCGCCGGCGCCGAGGGCTCGTACTTCTGGGACTACGACGGAAACCGCTACCTCGACTTCACCAGCGGCCTCGTCTACACCAACATCGGGTACCAGCACCCGAAGGTCGTCGCCGCGATCCAGGAGCAGGCGGCGACGATGACGACCTTCGCCCCCGCCTTCGCCGTGGAGGCCCGCTCCGAGGCCGCACGCCTCATCGCCGAGCGGACCCCCGGCGACCTGGACAAGATCTTCTTCACCAACGGCGGCGCCGACGCCGTCGAGCACGCCACCCGCATGGCCCGCCTGCACACGGGCCGCCCCAAGGTCCTCTCCGCCTACCGCTCGTACCACGGCGGCACCCACCAGGCCATCAACCTGACCGGCGACCCGCGCCGCTGGGCCTCCGACACGGGCTCGGCGGGCGTCGTCCGCTTCTGGGCGCCGTACCTCTACCGCTCCCGTTTCTACGCGGAGACGGAGGCGCAGGAGTGCGAGCGCGCGCTCCAGCACCTGGAGGACACCCTCGTCTTCGAGGGCCCGCAGACCGTCGCCGCGATCATCCTGGAGACCGTGCCGGGCACCGCGGGCATCATGATCCCGCCGCCCGGCTACCTCGCGGGCGTGCGCGCGCTGTGCGACAAGTACGGCATCGTCTTCGTCCTGGACGAGGTCATGGCCGGTTTCGGCCGCACCGGCGAGTGGTTCGCCGCGGACCTCTTCGACGTGACGCCGGACCTGATGACCTTCGCCAAGGGCGTGAACTCCGGTTACGTGCCGCTGGGCGGCGTCGCCATCTCCGGGAAGATCGCACAGACCTTCGCCGAGCGCCCCTACCCGGGCGGCCTCACCTACTCCGGCCACCCGCTGGCCTGCGCCGCCGCCGTCGCCACGATCAACGTCATGGCGGAGGAGGGCGTCGTCGAGCACGCGGCGGACCTCGGCGCCCGGGTCATCGAGCCGGCCCTGCGCGAGCTCGCCGAGCGCCACCCGTCGGTCGGCGAGGTGCGCGGCGTCGGCATGTTCTGGGCCCTGGACCTGGTGAAGAACCGGGAGACCCGGGAGCCGCTGGTCCCCTACAACGCCACCGGCGAGGCGAACGCGCCGATGGCGGCGTTCGGCGCGGCCGCCAAGAAGCGCGGCCTGTGGCCGTTCATCAACATGAACCGCACCCACGTCGTCCCGCCGTGCAACATCACCGAGGCGGAGGCGAAGGAGGGCCTCGCGGCCCTGGACGAGGCCCTGACGGCGGCCGACGCGCACACGGCGTAACCGCCCCACCCGCCCCACCGGCCCACCGGGCCGCGCCCTCCCGCCCCACGCGCCCCGCACGGCGCACCGGCCCCGGAGCCGGCCGACGACCGACGTGATCACGTCGGCCCGGCTCCGGGGAACCCGGACCACGTAGTCTGACGTGCTCGTAAGCAAGTACGAACACCGGCGACCGCGTCAGACTCCGCGGGGGAGGCCCACCACCATGCCCGGAAGCGACGGCTCCGCCGTCATCCGCAGCACGCTGCGCCAGCAGATCGCCGACGCGCTCCGCGACGAGGTGCTCGCGGGCCGGCTCGAACCGGGGCAGGAGTTCACGGTCAAGGAGATAGCCGAGCAGTACGGCGTCTCCGCGACCCCCGTCCGCGAGGCCCTGGTCAACCTCACCGCGCAGGGCCTGCTCGACGCCGACCAGCACCGCGGCTTCCGCGTCCACGAACACACGCTGGCGGACTACCGCGGCATGCTGGAGGCCCGCGCCCTCGTCGCGGACGGCATCTTCCGCGACCTCGCCGCGCACGGCGCCCGCCGGGACACCGCAGACGCGCTGATCTCCGTACGCCGCCGGGGCGAGGAGGCCGCGCGCGCCGCCTGCGCCGGCGACCTCACCATCCTGATCGGCTACGACCTGCGCTTCTGGCGCGAGCTCAGCGCCCTGTTCGGCAACCCCTACCTCTCCGACTTCCTGCACCGGCTGCGGGTGAAGTCCTGGGTCTGCGCCGTCACCCACCTGCGCCGCTGGAGCGACCTCAACGGCGGCGACCTGCGCGGCCTGCTCTGGTCCCGGCACACCGAGCTCGTCGACGCCCTGGTGCGCCGCGACCCGGCGGCCGCCCGCGCGATCGTCGTCGAGTACAACGCGCACTCCCTGTCCCTGATCGAGCGGCTGGCCGCTGCATGAGCGTGGAACTGACGGTCGTCGTTCCCGCGTACAACGAGGAACGGCGCCTCGGCCCGACGCTGGCCGCCATCCAGGAGCACCTGGAGTCGACGCAGCGCGGCGCGTGGGAGCTGATCGTCGTCGACGACGGCTCCACCGACCGCACCGCCGAGATCGCCGCCGAGGCGTCCGCCGCCGACTCGCGCGTCCAGCTCGTGCGCGGCGGCCGCAACCGCGGCAAGGGCCACGCGCTGCGCCTGGGCGTCCTCGCCTCCTACGGCCGCCGCGTCCTGGTCACCGACGCCGACCTCGCCGCGCCCATCGAGGAGATCGACCACCTCGACAAGGCGCTCGCCGACGGCCACGCGGCGGCGATCGGCTCCCGCGCCCGGCCCGGCGCGACCATCGGCGCCCACCAGCACCGGCTGCGCGAGCTCCTCGGGCGGACCGGCAACTTCCTGATACGCACGGTCGCCGTCCCCGGAGTGCGCGACACCCAGTGCGGGTTCAAGCTCTTCGACGGCGACCGCGCCCGCGAGGCCTTCGCCGCGTCCCGGCTGCACGGCTGGGGCATCGACGTGGAGATACTGCAGTACTTCCGGCGCTCGGGCTGGCCCGTCGCCGAGGTGCCGGTGCGCTGGTCCCACCAGGAGGGGTCCAAGGTCAGGCCGCTGGACTACGTCCGGGTCCTCGCCGAGCTGACCGCGCTGAAGGCCCGCGCGGTCCACCGGGCGGACGTGCTGGTCGGGCTGCTGTTCCTGGCGCTGTCCCTCGTCCTCTTCTCCGGGCGCTGGATCTCTCCCGCCCACCGCTACTTCCCGGATTCGATGCAGGACCAGAACCAGTGGGAGTGGTTCTTCGCGGTGACCGCGGACAACGTCCGCCACCTGAACAACCCCCTGGTCACCACCCTGCAGAACGTCCCCGACGGCGTGAACCTCATGGCCAACACGGTCATGCTCGGCCTCTCCGTCCCGCTCGCCCCGGTGACCTGGCTGCTGGGCCCCGCGGTCGCCCTGAACGTGGCGATGACCGGCGGCCTCGCCGCCACCGCCGCCACCTGGTACCGGCTCATCCGGCGCCGCCTGGTGCCGCACCGGGGCGCCGCCGCCCTCGGCGCGGCCCTCGCCGCCTTCGCGCCCCCGATGGTCAGCCACGCGAACGCGCACCCGAACTTCATCGTCCTGTTCATGATCCCGCTGATCATCGACCGGGCGCTGCGGCTCTGCGAGGGCACCCGGGTCGTCCGCGACGGCGTGGTCCTCGGCCTCCTCACGACGTACCAGATCTTCCTGGGCGAGGAGCCGCTGCTGCTCGCCGCGCTCGGCATGCTGCTCTTCGCCCTCGCCTACGCGGCGGTACGCCCGGACGTCGCCCGCGCCTCCTGGCGCCCGCTCGCCCGCGGCCTCGGCATCGCGCTCGCGGTCACCGTGCCGCTGGTCGCCTTCCCGCTGTACTGGCAGTTCTTCGGCCCGCAGAGCTACAAGAGCGTGCTGCACGGCGACAACGCGGGCAACAGCCCGCTCGCCTTCCTCTCCTTCGCCGAGCGCTCCCTCGCGGGCAGCCAGGAGAGCGCGGGCCCGCTCTCCCTGAACCCCACCGAGCAGAACGCCTTCTTCGGCTGGCCGCTGATCGCCCTCGCCTTCGCGGTCGTCGTACGCCTGTGGGACCGCGCCGTGGTCAAGGCGCTGGCGTTCACCGCGGTCGGGGCCGCGCTGCTCTCGCTGGGACCGAAGTTCCGCATTCCGCTGACGGACATCGTCCTGCCCGGGCCGTGGGCGGCGCTTTCCGGCCGTCCGCTCTTCGAGTCCGTCATCGAGTCGCGGGTGGCGATGGTGTGCGCCCCGGCGCTCGGCATGCTGCTCGCGCTGGCCCTCGCCCGCCTGCTGCCCGCCCCGCGCCGCGCGCACCAGTACGCGGGCCTCGCGGCCGTCGTCCTCGCGCTGCTGCCGATCGTGCCCGCGCCGCTGAAGGCGGTGGACCGGGTGGACGTGCCGCCGTTCATCGCGCAGGGCACCTGGCGCGCCTACCTCGGCGAGGGCGAGACCCTCGTCCCGGTGCCGGTCCCCGACCCCGCGAACGCGGAGGGCCTGCACTGGCAGACCGTCGCCGACCTGCAGTTCCGCATTCCGGGCGGCTATTTCAACGGGCCCTGGGGCCCGGACCGCATCGGCATCTACGGCCCCTCGCCGCGCAACACCTCCAACCTGCTGCGCGACGTCCGCACCTCGGGCCGCGTCCCCGAGGTCACGCCCGCCTGGCGCGCGGCGGCCCGCCAGGACCTCGCGTTCTGGAAGGCGGGCGTCCTGGTGCTCGCACCGCAGCGCCACGACGGAGAACTGCGCGCGACCGTGGACGCGCTCCTTGGGCGTCCCGGAAAGTGGGTAGGCGGCGTGTGGGTATGGGACCTGCACGAAGACCGGACCTGAGACCGCGAGCACGACCGGACCCGAGACGGCGAGCACGACCGGACCCGAGACCGCCAGCACGACCGGACCCGAGACCGCCAGCACGACACGAGCGAAGACCGGCCCCAAGACCGGCGAGACACCCTCCGGCGCGCCGGAGCCCGACTACGCTGCCTGCACGCCGGGCACCTCACGGCTACGACCACCGCCCGGCGCCACCCGCACCCCGCTCCGTCCCACGCATCGTCCGACCGACCCGAGGAGACCTTCTTGGCCTGCGACCTGTGGCTGGTCCCGCTCGTCGACGTGCTGTGCCACAGCGCCGACAACCCGTTCGCGGAAGAGCTCGCCGTCTACGACAAGGCGCTGCACGAGGCCGGACTGCCGTCCGTGCCGGTCTTCGCCTACATGCCGGGCCTGTCCGGCGACGTCGCCCCGGTCGCGGGCTTCGACTACGACGCGCTGCACTTCCTGCGCCGCGCCTACCTCCTGCAGATCTGCGGCCTGGAGGTCACCCCGGTCGACGAGCTGGGCGGCGACTACGAACAGCTCCTGGAGATGTTCGACGCCACGGCCCAGCAGTCGCACCTGGTCTGGCACTACGACCACGCGGGCGCGTACGTCCCCGTGGACTTCCCGGCCCCGCTCTCCAACGACGAGCTGCTGGCCGGCGGCGGCCCGCTGGGCTCCTCGCAGGCGCTGCTGCGCGAGCTGGAGTTCGTCGCCCCCTCGATCGGCATAGACCCCTCGAACCCGCCGCTGGCCCCGGCCCCGCCGGCCGCCCCCACCTCCCTGGAGGAACCGGCGGCCCCGCCCCCGCCGGACGAGAGCCCCTTCGCCCGGGAGCGGCACGTATGGCTGGGCCTGCACGCGGCGGCGACCCGGAGCCTGGCGCAGGGCTCGATGATCATCTACAGCTGAGGCGATGATCCCGATGATCCACAGGCAGGGCGGATCATCCACGGCCGGGGCCGCGGGCCCCGGACGCACGCACGTACCGGCCGACAGAGGAGCGGAGCCACATGAGCCAGTTGCTGAGGGTCCAGAACTTCACGGTGTCGCAGGACGGCTTCGGCGCCGGCGAGGGCCAGAGCCTGGAGCGGCCGTTCGGTCACGCCGACCCGGGAGCCCTGTTCTCCTGGGCCGGCGCGACGGCGAGCTGGCCGGGCCGCACCGAGCCGGGCGGCAGCCGCGGCCTGGACGACTACTTCGCGCGGGACTTCTCCCACGGCATCGGCGCCGAGATCATGGGCCGCAACAAGTTCGGGCCCCAGCGCGGGCCCTGGCAGGACGAGGAGTGGCGCGGCTGGTGGGGCGACGAGCCGCCCTTCCACACCCCCGTCTTCGTGCTGACGCACCACCCGCGCCCCTCGTTCACGCTCTCCGACACCACGTTCCACTTCGTGTCCGGCGACCCGGCCGAGGTCCTGGCGCAGGCGAAGGAGGCGGCGCGCGGCCAGGACGTGCGGCTCGGCGGCGGCACCACCGTCGTCCGCGAGTTCCTGGCGGCCGGTCTCGTCGACACCCTGCACGTGGCCGTCTCGCAGGTGAAGCTCGGCTCGGGCGTCCGCCTGTGGGAGTCGCCCGAGGAGCTGCTCGACCGCTACCACCTGGACGTGGTGCCCAGCCCGAGCGGCGTGACGCACCACCTGTTCTGGCGGAAGTAGGCCCGTAACCGGCTCGGCGGAAGCAGGTCCCCGGCACGGCCCGGCGGAAGCGGGCCCCCGGCCGGCTCCGGCGGACGCAGGTCACCGACCGTTCCGGCGGAAGCGGGTCAGCGAGGCTCCGGCGGCCGCTGCCGGGGCATGTTCGGCCGTGCCCCGGGCGGCAGCGGAAACCGCCCGGGGGCGGCGGGCGCCTCCCGGGGCGCGCCGCCGGGCACCATCGCCTGCATGGCGAGCGGCACCGGCCCCGCCCGGAACTCCACCATCCAGTCCGAGGTCTCCGCCCGTACCAGCTCGGTCACGTCCTCGCAGAACTTCCGCAGCACCCCGAGACACCGCTCGGCCGCCTCGCCCGCGGTCCCCTCGGTGGGCCCGAGCACCTCCCGCACGCTCTCCGACGCCCAGTCGAACTGCAGCACCTGGAGCCGCCGCTGCACGGCCTGCGCGGTCGCCACGTCCCGCATCCACCCGGACGTGAGCCCGAAGTACCGGTCGCACCCCACGCACGCCACCCCGGCGAGCAGCGACACGAAACCCCAGGTGGCCACGGACCCCACGGACCCCGCAAGGTCGAGCAGCGGCAGCACGCCGCCGCCGACGGCGCCCAGTGCCGCGCCCGCCCGCAGCAGCCGCGCGGCGCGCCGCTTGCGGCCGCGGTCGGTGAGGTACCACTCGGCGGTGTTCAGGGCGCCCCGCTCCACCCAGCGGTACAGCTCGTCGAGCCGCTCGGCGGGCTCGCCCCAGTCGCCGAGGGGGAAGGCACGTCCGGTCAGATCGCCGAGCCGTGCACCCGGACCGGCACCCGCCCCCGAACCCTGCCCCTCGGGGGGCACCCCCTCGGGCTGCATCTCCGGCTGGCTCACCCGGTACTCCTCTACGAGATCGCGCGTATCGACGCTCAGTCCTACCGCCCAATGGGTGGCCATGAGCCCGCTTTCGCGGCTTTTCCGCCCGGAAGAGGTGCTTGATCAGGTATAGGAAGACGGCCGATCTCACTCGAAAGAGTGCTGGGGCGACGCACCCGCCGACCACGTAGGCTCGTTCTTGGCGGAGAACCCCGCCAGATGGACCGTACGAAACGGAGCTGATCGTGATCCCCGGTGGTGGCCAGCCCAACATGCAGCAGCTGCTCCAGCAGGCCCAGAAGATGCAGCAGGACCTCGCCGCGGCCCAGGAGGAGCTCGCGCACACGGAGGTCGAAGGCCAGGCGGGCGGCGGTCTCGTCAAGGCGACGGTCAACGGCTCGGGTGAGCTGCGCGGCCTGGTGATCGACCCGAAGGCGGTCGACCCCGAGGACACCGAGACGCTGGCGGATCTCGTCGTCGCCGCTGTCCAGGCGGCCAACGAGAACGCGCAGACGCTCCAGCAGCAGAAGCTCGGCCCGCTGACCCAGGGTCTGGGCGGCGGCGGCATCCCGGGACTTCCCTTCTAAGAAACCCCCCGGCCAACTACCGTACGTAGAGAGCCGACACCCTCAAGAGGACTTCAGGAAAGGCGTTCCGTTGTACGAAGGCGTGGTTCAGGACCTCATCGACGAGCTGGGCAGGCTGCCCGGCGTCGGTCCCAAGAGCGCGCAGCGGATCGCCTTCCACATCCTCCAGGCGGAACCCACGGACGTACGCCGTCTCGCGCACGCCCTGCTGGAGGTGAAGGACAAGGTCCGCTTCTGCGCGACCTGCGGGAACGTGGCGCAGGAAGAGCTCTGCGCCATCTGCCGCGACCCGCGCCGCGACCCCTCGGTGATCTGCGTGGTCGAGGAGCCGAAGGACGTCGTCGCGATCGAGCGGACCCGCGAGTTCCGGGGCAAGTACCACGTGCTCGGCGGCGCGATCAGCCCGATCGAGGGCGTGGGCCCGGACGACCTGCGCATACGGGAGCTCCTCGCGCGCCTGGCCGACGGCACGGTCACCGAGCTGATCCTGGCCACCGACCCGAACCTGGAGGGCGAGGCCACGGCCACGTACCTCGCGCGCATGATCAAGCCCATGGGCCTGAAGGTCACCCGCCTGGCCAGCGGACTCCCTGTCGGGGGAGATCTGGAATACGCGGACGAGGTCACCCTGGGCCGCGCCTTCGAGGGGAGACGACTCCTAGATGTCTGACGCCACGCTGAACACCGTGACCGACAACCCGGACGACTTCGCGGTCCAGATCTCCGACCAGGTCGAGAGCTTCATCGTCTCGGTCAAGGAGGTCGCCAAGGGCGACGAGCCCGACTCGGCCGTCCCCTTCCTGCTGCTCGAGGTCTCCCAGCTGCTGCTGGCCGGCGGCCGCCTGGGCGCGCACGAGGACATCGTCCCCGAGGAGCGCTACGAACCGGATCTCGGCCCCGAGCAGGACGTGGACGACCTCCGCGAGCGCCTGGCCGCCCTTCTGGACCCGATCGACGTCTACTCCGAGGTCTTCGACCCGTACGAGCCGCGCAAGGCCCCGGTGGCCTGCCGCATCTCGGACGACCTGGCGGACGTCGTCGCGGACCTCGACCACGGTCTGGCCCACTACCGCGCGGGCCGCACGACCGAGGCCCTGTGGTGGTGGCAGTTCTCCTACTTCTCGAACTGGGGCTCCACGGCCTCCGGCGCGCTGCGCGCCCTGCAGTCCCTGGTGGCCCACGTCCGCCTGAACCAGCCCCTGGAGGACCTCGACGGCCTCGACACGGACGAGGACCTCACGGAGGACGCCCTCGCCGAGGAGGCGGGCAAGGTCATGGCGGAGGAGATCGCGGGCCCGCTGGGCCTGCGCACGGTCAAGTAGCCCTTCGCCGGGGCGCCCCGCCGGGAGCTGTGACCCGCCCCACTTTCCGGAGTGCAGTGCTCCGAAGCGGGCATGTGCCAAGCCGAGCGGCCGGAACGTACGCCCCGAAGAGCGGGACCGTATGCCGGGTGATCAACTTGTGAGCGGGACATCTCACGATCTGATATAGCCGAGGCGAATTTCGGCCGCTCGTTAGACTGTGCCGACCGCACAACGGATTGAGCGAGGAGCGCACGTGGGCCTTGTCGTGCAGAAGTACGGAGGCTCCTCCGTAGCCGATGCCGAGGGCATCAAGCGGGTCGCCAAGAGAATTGTCGACGCCAAGAAGAACGGCCACCAGGTCGTTGTCGTGGTGTCGGCGATGGGTGACACGACGGATGAGTTGATCGATCTCGCCGGACAGGTATCCCCGATTCCTGCCGGACGCGAATTCGACATGCTGCTGACCGCTGGTGAGCGCATCTCCATGGCCCTGCTGGCCATGGCGATCAAGAACCTGGGCCACGAGGCCCAGTCGTTCACGGGCAGCCAGGCCGGCGTCATCACCGACTCCGTCCACAACAAAGCGCGGATCATCGATGTCACCCCGGGACGCATCCGGACCTCCATCGACGAGGGCAACATCGCCATCGTCGCCGGGTTCCAGGGCGTCAGCCAGGAGGGCAAGAACATCACCACGCTGGGCCGTGGCGGGTCGGACACGACCGCCGTCGCCCTCGCCGCCGCGCTCGACGCCGAGGTCTGCGAGATCTACACGGACGTGGACGGCGTCTTCACCGCCGACCCGCGTGTGGTGAAGAAGGCCCGGAAGATCGACTGGATCTCGTTCGAGGACATGCTGGAGCTCGCGAGCTCCGGTTCCAAGGTGCTCCTCCACCGCTGCGTGGAGTACGCCCGCCGTTACAACATCCCGATCCACGTGCGGTCCTCCTTCTCGGGGCTGCAGGGCACGTGGGTCAGCAACGAACCGCAAGGGGACCGCAAGGTGGAGCAGGCCATCATCTCCGGTGTCGCGCACGACACCTCCGAGGCCAAGGTCACGGTCGTCGGCGTGCCGGACAAGCCGGGCGAGGCCGCCTCGATCTTCCGCGCCATCGCGGACGCCGAGGTCAACATCGACATGGTCGTGCAGAACGTGTCGGCCGCCTCGACGGGCCTGACCGACATCTCCTTCACGCTCCCCAAGGCCGAGGGCCGCAAGGCCGTCGACGCCCTGGAGAAGACCCGTGCGGCCGTCGGCTTCGACTCGCTGCGCTACGACGACCAGATCGCGAAGATCTCCCTGGTCGGCGCCGGCATGAAGACGAACCCGGGCGTGACCGCGACCTTCTTCGAGGCGCTCAGCGACGCCGGGGTGAACATCGAGCTCATCTCGACCTCCGAGATCCGCATCTCGGTCGTCACCCGCGCCGACGACGTGACGGAGGCCGTCCAGGCCGTCCACACCGCCTTCGGACTCGACTCCGACACGGACGAGGCCGTGGTCTATGGAGGCACCGGGCGATGAACCGGAAGCCGACGCTCGCGGTCGTCGGAGCGACCGGGGCCGTCGGCACCGTCATGCTCCAGATCCTGTCGCAGCACGCCGACATCTGGGGCGAGATCAGACTCGTCGCCTCACCGCGCTCGGCCGGCCGCAAGCTGGCCGTGCGCGGTGCGGAGACCGAGGTGCTCGCCCTGTCGGAGGACGTCTTCGACGGGGTCGACGTCGCGATGTTCGACGTCCCCGACGAGGTGTCCGCGCAGTGGGCGCCCGTCGCGGCCGCCAAGGGCGTCGTCGTGGTCGACAACTCCGCGGCCTTCCGGATGGACCCGGACGTCCCCCTCGTGGTGCCCGAGGTCAATCCGCACGCCGCGCGCGTACGCCCGCGCGGCATCGTCGCCAACCCCAACTGCACGACGCTCTCGATGATCGTCGCGGTGGGCGCGCTGCACGCCGAGTTCGGCCTGCGCGAGCTGATCGTCTCCTCGTACCAGGCGGTGAGCGGGGCGGGACGGGACGGCGTGGACACGCTGCGCCGCCAGCTCCAGCTGGTCGCGGGCAGCGAACTCGGCACCAGCCCGGGCGACGTGCGCCGGGCCGTCGGCGACGACACCGGCCCCTTCCCCGAGCCCGTCGCGCTGAACGTCGTGCCCTGGGCCGGGTCCCTGAAGGACGACGGCTGGTCGTCCGAGGAGATGAAGGTCCGGGACGAGTCGCGCAAGATCCTGGGGCTGCCCGGGCTCCGCGTGGCCGCCACCTGTGTCCGGGTGCCCGTCGTGACCACCCACTCCCTGACCGTCCACGCACGCTTCGAGGACGAGGTCACCGTGGACCGCGCGCGCGAGATCCTCGCGACCGCGCCGGGCGTCGTGCTGTTCGACAACCCCGCCGCGGGCGAGTTCCCCACCCCCGCCGACGTCGTGGGCACCGACCCGACGTGGGTCGGCCGGGTCCGCAGGTCGCTGGACGACCCGACCGCGCTGGAGCTCTTCGTGTGCGGGGACAACCTGCGCAAGGGAGCCGCGCTGAACACCGCCCAGATCGCCGAGCTGGTCGCGGGTGAGTTCACCGCCTGATCCGCGGGACCGCCCCGGCCGGCCGGCGGGGGAAGACCCCCTGATTGGTATGGACCACCCCAGGGCGAAGATCTTTGTGGGATCTGTGTAAGTTCTGTGTCCAACTTGGTGGCAGTGAGCGCTTGAACTGGATCATCTCCGCGTTCGAAGATTCGGCGACTGATCACTGCAACCGACGGCGGGGCCGGGGGCGTCTTTAGCGGTCGCCTTCAGGGGTGGCCTGAGCACCGCTGCGAATATGGGGCATAGGGGAAGAGCTGGTACGCATGGGGGCATTTGATGCATCGTCACGAGCGATGCCCGCGCGACATGCCGCAAACGCGATGCCGGATGCGTACAACCCTGATGGGGGGAAGCGTGTCCAACAAGCGTGGCAGAGGTACTCGACTTCACAGCGGTACAGGCGAGAGGCGCAGCGACACTGCGTCCCCCGCGCCGTTCCCGCGCGACCGGTGGCATGCCGGTGATCGCACCCATGCCCGCGGCGCGGCCCGCCCGCATCCCGACGCAGCGCGAGGGCGCTGACGACACGATGACCGCGGGCACCACAGTCGACCATCTGACCGAGACCTATCGCGCCCACTACCGGTCGCTCCTCGGCCTCGCCGCGCTGCTCCTGGACGACACCGCGTCCTGCGAGGACGTGGTGCAGGAGGCGTTCATCCGGGTGCACTCGGCGCGCAAGCGGGTGCGCGACCCCGAGAAGACGCTGGCCTATCTGCGCCAGACCGTCGTGAACCTCTCGCGGTCCGCCCTGCGCCGGCGCATCCTCGGGCTCAAGCTGCTCTCCAAGCCGATGCCCGACATGGCGAGCGCGGAAGAGGGGGCGTACGACCAGCTCGAGCGCGACGAACTGATCAAGGCGATGCGCGGCCTCCAGCGGCGCCAGCGCGAGGTCCTCGTGCTGCGCTACTTCGCCGACATGACCGAGGCGCAGGTCGCCGAGACCCTGGGGATATCGCTGGGCTCGGTGAAGGCGTACGGCTCGCGCGGCATCGCGGCCCTCAGGGTCGCCATGGAGGCGCCGGCATGAGCGAGCGCGACAAGCGTGACGAGCAGGGCGGATTCAAGCACCATGGCAGGAACGGAAACGTGAACCACGGCCCCGAAGACGCCCGCGGGCCGGACGGCGGGCCCGACGGATCCGGTGCCGGGCCCGCAAGGCCCGGTGCCGAGGCCCGGCCGGACCCGGCGGACGGCAGCCGTCCCGCGGGCGAGCCGGACGCGCCGGACACGTCGGACGCGCCGGACACCGCACAGGTGAAGGACCCGCTGGACCGGCTCCGCGCGGCGGCGGGCCTCCGCTCGGTGGACGGCCCCGGGCGCGGTCCCGAGGCCGAGCGGGACGCCGCCGAGCCGGCCGCCGAGCCCGCCGCCGACGAGCTCGCACTGCGGCGCCTGCTGCACGAGGCCGTCCAGGAGATCGAACCGGACGACCGCGCCCTCGACCATCTGCGCAAGGCGGTTCCCGCCCGCAGGGCCCGCAAGCGCCAGGCCGTCGTCGGCCTCGCCGCCGCCGCCCTCTTCATCGGCACCGCCGTCCCCGCGCTGGTGCACGTCACCAACTCCAGCGGCGACGCGGACGACCGCACCTCCATCGCGGGCAACAGCCAGGAGGCGCAGGGCGGCTCCAGTCAGGGCAAGGACCCCGAGGGCGGCAAGAAGGGCTCCGGCGAGAAGCCCGACCGGTCCAAGGACAAGGACCACAAGGACAAGAAGGACAAGAAGGACGGCAAGGAGAAGGGCGGTACGGGCGGCGGCGGCACGGGCTCGCCCGACCCCTCCACCTCCGAGGCCGCCAGCTCGCCCGTCTGCGACGCGGCCCAGCTCGGCGCCACCGGCAGCGCGGGCACCCCCGAGGCCGACAACAAGGTGTACGGCTCCTTCCGCGTCTCCAACATCTCCGACAGCAGCTGCACCGTCGAGGCCGCGGGCGCCGTCGGCGCGGTGGCACAGGGCGCGGCCGACGCCGCGAAGGTCGGCGTCGTCGACCACACGTCGGGCGACCAGGCGACCGGCCTGCCCGACCCCTCGCAGGAGGCCAGCCCGCTGGTGCTCCAGCCCGGCGCGTCCTACGAGGTGCGCTTCGCCTGGGTGCCCTCGGAGTCGTGCCCGTCGGACGGCGGGGAGCCCTCGCCCAACCCGACGCCCTCGGAGGGCGGCAGCGGCGCCACGGAGGGCGGCACGCCGGACGGCACGACGACCCAGCTCGGCCGGACCGACGGCGGGACGGCCGACGGCAGCGTCGCGATCTCCCTGACGGCGGAGGCGGGAGCCCCCTCGGCCTCGACGACCATCGGCAACGCCTGCGCGGGAACGGTGTACAGGACCGGAGTGCTCCCCGCCTCCTAGGCCCGCCGCGACGAACCCCCGGCACCCGGCCGCACGGCCTCCGTGCCCGCGTGCCCGACGGCGGCCCTCTCAGGCCTCGACGGGCTTCCCGGGCTCGCCTTCTGCGTTCTCGCCGTTCTCACCGTTCTCGCCGTACTCGCCGTCCTCGCCCGCCCGCGCGCTCTCCGGCTCGGGGAGCAGCCCGAGCCGGGCGTCGCGGGCGAACTCCGCCTCGCGGCGGAACAGCCGGAACCACATGAAGAGCACGAAGCCCGCGAAGACGAACCACTCGCCGGTGTAGCCGAGGTTCTGGAAGGCCTTCAGATCCAGCCCTGTGTTGTTGGGCGCGGCCGCGGGCACCGCCTTCATCCCCGCGTCGCCCTTGCCGAGCGTGATCCACGCGTCGTACAGGTCGTCGGGCACGAGATTGACGAGCGACGCCGAGCTGATCGCGCCCAGCTGGCCCCGCGGCAGCCCGCCCGCCGCGCTGACCCCGTTGGAACCGGGGCTCTCCGACGCCTGCAGCGCGCCCGTCACCGTGACCTCGCCCCGGGGCGCGGCCGGCGCCTTCGCGGCACTCGCCCGGCCGGGGAGCCAGCCGCGCACGACGGGCAGCGACTTGCCGCCGTCGGTCCGCAGCAGCGTCAGGACGTAGAAGCCGTTCTTGTCGTCCAGCTCGCGGTCCGGCACGAGCAACTGCTTGCCGTAGCGGCCGGTGACCGTGGCCTGCTCGCCGGAGGTGTCCTTGTCGACGGGCAGCAGCGACGCGAGCGGCCTGCCCGGCCCGTGCTCCGCGTCGGCCTGCTCCTTGACCTGTTCCTTGGCGGACTCGTGGTCCTGTACGCGGTCCTCGAAGCGGCCGAGCTGCCAGGAACCCATGAAGACGCAGAAGGGGATGGCCAGCACGACGAAGACGTTGATCCCCCACCAGCGGGGCGTCAGCAGAAACCGGTACACACCCCCACGGTACGGGGGCCCCGCGGCCCGCCGAACCGTGGGGTGCGCGCTCGCCGCGCCCCGCCGGGCTCAGGCCTCCCGGCCCGCGGCGGGCGCCAGATGCCGCGCCGCGAAGTCGAGCTCCAGGGCCACCTGCTTGATCCGCTCGTCCACGACCAGCGAGCCGTGGCCCGCGTCGTAGCGGTACACCTCGTGGACCGCGCCGCGGGCGGCGAGGCGGTCCACGTAGTTGTCGATCTGGCGGATCGGGCAGCGCGGGTCGTTGACCCCGGCCGAGATGTAGACGGGGGCCTTGACCTCGTCCACGTACGTCAGCGGGGAGGAGGCACGGAAGCGGTCCGGGACCTCCTCGGGGGTGCCGCCGAGGAGCGTGCGGTCCATCGCCTTCAGCGCCTCCATCTCGTCGTGGTACGCCGTCACGTAGTCCGCGACGGGCACCGCGGCCAGACCCACCGCCCACGCCCCGGGCTGGGTGCCGAGACCGAGCAGGGTGAGGTAGCCGCCCCAGGAGCCGCCCGCCAGGACCAGCCGGTCGGGGTCGGCGAGGCCGGAGGAGACCGCCCACTCCCGCACCGCCGCGATGTCCTCCAGCTCGATGAGGCCGACCCGGTGCTTGAGGGCGTCCGTCCACTCCCGGCCGTAGCCCGTGGAGCCGCGGTAGTTGACCCGCACGACCGCGTACCCGTGGTCGATCCAGGCGGCCGGTCCTGCCGCGAAGGAGTCGCTGTCGTGCCAGGTGGGGCCGCCGTGCACCTCGAAGACGGTGGGCAGCGGTCCGGTGGCGCCCGCGGGCCGCTGCACCAGCGCGTGGATGCGGCCGCCCGGGCCTTCCACCCACACGTCCTCCACGGGCACGGACTTCGGGGCCTTCATGCCGGGCGGGTCCAGGACCACGCCGCCCGCGGTGGAGCGGACCACCGACGGCTCGGCGGCCGAGGACCACATGTACTCCACGCTGCCGTCGGGGCGGGCGGTCGCACCCGACACCGAGCCCTTGGGCGTGTCGATCCGCGTCAGCCCGCCGGAGGCGAGGTCGTACCGGAAGAGCTCGCCGCGGGCCTCGAAGCCGTGCGCGATCAGCAGGGCCGAGCCGTCGGGGTACCACTCGGCGCTGACGTCGCCCGGCAGGCCGAGGGCGAGGTCGCTCTCCTCGCCGGAGGCGACGTCCCACACCAGCGGCTCCCAGCGGCCGCGCCGCTGGTGCCCGATCAGCAGGCGGGTGTCCCCGGCGACCGGGGCGAAGCCGAGGACCTCGAGGCCCAGCTCGACCGTGCCGCCCTTGGTGTCGTCGAGCTCGGCGACCGCCGAGCCGTCGGGACGGATGACCCGGAGGGCGGAGTGCATCGCGTCGCCGTGCTCGGTGTGCTCGATCGCGATCAGGGTGCCGTCGTGCGAGAGGTCGCCGACGCCGGCCGATTCCCGGTGCCGGTAGATCTCCACGGGCTCGCCGGCGCCGGGCGGCACGACGTGGATCGTCGAGCCGTCCTCGTCCGTGGAGCGGCCCACCACGACCGGCCCGCCGTCCCTGCCGAGGGCGAGCCCCGCCGGGTAGGAACCCGCCAGGCCCGGCACCGCGGGCTCGTCCGCGCCGCCGCCGAAGGGCTGGCGCCGCCACACGCCGAACTCGTCGCCGTCCGTGTCGTCGAACCACCAGATCCACTCGCCGTCGGGCGAGAGCGCGCCGTCCGTCGTGCCGTTCGGCCGGTCGGTCACCTGGCGCTGGGCGCCCGTCCCGCGGTCCCAGGCGTACAGCTCGTACGTCCCCGTCGCGTTCGACACGAACAAGGAGCGCTGCGGGGCGTCCTCCGCCCAGTCCGGCAGCGACACCCGCGGTGCCCTGAACCGCTTCTCCCAGTCCGGCGTCCCGTCCGCCGCCGCGTCCGACCCCGCGGCAGCCGTCGGCACCGCGTCCTTCTCTGCACCCGTCTCGCTCATGCCCCCATACTGCCTGGCCCCGCCGACAATCCGCGGACGGGATTCCCCAGCCTGTGGATAACTTTCCGGCCCCGTCGCCCTGCCCCGGCCCTGACCCGCCCGGACCCGACCGTCCCCGCCCGGCCCCGCCCGGTCACGGCAGCGGCGACGGCGGCCGCAGCCAGCCCTCCCGCTCCGGTTCGAACTCGCCGAGCTTCGTCCAGTCCCACGCCTCCAGGACCTCCCGCCCCCGGTCGTCGTCGCGCTGGATCACGGCGACGACGACCTCGGACGTGTGCCGGGTCAGCAGGAGCGTCCGCAGCCGGGAGGCGACGTCCGGCGCGCGCTCGCCGGGCGCCACCATCAGGCCGCCCAGCAGGAACACCCGCCCCGACGCCGTCCGTTCCTCGATCCCCGGGGACAGCACACCGCGCAGCGCCTGCCACCACACGCCGCCCCGCTCGGCGCGGTACCCGTAGAGGCAGCCGACCAGACCCGACGCGTCCGCGACCACCATGTCGAAGTCGGTCTGCTGCACGTCGTGTTCGAAGCGGCGCAGGAACGCCCGCCGGTCGTTGTACTCCGTGCCGTCATGGTCGCGATGGGCCTCTACGTAGAGGTCGGCCACGGCCTCGCGCTGCTGTTCGGCCTGCCAGCGGCTCAGCCGCCGCAAGAACACCTCGGGCATGTACCCCTCCCGCCCCGCCCCCGCTGAGGGCGACTCCCCCTACACCCTGGACTCCGCATGGTGACAGCACGGACCGGCCAGGGGAACGGTGCGTCGGGCCGCTCCGGGGCCTTCCCCAAGTCCGTCCCGACGTCACGTGCCGAAGTCCCGTCATGAGTCCCGTCATGAAGCCCCGTCATGAAGTCCCGTCATGAAGTCCCGTCATGAAGTCCCGTCATGATGAGGGGCGTAACTTCGTCGGTACGGGGCAGGCGGTCTGTTGACGTACCGACAGACGCATCCGCCCGATGTACGCGACAGATGTTCCGACAGCTGTCCCCGACCAAAGGTGAACACGTGAGGCCGCCTACTCAGTCGACTGCAGTGTCTCCGCACGAGGAAGCGCGCACGGCGGGCCCCTGGGAGGAGATGTCCGGCAGCGAGCTGCCGTGGGTCGAGGACGCCGGAAGCGTCGCGCCCAAGGACGCACGTTCCCTGTCGAAGATCTTCTTCGACCGGCTGCAGCACCTCGAAGAGGGCACGCACGAGTACCAGTACGCGCGGAACACCCTGATCGAGATGAACCTCTCGCTCGTGCAGTACGCGGCCTCGCGCTTCCGCGGCGGCAGCAGCGACATCGACGACATCGTGCAGGTCGGCACGATCGGCCTGATCAAGGCCATCGACCGCTTCGAGCTCTCCCGCGACGTCGCGTTCAGCACCTTCGCGCTGCCGTACATCACCGGCGAGATCAAGCGGTTCTTCCGTGACACCACGTGGGCCGTGCACGTCCCGCGCCGCCTCCAGGAGCTGCGCGTCGACCTCTCCAGGGCCAAGGAGCGGCTGTCCGCCGAGCTCGACCGCGACCCCACGGTCCGCGAGCTCGCCGAGCACCTGGAGATCACCGAGCAGGAGGTCAACGACGGCCTCGTCGCCTCGAACGGCTACACCGCCGGATCGATCGACGTGCCCGTCGGCCAGGACGACGGCTCGCAGGGCCGGGACTACGCCGACATCCTCGGCGAGGACGACCCGGCGCTCGACCTCTTCGAGGACCTGCACACGCTCGCGCCGCTCGTCGAGCAGCTCGACGAGCGGGAGCGCCGGATCATCGAGATGCGCTTCGGCCGGGAGATGACGCAGGGCCAGATCGGCGAGGTGCTCGGCATCTCGCAGATGCACGTCTCGCGTCTCCTGTCGCGCACCCTGGACCGGCTGCGCTCCGGGATGCTCGCCGAGCGCTGACCGGCCGGCCCCCTCTCCGCGGACCTCGACGGGCCGCCCGCGTGCTTCCACGGCACGCGGGCGGTCCGTTCGCCGTCCGTCCCCCTCGCCCACCGGCGGCTCACATGCCCACGGGGTACGCGTGCACGTCCCCGTAGGGCAGGTGGTAGTCCGCGGGCTGCCCCTGGGGGGCGTACGAGGGGTGGTAGGCCAGGTCCGTCGGATGGGCGTCCTGCGGGACCCCCTGCAGGCCCTGGTGCAGCTGCTGGCCCTGCAGACCCGGCTGGGTCATCGTCTCTTGCGGGAAAAGGCCATGAGCAGACCCGTTGGCTCGGTGGCGCCGGTGGCGCCCGGGTTGTCGCGAGGGAGCCTGCGCGGGCTCCCAAGTGTCACCTCCCGTCCGGACTTCGGCCTGTGCCGAGGCTGCCTGGGCGGGCGCGCTCTCCGCGTAGGAGAGCTCCTGCACCCTGAGTGCCAGTGCCGACAGATCGCAGCCCAGCTGAGTGGCGAGCACGCTGGGGTTCACCCCCTCGTGCCAGCCCTGGACCAGCAGGTGGTCCATCGGCGCGGTCCACGAGACGGTTTCGGGTACCGCCGTGGGGGCCGCGACCTGCACGTGCGGGGCAGCGGGCGCGGCCGTGGGGGCCGCCTGCGCCGCGGCCATGGCCGGCTGCGGCGCGGCCACGGGAGAGGGCGAGGGAGGAGGTGGCGCGGGTGCGGGTGCGGGTGCGGGGGCCGGTGCGGGCGCGGGCATCGCGACGGGCTCCCGGGCGGCGGCGGGGGCCGCCACGGTCTCCGCGGGGGCGGCGGCGGCCGGTTCCGGCACGGCTCTGGCCTCCTGGGCCTCGGCCGGTTCCGCGGCGGCGGGCTGGGCCGCGTACGCCGGGTTCGGGGCGGTGTCCGCGACCAGTTCCAGCGCGTTGGTCGCCAGGTCCAGGGCTTCCTCGCGGTTCACGGACTTGCGGGCGGTCCGGACGTCGCGCTCCGGCAGGCCCAGCACGTGCGCGGCTCCCGTGTCGCTGCCCAGAGTGACGGCGAGGGCCGCCAGCACACGGTTTCTGTTCTTTCTCAGCTCCTCCAGTGTCAACTGCGCGTCCACGACACGTTCGTTGGCCTCGCAATACATGTCTGCGAGCACGGCATGTCGCTCAAGCCGGTCCCTGAGTTCCATGACCGGCTGAACGGATCAACGTCTTTGAAGGAAATGGCGTTGGCCGCCGAGTACTCCGGTCGGCCCTACTTCTCCGATGAGCAGGCGAGTCATTCTTACCGCCTGACTGCTGGTCGGACGGTTGCTCCGTCCGATGTCGTCAGGCAGGTGAGGAGCCCGCCGAACGGGTTCAATTTCCGACTCAACAGCCATACTTTCAGGAGAAATTGAAGGCCACCTAATGGCGCAGAATCGTTCTTACAATGCGATACGCCGGGTGACACGACCGGGTGACGCCCGGGGTCCGCTCAGCGCAGCCGCCGGGCCCGGTGCGAGCGCACCGTGAGACGCACGTCGGCGTCCAGCGCGCGGGGCGCCGTCGCCGCCCGCGCCTCGGCCACCGCGCCGTGCGCGAGCCGGTGCAGCACCGCGTCGGGGGAGGTGTCGGGCCGCAGGGTCAGGGTGATGCGGGCGCGCAGCCGTCGCGCGTTGCCCCGCAGGCGGACCCGCGCGTCGTCCACGCCGTCGATGGCGCCCGCCCGCTCGGCGAGCGCGGCGGCGAGCGCGGGCCCGGACAGGGTCACCTCGGGCTGCCCCAGGGCCAGTTCGCGCAGCAGCCCGCGGCGCACCTGGACCAGGACCAGGGCCGCGAGCAGGAGTACGGCGACGGAGAGCGCGGCGATCACCGCGGGCGTCCACCAGCCCTCGTCCCGCCACCGGCCGAGCTCCTCGCCGTCCAGCCACACCCGGTCGGTGCCGAGCCGCGGCCAGCCGGCCGGCAGCCGGTCGCGCACGGGCCCGGTCGCGGACGCCAGCACGGCGCCCGCGCCCAGCAGCACCGCGGCCAGGCAGAAGAGGACCGTCCGGTTGGTGGCGTTGCGCATACGGCTCATCGGGAACTGCTTCCTCGGTCGGTGGGTCCAGCCCCCGGCTCACCCGCCCCCGCGGGCGCGCGCCAGGCGGGCTCGGTGCGTAGGCGGACCCGCAGCCGCGGCTGCCTGGCCAGGCCGCAGGCCGCCAGGGCCCGTGCGGCCGACTCGGTCAACTCCTGGCGTGCGGGCCCCGGTTCGCCGAAGGCGAGCCCGGCCCGTACGCGTGCCCTGCGGCGGCCCACGTCGACCCGCACGCGCGTGATGCCCGGCAACTCCGTCACGGCGTCCCGCAGTTGCGACGCCACGGCCGTCCGGTCGATGACCGCGCGGACCCCCGGCAGCGGTGTGCGCAGCGGGAGCCTGCCGCGCCGGCCCGGCGTGACGGCGAGGACCAGCAGCACCACGCCGAGCGCGAGCAGGCCCGCGGCCGCCGCCAGACCGGGCCAGGCGCCGCCGTCCGGGCCGTGCGCGGTCAGCCGGTCCATCAGGTCGGCCCGCCACCGGGCGGGGGCGCGGTCGGCCGCGTGCACGGCCACGACGTCGTACAGGAACACCCCGCACACCGCGGCCGCGACGAGCGCCGCCAGCGCGACGGGGACGCGCCGCGGGGACCACGGGCGCGGCGAGCGGAGCCTACGGCCGCCCTCGTCCGGCCGCCCGGCGGCGGAGGCCGACCCCTCGGGACCGGTCTCCGCCGCCGCCCGCAGCCGCAGCTCCTTGACCCGGACCCGCGCGGACGGCACGGCGAGCCCGGTGAGCTGCGCCGTGCGGCCCGCCACATGGGACCGGACGCGTTCGCCCGCGTCGTCGAGCGGCGCGGGGTAGGGCAGCGCCACGGTGACGGCCACCCGTGCCCGGCGGCCGCGTACCGCCGCCGCGGCGCGGGCGGTCCTGACCTCGCCGGGCGCGAGCGCCTCCGTGGCGGCCCGCTCGGCGATCCGGCGCACGGCGCGGTCGGCGATGCTCGTCGAGCCGCGGTCCGCCGCGGGTGTGCTCATCGCCGCTCCCGGTCACGTCCGCCGAGGAAACCCCGGATGTCCGTGCCGTCGTCCACCAGGCGTCCCAGGACGAAGCCGACCGCACCGAGCGCGGCCACCAGGAGGAAGGCTCCGAAGCCGCCGAACCACCCGGCGAATCCCAGCGCCATCCCGGCGATCAGGCCTACCAGAGCTGTGCTCACCACTCACCCCTCACCACAGGACCCACCTCACGGAAAACGTGCCGAGGAACGGCTCGGCGGCCGGTGCGCGTGCCTACTCGACGCGGGTCTCGCCGGTGGAGTCCGCGGTCTCGTCGTCGGGCAGCCGGACGTCGTTGACGGCCACGTTGACCTCGACGACCTCCAGGCCGGTGATGCGCTCCACGGCCGAGATGACGTTCTCGCGCACGTCGTGGGCGACGTCGGTGATGGGCACGCCGTACTCGACGACGATGTCCAGGTCGATGGCCGTCTGCCGCTCGCCGACCTCGACCTTCACGCCGCGGCCCACGTTCGGCCGCCCGCCGGGGACGCGATCGCGCACGGCGCCGAGGGTGCGGGAGAGGCCGCCGCCCATGTCGTACACGCCGGGGATCTCGCGCGCCGCCATCCCGGCGATCTTCACGACCACCACGTCGGCGATGGACGTCTTGCCGCGGGTCGCGGCGGGCTCGGCGGCCCCGGTGCGGCCCGTCACGGTGGTGCTGCCCGGCACGCTCTGGTGCGGGGCGCTCAGGCCCCGGTCGCCACCGGTCGTCGCGGTCTTCGGGGTGATCTCCTGGGTGGTCATGAAAGGCATCTCCTCGTCGGGGTACTCGTCGGGACGTGTCGTCGTCCGTCGGTCGTCCGCTCGCTCACCGGGTCCGGGTGCCCGGTCCCACGCCTGTCTGACACGGGGGGCCGGGATTCGTTACGCGCCTCCCGAGAATTTCTTCGGGCGGCGGAGAACATGACCGCGTCGCGTAACGCGGGCGGACGCGGCGTGTCCCAGGAGTACGACCCGAGTGAGAGGAGCCGCGTGTGCCGGGCGACCGGGGCAGAGCGCAGGAGGAAGAGGCGGACGAAGCCTCGTGGCGCGACGACGGACTGCTGGCGGTGCGGGCCGCCGAGGGCGACGAGGAGGCCTTCGAGGCGCTCGTGCGGCGCCACGCGCCGGGCCTGCTGCGCCTGGCCACCCGGCTGTTGGGCAGCCGGACGGAGGCCGAGGACGCCGTGCAGGAGTCCTTCGTGAGCGCCTGGCGCAAGATGCCGGAGTTCCGCAGGGACGCGCGGTTCGGCACGTGGATGCACCGCATCGTCACGAACCGCTGTCTGAACGTGCTGCGGGGGCGCAGACCCGCCGTGGACCTGGGGGAGGTGCCCGAGCCGCAGGCGCCGGAGCACGAGGCCTCGCCCTCCCGGGTCGCCGAGGGGCACGCGGCCGTCGCGGACCTCGGCAGGGCGATGGAGGGGCTCTCCCCGGAACAGCGCGTGTGCTGGGTGCTGCGCGAACTGAACGGACTGGACTACGAAGCCATCGCCGAGACGGTCGGCATCAGCCCGGAAGCGGTCCGGGGCCGCGTGTTCCGGGCGCGGCGCTATCTCACGGAGGCGATGGCCGCATGGCGGTGAACGAGGAGCGCGGTCCAGACGAACCGCTGCGGGACGGATCGATGACCCACGAACCGATGACGCACGAACCCACGAACCACGACCCGACGGACCACGACCTGACGGACCACGAACCGACAAACCACGACCTGACGGACCACGACCTGACGGACCACGACCCGACGAATCACGATCCCACGGCCGGCGATCCCACGGCCGGCGATCCGGCGACCGGCGATCCCGACGAACTGCTGCCCTGCGGGCGCCGGTTGTGGGACGTATGGGAGCGCGCCGAGGACGGCGAGCCCGATCCGCACGCCGCCACCTGCCCGCACTGCACCGACGCCCTGGCCACCCTGCGGCGCCTGGAGGACGTCGTCTCGGCGGCCCGCGACGCGGACCCGGACGATGCCCCCGACCCCGACGCCACCGCGCTCGTCGGCCGCGTCATGGACGTGGTCCGGCTCGAACTGCGGCCGGGCCGCACGCTTCCGCTGGGCGATCCCGACGAGGACGCGTGGATCGTGGAGGCCGCGGCCGCCCGGACGGTCCGTGCCGCCGCGGAGAGCCTGCCGGGCGTACGGGCGGGCAGTTGCCGCATCGAGGCACTCGCCGACGAGGGCCGCTCCGGGCCACCGCGGGGCCGCTGGCCGCGCGGCCCGGTGCACATCCGCGTCGAAGTGGCCGTGGCGCTCACCCACAGCCTCCAGGAGATCGCGGCGAGCGTCCGCCGTCGGGTCCTGGAGGCCGTGGAGGCCGAGCTGGGCATGCGGGTGGCGACCGTCGACGTGACGGTCGCCGACATCATCGACGACGACGCGCAGGGGTGGCGGCCGTGACGGACCGACTCGAATCCGCTGCGCCGGCCGCAGCCGTCCGCGAGGCGGTGCTCGGCACGCCCGGCGTCGCCTTCCTGCGCCCCGGCCTCGCCGAACTCCTGCGCGCGGCGAACCCGTTGGCCGGACGGCAGGCACCGGCCGCCGCCCCTTCGGCGCGCACCTCGGCCGTCCGGGTCACCCGCGACGCCGGCACCGACCGGTGGCACGTCGAGGTGTACGTCGTCCTCGGCCGCGGCCACCGGGCCCTGGACGTCACCCGCGCGGTGCGCGCCGCCGTGACCGGGGCGCTGCGCCGCACGACCGGGGAGGAGCGCCCGCCGCGGGTCTCGGTGACGGTGACCGGCCGGATGTGAGCGCCCCGCCCGGGGTCAGGCGAAGGTGACCTCGCCCGTCGTGTCGGCGAGCGGGGTCACCTCTGCGGTTGCGGGGTCCACGGAGGTCATCGCCACGGTCACCGTGCCGGTGCCGTCCTTCGTGCCCACTCCGGAGAAGCCGTGCTCCCACGGGTGGGCCGTGGCGCTGCCGTCGCAGGTCCCGTCGAGGATCCGCTCCCGCGTGGTGTGGACCGTGGACGTCTTCGGCACCTGCGTCGTCCCGGGGATGCCCACCCAGTCGTAGATGCCCTGCACGGTCTCGGTCTCCGCGGGCGTCAGGTCGCGCGTGACCTCGGTGCGCACCCTGACCTTCAGCCGCACCGGCCCGGTGAAGCCCTCGCAGGTGTACGTCCCGGCGACGCGGGCCTTGCCGTCGGCGCCGAGGCGCGCCGTGCTGTCCAGGGTGACCTCGTACCGGTCGGCGGCGTGCGCCACGGCGGGCAGCAGCGCCGAGGAGGCGGCCACTGCTGTCACGAGGAGGGTCTTGAGGAGGGGATGCACCGCGGGGACCGGCCCTTTCGGGAGGTGAGGCGTGGGACGACGCCGGGGGGAGGCGTTCGACGCCATGGAACCGCGTCACCGCCGGTCCGCCGGGTAGCCACACGGTGACGGCGCGCTCCGCTGGGCCGGCAGGGTTGCCCGCGGCGGCCCGTCCCGCCGCCGTGCCGGTTCAGCCGGGCAGGGCGATGCGGGCGACGACGCGCTTGCCGCCGCCGGGCAGATGGGTGACGGTCACGTCGCGGGCCAGCAGGCACACCGAGGGCCAGCCGTGCCCGCCGCTGACGAGGAGGGCGGTACGGGGGCGGGTCACCGGGACCGCGTCGCTGGCGTCCTCCACGGCGATCTCGACGTGGCCCGCGTGCACCCGGCAGCCGAATCCGCGCAGTCCTTCGCCGTGCCGGATCGCGTTGGTGACCAGTTCCGAGGTCACGAGCACCGCGTCGGCCACGGTCATCTCATCGACGGCCCGCCGCTCCCCGTGGAGCAGGGCGCGGACGACGTCCCGGGCGGCGCCGGGGCTGCGGGGGCGGCTGAGCAGGCCGGTGTCCTGCGTGCTGTCGAGGGTCACAGCGCATCACTTCCACCGATCTTGTGGGGGACCGTTGTCCTTCGGCTGCCCCACCGGGCCGTGCCCACACGCGTCGTTCGGGTGGTTCGCCCCGACCGCCCGAAATGGGCGGTGGCCGCCACGGAGTCCGTGGCGGCCACCGCGCCGGGCGTACCACGCCGCGACGCCGACGGCCGGGTGGTCCCGGCCGGGTCGGTCTGCTCGCGGGATCAGTGGTTGTTGACGCCGTTGCCCGCGAGGACGGGGATGTCGCTCAGGATGTGCGAGAGCGGCTCGTCGCCCTTGGCCTGGGTGGAGTTCTCGGTGCACTGCTGGTTCTGCGGGGCCGAGAGGACGTTGATGTCCTGGACGGCGATCGGCACGAGGCCGACCAGGGAGCCCGCGTTGACCTTGGCCGGCAGGCCGATGCAGGGCTTGTTCAGCGAACCCTGGACCAGGGACATCTGCGGGCTCATGTCGCCGTGCGTGGCGGAGTTGCCGAACGTCTGCTCGGCACCGTTGCCGCTGATCGAGGTCGTGCCCTGGTCGTCACCGATGGCCATGGCCTGGGGGGCCGTGACGGCGGACATACCGGCGACGGAAGCGGCGAGGGCGGCCGTCGCGAACAGCTTCTTCATGGTGGTGATGTTCCCTTCGAAGAGAGGCTCCGCTGCGGAGCCGCATGGTGATCAACTGAGTGATGGGGCAGCGGTTGCGGCCTGTGCCCCGTTCAGCGGATTAATGTGTTGAACGTCAGTCGCAGGTGACCTTGTCGCCGCGGAAGGCCGCCTGGTGCCCGAGGCGCGGCGGGTCGGCGGGCACGACCTTCGAGGTCCGCCCGGTCACGGCGCGGTCCTCGGCGAGGGCGCCGAAGAGTTTCGCGGCCTTCGGCCCGTCCCATTCGAGCGTCGCGCCGAGACCGTCCTGAGGTGGGCCGAAGCCGCGGATGGGGACGGTGGTGAACTCCGTGGCGGACGGCTTGAGCCGGCGCAGCGTGGCGGCGAGCGCGACCAGCTGGTCGACGGTGAAGCCCTGGTCGACGCGGGCGGATCCGAGCATCGCGCGGGCGACCTTGGCGGTCCTGACCGGGTCGGCGAAGGTCCGGTCGGCGGAGAGCTTGCTCAGGACGCCGACGAGGTAGCGCTGTTGACGCTGGATGCGGCCGAAGTCCGCGCTGTGGTCGACGTGCCGGGAGCGGACGTACTGCAGGGACCGGCCGCCGGACAGGGTGTGGGTGCCCGGCTTGAGGTCGAGCCGGGTCGCGAAGTCCTTGAGGCGGCGCGGCGTGCAGACGCGGACGCCGCCGGCCTCGTCGACGCCGTCGATGAAGCGCCGGAAGTCGAGTTCCAGGTAGTGGTCGATGCGGACCTTCGTCATCTGCTCGACGGTGTGCGCCGCGAGACCGGGCCCGCCCTCGGCGTAGGCCGCGTTGATCTTGGACGGATGCGCGGGGCGGCTCTGCCCCGATGCCTCGTCGCGGTAGGCGGGGATGACGGCCCGTGAGTCGCGCGGCAGGCCCACGACGCTGACGCGGTCGTCCTTCGCCGACAGGTGGACGAGCATCATCGTGTCGGAGCAGTTGCAGCCCCTGCTGCCGGTGGAGAAACGGCGTCGCTCGGATTTCGAGAGTCCGGCGCGGCTGTCGGTGCCGAGCAGCAGAATATTCGTACCGGGTCCGTCGTTCGGACGATTCTTCATGCCGCTGAAGACATCGACGCGTTGAACAGGAAGAGGCGTGGCGGCCGCGGTGATTCCGGTGAGGGCGGCGGCGAGCGCGATCCCCGTGGCGACGATTCCCAGACGCTTGGAACGCCGCCCGGGGCCGGGTGTACAGGAGACCTTCCCCATGCTGATTCTCCGCACATGTGATGAGGGGAAAAGAAGAACCCTTAAACGATAAACCGGCAGACGTCGCAGGGCGTCGAGAAGCGCGTGTGGCGCAACCGAACAACTCTTTCGCCTCAACGGTGCTGTTTCGTTCGCGACTTCGCCAGGAACGAAACCGGATACGCCCCCACTCGTGACGAGGACATATGGCTGACCGCGCAGGATCATGGAAGCGGCAAGGTGTCATTCCGGTGAGCAGGCAGCCCCCGGACTCACCCGCGGACCCCATCTACGAATCGATGCTCAGGAAATGGCGCGAGCAGGGCAGGACCCTCCCCGGTCGGCCCGATCCCGAATGGACGAGCCTGGTCGAGCACGACCCCTGGCCCCGCCACTGAGGAATTGCGGAACGGTACGGGGAAATCCGGCGCCGAAACGCCGGACAGCGGGCCGCCAAGGAGAGAAATGGCGGCCCGCTGAACTGTGGTCGGCGTCAGTTGTTGTGCACGCCGTTGCCCGACAGGACCGGGATGTCCTCCAGGAGGTGCGACAGCGGCTCGTCGCCCTTGGCCTGGGTGGAGTTCTCGGTGCACTGCTGGTTCTGCGGGGCCGACAGGACCGGGATGTCCTGGACCGCGATCGGCACGACGCCGACGAGCGAACCGACGTTGGCCTTGGCCGGCAGACCGATACAGGGCTTGTTCAGCGAGCCCTGGATGAGCGCCATCTGCGGGCTCATGTTGCCGTACGTGGCGGAGTTGCCGAACTCCTGCATGGCGTCGTTGCCGCTCATGGTCGTCGTGCCGCCGTCGTTCCCGATGGCGAGAGCCGTGGGAGCGGCAGCAGCAGACATGCCGACGACGGAAGCCGTGACCGCCGCGGCGGTCATAACCTTCTTCAGCACAGGTATTCCCTTCTGAGTGAGCCCCGTCCAAGGAGCACCCTGAGCAACTGCCTCAGGAGTGATGAGTTGCTGGGGTTCACTCCGATGGCCCATCGTTCGTGCCGACGGAGGCGGTCCTCCTGCGCCGTCTGGTGGGCCGGTTGGGCCGTCGGTGCAGGTGCAGGAACGACAGCCGGGTCAGCGTCTCGGCCGCCGTGCCCGCCGGGCCCGGGGCCGGTCCGCCGGACTCCGAGAGCAGGTCCGTGTCCTCGGCGTCGATGCGCCACGACAGGCTCCCCGCGGCGGTGTCGATGTGCACCGCGCGCCCGCCCGCTCCGTCGGGCCGCCCGACGCTTCCGCCGTGCACCCGCCACACGTAGGAGACGAGTGCCGCCCGTTCCCTGCGCACCAGATCGAGTTCCTGGTGCACCGTCGCCAGCCGTTCCACCAGGCGCAGCTCGCGTTCGCTCCAGGAGGTCGAGGGGCCGGCACAGGAATCTGCGGTCTTGCCTCGCACACGTTTCATGAATTCCCTTCCAGGACCGGCCGGACGTTCTGAGGATAATCCGACCTTCATGCCGAGAGGGGCGGGACGCGCGGGGTGACGATGGCAGCACGGTGATGCGCGAAGGATCCGATGGAGTGAACGACCACAACTAAACGCGGCAGGGCGAGTTGAACAGCTCGCAGTAACCTGAGCGTCCGCCAGAAAAGGAACATCAAATGCTTAAGAAGGCAATGGCCGCTGCTGCGGTCGCGGTCTCGGTCGCCGGTATCGCCTCTCCCGCGATGGCCATCGGTGACGACGGCGGCACCACGTCGCTGAGCGGCAACGGTGCCAAGCAGGTGTTCGGCAACTCGGCCACCAAGGGCGACATGAGCCCGCAGCTCTCCCTCGTGCAGGGTTCGCTGAACAAGCCCTGTGTCGGCCTGCCGGTCAAGGGCAACGTCGGCTCCCTCGTGGGCCTCGTGCCGATCGCCGTCCAGGACATCCCGGTCCTGTCGGCCCCGCAGAACCAGCAGTGCACCGAGAACTCCACCCAGGCCAAGGGTGACGAGCCGCTCTCGCACATCCTGAGCGACATCCCGGTTCTCGCCGGCAACGGTGCGCACAACGGCTGATCCGTCGTGCTGCCGAGACAGCCCGGGTCGCCCGACTCCTTCCTCCTCGGGCGACCCGGGCTTTCTCATGCCCGGGCCCAACTTCCTTTTCCTCTCCGTGATTTCGGTCACGGGTTGCATTCGAGTGAACTTCCGAGGCGTGTCAACTTCGCGGTTTCCTTCGCCCTTACCGCTCGTTAAGCAGGGCTCAGGTCACGGTGCGGGAACAGGAACTGCCCGCCCGGTTTCGGCCGGCGTTCAGGCGTGACCCGAAAGAAGGGAAAAGCTGTGAAGCTCAAGAAGAGCGCAACGTTCATCGCTGGTGCCGTCATGGCCCTGAGCCTGGGTGCCCCGGCGTTCGCCGACGCGGGTGCCGAGGGTGCGGCCGTCGGTTCCCCGGGCGTCCTCTCCGGCAACGTCGTCCAGGTCCCCGTCCACGTTCCCGTCAACGTGTGCGGCAACAGCGTCAACGTCATCGCGCTGCTGAACCCGGCGTTCGGCAACACCTGCGCCAACGACTGACGTAGCGGCCTAGCTGTTCCTGCTGCGCCTCGGCCGGCCTTGGCAGCCCTCCCGGCGCCAAGGCCGGCTCCCCCTCGGACAGAGAAAGACCACTAGATTGCGACAGGCCCTCAGCAAAGGAATGCTCTCCGCGGCGGCCGCCACGAGCATCCTGTCCCTGTCCGGCACCCACGCGTTCGCCGCCTCCGAGGCGAACGGGCAGGCGCTGGACTCGCCCGGATTCTTGTCGGGCAACAGCGTGCAGGCCCCGCTCGACGTGCCGGTGAACGTGTGCGGCAACACCGCCAACGGTGTCGCCGCGGGGAACCCGGCCACCGGCAACGGCTGTGCGTCCGCCGGTCACTCCGCCGCCCCCGCCGAGGAGCGCTCGGCCCCCGCGCCCGGCCGCTCCGAGCAGAGCTCGAGCACCTCGCGCACGGCGCCCGCCGCACCCGCGGCGCCGCGGCCCGGCGAGGACCCGGCCGGGTCGAGCGCCCACGGCGACGCCGCCCACTCGCCCGGCGTGCTCGCGGGCAACGACGTGCAGGCCCCGCTGGACGTGCCGGTGAACGTCTGCGGCAACGGCGTGGGAGTGGTGGCCCTGCTCTCCGGCGTCTTCGGCAACCACTGCGAGAGCGCCCCGCAGGACACCCCCGACACGGTCACGCCGCCAGCCGTCACGCCGCCGCAGGGCCCCGACCCGAGGCCCCGCGCCGTACCCCCGGTGCCCCGCCCCGAGATCCCCCACCAGGTGACGCCCCCGGCCCCGCACCACGCGCCGCACGGCGAGCGCGCCGAGCGCCCGGTGCACGCGGCGGCGCCCACGGCCCGGCTGGCCGAGACGGGCGCGGACGCCACGCTGCTCGGCGCCGCGGGCGCGAGCGCGGGCCTGCTGCTGGGCGGGGCGATCCTGTACCGGCGCGGGCTGGCCGCCGCCCGGAGCTAGGGCCGTACCCCGGCAGGGAAGCCGGACGGAAACGCTTCCCTGCCGGCTCGAGGGGGTGGGGACCGGGCGGCCGTGCGCCGCCCGTCCCCGCCGCCGGGTCACCGCACGGCGGCGGCCGCCCGCGGCGCCGTCTCCTCGTACGACCGGACCGGCAGCGCGGTCCCGCGGCCCCGGCGTACGTGCCGCTCGACGCCCCGCACGAGACGCTCGGCGGTGAACGCGGCGCCGTACACGAAGCGCATCGCGGGGCCGAAGCTCGACGCCGTCGTCAGGCCCGCGAGGAACAGGCCCGGGCACGACGACTCGAAGCGGTCGCCGACGTAGGGCGTGCCGTCCGCGAGGGAGCGCAGGCCGCCGCGGAGCAACGGGTCCAGGACGTCGATGCGGGCGGTCGTCGCCCGGAAGCCGGTGGCCGCGATGACGTGGTCGGTCGTGAACCGCGCCCCCGTGCCGGTGCGCACCCGCACCCGCCCGTCGGCGCGTTCGGCCGACACGACCTCGTGGCCGACCCGCACCTCCACGCCCGCCTCGACGCGCTCCCTGATCCACCATGCGCCCGCCGGGCCCAGCGCGCCCTCGGCGACCCGGGCCCGCGCGGGCTCCGGGAGCCGGCGGAAGAGGCCGGGCGTCTCGGCGTAGAAGCGGTTGCGCCAGCCGCAGCCGAGGCCGGTGTGCGGGGCGCGCAGGGACTCCCACCAGGGCCGTTGCCAGGCCGGCGGCACGGTGTTCCAGTCCACCCGCGGGGAGCGGGCCAGGACGCGGACCCGGGTGCCCTGCTCGGCCAGCAGGGCCGCGGTCTCCAGGGCCGCCTGGCCCGCCCCGAGCACCGTCACGTCCTGGCCCCGGAAGCGCCGCAGGTCGCCGTGGTCGCTGCTGTGCGAGACGTGGTCGCCGCCGAGGTCCCGTACGGCGCGGGGGATCTCGGTGAACGGCATGACGCCGACGGCGAGGACCACCGAGCGCGCGCGGTAGGCCTCGCCGTCCCGGGTGCGGGCCTCGAAGCCGTCCCCGGTGGCGCGCACCGAGGCGATCAGGCGCTCGTCGACCGGCGGGGCCGCCTGCCGGGCGAACCACTGGCCGTAGGCGGCGAAGTGCTCGATGGGCAGCGGTCTGCCGTGCTCGGCGGGCAGGCCCTCGCGGGCGCAGTACGCGGCCAGGCCGTGGCGGCCCGCCGGGTCGGACAGGTCGGAGGCCCACGGCTCGGACTTCAGGAACATGCCGCGGGGCATGTGGTCGCGCCAGGACGCCATCGTCCTGCCGAAGATCCGTACGTCCAGGCCGGCCGCCGCGGCGTGCGAGGCGACCGAAAGGCCGTAGGGGCCCGCTCCGACAATCAGCAGGTCATGCATCGGTGACTGCTCGCTCTCTGTTCGTCGTACCGGGAAGAACGGCGGGCGCGTGTGCGCGCGCCCGGATCGACAGGGCCGTCAGGACCCTGTGCGAGCGTCGGCCCACGCCCTCGCGCAGCCGCCGCAGGACATGGCGGCGCCACAGGCGGCGCAGCGCGGCGCCGGGCGCGGGGTCGTCGGCGGCGTGCCAGGCGAGCTCGCCGGACGGCGACGCGGTGCGCTGCACCGGCCAGGACACGGTGCGCAGCGCGGTCAGGGGGGCGTAGTTCTCCACCACGAAGGTGCGGCCCACCAGCGGTTCGGGCGCCGGGTTCGGACGGTGCGTCAGGTCGCGGTGCAGGGCGCGCACCACGTCCGTGCCGGTGCCGTCGGCGAAGAGGCGGAACTGGGCGCCGGGGCGCGGGTTGAAGTCGATGAGGTGGAAGTCGCCGGTCGTCGCGTCCCTGCGGAAGTCGAGGTCGAAGATGCCCCGGTACTCCAGGGCCGCCACGACCTGCGCGGCGGCGGACCACAGCGAGGGGTTCGCGGTCCACTCGCCGCTCACCGTGAGACCGGCCGAGCGCGGCCAGGAGCGGTGCTTGCGGCCGGTGCCGCCGCCGCGGACGACGCCGTCCTGGCCCGCGCAGCCGTGCACGAACCAGTCCGCGTCGCGGGCACCGGGCACGAAGGCCTGCAGCAGCAGCCGGCTGCCGGCCTCGGCACGGCGTTCGAAGAGCGCGACGGCCTCGTGCGGGGTGCCGATCACGGTGGTGCTGCGCAGACCGGCGTCGCGGGGCAGCAGCCAGGGGCGGCTCCACTTCGCCACGGCGGGGGAGCCGAGGCGGTCGACGGCGCCGGCCGCCTCGGCGGCGGACTCCGGGGCCAGCGTCGTCGGGTGGGCGACCCCGGCCAGCGCGCAGACCTGGGCCAGCGACGCCTTGTCGGCGACGCGTTCGGCGACGTCGCCGGGGGCGCGGGGCAGCAGGAAGTGGTCGGTGAGCTCCTCGTACAGGGCGCTGACGGCGAGGGCGCTCGCGTCGTCCAGCGGGATCAGGACGGCGGGCCCGGCCAGGCGGCGCGCGACGCGGCGCAGCACGGCGGCCACCTCGGCGAGGGACGCCCCGGGGGCGGGTGGGGCGTGCATCCGGTGCAGATGGCGGGAGCGCCGTACGGGGCTTTCCCGGTCGTCGGCGACCAGGTGCACCTCGACGCCCGCGCGGCCGAGGGAGCGGACGGCGCCCAGCGTGCCGTGGTGAAAGGGATTCCTGTCGATCCGCAAAAGAACCGCAGGAATTCGTGTATCCAGAGGCTGCAACGTCACCCTCGCTTATCGATCGCCCATGCGGGCGATGTGGCGGAACACAGGATTAGAAACCCGATTGGCGCAATAGAAATAAATATGACGGAGTGTCAGTGAAGTGAGGTCCGGAAACGAGGAGAAGTCATGACCCCACAGCGTCGTCCACGCAGTACACGTATCGCCTTCATCGCTGCAGGAATCGTCTCGTCGGTGGCCCTTGCCGCCGTGCCGGGACACACCGTGGGTGTCGTGCGCGACGGTGAGCCGCCGGGGGCCGTGCCCTCGGCGCCCGCGTCCGCCGACCCCTCGGGGCCGGCCCTGCCGATCGTGCCGGACCCCGTGGTCCCGCTGCCCCAGGTCTCCGCGGAACCGGGCAAGGCCGCGGACACGCCGGCCGCGACGCCCGTGCCCGCGGTGAGCCCGGCCGCGACGCCCGGACCGTCCGCGTCCCCGAGCCCCGCCGCCGGACAGAAGGCACCCGCCTTCGGCGCCTACCTCCACTACGACGCCAGCGGGGTCAAGCGCATCGCCGAGCTCAGCCGGTGGCTCGGCGGCGCCGATCTGCGCGTCGGTCACACGTACCTCGGCGGCGGGAGCTGGAAGGACATCGAGGGCACCCCGGACTTCCTGGAGGACTGGGCGGAGTGGCGCAAGGAGAAGGACGACCGGATGTTCGTCCTGAACGTCCCGATGCTCGAACGCAACGAGGCCGGCGTCGGCGACCCCGAAGTGGCCCGGCTCCTCAAGCATGGGGCCGCGGGCGACTTCGACGAGCACTTCCGGGTGCTCGCCGAGCGCCTGGTCGACCTGGGCGTGCCGGACACGGTGATCGTGCCGGGCTGGGAGATGAACGGCACGACCTACACCCATCGCTGCGGTCCGGACCCGGAGTCCTGGAAGAAGTACTGGAACAGGATCGTCACCACGATGCGCTCGGTACCGGGACAGAAGTTTCAGTTCGACTTCACGCCCAGCAGGGGGCGCGACGCCATTCCCTGGACCCAGTGCTATCCCGGGGACGACGTCGTCGACATCATCGGCATGGACTCGTACGACCAGCCGCGCGGAATGTCATTCGACGAGCAGGTCAAGGAGCCTTATGGGCTCCAGGAGCACGTGGACTTCGCGGCCGCTCACAAGAAGCCCATCTCGTATCCGGAATGGGGTCTCTTCCGCAACGGCGACAACGAGGAGTACATGCGCCGGATGCTGGAATGGATGGACGACAAGAAGCCCCTGTACAACACGGTCACCGACTACTGCCCGCACGGCGTGTGGCAGTGCAAGGACAACCCCGAGTCCGCGGCGGTCTACCGCAAGCTGCTGTCCGGCCGTGACGGGACACCGACCGAGCCGACCCAGCCGACCGAGCCGGTGACGCCGCCGAGCTGCTCGCCGGTGGATCTCGGCGACTGGGTCGAGTACTGGCTGGGCGGCAAGCTCTGCCTGAAGTTCGACTGGTGGAAGGAGAAGCAGGGCTCCTGACCCGCCGCGCGGGCGCGGTGGCGGCAGCCGTCATGACGAGGCTCCGCCCCCGCGCCGCCCGCCGCCCCCGCCGTCCTTGGCGCGCCCGCCGTCCCGGCCCGCCGCCCGGCGCTCGTCCCGCTCGCGCAGCCGCTCCTTGGCCCACCTGCGGCCCTCGGCGCCCCAGGCCGCCGCGCAGGCCAGCGGCGCGGTGCGCCTGCGGGCCAGCAGGAAGCGCCGGTTGGCGACCGGCTCGGGGCGCCAGTGGTGCTTGTACGGCTCGTTGCCGCGCAGCAGGCTCAGCGCCCGCCGGTGCTCGCCGCCGGTGTGCCGGGTGCACGCGTCCAGGAGCATCGTGGCCACGTCGACCTTGCGCTCCCTGAGCTGCGGATGCGCCCCGTACAGGTAGCCGCCCGCCAGCGTGCCCGACAGCAGCGTCAGGTCCGCGGCCATCACCTCGCCGTCCAGCCGGAACTCCGTCACCACCGCCTCGCCGGCCGCGACCATCGGGCGCATCGAGCGCAGCAGGTGCTCGTGGAAGCGCGGCTGGAGGTGCTCGGTGGTCACCTTGCGCCCCTGCCACTGCAGCTGGTGCAGGCGCAGCAGCGTGCGCACCGAGGACTCCACCTCCTCCACGGGCACGACACGGCTCTCCACGCCCATCGCCGACAGCTTGCGCATCTTGGCCCGGGTGCGCTGGGCCCGCGGCGTCGGCAGCCGCTTGAGCAGCTCCTCCATGGGCAGCGCGGGCAGCTCCAGGCACTCCGAGTCGGCCAGCGTCCGGCGCGGGCCGGGCCACCGGGCGTACAGGCTCTCCACGCAGGCCCCGGGGCGCACCTCGCCGAAGTCGATCGGCGCGGTCCCGGCCAGCGCGTACAGGCCGCCGAGCAGCGCCTCCAGGCCCGCCTCGCGGCACCCGCCGTCCAGCAGCACGTCGGTGAAGTCGGAGATCGCGCCGCCCAGCGGCTTCAGCGCGGGCAGCGGGCGGCTGACCCGCATCAGCGGCGCCGCGGCGACCAGCCGGTCGCCGTCGCGGACCAGGACCACCCGCAGCCGCCCGGGCCGGCCGTAGGACCGCCACCAGGACGACAGCCAGGCGTGGCTCTGGAACGGGGTGGCCGCGGGGCAGGCCCGGTGCAGCCGCCCCCACGGCTCGGCGAGCGCCTCGAACTCCGACTCATCGACGCAGAGTTCGGCGTGCAGATCGGTCTCGGTCGCCGTGCTCACGGGGCGCTCCGCACCAGGGCGGACGCGGGCCCGGGGACCGACGCGCCGGTCGGCACCTCCTCCGTACGGGCGCGCGGGCGGACCAGGAGCGCGAGCGCGCCGAGCAGCCCGCCCGCGCAGCCGCCGACCAGCGTGGTCACGCCCGGCGACAGCGAGGAGGGCGCGTTCGGCGTCAACGCCCGGGAGAACGTCAGGAGTTTGACCTGCGTGCTGTCCTTGGAGTGGTTGGCACTGCCCGCCAGCGACCGCGCGACCGCGTTGGCGGTGGTCGCCGCGGAGGACGGCTTGGCGGCGGTCGCCGACACGGCGATCATCGGCGCGTCGGGCGAGGTGGCCACCTTCACGCTGTCCTGCAGCTCCGCGGGCGACAGACCGGCCGCGACCTGGGCGTCGGCCAGCACGGCGAGCTGCGTGGCCACCCGGCCGTACGCCTGGGCGAAACCGAGCGCCGTCTGCGGGTCCGCCTTCTCCTGGGGGACGGCGACGACGTAGCTCGTCGCCGTGTACTGCGGGGTCTGCAGCGTGCCGTAGGCGCCGCCGGCCGCGGCGCCGAGCACCGCGCAGACCGGCAGCGGCCACCAGCGGGGCAGCCGGGCGAGGCGGGCTCGCAGGGGCACGGTGCGCGGGCGCTGGTTGAGGGAGTCGCTCATCGAGGGTTCACCTCCAGGGTCGGGCCGGGCGCAACTGTCGCGTAGACGCTCATCAGCTGCTCGGCGCTTCGGGTGATGCTGTAGTGCCGCACCGCGGCCGGTGCCGAGCGGTGCGGGCGGACGTCGCCGCGCAGGCCGTACAGGGCCTGCGCGAAGGAGTCCGGGTCGCTCGGGCAGTACGCGGCGCCGGTGCGTTCCCCGGCGCCGAGGCCCTCGACGGCGGGGCAGGACGCGTAGAGCACGGGCAGCCCGCTGGCCAGGCCCTCCACCAGCGCGAGACCGAAGGCCTCCTCCGGCGAGGGGGAGGCCAGCGCGTCCATCGCGGCCAGCAGCGAGGGCAGGTCGGGCACCCCGCCGGTCGCGGCGCCGCTGTCCTCGTGGGTGGACTCGCCCGCGAACCGCACCCGCCCGGCGAGGCCGAGCCGCTGCGCGAGGCGCCGCAGCTCCGGCTCCTCGGGGCCGCTGCCGACCAGCAGGACGACGACGTCCTCGGGCAGCTGGGCGGCCGCCCGCAGCAGGACGTCGAAGCGCTTGCCCGCGGCGAGCCGTCCCACCCCGCCCACGACGAACGCCGATTCGGGCAGCTGCAGTTGCTCGCGCGTACGGGTCCGGGCGGCCGGGTCGAAGCGGAACCGCTCGACCTCGATGCCGTTGGGCACCACCCGGATGCGCCGGCGCGGCACGCCCCAGCGGTGCAGCCGCGCCCCGACGGCGGGCGAGACCGCCACCGTCATCCGGCCCAGGCGCTCCCCGGCCAGATACAGCCCGCGCACCCCCGGCGTCAGCGCGCGGCCCTCCATCTGCGAGTCGCCCAGCGAGTGTTCGGTGGCCACCACCGCCCGCACGCCCGCCATCCGGGCCGCGATCCGCCCGTACAGGCAGGCCCGGTACAGGTGGGTGTGCACCACGTCGTAGCGGCCCGCGCGGATCAGCCGGACCAGGCGCGGCAGCGCGGACACGTCCCGGTTGCCGGACATGCCGAGGTCGGCGACCCGGGATCCGTCGGCCATGATGCCGCGCGCGACGGCGCCCGCGTTGGTCAGCGTCACCACGTCGTTCGACATCGGCAAGTGCCGCAATGTCAGGCGCAGTTGCTGTTCGGCGCCGCCCACGCCGAGCCCGGTGATGATGTGCAGGACCTTCACCGGGCCACCGCCGTGCCGTCGAGGACGCGGCGCCGCAGCCGGTTCGTGCGCAGCTTCAGCCGCAGCCGCCAGGCCGTGTCGCCCTGGCCGACGTGCACGCGGGGCAGCGCGTACGTCCCGGCGAGCGGGCCCGGCGCGATGGCGCAGGCGTAGCCGTACCCGGCCTCGCGGACCGCGGCGACCACGCGCTCGTCGACGTGGCCGTAGGGGTAGCAGAAGCCCTGCACGTCGGTGCCGGTCAGGTCGTGCAGCGCCGCCCGGCTGCCGCTGACCTCGCGGCGCAGCTGCCGGTCGTCGGCCTGTGTCAGGTCGACGTGGCTCAGCCCGTGCGAGGCGACCTCCATGCCGCACTCGGCCAGCTGCCGGATGCCCTCGGCGCCGAGCAGCGGCTTGCGCGGGCCGAGCGGGTCCCAGGCGTTCTCGCCGTCCAGGCGGCCGGGCAGGACGAAGACGGTGGCGGTGCAGTCGTGCTGCTGGAGCAGCGGCAGCGCGTGCTCGGCGAAGTCGCGGTAGCCATCGTCGAAGGTGAGCCCGACCAGGTTGTGCTCCTGGCCCTGCGCGCACGCCTCCAGGAGGTACTTCATCGAGACGCCGCGCAGCCCCTGACGCCGCATCCAGCGCAGTTGGGCGCCGAGCCGCTCGGGGGAGACGGTGATCTCGTACGGGTCGTCGGACGGGTCCGCGACGGAGTGGTACATCGCCACCCACGCCGGGGTGCGGGGCTGCCTCAGCCGCAGGAAGGGCTCGGTGCCGGACGGCGCGGGCGGGGTGACATCAACGGACATGGCGCAGCTTTCTGGTGACGGAGCGGACGACGGACGCCCAGGGCTGCGCCCCCAGCAGCAGGCCCAGGAGCACGAAGGAGACGGTCACCACCGCGAAGCTCGCGAGGACGGCGAGCGCGGGACCGGCGACGCGCTCGGCGCACGCGGCGCCGAGCACCGCCGCCCCGGCGGCCGCGAGCGCCAGGCGGGCCAGCTGGCCGACCACGGCGCGCGTCCTGATCGGGACGGTGCGCGGACCCATGGCGCGCAGCAGGAGCAGGGCGGTGACGCAGATGCCGGTCGCGTTGGCCGCGGCGATGCCGTAGACGCCCCAGGTCCCGACGGACAGGAAGCCGATCCCGGCGGTGGTGACGATCCCGATGAACATCGCGTAGAGCGGGACCCAGGTGGTCCGCGCGACGGAGAAGTGGGCCCGCGCCAGCGCGCCCACCAGGGTGTGGCCGAGCAGCCCCAGGGAGTAGACGCGCATCACCGCGGCGGTGGCCGCGGTGTCCTGGGCGGTGAAGGCGCCGCGCTGGAAGAGGAGTTGGATGAGCGGGGGCGCGGCGGCGATGACGGCGGCCGCGCCGAGCAGCACCATGCACCCGGCGAGGACGAGGTCCCGCTCGACGCGCTTGCGGGCGCGCTCGGTCTGTCCGTCGGCCAGGGCCCGCGCGACGACGGGGAAGGTGACCGTGCAGAGCATGAGCGAGAGCACCATCGGCATCTGCGCGACCTTCTGCGCGTAGTTCAGGTGCGAGATCGCCCCGGCGGGCAGCGAGGAGGCGAGGAACCGCTCGATGAGGACCTGCGACTGGCGGCACAGCGCGAACAGCAGGACGGTCCAGATGATCGCGGTCTGCAGGGTCCTGGCGGGGGAGTCCCCGGCGGGCTTCGGCGCGGGCGCCGCCTCCGGCACCGGTACGGTCCGCAGCTGGCGCCAGAGCGAGGGCGCCTGGACGACCACCATGAGCACGCCGCCCACCGCCACGCCCGCCGCCGCGGCCCGTACGCCGAGCGGCAGGGCCAGCGCGAACAGGGCTGCGATGATCGCCGCGTTGTAGGCCACGTACACCGTCGCGGGCGCGACGAACCGCTGGTGGGCCCGGAGCGCGGCGCTGCAGTACCCGGCGAGCCCGAAGGTCAGCGCGCAGGTGGCGGTCAACCGCGTGCAGTCGACGGCCAGTTGCGGGTCGGGCAGGCCGGGGGCCAGCACCGCCACCAGGTAGGGCGCCGCCGCGACGAGCAGCGCGGCGGTGCCCACGAAGCACAGGGTCATCCGCGGCAGCGAGGCCCGGACCAGTTCGCGCACCGGGTCGACGGCGGACGGCCCGTCCGCGCGGCGCGCCAGCGCCAGGCTGAACGCGGGCACGAGGAAGAAGGCGAGCCCGTCCTCGATGAGCAGGGTCGCGGCGAGCTCGGGCACGGTCCACGCGACGAGGAAGGCGTCGGTGTCGGTCCCCGCGCCGAAGAAGTGCGCGAGCGCCTGGTCGCGGACGAGCCCGAGCAGGGAACCGGCGACGGACAGCACGGCGGTGACGAGCGCGGCCTTGGCGAGGAAGGAGCTGCCGGTCTTCTCGGATCCCGGCGCCTTCTCGGCGGTGTCCGCGGGCTCGTCCGTCGCCGGGGTCGCCGGGGTCGCCGGGGTCGTCGGGGCCGAGGTCTCCGGGGCCGTCGAGTGGGGCTGCGGGGCCGGTACGGAGACCGCTCCCGCGTCCGGTTCGGGGTCGGGGTCCGCCACCGTGGGCGGGACGGTCGTCATCGCGGGCCCGCCTCTCCCGGTCGTACGCGGGCGCCGACCGCCCACCAGGCCGCCAGGCCCAGGGCGATCGCCAGCAGCACGGTGGACGGGCCGCCGATGTCGGCGTACATGAAGTCGATCAACTGCCAGACCAGCAGCCCGCAGGCGACCAGCGCGCAGTCCAAGTGGGCGCCGCCCGGCCGTCCGCGGCGCGGCCGCTGCCGCCGCCACCGGCGCACCGCGCACACCACGAGCGCCGCCCAGCCGCCGACCAGCGTGGTCAGGCCGAGCAGCCCCTGTTCGCTCAGCACGAGCAGATACATGTTGTGCGGGGAGAGCAGCGGCTGGCGTACGAAGCCGCTGCCGGCGCCCGCGGTGTCGCTGCCGGAGGACAGGGCCAGCGAGGCGTGGCCGTCCCGGTGTTCGGGGAAGCCCTTGAGCCCCACGCCGGTCACCGGGTGGCCGCGCCACATGTCGGCCGAAGCGGCCCACATCGTGTACCGGTCGGTGACCGACTGGTCGGGCGTGTCCGTCACCTGGGTGATGCTGCTCAGGCGCTCCTGGAGCATCGCGGAACCGACGCCGAGCCCGGCCACCAGGACGACCGCGGCCGCACCCGCGGCCAGCAGCACCTGGCCCGCCCGGCGCACCCCGGCGAGCAGCAGCACGGCGGCGCAGGCCGCCGCCGTGGCGATCCACGCGCCCCGGCTGAAGGACAGGGCCAGCGGCACGGTCAGCAGCCCGGCGCACGCCACGGCCGCCGTGCGCTGCCGGGGCGCGCCGGGCCGGAAGGCGAGGGCCAGCGCGCAGACCAGCCCGTACGAGACGACGGTGGCCATGCCCATGACGTCCGTGGAGCCGAACGTGCCGACGGCCCGGATGTCCTCGCCCATGTACGAGGCGCCGGTGCCGGTGAGGTTCTGGTGGACGCCGATGACGCCCTGGTAGAGCCCGAGGCCGACGAACGACCAGGCGAGCAGCCGGAAGTGGGCGGCGTCGCGGACGAGCATCAGGACGGCGGCCGGGACCAGCACGAAGATCTGCAGGTAGCGCGCGGCACCGGCGACACCGGTCGCCGCGGTGGAGGCGCCGAAGGCGGCCACGGTGATGCCGACGACCGGCAGGCCCAGGAGCACCGCGGCCGTCCGGGTCAGCGGGCGGCGCCGCTCCCGCACGAGGCGGACCAGGCAGTAGGCGACGACCAGGGCGGACACCGCGTCGGCCACGGTGCCGGTGCCGCCGCCCGCGGCCGGGTCCTCGGCGGGCACCGGCAGCGCGAGCAGCGCGACCAGGAGCACCACCGGCAGGACGGGGCCGTGCCGTCTCAGCTCGGGCAGCACCACGTCGTGCAGCCGGGACCGGCGTACGGCCTGGGACAGCGGCCCTGCCGGGGGCAGGAGGGTGGTCGGGCTGTGGGTCACGTGGTCAGCTCCCCGTGCGGCGTACGAGGCAGCCGAGAGTGCGCAGCAGGATGCAGAGGTCCTGCCAGAACGACCAGCTGTCGATGTAGGCGTTGTCGAAGCGGCACCGGTCCTCGATGGAGGTGTCCCCGCGCAGTCCGTGGATCTGGGCGAGGCCGGTGATGCCGGTCGGCATCCGGTGCCGCTGGGCGTAGTGCGGATAGGTCTGGCTGAACTGGGCGACGAAGAAGGGCCGTTCGGGGCGCGGGCCGACCAGGCTCATGTCGCCGCGCAGCACGTTCCACAGCTGCGGCAGCTCGTCGAGCGAGGTGCCGCGCAGGAACCGGCAGAAGGCGCTCATCCGGTGCTCGTCGGCGACGCTCCACCGGGTGGCGGCCTCCGTCGGGTCGGCGGGCCGGTGGGTGCGGAACTTCAGCAGCGTGAACAACTGCCCGTCCTTGCCGACGCGTTCCTGCCGGAAGATCACGCCGGGTCCCTCGAAGACGCGCAGCACCAGGGCGCACAGGGCGAGGACCGGCGCGGCGGCCAGCAGCAGCACACCGGAGACGCCGACGTCCAGGAGACGCTTGCCGGGGCTGGTGCCGCGGGGCCGGGTCGGCAGCAGCGGGCGGCAGGGGTACCCGGCGATGAACTCCCGTGGCCCGCCCGGCGCGTGCGCCACCTCGGGGCAGCGCGGGTCGAGCTCCCACAGGTCGCAGCCGAGCCCGCTCAGTGCGGGCAGCCAGCCGCTGTACCCGGGGCCGCGGTCGGCGAGCACGAAGACGGCCCGCACGTCGTTCTGGATGACGGCACGGTGGAGTTCGTCGGTGGTGCTCAGGACCGGCAGTTCGGGCCCCGGTTCCGGTACGGCCTCCGCCGCGGCGGCCGGGGCGTCCCGGTCCTGGTCCGCCTCGCTCACGATGCCGACGGGCCGCATGCCGCAGCCGGGGCGCCGCAGCAGCGCGGCGGCCACGCCGCGCGCCGCGCCGCCGGGGCCGAGGACGAGCACGGGTCTGGGTCTGCGCACGGTCTCGGCGCGCCGGTGCCAGTGCACCAGTGCGCGTCCGCCGCAGCTCAGCAGGCACTGCACGGCGGCGGCGCCGGCCAGCGTCCGCAGGGACGGCGGCTCCGCCGACAGGGGGCCCGCGGCGGGCAGCGCGGAGGCCAGCAGCGCGGTGACGGACCAGCCGAGCGCGATCCGCCCGGCCAGCGACGGCACTTGGCCGAGGGTCTCGGGCAGCGCGGTGTGCGCGTACAGGCGGCCCTGCGCGTTCAGGAGCAGCACCACGGCCACCAGGACCGGCGCGAGGACGGTCTGCTGGCGCGGTGTGGCGAGCAGCAGCAGGCAGGCCAGGGCGGCGGCGCAGTCCACGGCCAGCAGGGCGGCGGCCGAGCGCTGCCGCAGGGCGGGGCGCCACGTCGACGCGCCGGCGCGGGGGACGGTGGCTTCGCGTGGCGCGACGACGAAGGCCCCGGGCGGGGCCTGGGTGTCCTGCCGTGACTGGGCCGATGAGGAGGCGACGGTCCGTTCCGCACTCACGTGGTCGTGCACTCCCTGTACTCGGTGGGTCCGGTGGTCGCCGTGCCCAGAAGCTCGCCGTAGACCGCGCCGATCGCGGCCGCGGTGTGCCGTGCGTCGTGGTGGTCCAGGACGTGCCGGCGGCCCCGCCGCCCCAGCGCGTCCCGCAGTTCCGCGTCCCGCAGCAGGGCGGTCAGCGCCCGGGAGAGCGCGGCGGGGTCCTCCGGTGGTACGAGGGCGTGCGCGCGGTCGGCCGTCGGCAGGCTCTCCCTGGCCCCGTCGACGTCGGTGACCACGACGGGCCGCGCGCAGGCCATGGCCTCCAGCGGGGCGAGGGCCATGCCCTCCCAGCGGGACGGCAGGACGACCACGTCGGCCGCCCGGTACCAGGGCGCGGCGTCGGCCGCCTCCCCGGCGAAGGCCACGCGTGGCCCGGCGCGGGCGCGCAGCCGGTCGGCCTCGGGCCCGTCGCCGACGAGCACCAGCCGGGCCTCGGGCACCTGCGCGGCCACCGCGGGCCAGGCGCGCAGGAGCACGTCCTGCCCCTTCTGGCGGCAGAGCCGTCCGACGCAGACGACCAGCGGGACGGTCGGCCGGGCGGCGGCGTCGGCCGAACCCTGTCCGGCGGGCGCGAACCGTTCGGTGTCCACGCCGTTGGGGATGACCGTGTACGCACCGGCGATGCCCGCCCGGCGCCCGGTGACCCACTCGGCCTCGCTCACGCAGACGATGCGCGCCGCCCACCGGGCCGCGTGCCGCTCCCAGCGGCGGGCCAGCAGCGCGGTGACGCCGCCGACCGCCTCGAAGGACCAGGCGTGCGGCTGGAACACGGTGGGCAGGGAGCCGCGCAGCGCGAGGCGTGCGGCGAGTCCGGCCTTGGCGCTGTGCGCGTGGACGAGCGCCGGGGCGACGTCGGCGACGACGCGCCCCAGGTCCCTGGTCTCGGCGCGCAGGCCGGGGCCGGGGGAGCGGGTGGCCGTCCACGGGTGGACGGGAACGCCGAGGGCCGCCAGCGCGCGGGGCAGGAAGCCCTCGGGCGGGCAGGCCACGTGCACGTCGAGGCCGGCCGCGGTCTGCGCCGCGGCCAGGTCGACGACGACCCGGGCCACTCCGCCGTCCACCGGCTGGCTGACGTGCAGGACCCGCGGGCGGCTGAGGGGTGCTGAAGGCAGAGGCATGCGCGACTCCCTTGAATCAGTGCGGCGCGGGTCCGTGCGGGGCAACGCGCGCTATCGCTTCGCGTCGACGGCGGCGAAGACCACGCCGACCCACGCGGAATCCTGCGAGGAAAGGTGGACCGTCAGATCCCCGCTCTGTCCGCCGGCGGCCTTGGCCAGCGGAAAGACGTCGGAGTCGTAGCCCAGGGTGTTGGCGTACGCGGGGGTCCTGCGGATCGGCGTGCCGGGCTCGCTGATGGTGGAGTTGAGCGCGTCGCCGACCGGATTGGCGTCGTCGGACAGCGGGACCGCCCGGCCGTCGCCCGCCGACACGTCCACCGTGTCGCCGCGCCGCCCGCGGTCGCCGTCGTAGGCGACCACTCCGGCGATGCCGCCGGACTGGGGTCCGGGTACGCCGCGCAGCCGCACCTCGTGCTTGCTCCCGCGCTCGCCGGTGGTGTCGAAGCCGTCCCAGACGGCGAGGTGGCGCAGCGGCTCGGCGGCGTTCTCGTACGCCACCACCAGCGTCCAGCCGCCCCAGGCACCGGCCTTCGAGTGGCCCATGGCGACGTTGACCTGGGCCACCGTGTACGCGCCCGCGCCCGCGCCGCGCACCAGGTCGGTGACGTCGGCCGAGGCCTGGAAGGCGTCGGCGTCACCGGTGACGCGGTGGCCGACCAGGGTGTCGGCGATGACCGGCTTGTAGTTGCCGCCCGGCTCGGCGATCAGCACCCGGCCGTTGTCCTTGGGCGGCTTCTGCTCGCCGACCCGCAGGTTGCCGCCCCAGTACAGGCGGGCGTACGAGACGCGCGAGTGCGGGGGCAGGCGGACCTCGCCCCGGCTGGAGTTGTAGGTGTTCGGGTCGTCGTCGACGTCGATGTAGAACATGTCGAAGTCGTCGTTGACGCCCGGCCGCCCGGCACGCGTGCGCGCGCAGGACTGTGCCGTGCGCTCCACCGGGCGGCGGCAGGTGATCGCCGAGTTGGCGGCCCGGACGATCCCGCCGTGCTGCAGCGCATGGTGGCGCTGGGCGAAGTCGATGCGCGGCTGCTCGCCGCCGGGCGGGGCGGCCGAGCCGGTTCCGGTCGCCGCGAGGCAGGCGGCGAGTGCGAGAGGGATGACGAACACGCGACGCAGGCCCAGGGGGTGACGCATGACGGCGTTGGCCTTCCGGAGTGTGAAGAACGCTGACCACGGCGAAGATGAGTAATTCGTACTGTCTGTACGAATTTGAATGCTTATGAGTGAAATGACCCTTAAACGAAGCGCAACTGTAGCCCCTGAATCGAGTGGCCCGGTCAACCTCGGCACGTGTGTCGGATTGGTGAAGGCGGGGCTTCAGGGGGCGTGCGCACGCCTTGTGGCAGACCGCAGGGGGCGCGCGTCCCGGCCGGTTCAACGGTCCGGGGGGCGTCACCGCAATGGATCGCGCGCCGGATCACTCGTATGGGCGCACAACTCGGCGTCGCGGTCGGCAGTTGAACCCTCCAGACGGGCATCCCGCCCGTCCGTCGCATCACCACCAAGGAGCAGCACTCCATGTCGCGTACCACCAAGGCTCTCGCCCTGTCCGCCGTCGCCGCCGCCGCCGTGGCCGGATCCGCGGGTATCGCTGCCGCCGACAGCGGCGCGCAGGGTGCCGCCACCAACTCCCCCGGCGTGATCTCGGGCAACAGCGTCCAGGCGCCGATCCACGTTCCCGTCAACGTGTGCGGCAACAGCGTCAACGTCATCGGCCTGCTGAACCCCGCGTTCGGCAACCAGTGCGCCAACGACTGACGCACCGTCGGACCGTAGCGGCCGTCCCCGTGAATCCGGGGGCGGCCGTTCCGCGTGTCGGCACCCGCGGCGGCGTGCGCCTGGTAAGGGCCGTGCCCCGAATGGGGGGCGCCCCGCCGATCGCCGACCGGCCGTCACATCCACTTCTCACCTGCGCAGATGCCCGCCCGGCCAAGGAATGCCCGCTACGTTCCGCAGTCGCTCGGTTGCGGTCGGAGTTCGCCGCTTTCACGGTGATCACAAGATCCGACGCATCACCGAAAGGGACACACCTATGCGCGCTCTGCCCGTACGGCGTATCGCGACCACCACCCTGTGCGCGACGCTGCTTCTCGGCACGGCCGGTCCGGCCCTCGCCTCCGACGCCACCCGCGACGAGACCCGGACCGCGTCCAGCGCGCCTGCCCCGGACGCGGCCGCCCTGCTGGGCCAGGCCCAGCAGCTGAACGGCCTCGGCGGTGTCCTGACCCCGGTCACCGACCTGCTCAGCGCGGCGCTCCAGGCCAAGGACGGCAAGCTGGCCCCCGAGGACGCCAAGAAGCACGCCGACGCGGTCAAGAAGGCCCTGGAGGCGGCCGCCAAGCCGCCCGTCAAGGCGCCCGCCGACCCGGCGGCCGCGGTGCCGCAGCTCCCGACCGGCGGCTCGCCGCGCGATGCCAAGGCGCCGGTCGACGTCAAGGCCGACGCCGTCGCCGCGCTGCAGAAGGCGGTCGACGAGCTGGTCAAGGCCGCCACGGCCGGCGACCCGAAGGCCGTGCTCGCGGCGGCCCCGACGGTCCTCACCGGCCTGGTGAACCTCACCGTCGCGACCGTGCTCGGCGGCGGCCTGCCCGCCCCGAACCTGCCGGGCCTGCCGAAGCTGCCCGCGCTGCCCACCGACGCCCTGCCCAAGGCGCCGGACCTGCCGCAGGCGCCCGCCCTGCCGCAGGCCCCGGGCCTGCCCTCCCTCTGAGACCTCCGAGGCCCTCTGCGGCCCTCTGCGGCCCTCTGAGGACACGGTGAGCGGCCTCCCCGCCGAGGCCGTCCGCCCCGACCCGCCGTGCCGGCCGCTGCCGGTACGGCGGGTCTTCCGTGTGCGGTGAACGCCCCCGGCAAATCGGCCAGTTGATATGAGGATGTAACGCGCTATTCATTCGAGTGGGATCACGGAAGTTTGTGGCCCAGGGGTTTCCGTACCGGCCCGCGCTCGTTGGTCCCGGTACAGAGAGACACCGGGCAAACGTTGCCTGAACGGTTCTCCCACGAGGCGACGCGAGTTGCCAAAGAAAGGAACATGATGAAGGCCCTGAAGGCTGCTGCTGTCCTTGCCGGTTCGATCGCCATCGCCGGTTCCGCCGTGCCCGCGTTCGCCGGAGAGCTGGCGCCCACCAGCCTGAACGGCGGTCTTGACACCCTTGCGGGACAGCCCCTGCTGGACGCCCAGCCGCTGAGCACCAACATGCTCGACACCGAGAACCCCGACTCCGCGGTCAACACCGTCAAGGACGCGACGGACGGCCTGAACTCGGCGGGCGGCCCGACCGAGCTCCTCGGCGGACTTCCGCTGGCCAAGTAGTACGGGCCCAATTCCCGGGTCCGTTGAGGGGTATTGGCAAGGACCGGGAACGAAAGCATGTGGGCGTGTTATTGCGGAGTTTCCCGTAACAAGGTCCATAGGCTGCGGTAAACCCCCAAAGGAAGGTTTCCTCATGAAGACTGCCAAGAAGGCCGCCCTCGTCCTCGCCGCCGCGGGCATCGCCGCCGGTGCCGCGTCCGGCAGCGCCTTCGCCGGTGACGGCGACGGTGCCAGCGCCCAGGGCGCGGCCGTGAACTCCCCCGGTGTCGCCTCCGGCAACGTCGGCCAGCTGCCCGTGCACGTCCCGGTCAACGCCACCGGCAACACCGTCGACGTCATCGGCGCCCTGAACCCGGCCTTCGGCAACCAGTCCGTCAACGACTGACGCCTCCTCGGGGACGCCCCGGGCGGTCGCCCGCGGCACGCAAGGGCCGGTCACCTCTTCCACGGGCCGGCCCTTCGCCGCGTGCGGAGCCCGACAACACAAGGTGCAGGAAGGCCAGTTCGACCCCGCCGCGTCATCAACGCCGAGCGGGTGACCCCATCGTGTGATGGCGCTGCTGAGCTGCGCCACACGGGTGACAACGGGGCGGGCGCGGCCCCCGGGCGTCTATACGGTTCCCCTCATGACCTCAACTTCCAGTGAGCAGCGCCCCTTCCAAGCAACTGATCTGGGAACCCTGGCCGTTCTCGCCTGGAGCGGCGAGAACCCCGAGGACGAGAAGGACATGCCCTTCCTGCTGGCCTACTCCCTCGGCGACACCGAGGGCGGCCCGGAGGCCACCGCCGAGGCGATGCGCACGCTCCTCGACAACGCGGGCCTGCCGCTCGGCGGCCCCGTCCTCGACGGGGCGCGCACCCCCTCCCTGCCGGTGAGCCTGCTCGTCCAGGGCGACCAGGCCGTCGTCAACATGCCCCACCTGAACGCGCAGTGCGTGGTGCCGCCGGAGTGGCTCGCCGCCGTCAAGCAGCGCGGTCACGCCTACTTCATGGCCACCACGCGCGCGTGGCCCGAGGCCACGCCGGGCGAGCCCGTCGCGGAGGAGAAGCTGGCCGAGTTCGCCGGGGCCGAGGAGACCATGCTGAACGCCGCGCACTGCCTGCTGCCCGCGCGCAGCCTGCGCTGATGCGCCGCACCACCGAACTGCCGCACCGGGTGCCGCTCCAGGCCGTCGGCGCATCCGGTGCGGCCCCCGCCGCGCCGCCCGCCGCGGCCGGGCCGTCCGGGCCGCCCGGGCAGGCCGCGGGACGGGCGCTCGGCCTGCTCCTGGTGCTCACCGGAGCGGCGGGGCTGCTCGCGGCGTGGGTCATCACCCTCGACAAGTTCAAGCTGCTCGAGGACCCGGACTTCATTCCCGGCTGCAGTCTCAATCCCGTGGTCGCCTGCGGGAACATCATGAAGAGCGAGCAGGCGGCCGCATTCGGATTCCCCAATCCGATGCTGGGGCTCGCCGCCTACGCGGTCGTGATCTGCGTCGGCGCCGGAGTGCTCGGTGGGGCGCGCTTTCCCCGCTGGTACTGGCTGACCCTCAACGCGGGCACCCTGTTCGGCGTCGCATTCTGCGGCTGGCTGCAATTCCAGTCGCTGTACCGCATCAACTCGCTCTGTTTGTGGTGCTGCTTGGCGTGGGCCGCCACCATTCTCATGTTCTGGTACGTGACTTCGCACAACGTACGGTGTGGATTCCTGCCCGCCCCGCGGGGAATGCGTACATTCCTGGGTGAGTTCACCTGGGTTCTTCCCGCTCTGCACATGGGCGTCATCGGCATGCTCATCCTGACGCGCTGGTGGGAATTCTGGACCAGCTGAATGCCGACCCGGCATCGTTTGACCGATATCGGGGCCCTGTGGTCGCACGGTGAAAGGACGAGTCGAGCACGATGAAGAAATCAACCAGAGGTGCCTTCGCGATGGTCATGGCCTGCGCGGCGGCCGTCGGCGGGGCCTCGGCGGCGACCGCGTCCGAACAGCCCGAGGTGCCCGTCCCGCTGAACGGACTCGAGCACGCCCTGGACATGGACGCCCCCGAGATCACCACCGGCATCCCCGTGCCGCTGCCCAGCGGAAGCCTCGACGGACCGCACTACGCGGAGGACCACCTGCTGCCCGAGCGGATGGTGCCCCGCATCCCGGTCAGCAACAGCCTTCCCTCGGCGAGCGTGGTCGCGCCGATGTCCGACGTGCTCGGCGAGGACACCGTCGAGTCGCTCGGGGTGCGGGCGTACGCCTCCGACGTGGACGCCAGTACGCCGAGCGCCAACCTCGACCTGCCGGTGACCGCCCCGCGCGGCGACCTGTGGGGGCTGCCCGCCCCGGCGGTGCCCAACGCGGGCGTCGAGGCGCCGTCGCTGAGCGCCGAGCCCGCGACCGACCTCGGTCTGGCCTGACCGTGGCGACGCTCCCGAACCGGGCGGGCCCGGACCCGCGCCGGGCCCGGCGGGGCCTGACCGACCGGGTGACCCGCCGCCACCTCATCGGGGTCGCGGCCGGCGCGGTCCTCGCCGCCGTCGGCGTCGTCCGCGCCCTGCCGGACCCGCCCGCAGGCCGGCCCGCGGCCGGACCGGACGGCGACCCGGCGTCCGGCGACCCGGTGTTCGACGAGATGTACCGGGGCCGGCGCATCCAGGGCCGGCCCGCGGTCCCCGGCCAGGGGCACGCCCCGGACGGCTGGCAGGTCACCGTCGACGGGCAGCGGCTCGGCCTGATGCGCCGCGCGGACGGCAGCTACCTCAGCATGGTCGACCACTACCAGTCGTACGCGACGCCGCTGGCCGCCACCCGGGGGGCCGTCGACGAGCTCGGCCCCGGGCAGACCCTGAGCGGCCGCCTGCACTGACCCGGCCGCAGGACCCGACGCAGGAGGGACGTACATGGCCCACACGCGCAGGAACCAGAGCGGGCTGAGCCGCGCGGAGCGGCGCCGCTTCGTGGACGCGCTGCTGAAGCTGAAGCGCCGCGGGGAGTACGACGAGTTCGTCCGCATGCACATCGACTTCTACGTGTCGGACGGGGAGCGGAGCCTGCGGGTCGCGCACATGGCCCCCTCCTTCTTCCCCTGGCACCGACGGTTCCTGCTGGAGTTCGAGCGGGCCCTGCAGCGCATCGACTCGGGGGTGAGCGTCCCGTACTGGGACTGGACGAAGGACCGCGGCCCGGCCGCCTCGATGTGGGGCGAGGACCTGATGGGCGGGAACGGGCGGCGGGAGGACCGGCAGGTCATGACGGGTCCGTTCGCGTACCGCGGCGGGCAGTGGACGATCAAGGAGGGGGTCACCGACGGGGACTTCCTCACCCGGGACTTCGGCCGGCCCCAGGATCCCGTCGAGCTGCCGACGCCGCAGGACCTGGAGTGGGCGATGGCCGACCCGCGCTACGACGTGGCGCCGTGGGACTCCACGGCGCCCGAGGGCTTCCGCAACCGGCTGGAGGGCTGGACGTCGGCGCGCGGCAAGGAGCGGTGGCGCAACCACAACCGGGTGCACCGCTGGGTCGGCGGCCACATGCTGGGCGGCGCCTCGGTGAACGACCCGGTCTTCTGGCTCAACCACTCCTTCGTCGACCTGCTGTGGGACCGCTGGCAGCGCAGGCATCCGGACTCCGCCGGGTATCTGCCCGTGCGCCCGCCGTCCCTCGGCGAGGCCCAGTACCGGCGCATCGTCGCCCGTCACGAGCCGATGCCGCCGTGGGACGCCAAGCCGGACGACCTGCTCTCGCACCAGGGGCAGTACACCTACGAGGCGTAGGCCCCGTCCGGTCCCGCGGACACGACGAAGCCCCCGGCGGAACGTGTACCGGGGGCTTCTCGGGGGGCTGGTCAGCCGCCGTAGCCGCCCTCGTGGCCGTCGTTGACGCACTGGTTGCCGAACGCCGGGTTCAGCAGGCCGATGACGTCGACGGTGTTGCCGCACAGGTTCACCGGGACGTTGACCGGGACCTGGACCAGGTTGCCCGAGAGCACGCCGGGGGAGCCCACGGCTTCGCCCTGCGCGCCGGCGTCCGCCATGGCCAGGCCGGCGCCGCCGAGGACGACGGCTCCGGTGCCGAGGGTGACAGCGGCTGCCTTCGCGATGCGAGACATCACGTTCTCCTTTGAATCGGATAGTGCGGCTGCCCACACGCAGTCGCAAATTTCCTAACGTCCGCCGTCAAGCGAGGTCACGGCGTAGGGGCTCAGGAGTGCGAGGAGATCTCGCTGAACTCGATCCCGTCCGGCGAGAACCCGATCCCCTCCTGGGTGAAATAGGCGGTGCCGTCGTCGGTGAAGCCGGACGCGGTGCTGGTGTGCCGCATCGTGCCCGGGCCGAACGAGAGCGTCTCCTTGGCCCATTCGGGCGTGGGCGCCTCGGCGCCGGCGGCGGGGGAGTGCGGCGCGGCCTGGGCCAGTGGCGCTCCCGCCACCGTCAGCACGGCGGCCGTCGCCACTGCGGACATGAGGAGATGACGTGCCTTCACGAGGCTTCCTTCCCTGGGGATGGCCGAGAGGAGTGCGGACCGGTCGCTCTCTGCGGACCCATTGTGCAAAGCCGGGACGGTCTCCTGGCGGTGAAGGAACGAGTAGGCCTGTCATCCAACCCGATCAGCTCAACGATCAGTTCAACGGTGCGGTGGGCAGCTCCGGTGCGGTGGGCGCGGCCGGGGCGGTGGGCAGTGTCGTGGTGTCCGCGGCGGCGAGGTCCTCCGCGGTGGTGCGGGCGGCCGGTGCGGTGGCGGCCGGGGTGGGGGTGGTGGCCGGGGTCGTCGTCGTGGCCGGCAGCTCGGTCGTGGTGTCGGGGAGCAGCGGGTCGGCGGGGAGCCCGGTGTCGTCCGCCGAGCCGATGCTGGTCGTCGAGGAGCAGGGGGCGAACAGTTCGTTGCCCGCGAAGGCCGCCTTGACCGAGCGCGCCGAGTTCGGGGACACGGAGACCGAGCAGCTGAAGGTGCCCTTGTCCGTCGTGCGGGCGTGGCAGCTGGCGGGCGTCAGGGACGTCGTGTCGGTGACCTGGACGGTGAGCGGGATCCGGGCCAGCGGGAAGGAGAGCGTGGCGCCCTCGACGAGTCGTCCGGTGACGCGGACGCGCGCCGAGCCTCCGGTGCTGATCTCCTCCGCGGAGAGCTCGGTGATGGCCGAGGCGGTGCGGGTGGTGTCGGCCGCGGCGGCGGGCCGGGTGTCGGGGGCCGTCAGGGCGGTGGCCGTCGTGGCGGTCCCGGCGGCCGCGCAGGCGGCGGCCAGGGCCAGGGTGCTCAGCATTCTGCGGGGGGCGGGCATCGGGACTCCTTGTCGGGTCGTACGGGGGGTGCGGGCGCCCGGGCCGGGGCGCCGGGCGTTTCGTGCTTCTTTACCGGAGATCATCCGATCTGCTGAGCTGCCCGCCGGGGTGTTCCTCCGAAGGGGGCGGCAGACGGCCTCAAGCACCGGCAGGCCCCGAGGAATCGTTCCCTCGGGGCCTGCTGCCCGACGGCTCTCAGTGAGCCGTGGGGTCAGGAATGCGAACCGGTCGAGTTGCCCGTCGCACCGGTGGAGTTGGCCATCTTCGAGGACTTCACGAAGTAGGCCGTGCCGTCCTCGCCGAAGCCGCTCTTCGTCTTGGACGACATACCGCCGTTGACGGTCGCCGAGTTGTCGGACTTCTGGTAGCCCGGGCCGTCGTGGGCGGAGGCGACAGTGGCACCACCGAGGGCGACGGGGACGACGACAGCTCCGACGGCGATCGCCTTGGCAAGCTTGCGCATGAGACGCATTCCCTTCGATTGGGTCGCGAGAATCCAAGTGGCCGTGTTTCCCCGGGTTCGGGAGCTCAGGAGTGTTCCTGACGGCCACGGTCAAGGCCCCCTCGCAGGGCCTTGCCGATATCACCGTGTGCAGGTCCGCGCGGTTGTGCCTGTCGAGATCCGCCCGAAGAGCCCGGCGACGCGCTCGTACCGATGTCGACACGCCGTGTTGACCTGCGGTGACGACCCGTCACCACCCCTTTGCGCGGGATTTTTTCGGTGTGCACTAAAGGGGTGATGAGGGGGTGGCGCGAGGGCGCCGGGTCGGCTCAGCCGACGGTCTTCGTCGCGCCCGCCGTCACCACGGGCGAGAACATCCCGAACGAGGCCGTGCCCAACGAGGCGGAGACCACGCACTCGTGGCCGGGGGCCAGCGGCGGGCCGCCGGCGCGGGAGGCCCGCACGCGCGCCTGGTGGTAGGTGCCGTCGCAGACGGCCGCCGCGGTGCCCGTGAACACTCCGCCGCCCTGGGTGTCCGAGACGCCCACCCGTACGGAGTCCAGGCCGGTCAGGGCGTCGCAGCGGTAGCGGACGTGCACGGACGGCTCGCCCGTGTCCGCCGTCACGCTCAGCACCGTGAGGCCGTCGGCCGCCTGGGCTGGGGAGACCTGTCCCAGCGCGACCGCCGCGGGCAGCGCGCACACCGTCGCGGCCCGCAGCGCGAACCGCGCCGCGCGGCGACCTTTCTGAAGAACCTTCATCACACTCCTGCTCGTCGTCGTGTCTTCCGCGGTCTTCCGCGGCTTCTCCTGCCGTGGAGCACAAGACGGGGGGGGGGGGGGGGGGGGGGGCGCCCCCCCCCCGGGGGATGACACCCCCCACAAACCACCCCGGCCCACACCCCCCCCCCCGCCACGCGAGGCTCACCCAGACCGCCCCCCG